>JALCST010000023.1 GCA_022653675.1 Bacteroidales bacterium | reverse complement strand
CTACCTGATTCTAGCAATCTTCGGATTCACAGGATGGAGAAAAGAGTATAAAAACGATAACCTTACGACGACCGCCAAAGCGGCCGACATCAAACAATAAAAATATGTCAATGCTGACAATCAATAATCTGCACGCCTCGGTAGGCGACAAGGAAATCCTCAAGGGGGTAAACCTCGAAATCAACCCGGGCGAAGTGCACGCGATAATGGGGCCAAACGGTTCCGGCAAAAGTACCCTTTCGGCGGTCATAGCGGGACGCGACACCTACGCGGTCACCGAGGGAAGCATAACCTTCGAAGGCCAGGACCTTCTGAAAATGAAGCCGGAGGAACGTTCCTGGCTCGGGATCTTCCTCGGGTTTCAATATCCGACCGAAATCCCGGGGGTATCTAATGTGAATTTCATGAAAGCGGCGATAAACGAACAGCGGAAGCACAAGAACCTCCCTCCGCTCGGACCGGCCGAATTCCTTAAGCTCATGCGAGCCAAAATGGCTTATGTGGAGATGGACAGCAGCTTCTCATCGCGCGGCGTGAACGTCGGATTCTCGGGCGGGGAAAAGAAACGCAACGAGATTTTCCAGATGGCGATGTTGGAGCCCAGGCTCGCCATCCTCGACGAAACCGACTCGGGGCTCGACGTTGACGCCCTGAGGATCGTGGGCAACGGTGTGAACAAGCTCCGCACCAAGGAAAATTCCATGATAGTTATAACACACTACGAACGCCTGCTGGACTACATCGTACCGAATTTCATACATGTTTTCCACGACGGTAGAATAATAAAGACGGCCGGGCGCGAACTGGCTCTAGACATAGAGAAACGCGGCTACGACTGGATAATTGAAGAATCCGGATCAAAAAATGGAAAGTAACTATTTGCTCGCCCCTAAGGCGAACCACGGATTCATCTGCAAGATACCAATGAAAGGCACCAGGCAGGTTTACGTCGTCAACGGCCATATACAAGGCAACGAGGGGGGGCCTCTGGCACTCTCTTTCCCGAAGGGCGAATGCGACGACACGATGCTCCAGGTCATCTTCGTAAGAACGACGGGGGAATCGGGCAAGATTTCCGGAATCTGCATGTCCTGCGCCCCCTCGGAGAAGGCGGATGACGGAGGGGCGATCGAACTCGATACTGCGAGCAGCATAGAATTCGGGGAGGATTGCTCGAAAAAGCTCCTGCTCTGTTCGCATACGTTCACCCCCGACAGGTTCCTTACGAGGGAACGGTGCGAAATCAATGTCAGGCGCGGCGCCAACGCAGACATAACGGTGATGCAGAACGAGAACAACCGTTCGGTACATCTGACCGATTATACGATAAACATGGAGGAAGGCTCCGCCCTGAAGATGATATTCATCTCCCTTCACGGAGGGAAGATTTCCAACAAATTGAAGGTAAACCTGAACGGGGAGCATATCGATTGCAACCTCAAGGGGCTGTGCCTCGCCGACGGGGAACAGCACATGGATACGGAGGTCCTAATGGAACATTACAAGCCGAATTGCAACAGCAACCAGCTTTTCAAATACATTCTCGACGACAAGGCAATAGCGGATTTCTACGGACTGATAAGAGTGGCACAGGATGCCCAGAAGACAAATGCCTACCAGGCCAACCACAACCTGCTGATCTCCGACTATGCAAAGGTCCATACCAAGCCCCAGCTGGAAATCTATGCGGACGACGTGAAGTGCAGCCACGGAGCTACCGTGGGAAGGCTGAACGAAGACGAGCTGTTCTATATGCGCTCGCGCGGCATTTCCCTCCACGAGGCTCAACTATTACAGCAGAAAGCTTTCGCAAACGGCGTTCTGGAAGGTATCTCGAGCAGGGAACTGCGACTGAGGATGGAATCCCTGGTGGACAGCCGGCTGAGAGGCGAATTCTCCTCTTGCAGGAACTGCAGCAAGAATTGTTGTTAATATTATGTGTATAACTTTAGGCATGCGGTTCACTTTTTAGTGCTAAATTGCATACCGTACGGTTATCATCCGGAATGTCGAAACATTCCGGATGATAGTTGTCACTTTAACGAAAATAAATATACAGTTTCAGTACTGATATGAAGAAATATACCTATGACGAGGCTTTGGAATCGGCCAAAGCGTACTTCAACGGAGACGATCTTTCCGCTTCGGTGTGGATAAACAAGTACGCGATGAAGGATTCCCAAAGCAATCTTTACGAAAAAAGTCCCGAAGACATGCATCACCGCCTCGCAAAAGAATTCGCAAGAATCGAAGGGACCTACAAGAACCCGATGCCCGAAGAGGAGATATTCGGATTGCTTAAGAATTTCAAATACATAATACCGCAGGGAAGCCCCATGGCCGGAATCGGCAACAATTTCCAGGTGGCGTCGCTGTCGAACTGCTTTGTCATAGGGAACGAACATCCGGCGGATTCCTACGGCGGCATCATGAAGATCGACGAGGAGCAGGTCCAGCTGATGAAGCGCCGCGGCGGAGTGGGACACGACCTGTCCCACATACGTCCCGCAGGGACGCCCGTCCTGAACAGCGCACTCACGTCGACCGGGGTCGTGCCATTCATGGAACGCTATTCGAACAGTACACGCGAGGTAGCTCAGGATGGCCGCCGCGGCGCATTGATGCTGACCATATCCATAAAGCATCCCGATTCGGAAGCATTCATAGATGCGAAACTGGAACAGGGCAAGATAACCGGAGCCAATGTTTCCGTAAAGGTCGACGACGAATTCATGCGCGCCGCCATAAACTGCAAGCCCTACAGGCAACAGTTCCCGGTTTACGGAGACAAACCCAAGGTGGTAAAGGAGATAGATGCCAACCATTTGTGGCGCAAGATCATACATAACGCATGGAAATCGGCCGAACCAGGGGTTCTCTTCTGGGATACCGTGCTCCGCGAATCAATTCCCGACTGCTATGCGGACAAGGGTTATCGCACGATCTCCACGAATCCCTGCGGAGAAATTCCTCTCTGCCCGTACGATTCGTGCCGCCTGATAGCAATGAACCTCTACTCGTACGTGGACAAGCCTTTCACTCCAGATGCATCTTTCAACTTCGACCTCTTCAGGAAACATGTCACCAAGGCCATAAGGATGATGGACGACCTGGTGGACCTCGAGATGGAAAAGATCGCGGCCATAATCGCCAAAGTCACATCTGATCCCGAAGATTTCGATATCAAGAGGACCGAACTGGAACTTTGGGAAAAAATCAGGAAAAAATCCCTCGGAGGTCGCAGGACAGGTCTCGGGATAACCGCCGAAGGCGACATGCTGGCCGCTCTCGGACTACGCTACGGCAGCGACGAAGCCACCGAATTCGCCGTCAGGGTACAGAAAAGCCTGGCATTGGCCGCCTACGGGGAATCGGTGGAACTTGCACGGGAAAGGGGTCCGTTCCCGATCTACGAAGCCGCCAGGGAGGTAAACAACCCGATGATCCTCCGCATAAAGAACGAGGATCCCAAACTCTACGACGACATGGTGAAATACGGCAGGCGTAATATTTCCATGTTGACCATAGCCCCTACAGGCACCGTTTCGCTCATGACCGAGACCTCCTCCGGGATAGAACCGGTCTTCATGCCGTATTACAAGCGACGCAAGAAAGTCAACCCGAGCGATGCCAATTCGACTGTCTCCTTCAAGGACGAATCAGGAGACAGTTGGGAGGAATATTACGTATTCCACCCGAAATTTCTCGAATGGGCACGGATCCAGGGTTACGACCCCGAGAAGGTGAAGAAGATGTCCCAGGCGGATATGGACGAACTTTTCAAGAAATCCCCTTATTATAAAGCCACTTCGAACGACATAGACTGGGTAGCCAAGGTGAAGATGCAGGGCGAGATCCAGAAATGGGTCGACCACAGCATTTCGGTAACCGTGAACCTTCCGGAAAACATTACCGAAGATCTCGTTGCCGAAGTCTACAAGACCGCGTGGGAATCAGGCTGCAAGGGTGTCACCGTCTATCGCGAAGGTTCGCGTGCCGGAGTTTTGGTTGCCGCCTCGAAGGACGACGGCAAGGAGGAAGCCGTACTCAAACCGAAGATACGTCCGAAATCCCTTGAAGCCGATGTGATCCGCTTTCGCAACGGTTCGGAAAAATGGATCGCCCTGGTCGGAAAGATGAACGATAAGCCTTACGAAATATTCACCGGTATAGTCGACGGCGAGACCCGCAATATTCCCCAGTCGATCGAACACGGCTGGATCGTTAAGGAAAGGGACATAAATACCGGCAAGTCCCGCTACGACTTCCATTACATGGATGCCTACGGCTACCCGTGCGTAGTCGGAGGCATATCCCACATGTTCAACAAGGAATTCTGGAATTACGCCAAACTGATTTCAGGCGTTATCCGCAACGGAATGCCGATAGTCGACATATTGAACCTCGTACAGGGGCTGCAACTCGACAGCGACACCATAAACACATGGAAAAACGGAGTGGAAAGGGCCCTGAAACGTTACATACCCGACGGAACGCGCGACAAGACCGGCAGGAAGTGCATAAAGTGCGGTTCCAACAACCTCGTCTATCAGGAGGGTTGCCTCGTCTGCATGGACTGCGGATACTCCAAGTGCGGATAGTTTTCGTCGGCAAACAATAAGACCGCGAATAATGGTAACCTACCCGAACGCCAAAATAAACCTCGGACTTCGTGTCTTCGGAGTACGCGGGGATGGTTATCACGACATCGAGACCGCATTCTATCCCTGCAGGACCCTGCGGGATATTCTTGAAATAGTGCCGTCGCACGATTCGTCTACACACGTGACGACGTATGGACTGCCGCTTGGGGAAAACGCTTCGCAAACCATTCCCGAACACGACAACATCTGCTACAAGGCGTGGAAGGTCATGAACGAAAGATATGGAATCGGCCCTGTGGAACTCTACCTCTACAAAAACATCCCTTCCGGAGCAGGTCTCGGAGGAGGGTCGGCCGACGGCGCTTTCACCTTGAGGATGATCTCCGAAATTTTTCGCATCGGCCTTTCGCCCGAAGAACTGGCCGGCCTGGCTTCAATTCTCGGCAGCGACTGCGCATTCTTCATCCATAACCGTCCCATGCTGGCCAGAGGCCGGGGAGAAATGCTCGAACCTGTCGACATCGACCTGTCGGAATACGACATACGTATCGTATCCTCGCCCATACACGTCTCGACTACCGAAGCCTACCGCTGCGTGGCGTCCCGCCCGGCTGCCGCAACTGCCGGGAAAACCACCCTAATTACCGGCGATTCGAGCCGGAGTCAAATCGAGCCGCTGAATGAAATCCTCGAATCGCCACCCGAAACATGGCGAGGCATACTCTCGAACGACTTCGAACCCTCCGTTTTCGCCGCCCACCCCGAATTGGCGCAAACCAAACGGCAACTATACAAGGAAGGGGCAGTCTATGCGGCCATGTCCGGCTCCGGCTCCGCAATCTTCGGACTTTTCCGCAAATACAAGAAATAACCGGTCCGTCAAAGATATCACGGCGGACTTCATGCGTGACAGACCTTCCAGTTTGCAATTTGCCTGCGGCTTAATACCATCCGCTTTTGCAATTAAAAAATAATTATTATATTTGAGAAAACTAATTCTTCAAAATCATGGATCTTAAATTTTTCATTTGCAGGCATTGCGGTAACATCATCACCTATGTCAGGCCAAGCGGCGTAAAAGTCGTCTGCTGTGGGGAACCCATGCAGGAAATAATACCAAATACCGTCGAGGCTTCCCAAGAGAAACACATCCCCGTCATCGTCAGGAATGGTAACATCGTCACGGTAACCGTCGGCAGCGTCGAACACCCCATGACGGAAGAGCACCACATCGAATGGATCTGTTTGCAGACCAAACAGGGCAGGCAACGCAAGGCATTGAAGCCGGGCGAAAGGCCGGTAAGGGAATTCGCCCTCGTCGAAGGAGACGAAGTCGTCGCAGCTTACGCCTATTGCAACCTACACGGACTCTGGAAGAAATAACATCTTCCGCCGGTACCGTACACCAACCGAACAGCGCCTATGGACAGGCGCTGTTTTCGTGTAACCGGGAGACCTGACCGGAGGTTCGACACCAAGCCCACAAGCAGTGGCCCCTTATTCCTGCCCCAGAAATTTCCCGGCCCTCAACGCAGCGTTTTCCCGCAGGTTGAAATAGTAAAACGGATAGTCGTAACTGTGATAGATGCCGGGACCGAGCGCAAGGTACAAAGTGCTGTCCACGGCAGTCGAACAGATCAGAACTCCCTGTTCCGGATCCACTCTCGCATCGGCATATTGAGGGACCTTGACAAATGTCCCGCTCGAATCCGGCATGAACGACCCGAGTCCCTGATCGACACCTGCCGGAGTGTTGTCCGTAGTCCAGGTAAGAGGATTGATGACGAGCCCTACGATATCGGAGACTACAGGATTCTGTCCAGGCTGTATTGCCGGAGATTGGGTATTGTAGGAAATTATGACGCCGGTGTCCTCGGCTCCGGATGCGAACTTCAGGTGCGGATTGGCTTCCAGAAAATCCGAAGTGACAGGATATCCTATGACATAGGCCGCAATCATCCTGGAGTAGACGTCCGGATTTTGTTTCATGTATCCGGACAACAGGAACAGCAGGACGTTGGATCCCTGGGAATGGCCTGCGAGAATGAAAGGACGGCCGTTGTTGAAATGCTCCACATAATATTCGAAAGCAGCGGCGGCATCAAGAGAAGGTACGCCCCCTATAACCGAATCCCTCTGTTCTTCAGTCAAAGCCAGCGTATAAACGGCATCGGCCTGCCTGTAATATGGAGCGAAAACATTTCCCACCGTCTCGAAAGCCGTAGCCTGACGTTGGAATGCCGATGCGGATCCGGCCAGCATCATGGCATTGTCGATGTCGCATATGTTGGGTTCATCCGAGTCTGTCTTATGCCATGCCGTAGGATAGAGATAAAATACATCCACTGCCTTGTCAATGACTGGAATGCTCAACCAATTACTGGCAAGGGAATAATCGGTGGCCGATCCTGTGGCGGCGTACTTCCCGGTACAACCACACATGACTGCAGACATCAGGACAGGAGCCAACAAGACCGCATGAAGGGGAATCGATCTTTTCTCTTTCATAATGAAAATTAAAAAGTTAAAGTAATATAAATTATAAATAACGCCACTTGCCTTATCGGGAAGCATAAATCTATTCCTTCAGCATGGCGACCGGATATGGCGCATAAAGATAATTTTTTCTTTTCAATTCAAATGAGATTAAATATTACCTTTTTGCTTTTTCACTTCGTCCACGAATTTTGAGAAGGATTTGTCCTTCTTACGTTTTTCATGTTCGGAAGCGGAAAAATGCAACGCCTCACGCCGAAGCTTCAGATAGCTTTCATAGACTTTGCGATCCAATGCCCCGCTATTCACAGCTTCCAAAACGGCACAGCCGGGTTCGTTTACATGCTCGCAATCCTTGAAACGGCACGATTTCGCATAATCTGCAATCCCCATTGCTTCCGCAAGCGAATCCGTATTGTCCATTGCCAGGCCAAATTCCCGGACGCCGGGAGTATCTATCAAAACACCCGAAGCTTTAATCAACACCATTTCCCGGCGGGTTGAAGTATGTTTCCCCTTCCCCGTGGACAAACTTATATCCCCGATGGGCAATACCTCTTTTTCGCAAAGAGCGTTTATGAGGGAACTTTTCCCGACGCCAGATGAACCGACAAATACGACCGTTTCCCCCTTCGTCAAGGATTCCTTTAATTGGATAATTGTCCCAGACTGATGGATGCTTGTGAAAAACACAGGCATACGACTGGAAATGTGCTTGATCTGAGCTTCTACTTTATGTCTGTCAAAGTCAATATCGGCCTTATTGAGAATCACGGCGGGTTTGATCCCTTCCATTGATATCTGGGCGATGAAACGTTCGGCCCTGCGAACATTGAAATTATCGTCAAGGCTTTGCACGACGAACGCTTTGTCGACATACGAAGCTATAGCCTGCCTCTCGGCGACCGTTCCGCTTTTCCTGCGATACAACGTCCATTCACGGGGCAACATGTCGACTATTACCCCATCGCTGTCGCCGAACGGCTGAAAAAGGATCCAGTCACCTACGCAAGGCAGATCAGAATAAGATTTTCCGTACATCATGTTGCCCGTCAGCTCACATCGGAAAAATCCGTTTTCGGAAACGACTTCATAACATGTCCGCTGCACTATGGATACGCGGCCAATAGGAAGATCGGCGTGTCCGGATTCCTGTTTCAACCGGTTCAACCTATCATTCCACCCGTATGCTTCCAGGTCGATCATGGTTTTACCTTTTTTGCGATGTAAAACACGTAACCGTAGAATTCCTTGTACTTACGGTATAATTCCGCATCATGACGCTGGAATTCCACGAACTTTTCGGCCGTCTTATCCCCCGCATGCTTGTCAAGGAACATTCTTTCCGCTTTGGCCAACGGGCCGAAGTAATGCTTCGTCCAGCAATTCTCGGGAAGGATAAAGCTGGCGACGGGAACATACCCCGCCTTCTGCACCATGGCAACCTGGTTGGGAATGGTATCGATCCCGGGATATTGCTCCATCCAGTAGTCGTAAATTTCGGCCGGGCGTTCTTCCGTAAACCATGCGCTTTCGGAAACGGCGACATATCCACCCTTTTTCAGGTATTTGCGCCACTCGTTCAGCCCACGCTCGAAACCGATATTATAAATAGACCCCTCCGACCAGATCAAATCCAGTTCCCCGTTTTGAAAAGGAAGGTCGTCCATCGAACGGACAATGCCCTTCACCCTGTCCTGTAGATTCATCTTTCTGGCGTTTGCATTGAACAGGTCTATGAACCCCGGGAAAAGATCGAGGCCGGTGATCTTTCCATTTACATGCCGGGCCAAAACCATGGTCTGGCCTCCCGTCCCGCAACCTACGTCGGCTATGATAGAGCCGTCGTGCAGGTTATCTATAAAATTCAACGCCTTCAGCGTAGCTTCGGGACTGCCCGGTCCCTGCCTTTGTGTGTTTGAAAAGAAATCGCAGATAAAATTATAATCGAATTCTCCGATTGACGTATTATTATCGTTACTCATTGTTTTAAAGTGTTTTGAAAAAAATATAATAAATATGAATCCCTCTCTCCAAGAAGTATCGGAGAGCTACCTAAAGAACAATCCGTAAAAGAAATACGGATCGTTTACAACACCGAATCCGAGTTAAGTAACGACTTAAACATGCCGCAAAGGTACGATATTTCATAAAGTCCGCAAATCGGAAAGAGAGAATAAACGATCACGGGCTGACCGTTGCGATGACTTTCGTCATGCCAATCCTTTCGAAACAA
>JALCST010000022.1 GCA_022653675.1 Bacteroidales bacterium | reverse complement strand
AGGTGGGAATGTTTGATTGGAGTGATACTCAGATTATTATGGTGGTGGAAGAGGTAGATGGGATAGAGGTCCACGCCAGATATCAGTGCCGGACAGTAATGGTACCGATACTAGATGTAGGTAATAGGTGTCGACAGCAGAGGTCAGTGTCAGATTTCGGCCATATGTGATGGTAGCAGAGGTCCACGTCAGATTTCGGTAATCGGTAATGTGTAGCGATAGCATATATCAATGCCAGATGTCGGCAATGGGTGGCGACAATGGTTGACGATAGTAGGTGCCAGTAGGTGGGAATGTTTGATTGGAGTGATACTCAGATTATTATGGTGGTGGAAGAGGTAGATGGGATAGGGGTCCACGCCAGATATCAGTGCCGGACAGTAATGGTACCGATACTATATGTAGGTAATAGGTGTCGACAGCAGAGGTCAGTGTCAGATTTCGGCCATATGTGATGGTAGCAGAGGTCCACGTCAGATTTCGGTAATCGGTAATGTGTAGCGATAGAATATATCAATGTCAGATTTCGGCAATGGGTGGCGACAATGGTTGACGATAGTAGGTTTGATTGGAGTGATAATCAGATTATTATGGTGGCAGCAGAGACCCTCGCCCGCTGTCGGTCAGTATCGGCCAATAATAGTCAGTATCAGCCAGTTAATGGTGTGACGGAAAGGTGTGGCAGAAAGTTATGACGTAAAGTTGTGGTGGAAAGGTAGCGGAAAGGAGTAGCGAAAAAGTTGTAGCGGAAAGGAGTGACGGAAAGGAGTGACGAAAAGGTGACGGAAAGTTGTGGCAGAAAGTTGTGACGGAAAAGGAGTGGCGAAAAGGTGGCGGAAAGGAGTAGCGAAAAAGTTGTAGCGCTAATGGGCGTCAGAAGGGCTGGCGGGGAGGACTTATTTCTTTTTCGGGTGGCGGTCACTATTCGCTTCCACGGAAGCGTCCTTTATGTGGTTTTCAGGGAAGTCGGCCGTCCAGTCGAAGGAGTATATGATGGACTCGACCTGGCGGAGGTAGTTGCGCTTGTCGTATTTAGGGGCGTAGACGAACGCCAGCATGGTGATCACGTACTGGTTGTCCTTGTCCAGGAAGGTGTGGCTGACGAAAGGCCCGCCCATGTAGTCGTTCTCGACTTCCCACAGGCCGCGTATTTCGGCGAACGACTTGTCGCCGAGCTTGACCCATTCGTATCCGGGAGTCAACTTGCTGATGGTCATATAGCTTCCTTCCCTCATTCCCGGCACTTCGTCTTTCAGCACTTCGTTCATCTGTTTGAGAATCACAGGCGGTTGCGCCCATGCCGAATCGATGTAAGGTTCCCTGTATATCAGGATCCCCTGGTTCGTGTAAGTGGTCTCATAGGAGATCCACATGAAGTTTTCGGTCTGTTTCTTTATGCTGTATTCGTCAGGGAAATAAGGCGAGCCGCCGAAGACGCTTGCTACCTTCGTCCTGATTTCCGGTGCTTCGTATTTTTTGTTGTTTCCTATCAGCCTCAGTCTTTCGGCCTGGTCGAAGAAGTTGGTCATCTTTTCCCTGTTCAGTATTATGCTCTTTGTCAGTTCGTCGGAGTTAGGGGCCGTAATGTAAACGACTGCCTGGGGTGTAGCCCAGACATTCCGTTTGAATTCTATTTTGGTGTTCTTGAGGTTTGAATCTACGGAGATGAAAATTATGTTTCTATGGATCTGGAAAATGCCTGTAAACGAATCTGAAGGGACATTGTAAAGCACGTAGTACGGTTCCGACTGAGGCAGGTATGGAAAGTCTCCGCCCAATGAAGAACGCAGAGCTATTCCCGGATCGGATTCCCAATTGCCCTTGGTGCATACGACTTCTATTTCCCCGGCTTTGCCGGATATGTTGGGAAGGTAGTTTCCGCTGCTCTTGCAGGAAACGGCAAGCAGGCAAAGAGCTGCCGCCATGATGATTGTAAAGGATTTTTTCATAATGTCTTGGTATTGGATATCCAAATATAACCATTATTACGGGAAATGGTACCCCGCGTCATTCGATAAACGGAATGCGATCTGAATTTATATCAGAAAGCCCTGCGACAGCAGGGAAAAATGATTCGGGAACAGGTACATGGCGTCAATGGAAAAGGCTCCGGATGTCGTTGCCGAAGGCGAGTATCATGAGCATGACGAGAAAGATGAGACCTATGGTTTCCGCTATCTCCATGAATTTGTCGCTCGGTTTCCTGCCGCTGATCATTTCTACTAGCACGAACAGTATGTGGCCTCCGTCGAGACCCGGTATAGGTATGATGTTCAATACGGCAAGCATTATGGATAGCCACGCCGTGAGTAGCCAGAAAGCGTGCCAGTTCCAGACAGCGGGGAATACCTGCCCGATTCGGATGAAACTGCCGACCGACTTGTAAGCTTTTGTCTTAGGAGAGAACAACAGCCCGAGTTCCTTTACATAGTTGGTGCAGGTTTTCCATGCCCTTGAGGCCCCGGCGGGAATCGCCTGGAAAAAGTTGTATTTCTCCTCGGTCACGTTGAACATCTTCTTGAGGTCTGTATCGAGCAATACGCACAGCTTGCCTGCACTGTCCACCTTGAGGTTCGTTTCGAAGGTGGAGTCGGCGCGTTGCACGGAGGCTACGACCGGCTGTCCCTTGTGCCTGGCCAACTCGGTTTGGATGGTCTGCACGATGAACATCGGCTTCCCGTCTATGGCTACGAACTTGTCCCCCGGCTGCAGTCCGGCGTTACAGTTGGCCGAAGTGTCCGGTACGGATGAAATTATGAACGGAAAGGCGAGGTCGAACATCCCCGGAGTATTCAATACTGCCGGTAAATACTTGGAATCCAGGTTCAACGTCAGCGTATCTCCGTCACGGACTACCGTGGCGGTCTTGGCCTGGGCGCGGGCCATGTTCACCTGAAGGTTGTCGAAGTTGAACGTCGGGACCCCGTCGAAGCCCAGGACCTTGTCGCCGTCCCTGAAGCCCATCTCATATGATAGGGAATTGGTTGCTATGCCGTAAGTGGCGTCCGAATTCTTTATGTATTCGTTTCCCCAGCTGGAAAACACAACCGCATAGAGGATTATAGCCATCACGAAGTTGTTGAACACCCCGGCGAACATGACTATGAAGCGTTGCCATGCAGGATGCGAACGGAATTCCCACGGCTTCGGCGGCTGTTTCATCTGCTCCTTGTCCATCGATTCGTCCACCATGCCGGCTATTTTGCAGTAGCCGCCGAGAGGCAGCCACCCGATCCCGTACTCGGTTTCGGAATCCTTCGGCTTGAACCTTAAGAGGGCGAACCCGATGTCGAAGAATATGTAGAATTTTTCGACCCTGATCTTGAACATCTTTGCAGCCAGGAAGTGGCCGAGTTCGTGTACGAAAATCAGAAGGGTCAATGAAAAAATGACTTCGAGTATTCTGATGAGGACAGACATGTTATTCCGAGTATTTGTTGGTTATCAATGATGCACGTTCCCTGGCCTCGGCATTTGCGGCATAAACCGATTCTATGTCGGGCATGGCTGCGAAAGCCGTTTCTGCGAGCGTCCTTTCTATTATCGCGGGTATGTTGGAAAATTTCACCTTGCCCAGGAGCACGGCCCCGACCGCCATTTCGTTGGCGGCATTCAGCACGCAGGCGGCATTGCCTCCCTTTTTGAGGGCTTCATATGCCAATGCCAGGCACGGGAATCTTTCGAGGTCCGGCTTTCTGAACGTGAGTTGCTTCAATTCGCCGAAGTCCAGCCTTTCCGTGTTTATGTAAAGCCTTTGCGGATACGAGAAAGCGTACTGTATCGGAATCCTCATGTCGGGACTTCCGAGCTGTGCCTTTACCGACCCGTCGGCGAACTGTACCATCGAATGAATTATGGATTCGGGATGCACTACCACCTCGATACGTTCTGGATCGACTCCGAACAGCCACCTGGCCTCTATCACCTCGAATCCCTTGTTCATCATGCTCGCCGAGTCTATGGTGACCTTTGCGCCCATTTTCCAGCGCGGGTGCCGGAGGGCCTGCCCGAGCGTCGCATTGGCTATCTGCTCCTTGGTGGAGTCTAGGAACGGGCCGCCGCTCGCCGTCAGCAGTATCTTTTCTATTACTGACTTCTCGCCCTGCAGGCACTGGAAGATCGCGGAATGCTCCGAGTCCACGGGAATCAGCGGCGCGTGGCATCGGGCTGCGGTGCCCGTCACGATTTCGCCTGCGGCTACCAGGGTCTCCTTGTTGGCCAATGCTACAGCCTTGCCAGCTTCCAATGCGGCAAGCGTTGGCTTCAGGCCGCTTATGCCTATGACCGAGACGAGCACGAGGTCGACGTTGGAACCGGCTATCAGGTCGCATGCCGACTGCATCCCGGCGAAAACCTTGATCCCGCCCGGGCCGAGGGCTTCGTTCACTTCGGCGTATTTTTCCTCGTTGCAGATCACCGCATCGTTTACGTCGAATTTCCTGGCCTGTTCGATCAACAGCCCGGCGTTGTTGTTGGCGGTAAGCAACTCCACCTCGAACATGTCGGGATGTCTCGAAATCACGTCCAGCGCCTGAGTGCCTATTGAACCGGTGGAGCCGATGATTGCTATCCTGCGTCTTGACATTTTCAGAAGTTGATGTAAAGGGTGGGGTCGACGGGTTCCCCGTTGTGCCACAATTCGAAATGCAGATGGTCCCCGGTCGAGAACTTTCCGGTGGAACCGACCAATGCGATCGGTGTGCCGGCCGTGACCTTGTCCCCCGTGCCCTTCAACAGTTTTTCTGCGTGTTTATATATGGAAATCAAATTGTCCGAATGTTGGATCTGTATCGTGAACCCGGTTTCGTCGTTCCAGCCCGAGGAGATGACGGTGCCGTCGAGGACGGCATAGACTATCGAGCCTTCGGCAGCCGCTATGTCGACCGCAGGATGGTTGAGAGCGAGATTGAATCCGGAAGTGATTACACCCTGGACGGGGGTGAAGAAATGCATCCCCTCTATCTGCCCTATATGGTTGTGCTGGTAATTGACGGAGAATTCCTCCTGTTTGCGGACTTCGTCCCGGAGTGCCGAGTCGCTTCCGGCATATAAGTTCCCGAGTTTAGTATCGCTGTTCCCGGCATTTGGTTCCTTCCTGATGGACTTCAGACTGTCGGGCGCGAGTGGTTCCTCCCCGTTCATGATTCTGCGTATGTTCGAAAGCTGCATGTTCCAGACTTGCATCTCCCTCTCGAGGGAGTCTATTGTGATCCTGTTCTCGACGGCTTCCTTACGGCTTTCCTCACTCGGATAGCCGGGGATTTTCTTTTTCAACGGGGTCCAGACAATCAGCGCGACGGTTATGAATATAAGGAGAACGGCTGCCCCGGCTATGCACCAACCGATGGTGCCGCGCGTCGTTTTCGTCGTGAAAAGCACCTTGTGCTCATCGTCGGTAATCGTCAGCCGTATTTTTTTACGCGTATTATCAGGCATTTTACTAACTTTGTCCTTATAGTTATGGACAGGATAGTGGGAATCGATTACGGAAGAAAGAGGATAGGCGTTGCGGTCAGCGATCCGCTTTGCATCTTCGCGTCACCGCTCGACACAGTTCCGTCGGCAAAGATAATAGATTATCTCAAAACCTATGCCCAAACTTCCGTGGTGCGATTGTTCGTGGTGGGTTATCCGCGCAACATGGACAACACCCCTTCTGAAGCGGCGGCGGGCGTTACCATATTCGTAAAGCAGCTGAAGAAGAATTTCCCTGGCATCCCGGTTGAGCTCGAAGACGAACGCTTCACGTCCGTGCTCGCCCACCGTTCCCTGATCGATTCGGGCGTACGCAAGATGGACAGGAGGGACAAGAACGCCGTAGACAAGGTTAGCGCGGCGTTGATTTTGCAAGGATATATGGACAGGGCCGGCAAGGCCTACTTGAAAACTGATAAGAAATGATATTACCTATTTACCTTTACGGTTCGCAGGTTCTCCGCGAGAAAGCGAAACCCGTGGATCTTACAGACAAGCCTGAGGAGATCAGGCAATTCATAAAGGATTTGTACGAGACTATGCACCACGCCGACGGATGCGGGCTCGCCGCACCTCAGGTGGGGCGTTCCATACGCGTTCTGGTGGTGGACGGAAACGACATGAGCGACCAGTTTCCCGAGTTGAAGGGATTCCACAGGGCCATGGTCAATCCGGAGGTCGTACGCGAAAGCGAGACCATGGTGCAATATTCCGAGGGATGCCTGAGCATTCCGGATATTGACGCTGCGATTACGAGGCCCGATTCCATTACCGTCAGATATTATGACGAGGAGTTGCGGCAGCATGAAGAAACGTTCGACGTTTTCGCATGCAGGATGGTGGAACACGAACTTGACCATCTCGAGGGAATCATGTTCACCGACAAGGCTACTCCGATTCGCAAGAAGATACTTGCCAACAAGCTGAGAGGTATTTCTAACGGGCACGTGCGGTGCTCGTACAAGGTCCGTACCGACAAGAAACTTTTATAGGAACAGACCATGGGAGCTTTTCACGCATACGACATACGTGGCGTTTACGGAACGGATTTCACGAGGGATGACGCCTACCGGATCGGTTATTTCGTGCCGAAGCTTTTGAAGACGAAAAAGGTGGCGCTCGGGCAGGACTGCCGCATCTCTTCGCCCGAAATCCACGATGCCGTGGCCAGGGGAATATGCGATGCGGGGGCCGACGTGTACGAACTCGAACTGGCAACCACTCCCTACGTTTACTTCGTCACCGCGAAATACGGCTTCGACGCTTCCATACAGATCACCGCTTCGCATAATCCGAAGGAATACAACGGAATGAAGGTTTCCACGACGAACGCGTTGCCGGTCGGGCTGGACAGCGGGCTTGGAACGATACGGGACTGGATCCTGAATGGGGAACCGGTCGTCGTTGCGGAAAGGCGTGGAAATGTGATCCCTTTCGATAAGAAAGAGGAATATGTCGACTTCCAGATGCAATTCAAGGGGGATTACTCGAACCTAAGTATCGGGATGGACCTTTCGAACGGAATGTCCGCGCTTTTCGTGCGCAGCATCTTCGGCGACCAGCCGCATTGCATAAACGAGGAAATGGACGGGACCTTCCCTAACCACGAGCCGAATCCTCTCATAAAGGATAACGTGAAACAGCTTTCCGACCTCGTTAAGAGGGAACGCTGCGACATAGGGGTTATTTACGACGGCGACGCCGACCGTGTGGTCTTTACCGACGAAAAGGGGGAGTTCATCTCCCCGGACCTGATGATAGCCTTTCTCGGCAACTGGTTCCTGAAAAAGAAGGGACTCAGGGGTAAGGTGTTGCAGGATATCCGCAGTTCGAAGGCGGTGGGCGAGTACCTGACCCCGATGGGGGCCGAAATGGTGACGTGGAAGGTAGGAAGGGCCTATGCTGCACGCAAACTGCGCGAAATAGACGGGGTATACGGCGGGGAACTTGCGGGACATTATTATTTCCGCGACTTCTTCTACTCCGACAGCGGGATACTGGCATCGCTGCTCGTCCTGAACGTGCTGTCAGAATTCAAGAAGAAGGGCGTAGCATTGTCCAAGGTCATTGCCTCGATCGTACGGTACAAGAATTCCGGCGAGATCAACTTCAAGCTGGAGCACAAGGCGGAAGCGATGGATGCGCTCCGCGACCATTTCATGAAGGCCGAACATGCGACCGCTTTCTACGATTTCGACGGCTACCGCATAGAATTCGCCGACTGGTGGTTCAATATCCGCCCTTCCAACACGGAACCTTACCTGCGTTTCATCTGCGAAGCGAAGACGGAGGCGATGCTGGAAGAGAAGGTCGCCAAGGCTACCGAGATTATAAAATCATTTGATTAATATACCAGGCGGTTTGTCCTGGTTTGGGAATCGGTAATTAATTTTTATGACCGGCTATGAAATTGCTTTTCATTCAGTACAAGAAGTCCGGCGACGTCCTTGAGGGCGGCGGACACGGTGCGGAAAGGAACCTCGCCCACATCCGGAAAGCGTTGGGTGAGGGGAATGTCGAAGAAATGCACATCCACGACGATACCGTCGGCCGTTCGAAGTGGTCGTACGTCACCGGCATGTTCCATTTCTTCGGGAACTACTTTTTCGGGCTCACCCCGAGGCGCGTAAGGGACATAGTCCGTCACGCCTGCGACGGGAAATTCGACTACGTGTTCATCGACAGGAGCATCTTCGGAAAAATAGCGCGCGGGCTGAAGGAGGCCGGTTACAAGGGTTGCATCATAACTTCGTTCCAGAATGTCGAGAAGGAGTATTTCAAGGCAAAGATCTCGCCATGGGCGCCGTGGAGGCCCATCGTCGTGCATTGCGCCGATGTTAACGACCGCCTCTCCTGCAGGTATTCCGACAAGATGGTGGTATTGAACCGCCGCGACGAGGACAGTTTCTATAATCTCTACGGCCGCCATGCGGACGCATTCATTCCGGTGACCTTCAGGGACAAGCTGGGAGCCGCAGCTTTCCGGAGCGTGGCATTGACTTCCCCGAAACCGCTTTGCATCTTCCTCGGCTCGTATTTCAGGGCCAACAACCGCGGCATAGAGTGGTTCGTGCGCAATGTTTACCAGTACGTCGAGATCAGGATGCGGATCGTCGGCAAGGGGATGGGAAGGCTCAGGTGCGCTCCGTGGATGAAGCCAGATATCGAGATCATGAGCGACGTGCCCGACCTCGGGCCGGTTTTCGACGAGGCCGACATCATGGTGCTTCCCATTTTCGACGGCAGCGGGATGAAGGTCAAGACCTGCGAGTCGCTGATGCACGGCAAGAACATAATAGGTACCCGTGAGGCGTTCGAGGGGTACGACCTCGATTACGACCGCGTCGGCGCGCTTTGCAACACGCCTACCGAATTCATCAAGGCCATCAACGGGTTTGCGACCCATCCGAGGCCGCGTTTCAACGCCTATTCCCGCGAAATCTTCCTCGAGAAATACAGCGACGACGTCGCCGATGCGCTCTTTTCGGAACTGCTGTCCTGAGGGGGGGAGAGGGATTTCTGAACTGCTGTCCAGAGGGAAAGTGACGGATTTTGAGCTGCTGTTCAGGGGAGCCGGCGTCGGAAGCGGAGGGTGCCGAGAATGGTCGGCTGCCTGTGTGCAAGTGCGGGTGCGGTTCTGTGGCGGGGTTCATCGGAGGTGAAGATTCTGGGTGGCGTGGGGCCGGATATTCATCGTAGGTGGAGATTATGGGTGGCGTGGGCTCGCGTATTCATCGTAGGTAAATTGGGTACTGATGTTGACAGTCAACAAGTTAGCTGGTTTTTCGGTGCCGTTTTGGATTTCGGTCGGGTGAATCGGGTGAGGAAAACGATGTCAGGGGTATCTGTAGGGGGACTTTACCCAAATTACCTACGGTAAAAAGTTGTGGGTGGCTTCGATCCACGTATTCATCGTAGGTAAATTGGGTACTGCAATTGATAATCAATAAGTTGGCTAGGATTTTGGTTTCGTTTTGGATTTCGGTCGGATGGATCGGGTGCGGAAAACGATGTCAGGGGTATCTGTAGGGGTACTTTACCCAAATTACCTACGGTAAAAAGTTGTGGGTGGCTTCGATCCACGTATTCATCGTAGGTAAATTGGGTACTGATGTTGATAATCAATGAGTTAGCCAGGATTTTGGTGTTGTTTTGGATTTTGGTCGGGTGGATCGGGTGCGGAAAACGATGTCAGGGGTATCTGTGGGGGAATTTTACCCAAATTACCTACGGTAAAAAGTCGTGGTAAGTTTTACAGGAGGGGTAATCTTATGTCAATAAGTTGTCGATAAGTTCGTGCATGTAAAGAATCCCTTATTTATATATTTGTAGAAAAGAATTGAAGGGATGGAAGAGTATAGAAAGCCGGCGTTAACTTTTGACGAACAGATAGGGTTATTGAAAAGTCGTGGGTTGGATATCCCGGATGTAGAAAGAGCCAGGCGTCATCTGTCTAATGTCAGTTATTATAGGTTAAGCGCTTATATGCTTCCGTTTAAGAAAAGGGGTGAAGATGGCAAGCCAATCGATGAATTTCTTGAAGGTACAACATGGGATGATGTTTACGACTTATATAAATTCGACAGGAAGTTACGCTTGCTGTTCTTTGATGCTATCGAACGTATTGAAGTGGCTTTGAGGACTCAGGAAGTATACCAGTTAAGCCTTAAATATGGTTCTCATTGGCAAGATGATCGGTCGGTATTTAAAGAGGATAGAAACGGGTTCAGTTATTTTGGATGCATATCATACAGCATACAAAATGCTTTGCGTGATAATAAAAACGTAGTTTTCATCAAGCATTATAGGGAAAAGTACTGTTCCCCTATTAATCCTCCAAGTTGGATGTGCCTTGAGCTATTGTATTTCAGAGACTTGTCGATAATCTACAGGGATCTTGCCAAGCGGAGTGACAGATTGTCTTTGTCAAAAGCTTTCGGAGTTCGTAATGATAGGGTATTCAGTTCTTGGTTGCATACAATAAACTACGTCAGGAATGTATGTGCCCATCATGCAAGATTATGGAACATAACTTTGAATATCACTCCCAGCAAATTTTATAATTATAATAGGAGTGATAAAGTCTGGTTATCGGGTAGGGAAGTTGATATGGCGCAGCGTTCGAAAATATATTATTTTATTTGTATTCTATTATTTCTATTACAAACAGTCAATCCAAAGACAAAATTCCGACAGCATTTTATGGACTTGTTGAAAAACTATCCTAATGTTGACGTCGGTTTTATGGGATTTCCCATAGGATGGGAAGATCACCCATTGTGGAAGATGCAATAAATTTGTTTTTTTCTTAAAATCTTTTTTCCTTTGCTGTGTATTAAGAAGTGATTAATATGCCTCCCAGGCTTGTCGAAAGACGAGCATACTTGGGGGGCGTTTCAATTATAGGCAAATGTCAGAGGGGTCAGGCAATATCTTGCCAGGGATTTACCATAGGTAAAAAGTCGTGGGTGGATTATTCGTAAGCCTCCGACCAAGTGCGTCTTTTGAGGCAGGATGAAAGGTATTAGCTTTGCGTCATACCAACACACGAAAGAGTATGATGACAGAAGAAGAAGTAGCGGAGATAGTGTCCTACTGTGAAGG
>JALCST010000021.1 GCA_022653675.1 Bacteroidales bacterium | reverse complement strand
ATTTCCATTCGAATATCGGTAAAGGCTCGCAGTATTCGTATTCGGTATTTACGATATTGATACGTGCCGTCAGCGATCCTTTCGAAGGATAGTCCAAATAATAGTCCTCGTAATTGGCACGCTTCTTCTCACCCATCCAGTTGGTCACATTTATTCCTTTATTAGGATCTCCGCTACTCATTCTAGCCTTCAGTTCCAGCGAATCGCATCGTAGTGCATAAAGGCTGTAATACCTCGTGAAGTCTCCGATTTCCAACCTGCACATATCCTCATATCTTTTGCCGCTGACAGTATCCATTGCAAAGCGGTACCGGTAATCTACAGTCAACTTATATCTTCCTATCTCCTTCATGCGCGATACATCTCGTGGCAACGGATAATCGGGGCAGTCGCCACCACGCAATGACACGGAGAAAAAAGGGAATAGCGAGAATATCGCCATTCCCATGATACAAATTCTTTTAATTTGAGAAGATTTCATTAGTTTCTTTTATAAATGGTTAATAATCAATTAACTATACCTACTTCGCTCAAATCATAATAGTATATCTTCCGGTCGGAGCCTTCCGTCAGCAGATAAAGCCTGTCACAGGTCTCGTCTACGGTAAACACCCCTTTCCTGTCAAGCTCTATGACTCGAATGGGATTGCCGTTCCTGTCGTATTGCTCTATTATCGTACTCGAATGATTCTCATAAGGGTATTTCTCGCCGTTCAGGCTTCTCACATAAATGCTTCCCCCGACATAAAGACCGCCATAATAGTACATTCTGTTCTTGTCCAGGCCATCGGCGATTTTCAGCGTTTCGGGGTCAAAGCCGGGCTTTCCGAAATCCAGCACTTTCAACGGGGATGCCGATCCGTCCATAAAACGTATCACCTTGAAATAGTTATATGCATATACGATTCTGTCTCCTTTAGCATCCGTAGCCACCATGCCCTCATAAGGGAAAAAATAATCATACTCCGGTTTGATTCTAAGATCCTGCAGGATGACGGCTGATGCGGTGTCAGACAGGGCAGTCCTCCTTAAAGTCACGTTGCGCCCGCCCCTTATCGTATAAACGAGTTTATCCTTGTCCATATATATGAGATTCACGTATGTTCCAGCCTCCATCCCTCCAAATTCTGTAATGGCCCCGGACTTAACCTTCTCTATTTTCAGCGAACGCGTAATGGCATAAGCTTTACAGCATATATCGTCGTAAATTCCGCACAAATATTTTTCATCATTGATCCTGAAAATCATCTTCGAAGGTGAAGACGACGGTATAATGAAATCGCGGATCCGCTTTCCCTCACTTAAAGAATACAGATATATCCCCTTATCCCCGTCATTCTGATTTGCGATGACAAGAAAGTTGTCAACTGCCAGCATCTGGGTCCTGATTGGTTTGAAGTCAAAACTGTCGGCAACGATACCGGAGAATTTCAGTTTTACCGTATCCGGCATCGCTTCTTTTGAACTGACATCCTTTCCCGCCTTTTGCACAACTATAAATGACGAAAAAATTGACATGAGAGAGAATAAAATTACCGCATAGATCATTCTTTTCATAATTGCTCCTTTTATTTGTTTGACCTACTCAATTTCCAACTGTGGCATGGGAGAAGTTTTTATTCCTCCCATTTTTTGCTCGGTGACACGGTCGTCCTTGCTTACAGTCTGGAACCTGATCCCTTGAGACAAAAGCAGCTGGGCAGGATCTTCCCACGTCATCCTCCAAATCTTGGCATATTCCTTCCTACTGCAATTGATGACTGTCCGGGCTTGCTTGAAGTAGATCTTCTTTCCTTCGGGCTGTACGATTCCTACCGCCTCCCATGAGAAAAAGCCCTTCGTATCCCATACCTTCAGTATCAGTCCCGGCAGGTTATCGAACTTCCAGGGCCCGATGCTGACAGGTACGTCGGGAGTGAACCATGCGACATAATCCCGCCCTTTATAAGACGTCGTGGCTTTCATGCATTCATAGCCGAGAATTTTTTCCTTATCCGGCAGTATCGTCCACGTCATCGTATCCACGGGCCCCTTATAGCAGTATTCGTATTGGACTATAAGGGTACTGACGCACATGCTGTTTTTATCAGGATAATGGAAATATATGTCCTCCCACCCAGGCACCTGGTCGGAGGACAGTCCAAGTTCTCTCGCAGCATTATATGATTCAATGTCCATTGTATCCCGTGCCTGGGCCAATGAATCGATCCTCCCTGCGAGCACACTGTGGTATCGGGTACAGTTGTGTCCGAATTCCAGGTATTTCATGTCGTATTCCGGTTTCGTCTTAGCCGTATCCCCGAAAAAATTGAAGCGGTATTCCACCGACAACATGCAATCGTCAATCGCCAACTTCTTTTCCCCGAGCCGGTACCGGTTCATCTCGGTACTTTGTACCAAAGCAATTTGCAGAATAAATAACAATAAGAACATTTTCATATAAGATTAACTTTAAAGAGTCAACATCTCCACAAAATATTACCATGATATGCATAAAATTTTGTGGAGATGAACAAAACATTACTTTTAAACAGTAATTATTGCAGGCTCCAAATCTGCTCTTATTAATTGCCATTCGCCTTTGCTACTAATACCAAGTTGATAATTAGCTTCTGCATTAGCTTCAATACTTGATGATCCGTGACATCCACATCCACACGTATTTCCTCCGATGATAGCACTCATCTCTTTATTCGATAAGTTGTTTTTTTCCAAGCAATTTAGTTTTAAAGATTTCATTTGAGTAATAATTAAATAATTCGCCTACTCGCTAAGCTTTTCGGCATCCGCTCCAATTGATTTACACAGATTGGGCTCTGCAATGTTTGTCCACATAATTTGCTTGTATATTTATGCGTCCTTATACTTTTTTACTTTTGGTGAACAGAGATTATCGGATTGGGGTTGCAGGCACAAATCCATCCTGTTCATTACAATTTCATAGTTTGAGACCGACGGACAAAGCCATTGATACAGGCAACGGCTGCATGGAGCCTTATCCCTTAAATAAAGCCATGCTTCATCTTTGTTAAGAGCCTTGCGTACGATATCATAAATAGAATCGTTTACTGTACCTACACTCGGGAAATTCACGTTGGTATACACGGTTCCGTCCGGCATCAAAGTCAATTCGCCGAAGAAGTTGGTGTTTATTGCTTGATGCGCGAACACTTCTCGTTTGGAAGGGCTAAGACTCTTCAAGTCCTTTTTGCTCATAAATACATTCTTTTCGAAAAATGCCAGATTATCTTCATAAACTGGAGATACGTCATAATCAATATCGGAAAGGCCTTCAACAATAGTTTCTAAATGAGAACACTCATTTTCATTCCGTACTAATAGATTAAAATGGCCTTTATCTGATAATTCCTTAATGGTATCCTTTGAAATATCATCGGCGCAACACACAAAAACAGATTTAAAACTCGCATTTGCTTGCACAGCAAGTTCCAAACATGTTTTCTTATTATTATCCGATAATGGTATAACCAAAGAGACTCTTTCGGTAATGGTAGCTATCCTTCTGACAATATCAATAATGTAAGAATTTTCTGAAGGGTCAGAAACCACAATATTGACATTCTTCAAATAATCGGGGCCAATCTTGAGGATAAATTTTTCGGCGTCTTCCCCTGAAAGCTGTATTCCCGAGTTAAAGGGAAACATTACCTGCTTATAATATTCAGTTTGCTTGCACTTCCCTCCAAGGAATAAAGTAACATAAGAGAGATAGCTGAGTTTTGCATCCTTATGCTGCACATTTAATAATGGAGGTAGAGAAACAAAATTTGATAGATCTGAAGAGACGAGTCCATAGCCTTTATTACTAATAATCTCTATGAATGACATGCAATCTTCAGAAACGGCATTTGAATCAATCATTACAGAATAGAGATTGTCATAATTCTGCAATTGTTCACACAGCGCCTTGACAGGCTGAGGTGCATGGAATTCATCAGAAGAGTGTGTCTTGGAATTATAAAGTAAGCCTCTATCACCCTTCAGCCACAGGAATGTGTCGGAAAATAATGTTAACTTATTCATTGCTCTATAGTTACTTCAGTCATCAATTTTTTATACAGGTAAGGGTTATCCTTCAAATAGCTAAGACAATATGATGTATATTGCTTGAATTCTTCATCATTCATAAAACCGTGGCATTTCGCATCAGGCTTATCAATATCAGGGATATAATAAAGACACTGTGTACAGGAAGTCTGACGACAGCAATTTTCACATTGCCGTTTCATCTTATTAAGATATGAGTTGAATCTGTCGGCGATATACTTTGTGTCTAGAAAGACCGAATTATCAGTTATTTTACCGAGTGAGAAAGAGTGATCAATCCTTTCACATTGGATAATCTTTCCGTTTACCGTGACGAACATCTTTTTCCAGAAAGGGACACATGTTCCTGTTGGAGTGCAACGCAGTTTCTTCTTATCAACGAACAGCTCGTTATAATCTCTGAAAACATTACCGCTGTACTGATGAAGAAAAATAAGGAGATCGTAGGTTTCTGGCTCTCCCATGAACAACTCATCTGACAGTTCTCTATAATTCTCTGATGCATGGATGCTTTCTCTTTTATTTCTATAGGTCTTATCATACTCTTCTCGTCTGTCTTCCCTGATCTCAGAATTGTTCAGTTCGGATATCGTTGGCTCCTTTCCGAATTTGTTCTTAATGAACTGGTATGTACCTTCAACGCTGTTTCTATTATGAAGAACGGAGTTGAAATTAACGCACTTATCAAAATAATCTGGATATAGCCTTTGTAGCTCCTCCACATTTCGGATAACTGTATCAAAAGAATTCTCTCCACCTTTAGTTACCCGATAGCTTTGAGCTTCCTTATCTCCGTCAAGGCTTATCAACAGGTGAAATCTCTTATCCACAAAATATTCCATATATCTGTCCAGGAGCATAGCATTGGTCGTCATGGAAAATGTCATGTCTCTATTGAGATTCATGTTTTCAACATAAGCAACAATTTCCTTAATGAACTGCATATTCAGAAGCGGTTCTCCACCATAGAAACTTATGTATGTAGTAGGCCTCTCTAAATTGGTATTGCCTCTTTTCCAGATTTCCGACAGGTAGTCAAGAATTAGCTTGGCCTTGCTCACAGGCAGACACTTGGACTCACGTTTGTCATAGCCATAATACAAATCGCCATAGCCGCAATATTTACACTGAAGATTGCAGGCATCCGTCACTTCAAAAGTTAATTGTTTGAGGTTAAGAATATTTTCTTCAATCTCAGAGGCTGATATTTCTCGGAATCTGTTCATATTATTAGTATTATTATCATTAACTAAACAACTAAACAATTCCCCTATTTGTTTGAAACAAATGTTTGGCTTATGTATACAAGAATTATGGTTTCACCTCACAGACATTATCTCCGGTTTAACAATAACCGTCTGCATTTTTATTATTCATTTCAAAGTTATATACTTTAATTCCATTGTGGTTCAAAAAAAATCTAAACCGGCGAAATTAATTTGCCTGATTCACAGCAACTTATAACATGACTTTCGGGGCAAATCTAAACTGTACGCCTAATTGGCTAGCAATCAATCAACTAAGCCACAACGGGTTCAGAGACAGTAGCACCCTTCCATAAACATTCTCATTCCGGCACCGAATACATTAAGAATCAGTAAATTAATATGATAAAAATACCAAAATCTTTCCTTCTCAGAACTTGTATTTGAGTTTTTAAAACATGTCGCGTTTCATTCGAGTTCCAGAGGCGGAACGTAAGGTCTTCGTAATCTCTCGCGGTCTTCCGCCGTCATTGCCCTTAATTTTTTAGTATTCGATTTTAAATTCAATTCTAAAATCATATTTCCTCCAGTCATTCCGTGTTGTGCAGCAAGTCCATCGGGATCATCCCATTCCTTCCGCTTGAGCTTATCCACTTGACTGCGACCGGTCCGTCTCACGAAAGAGGGGGTGTAAAGGTAAATCGGCCCGCTCTCTTGCGATATCCCTTCCGCCTCCCAACTGAACATCCCCGTCGATTCCTCAACCTTCAGTATCAGACCGGGCAATCCCCGGAACTTCCACGGTCCGAAGGAAAACGGTATCTCCATCGTGAACCAGACCCTGTAATGCCTCCCGCGAAAAGAGGTTTCTGCAGCATTGCATTCATAACCGAGCACTTTGGTCGAAACGGAATCGGGAAGGAATTTCCATTCGAATATCGGTAAAGGCTCGCAGTATTCGTATTCGGTATTTACGATATTGATACGTGCCGTCAGCGATCCTTTCGAAGGATAGTCCAAATAATAGTCCTCGTAATTGGCACGCTTCTTATCACCCATCCAGTTGGTTACATTGACTCCGTCATTGGGATCTCCGCTACTCATTCTCGCCTCATACATCAGCGAATCGCATCGTAGTGCATAAAGGCTGTAATACCTCGTAAAGTCTCCGATTTCCAACCTGCACATATCCTCATATCTTTTGCCGCTGACAGTATCCATTGCAAAGAGGTACCGGTAATCTACAGTCAGCTTATATCTCCCTATCTCCTTCATGCGCGATACATCTCGTGGCAACGGATAATCGGGGCAATTGCCACCACGTAAGGATACGGAGAGAAACGGGAATAGCGAGAATATCGCCATTCCCATGATACAAATTCTTTTAATTTGAGAAGATTTCATCTATAAAACACATAAACATCTTGTTTATATTGATTAGCCCCTCCCTTTGAATGGCCACCTCCTGTAATCGTGGCATTCGCACATCCATTATCCATTTCAGAAGAGCCACCATTACTTGCATACAAACAACTACAAGTACAGGTCCAAATATCACCTCCATTTATATCATTCATTTCCTTTTTTGAAAGGTTATTCTTTTCAAAATCTGTTAGCTTTATTTCTTTCATATTAAGTTAGCATCCATTTATTTTTCGCCTACTCGCTAAGCTTTTCGGCATCCGCTCCAGCAGTACGAGTTCATTCGAGTTCCAGAGGGGGAATATACTTGTATCGCACATCCCCTGATGAAAGGTCAATCAATTTCTTTGTCTTCGGGTCATAGGTGGAAACCTGCGTACCATGTTGAATCATTAGACCTACAGGATCACTCCACTTCTTTTTCTGCAGAGCAAGCACCTGTTTCCTGCTTACTTTCCGTATCGTCATCTCGGGTGCCCATTTGGCGGGTTTGCAGGCCTTAGGATCGAATATATAAATAGGGCCTTTCCCCTCCTTTATGCCGACGGCTTCCCACCTGAATAATCCTGTCTGTTCTTCCGCCTTCAATATCAGACCCGGCGTACCGTTGAACTTCCATGGACCGTTCGGAAACGGAATGGATGTGGTGAATGAAACACAGTAGTTTCTACCCCTGAAGGTCGTCTCGGCAATATTGCACCGATAGCCCATAACCATATCGGTAGTGTCCGGCAAAATCCGCCATTCAAATTCCGGGATAGGCTCGGAGTATTCATACTCCACATTGACAATCCTCTGTCTGGATGTCAGTATGCCTTCCCCGGGGTAATTCAGATAGTAATCATCATAGATCGCCTGCTGGAAATCCTTCATCCATGCCTGTTCATTAACGCCTCTTTCCGTATTCGGATTTTCTATCCTATACTTATACATTACCGAATCGCACCTGTCGGCAAAGACACTGTAATACCTGCTCATTTCAAGGCCTATCTCCAGCTTCTCGAGATCCGTCTTCCTTATGCTGCTGACTGTATCTATGGCAAACACATATTCGTACGTTATGGAGAGCATGTATTCTCCGATGCTCTTCTTTTCGGCTACGTCCCTTACTTGGCAGGTGGCCTGCCCATCAAAAACCATCATCCCTGCAAAAATCAGAAATAATGTTATTGTGATTTTGCGATTCATATTAAAAATACTTGAAATATTTTAGTTAAAGTTATATACTTCAATTCCATTGTGGTTCAAAAAAAATCTAAACCGGCGAAATTAATTTGCCTGATTCACAGCAACTTATAACTTGACTTTCGGGGTAAATCTAAACTGTACGCCTAATTGGCTAACAATCAACTAACTATACTGGAGTGGATTCGGAGGCCAGATAATCCTCCAGCGAACCGGTCGAAGCAAGTTTCCGCCTAATCTTATTTTTTACTGAATATACAGTCTGGACATTCTTATAATCCAGTAAAAGGCCAATCGCCATCGGTGAAAAACGGCAATAGACCATGCTGATAAGATTCATTTCCTTTTCCGTAATATCTGGATGTGAAGACTTTATGCGATCCATCAGACCACCGGATCTCAAATTCGCAAGGGAATAAATCTCCTTGCGCAATCCCTCATCCCTTTCAACAGCTTGTACTGCGGAAATTACCTTCTTCGACAACGCATTGCCGCAATCGCCGTATCTCGACGATACTTCCATAAGTTTAGCGAGCGACTCGAAATGCTTGTCCATTCCATTGACAACTATCTGATAATCAGATTGCATAGAATCTATCTTAGCCCGCAACTCCGACGAATTCCGCCTGCTGTCGTGAAGAAACATTGACAGCAACAGTGCCAACAATATAATGATTATAGCAAAAAGCAATATGGAGAGAACTTTCATTTCCATCCTTTCCTCTTCTAAATCCATTTTTGCCATGTCGGCCGCTTTATCCGCCTCCCTTACCACCGAAGCAGATTTGGCAAGTTTGATGGAATCAGCATAATGCTCAGATATCTGCTTGTATCTTATTGCTTTTTCGAGGTTTCCTTCTTTCTCGTTGATTATGGTCTGCAGAATCAGGCTTCTGTAATAGGAGTTTGCATTATCCTGGAAAAGATTGTAATAGAACTTCGCCGAATCCATTTGCCCGATTTCAGCAAAAGAATATGAAAGTTCGTAATATATGTCGTCGCCTTTCCTGAGCCTGTAATTAGAGCGCACCTCGCCACCTGTTTTCAGGGCTACATCATATTCGTAGTAATTCGTATTGTATAGCCTCATCAGCAGAGAATAGCAATAAAGTATCTTGGCAGTGTCCTTCGACCTCGAGAACATCTCTATTGCTCTGTTATAGTACAGTCTGGTGCTGTCGTAATATTTCCGTATAAGGTAATTATTGCCCAATTTCAGGTACGTGTCGCTTATTTCGTCTCCTACACCAGCTTTCCTATAATATGCAAGAGCCTTAAGATTCCTGTCGAGGCTTTCCTTATTCGCAAAGGTTTTCGCGTAAATATCCGCGATCTCCGAATTGACGTCTCCGAGCAAACGGTAATCTTTCGTCTTCGAAGCTTCCTCTTCAGCTGCTCTGAACGAGGTCATCGATCCCTTGAAATTCATCGCCGATAGCTGTTTCTTTCCTGCTTTCATCAACTTCCGGGCATTTCCGGCATGATCCGATTTACTCACGCACGAACAACACAGGAGTGCCGCCGTCAGGAAAGGTAAGATGATCGAAGAAGCTTTCATATCAAATATACGGTTACAATTGCATCGGAATCAGTTGCCGGTTGTGGTTTTTATCAAAGGGATGTAAGGACTTGGAGCGGGATAACTTCCCCACCCATTGTCATCGGCAACTATCTTGAGATATTCTTGCGTATTTGAATAATACAATGATTCCAGCTTCAATATTGCTTCGAGATCGGTTTCCTTCCTTTTTTGAGCTGTACTGAAAGGTTCGCTGTAATAACCCGTGTGGGTACTGTCCCGCTTATGATAGTAAGTGTAAAATACGGCGATGTCCGCCGTATCGACGGTCTTGATATATGATTTGTATTTCGAACCTTCGTTTTCCCGAGCCGAAGCAATACAGGAAATCAATAGAAACGCACAGATTATTAATTTGGTTTTCATAGCTATAGCGATTTATTATCAAATATAACTATAAAAAACCGTTGTTGTACGGAAACTTAAAGAGCGCAGCACTTTTCTTTCAATCAGCTTAGGATCTATCGTTTAGAGGAGAGCCACATAGCTAAACACGGCCATAGTACTCTACGCAAGTCCCTGACAGGCAAGCATTAGGGAGAAAAGAGCTGCGCTCACCGATTTTCATCGTAGGTAAATCTGGCAAACTGGTCTCACCGATGCCTCCCGGGCCGATTTCGGAGACCAAGTATGCCAATCGAAAATCTAAATATGGTCCCAAATACAGCTAACTAACTGATTGTCAATCGCAGTACCCAATTTACCTACGGTAAAATAGGCTCGTATTACACGGAAGCATTTTCATCGTAGGTAAATCTGGCAAACTGGTCTCACAGGTGTCTCCCGGGCCGATTTCGGAGACCAAGTCTGCCAATCGAAAATCTAAATATGGTCCCAAATACAGCTAACTAACTGATTGTCAATCGCAGTACCCAATTTACCTACGGTAAAATAGGCTCGTATTACAACGGAAGCATTTTCACCGTAGGTAAATCTGGCAAACTGGTCTCACAGGTGTCTCCCGGGCCGATTTTGAGAACTGAACCAAGCGATAGATAATCGATACGTAGATCCTAACACAACTAATTCGCTGATTGTCAATAGTAGTGCCAGATTTACCTACGATGAAGCAGGCTCAGACTCGAAAAAAAAGATTTTTACCTACGATAAAATTATTGCCTATGCTAAACTATCCCGATGAAGCGGCCCTCTGAACCAGCCTGATAAACTATCCTGATGAAGCGGCCCTCTGAACCAGCCCGATAAACTATCCCGATGAAGCGGCCCTCTAAACCAGCCCGATAAACTATCCCGATGAAGCGGCCCTCTAAACCAGCCCGATAAACTATCCCGATGAAGCGGCCCTCTGAACCAGCCCTCTGGAACCAGCTCTGTGACACGGCCGGCTCAGTTAATTGCATGATACCCCTTGGGCATATTTTCATTCGAACAGTTTGGCAGGCGGAAGGCTGAGAAATTTTTCAATGTCAACGCCTCCCTTTCCGACTATGAAAGAGGCGTACGGAGAATACTTCCTTCTTATCTCTTCGAGTCCGGCATTGGTGGTTTCGCTGCCGCTTTTTACCTCTATCGCTATGATTCTGTCATTCTTTTTCAATACATAATCGACTTCAAGATCCCCTTCACGCCAATAATACACTTCATAGCCACCTATCGGCACATTGTTTACGAGATGCGCGCCTACTGCCGATTCCACCATTCTGCCCCATCCCTTCGGATTTCGCACCGCTTCGTCGAAAGTGAGTCCGCAGTAGACATTTCTCAAGGCATTATTGAAAACCTGGAATTTGGGAATGCTTGCCCTTTGCCTTGACAAATCGACCGAAAATTTCTGAAGTCCGGCAAGCAATCCGCTGTCGCGTAAAAGATTCAGGTAACCTGACAAAGTCGTGGTATTGCCGGCATCCTGGAGGGAACCGAGCATTTTGGTAAGTGATACCATCTTTCCGGAATACGAAGCGCCAAGTTCGAACGTCTGCCTTAGAAGCGCAGGTTTCGCAATAGCCGTATCGTTAAGTATATCCTTGTCGATGGTGGCATTGATGATCGAATCCTTGACATATGTGCTCCATCTTTCCTGGTCGCCCATCAGAGATGCGGCGCCGGGATACCCTCCGAAATATATATACTGCGAAAGCCGGATACCGAAAGATTCCTTCATTTCAGGATATGACCAATGGGCCATTTTAATCGTTTCGAACCTGCCCATGAGAGAATCTGCAAGACCTTTCTCCAACATCACCCGGGATGAACCCAGCAAAACCACTTTCAGATCGATCCCATTGAAAGTATCTTCGTCCCACTCTTTTTTTACGACTTCGCTCCACCCTTTCAACTTCTGGATTTCATCTATGATCAAAACAGCTTCCTTGCTGCCTTCAATACGCATTTGAGCGCGTGCAGCGTCCCAGCAATCATATATCCAGGATTTTTGTGTGGCAGGAACATCGTCGGCGGAAAAAAACAAATAGGGAACGGATTGCAAGTCTTTCAATACTTGCCTTACGACGGTTGTCTTACCGACTTGGCGGGGTCCCATGACAACCTGTATGAATTTTCTCGGCTCACGCAGTCTTTCATTGATTATTTCATATTGTTCCCGTTTATACATACCAAGCACCCTTTAGTAAAATTACTCAATGCGATGAGCAAATTTACTCAATGAAATGAAAAAAGCAAATAAATTACGAGAACAACTCCGCCAGCATGCAGCGGGCGGAACCACCGCCGTTCCTCTCAATGCAGGAAACGTCGGGAGCGACGATCTCGGCTCTCCCCGATATGGCATTCCGCTGTTCCGGCGTCAAAGCCCGCAGGGCACTCAGGGACATTATCTGGAGCGGATGCCCCTTGGCGACGCTGCCGCTGCCGTCTGAACTGAGTTCCAGCATGTTGCCGGCGAATTTGCCCATCTGTTCCATGCTGATCCTTATTACGGCGTGTCCGGAATCCTCGAGGGATTTCCCGACGGCCGATCTCTCGGCGAGATCCTTGATCGATTCCAGGCAAACCACCGCAGTCTGCAAGCCGATGCTCATCATGACGTTCGTATGGTAAACCGCTTGCCCGTTCGCATCGGAAGCGTGGAAGACGACCGGTTTGTAATCCATGGCCTTGCAGAATTCGCCGAGCACCACTTCGCTGGTACGCGGAGAGATGCTGGCATAGACCACCCTGTTAATTCGGTCGAGTACCATGCTTCCGGTACCTTCGAGAAACTCCCCCTTCTCTTCCCAAGACGTCAGGTCGATAAGGTTGTTGATATTGCAGGTTTCGATTATATGGTCCACCACCTTGCGTTTCCGTTCCTGCCGCCGGTTCGCGGCAAACATGGGATACAATACGAAAACACCGCCCCCGTGGGTCGAGAACCAGTTGTTCGGGAATATCGAATCCGGCGTACGCAATGCGGGCGTGTCCTGTACGACATCCACCTTTACGCCGTAACTGCGAAGCAGTGCCACATATGAATCGAACTCCCTGAGTGCGGCTGACTGCACGTCACCCCTTGTCCTGACCTGGAATGCATTGTTGACGGCCGTCTCCTCGTTGTACCCGAAGCAGCAAGGCCGTATCATCAATACCGAATCCGTAGTTTGCCTGAACCAGACCATAATGCTACATGATTTTTTCCATTTCGATGAACGACTTCTTTATGATGCCGATCGCGGTCATCAGTTCATCCTCAGTGATGACCAAAGGAGGTGCGAAGCGGATGATGTTGCGGTGGGTAGGTTTGGCGAGAAGCCCGTTTTCGGCCATCTTCAGGCAAATGTCCCACGCTTCGACCTTATCGGTTGGTTTGGTGATGACGGCGTTCAGAAGCCCCTTACCGCGGACATAATCCATCAGAGGCGATTTGAATTCGCCCATCTCCCTGCGGAAGATCTCGCCGAGATGGTAAGCTTTTTCGGTAAGGTGTTCGTCCTTCACGACCTGGAGAGCTGCTACCGCCACCTTGCAGGCGAGAGGGAATCCTCCGTAAGTGGAACCGTGTTCGCCCGGCTTTATGGTCAGCATTATCGGGTCGTCGGCGAGTACGGCGCTGATAGGTAGTACGCCGCCGCTGATAGCCTTCCCGAGAATGAGTATGTCCGGACGTACATTTTCGTAATCGCATGCCAGCATGCGGCCGCTGCGTGCTATGCCGCACTGCACCTCGTCGGCCATGAAGAGCACGTTGTGGCTCTTGCACAGGTCGTAGCATTTCTTAAGATAACCGTCGTGCGGGACGCGTACCCCGGCTTCGCCCTGGATCGGTTCGACGAGGAATCCGGCCACCTTCTCCCCGTATTTGTCCAGTTCGGCGCGCAGGGCGTCCGGATCGTCGTAAGGTATGGTTACGAAACCCGGGGTGAAAGGTCCGAACCTGTAATATGAAGAAGGATCGGAAGACATGGTTATCAAGGAAATGGTGCGGCCATGGAAATTTCCTTCGCAATCTATTATGACGGCTTCGTTATCCGGGATTCCCTTGACGGCATAACCCCACCTGCGCGCGAGTTTCACCGCCGTCTCGACGGCTTCCGCCCCGCTGTTCATGGGCAGGAGCTTGTCATATCCGAAATATTTCGTGGCGAACTCCTCGTAAGGACCGAGGCAGTCATTGTAAAAAGCGCGTGACGTAAGGCAAAGGTTCTGGGCCTGGTCGCAAAGGGCCTTCACGATCTTCGGATGGCAGTGGCCTTGGTTGACCGCGGAATATGCGGAAAGGAAATCGAAGTATTTCTTCCCGTCCACGTCCCATACGAATGCGCCCTTTCCCCTCGAAAGGACGACCGGCAGCGACTGGTAATTGTGCGCACCGTACTTTCCTTCCTGATCGATGAATTGTTCCTGAATTTTAGAAAATGCCATATTTTTTTATGTTTTATTATGAAATTGCAATAATAATCGCAAATATAATAATAAATCGTAAGAAATATTAACGAAAAGCTTTATCGAAAATATAATGCCTTGCCGAAAGCGTCATCACCACGGTCCGCACAAGCAGGTGCGCGAAGTAGGCGATGTAAATGGAATCGATCCCAACCAGCGGAGCAGATATGAAGTAAGCTATGAAGAAAGCGGCTGCGGAAGCGATCATGCAGTTGCGTAGCGGGACGGTCTCGGTCGCCCCGACGTAGATGCCGTCCCACATGAAGGCCGCACAACTGAATACCGGCATCGCGACAAGCCACGGGATGAATCGCAGGGAAGCGTTGACTACATCGGCGTCATTGGTCATTATCCGGAACATTGGCTCCCCACCGAACCAATAGAGGAAAGTGAAGGCTACTCCTATTCCCAACCCCCAAATAAAAAGGTTGCGCACGCACACCTTCAGGCTCGGCTTGTCCCTCTCACCTATGTAACGCCCGGCAAGGGCCTCACCCGCATAGGCGAAACCGTCGACGAAATATGAGAATATCATAAGCAGTTTCATCATGATGTTGCTAACTGCAAGCATCATGTCCCCGTATTTTGCGGCAAGCGACGTGAAGCCTACATATATGAACATGAAGCAGAGCGAACGGATGAAAAGGTTGCCGTTGACCTTGTAGAATTTCTTCAAAAGGTTCCAGTGTATGCAACGCTTCAGGTTGAACAGCGGAAAATACCGCTTGAACTTGACGCACATCAGGACGACCGCGAGCAAAAGTCCGGCATACTGGGCTATGAAAGTTCCCCATGCGACGCCGGCGATGCCGAGACCGGCGGTTACCGCGAGAAGGTAGGAAGCGGCCATATTGATGACATTCACCACGATGTCGTCGATCATCGGCAGCACCGTATCCTGCATGCCGATGAACCACCCCTTGAACGTCATCAGCGACAATGTGGCGGGAGCCGCCCAAATTCTTATGAAGAAATAGGTCTTTGCATATTCGGCGACCGCCGGGGTGCAGTCGATCAGGGAAAAGGCGACCCAGATGAACAGCCACTGTATGGCCCATATGACCAATGCGAAGCCCAATGCCGTGACGATGCCCTGGCTGAAAGTGTCTACGGCCCCCGTGAAGTCCCTGCGGCCGTAGGCTTGGGCGGTGATCCCGCTCGTCCCTACCCTGAGAAAACCGAAATTCCAATAAAGGAGGTCGAAAAGCATGGAACCGATGGCTATTCCACCTATCGCTGCGGCGCTACCGATATGTCCCATTATAGCGGTATCGACCAGCCCGACGAGAGGGACGGTCATGTTGGCCAGAATGCTCGGGAATGCGAGCTTCATTATTTGCCGGTTGATTCCGGTTCCCACCACACGGCTACCTGTACTTGCTTCCCTCATCCAACATTCCGAGATATGAATTGTAACGCTCGACCGAGATACGGCCATCCCCGACGGCTGCTTTCACCGCACAATCCGGTTCGTGAGTGTGAGTACACGGTTTGAACCTGCAGCCGTCCATGACCTCGAGCATTTCGGGGAAATAGGTGCTCAGCTCCTCCGGCTTGAAGTTCACCAGCCCGAAACCGCGAACGCCCGGCGTATCGATTACGAAGCCTCCCGTGGAAACGGGATACATCTCGTACATGGAAGTGGTATGCTTGCCCTGGCGGTAATATGAAGATATTTCGTTGACCTTCGGCTCGAGTTTGGGATCCAGCGCCTTGACGATGGAAGATTTACCCACTCCGGAAATGCCCGAAAGCAGCACGACCCTGCCCCTTATTTCCCTTCTAAGCTTCGCTATGCCGCGGCCTTCTATGGCGGAAAGCTCCTCCACCCTGTAGCCGGCACGGCGGTATATCGATTCGAAGGCTTCCCGATCCGTTCCGAGCTGCGCAGGGCCTTCGTCGATGAGGTCGTTCTTGTTCAGCAATATGATGGCAGGGACACCGTAAGCTTCGCAGGATACCAGGAACCTGTCCACGAACTCGGGCTTGATCTCGGGATAATACAATGTCACGACCAGGTATGCGGCATCCACGTTCGCGGCTATGACGTGGCTTTCGTAGGAAAGGTTGGCCGATTTGCGGATCACGCAGTTCCTGCGCGGAAGGATTTTGGAAATCAATGCCACGCTCCCGAAATTCCCGGCATCCGCGGCATATTCCACCAGATCGCCTACGGCGACCGGATTGGTCTCGGTCTGGGTTTCCAGACGCAACTTCCCGCGGATTTCGGCGCGGAAAGGGTTCCAAACCGGAAGTTCGCTCAGGAGATAATGCGTACCTGCGCTCTTCACGACCGTCGCCGTACCTTTCCTTTCCATCATTTTCAGTTAAAAATCCGTAGTTTGTTTCAAATAATAAAACCTTTTCGAAACCAATTGCGCAAAGATAGGCAAATTACATTATTTGGTTAACTTTGCTTCGAATAAAACCGCATTATGTACTCACTCTCAGAAATAGATGGGATAGTTCAGAAAAGCCTGGCCAACACCGATTTGAAAGGGGAACCGGCTGAGCTTTACGACCCTATGGAATATATGGTGGCCATCGGCGGGAAGCGGATCCGTCCGCGTCTGTGCCTTACGGTCTACAACCTGTTTTCGGACAACATTCCTCAGGAAGTCATCTATCCCGCCCTCGCATTGGAGATTTTTCACGAATTCACACTGGTGCACGACGATATCATGGACAAAGCGGAACTCCGCCGAAACCAGCCGACGGTGTGCAGGAAATGGGGCGGCAACGTCGCCATCCTTTCCGGGGACGTGATGTTCATCAAGGCATACCAGCTTCTTTCCGAATGCGATCCGGCCAAATTGCCTTCCCTCCTCTCCCTGTTTTCGGAGACCGCCGCCAAGGTATGCGAAGGCCAGCAATACGACATGAATTACGGGGATCTTCCGTTCATAACCATGGAAGATTATATCAATATGATCGGCCTGAAGACGGGGGTCCTGATCGCCTGCGCCGCCAAGATGGGGGTACTTCTCGCAGGCCCCGCCTTTTCCGGGTTGGCCGACTCCCTGTACCGTTTCGGATACCTTCTCGGGATCACGTTCCAGATCACGGACGACTATCTCGACTGCTTCGGCGACGTCAGCTCGTTCGGCAAGAAGATCGGAGGCGACATAGCCGAGAACAAGAAGAGCTGGCTGCTGGTAGAAAGCATGAGGATATCGGACGCCTCCCTCAGGAAACGGCTGACGGAATCCATGGCCATAAGCGACGAAAAGGAAAAGATAGCCGCAATGCAACGGTTCTACGTCGATTCCGGGGTGAAGACTGGAGCCGAAAGGGCGATCGAAAAATATTACGGCAAAGCGATAGAGGTTCTGGAGGGAACCCCGCTCGATTCCGGACAGCGGGCAAGGATGACCGAGTTCGCCAAGGCGATAACTTATCGCATCAGATGAAAGGCGAACTGGAAATCATGGCGCCCGCAGGCAACTTCGAATGTCTCGAAGCGGCGTTGCAGGGCGGTGCGGATTCGGTCTACTTCGGGGTCGGGAATCTCAACATGCGCTCCAACTCCGCTAACAATTTCACGGTCGGGGACTTGAAGGAGGTCTGCCGCAGATGCGGGGAAGCGGGGGTCCGCACTTACCTGACATTGAACATCACCCTGTACGGGGAAGACCTCGGGCCGATGCGCGAAGTCCTCGACGCCGCACGCGATGCCGGAGTCGATGCAGTGATAGCATCCGACATGGCCGTGATCACGTACTGCCGGATGATCGGGATGGAGGTCCACATTTCCACGCAACTCAGCATATCTAATTTCGAAGCCCTGAAGTTCTACGCGCAATTCGCCGACGTGGTCGTGCTGGCCAGAGAGCTGAATCTCCTGCAGGTGGCCGATATAAACCGGAAGATTGCCGCCGAAAACCTCCGCGGCCCGTCGGGCAAGCCGGTAAGGATCGAAATGTTCTGCCACGGTGCGTTGTGCATGGCGGTTTCCGGCAAATGCTACCTGTCGCTCATGGAGTACGGTTCGTCGGCCAATCGCGGGGCCTGCCTGCAGGTTTGCCGCCGCGGATACCGCGTGACCGATCTCGAGAACGGCCGCGAAATGGAAATCGACAACAAGTACATAATGTCGCCAGAAGACCTTTGCACCATAGAATTTCTCGACAAGATGGTGGCGGCCGGAGTCAAGGTTTTCAAGATAGAAGGCCGTGCCCGGAGTGCGGAATACGTCAGGACCGTCACCGAATGTTACCGCCGGGCAGCCGACGCCGTCGAAGACGGTTCATACGGCCCGGAACTGGCTGCAAGCCTCAAATCACGCCTGGCGGCGGTATTCAACCGCGGCTTTTGGGACGGATACTACCAGGGGGCCCGCCTCGGCGAATGGAGTACGACCTATGGAAGCCACGCCACGAAGGAAAAGAGGTATGTAGGAAAAGTCACGAATTTCTTCGAACGCATTTCTGTGGCTGAAATACGTGTCGAAACAGGATCTATTTCCGTCGGCGACGACATCCTTCTCATCGGTCCTAACACCGGGGCCATAGAAATGACGGTCCCCGAAATACGTGTCGACCTTAAAGGGGTCCGGACCGCCGCCAAGGGAGCCTTCTGCTCAATCCCGATAAGGGAAGGCATAAAGCTCCACCGCTCGGAAAAAGTCTACATATGGAAGGATAAGGAATCGAAATCTTAGCGGCATTTGCTAAACCCGAAGAGCGGCCTTATCTTTGCCGCCCATAAGGCATCGATATGAACTGGTTTACTGATTTGATAATGGGAAGCGGGATAGCCCACTCCATCATTATACTCGCGGTGACGATCGCCGTCGGGCTTCTCCTTGGAAAAGTAAAAATATGCGGAGTGTCGCTCGGTTCCACTTGGATACTCTTCGTAGGCATCATAGCAAGCCATTTCGGGCTGGTTCTGGATCCCAAGGTGCAATCTTTCGTACAGGACTTCGGCCTGGTCCTCTTCGTATTCGCGATAGGCCTACAAGTCGGCCCGGGTTTCTTCGCCTCCTTCAAAAGAGGCGGCCTCAAGCTGAATTTACTGGCACTGCTGATAATAGCATTGGAAGTCGGGATAACATACGCCCTGACCTCCTTAAGCGGCACCAAACTCAATACCATGGTGGGCGTGATGTCTGGGGCAGTGACAAACACCCCTTCGCTCGGGGCAGCCCAGCAGGCGGTGGTGGACGTCACCGGTACCGCCGACGGTTCCATCGCCATGGGTTACGCGGTGGCATATCCGATGGGCGTACTTGGCGTGATAATAGTAATGCTTCTCCTCAAGGGGATTTTCAAGGCCGACGTTCCAAGGGAAGCGGCCGCCGAAAGGGAAATTGAAAGCGCCGCTGCAGCCGTAAAGGGGGCCGCAGCTCCCCAGGCGGCGGTCAAGGAAAAGGAAAGGTACAAAAAGAAATACGGGCAGGTGGAAAACATGCCTAATTTCATCGTGATCTTCGGCGGAATAGTCCTCGGCATCCTTCTCGGGGTTCTTCCGATAAAATTACCCGGCATGCCCCAGGCGGTCAAGCTCGGCTTGGCGGGAGGACCGCTTATCATAGCCATCCTGATCGGTTATTTCGGGCACAAATGGCACGACGACCCTTTCCTCACCATGGGAGAGGATGTCTTTATGCGTGAAATAGGCATTTCGCTTTTCCTTGCGGCAGTCGGGCTGAAAGCCGGCGTGGGGTTCACCGAGACTATCGCATCCGGGGGATATAACTGGATATTCTACGGCATCGCCATAACCATGGCTGCCATATTCATCGTCGGTTTCATAGGCATGAAATGGATGAAGATAAATTTCGTACAGATGATAGGGATGATTTCCGGGACCCACACCAACCCGCCGGCCCTCGCATTCGCGAACTCCATAGGGGAAGGGATCCCTTCCACCTACTATGCTACGGTATATCCCCTATCGATGTTCCTTCGCATAATTGCGGCACAGGTCATGATACTCGCCGCATTATAGGCTCTCAGCCATTTTCATTACGGATTCGACGAAATCCCGTTTTTCGGAGAGGCGCGGGACCTTGTTCTGTCCCCCGATCCTGCCGCGGGAATCCATCCATTTAAGGAATGTTCCCGGAGGAACCGTATTGAGAATCAACCGGTCCATGGTATAGGTATGCGTACGTTTCGCTTCATAATCGGAATTCCTCTCGCAGATGGCGCGGTCGAGGTAATCGGCAAACTTTTCGGGATCGGAAGGGGAGACCTTGAACTCCACGACCCATTGATGCGCTCCGCGTTTGCGGTCCATGGACATGAATACCGGGGCCACCGTATAATCGGCTACTTCGGCTCCGAAGGCGCTGCAGGTCGCGGCAAGCGCACTTTCGGCATTGGCTATCATCAATTCCTCGCCGAACGTATTTATGCATAATTGGGTACGTCCCTGCATCACGATCTTGCAGGGGCGGAGCGAAGTGAACTTTACCACATCCCCTATGTCGTACCTCCACAGGCCGGCCGTAGTGGATATTATCACCGAATACGGAATCCCGACCGAGACTTCGTCCAGAGAGAGTATGTCCCTGTGGCCGGACGCGTCCGGCATGGTCGCGAATTCGTAAAAAACGCCGTTATCCACGGTCAGCAGCATCGAAGGATCCGAAAGCTCGTCCTGGAAGGCGAAATACCCCTCCGAAGCGTTATAGTTTTCCAGGTAACGCATCCTGCACGAAGGTATCAGGGTTTCGAACTGCCTGCGATAAGGCTCGAAGCCGGTGCCGCCGTGAAAGAAAAGCTCCAGGTTAGGCCATACATCCGATATGCTTCCCTTTCCGGTATATTTCAACACCTCTTCCATGAGCAGCAGGTTCCACGACGGTACGCCGCTGAAATTGGTGACGTCGGCCGTACAGCATGTCTCGCAGACCTTACCGATTTTCTCGTGGAAATCCGGTATAAGCGAAATCTGTTTCGCCGGCACCCTGGACAATTCCACCACCCCGGGCGAATTTTTCAGAAGGATTCCGCTGAGGTCGCCGCTCCATATCGTCTTGCCTTTCCTCCTTTCCGAGGAAATCGTACCTCCGAGAGTAAGGGATTTCCCATCGAGGATCCCGGTGTCCGGATGGTCGTTTATGTACGTCGCAAGCATCTCCAGGAAGCCGCGGTAATGGCACCTGATAAGATTGTCGTGAGTCACGGGAATGAACTTGCTCTTGTCGGAACTCGTCCCGGAACTCTTTGCGAAATAAAAGGTCTTTTCGCCGTAAAGTATGTAATCCTCCCCGTCATGTACCCTGTCCAGATAAGGTTTCAGCGCATTGTAATCCCGTACCGGCACGTTGCGCCGGAAATCGGATACATTGCGGATGCCCGAAAAGCCGTGTTCCTTTCCGAAAAGAGTATCGGAACCCTTCCATATCAGATGCCTGAATACCTTTTCCTGGAAAGGCATAGGGTCCCGCCTGTAAAGGTCGATGTCCCGAAGCACGGAAGTTGCGAAAAACAGATATGCGTTATGCAGAAGTGACATCGTTCAAATTCATTCGAAAATCTCGTGAAGTACGTTCAGTGATTTTATGTTCAGCTGGCATTCAAGATGGTACGAAAGGAAATCTATGCAACGCGCCGCGAAATCCGACCTTTGCCTTCCGGTCAGCGGCAGGGCGAGCACCTCCTCCAGCGTCGACGTACAAATGATATGCAGGAGCGTGGATTCGCGTTGCGGGAAGACCATCCTTCCCTTGCCATATGCTTCCGCGGCGGATGCCGCGGCCGTATCAACGAATTGCGCGGAGACAGCATCGAAACGGCAATTGGAACAGTCGTAGTTATCCTTCGGGAAGAAGCCGAGATGGCGGCTGTACTCCACGAGGAACCACAAATGGAAATTCGCACAGGAACCTTCTATCGCATCGAGCCTGAGAATCGCTTCGCAAAGCCACCCGAACAGTTCCCCGTCGCCATCGCCCTCGCTTATGCTGCGGTAGAGAAGTTCGCTGATAAAAAGGGCTATTACGCTCTTGTTCAAGTCAGTGCGAATGCCGTTCAATGCCACCTTCGGTTCGTATTCCTTCACCGTACGCATGGACGCCTTCGGTGAATCGAGCGATACGAGATCCAGTATGCTGAGATTGAACAGGCAGCCCCGGTTTCCGTTCTTCTTCCCCTTGCCAACGCCCCGAAGCAGCATGGAGGTGCGCCCGGCATCGGAATCGAGCAAATGCAAAACATGACCGGAATCCCCCCACTTGAGGCTGTGTAACAATATTGCGCTCGATTTTACGGGGATTGCCATCATATATGCTATTCGCTTACGCCATCATCGGCCGTTTCCGGCGTCGGAGCATTCATTTTCTTCTTTCCGGTCCAGATATCCATCGAATCGTAAAGCTGGTCGTCGTCACGTAAATCTATTATCTTGCCGGCACTACTGAAATAGTATTTGGCAACTATTTCAGCTTCGAGGATCCCCTGTATTTCGTCACGCTTCAAGCGCAGCATTTCCTCCTTGCCGATCTTGAGCTTCTTGGCAAGCCCGTCGAACTGGGCTTTGAACGGCTTGTAGATCGCATCCTTCTTCGCAGCCTTTTCGAGGGCATCCAATTCCACTTCGGCGGAACTTCGTGCATCGAACTTCCTCTTGCCGGCGAACCCGACGAAGTCGTCGTAATCGGCATCGGTCATGTGGAAATCGGCTGCCGGAACTATGGAGTCATGTCCGGCGAAGTACTTCATCGCATAATCTTCGGCAACGCCGCTCAGAATGAGCGAGACCGCCGGACGGCTATATACCCTAGACGGCTCGACGATATCCGGAGTGATTCCGCCGCCGTCCCTGACTATGCGCCCTTTTCTCGTATGGAACTCATGAGTAAGGGAATCCGGGATCTGTCCCACGCTTCCGTCTTCGTTCCTGTGGGAATAATCGATAGCCTGGACGCAGCGTCCGGAAGGTGTATAGTATTTTGCGGTGGTAAGCTTCAGCTTTCCGTTGTACGGAAGCGGAACTATGCTCTGGACCAACCCCTTGCCGAAAGTGCGCGTGCCAGCTATGGTACCCCTGTCGAGATCCTGAAGCGATCCTGCGGTTATTTCGGAGGACGAGGCGGTACCCGAATTGACCATGACGAGGATGGGGATGAGAGTATCCAACGGTTGCGTCTTCGTGTAATAGTCCTTGTTCATATCCTCTAGGCGTCCTTTGGAAGAGACCACCAGGGTATTCTTGGGAACGAAAAGGGAAACTAGGTCTATGGCTTCGTCCATAAGCCCGCCGCCGTTACCGCGAAGGTCTATGACAAGCCTCTTCATCCCCTTTCCCTTCAATTTGAGAAAATCCGACCTGAACTCCTGCGACATGTTCTCCGTAAAGCCCGAAAGGGCTACGTAACCTATGCTGTCCCTGATTATCCCGTAATAGTCGATGCTGGAGATGTGGATCCTTTCACGGCGTATCGTCACATTGACCGTATCGCCGCCGCGGATCCTGATTATCTTGAAATGGACGTCGGTTCCCGGCACTCCCTTCATCCTGTCGCTGCTCTGCTGCGAATTCTCGCCCATAACGCTTCTGCCGTCTATCTCGATTATCCGGTCCCCCGGAAGAAGCCCGTTCTTCGCAGCCGGGGACCCTTCGTACGGCTGGGTGATCACGACACTGCTGTCGAGCCCCTTCTTGGTGATCAGGGCCCCTATTCCGCCGTATGTTCCGGAAGTCATAAGCTCCAGGTCATCGTCCTGATCCTCTGGAATATAAATCGTATATGGATCGAGACTGCCGAGCATCGCATCTATGCCTGTCTTCATGAGCTTGTCCGTCTGAACGGTATCCACGAAAGAGCTTTTCAGTTCCCTCAGAATGGCGTACTGGACATCGAGCGACTTGCCGATCCTGAACGATTCGGATTGCGCCGACACGGTCGCCGGCATAAGGACGACAACGGAAACGGCCGCCAAAAACGAAACTATCTTCTTCATTTCTCAAATATTATTCTCGCAAATGTAATTATAATCTTATTTCAGTAACTTCACGGCATGAAAATACACATCGTATTCGCCACCGGCAACCGTAACAAACTGATTGAAGCAGAGGAAATTCTCGGGCCTTCCTACTGCCTCGTCACGCCCGCCGGCCTGGGGTTCCACGGCGACATCCCCGAAACCGGTACCACTATCAAAGAAAATGCCATTCAGAAGGCGGCATTCGTCTACGGGAAATTCGGCAAATGCTGCTTCGCCGACGACACCGGACTCGAGATAGACGCACTCGGCGGGGCTCCCGGAGTCTATTCGGCAAGGTACAGCGGACCGGCCAAGGATCCGAAGGAGAACATCCGCAAGGTCCTGAAGGAACTGGACGGCGTTCCCGAAGACAGGCGCACAGCCCGCTTCCGCTGCGTGATGGCGCTTGTCGTACCGTCGGCCGACGGCACGGCCTCCACGACACATACGTTCGAAGGGGTCTGCGAAGGCCGCATAATTTCGGAGGAAGAGGGCAGGGAGGGCTTCGGCTACGACCCCATCTTCGTCCCCGAAGGTTACGGCCGGACTTTCGCCGAACTCACCCCCGGCGAAAAGAACGCGATCTCCCACCGCGGCCGCGCGCTCCGCGCTTTGGCACAATTCCTACAAACCAGTCATGAGCCAATCGAGCCCATTTAAACCTGCACCACTTGCCCCACTATTGCCCAATCATTGCCCCACTTGCCCCACTATTTCATACCAAATATTAGAACCGGAAGTTCCTATTTTCCAGATATACAAATTTAAACATTACCAGATCTCCGATCGTAAGCCTCCGACCAAGTGCGTCTTTTGAGGCAGGATGAAAGGTATTAGCTTTGCGTCATACCAACACACGAAAGAGTATGATGACAGAAGAAGAAGTAGCGGAGATAGTGTCCTACTGTGAAGG
>JALCST010000020.1 GCA_022653675.1 Bacteroidales bacterium | reverse complement strand
TATCTTCGCACCCTCACTGAACCCGAACGAGACCTCGGGGGCGATCGTATCGATCGCCACGTAATATGTGCCGAATGACGACACCTTAGCGGTTACGCCATCGCCGCTCCAATGCCCTCCTACCGGAAAAGGTTCCCCCTTCTTGTCGAATCCCACCATGATGGCCCTCCCGTGCAGCGAATCTGGAACATCCGCTTCAATGCAAAGCGTCGCGGGAGCACCTAGCGGGATCATCGGATCGCCGAGCTTCCACACCTTGGACCAGACGTTCGACGCGGGATCGAAGGAATCCTTTCCGGATTCTGCGGAAAACCATATGGAACGGTAAAGGCCGCCAGCCGGTATTGACATCGTCACGCCGTCGGCCATGAAGACGTTAGGCACGTTCCACATCATGGAAGTCCTTCCGGAAGCCTCTTCATGCCCTGGTACGGCGGCCGGCATCGCCCGGCGCTTGACTTTGTAAACCACGGAAGAAGAATTTCCGTACTGGTCTTCAGCTGTAACCTCCAACCTGTGGGTCATAGTATCGCGCAGCACTATTATCCCGCTATCGCTGCATTCTATGTGGGAAGCGAGCGCATCTCCAGGTTCCACATAGCTTTTTATCATATCGGTACCGCCGTAGTAGTTGGCGTCGAATTCGCGGAGACTCTTTATGGAATGCCCCATCGATGGCGGGATTTCTCCGACGGTGAACCTGAAAACGAGCGAAGTGTCCAGGCGGACCGAATAAACCTCGACGGCAAGCCTGTTGGACGTCCCGTTCTGCCTGTCGACGGCATCTATCCCCACATAAAACCTCTCAGGCAGGTAAAGCGTCCTGTCAAGCCTCTTAGGGGAAGTAAACCCCGTTATGTAGGCAGTTTCGGGGATACCGTCATCATCAGCAAACGAATAAAAATTGATCTTGTTGAAAATAGGCGGGATATCGTCCCTGATCTCGTAATATCCACGCTTTATGTAATTGATCGGAACCCCGTTCCTCCCGTGCAGTTCCAGATGCAGGTGCGGGCCTCCGGAATCCCCGGTGGAACCCGCATAACCGATGACATCCCCCTTCCTGACCGGAAAATCCTTCGGTCCGAAATAGAGAAGCACCCTGTAATTTTCCTTGGCATATTGCGCCTTTCTTACGGACTTCGCTATCCGGGGTATGAAATGGTCCAGATGTCCGTAGATAGAGGTGATGCCGTCATAATGTTTGATATAAACGGCGTTCCCGAAACCGTGCTGGGATACCGATATGCAGGAGATGTAACCGTCCATTATGGCATGTACGGGGGCGCCGGCCTTTCCGCCGACCTTGAAATCGAAGCCCTCGTGGAAATGGTTACCCCGCAGTTCACCGTAGGTACCGGAAAACGCAATGGGCAAATCCAATGGAGAGCGCGGCGTCTGTGCCCCGGCCAAGTGACACGATAAAGGGAAAAGCAATAACGCGATTATACCCGCGAATCTTTCAAGGCCTTCCATGCGTTAATTGAACATGGTCTTGAACATGTCGAAAAAGCGCTTCTTGTCATCTTCGTTTGGGCTTGGTGAGAAATTCGAAGATGAGGAAAGTCTGTCCATAAGTGTCTTCTCTTCACGACTGATCTTCTTTGGAATCCAAACCTGCACGCAAACCTTTAGGTCCCCGGTGTTGTAACCGTTTATATCCGGTATCCCTTTTCCCCTAACTCTCAGTATCTTTCCTGATTGGGTACCGGCATCTATCTTGATACGTATCTTTCCATCCACTGTGGGGATCTCCTTGACGCATCCCTCCACAGCTTCTGGAATTGAAAGGAAAAGCTGGTAAATCAAATCGTTCCCGTCCCGTTTGAGTTCGGGATCCACCTGCTCCTCGATCACGACGAGCAGGTCTCCGTTGATTCCGTTGTTCTTAGCGGCATTTCCCTTGCCTCGGATGGTCAGTTGCATGCCTTCCACCGCGCCAGCAGGTATCCTGAACGATATCTCGTCGGCGGAGCGGACCACGCCCGTACCGTTGCATGTACGGCACGGATTGACTATTACTTTGCCTTCCCCATGACATGTAGGACAAGGTGAAGATGTCTGCATCTGGCCCAAAATAGTGTTGGTAACACGGGTGACCATACCCGTACCGTTACAGGTCGCACAGGTTTTTATGTCGGACGCATTGACTGCCCCGTTCCCGTGGCACGCAGGACATGGAACGTATTTATTGATTTTCACGGTCTTTTCAACGCCGTGCATTATTTCCGAAAGTGTAAGCTTGACGCGTATCCTTATGTCGGAACCGCGCTGCACACGTTTTCCCCTGCTCCTTCCGAAACCCGAGAATGTGCCGAAAGGCCCGAAAGAGCCTCCTTCTTCGCCGCCGAAGCTACTTCCGAATATATCTCCGAACCGGTCGAATATGTCCTGCATCGTAAATCCGCCGGAAGCTCCTCCGAAACCGGAAGCACCGCCGTTGACGCCGGCTTCCCCGAACTGGTCGTAACGTGCCTTCTTGTCAGGGTTGCTCAGGACATCATATGCTTCCGCGGCCTCCTTGAACTTATCTTCGGCTTCCTTATTTCCCGGATTACGGTCAGGGTGATATTTCAAAGCCATCTGACGATAAGCTTTCTTAATTTCATCAGGTGTGGCGTTGCGGCCGACGCCAAGTACAGCATAATAATCTTTACCTGCCATAAAAATCAATACCTCCTAAATTGCAATGACAACTTTGGCATAACGTATGATCTTGCCGTTCAATGTATAACCCTTTTGGATGACATCGACCACCTTGTTTTTCTGCGACGGTTCTGACGCGGGAAGCTGGGCTACGGCTTCATGAAAATCCGTATCGAAATCCTCTCCCAAAGTCTTTATTTCCGCTACGCCCCTGCCCTTCAAATAATTACATAACTTCTGATAAATCAATTCCGTACCTTTGATACATTCGGGACTGCTTTTCGTCTCCCCAAGCACTTTCAATGCATGTTCGAAATCGTCCAGAACCGGAAGGATACCTTTTATCACATCCTCTCCGGCAGTCGAAACGAGTTCGAGGCGCTCCTTGGAAGTGCGGCGGCGATAATTGTCGAATTCGGCGAGCAATCTTACATATTTATCCTTGTAGTCGGCTACCTTGGCATCGAGTTCCTTTATTTTCGCAGCCTGCTTATCGGCTTCCTCGCGAGCCTTCCTCTCTTCCGCCTTTTCCTTTTTTTCCTCCTGCTTCATCTCTTTTTTATCCTGTTTTACTTCCTTATTCAAGGCGTTTTCGGCTTCGTTCGCCTTTTTCCCGTCATTATTTTCCTTTTCGTCCATTTCGTATTTGTTTTGATTGTGCAAAGATAGTGACAAATAACTTGCCAACGGGAATATAAGGACAAATTGGCATATTTTTTATATCTTTATGCGTAATAAAAGTATTGGCTATGAAGTGTGCTCTTTTTTTCGGTTCTTTCAACCCCCTGCATGTCGGACACCTCGCAATAGCGAAATTTTTGCTGGAAAAATGCGACGTGGACGAAGTAAGACTTGTCGTTTCGCCGGAAAATCCCCTGAAGGCCAACAAAAGCCTCAACGGAAAGGAATCCGAATATGAGGCTCGCGAAAGGCTTTCGGCAGTGAAGAAGGCGATTTCCGGATCAGGCCTGGAATTAAAAGTAAGTGATATCGAATATTCCCTCCCGAAACCCCTGTACACGGCCAGAACGCTCCAGGCACTCAGGGAAAAGGATCCCGACACCAAATTCATCCTCGTTATGGGAGCCGACAACCTTTCCATAATGAAGATATGGTTCAAATGGGACGAAATCCTTTCGAACTACGAAGTATGGGTATATCCTCGCCAGGGTTACGACGTGAAATCCATGGCCGAGGAGTATAACCGCATGGATCCCCGATTCAAGGTGGTTCCGCTCGAAGCGCCCCTCTGCGACATCTCCTCCACCGAAATCAGGAATGGCGAGGCGGAAGGCAGGGACATGTCGGAATTCAAGGCATGATGCCTGAAGGAATAAAATGCATTTAATTAAAATCTTAGCAATAATGTCGCTTTGTGCAATGTCATCCTTGGGCCAATGCGACGGACAGACTGCCGAAGAGGGCAAGGTCCGCCGGCCTGCGGCGGCAGGTTCGTTCTATCCTGCTTCCAGAAAGGAAACTATGGAAATGCTTTCGGAATGTTTCGCTCCCTTTGAAGGAAAAGAGTGCAGCGAAAATGCGGTGGCGGTGATAGTCCCGCATGCCGGATATGTATTTTCGGGCATGGTGGCGGCCGCGGCCTTCTCAAAGATCGATCCCGACAGGAAATTCGAACACATATTCCTCATCGGCCCGAGCCATTACGTATATATGGACGGCGCATCGGTCAATACCGGTTACGGTTATTACAGGACACCGCTCGGGGATGTCATGGTGGACACCGCGCTCGGGAAAAAGCTCGTTGCGGAACACGGCTGTTTCAAATGCAACCCCGCCGCGCACGACAGGGAGCATTGCCTCGAAGTACAGCTTCCCTTCCTGCAGCACAGGCTCAAGTCGATGCCACCGATAGTACCAGTCATAGTAGGGTGCCAGGATGCGGATGTGATCAGGGAGGTGGCCGAAGCGCTGAAACCCTATTTCAACGGGGACAACCTGTTCGTGATCAGCAGCGACTTTTCGCACTACCCTTCGTACGAAGATGCAGAGAAGGTAGACGGCTTGACCGGCAAGGCGGTCGGGAGCGGTTCCATCCTGGAATTCGTCGGCGCCCTGAAGGAAAACGCCGAAAGCGGTGTCGCGAATCTCGCGACCAGCGCCTGCGGCCAGAGTGCGATAGCCGTTCTCATGTTCATGACGGGCGGCGACGGATCATACCATTACGAACATCTGATGTACCGAAACTCGGGCGATACCGAATACGGCGACAAGGATCGCGTCGTAGGCTACCACGCTTTCGTCATCACGAGAGACGACGCCACCGGCAAAAAAAGCACGGCCGGGGTTTCGGACTTCGCATTGGATGCCGGCGAAAGGAAAACATTGCTCGGCATAGCAAGGAAGGCGATAGCAAACTCACTGGAAGGTTCTTCGAAGACGGGATACGACGATACCGGATTGAGCCCGGCATTGAAGGAGAAATGCGGCGCGTTCGTCACGCTCAACGAGGGCGGGAACCTGCGCGGCTGCATCGGGCACTTCGGGAACGACATGCCGCTCTATATGGTCATCGACGAGATGGCCAGGGCGGCGGCCTTCGAAGACCCGCGCTTCAGTCCGGTGGACGCATCCGAAACGGACAGCATAGAAATAGAAATTTCCGTGCTGACTCCCATGAAGAAGATAAGTAGCGCCGACGAGTTCACCCTCGGCAAGCAGGGAATCTATATCGAGAAAAACGGCCGCTCGGGGACATTCCTTCCACAGGTGGCCGAAGAGACCGGCTGGAGCAAGGAGGAATTCCTCGGGCACTGCGCCCGCGACAAGGCCGGGCTCGGCTGGAACGACTGGAAAAGCGCCAACCTCTATACCTACGAGGCGCTGGTCTTCAAGGAGGGGGATTACAAATAGATTTGCCTATGATACGCGAAGCTTCCTTTTACCATACCGAAAGCGACGGTAAAACGGTCGTTTGCGACCTTTGCCCGCACTCCTGCAGGATTGCCGAGGGAAAACACGGCATCTGCCGCAGCCGCGTGAACCGCGGCGGCAAGCTGTATGCGGAAAGCTACGCACATCCCTGCGCCTGCTGCATTGACCCGGTGGAAAAGAAACCGCTGCTGCATTTCCATCCGGGAAGCACATGCCTCTCGCTGGCCTGCACCGGCTGCAATTTCTCCTGCCTCAACTGCCAGAACTCCGACATATCGCAGGCGGCGCCGTCCGAATGCGAAAGCTATCGCCTGACGCCGGATCAGGTGGTAACCGCATGCCTCGATTCGCATTGCCCGGCCATCGCCTACACCTATACCGAACCCCTGACGTGGTTCGAGTACATGTACGACACGGCTTGCCTGGCCAGGCAAGCCGGCATAAAAAACATACTGGTCTCCGCAGGTTACGTGCAGGACGCTCCCCTGAGGCAGCTTTGCAGCGTACTGGATGCGGCCAACATAGACTTGAAATCCTTCAGCGACGACATTTACAGGCGCATAAGCCACGGTTCGCTCGCCCCGGTGCTACACACCCTCGGGGTGATGCGCGACACGGGAGTCTGGCTGGAAATCACCAACCTGCTTATACCAGGCGTCAACGATTCGCCAGAAATGCTGACCGCCATGTGCAAGTGGCTAGCAGACAATGGATTCGCAAACTATCCGTTGCATTTCAGCAGGTTCTTCCCGCAATACAGGATGAAGGATGTGCCGGCGACGCCGCTGGCTACGTTGGCTTCGGCTGCCGAAATCGCCCGGAAAGCCGGCCTCAAGTACGTTTACATCGGCAACGCCGGAGAAATAGACGGAGAGAACACCCTATGCCCGAGCTGCGGCAGGCTCCTCGTCCGCCGCGACGGCTACAGGATCTTGGAGAATCATCTTACGGGAGCGGGGACCGGATGCCCGAACTGCGGCACGATCATTCCCGGACGCTGGTGATTCCCGACCACCCTGCGATATCCCAGCTCTCGAATTCATAGTCCAACGGCTTTCCGTAGGCCTTTTCATAGGCATCTTTTTTCTGGCGGTAGTCCGTCGCACACATAACCGCGGCGTTTACCTTGTCGGACTTCGCGGGATCCGGATATATGGGATCGAGGACATGGATCACGCATTTGTTCCTGTGGAAATCGGGGGCCTGCATCCGGGGCAGATCTCTGATCTCTATGAAACAGGAAACCACGGGCACACCGTTCATGGACGCATAGTAATATGCCCCTTTCTTCAGCGAGCGCGGCTTGCGATAATTGAACCACATCTCCTGTTCCGGATATATCAATATGAACCGCTTCCTGCGGACTATTTCACCGATAATTTTCCCGAAATGCATGGTCATGTACTCCATATCCCTGCTTATGGGAATGAGATTGGCGTATTTCATCATGAAGCCCCAGAATCCGGGCACGACGAAATTCGCATCTTCGCTTACGATGTAAAGGCCTCCCTTCCGGATCTTGGCTACCATTTTCCTTACCACGGCATTGTCGAAAGGGTTGAAATGGTTGCACGTCACGATGGCGCCGTCCCTGACTGACGAAAGTTTCTCCAGGCCGACGATTTCGGTATCGCGGTTCAGGTACCATGTTATGATATTGGCAAAAAGAAGCGACACGAAATTTGGAATCTTGTACGACAGCCTGTTGCGGCATCGCAGATACCAATGCAGGATCGAACTCACCTGCTCCGGGCCGAGGACCGCATCGCCGGTTTCGACCTTGGCATTGAAGTCGGACCTTGAAACCGCATCGCGTATGTTTTCTATCACCTTGCCGCGACCAGGCGCAATCATCAAGCTCATAAGCGTTTCTCCTGTCCGCTATCGAACAATGTCTTGAATGTGAAAGTATTTCGACTCACCATATCGCTTCTGCGGCACATGTCCGCCATGCACTCGCCGTCCGCCTTTTTCTGTTCGTCGGAATAGTTTTTCTTGAAATCGACGAGCTCGTCGTAATAACCGGTAAGCCTGGCATACTTCCAGAAATAGCCGGCATACTGGACGCCGTCGTAACACCAAGGCTTTGAAAAGAGATTATAATGTATCAGTTTAGGATGTTCAAGTTCGGGGGCATAGTTTTTCGGCATCGCATCCCAGCATTCGTCTAGATAGACCACCTTCCCGTGGCACAACACGTTAAGGTAATCCTGGTCCGGGGCTTCGGTATCGAAATGGTACTTGCCGAACAGTTCCAGGAAACGGGTGCTCAAACGGGCCTCGCGCAGACGCTTCAGGTTCATCAGGAGGACGCCCGAATTGAAATAGGTGCCTACCTTCACCCCTATGGCATTTTCTATGTACCTGACCAATTCCGGTATGTGCTGGATGGAATGGTCCACGGAAGCGGCAAGCAGATTGTCGCCCAGTTTCGTACGGTACATTTCCGAAATGTCCCCGGGCAGGACGATGTCGCTGTCCAGATAGATTCCCTTGTCGTATTGCGGAAACATATCCGGAATGAAGAGGCGGAAATAAATGGTCAAGGTGAAATAGTCGGCCCTGAGACGGCTGCCTTCCCAATTCGTGATCCCGTCGAATTTATCTTTCATTGGCACGAATTCTATTTCGAAGCCTTTTTCGGACAACGCGGAGATCCTGTCCACATTGTCTTTGCTCACTTCCTGGCCAAGCACGATTATCTTATAGTCGTACTCCCTGGAAGCATTTACGATCAATGACTTGATTGCAACAGCCACAAATCGGGCATATCCGTCGTCTATCGCGAAGAATACAGGGATGGTTTCTCTCTTTTTCATAATGAAGCGGTTTCTTTTATCGTTTGGTATTCGATTAACAAATTATCGTATTCGTGTATTTTCAACAAATCGTGCATGCGATCTACCTGCCACGGTTTGACCGATATGGCGTGAAGCCACGGCCAGAGCCTGAAGCTCGTGGTGAAATGCTGAAGAACGGTGTCTTCATGCAATTTGCGTTGCTCGTTGTATTTGCGGCCGTCAATCTTCTTCGCCACCGCATGCCTGTTCAAGGCATGCTGGTCGGGCAGGAACATCCTGACTTTCCTGCAGGAAAGGCGGCATTTCGTCAGAAGCCCGGTCTCTCTCATCTTCTTCATGTTCATTAGCAGCACGCCGGAATTGACATAGTCGCGGTGCAGTATGTTCCTGCTGTAGAACCATTGGCCGTAATAATCCAGTACTCCGGCGAATTCATAGTTTTCGATGTCCTGATGGTAAAAACCGGAACAGTCCAGGCGACACACCACGTCGTTGTCCAGATACATCAGCCTGTCGGGCAATCCGTCCATTTCATCCGCGAACAGACGGAGCATGCAGTAGGGCGTAAACCTCGTCTTCAGGTTGGCCGCAGGAAGATCCGAACCGAACAGGCCGGTCAAATCGGACGACACCACGAAGCTTTCGGGACAAGCTCTTTTCACCAACCCGTCCAGAAAGCCTATGAAGCCGGACGATATAGGACTGAACGACTTGTTCCCCACCCTTATCGCCATCGTCATGACATAAACGTGCAAAGGCTCCTTTACGTTCCCGACAAGCGAAAGCACGGATATCAAAACGCCGTCCTCGGTTTTACTGTCTCCGCAATATAAAATATTCATATCTCACGCCTGATATAATTTACAAATCTGTACTTATTCAGCCTGCTGCGTTCAATCATGCAACTGCGTACCATTTCGTGCAACTGTTTCTTCTGCCGCGCCACGGGAAGCGACCCGTCGGCGAAAAAAGGGCCGTCCACATAGGCGGTCACCCCCGCTTTACCGAACAAGGCACGCTTCCTATAAGTCACAGTGACTGCGAACGAAGGGGAATGCGATTCCACAGGGAATCTGAAAGAGGTGTCCGGGAACGGGCGTATCCCGTCGTAATAGGGCCATACGTGGGCTTCGGGATATATGAATACTGCATTGCCGCCTTCCACCCTGCATCTGACGGCATCCATGAAACCTACCATCTTACGGCGCGATTCAGGAATCGGCAACGCTCCGATGTAAGGAAGAAGCTTGCCAAGAAAAGGTATTCCCATGTTGGATTCGCTGACTATGACGAAGCAACGCTTACCTTTAGCTATCAGGGCCGGCATCAGGGCGTCCCCTACCGGCTGCGTATGGTTTTCAAAGACGTAATAACCGGATTTCCGGTACTTTTTCAAGGCCTTGCGGTTTACGACCCTCAGCCCCAATCCGAAACGGCAATAAAAGAAAGCGGCCGCGACTACGAAAAAATAGACGAAACCATACATGAAACGGTTGAAGAAGCCCTTGCGGATCCAGATGTAATCATCGGGCAAACGATAATCCTGGCCCTTGTTGACTACGACGTCATCGGTAAAATTCTTGTAATATATTGTCCGCATAGTCAATCTCCCCACATGCGGATCATCTTGGACGGAGACTGTCCGTCACCGTATCGAGTATGAATTCTTCCCTTTTCTTCAGGAATTCCTGATACCCCTTCTCGCTCATGTCGCATACCGTCTTGAATATGTTCTTCGACACGAAACAGGACAGGTTCAAGGAAAAAATAGTGAACATGAGATTGACGACGTCGGTCTTGCGGATGTTTCCCTTCCTGTATTCCTCGTCGAGTCGCGCACTGAATTCGCCAAGAGACGAGCCGTATTCCGGAGCAAGTTTCTTTTTCAAAACGGCGACCCTTTCGGGATGATTTTGCAGTTCATGAAAGAGAAACTCGGTAACTTTCTGATTTTTATACATGGCTTCGAACTGTCTCTTAGCGAATTGCCTTACGCTTTCCACTATTGAAATCCTTGCCAGGTCCTCCTTCCTGAATAAAGAGAGCAGGGAATAGACTTTGCTTTCCCATATCTTCTCGAACAGTTTTTTCTTGGTTCTGTAATAATAATGCAGCAGTGCCTGGTTGCATCCCGCTTCCTTCGCGATCTCAGCAGTCGTCACATTATCGAACCCTTTCTCGACGAAGAGCTTTTCGGCAGCCTTAAGGATTTCGATGTCCTTTGGCTTCGATTTTATCCGCTTTTTTATCACAGAACCAGGAACTTGTACGAGTCGTTTTAATTGCATGATTTAACCGGTCAATTAAAAACAGAACAAATTTAGCATTTTTCCCGTTCATTCAAAACATTTTAAACAAAATTCAAATAAAAATCCCGGCACCATTTTGAACAAATGTTCAAAATAATTCATACCTTTACCGTGAAAAAAATAAAAACAATGCCAGGTTTGAATCACACAGGCCCTCTGGGACAAGGTCCCATGACCGGAAGAAAAATGGGAAAATGCACCAATTTCGGTGCGAACAAAAAGAATGACGATGCGGATGCGACGTCGAACGGGATTTCCGCCGGCTTCGGGAACGGAAGTTTCCGTGGGAAAGGCCTAGGCTGCGGTTGCCGCAGGGGAAACGGCAGGGGCATGGGTAGAGGCAGAGGTATGGGACCCGGATATGGAAACAGGTTGGACAGCGGAAAATCCGACGCAGGGAAATGATAACCTTCGGTCCGGTACAGTCTAGAAGGCTCGGCAAAAGCCTCGGGATAAACAACGTGCCGCCTCCGAAAACATGCTCCTACTCCTGCATCTATTGCCAGGTGGGGCTTACGAGACACATGACGACACGAAGGAGGGAAATGTACCCGCCCGAAACGATACTGGAAGAGACCGGGAAACGCCTCAGACTGTTGGACAGGGCGGATTATCCCGACTATCTTACTTTCGTGGCCGACGGGGAGCCCACGCTGGACAAAAGGCTGGGCGAATCGATAAGGCTGCTGAAGGGATTCGAGATACCGGTTGCGGTCATAACCAACGGGACGCTGCTCGGCGATCCCGAAGTGGCCGAAGCGTTGTCGGAGGCGGACTGGGTCTCCCTGAAGGCGGATACGGCCGACAACGAAACATGGAAAAAAATCAACCGGCCATGCAAGACGCTGGAACTGGAAGACATGCATGCCTCGTACAAAAGGTTCGCGGAGATGTTCGAAGGCATCCTGGTGACCGAAACCATGCTCGTATCCGGAGTGAACGACGCCACCGACACCATTAAGGAGACCGCGGACTTCATAAGTACCCTGGATCCCCTCGTATCCTACATTTCGGTTCCGGTAAGGCCGCCTGCCGTCCAGTCGGCCGTTATGCCCGAAAGGAGCGACATCGAATCCGCCCGCGATATATTCCTGAAAGTCCTTCCGAACGTGGTACTGCTCGACAAATTCGAAGGGGCCGAGACCGGATACACGGGAGACGCCGTACAGGACATAACCGCAATGTGCGCTGTCCATCCCATGAGGGAGGACACCATGGCCCGGCTTCTCGGGAAGGACAATGCCGGGGAAGATACCGTAGACCGGCTTCTCAGGGAAGGGAAAATCAAAAAGACCTGTTACAGGTCACATACGTTCTATCTGAAAAAATAATTCGACAAACCACCATTATGAAAATAGCCATAGCTTCGGAAAACGACGGCATGAATTCCACCGTCGACGGGCGCTTCGGAAGATGCCCATACTTCGCTTTCCACGACACTTCGACCGGAAAGACCGAATTCGTACGGAATCCCGCGCGGGAATCCTCGGAAGGGGCCGGTCCGGCGGCAGTGGAATTCGTCGCATCGAGGGGGACGGGATTGGTGATGGCCGGGGACTTCGGGACGAAGATACGTTCGTTGCTCGACGGACTCGGCATCAGCATGGAAAAGGTGACGGGAAAGACCGTGGCCGAAGCCATTAAATCGATCTCCATTAACCACCCCGAATGAGAGCCGGAATGACGATAGCCATTGCGAGCGGCAAGGGAGGGACAGGAAAGACCTTCGTCTCCACCAACCTGTTCAACGCCATAGTCGGGGAAGGAGACGGGGCGATGCTGATCGACTGCGACGCCGAGGAGCCGGACGACACGTTGTTTTTCAACGTGAAGCGCGTGTGTTCGCGCGAAGTGACGCAAAAGATACCCGTCATAGATGCGGGAAAATGCACCTTCTGCGGAAGATGCAGGGAATATTGCAATTACAATGCGATATTCTTCCTGAAGGAAGCCCGCAGGATCAAGGTGATGGACGACCTGTGCCACGGATGCGGGGCCTGCTCGGCGGCATGCCGTTCCGGCGCGATATCGGAGAAAGAGAAGCCGCTCGGGACAGTTACGGATTATCTGGCCGGGGAGAATCTCAAAATCGTCGAGGCACGGATGCATCCGGGCAACAAATCCCCGGTGGAAGTCATAAGGGAAGCGTTGAAGGAGGCCGATACGGCCGTAACGGTACTGCTGGACGCGCCTCCGGGTACATCCTGCCCCTTCGTAAACACCGTTTCCGCCGCCGACTTCACGGTCCTCGTTACCGAGCCCACCCCGTTCGGGGTCGCCGACCTGAAACAGGCGGTAAAGGCATTGAAAAACATCGGCAAACGATGCGGAGCGGTCGTCAACAAGGCAGGCATGGGCGACGGCGAGGTCTATGCCTACCTGAAAGCCGAAGGCATCCCTCTTCTCATGTCGATACCGTTCGACAGGAACATCGCCGAAAGCTGTTCCAAGGGAGAATTGATAACCGATACGGACGGAAGATGGAAAGCGGAATTCCGTAAACTGTTCGAAACTATAAGGGAAAACCTATGAAGATTGCGGTAATCAGCGGAAAGGGAGGAACTGGAAAAAGCAGCGTCAGCGCAGCTTTCGCCTCAATCGGGAAAAGTGTGGTACTGGCGGATTGCGACGTGGACACCCCCGACCTTCATCTGCTCTTCGACCCTTCCTGCGACGAGGAGAGCGTATTCGTCTCCGGGCAAAAGGCTGTGGTCGACGGAAATAAGTGCGACGGTTGCGGGAAATGCGCCGCGTACTGCAGGTTCGGAGCCATTTCGGTTTCGGGCGGAAAGGCGGCGATATCGAAAATAACGTGCGAAGGCTGCCGGCTGTGTTCCAGGGTCTGTCCCCGCGATGCGATAAGGTTCGAGGAACAGAATGGAAGCAGAATATACGCCGGGCGTTTCAGATACGGAGAAATGGTCTACGGCAAGCTTGCGCCCGGCGAAGAGAATTCCGGACGGCTCGTCGACCTGGTAAGGGAGAAGGCCGGACAGCTGGCGGAAGAGGCCGGGATCTCCACGGTCATAATCGACGGCCCCCCGGGTATAGGCTGCCCGGTGATGTCGTCCATAACCGGCACGGACCGCGTGGCGATCGTCACCGAACCGACATTATCTGGGCTCCGCGACCTCGAAAGGGTCGCCGGGGTCGCCAAGGGCATGGGATCGGATGCGAGGGTGATCGTCAACAAATACGACATCAACGGGGAAATGGCCTCGCGTATCGAAAGGTATTGCCGGGAAAATGGAATTCCCGTAGTAGGCAGAATTCCCTTCGACCCCGTCGTCGTGGAGGCGATGGTCGCCTGCAGGAGCGTTCCGGAATACGCCCCGGCCGCCGCCGCAAGCCGGGCGATGGAACTGGCGTACGAAGGGATGGATCCGGTTTAATCTTTCGTCCGGTAAAAATTCGCGATTTCGGTCCGCATGAAGGCCAATGCATTTTTCATGTGGTATTTTACCGTATTTACCGAAATCCCCAATTCACGTGCTATCTTTTCATAGCTTTTATTCTCGAACCGGCTTTTGATGAATACACGGCGGCATTCCTGCGGCAACTTGTTCACGGCAGCATTCATAGCGCACTTCAATTCGTATTCGAACAAATTGTCACAAGGATAACTTACGGCCGTTTTCTCTGGATTTTCCGGTATCGGCTTGCCGCCGACGGTACACGAAGAGAAACTCGTCTCCTTCATCTCATGTTTCGACTTCAGGAAATTGAGACAACTGTTCCTGACCGCCCTTATTAAGTAATAAAGAACGGATATCCTGATATTCAGTGAAGCTCGTATCTCCCACACGTGATAAATCACATCCCCTACTATGGCTTCGGATAAGAAAGGATCGTCAAGATATTCGTTGGCCACCTCGCATAAAAGCAGATAATAATGATCGTATATATACTTGTAGGCTTTTTCATCACCAGAAATCAACTGTTTGACCAATATTTCTTCATTGCGTTTCATATCAAGGCAGCCGTATCATCCGATCATGCATGCTAAATGTAGCAATATAGCTATAAAATCATATATCAACCGTAATTTTCATCGGACCGCACTTCTATCGCATATGCGCCGTTTGTACTTTCCAAGCAGTTCCCTTGCGATCGTCTTGCCGTCTCCGACAGGATTCTGATCGAATGTGCCGATACGTTTTTCCCACCAATCCTTTTCGAATGAAGTGACCTGTTTTCTATAAATGTCGTAGTGTGCGTCATCGAAGGCCTGATTTTCGTCCAGGGCGGAATCGACTGCTTCGAAGAACATTTTCCAGCGCACCTCGTAAAAAGTCTTGGTAAGCCCCGCCCAGGTCCTGCTCGCATAGTCGTTCAAAAGCATGTCCTTGTCTCCCCAAGTGGTTATTATGTCGCGGGCGTCGCTTTCGAAATAATCCGCCTCTTCGGGAGTCGCCCCCCATGAGCGGGCGTCGGCTATCCATTTACCCACCAGGAAAGCCGGCTGGCTGGCGAGCAACCTGTCCACGTCGTCCATGATCCCTATCATTTCATCCTTTTTGTCTTTCATGATCCGGCGGTCACGCCTTTCGTACGCCTGTTCGTAATCGCCGAATACCTGCAAAAAATAGTTGCTGAGCAGCTGGCGCGTGACATTGGCGACATCGAACGAATATGCGGAATTCCTTCCGTCGGCGGCCAAAAGCAGCTCGTCCGCATCAAGCAGGTTCCTGTTGTCGTATTTAATGCGTGGATTCGCATAATATGTCCTGTATTTTCCGAAGGTGGGACGGATATTGATCAACGGACATTGTCCGGGAACGGAAGGGGCAATGTATATACTATCTATCAGCAGCTTCCATGCTTTCCTCCCGTTGACATCCTTCTTCCCGACACGCTGGTCGGCAAGAGCATAGACCCATTGGTCGAGATGCTTGTGAATGTCGAAGTCCCATGCTTTCTCGAACACGTATTCATATATGAACGGATTGCAATCGAACCCTTCCAACGTGGAACCGATGCCGGTGAAGTTGTCTCCCCCGTTTACGAAGGTGTTTTCCAGCCGTTTGTTGATTTCGGCTATATTGCCTACCAGCATGGTGTTCCCACCGAAATTTCCTAGATAACACCAGATGTAAGGCACTCCGAAGAACTTGTCGGTACGCTGCCAGACTTCCTGCCTTTCGCAATAATAATCGAGCAAAAGCGAGCGGTCGGACGGGAAAGCCGTTATATACGGCTTGACCCTGTCGTTAGTCCAATCTTTGCGCTCATTGTAGAAAAGCCATGTCATCTGGAGCCATACCGCATCGGTATCCGCGTTCTCCAAGCTTTCGTACACCTGGCGGCTTACACGCCGGAGGTATTCCGGATCCCAGCTTGGTGGTGTCAGTTCGTTGAACAGGTCTATGCCGTAAATATGGTCCGTCCCGTATATTTCCGTCTCCGTATCCAGAAATTTCTTCTGTATCTTCTTGAACAGCGGATCCATCGGATCCAGAAAACTGCATGCGTACTCATCCGGGAACCCGGACCATGCTTCTAGTTTCGTGATTTTCGCATCCGGATAAATTCTCTCCAACTCCTTGGGAACATGCCCGGCAAAGGCCGGCAGAACCGGACGCATATTGAATGCGCGTTCACGGGCAACGATTTTCTTCTGCAATTCCAATTGGCCATCCAGCCAGGATTGAGGCAAAGGGCTTTGCCAATAATCGATGTTCAGCATGCGATGCCACGGCAGGAACGCAGGACCGGTAAAATAATTGCGGACTTCGCCATCCGTCAACCCAAGTTCCGTCCATACCTGATACCATATCGATTCCTGGCCGGTGATAGCCAACGGAAGGTTGATTCCGTTAAGGGCCATCCAATCGATGAAATGTTCCCATTCGCCCCACTTCCACCACGGCATGGTATATCCGAAGGTACAATAATTCAAGAAAAAGCGATTTTTACAACGCGCATCGACCGTCACCGGGGTCTTTATCACGGGAAGCTTCGCCGGCAGACCGAAAGTGTCGGACGCATACCATCCGACTTCCACATGGCAGTAATACTTAAGATAATGGTTCAACCCCACCGCCATGGAATTGGCGTCATTTCCGCTTATTACGATTTTCCCCTTCTCCGATTCGATCCTGAAAACATCCTTCCCGGAATCGGGAAGCAACCTGAATACGAAGTCCTTCACATGTTCGGGCACCAGCCTTTGCACCAATCCTTCGGCTGCATCTACATCGTTTTGTGCGTCCGCAGCCGAAGCATTAATGCAAAGACCCATACTTCCGAATAAAACAGCAAGCAGCAATATGCCTTTCTTCATAGATCCGACCTTTAATTGCATATTCGTCATTTCTAATTGTTCGCAGCTATATCGCAGCCATAATAAGGCCGGAATTCGTCGTTCGACTTGTAGTAATAATAGGTCGAAGGCGAAGTATACGGGTTGTTGTAATGGTACAGGGCCTGGTTTGCGTTCAATTCGGCCTGGTTCCATCCCGGAGTCCACCCGACGAATACGCCGTTCATGTCCAGACAATGCTGGTAACGTTCGCAGTTAGTCCCGAGATACCCGCGGTGTATACCGGTTTCGAGGCGTTTGGCATCGAAGTAGTTTATACCCTCCCCCCAGAACTCAATACCTTTCTGGAATACGTATTCGTCCATGAAAGAGGCAGCATCGCCTGCATTACAGGAATAAGTGCTGTTGCGGGTTTTCACTATTTCATCAAGGGCTGCGTCGGCTGCCGCCACGCCTGAAGTATGAAGCGTCGCTTCGGCTTTCAGAAAATACATCTCTTCAACCCTCATTATCGGGAAATCGGTAGCACCTCCGTCTTCGTAGTTCTTGTAGTCGCCGTTATGCGGACGGAACTTGATGTTTACGTAGAGCCATGGCCAAGATTGGAATCCGTAGCTCAGGTTTATGCGCGAACGGATCCACGATGCGGAACTGTTCAACTGATATTGGTATTTTTCCTGACCGAAACCGGAATAATCGTCGCTCCATTCGCTTTGTGTCTGGCTAGTGTTGTTGCCGTTCTTCGACCACTTGTTATTGACGAAATTTCCATCGGCATCCCTTTCCACAAGATAAGATCCGCCGTCGACCTGATTGGTGGACTCGTAAAAGAAATTGGGAGCCAACCACGATTTTTTACGGAAGTCGTTATTGGAAAGCCGTTCGTACCATTTGCGGTCCAGGGAACGCCCTACACGCCATCCGTATGCGCTGAAATTAGTTTCCGTACCGAATATCATGGCGAAGACGAATGAGCCTGTGCTGGACGCGGTCGTATTGCCTTCCGAAATTGAAGTCGCCCACATCCATGAATTCTGGGAATTCCTGTTGTTGAAGCCATTTATCGGATCCGTCCATTCGGATTCGGTCAACGGGGTGCATCCTGAAGTCATTATGGCCTTTTCGGCATATTCCTTGGCATTCTTCCAATAGGTTCCTTCATCCTTGTAAGTTACTGATGTATTCACTCTGGAAGCCAGGTTGGTATACGCACGCGCATACAAGCCGTAAACAACGGAAATATCCGGCTGTGTCTTGTCGGTCCTTTGATAATCCGTAAGATATGTTTCGGCTTTCCCAAGGTCGCTCAGAATCAAATCGTAAACTTCATCCACCGTGGCCCGAGGATTATTCGAGGCCTCCGCAGATGTGGTCTCTTCCGTAACTATCGGCACGCCAAGATTAGTCAAGTCGTTTTCCGGCTGGACATAATCGTACCGGCTGTCGGTAGGGGTCTTGTACTCCATGATCTGGACCAGATCCATGTAGTAAAGCGCACGGAAGCTATAACAGATGCCGAGATAGCCCTTCTGCGTATCATCCATATTGTCGACGTCGATCATACCTATGATATCGTTCACGTTCTTTATGTATGCATAATACAGATACGACGGATAAAGCCCGCGGTTTGAACCGTGCGCGCTTACAGCACCATAACAATAAGCACCCATGGTATTGTAACCGTTGCATCCAGAGCAGACCAACTGCGTTGTGGCGTGATCAAGCATACCGCGCATGCTGCCATAGGAAATTTCCTCTATACCGCCGTCACCATTCGAATAACCTGCCATGGTCGTATAAATGGAATTCACCATGCCCTCCAGAGCCGATTCCGAAGATTCGATCTGGGATTTCAATACGTATTGGCTCGGCAGCGTCTCTTTTATACAACCGGTCAAGCCCAAAAGAAGGATTAGCGCAATAATGATATTATTTTTTTTCATGATATTTTCCCTTTGTGTTTAGAATGTCAATGTAACGCCTCCAGAAACCGTGCGTATCGGGGAATACAATTCCGGATTCGTATATCCCATCAAAGTGTAACGCGGATCGAAGCCCTGGCGCGCCGAGACGAAGAACAGATTCTCTCCCGAAAGGTAAACGCGCATACTCCTGACGTTGAACTTTCCTGTAAGTTTTTCGGGCAGCGTGTACCCTACGTTGACATTCTGGATATTCAGATAGCTTGCGTTTACGAGGAAGCGGTCGGAACGGGCGTTCTGGGAGTATTTTTCGGCATATCTCAAACGAGGAATGTCCGACTTGGTATTTTCCGAACTCCAGGCCTTCAGCATGTCTACGGACCAGGTAAGCGATGAGGTACCCCCCGTATGCATCAAAGTCTGGTAGGTATAATCGTAAGCCATGCCTCCCAACTGATAGTTCATGTTGATGGCGAAATCGAACCTGTGGAAGCTCAATGTGGTCCCTATGCCTCCATAGAAATCCGGGAGTGCATCCCCGATCAGGTAATCGGTCGCCTGGCTCGCATCGTCCGTAGTCTCGCGACCGGTGACGGTCCCGTCGTCATCAACGACATCCTTGTAATAGAGAGCTTCACCCGTATCGGGGTCCACACCGGCATATTTCGGCAAATACCAGGTGCAAAGCGAAAGCCCTTCGGCCACGAAATACTTGTATTTGGAAACATAAGACTGATCCAGATTCACATATCCGTTATAACCCTCTACCGTGGTCGTCTTGATTTCATCCGGTAACCTGAGAACTTTGTTCCTGACATGAGATATGTTAAAATTGACATCCCACCTGAAATCCTTCCTGTTCACCAATACGCCCCGCAAAGTAAGTTCCAATCCGGCATTGCGCATGTCCCCCAGATTCACGAAATAGCTCGTATAGCCAATCGAAGGGGGAGTATTCAGGGAGAACAGCATGTTGCTCGTCTTGCGATAGAAAAAATCCAGGTCCCCGCTCAAGCGGCTTTCGAAAAGTTCGAATTCGACGCCGGTATTCCAGTTGGTGTTAGTCTCCCATGTTATATCCTCCGACCCTTTCTGACGCCATTGATAAGCTACCTCATCTTCGTTGTTCACGACATTGTAAGTATCTGAATAATAGTAATTGCCGATGTTATCGTTCCCCTGTGAACCGACCGAAGCCTTTATTTTCAGCGAATTCATCCATGGAACATCGAAGAACGGTTCCTTTGAGATTACCCATGCCCCGCCCATGGACCAGAAATTTCCCCAACGGTGTTCCTTCGCAAACCTCGAAGAAGCGTCGCGACGATAAGACATCGAAGCATAGTATTTGCCGCCGTAGTTGTACATCCCGCGAAAAAAATAGCCTTCGTTGTTGTATTCGCTGGAATACGAAGTAGGATTGCTGTTCAGGTTCAAGCATGTCGCAAGATCGTAAGTCCCGTCGATTCCGAAATTGTACCCTGAAGCGCCCAGATATTCATACTTGTAATCATAATATTCATGACCCAGCATGGCGCTAACTTCATGTTTCCCGAATCGTTTCGAATAATTCAGGAGCTGCTGCGTATTGTAAGTAAAGGTACGCGACGAACTTTTCGATAAATATCCGTTATCGGAAGAATCCGTATAATAGTCTACGAACGGACTGGTGATATAAGTATATCGCCGGTCGTAATCGTAAGCGCTGGCATTGAATGTGAACTTCAGATCGTCGGTCAACTTGACATCGGCATAACCGCTCGCTATGCAGGAATTGCCTGTCGTTTTTGACGTGCGGTATTTATTAGTGAAAATGCAGTTTCCACCAACATCGCCTGCCCTGCTCAATCCATAGCTGTTCGCAAAATCGTACATATTTTCTCCCCATTTGTCGACCATGATTTCCTTGTCGGCGTTACGCAGGTAAACCGGATATATCGGAGCCTTTGTCTTTATCGTACTCCAGATTGTTCCGGTTCCTATCGTACCTTCTGCCGTTTGACTGTACTCGTATTTGCTGTAGTTGAAATTGGTACCAATCTTCAACCACTTTCTTGCCTGATAATCTGTTTTCACGCGGGCAGTAAGGCGTGTCTGGTTCGATCCCTCCTGGATGCCGTCCTGATCCAGGTAACCGAGAGAAGCATAGTAATTCATACGGTCTGAAGCACCGGAAACCGTCGTATTGTATTCCTGCCTGAAGCCGTTTTTCAAACCGATTTTTTCCCAGTCGTCGGCCTGAAGATAGAACTGTTGCCCATTGTAATCGTAAATGGCGCCCATGGTAGCATCAGGATTCATCGTACCTCCCTGCAATATGAAATCCTCCCCGCTTGGAACCGAATAAACCATGTAACCCGGACCTACGCCGCCAGAAGAACTTGTAAGGTTAGTATTTGCCAGATTATGGGCATCTCCCGTTGACATAGCTCCCCCGTCGTCGCTCACGTAGTAATTATACAGCATCTTATAGTACGTTTCGTAAAACTGCCTGGCGTCGGTGGTCTTATAGTTGTTGAGTCCGTTGGAATTGACCCCCCATTTCACATCGACCGAAATCTTCGCGTCACCGCTCTTTCCGCGCTTGGTGGTTATCATTATGACCCCGTTCGCGCCGCGGGCTCCGTAAAGGGCGTTTGAGGCGGCATCCTTCAGCACGGTCATGGATTCTATATCGTTGGGATTGATCAGGTTCAAGTCGCCGTCGTAAGGCATTCCGTCGACGACGATCAAAGGTTGGGTACCGGATGATATCGATCCGAAGCCACGTATGGTTATGCTGGGAGAACTTCCCAACTGGGACGAAGAATTGCTCAATTGGACGCCTGCCACGCGTCCGGCCAAAGCCTCGGCGGGATTGCTTACCTGTGCCTTTCCTAGATCGCCAGATTCCAATATGCCTGCCGAACCAGTGAAAGCCTCCCTTTTCATCTTCCCGAAAGCGACCACTACGACCTGATCCAAGACCTGGGTATTCTCTTTCAGTATTATATTAAAATCCGATTGATTTCCGACCTTCACCGTCAGGGTAAGGAAACCGATGCAGGAAAACTGAAGGGAACCGGTTTTCTTAACCGAGAGGACAAACCGTCCGTCCGAATCCGTAACTGTCCCATTGGACGTGCCGTATTCCACAACATTCGCCCCAATGACGGTTTCCCCGTTTTGATCCTTAACTACTCCGGTAACTTTACGGATGTCTTTGTCGCCGGTTGCTGGCACCGGGTCTTTTCTCCGGAGCACGATGTTCTTTCCCCTTATCTCATAAGAAACGGATTGCCCGGCAAGTATCTGTTCGATTGCTTCATCCAGCCTGTCGGCCAGAACGCTTACCTTTTTCCCCGTATTCAGGTCATCGGATGAAAAGACGAAAGAATATCCGCTTTCCGATGTAAATTCGGTCATCGCCTGTTTGACGGTGACATTCTTCATTTTCATGGAAATGCCCTGAGCCATCGCAGAAAAACATAGACAGGACAAAATCATTGCCATAAAAACTACTTTCCTTGTATGATTCATAAAATTAAGTATTTAGTTGTCAGTATAGTATAAATCCACCCTTTGTTTCTTCGTACCGGACTTTACCAGTCATCGCCAGATCTCCCAAGACCTCGTCTATACCCTGCTCCTGGCGAATGAAAAGTCCGTAAAACCTTATTTTCCCCAACGAATCATTAGAGAGGCAAATATTCACATTATAGCTCCGTTGCAATTCCTTAACTATATCTTCCAGTCTTTCCTCATTGAAGAACAGGCAATTGTTCATCCAACTGCAGGCGCAGGCGGTGGCCTCCGGGCAAGCCTTGACCTTTATCGTGCCGCTTCCCTTATCCAGTACCGCCTGCTCCGCCGGCTTCAGAACCGACTTCTCATCCCCCCGGAGCAGATTGCGCAAAGTGACGCTCCCCTGGATCAGGGTGACCGCGGCCTTTTCATCCTCCCCATAATCCCTGAAATCGAATTTGGTACCCAGAACCCTTACCTCCAGATCATCGGAACGGACCAGGAACGGCATTCCCTCATTGTGGGTCACTTCGAAATAGCCCTCGCCCTTCAGCCTGACTTGCCTGTCCCTGATGCCGTATCCCTGCGAATACGATAACGACGAACCGGCATTCAGCCACACCAGCGTGCTGTCCGGCAAGTAAAGCCTGGCCTTCGAACCCCGCGGGGCCTCGACTACGATATCCGAGAAACCGCACTCGACGTTGCCGGCGCCTTTCCGATAGGAGAAATAAGAAGCGGCACAAAGCAAAACGATCGCGGCGGCATAACGCCAGACCGCAGGCAGACGGAAGGGGGTCCTTTTCAATTCGCCCCCGGAAGATTTCACGCGGCTGCGGAATTCCCTGTAAGCCCTCTCCTTATCGAAATCCGATTTCCTATTCACGCCGCTGTCCGAGACGTAATCTTCCAACCGTTGCAGGAAATACTGCAAATTTCCGTCGGAAGCGCTTATCCACCTTTCAAGTTCCCTTATCTTCCGGGAACTTGTCAATTTGCTATTTATGTAATTGACTATCAACGAGTCGATATGGCTGTTCCTTTTCCGCATTTCCAACATGTGTTACACATATAAGACAATCTTATCGGGAACTTGGGTAGCCAGAAACGTAGTTTTTTATAAGAAATATTCGAAGATTACGAAAAAACAGTAACCGGAAACGGGGGAATTTGATTAACTTTCGTTATGGATATAAGATATTTTCCCTTGATATTTCTCGTTTTGCTTTCCGGATGCGTGCCGGCGCGGAACAAGCGGAACGGTGTGACCGGATCCGGCAAGAAGGACTTAACAATCGTTAACGATGTCATGCACGTGCCCGTGGTGATCAACGGCAGGGATACGGTGAACCTGCTTTTCGACACCGGATGCCTCGTAGGCTGCCTGTTTCCGGATTCATTGTCATGCCGGTTCTGCGATACAATAAGCCGTACGTTCCCCGGAGCCATCGGACATTTAGATGTGGACACAATAACGATAGCGTCTTTCCCCTACGGGTCGAAAAGCATAACGTCCATCGATGAAGATTTCCCGGCGGCGATAGCCCCTGAATACGCGGGGGACAGACGAATCTGGTGCTTCAACCTCGACGAAGGGCGGCTGTCCATAAGTGATAAGGACACGGTCCCAGCCGACACCATGGTATTTCCCATCGAATTCGCCATGCGCGGCGGCAAAAGGCAGGTCCCTTTCGTAAACATACCCATGACCATAAGCCAGGGAAGCCATAGCATGTCAACCGACTACCTGTACATTCTGGATACCGGCACCCCGTGCGGATTCATAATCACGGATCCTCCAAGGGAACTCGATGATTTCGTGGCGGGTATCAAACATCTCGAGATAAGGGACCTGCTGAACTTCAAGTACCGCAACAGAAGGATCAGCCAATTCAACGTGGACATAAGCGTGGATACTTTCCGGATCGCCGACGTGAAATGCGGATTCGACATAGGTCCGAGAAGCATTTCCGACGAATATGCAAGAGACTTTCCAAAAGGCTCGAAACCTGTCGTCGGGACCATCGGCCTGAGGTTCCTGAAGCATTACAATTTCATATTGGATTTGAAGAGCAGCCGGTTGATATTGTCCCCGAACCATTCGGACTTCCCTTCGAGACCAGCCAACGGATTCAACTTCTGGTGCGACGGGAACGGTTTGGTCAACAGAATTGTCGTCAACAGCAACGCTTACACTGCCGGCATCCGCCTGAAGGATACGGTCGTCGAAGCCAACGGCATGCCGTGGAAATCCTTCTCCGCTAAGGAACAGGACAGCCTGTTTTACAGGGGCAAGGTCGTGAAATGGAAATTCAACGACAAGGAACTGACGATGGATGCGGATGATTGAAATGGTTCCGGAAGGACATGGTAAAGCAAGTGTTAAATATCATGTGCGTAATCCGGAGCATAGTCTGCCACAGAATCCAGCCTGAAAAGGTCAAGAATGAAGCTCGTTCACCTGAATAAAAACAGTCAAAAAAAGGTGGCAAGGCGTTCTTTTTCAGGAGCAATGTCGGCCAGTCTGATGTCAAATCTCATAACTTTGCTTTTAACGAATGCGCAAACATTAAAAGCAAAGACATATGGCAGGTATCATCATTGACATGAGCAGGATAAAACAGATGCTCCGGTTGAGCCAGGATGGGGTATCAAACCGTCAGATAGCCAAGCAACTGGGGATCAGCAGGGATAAAGTAAACGAGTACGTAAAGGCGGCGCGGGAAGATCCTCTTGGGTTCACCGGTTTGCTGAAGATGGAAGATCCGGCCCTACACTTTTAATCGTGTACAATCCGCTTGCTCATGTGCAGAGTTCTACAGATATCATTCATTGACGTCCCTGCTTCCAACAACTGTAACATTCGTTTGAGTTTGAGCATTGTAATTTTGTCATTTGCCATAATATCGTCTCCTTGTGAAAACAATATTATGAAGTTATTAATGTTTAAACTACAGGCTCAAGTGACGGTACTTATTAAAGAGCTACGGCGGTACCTATTACACCGCTACACCCGGTACCTTTTAGCGATATTATCACAAAAGATTAATTCATTAAAATTTCAATCCCTATTATAGAAGAACATTACAATTCCCCCACTCCATATTGTATATATTTATTTATCTTTGTAATACTCTTAAAATTCAAGAAAACAACTGAATAAACTCTTAACTTTTAGTACTCCAGCTAAAAAATCAACGTAAAAAATATGGCAAAAAACGTGACTGAAAACAAAGAACCATTGGAAAATCAACTCTGGAAAGCAGCAGATAAACTACGTAAGAATATAGATGCCGCTGAATACAAACACGTAGTACTCGGGTTAATATTTTTGAAATACATATCCGACTCGTTCGAAGAACTGCATAAAAAACTGATACAAGAAATAAACGATGGTGCTGATCCTGAAGATAGAGATGAGTATGAAGCTGAGAATGTCTTTTTTGTTCCAAGTAATGCCCGTTGGGAATCTCTTCTTTCAAAAGCAAAAGATCCTCAGATAGGAAAACATGTGGACGATGCGATGGATTCCATAGAAAAAGAGAATCCGTCTCTTAAAGGAGTCTTGCCGAAAGTGTATGCCCGTCAGAATCTCGATCCCGTAAGTTTAGGTGAATTGTTCGATTTGATAGGCAACATCGCATTGGGTGATGTCAAATCACGAAGTGCCGATGTTTTGGGACATGTTTTCGAATATTTTTTGGGAGAATTCGCCTTGGCAGAAGGCAAAAAGGGCGGACAATTCTATACGCCGCGAAGTGTCGTGGAATTGCTGGTTCAAATGCTGGAACCTTATAAGGGACGGGTCTTCGATCCGTGTTGTGGTTCAGGCGGCATGTTTGTGCAAAGTGAGAAGTTTGTAAAAAAACATCAGGGATTAGTGAATGATATTTCAATTTACGGACAAGAAAGCAACCAGACAACTTGGAGGCTATGTAAAATGAATCTTGCCATTCGTGGCATCGATTCGTCGCAAGTCAAATGGAATATGGAAGGCTCTTTCCTGAATGATGCCCATCCCGATTTGAAAGCCGATTATGTGTTGGCCAATCCTCCTTTCAACGATAGCGACTGGGGTGGCGACCAACTGCATAACGATGGCCGCTGGCAATATGGAAAGCCGCCTGCCGGTAATGCCAACTTTGCGTGGATTCAGCACTTTCTTTACCATCTGTGTCCGACTGGACAGGCCGGCATCGTGCTTGCCAAAGGAGCTCTGACCTCGAAAACCGGAGGCGAAGGCGACATTCGCAAGGCTTTGGTGGAAAAGAACTTGATTGACTGCATCGTAAATCTTCCGGCTAAGTTGTTTTTAAATACTCAAATTCCAGCTGCATTATGGTTTTTCAACCGCGACCGTACAAACGGAGGATTTCGGGATCGCAGTAAAGAAATTCTTTTTATCGATGCCCGTAATATGGGTCATTTGATTAATCGTCGTACTCGGGAATTTTCCGAAGAAGATATCCGCAAAATAGCCGATACGTTCCACAGTTGGCGGAATAAAAAAGGGAAATATGAAGATATCGCCGGATTTTGTGCTTCCGCTCCCATAAGTCATGTAGCAGAGCTCGATTATGTACTTACTCCCGGACGATATGTGGGATTGCCTCAGGAAGAAGACGACTTCGATTTCACTGAACGGTTCAACAGCCTGAAAGCGGAATTTGAAGGACAAGTCAAGGAAGAAGAACGGCTCGACAAAATAATCGAGGAGAATTTGGAGAAAATAAAACTGGGACAATGATGGACTTGCAACGGATCAATCAGTATAAATCATTATTCGATGAAATTGTAAATCATATCGATAATGAGGATAAAAGCGAACAAATAGAAGTATGGTTCGCTCGCGACTTACAGAGAGTTTTAGGATATGCACGATGGGAAAATTTTACCGTTGCCATACAACGAGCGGTAGAATCTTGTAAATCGCAATCAATTAATGTGGATGATCATTTTCGTGAGATCACGAAAATAATCGAAATCGGGAAGGGCGGCAAAAGAGAAGTTACCGATTTTATGCTTACTCGTTATGACTTGGGCAAACGTGGCATTAAACCTGAAAACCTGCCGTCTTCCGAAGATATCAAAAAATTGGAATGCCGGGTTGCAAGCGATGAGAAAAAGATAGAAAAGAGTAGCAAAAAATTGCCTAAAAAAATAAGACAATGAGTGAGTGGAAAGAATATAAGTTGGGAGAAATCGCAGAAGTTCAAACCGGTCCATTTGGCAGTCAGTTAAAAAATGAACAATATATTACGGGAGGTACCCCTGTTGTAACAGTTGAGCATCTTCAGAATTTTAGAATTATTGATTTCAATTATCCAAGTGTAACGGAAAGCGATAAAGTTAGGCTCTCAAAATATTTATTAAAATATGGAGATATTGTATTTACAAGGGTTGGCACTGTTGATTTAAGTGCGTATGTAAAAAAACATCAGGAAGGTTGGATGTTTTCTTCAAGAATGCTTCGAGTGAGAACAAATCCTGATAAAGTAGACTCAAAATTTTTAAGTTATTTTTTTCAACAAAAAAAATTTAGAGAATATATTTTAAACATCTCAGTAGGAGCTACTATGCCATCAATAAATACCGAAATTTTAAAGGAGGTTTCTGTTTCTTATCCTTCTCTTTCTGAGCAACACATTATCGCATCAATTCTTTCTTCTCTTGATGATAAAATAGACGTACTACAGCGTCAAAACACTACGCTTGAAAAAATGGTGGAGGCATTGTTCCGTCAGTGGTTTGTAGTGAAAGCAACGGGAAACAGTACAAAAGGTAAATTAGGTGATTTAATTGGTGAGACTGTTGATGGAGAATGGGGGAAAGAATATAACCAAGGAGAATTCTCAAAAGCTGTCCGATGCATTCGTGGTACAGATATAGCGGATTTGAATAATGGTTTAGCAGGAAAAACACCTATTCGTTTTATAAAAGATTCCAAGTTTAGAAATATTGAGCCTAAAAGTGGTGATTTAATCTTAGAAATATCAGGAGGAACTGAAAACCAATCAACAGGACGAGTAACATATATTAATAATGACGTAAAAGGACTCTTTGATTATCCTATTATCTTCTCTAATTTTTGTAGATTACTGAGAATCAAAGATGAACGATATTCATATTTCTTATATTGCTATTTACGCTATTTATATGAACAAAATGAATTCTTTAATCTGGAAAATGGTAGTTCAGGTATCAAAAATCTTGATTATAAATCATTACTTTATGAGCAAAATTACTCAATGCCAGTAGATAAAGGTAAAATAATAGATTTTTATACTCAAGTCAAAATATACTTCCAGAGAATAAATCAAAATAAAAAACAAATCCGTACCCTTACTGCTTTGCGCGATACTTTGTTGCCGAAGTTGATGAATGGAGAGATGAGAGTAAAAAATATATAGAATATTATGATAGAAATAATTGAAAAACTGCTATTTGAAAAAACGGAGGACAAGAAAAGTCGTATATTTTATACTCAATGGCTTTTAGCGAAAGAATATGTTCCACAAGTAATTAGATACAATTTCGCATGTCTTTCCACATTATAGTTTGCATGATAAGACCCATTCTGATACGATTATTAGTAACATTATTAGAATTGTTGGTTCTGAAACTTTAGAACAATTATCCGCTATTGATTTATGGTTGATATTGAGTTCTGCTTATTATCATGATATTGGGATGGCTGTTTTTGCAATTGATAAAGAAACCATTTTTAAGGAGGATGAATTTGTTGATCTTGTTTTGTCTTTGCAAGAGGATACTCGATCACCATTAAATGAATATGCCAAATGTTTGGAGGTTAAAGACCGTAAAATCTATTACAAGAACGATGAATTAAACGCTAAAAATTATGATAGTTCAAGGTTTGTTTTGGCAGAATATGTGAGAACGAGACATGCCAATCGATCTGAAAAAAATATTGTTGACAATATATCAATGAATTTGCCAGGTAGTCCAATTCCTAAAAGGATTATTGAAATATTGGCTTTGATATGTAAATCTCATGCGCAGTTTTTTGATGATGTAATGAAACTTCCATTTTGTGAAGTTGGTATTGATTCCGAAGATTGTCATCCCAGATATGTGGCATGTTTACTTCGCTTGGGCGATTTACTGGATATGGATAACAATCGGTTTTCAGAAGTATTATTGCAAACATTAAATACTTTACCAATTGATTCCGTTCTTCATAAAGAAAAACATATGTCAATAAAACATTTGCGTATTGATAGAGAACGTATAGAGGCAAGAGCACTATGCGAAACATACGAGGTTGCCGATCTTACTAATAGGTGGTTTTCTTTATTAGATGAAGAAATATCAAATCAAATGAAGCGATGGAATGATATTGTTCCAAACATGTCTTATGGATTCTTACCAACTTTAGGAGATCTAATTGTTGATTTAAAAGATTACGATACAATTGATGGAAAGAAACGCCCGAGTTTTGATATAGATGCATCAAAATCAATTGAATTATTACAAGGTGCTGGTTTATACTCAGAACCATATCAATCAATTAGAGAATTACTTCAAAATGCTACAGATGCTACATTATTGAGAATTTTCCTTGAAAAAGAATTGAACAATGAAACAATTAAAAAAGAAAATTTAATAGATGAGTGTGATAAGTATCCTATATCTTTTAGTATAGAGAAATCGGAAACTATAGAAGATAAAATCAAATGGAAAATTATTATATCAGACAATGGAATAGGATTTTCGAAAAATGATCTTTCATATCTTGTAAAAACAGGTAGTTCAAATAAAAATACTGAAAAAAACAAAATTTTAGAAAGAATGCCTGAATGGATGAAACCATCTGGAACGTTTGGCATTGGATTCCAGAGTGTATTTTTATTAACAGACAAGGTCGAATTATATACAAGAAAATTCAATAAAGAAAGTGTATTTAGAATTACTTTATTTAATCCTTCCGGCAATAAAGAAGGGGCTGTTTTGTTACAGACAGAAACGAATAATTTGAAAAAATATGGTACAGATTTAACTATGTATATTCTTTCCGATAAGGATCCTGAACGTTGGACAGTTAAAGGAGAACAAAGAATTGCATCTAATGTCATAAATACATTCGATTTTGTCAAAGACGAGTCAATGGATATAGATGTAGCAAAAATTATAGACGAATTATATAAGTTTTCTCAGGCTAGCTATATTCCTATAAAATTTAAATTTGATAAACAAGAAGAAATCACACTTGCATCAAATAATAAAAATGTTTTTGAAACTTATTATCAAGATAAGCAAATTGAAATAACTCTAAATACATCAAGGTACAATAATCGAGTTTTTTATCGAAATCAATATATTGAAAAATCTGATATACATTTTAAATTTTTATCTTATTCTGTAAATATTTTAGGTGGAAATGCAAAGGATATTCTTACAATTAATAGAAATGAAATTAAGGCTACGTTTAAAAACACATTACATTCAAATATTTATGAAGCGATTTTATATGCTATAAAAGAAAAATATGACAATTTCTCCCCTGAGTTAAAAATGGCTGCAAGTATGTTTATTCATTATTATTCAGGACAGGATAATTCTGATTTATCAAAATTTGAGGAATGGAAAAATTATGAATTTACTGTAAATGAGCAAGCAATGAAGATGCATGATATTATAGAAGATGCAGAAATGATAAATTTTAGATTTGATTATAACAACTATAAATCAGACATAATTATAAAAAAAGATGATAACAATTATACTATACAATCTGAGGAAAGTAATGAAGTTTTTTTGTTCTTAATTAAAATGGCATATAAAAAATTAGAATATATTTCATTAAATTCATTTACTACTGGAGAAAAGAAAATGATGGAATTTATTTTATTTAAAGATAAACATGATGACATCATTAAGGATTGGATGTTTTGGTTTAATATATATATACATAATTCATTTTATGCAAGAGGATTAATGCCATGTAATCATAAGTATATAAAATTACAACTTGGCGATGAGTTTAGATTGCCAACTGCATTTGATGCAACTTTTAGAGGATTCAATTTCAAATATCCGGTTATGATATGTCCGTACATAAGAAAATATAAACTAGAATCTTCATTTAGTATTGTGAAATCTCTTGAAAAAGAATTACCTGATGAGCTAATTGATATGGTATTTGAAAATAGAGCTGATAAAACTGTTACTAAAGAGGAAATAAAAGAGGTGTATAGTAAATTTATTTCTGATACAGAAACTTTTGTTCAGCAAATCAATTCTTCTATAAAGAAATAACATTCTTTACATGAAAAGAATTTATTGTTACTGGTTCTTAATTAATAGTTAGGGGTGTTTTATCCTCCAGAAGTAAAAGGTATAGCCGAAACTCAATTATCATTATTTTAAATGACACAAATCAATGAAAATGCCATAGAAGACTTTGCTATAAAGAAATTTCAATTCCAAGGGTACACTCATCTTTATGGCCCCGAGATCGCACCTGATGGCACCAAACCGGAGCGGAGCAATTTTGGCGAAGTCCTTTTAAAGGAAAGATTGAAAAGGGCAGTTCGTCATATCAATAAAAACGTTCCGGAAGATGCTCAGGACGAAGCATTAAAAGAAGTTTTCCGCATTAACTCATCTGACTTGTTGACCAACAACGAAACGTTTCATCGTTATTTAACGGAAGGGGTTCCTGTTGAGATTCAAAAGAACGGTGATACAAGGGGCGAAATGGTTTGGCTTGTAGATTTTGAGCATCCTTGCGATAACGATTTCGTGGTATGTAACCAATTTACCGTCATCGAAAACGAACATAACAAACGACCGGATATCATCTTGTTCGTCAATGGCTTGCCATTAGTAGTCATCGAACTCAAAAATGCCGCAGATGAAAATGCTACCATAAAAGCCGCTTTCCAGCAAATAGAAACGTATAAAAAGATTATTCCGTCGCTATTTACCTACAATACTTTATGTGTGATTTCCGATGGTTTGGAAGCAAAAGCCGGATCCCTTTCGGCCGGCTTCAGCCGGTTTATGGCTTGGAAATCGGAAGACGGGCTTACGGAAGCTTCGCATCTCACCGGGCAATTGGAAGTATTGATTAAAGGGATGTTGAATCAGGGAACATTGCTCGATTTAATACGTTCATTCACCGTATTCGAAAAAGACAAGATAGAAGATCCTCATACGAGAATAACCACCATAAAAACGGTAAAAAAAATTGCGGCCTACCATCAATATTACGCAGTAAATAAAGCTATCGAATCGACGATTCGAGCAACGGGAATCAACGTCGGACATTCGAGTCTGATTGCCGAACCTCCGGCGCATTACGGGTTGAAAGAGGTGAAGGAACAACCGGTCGGCGACCATAAAGCCGGTGTGGTGTGGCATACGCAGGGAAGCGGCAAATCGCTTTCGATGGTGTTTTATACCGGTAAAATCGTACGGCTGCTGAACAATCCTACCGTGGTGGTCATCACCGATAGGAACGACCTCGACGACCAATTGTTCGATACTTTTGCTGCGTCCAATCAACTTCTAAGACAAACTCCGGTGCAGGCCGAAAGTTGTGCAGATTTGAAAAATTTACTGAAAGTAGTTTCCGGAGGTGTGATATTCTCCACCATCCAGAAATTTCAACCCGAAGAAGGAAATGTTTATGAAAAACTGACTGACAGGAGTAATGTGATTGTCATAGCCGACGAAGCGCACAGAACGCAATACGGATTTAAGGCGAAAACCGTTGACGTAAAAAATGAAGCCGACGAGGTCATTGGTTCCGAAATAAGATACGGATTTGCCAAATATTTGCGCGATGCTTTGCCGAATGCGACTTTTATCGGATTCACCGGAACGCCTATCGAAAGCACCGATGTCAATACGCCGGCCGTATTCGGCAACTACATAGATGTTTATGATATTGCCCAGGCTGTGGACGACGGAGCTACCGTGCATATTTTTTATGAGAGCCGATTAGCCAAAGTTGGTTTAAGTGAAGAGGGTAAAAAACTGGTAGCCGATTTGGACAAAGAAATTGCGGAAGACAATGTCTCCGAGATACAGAAAGCCAAAACCAAATGGACTCAATTGGAAGCACTTATCGGAAGTCCGAATCGGATCAAAAATATTGCCAATGACATTGTCAATCATTTCGAAGAACGTCAAAAGGTTTTCGAAGGCAAAGGAATGATTGTGGCAATGAGTCGCCGTATTGCAGCAGAGTTGTATGATGCCATCATCGAAATACGCCCACAATGGCATTCCGATGATTTGGACAAAGGCGCAATTAAAGTGGTCATGACCACTTCATCGTCCGACGGACCTGAAATTTCCAAACACCACACCACAAAGGAACAACGAAGAATGTTAGCCGAAAGGATGAAAAATCCGGACGACCCGTTGAAATTGGTCATTGTGCGTGATATGTGGCTAACGGGGTTCGACGTACCTTGCCTCAATACTTTGTATATCGACAAACCTATGCAGGGGCATAATCTAATGCAGGCCATTGCCCGTGTTAACCGCGTTTATAAAGATAAACCGGGCGGCCTGATCGTCGATTATCTTGGTCTTGCTTCAGACTTGAAAAAGGCTTTGGCTTTCTATTCCAGTTCAGGTGGAAAAGGGAATCCTGCAATTCAACAGGAAGAAGCCGTAAAAATCATGCTTGAAAAATTGGAAGTCGTCGAACAAATGTTTCACGGTTTCCCTTACAAAAACTATTTTACTTCCGATGTATCTGGCAAACTTTCCTGGATACTTAAAGCCGAAGATTTCATATTGGGACAAGAAGATGGCAAAAAACGTTTTGTAAACGAAGTTACGGCTCTCGGTCAAGCCTTTGCAATTGCTATCCCCAATGATAAAGCTATGGAAGTAAAAGATGAAGTATCTTTCTTCCAAGCGGTGAAATCCAGATTGTGTAAATTCGATTCTACAAGTTCTGACTCGGATGAAGGGATGGAAACCACTATACGACAAGTTATAGACAAAGCATTGGTATCAGAAAAAGTGGTAGATATCTTCGATGCGGCCGGAATCAAGAAACCGGATATTTCGATTTTGTCGGATGAATTTCTCTCGGAACTCAAAGGAATGGAGCAAAAGAATGTGGCGGTGGAGGTCTTGCGTAAACTATTGCAAGACGAGATTAAGGCGCATGCCCGAAAAAATGTGACAGAAGGAAAATCACTCATGGAAATGCTCGAAAATTCCATCAATAAATATCATAACAAAGTCCTAACGGCAGCCGAAGTCATCGAAGAATTGATAAAAATGAGCAAACACATCGTAGAACAAAATAAGGCTGCTTCGGAAATGGGACTTTCCGATGATGAATATGCGTTTTACACAGCCGTCGCAAACAACGATAGCGCCAGGGAATTGATGGGAAAAGATAAATTACGCGAATTGGCAGTCGCCTTAACAGCTACTATCCACAAAAATGCTTCAATCGATTGGACAATAAAGGAAAATGTCCGGGCAAAGATGAAAGTCGCAGTCAAGCGTATGCTGAGGAAATACGGTTATCCACCTGATAAGCAGAAATTAGCTACCGAAACAGTATTGAAACAAGCAGAAATGCTTGCTAACGAATTAACAAATGAATAATTCAAGAAGATTCTATTTATGTTTTTTCCAAACTATAAATATTCATCTTCTTATCATAATATAAAACAAAATACTACTATAAAGTAAGCCACCGAGGAATTACGTATTGTCCAATTAAGTCCCAATTAGTGATGTTACCGGAAATGGACTTCTAATTGCTGTTAACAACCTTAAAGAATTATCTGACAAGAAGAAAGATTGCTAAGATGGTAACCATAATAAGATTTATGATAGAGAATACCCCAATTATCTGTAAGCCTCCGATTAAAGACGTCTTGATTTATTGATTTTCCTGATTTGCACCAAGTCGTGGCCGATTTTTCCAAGTTGTTGGCAAGTTGGCGCAAGTTGGTCAAAGATGACACGAGTTGGTGACTAG
>JALCST010000019.1 GCA_022653675.1 Bacteroidales bacterium | reverse complement strand
AAGACGCCGTACCCACCGGGGGATCCGTCACGGCAAATGTGATCACCGACCAGTTTCCCTGTCCACCACCACGTGGCGCATACGGCCGCGATATTGCGCTCGATGGTATTGTTAGTAACGGCCGCGGTGTCACTGGATGTCGCGTCGACGTAAAAGTTTATATGGGTATGCCCGGTAAGGTATTGTACGTTTGAAAACTGATTGGTCAACGCCAGAAGATCATCGGCATTGGTGATGTTAAGGTAATTGACCTGCTCCCCACCGGAAAGCTCAGTAGGAGTGATATGCAAAGGTATGTGCATCGCCACTATCAGCGGGGTGCTCTTGTCCTTGACCAGGGCGAGATCCTTTGCGAGCCAGTCCATCTGGTCCTCGGTTACGGTTCCATCATAATTGCGGTCTCCGATCGTTCCAAAGCTTCCTCCACTATTTATGTACAATATATCGTCGAGTACCACATAGTGAAAATCCCCAAGGTTGAAAGAGTAATAGGAAGGCCCTACGTCTTCCCTGAACGGAGCCGAAGCCTCGAAATCGTCGGCACAATAGGGATTGTTGTCGTGATTGCCCATGATGTTGAATACAGGAGCCCCGACGGAACTAACGGTATTGATCCAGTCCGGAAGACAATAGTCATTCTCATACCAATATTTATCCCATGTTTCGTCGCCCAGGGTAAGAATATAGGTCTTTTCATCGTTCATGTCGCGCGATGCGATCTTGGCACTGACTTCATTCAGGAACCCAGTCTGGAACTGGCTCAGATCGTTATTCCTGTTTGCAAGGTGCATATCCGCCATAGCTATCAGCATATACTTGGAATTGTCGGTCTTGAAAAGCTCGAAATCGCACTCCTCGCAAACTGAAGTGCCATATTGCAGGTAATCGAAAAACTGCGGTATGCTCGCCACTTCGTTCACCTCGTAATCCTTCGGGATGGTTATGAAAACGTAACCGTACTTCTTATCGGATGACAGGTAATAGATCCCGTCCTCGTCGGTGGTGGTCACTTCCACCCCGTCCGAGACTGGAACTCCCGCCACACCGATTCCGTCGCAGTAGATCACACCCTTGACGTTCATCCCTTCCTTGTCTGGAATATCGATACCGGCGACCACAGTCACGGTAATGGTACCGAGGGATACGGACTCCGAACTCCTGCATGCGTAGAAATCGTAATTCCCCGATCTTATTCCCGAAGGTATGACGAAAGACGCCGTCGAATCCGTAACATCGGTGACGTCGGATTCATACGACACACTCTCGTCGGAACCGGAAACGAATTCCACATAGTCACCGCTTCGGAACCCCATAGCTGTCATAGTATAAGTGCTGCCTGCCGTCACTTTAAGAGTACCGGGCAGCGACACTCCAGTTATCTTGAAAGTATCTTCAGGCTCAGGTTCATCACTTTGCGGGCATCCTGTACATAATATCATTGCCGCGGCAAAAACCGTCAGAGCACTTGGAAACGAATTGAACTTTATATCTTTTCCAAATTTGATTCTTATCATCTATAATTCCCTGCTTTAAAAGTCCCAATCTGCAGGCAACAATAAAGCCTTGTAAATAGCATTAGTTTTGTTATAAGAAACATAGAATGCATTCCCTATACGGAAGATACTCTCCGCTTCACCGGTAATTTCCGGGATCGTCGCAGTGCCACAGTATGTTCCGTTGATATTGTTGACCGTCACATAATCTGATCCGTCGTCCGAATAATAACGGACATCATAAATATATGTTCCGTCACAGAAAAGCCCCTGAGTAGTATACTCCGGATCCCCGTCTGTAAATTGTTTCTGCAAATTGAAATTCGAATCGGTGATATAATAATCATAAACTCCACCCAATACATACTTATCAGTTTCTTCTATATAACTAATTCCACGTGCACTGATAGTATTGACCCTATATTCGGTCTCCGTCAGAGTTTCCGGATCGATGAAAGACACCCCGCACCATGAATCATTGGAATTATTTACGACAAGAAGCCCCAACTTCGGGTTATATGTAATATCGTTCGTATGTCCGGTATTTAGCGGTTCCGATCTCTTTACTGTTTCCCAAGTAGCAATATCTATTTTTATAATGACGGCCTTAAGCGTTGTCTTATTGATAAACGCCTCATATGCATATTTCCCATCGGTGCCACCACCTTGAAGAACGGTAAAGCTGTCCATCTTTGCCATCGTTTTGACCTTTTCGACCGGATACATATCAAATTCCTTCCCGGAAGAGATGACCTCCTCCGGTGTAACCGTATTTACTTCGTCGCCTGATACGTGTTCGAAACCCTTGGGAAAAACAAGACTCAACTTACCGCAACTATCCTTTACCTGGCTGAGCACATATCCGAGACCGCAATAAATCATATATTCGTCGGTCCCACCAATAAGCAATTTCTTGCCGCTGGCACGCACAATGTACCCATCCCTGCCCAAGCCGCCGATATCATCGTACAGCTTTTCGCTTTCCTTGCGGTTCGTCTCCCCAATAAGAATCTCGCAAGAAGTGGTATCCGCGCTATCAGAAGTCAGGCCTATTGAACAGTTTCCTGTTTTATTCAGCCTTACCCTGAATCTTTTTGCAAACTCAATGACGGCCACGTTTACTTCCCCGGGCCGGACTATCTTATACAGGCTGCTGCTGTCTTCGAATATGATCACGTCATTGGACTGATTGTCGGATGGGTCTCCTCCCGGGTGATTACCGGATGGGGTCTTCTCACAACCGGCGATTATCGCAAAAGAGGTTGTGAAAACAGCTAAAATCATCAATATTTTTATTTTCATCAAATTGTGTTACTTTAAATTAAATACAGACGACGACACACTTTACGATTTTTCCAAATCAAGTAAAATATGTCGTTAATATGTCGCCGCCCGTAAACTAACCAACAGTTTCTTCTAACTTAATATTTTTACTTTATAACCATATGATCCTCATATTTTCTTCCAAAACGATCGGTTGCTATAACCTCGACTAAAGATGCTGATTCTTCAGGTTTCGCCTTGAAAAAGAAGAAAGACTCGCGCGGACGGCGATATGCTGCCACAGGTTTATTGTCCTTGGCATAAGCAGCATTTACCTGCGAAGAATAGTGTGGGTCTTTCTCACTGCATTGTTCCATTCTTCCCATATATTTTCCATCTTGGAACCATTCCACTTTCCATTCGGGATCCCATCCCCAAACTTTGGCATAAACGCATTCTGTATCGCCGTCAACTTCTCCCTTATTGTATAATTCCATCTGGAAGTTGCGGCTATGCGCCACTATTTTATAGTACCAGGAAAATTCGCATCCACGGGATTCGAAGACTTCGTATCCAAGAGGGGTACCGTCGGTACAATAATCACCTATCCACCAAGCTCCCCCGGCACTGGCGACGTTGAACTCGGTTATTCCAGGTTCTACTTCGTACGTCGCCAGCACATGGGTGTGCCCGGACATGAAATTCACTTTGTATCCTTCGAGAATATCCATCAACCGACCGTTATTCCCTATTTTAGTATTGGTGAATTTATATATATATGGGATATGCATTGCTACTATTACGTGTGATCCCTTCGGAACATAATTCAGATACCCTTCGAGCCAATCCAACTGTTCGTCTGAAATCCCGTCGTCATACTTTTTGTTCCCCTTGTACAGTATATCGTCGAGCACCACATAGTAATCGTGACCCAGGTCGAAAGCATAATAGGTAGGACCGAAGTTATTACGGTAATTACTGGCCGCAAGTACGTCGTCGTTTACGGTCTTGTCATGGTCGTGATTGCCGATTACCTGATAACAAGGATATTTCAGACTACTGATCGCCTTCTTGTACTTGCCGAAATATTCTGGAGCATCCCATACGAGATCACCGAGATCTATACCTGCGACTGCGATGTTTCCCCCAAAAAGGTACGATTTGGACAAGGAATCCATATCCCTAAGGGTTTCATTGCGGAAACGGCCGAGTATCTTCTCGTTCCTTATATGAGGGTCTGCAGTCGCAATCATAACATACGAATCAGCGCTGGCACTTCTGGAAAGCGTAAAGTCATAAACATTTCTTTTGGGTTCCAATTTTTCGTAGAAAACAGGTGTCCCGCTGCTGAAAGGGGGATTATATCCCGAAGGTACCGCCATATAAACGAAGAATGCATTGTCGGCAGCTTCGAGAATATAAGTTCCATCGGTACTGGTCGATGTGAAATTCTTGCCGTCCGTAATGACGACCCCGGGAATTCCATTTTTACCACATTTCACGCTTCCGCTGACATTACGGGCACTTAGCCCTGCAGACAAGACAAGAAGAAATATTACGAAAACAGTTTTTTTCATCCAGAAATTATTTATGAGTTAATATTCAGTATACTTTGCATTTTTCTAGGACCATCCTTTAGTCTGAGCCAGACCGTTGTTTTTATTTATAGCAGATTGGGATACCGGCATTAGAAGTTGATTGTCCTTGGTCGTGTCAAAACCAGCTTGGCCAAACCCTTCCACATAACGATAAGGATTGTAATCATAAATGGCACCGAGACGAATAAGGGAGAAGTATACGTTGCCTTCTTCGGCGAATTCCTTCAGATTTTCGTCAACCAGGGCCTGCTTTACCGCAGAAGGTGAATCGTCAGTATAAATAGCTGATCCGTACGCCCTCTTGGCGACTATGTTCAACTGCGCAAGCGCTTCACCATATTTCTTCTGGTAGTATTTGAGCTCGGCCTTGAACATGTAATACTGCGCATAGCGGTAAAGGATCATATCCTCATCCCACACCATCGTGCCGCTGGAATAATTCCCCATGAACTTGTTGGGCCACTGGATGATATCATACATGTTGCCACTTCCGGTATACTCCTGATACGAAACGTCGGTACGCTGGTCTCCCTTAGCCTTGCTCTCCTTAAGAAATTCTATGAACTCGTCGGAATACAGAAACCACTGGTTTGCATAAACGGGAATCACTCTGTTGCGCAGTGATGAGGCTATCTGGGAAGATCCCCAGATAAAATACCCATAATATCCACTCGACGTGTACTCACCATATTTAAGATTAATGGCGAACGCTATCTCGGCGTTTTTCTTGTTGTAAACGCTGAACACGGAGGAAAAATCGTTGAGAAGCGTGGCGTTTTTAACCGCATCGAGAGCCGTTTCGGCCTTCGTCAGGTATTCTTCGCCTGCGGAAGCGGCACCGTACATCCAGAGACAGAAGTCCGCCTTAAGCATATTTATGTTGTCGGCAGTCGCATAATAGCATCCTTTGCTGTCGTCGGTCACATAATTGGATGCGGAATCGATATCAGACTCTATCTGGGAATATATCTTGCTTACTTCGGCACGCGCAGGATATATACCCTTACCGGTACCTTCGGTAGGCTCCGTGATAAGAGGCACATCACCCCATACTCTTGCAAGCCAGTAATAGCAATATGCCCTTACGAAATAGGCGTTGCCCATGCAGAACGCGGTATTATCATCCGACATTGAGATGGCCGGGGTATATTTCAAAACCTGATTGCATTGGTCGATAGTCGTGTAAAGATACGACCAGTTGGTCGAAGCATCGCTTGAACTCAAAGTGTTGAGCATAACATCAAGCATGTCGTTATCACAAAGGGTACGTGCACACCCCTTGCCCCACATCTTCGGACCGACTCGAAGTTCTCCCCAGAAAAAAGGTGATTCCTTATCCTGCATCATGGCAGAACGGAGACGGTAATATATGCCCATCGTAGCAGTCACAGCATCGCTTTCATCCTCCCACATGTTGGTGGAATTCAAATTGTCGGTTTGTATTATATTGAGATCCTTCGTGCATGCCGCGAAAGAAAGGAGGGCTACCGCCAATCCTAATACTTTAAATATATTTTTCATATCGTTTATGCTTTAGAATGTAAGTTTGATTCCAAAAAGTATTTTTCTTGTTGGAGGAGTATTATTGAAATGTTTCGACGAGGTACTTGTATAGTCATACATTCCCGTACTTGTCCCGATCGAACCGCTTTCGGGAGAGATTCCCTCGACAGCCGTAAGATATCCAAGCGTATTCCCGGAAACGGAGATCGTAAGGCCTGCGATATTGGCCTTCTTAAGCATCTTCTTTGGCAGAGCATAGGCAAGCGTCACATCCCTTAGACACAGATAATCCCCTTTTTGCACGTTAATATTGGAAGTGCGTGAATAGTTTCGGTTCCCACCGTCGGCATCGTTTGGAGTAAACCTTGCGAGGTCCGTCTCATCCCCCTCTTGCTTCCAGCATTTATCGGCATCATATACAAGATTCCAGTTGCAATTACCCAATGAGGCCTGCATGCAACGCGAATATTGGTAGTTGTACACGGAATGTCCTAGTGCGTAATCTAGATATACGGAAAGGGAGAGGTTCTTGTATGCGAAAGTGTTGTTTATGCCACCGGTAGAAGTCGGCATCACATTTCCCAAACAGAACATGTCCTCGGAATTTATCTCTTCGTCTCCGTCAGCCGTCTTGGAAGATCCTTCGCGGTTACACCATTCGTAATCGCCTATATCCTTTCTCCCGGCGATTGACAACCCGTCGGAACGGCGGTATCCATGTGACCTGGTATCATAAAGAGCAGCATCAGCATCAGCTTCCGTCTCAATGATATGAGACGTTTTGTAGCCATAAATGCGTCCCAGGGACTCTCCTACCGCAATACCACCGAAGCGGTAGCCGGATTCTCCCAAGGTATAACCACCGATACGCCATGCCTCATTACCATCAATATCTGTATATTCATACTCGTCCGGGAGAGAGAGGACTACATTTTTATTGAAGGAATATGTAAAGTCCGTTTTCCAGGTAAAATCTTTCGTACTGACATTAACGGTATGCAATTCCAACTCGGCACCATAAAACATCACGGAACCGACATTCTGGGTTGCTGAGCCATATCCGCTCGTATCCGGTAAGGTCACGTCGAACAGCAGGTTGTCCGTCACTTTGGTATATCCGTCGACAGATCCCTGTATGCGTCCGCCGAAGAACCCGAAGTCCAAACCGGCGTCAGCCTGGCGAGTCGTTTCCCATGTCAGGGCAAGGTTAGGGAGGGAAGAGGCAAGCGTTACAGACTGCCCGTCGTAAAGGTTTGTAGTAGTATAAGAACCATATGCATCATAATATCCTATATCACTGTTACCTGTAAGACCGTAGCTTAGACGCAGCTTCATGGTGTCCCAATTCTTGATGTTCCACCAAGGTTCCGACGAAATCACCTATCCGGCTGAAGCAGCAGGGAAAAATCCCCACCTGTGTCCGGCAGCGAACAAAGACGAAGCGTCTGCACGCATTGTGAATGTCAACAGGTATTTCTTGGCATAGTCGTAATTGAGACGGCCAAAATAAGATATCTGGCACAAAGGAGTTTGAGTATCACCATAGGAGGTAACGGTCGTACCGGCAGAAGTAGTCGGGACCTTGTCGGAGACTGCTCCCTCGGTCGTCAGTTTTATGACATTCTTCGAATGGTAGCGATACTCGTATCCGGCCATTGCATCGAAATGGTTTTGACCCAGGAAATCCTTATTGTATTTCAGATATGTCTGAAAATTTTGACTTGCGTTATCAGTCCACTTCTCGGTATTTTTTCTGAGCGTACTGATGGCATTGCCGGCCAGATACTGGTTGCCACGTCTACAATTGTCGTAAAAAGCAACTTGCGAATACCATATCAGATCCGGAGTTATCTTCCAATTCAAATTGAAATTCGCTGTCGACACTTTCGTCATATAATTACTTGTATAGTAAGTTTTAAACCATTCGGACGACATAACGGTCTTATTTGTTCCCTGTGCGGGAGTACCGTCGGAAAGATAGTCCCTGTGCGTATTCGGCATGAACATTCCTCGTCCTAGAACCGTCCAGTAGTTTCCTATTCCGCCGCTCGGGATGGTGTTGCCACTTTGCTGGCTGTAATCGAACGATGTCCCAGCGGTAATGTTCTTGGTTACCTTGAACGTCGTGTTTCCATGGAAAGTTATGTGCGAATAATCCGTGTTTATACCTATCCCACCATCTTTCGTATAGCCAGTGGAAGCGGCATAGGTAACCTTATCATTGCCTCCGTTGACCCCGACATAATAGTTCTCATAATATGAGTCACGGAACCATGAACTCTGCTGGTCGTTATCCTGGTATATTATGGTTTTTGATTCGTCTACCGGATCGACTATCGATTTCCATCCGGAAGGAACGGACTCGCCGTCTTTAAGATAGCGCGGGGTCCAGATTGAATTATCACTGTTTCCCACGCCTGCCGAATTCGCTCCCCACAGTACGGACTGCCCGTATGCATACCCGGGACATTCATTCAAGGCAGTACGCATGAAAGTCAGGTAATCGCCGCCGTTCATGAGATCGTATCTTGTCGCCGGAGATTCCCAGCCTCCCTGCAAGTTGAAGGAGATTTGAGGTCCCTTGGACCTGCTTCCTTTCTTGGTTGTTATTAATATTACGCCATTTGAGGCATTAGCGCCGTAGATTCCCGCAGAAGCCGCATCCTTGAGAACTTCTATGGATTCAATATCGTTAGGATTCAAATTATCCATTGCACGCTGTACACCATCTACCAAGACTATTGGAGCATTGGATTGGTTAATGGAAGAGCCTCCCCTTACAAGGAATACCGGAGCTTCGCCAGGCGAGTTATTGGAAGAAGATATCCTTACACCGCTGATCTTACCTTTTAATGCGTCTCCTACAGATGTTGCCGATGTTCCCTCAATTGATTCCCCGGACACTCTGGAAACGGCACTGGTCAAAGTACGTCTAGACTGAGAGCCATAACCGATAACGACTACTTCATCCAAGAGAGTATTGCTTTCTTTCATGACTACGTCAATCGAAGCACGGCCGTTGACGGGAATCTCGTTTTTTTCGAACCCGATTGATGAGAATTCGAGAACCGCATTCCCCTTCACACGAATGGAATATTGTCCCAACACATTGGTTATGACACCATTCCTAAGATTACCGTTTTCGAGTACACCTACACCCGGCAGCGGATTTCCCTTGTCGTCCTTTACTGTTCCGGAGACAGTTATATGACTGGATTTTTGAGAACTTGACACGTCGGCCGTCAGAACGACCGCCTTACCCACAACGGAATATGATATGCCGCTACCTGCGAATACCTTAGCAAGTATTTCGTCGACAGGCAAATCACCCTTCACCTTCACATCCTTCATCGGAAAGGAAGCAAGCGACGATTCATAGGAAAATACTATTCCGGTTTGTCGGGTAATCGCGGCGGTAACTGTGGATACCGTTGCTCTTTGATAACTGATATTGACCGTTTTGTCCTGCATCAACAGGGATTCGCTACCGTAAGCTCCGATAGTGAAAGCCGTACAGCACAGTAGGAGCGCTACGGAAAAAGCGACTCGCAGACATTGACTGCTTTTCTTCATTTTTGTTATAATTAAGTTAATAAGTTATTTTATCTCCAGTAAGAATTTCCAATATTTTAATAAGATCGTCGATTGATGAAGACTTCAGGAAGTTGAAATTGAAATGGCGATTGTCATCAGCCATGTCGGCGGAAAGATGGACACCGTACATCACATTGATCTTATTTATTATTTCAGACAAAGTAACGTTGTTCATCGTCACAAGCGAATAATTGACAAGGGCATAATATGAAGCGTTAGCTTTTACCACCTGGAATCCGCCTGTTGAAGTCGAATATACGGCCTCTTCGTCCGGCACCAGGGTAACAGACTCCGATCCGTCGTTCTGAAATATTTTCACCGATCCGCTCTGCAACATCACCGAAGCGAAATTGGCCCCCTTCGTTGCCATGACATTGAACGAAGTCCCCAGAACCCTTACTTTGAAAAAAGGCGTGGATACCGTAAACGGGGACTCTGAGTCGTGGACGACATCGAAAAAAGCTTCGCCGTCGAGAGTAACCGAACGTGATTTTTTCCTGAACTCTTCAGGACAGGTTACCCGCGAATCCGGCTTCAGGAAAACGGAAGAATTGTCCGGAAGCTTGACTTCGAGGACCTCCTTGCTCGGATTGACATAAGTGATCAGATTTTCCGGGACCGAAGGCCTCAATGCAAAGAAAAGCACGAGTCCTGCCAGCAAGCATGCGGCTGCCGAAGATACCCAGACCATCCATCGAGAAGCACGGTGTTTGTGGGACCAGGACATTTTCCCGGGTGCCGCTGCGGCTTTCCTTTCGGGATCGTTCTGTACTGCATTCCATATGGCCTTGAGGTCATAAAACTCCTTGCGATTATCGTCGGAAGATTCGATCCACTGCAGTATGGACTTCTCCTCCTCGGCAGTAGTAGCTCCCTTGAAATACTTTAAAAACAACGATTCATCCATAGACTAAAGCTTTATTAGTGAAAACGTCAAAAGACATTTACACATAAAATACAATCAAACCCGACGAATCGCCTATCTGTTATTAAAGAAATTCAGCTAAAAACAATAAAATCGCAATATGATTATCCTTTAACATTTCGCGAAGTCTCTTCAAGGCCGAATAAATATGATTTTCGACAGTACTGACCGATATTCCGAGCATTTTGGCTATCTGCTTATTTTGCATATCATCTATATAGCTCATGCAGAAGACTTCTCGGCATTTAGGCGGAAGCTGCAATATGGCATGCTCTATCTGGCGATGTAAATCCTCGGAATAAATTTTTCTTATTATGTCGTTAGTTGAAGGATCATAGACGTCGAACGCAATCTCGTCTATTCTCTGCTGGTACCATGACCGGTACTTGATATCATGCTTTCGCTTGGAAAGATAATTTATCGATGTATTGTAAGTGCTTCTGAGCAGGTATCCGTGTATCGAACCTTCTGCATCGAGATTCTCGCGGTGCTGCCAAAGATTGAAAAAAACATCCTGAACCACATCTTCCGCCCATTCGTTCTTCATGAAAAGCATCGCGTATGAAGTCAAAATGGGCCTGTATATGCGGAACAGGGATCCGAAAGCCTTCCGATCCCCGACCTTAATCCTTGAAATTAAGGAATTGGCATCCATACAGGGACAAAGATAGTGCTTTTCCTATTCTTCATAACCTGTGGCTTTTGCTTTCCATGCAAGAGAGAATATTATGGCACTGACAAGAGCCAGACCGATCAGAAGGGAAAGAGCGGTTCCCCAGCCGGAACTTTCTACCACCTTTCCCACGACTATGCCGCTTACGATGGTGCTGCCATATCCGAAAAGCCCGCAAAAACCTCCGGCCGTAGCTGCTGCACGGCTCGTGCCATAGTTGGCAGCGGCAATCCCTACCAGAGCCTGAGGTCCGTAGACGAAGAATCCTGCCAGTGCGAGTACGATAACTATGAGGATCTTCGGGGAATCGGGCGTAAGTCTCCACAAAACGAAAGCGCAAACCGCAACCATCGACATACAAATGACGCATGTGCGTGGAGCTCTTCCCTTGAAAACGTGGTCGGTCACATATCCGGCGACCAGCATCCCCATGAGTCCGAAGATTTCGAAAGCGGTCACAAGCCATGCCGCACTCGAAATATTCATGTTGAAATGTTCCTTAAGCATCGTAGGGCCCCAATCAAGTATGGTGAACCTGACGGTGTATAGGAAGAAATTTCCCAATGCTATGATCCAGATGTTCTTGTTCAGGAAAACATGCTTCATTACGAACGCATGGTGTTCGGCCTTTTCAGCCGCCTTCTCCTCCTGGGAAACGGCCGAAGATGCAGCAGCCTCCGCCTTCGTAGTCGACAGGTTCATTTCCGGAAGTCCGACACTCTTCGGCGTATCGCGTATGAGAAGCCATACCACGAGAGCGACAACGAGTACTACGCAAGCGGGGAGAAAAAAACACAGCCGCCACTGCGAAATACCTGTCGTGGCACTCCAGTCGGCGGACACGATATAACCGCAGAAGACCAATGCCAACCCGGCCCCTATGGAATGGGAAGTATTCCATATGGACATCTTGGTGGCCAACTGGTATGGAGGCACCCAATGTGTCATAAGTCTCGTGCATGGCGGAACTCCCATGCCCTGGAACCATCCGTTAAGTACCCAGAAAATCCCCAGGAAAAGTAACGATGAACTGAAGCCGAAACAAATGTTGCATACGGCGGTCATCGTAAGCCCGACCACAAGGAAAACCCTTGCGTTGCTCCGGTCCCCCCACATCCCGTTGATAAACTTCGACAACCCGTAAACCAACCCGTGTAAAGTCAGTATCATCCCGAAGTCCGTTTTGGTAAACCCGAGATCCTGAGATATGTAAGGCATGGAAACGCTCAGGTTCTTGCGGACGAAATAAAACATGGCATATCCGAGAATGCTGAGTAAAATGGTCCTTACCTGCCACCTGTTGAATTTTTTCCTCTGATCGACGGTGAATCCCTCGAAGACAGATTGCTCTTCTACGCTGTTTTTTTCAGCGGCTTCTACGCTTTCCGACACTTCCTGTTTTTTCTATTTTGTTTTGCCGTAATCGAAAATCTTGACTAAAGAAGTATCCGGTTTTTCCCTGTGACGCAAGTCGAGACCTACGAAAAGGGAAGGATAATCGGTTTCTATTATATCGGGAGCCAGATCAAGCTCTCTCTTGTAAGCTTCCAGACGCATGGAATCGGGTTTCACTTTATCTGCAGTCGGATGTATGGAACTCATGCACATTACACCGTGAGCGTGGAGAGAATCATAAACGTCCCATTTCTTCGGATCCATGGTAAACTTGACATAAGCCATTATTCTGTTCCATGGGATTCCCGAATCCTTGTAGGCATTGTACATATCCATGTCGCTTATCTCCACACAGAACATGACATTGTCATTACGTTCGTAATAATACATGGCCTCATTCAGAGAACGGACGGAGAGGATTATATTAGGATATTCCGCCCAATCGGTCTTAAGATGGCGGGAATAAATCTCCCACGGAACCTTCTTGTTGTCGAAATTGAAAACCGTCTTCCCCTTTCCCCATTTCAACATTTCGTCGAGTGAAAGTATCCTGTAGCTGGTAACATTACCCTCGCGGTCCTTGAGATGGAATTTCATCAACTCGTTGTAAGTGTAGTCCGACACTTTGCCGCTTCCGTCCGTAACGCGGTCGATTGTGGCATCGTGCATAAGGACAAGTACGCTGTCTTTGGTAAGGCGGGGATCGATCTCAAAAAACGAAGGCATGAGCGTCAGCGTTTTCTCGCATGACGCAATGCAATTCTCGGGATAACCTTCCATCATTCCTCCGCGGTGCCCGCTTATGATGATGTCTTTATCAGGCGAATAGTGAAAATACTCCTGCAAATCGGCAAGAGACTTGATATCCACGGTATGCATCTGCTCTTTCGGGGCGCATCCGAAGAGAAGCAGGACCGAGCATGATAATAAAATTATTAGCTTTTTCATATCATACATTACAATCCGAAACCGGAAAACGCCTATTCCGATATCGAATATTTGCACCGGTATCTATTCCGGTTTTATTTCGCCGCATATGCGGCACCGTATGCCATGATCGGAAGCCGCCTTGAAAATCATGTCGAGAGCCCGCTTCAGGGCCTCCGTCCCGCTCGAATATATACCGTCCATCTCCGGATTGCCGCGGTCGGCGGCCTGAAGGTATTGCGTCAGATCGTTGGTCCCCACGCTGAAGAAATCGGCTTCGGATGCCAATTCGTCGGCAAGCAAAACCGCCGCAGGAGTTTCTATCATGCAACCGGTACTTATCGGCTCCTTCGAAACGAATTCCAAGCCCTCTCCGCTAAGATCCTCCACACATCCGGAAAGAGTCGCCTTGGCGGCCTCGAATTCCTTCGTGGAAACTATCATGGGAAACATCACCGCAATATTTGGAAACGACGAATAGGCACGGATTATAGCTCTCACTTGCGTTTTGAAACAGTCCGACATGGAGCCGAGCGAAAGTCTTATGCCACGCATCCCGAGGAACGGATTCGGTTCCGCCGGGAGCTTGAAATAAGGCAACTGCTTGTCGCCTCCTATATCGAGTGTCCGTATGACCAAAGGCTTCCCGCAGCATGCCTTCGCTGCACGACTGTAGACGGAAACCTGGTTGTCTTCGGAAGGAAATCCTCCCTCGGAATGGAGGAATATGAATTCGGTCCTGAACAGGCCTATCCCTTCGGCCCCCTCCGAAATGGCCCTTTCCACATCTTCGACGCTACCAGCATTCACGAACCCGTCGTCATAACCCGAGTTCTCGTCTCCTACAGCATGAGACGGGACAGCCTCCAATGCGGCCTTTGCGGTTTCATCGGGACAAATGGCAACTTCGCCGCTTCCGCCGTCGAGGAAGACGGTATCCCCGTTCGATATCTTATCGAGATCCTCGGGACTTAACCCTACCGCAGCCGGGATATGCCTCGAACGCGCCATTATGCTCGCATGCGAAGTGTAGCCGCCCCTGCACGAAACAAGTCCGCGCACGAAAGAAAAATCCATTTTGGCGAAATCCGAAGGGAAAAATTCTTTCGCCATGACTATCGAAGGCTCCTTCAAGGCACCGAAAACCCCGGCGCCCCTGCCGGTAATTCTTTCCCTTATCCTGTTACAAACGTCTGTCACATCTGCACTCCTTCCGCTCATATAAGGATCGTCCAAAGCTTCCAGTCGCGCACAAAAATCGGCACAGGCCCCGGAGACCGCTTCTTCAGCCCGCAACCTTTTACCGTCTATATATGCACATACGGAATCGTGGAGTGCCGGATCACGGGCCATTTCCTCATGTGCCGAGAAGAGCCCGGCTGAAGTAACGTCGATTCCGGATTTGACGGAAAGTCCATGAAGCTCGTCAGCGACGGCTTTTGCAGCCTCTTCGAATGTTCTTTTTTCGGCCTGAGGATCGCAAGATTCTGAATTCGAAGCCACATCTCCATTTCCCGACGGCATACAGGATCGTCTGGCAATGAAAACAGGGCCTTCTGCCCTACCCTTCGAAACGCCCTTACAGCCGCATACTCTCATATCATTTGTCCATATGGAGAATAAATTCTTCCACTTCGGCCAGCACATCGAACTCATCCGGTCCTTCGGCTGAGACATCCACCTCGGAACCGCATTTCAACCCAAGGGAAAGGAGCGAAAGCATGCTCGAAGCATCTGCCTGCTTACCCCTGAAGGAAAAAGTCACCTTTGAAGAACAGCCGCGCAACATCTTCACCAATTCGGACGCCGGCCTGGCGTGCATCCCCAAAGGGGATATTATTTTCATTTTCTTTTCCCTCATAGTATAATCATTAAATATGAAGCCTTTCAGAAAAGTTTCCGTATTCCTCCGATATGCGTTCAGAGACCGGTGATGAGGCAGGAATCCCGCACACATCGGCCACTACCCCTGCGATGCCATCTTCCGCAATCTTCTTCTGCAACTCGACCGCCTGCCTGTCGCCGGTAAAATCATAATGAAGTGCGGCAGCTATTCCCACGATCAGAAAATCGACCGGCAAACCGTATTTAAGCGCAGTCGTCAAAGGCTTGACAAGCCTGTCTTCCGGCCCCAGTTTGCGCAGCGGATCGCGTCCCACGCGAGTCACATTGTCGGTAAGATACGGATTATTGAAACGTTTTACAACCGTATCTATGTAATGTGAGTGGGCATCATGGTCGAAACCGAACTCCCGGCATAGGGCGTCGCCGCTTTCACGGACTGCTCCCATTACGAACGGAAATACCGTTTCGTCGGCTATGCTCTTCGCTATAGTGTCAAATCCCTTGGCATATCCGAAATATGCCGCCACAGCATGCGCCGTATTCAGTGTAAATAATTTGCGCTGCTCATAAGCCATGACGTCTTCCACAAGATTCATACCTTTCAACACAGGCGGAGTTCCTACTATTTGGCTCCGTTCAACATTCCACTCGTAAAACTCCTCGACCGAAACATCAAGGTTGGCCGAACGGATCGGAGGGACTATACGGTCGACCGAACAGTCGGCGAATCCGACGCTCCTGTCGGCTTCGGCCTTATCGTCATCCGACAATAGGCCGTAAACGAATTCCTTCAGTTTCGAAGAAGCACGTAGCGCATTTTCGCAGGCTATTACGTTTACCGGATCCTTTATCCCCTTCGAAAACCTGTAGGATAAGGCTCCGGCCAGAGCCGGAGCTATCTTCGGCAACACTCCCAGACCTACCGCAGTAGTAATCACTTCCGCGGAGGCGACTTCCTCCTTTATGTCTTCCGAACCCGAATTTACCGCGGAGATGTCAGAGACGGTTATATCCCTTGGTTTTACATCGGTAATATGTACGGTATAATGCCCGTCGGCATTGATACCGTCGATGAGCGGCTGGACCACATCCGCGAAAACCACCTGGTAACCCGAAAGGGATTCGAGCTCCCCGATAAACCCGCGGCCTATGTTGCCTGCTCCGAATTGTACTGCTTTTTTCATTGTATCTTTAATATATTGCATATTGCATTCCTGTCCTTCTCGTTGCGTAACCGTTCCATAATCCTCTCATCCCCTAGGATTTCGGCAATATGGGAGAGGATTTCCACATGCGTATCACCCTCCGCCGCTATCCCGATGACCAGATAAGCCTTCTCGCCGTCGAAATCGACGCCATCCGGATATTGAAGGACCGAAAGTCCGGTTTTCAGGACATATCTCTTGGCTTCCGAGGTCCCGTGAGGTATCGCGACACCTTCACCCATGTAAGTCGTGATCTCTTTTTCGCGTTCCAACATGGCAGGTACATATTCTGGACTTATCCTTCCGCGTTCCAACAATTTCTCACCGGCCCTCCTTATAGCTTCTTCCTTCGATTCGGAAGGAAGCCCGACTTCTATGTCGTCGGGAGCAAGCATACTCTCCAGGGTCCCCTTTTCCAGTCTCGCCGCCAGATCGTCCAGTGCCGGATCCGTAAGGAAATTCCCTATAACCACTATCTCCGCCTGCGGAGCTGATTTCATCGCTCTTCGCGAAAGTTGTTCCTGGCATACGGCAATGTCGCAATCTGCAGGGATACTATCGACGGAACAATTGGAAACCATCACTCCGGAAACCTTATCCCTTATCACATTGCGGAAACGTGACGCCCCCATCGCACTGCTTCCCATACCGGCATCACAGACGAAATAGACCCTGACTTCCCGTTTCCCGGTCGTGCTTCCGAAATCCATCTTGTCAAAGAGTCCCCTCCGGTTTGCGTCCTTCACGAAAAACGACGCAACCAGAAAAGATACAACCGCAGCGATCAAAACACCTATAAGGACCTGAATCAATTTCCCTTTTGGAGCCATCGCAAGAATCGCTATTATGCTTCCCGGAGACGCCGGGGCAACCAGTCCGGCACCCGTAAGGGAGTAGAACAGGATGGCGGACATTGATCCGAGTATGGGAGCCAATATTATTCTCGGCAGAGCAAGCACATAAGGGAAATAGATTTCATGTATTCCTCCGAAAAAATGAATTATTATCGCCCCTGGGGCGGAAGTCTTCGCGCTTCCCTTCGCAAAAGCCCAATACGCCGCCAAAACCCCGAGCCCGGAGCCGGGATTGGCTTCCAGCAGGAACATTATGGACTGGCCGGCTTCCCTGCTCTGTTCTATACCGATCGGGGTCATGATACCATGGTTAATGGCATTGTTTAGAAACAACACCTTGCCTGGTTCTATGAAAATCGAAACCAGGGGAAGTATCCTATGGCTTATAAGGAACTGCACGCAAAAAGCAAGTACCTTCGTCAGTCCCTCGACTACCGGGCCGACTGCAAAAAAACCTATTATTGCACATATAAGACCCAGTATGCCGACGGAAAAATTATTCACAAGCATTTCGAATCCCGGTTTCACCTTGCCTTCCACAAGTCCGTCGAACCGCTTGATCACCCATCCTGCAAACGGGCCCATGGCCATCGCCCCTATGAACATCGGGATATCGGTACCGGCAATTATGCCTATCGTACCTATGGCCCCCATCAGCCCGCCTCTGTCGCCTGAGACCATTTTTCCCCCCGTATATGCGATCAGAAGTGGAAGAAGATATTTCAGGGCCGGATTGACAATCCCTGCGAGAGGCTTGCAGGGAATCCATCCGGTCGGAATAAAAAGGGCGGCCATAAGGCCCCACGCAATAAAACCTCCTATGTTCGGCATAACCATCCCGCTCAGGAATTTTCCGAATTTTTGCACCTGCTCTCTCATAAAAGTGTTTTTTTGTGTCAAAGATATCCTTAATAGTTACAGATAACTTCCAATTTTCCCCTATTGCATGCAGCATAAAAGAATTCCCTGCATTTATATTATCGTAGAAAACTTAATTATCACCAGACATGAAAAAAAACGCAATCTTATCATTGGGAATCGCAATGCTCTCAGCAGCTATGTTATACGGATGTTCTTTTGAACGCGGATCCGGAATCAACGATATTAACGGCAACGGAAAGTATCATCAGGAGGACAATGGCGAATACGAACACTATGCGAAATATTCGGAAAATCCCTTCATTTCCGCATCATCAAATCCTTCATCAACCTTCTCGATCGATGCCGATGGCGCCTCATACGCCAACATGCGCCGTTTCATAAGCAAAGGCATGACTCCGCTTAAAGAAGCCGTCCGCATAGAAGAATTCCTCAATTACTTTACCTTCGACTATCCGGAACCGCAAGACGGGGAGAACATATCGTTGAATGCCGAAATATCGAAGTGTCCATGGGCCTAAGGGCATCAGCTTCTGAGGCTGGGAATCAAAGGGAAGAGCGTGTCGGACGATAAGCTCCCATACCAGAATTTCGTCTACCTGATAGACGTATCAGGATCTATGGATGAAGAAGACAAGCTTCCTGTACTAAAGGCTGGTTTCAAAGCCATGACGGAAACCATGCGGCCACAGGACAAGGTTGCAATAGTGACTTATGCCGGCGAAGCCGGGGTACTACTGAAATCCACATATGGAGACGAGAAAAACACCATAAACGCAGCCATATCGAAACTCGGAGCAGGTGGAAGCACTGCCGGCGCACAGGGTCTGATAACGGCATACAAAATCGCCGAGGAGAACCTGATCCCGAATGGCAATAACAGGATAATACTAGGAACGGACGGAGACTTCAATGTCGGGCCTTCCTCCACAGAGGACCTCGTCAAACTGATAAAGGAAAAAAGGGACAAAGGCATTTACCTTACCGTCATCGGGGTCGGCACAGGCAACCTCAATGATGAAATGATGGAGCAGATAGCCGACAACGGAAACGGAAACTACGAATATGTTGACAACGAGGCCCAACTTGAGAAAGTATTCGTAAAGGAACGCAGCAAGTTCTACACCGTAGCCAAGGACTCCAAGGTCCAGATAACGTTCGACCCGTCTTATGTAGAGAAATATCGCCTCATAGGCTATGAAAACCGCGTGATGGACAGCACCGACTTCCAGAAGGATTCCGTCGATGCCGGCGAAATCGGGGCAGGCCAGACGATCACTGCCCTCTATGAAATAATCCCCGAACAAGATGCAAACGGAAACGGCAGAATCGCAACCTTCGACTTCCGCTACAAAATGCCAGAAGCGACAGCAGCAAGAGAGCTGAGCATGGACGTAAATCCGGCAGGCTCGGTACCTGACATGGAAAATTCATCCGAGAATCAGCGCTTCGCAGCATCGGTTGCAGCTTACGGCCTCATACTTCGCAACTCCGAATACAAGGGCAGTGCGAATTACGAAATGATAATGGGACTGGGATCATCGGCCCACACTTTCGACCCTAACGGATACCGGGAAGGATTCCTGGATCTGGTAGAAAGATGGCACACGCTTCAGACACGATCTTTCTGACGCTTGTAGCGAAACAATATCATGAACAATATGGCGACGACCAGCGCATAAGCCGAGAAGGTGAACCACGCATGTGTCCAGCCTTTCATGCGGGCGGCGATATGAACAGCGTCGGCCGCATGAACATTTACGAAACGGTCTATGACGGCCTGTGCTGCGACGAGCCCGATCGAAGCACCGAGACCGTTGGTCATCAACATGAACAACCCCTGTGCGGATGCCTGGATCTTTTTGTCGGTTTCCTGGTTTACGAAAAGTGAGCCGGAAATATTGAAGAAATCGAAGGCGACGCCATAAACCAGCATGGAAAGTATCAGAAGCCATAAGCCGTTCCCCGGATTACCGACCCCGAAGAAGAAAAAGCGGAGCACCCAGGCGAACATAGCGATGAGCATAACTATCTTGATGCCAAATTTCTTTAGGAAAAACGGAATCAACAGAATGCAGCATGCTTCCGAAATCTGCGAAATGGAAATCAGAATATTGGCATGTTCCACTCCGAAAGTGCCGGCATATTTCGGCATGAAGCCGAAATCGCCTATGTATGGATTCGCATACCCGTTTGTGATCTGCAGACATACCCCCAGCAACATCGAGAAAATGAAAAACACGGCCATCTCGCGCCTCTTGAACAGCTTGAAGGCCGTAAGACCGAGTTTCTCCGCGATCGTTTCGTTCGAGTTTCCGTGCGTAGGACAACTTGGAAGCGTAAGGGCATAGAGAGCAAGGGCCAAACTCAGGATTCCAGAAACGAGAAATTGCTTCTCATTAGTCTGAAACTTGAAAATATCCACGACCCACATTGAGCATATGAACCCAATCGTGCCGAACGTCCTGATCGGGGGAAAATCCTTAACGGTATCCATGCCGTGCCTTTCCATAATCGCATAGGCCACGGTATTGGTCAATGCGATGGTAGGCATGAAGAATGCGACGGAAATCGTATAGAGCGTGAAAAGAGGCCCGAACTGGACATTACCGGCATTGGTTTTCCCGTAAAACCAGGCCGCTATCATGAAAATGCCCGCAAGAAGCTGGCAAATAGACAGAGTTTTCTGAGCCTGGATCCATTTGTCGGCCACTATGCCTATCAGGGCAGGCATAAAGATGGAAACTATGCCCTGGATGGAATAAAATATCCCTATCTTCTTACCGAATCCGAGTACACCGAGATAACGCCCCATGCAGGTGAGATACGCCCCCCAGATTGCGAACTCCAGAAAATTCATGATGATCAGGCGGAACACTATGCCACCGCGACCCTCTTTTTTCAATACTGCTGTGTTTTCCATATCGACCAATGTTTTAATTTTACTTCGGGGCAATCCTGTAGAGGACCAAGGCCACTATCGAAAAGATTATGTTCGGCAACCAGAGTGCGACGGATGCCGGCAGCGAGCCCGTGTATACGAACATCTCGCTGAACCTCATAAACAGGATATAAGTGAAACTCAGAGCTATGCCGATGCCAACGTTGAGACCCATACCTCCCCTGCGTTTCTTGGAACAGAGAGAAACTCCGATTATGGTCAGTATGAAAGCGGAAAAAGGCATTGCGATCCTCGTATTCTTCTCTATCAAAGCATACATCACATTTTTGTCCCCTCTCAGTCTCTGCGTATTTATCAGCTCGTTGAGATCTTTCGCAGAAAGCGTCTGCACATCGCTTTTCATCCTGTAGAAATCCCGTGCGGTCAACGATATGACCGTATCAATCTGCTTCCTGGCCACTACTGTTTCAGAAGCCCCGTGGAAAGTCCTGATAAAGCAATTGCGAAGCCTCCAACTGCCGTTCGTAGTATCCCATACGGCAGATTCGGCACTGATTTTTGATTTCAGCTTATTGCCTTCCAGAGTTTCCAGGGTAAATTTGTACGCCGTATTGTTCCAAGACGAAAAAGATTCGACATAGACATACGTGCCGGGATCGATCTGGTAATGCGTATTCCTTGCCGCAGGGGCGAACCGCGCCTTCACATATTTTTGTTCGAAAGCGAGCCTGGTCTTGTTGGCCGGCGGTATGACGTACATTCCAAGTACGAAGGACATGATGAAAACGAAGGTCGAAGAGATCATATAGGGCAACATCATCCTGTGGAAACTCATGCCGCCCGAGAGCATGGCAATTATCTCGCTGTCGGATGCCATCTTGGACGTGAATATGATAACCGTCAGAAAAACGAAAATCGGGCTGTACATATTCAGTATGTACGGGATGAAGTTCGCGTAATAGTCGAAAATTATCGCTTTCAGGGGAGCCTCCTTCTGGACGAAGTCGTCTATTTTCTCGCTTATGTCGAAAACGATGACGATGCCTATGACCATAAGTATGGAGAGCAGGAACGTTCCGATGTATTTCCTGATTATGTAACGGTCGAGTATCTTAAATCCCGGTATTTGCATCACAATCTGATATCGAGTTCCTTCACGGCGGCATTCTTCCACTGCAGAAAATCTCCTGCCGCAATGTGTATCCTGGCCCGCTTCGTCAACTCGAGGTAAAAAGCGAGGTTATGTTCGCTGGCTATCTGGGCCCCAAGCATCTCTCCCGCCGAGAAAAGATGCCGCACATAAGCTTTGGTGTAAGTCTTGTCAACAAATGAAGTGCCATCCGGGTCGAGTGGGGAAAAATCGTCCTCCCATTTCCTGTTCTTCATGTTCATGGTTCCCTTCCAAGTGAACAGCATCCCGTTGCGACCGTTTCTGGTAGGCATGACGCAATCGAACATGTCCACGCCGCGAGATATGCCTTCAAGTATGTTTGCCGGTGTTCCGACTCCCATCAGGTAACGCGGCTTATCCTTAGGCAGGATAGGGTCGAGGAATTCCAGTATCTCGTACATCTTCTCCACCGGCTCCCCAACGGCAAGGCCTCCTATCGCATAACCTTCGCGTCCGTATGATACGGCATCTTGTACCGCATCCATGCGGAGGTCCTTGTAGACGCAACCTTGTACTATGGGGAAAAAGGACTGGGAATAACCGTACAACGGTTCTGTCTCATCGAAATGCCTGATGCATCTCGCCAGCCAACTCTGGGTAAGTTTAAGAGATTTCGCAGCATAATCATAACCGGCGTCCCCGGGCGTACATTCGTCGAGCGCCATGACTATGTCGGCTCCTATCATTCTCTGTATGTCCACATTGTTCTCCGGAGTAAAAAGATGGGCGGAACCGTCGATATGGGAACGGAACTGCACCCCTTCGGCAGTGAGCTTGCGGTTCTCCGCAAGGGAAAAGACCTGGAATCCCCCGCTGTCGGTCAGGATAGGCTTGTCCCACGAGCAGAACTTATGCAGTCCGCCCGCACGGTTCAGAATATCGGTTCCCGGTCTCAGATAGAGATGATACGTGTTTCCAAGAATTATTTCAGCTCCTATGTCGTCGGCCAGATCCCTGTGATAGACCCCTTTCACAGATCCCGCGGTCCCGACGGGCATGAAGACGGGCGTTCCGATCTCTCCGTGGTCCGTATGCATCCTGCCGCATCTGGCCCCCGAAAGGGCATCGGTCGATGTAAGTTCGAAAGTCATAGATAGTCTGCAAATATATAAAAAAAAGCCGTGCACATCCCGACACTGTCAATGCAAAGACGAAAGCAGAAAAACTATTCCGTGCAAACCGAAAACGCAGGGACTTTTCCGCGATATTCGGGGGCATAGAGGGATTGTATGTTCGCCGGCGAGGTCGAGAAAGTGCCTTCCTGGGTAACATAGAAACTCTCCCGTATTTCTGTAACGCCCTCGGACAAAATGTAGAAGAAGTAATCGGCCATCGATTTGCGGTTCTCCCTGTAACAACCAGAACGCCATTCGTAACCAGACTTTTCGTCGACGGGATAAAAGCACGAAGGTCTAGGCAAACACAAATGTACGAAAGAGCGGGTCATGTCGCTCCGAATGCGGCAAATCTCTTCAACCATCTCTCCGACATTTACCTTGTCACCGTCGCGAATTTCAACGGAGTCTGCCGTATCGCCCCACGCGGCGGCTTCGACTGCACCTCTCCTATAAAAGCGGCGTTCCATGGAAATCCCGTTGGAAGAAGCTGCTACAGACCGAATAGGCTGAGTGTACGAACGGTACGCCGAAGCAAGTAGCAGTCCATCGCCATCATTACGGATCCTTATCTTGCATCCGCCGGCACGCAAGTCATGAACCGGGACCTCATATCGGAAAAGTGTCCCGCCTTCAGGCTCGGCAACCGAGATTTTTGGAGCCAGTATCTCGAATCCGCAACCTGACGCAAAGGAATCCACGCCACCGACTCCGCTCGAGAGCAGTGCATAAACGGCATCCGTCGCTGCGAGATCGTTACCCCACGACCTGTTATGCTTCTGAAGCATTATCCACAGGCCCAGCCCACGCACGATCCCGGAAAGTCTCATCCCCAAAGCCCTGTCTGCGACCGAGGACGACGCCCCGAATTTCGCGGAAAGCCCGTCATAGAGGCTAAGCAACTGGCTATGGGCATATAATTCGTTATCCATGATTCCCGTGGAACGCATAACAGCATTAGGGAAATGGCATGCGCCGGAAGAGTCCCATACCACATGGTCGTTCAACGATTCAATGACCTTGCGAAGTTCGCCGTCGCAATCGTATAGCGCAGCCGGAACCATATCCGATCCTTCGGACACGCGCGTCAGCAACGCCGTTACGGCCGCCTTGTCGGAAATATCCGTTCCCTTCCAGTTCCTGAAGATGCAATCGAAATAGAAGCCATAAGCCTTCCTCGCGGATTCAGGCATCTCAATGTCGGGATACTCGGAACGCACCGCCTCAGTTTTCAGCGTGCCGCCGTGGATAATGCCGCTGTCCGGCTTATTCCCAGCTTTCAGGCAATCTTCCAAATATCCGTCATATCGCCGGCGCATTCCTTCGTCCAGGAACCTGCAGGCATTCAAAACCATTCCCCTCTCGGTATCATTCAATTCCAACGCCCCGATACGTATCATTTCATGGAACTTTTCGAGAAACATCAGCGTAAGGCTTTCCGAAGAAGCAGCACCCCGGAACCATGCGAATCCTCCGTCAGACTGCTGCAATTCCGACAATTTCCTGTCCGCTTTCTCGCGGAATTCCGAAGCATGTCCCGGTTTGAGATAATTGGAAAGGGCCGCAATCCTGCGATTATCCAAGGCTTCGGTACAGGCCCAGGGCGTCTCGTCCAGCAGGATGCCTGTGATTTCGGAATTGACGGAGATCCTCGACCCGCTCCAACCGCCGTTCGTCAACTTACGGACCCTTTCGGCTAAAGCCGGATATTTCCCGAACATATATTCGCCGGTCTGATTTATGAAAAGAGATGAAAGCCATGACGTCATGCAATCGAAGTCCGGCTCTCCCACAGCCGGGAGGGATTCGATCACGGATGAAAGCGGTGAAGATATGTCCAAAATGACTTTCTCATCCCCGGTAGACGGCCGGTCCATCAATTCCCCGAGATCGATCGTATATGACTTTCGCCCCTGCATGACAACGGAAACTGATTCGGTGACCTGTGTTCCTGACGGAATGACGGGAATGACACGCTGCTCTCCATCGGCAAGCCCCCCCGCATTGACACTCATCCTTACGCCCAACAAAAGAGGTTTTCCGGGCACGTCGACAATCCAGCTTATTTCTTTCCGCCCATAAGCAGCAACCGAGACATGCCGTTCCGGAGTGTTTATCCCGGCAACACGGTTTTCCTTCCCCGAAGACGCGTCATAAAGCACGAGGGAAGCCGTTCCATCGACTTCCTTCCGGCCAAGATTCACTACTTCGGCTTTCAATACTATACGGTCCCCCTCCCTGACGAACACAGGCATGTTGGGAACGACCATAAGCTCCTTGCGAATCACGAATGACGTATCCGCCGATCCGCTGCGTAAATCTGCTGTGTGGGAGCTTACCAGCACACGATATTCCGAAAATGCATCGGAAGTCCTGTATCCGACCCTTACGATGCCGTTCGTATCGCTCCTAAGTCGAGGATAAAACGCCACGGTCTCCCCGAAATCCGAACGCATGCAGGAATCGGGTTCCGGACCGCTTTCTTCCGATACGGCCTCTTTTTCCAAGACATTCGTGCCGGACATGTCCGCATTTTCCATGCTCTTGACCCCCATGGCACAACCCCTTAATATCATATTGCAGGGAATATTGGTCCTTATGATCGGAGCACGGGAATTCCGGGTGCCGAAAGGATGGAATTGGAATCTGTTGGCTCCAAAACGGTCCGTCGTCACATCGAATATCGATACGGTGCTGGAGGTAAGCGGCGTTTCACCCGTTTTCGAATCGAAGACATGCATCGTAAAACATTCATCGCTTCCCGGCACCGACAAATCTCTGAAAGACTCAATTTCCACCTTGAGAGGGTGCTTTTCCACCCTTTCGAATCCATACTCCTTATGGAAAAATTCAAGGTTCCTGAAAGCCGACAGCGAGAGGGAAACGGAATTGGGATATGAGGCTTCGTAAGGCAGTGATACCTTTGCCATACTGTTCCGCAGGTGCATAGGTTTGCGAAAGAGACGGTTGCAATTGTCGAAAAGCTCGCATTCCAGCCAAAGGTCGTTCTCGGTCGTCCCGACCAAGAATTCTATCCCGTCCTTCGTTACCAAAGGACAGAAAAACAACTCGGTATCCACCGGACATACGGTATCCGAAGCGGAAAGCAGGAGCAGGCGGCTGCTCTGTGAGATCCCGCGGCCGTTGCATTGGACCGTATATTTCAACTCGTATCCCCCCGACGGCAAGGCTGCATATCCGGTACCTACCGGTTCCCCTTGGGTAAATTTTCCCTCCATTGCCGCACCCGGCACTGATCCGGCCCCGCCATTTTCCGCCTTAACCGGCGTAATGGTATAATCGCCTGAAGACGGCCATGCCATGCCATCCAGATTCCTTACGTATATGATCAGAGGAACAGGTTTATCCTTATTTACGACCCTGTATCCGCCGAAATCCGGACAGGCTTCAAACCCGTCCGAAAGGTCGATCGGAACATCGCCTACGCTTACGGAAGCCTCGGCCGAATGGGTTTCCCCCTGAGAATCCTTCACGGTCACCACTACCCTGTACCTGGCGAATCGATGTTGCGAACTAACGGCAGTGAACTTTATAGAGAACCTTCCGTCGTCATCCGATTTCACCATTCCCGAAGCCAATTTCCTGCTGTCGAACCGGAAATAGCCGTATTTTCTCATCACAGGAACCATCCAGACTTCGTAAGAAACCTCGGCCCCGACTATGGGGAATCCGGAATAACTCACGACTTCACCGTTTTGCGTAACGCCGGCGCCGAAAGAACATATCCCGTCCACTTTAGGCATTTCGACTTTGAAAGTCGGGTGCGAATAACTCTCAACCCTGAAATATGCATAGCCTATGCCCTCGTCGCATACGATCCTGTACAAGCCGTTCATGGAACCTTTCGGAATCCCGAACCTACCGGAAGCCGTCCCCATGCCATCGGTCGTCAGTTTCATTTCCGTCAGGGGCTTGACTCCCCCGGGCCCGAAAAGTCGGGCATCGAAAACGACACCGTCGCGGACACTCCCCTCCCTGCCGTCGGAAAGGTATGACACAACCGAGAACATTACGGTATCTTCCGGCTTGTACAGCATCCTGTCGGTATATACTTCCCCTCCGGGAGACAAAGTACCGTCGCCGGATTCGCAACGCCATATTCTTCCAACGTTTGCTATGGGTGAATTGCGGTCGTTCCCTGATTCCACATTGAAACAGGTTCCGGATTTCCCCCGCGCGTCGGCAGGGCAGACGGCCGTCTCGGTGAAACCGTCGAAACCCAGTCGCTTCTCCGAAATTGGCTCAAATCCGCCGTAGCCGCCTGCTTCGGAAGCGATCGGTCTGAAGAAAACCAGGGCTCCCTCCTTCAGAGGTTTCCCCGTCTTGTAATCAGCAGGGTAAAGTTCCATCCCGTTACCGGCCGTAAAACGGAATGCTGTAGCTATTCGGCTTACTTTTATATATTTGGATTCCTTCTGCCCATCCGGAAGCGCTACGCCGCCGGAATATGGAACTGCAACAAGCAGATAATTGCCGGGACTGACTCCCGCAATCGCATACCGGTCTTTCGCATCAACTCCGTAACCCCTTCCTATTCCATCCAACACTTTGCGCCTGACGACAGGTTTCCCAACTATCCCTCCGGCAAAGGCATCACCACCGGATTCATAAAATCCCGGAGTGAGGTAATCCTTCAACCCGTAAAGGGTCAGGACTATCTTATCTATGTTCCTGTATCCGACACTGCACCTTATGGAATCGCCGGGATATGTGAAATCATCCGTTTCCACATCCATCCGCTTCGATTCCATGGATTTGATTACATTCAATATCCTTCTCCGATATTCACTTGCCCCGTATTTGGCGACGGACTCGTCGCACCATTTCCTTACACCCAAGTAAGATTCTTCCTTCTGAGGATTCTCCCTCTCGGCAAGGCGCAGCAATAAGGCCGCTTTGCGGCTTGCGGGCAAAACCCCGGAAGGTTCGCCGGGATACCGTTCAAGGATTGTCCCATAACCGGCAAGCAGGACCCGATCGTCGGGCGACGCCTCCTTTTCAAGGTTGATGCATGCAGTATATATTTCGCTCGAAGGGTGACCTTCAGAAGACTCTTCCAACCCTTCCAGCACACGTTCACGTATACCAGTACCCCTTACCTGATAAGAATTCGAAATGCCGTAGAAGAAACGCATCAATGCTTCATACTGGCTGAAGCACGGGAAAAGTCGCCTGTCGTCTTCGGATTCATTAAAAAAAAGGTCGATCAATACGTAATCAGCATGTTCCGCAAGGAGTTCGTTTTTTAACGACATTACGGTGTCCAATGCGGAAGATATATATCCACCGTAACTGCCGACATCGTAAAAATCACTGATTCCATAATAATTTCCGGCAATAAAAGCCAGGAAGGCGCTCTTCTGGGCGGGGGTGGCGAAAACCGGGGAATAAGCCCGGAATTCGTCGTACAACTTACCGGATTCCATCCGGTCGTAGGACCGTACGCAACCAACCAGTTTCCCCATTGCCTTCAGAAGATTCACGCAATCCCCGTCCCGGCCGGAGAGAGACATTATCTCACGAAGGTAACCTGCTTCGGACTGCGGCTTATCCTTTCCCTCCATCTCTGACACTTTTCCCCATAGTTTCCCGATTTCCAAGGCACCCGAATTCTGGGGAGCGCTTGCCGTAACAGTAAAGGCTCCGGCCGAAATGGCCAGAACCGCAACCATGGCGTAAAAAAACAACCTTTTCATATGAATTTAAATGCTTAATCGGGCAGTTTGCTTCCGTAAGATACGAAAATCTTACCGATTGCGGCATAAAATAGTGCTACCTTTGTTGTCATGGCAACGACGAAACCCCATATCACGACGTCAATGATCGCAACGCTTTTATTGGCTTGTGCAAGCGCCGCAGCAGGGACAGGCGGCCGGAGCCCAATTACGGACAAGGTACTGTTACCCGCCGGCGTCGACAATTCCTTACTGAAATATTTTCCACCGGTCTTCGCACAACTGGGCGGTTCGTGCGCCCAAGCCTCGACCGTAGGTTACGTATTCACGTACGAAATGAACCGCCTGCTCGACAGGGATGCTTCCGCAAGCCCGGCGAACAGATTCAACTATCTATACACGTGGAACCTGCTTAACGGAGGATCGGACGACGGAACATTTTCGACCGACGGTTATTCCGCCGGTTACTTCAACGGAATTATGACGGAAGAAGATTTTCCAAAACAGACATCCGCCTACCAGTTCAGTTGGGCAAGCGGCTACAATAAGTATTTCAACGCGATGCATTACCGCGTCGCTTCGACGATATCGATCGAAGTAGCCGATACCGAGGGAATATACAAACTGAAACACTATCTTTACGACGGTGGGGAAGAGGGCGAACCGGGTGGAATAGTCTCTTTCGGCTCCGCGGCCGGGAATTGGAGATTCGACGACGATTACCTGGGTCCGTCCGAAACCGGGTATCACTGCATGTTGACGAAACTCGCCACCGAAGGGGCGCACGCGATGACGATAGTCGGCTATGACGACACGGTCGAATGCCTTACCGACGACGGGCAGCTTACCTACGGCGCATTCATAGCCGTCAACTCCTGGGGTGTCTTCTACCATGACCGCGGCCGCTACTACCTGCCCTACCACTTCTTTCTCGACCGCTCCGGAGACGGGATCCTGGACATGGACGTCACCGGGGTAAATGTCAAGTACGAGGACCCCACCGTGGTATTCAAGATAAATATGGACTACACGTCGCGCGACGACATATCCTTTAAGATGGGCATTGCCGACAAACCGTACAGCGAGCTGCCTTCGAATAATTTTCCGGTTTCCATATTCAACAATGCAGGCGGAGACAACGGAATGCAGGGAGCCCTGGGACCTTCAGAAATAGAACTCGGACTCAATTTCTCGGATTACGCCTCCGGAACCGATCGCATGGATGAACCGAAGTTTTTTCTTATTGTATCCCGCAACCGGCGCGGCAACTCCGCAGGAGAAGGCTCCGTCACTTCAGTCGAGGTATACGACTATCGAAACGACCCATTTCATCCGACGGTTTACAGCAGCCCCGATGCCGACGGATCCCCGCTGAAATGGGGAGACAACATATTCGGGATACCTACAACGCCGCTAAAATACACGAGCGCTTCGCCCGTCCGTTGGCTTGACAAATACGGGAAGCCGTTACGGGATCCCTTCGTAGTTCGCACCTCTTCGGGACGATATGCGAAGATCCGATTCACAGGTTACGATCCGTCAACCGGCAAGATAACGTTCGAATACGTCCTGTCGGGCGACGAAGAAGGTTCGTTCGTCCGGAAATGAAATTGAGAAAAGAAGATATGGAAAATACGGGAAAAATATCGAAAGTCAGGGCGGGTGCGAGGCATACCGGCATATCACTTCTTGCAATGGCTTTTCTTGCCGCATCGTGCGTTGCGTGGTCATGCGACAGGAGCCCGGCTCCGGCGGTTTCGGGATCGTCGGCAATAAGCACGAACGACTCCACATGGACATACTACTCTTTCGAAAGCGGAAAAACCATAGGGGAAAGCCGGCTGATGGACGAGGAAGCCGATGCAGCATGGGCTGCCCGCAATGACTGGGACATAGCGATATGCGGGGACATGATCCGCACCAACGGAGGAAGTTCGGGAAGCGCCGGAGCCGCCATATTGCGCGATACGGCCACCTCGTACGGCAACATTCTCAACGCTCCTTCCGAAGGATATATCTCCGATACGCAAGTCGTGGTAAAAAGATAAGATTTATCTTCCTATTTGAAAGAGAGCCTTTTTACGGTCTTCTCCATCTCAGCACGAAGTACGGCAGGCATATCTTCCTTCCCATTCAATGTGGCGTCGAATGCGTCGACGATATCCTTCCTGCTTATCGAGTGTACGTACCAGCCGAGAGCTTCGGCCATGGCCAGACGCACATCGACCGGTTCCGATGCATCGCAGGCCACGGCCGCAAACCGTGCAGCCTCATAATGGAGATTGTAATTTCTCGTGGTCCTTATGGCATTTATCCTTTTTTCGGACTGGGCCGAACGGTCCACGGCCAGTCCGACGCATTTTTCCAGGTAATCGTAATCGTCCTTCAAACCCGAGAAGTCATCCGGGCTGTTGCCTTCCAACGGAACGAACCGCTTGCGGCTTTCGAGAAAACGGATACAGGAATCCACATAAGCGCGCGGAAAGACCTGTATGGAAGTTGCGGCTTCGTATGCGACGCGCTTCGACTGTGCATCGTACAGCATGGTTTCGAGCAGCGGCATTACGAGGGAAGTATCGCCCACGAAGCCGGCATAGCGTGCACAAAGGCGTCGCATCTCCTCCGAAGGGTCGTTCATCAGGGAATATCCGAGCACGCCGGCTATATTCGTATCGGCACGGTCATACAACTCGTTCAATGCCTGTAGACGGACCGAAACGGCACTGCTGCAATGCAAAACATGTCTGAGGACGGTCCCCAGCGAGTCGCCGCCCGACGACAACCTGGCATATTCCCGAACTCCCAACGCGGCGATCCGCGGGTCGCTTTGCCGGATGCATCCGTACCAGAAAGCCCTGTCGCCATTTTTCACCCTTCGTTTCGCTTTCGCCGCCCTCCCCGTGGACAGCAGCCTTGCGGAAAGCGTTGCGTCGAGCCCGCTCGAATCCGGAACTATGAGGTCGGAAGGTGCAGTCTCGCCGTAACCGCGTGCAGGTTCAGTACGGGCCGGAGTGAACCTGAAAGTCGGATCGCCTATGATATGCGACTCGAGATATGGAAACTCTTTCTGCCACAAGCCGATGCGAAGTCCGAGGGAAAGCATGCCGGACAGCTGGTCCTCCCACTTGTCCTGCAGCACATTGACCGTATTCCCCTGTGCAGCTATGCAACGTCCCCCGTTGAAGATATGGTACCCGGCGACATAACCTTTCCGGTGGAAGGAACCGTTGTAGCAAGCGTTGAAGACCATAAGGCGGGCCCCCGAGCGGAGCGAGTCTATGTCGTCCAGCAGGATGTTGCACCGCGAATTATTCGATATGGAATCGGAATGGTAATAATAGGCGATATTGTCACGAAGGGTTTCGTGGCGTTCCGGTTCGGTTACATATTGCGTATCGTAGTCACCGTGTTCGGAAAACACGAAGACGTCGGTCCCGGGACGCTGGATCTCGGTGAACATCTTGCGTATAAGGTTGTCGTTCTGGCGAAAATCATAGAAACGGTTGCCCGATGCGGTCTTGAATGCAAGCGGATAATATTCCCTGAAGAGCAGCGGTTTTTCCCTCCATATGTTCAGGTCATCCGAGTTGTAGCCCGATCCTGCATAGAATATTATGTGATCGAGAGGATTGACCTCCCTATGAGCTTCGGCCACCCTGGCGAGGTAATCGTCAAGGATGGCGTAGTGATCTCCTGGCATATCTTCCGGCACCAGTATCCTGCCCGAATATATGTCGCAAATTATTTTCTGATCCCCTTTGCAGTTCAGACGGTAGTAAAAGACATCGGTATCTATGCTGTCGCGGCAGACGTAATCGAATCGCAGGCCAAAATCGTCGTAAAAGCGGTCCGAAGTTACGGAAGCATCCCGCATTGTATATTTGTTCTCGTTCATCTTGAAGGCCGTTGTCAGGTACTGTCCTCCCTCCACCCTGACGACAGGAACCTTCCCGATGAAAACGACACCCTCCAGAACAGGTTTTTTCCCGTAAAGCGATAGTATCTCTCCCTTAACTTCTTCGGGAGACTTCCAGTCGGCAATGCAAACGTACGTACCAAGTCCTTCCTCCTCGAGTACGTCGCGGTACATCCTTATGGCGGCGCCGCAACTGTCATACGTAGTCCTGTCGGTAAAGATTGCGAACGAACTGGCGGCATTCCTGCTGCATTTCAAGATCTCGACCCTATCCTTGGCTTCGATCGGGAGCAGGAGGATCATCAATTCGAAAAAGGCGATAATTCTCTTCATAACCTATTTAATATATGCCTCCAGGCGGTTGATGGTCTTGTAAAGTTCGTCCTTCAAGTCGGCGTCCATCGAACGTTCGTTCCCGATCAATTTACGGCAACCGGTGGCAAGCCTGCTGCGTCCGGGGTAATAAACATACCAGCCGAGCGCCTCTGCAGCCTGGATCCTGATCGAAAGATTTTCGGTCGTATCCCCGGCAAGGGAAAGCACATCGTCCGCCATCCACGGATATGGGTTGTTGCGAAGGTTGGAAACCATTAACGAGCGGTAACGCGGTCTCATGGTTGTATCGTGCAGGGCCTGGAATGTGCTTTCGGCCATACTGCATGCCCCGGAACATCCTTTACGTACCATACCGAGGAATTCGTCCTTATCGAATATGTAATCGGAAGCGCCTACCGCAGAATCCACCGCACCCATGAAAAGGCTATCGCGGAAATGACCCGAAGAGGAAAAGATATTGAACAGTTCCCGTTCGGACATATAGTCTTCAATGCACATCGCCGCCAGATACGGAAGCAAACTCCCGTCCCCTGCTTTACCCATATAGTAAGCCGCCTTCCTGCGGATGAACTCGTACGGGTCGACGGAAGCTTCCTTAAGCAGTTCCACGTAATTGCCGTCTGCGTAATGCGCCGAAAGATTCAGGCACTGCAGGCGATACATGTACGAAGGGCTCGTCCTGTAATCGGAAAGCAACAGATCTGACATATCGGGATAACCGGTCCTGTAAAGTCCGTAAAGACAGATGGCCTTTACATCATAATGGTCGCCGGCATCCCGATAGCGGTCCATCCAATATCCGCAATCCTTGTTACGGATATCGGGCATCTCTACGCCTGATGCGGGAGCGAACCTGAAAGTCGGATCGCCTATGACGTGACTCTCGAGTATATTCGTCATCTGAAGCCACTCGCCTACCGTATAGCCAAGCGAAAGCATGCCTAACAAATCGCTGGAAGATTTGTCCTGCAGGACATTGACCGAATTACCTACACAGACCACAGACCTTCCCCCTGAGAAAATGTAACGGTCGGCTATGAAATCCCTTTCGCGGAAATCCCCGTTGTAGCACGCATCGAAAATAGTTACCAGCGAATTGGGACTTATTATCGACACATCCTCCAATACTATGCCGGTACGCAGGTCCTCTATCGAGTCGGCTGCGACAACAGCCGGATCAAACGCACCGGCCACCCAGGAACTGTCTATGCCGTACGTTTCCATGGTCTTAGCCAATGCCTCCTCCTGCGAACCGGCCATATCATAACGGATCAATTGCCTGGCAGCTTGCCTGGCCTGGCGCCTGCCGCTTTCCATGTAACCTTTCTTGCCGCGTACGAAAGGTTCGCCGGTCATCCATTGCCTGTCCGGCGTCCCGTGTTCGTGGAAGAGCATCAGATCGAGATCGGGACGTTGCAGTTCGTCGGCAACGACATATTTCATGTAAGGATACATGTAAAAGATATAGAAACGCGCACCGTCAGCCTTTTCGAACGCCGATGGTATTTGTTCCCTCAAAGTCACGCTTTCGTCCTTCCATGCCGGCAGGCTGTTCGAGAAAGAGCCGTGGCCGGTGAAGGAGACCACTTTGTCAAGGCGATTCTCCTCTTTCTTTTCGGCGACGAGCTTTTTGAAATAGGCCCTGAGTTGTGCATAACCCTCTTCTCCCTTCAGATACGGGCGTATGCGGCCGGTAAATATGTCGGAAGAGATGTATTGAGGGGAGCGGCCGTCCAGCTCATAATAGAAGAAACCAGGATGGTCCTTGTCCGTCCCCATATAGTCGAAAACGAGACCGAAGTCGTCGTAGAACCTGTCGGAAGGTACCGAGGAATCGAAACGCGGCTGCCGCTCGTCCATCTTGAACGCTGAAGTCATGTGTTGTGCACCGCGTACCATCGCTACGGGAATATCGCCGACAAAAGCCGCTCCGGCAAGGGAATGGTTGTCATAAAGGTCCTTCAGGACGCGCTTGACGCTTTCCGGATCCCGCCAGCAGCTGGCTGCCACATAGACAGCATAGCCCTCATCCTGGACGGCGTCTCGGTAAGATAATATCGCTTCGCGGCAATTCTCGAAGGCAGCGCTATCGGCTATTATCGCAAAAGACTTTTCAGCAGGAACCGGCGGCTCGATAAAAACGTATTGCTGCGCTTTTAAGGTAAAGCACAGCAATACGCTGATTGTAAATAAAAATCTTCGTTTCATCTATGCCATCAAAACGATATTCCGATCGCACCGTGCGCGAGCACCCGGGAATTGCCGTATAGATCCACCGAAGTCCCGTTCGGAGCGATTACGGCTTCAGGCAGGAATGCCGCATTATAACTACAACGACCTGTAGCATAAACTTCTATCTTGTCCGAAACATCCCATCCTAAACGGAAGTCGCCTCCGAAAGTGGTACAATTGGCTTTGTGATATGCAAGGTCCAGCGGATACCATACGTTCGCCGTGACCGCAGTAGCGGCATCCGAAGCGGTATAGGTGTATTCTCCCCCTAAACCCATCCTGTAACCTCCGAATAAGCCCAGGACGAGATTCGCAGGACCGAACCAAAAGTTACGCTTCACATTGGCTTCTACAGTGGCATTCATATAGTTGAAAGCGCACGAAGGGGAATAGTACCTGTCGTCCTCGCTGTCGAGCCTCGCGGAGGCACCCAATTTCCATATGTAACCGTTCTTCTCATTGCCTCCTATGAATCTGTCATATGCCAGCTTGCCATGAATACGTACGTAATTGCTGTATACGGAGGTGCTGAGAATCTCCCAGGCCTTCGTGCCTGCATCGGTGTTATATTTGGTAACATACTCAATGCCGTCAGTGGAACGGAAAAAACCTTCAACCGTCACCTTATTGGATTTGCTTTGCCCGAAAAGGAGGGACAGGCGACCCTCTCCGTAAATTTGAGAGGTGCTTCCCATCGGTTCCGGAGAAGCCGGAGTTTGAAAACAGTCTTCAGACTGCATCTCGACCTTGCAATCGGCAAGAAAATCCAATCCCCCGGAATGCGCGTATTGCAAGCTTCCGCCATAGCGGTTTCCTTTCCAATAAAAAACGCCCAATCCTGAACTTCCTACATAATTTAAAGAAAAATTCCCGAGGCCCTTGAGGACATATACTTTCTGGTTCTTGTAAATATTCCTGTCCGAAGAGGCCGAACGCTGGTAACTGTTCCTATAGTAACCGTTGATGCTGATGAAATTCCTGTCGTCAAACTTGAATGTAAGGGAAGGGGTGACGGCAGCATAATAATTAAACGGATTTCCTCTGGGATCTATTTGTTTCCCTGCAGTCTGCGTAACATACTCAAGTCCGACTCCAAAAGAAAACCTGTCCATATAAAACGGCGATGCAATCTTGGCTTGCATTTCATAAGACTGGGCGCTCCAGAAGCTGACGTTGGGATCGGCTATGTAAAATGGCATCGTGCTTTCAATAGGATCGTAAAGATTGGTATTGAACCGAGTGGAATCCGTGAAAATATTGTTGAAATGAAATTCCCCCCAGAGAGCGAATTTTCCAATCATAGCCGCTCCGGATGCATTGAAAGATATGTCTTTAACCAAATCTCCCTGCTGTTGCAGCTTGTATCTTCCATTCTCCATATCATAATCGAATGATACGTCTCCGTATGAGGGCACCGGTCTTACCGCCATCAGGGAAGGGCTGTTCGAAGAAAACCAGAGGTTCTTCTCCAAATTGGTTTCGAGGACTGTCTTGCCGAACGGACCGATGGATGCTGCATCCTGTGCCCGGGTTCCTATGGAGGAACACAGGCACATTACAGCCATTATAGTCCCGAATCTTTTCATCCCGGAAGATTATTGCTTGATCCAGGTATTCCAAGAAGGAACGCCTGCCCCGTTGCGGCGGACGACAGGGGCTCCTGTTTCAAAGTCATTCGTGGAATTATTGGTATCCTGATAGATTACCTGCCCGCTGGCAAGGGTCTCCTTTGTCTTGCGATAGAACGAAGTCCCAGAATAAGAATCAGCCCAGAGAGCGCCTGCATCAAGGACCGTAGGAACTCTCTTAAGAGAGACTGAAGCCTCGTTCTTGACGAATTCGACGGCATCAAGGACATCTTTCACAGGTATCTCACGAGATTTGGAGGATGAGTTCGCATCCTGGATGAAATTGTCATTTTCAAGCGGTTCTGAAGGATAAAACAGGACATACGCAGGACCGAAGACAGTAGCAAGCCACTGTGGTGCAGAATATCCTATAAGAACGACCCTGTTCATATTCAGCGCGGCACCATCGACTAGCGTCGCATTGGTTCCGACATATGCTTCGAAATCCGCGCCCGAGAGATCCAGATTTGAATTAGGATTCCTCCCCTCGGCAGTATGGTCCACTCCCCACTGGGCAATTATGATGGATTCTCCAGGCTTTACAGGATAATCGGTGCCGTTCCCCGGCAACTGCCAGATGAGTTGGGTGAAGACATAGTTTTCCGGATTGTCTATCTGCCAGGAATATGAATTGGCGGTCGATTGCATCGGGACAAGGGTACAGATACAAAGGCTGTCGGCATAGACCGTAGCCTGGCTGTTATTGTATATTTCATAATACTGGTCGCGGAAATAATTGGAAGTCTTGCCGGTAGTCGGATCAGCGGGAGTGACGTCACCTGTCCAATACAGTTCCTTGAAGATAAGCGCACTGCTTTTCACTACAGCAACATCGACAGGAATGACTTGTCCTTCTTCAGTTATGCTGACGTTCGTCGCGCTTCCGCTGAAGTTATAGGCGGAACCGTCTTTGGAAGAGATGGCCGTCGCGGTTACGGTATAAATCCCCGGGGTAAGGTTGGAGACCGAAGCTTCATTGTCGATCGACGTAGCTGTGACAGCTACCTTAGTGTCGTAATTCGTAAAGACTACGTCGAACGACGAAGGGACGCTGATGTCCGTTATTGAAGATACGTTCAGCTGTGCTACAGCGGAAATTAGGGTGACCTTCTTCGTTTTTTCGCAGGAAGTCAATGCGAATGCTGCAATCAATGCGACTGCAATCAAGGCTGATTTTTTCATGATGGTAATTATCTAAACTGTTGTTATGAATATGATTCTATTATCTGATGCTCATTTTCACCTCCATACCGAAAAAGATGGGATCGTTCATTTCGGTATAAACTCCGGTGGATACCTTCGATTCCTGGAGTGGTCTGCTGTTGAACATGTTGTTTACAAAGAAAGAGGCGGTCAGCAAATCCCCTATCTCCTTTGTCAGGTTGAAATTGAGAACGACGGTCGGATTGGTCCAATCCTTCTCGAAACGTCTGCTCCAAAGCTGCGGAAGCATGTATGAATTTGCCGAATCGTTGATATATTCATCGGTAGCGTCTTTGAGCTGACCGTCCTTATGGTCGATGTACCAGGAATATTTCTCATCCACATAATTCCCCGAAGCATCTTTTGACACCTCTTGCAGCCAATTTGCAGTATACCACAGGACCTGGGGAGTGAGTGTGATGACGAATCCTATTTCAGGGATATTCGTAGTGAAGCGGAAGGTCGTCACGGCCTGGTCGTAATTGTAGGTGTGGTAATATGCAGGATATACGGCAACGTCCGCTTCTATTGTATTCAGGTTGGCATTATATGAATATGAAGGCATTGAACTCGACAAGGTGGACCTCATAAAAGCCCCATTTACATATACTGAGGTATTTATGTCGTCAAACCTTCCAAGATCGATCTCATACTCAAGGCCGCGGTTGCGCGAATATGAAGAATTGAGAGGCTTATAGTAGTGGAAAAGGTAATTGTATACAGTCTGCACCTTCAACGTAGGAATCGTTCCGGCATTTGTGTGGTCAACTTCATACTTCACATATTCATTATGGGCAAAGGAGGAGACATCGCTTCCAAGATCGTAACCGTTCTTCATTTCTTCATCATAGCCTGTTACGGACAGACGGTACTTGCCGGCAATTTTCAAATCAAACCCCAGCTCATACTTTCTGTTGGTGGCAATCTTCAAATCGGCATTTCTGGTGCTGTAGATTTTGGTCGTGGATACCAGCAACTGTTCAGCCTCAGGAAGCGAAGACTCAAGTCCGTTGTAATTGATCTGATCGAAATACACGTCCTGTGGGTAAAGGTACAGCTCGGTCGGAGCCTTTGCCGTAACGCCATATCCGCCGCGAAGCGTAAGCACACCCGGGAAGAGTTCGAACGAAGCGTTCAAACGGGGAACGACAACTGTCTTTCCGTTAACCCAGTCGAAACGTCCTCCTGCATTGATTATCAAATTGCGACCGGCTATTTTCAAATTCAGTTCGTCTTCAGCGAACAATCCGATCTGGTTTACAAACGGAATGTCATAATACGGTCGGGAGCGATATCCCGACTCTCCGCTGTTCGTAGACTTCATGGGAGGATACCCTTCTTTGAAGACTAGACCTTTCCCCATGTTCCCGTCGGTCTTGAAATCGGCCCCGATTTTGATCCTGTCATTCAGATTGTCACCCCATTGCTTGAAAAAATTGGCTACAAGCTTTGCATAACCGTTTATCTCCTTGCCATAAATGTCATACCTGCAAAAATAAGTGTAAGGCGTAACCGTTGCAAAGGAATTAACCGCGTCAGTACCTGTAAAATTCGTTATTTCATTGCCTGAAGCATCATAAACATGCTGTCCCTTGCGATTGGAAATGACGGCCCCGTCTACCATGCTGGTACTGTATATGGCGGTGGCACTCGAAAGCTGTTCCTCCAAAAAAGAATTCTTATCCGTATAACTGCCCGAAATGGCATAATTGACAGATTTAAGCCATCCTCTGTCTATCACCCAATTCCCGTTATTGTTAAACCTCACCCCGACGCTTGTCGCACCTCTCATATAACTAAAATTGTCTTCATCCTGGTTCCTGTTATATGTATCCTTACCATAAGTGAAATCCATCGAGGTATTTGTGGAAAAATTATTGGACAGACGGATCGACCAAAGGAGTTTAGCATTAAACCGCTGATAATTCTGATAGGAAGCTGTGGCAAGGGCGTTATTGTAGGCATAATCACCGCTAACATTAAGGTTCCCCCATTTCTCGCCAAGCGAAAATCCCTTGGACGCGGAAGCCTGATAAAGTTGGGGATTCGTCTTGAACCGGATAATGAGAGGTTCAATTCCCGCTTTCGACTTGACTATTACCGCCCCGGAGGTGAGGTCACCGTATTCTGCGGAAGGTATGCCCCTTATGACCTCAATGCTTTCCACATTGTCAGTTGAGATGTTGCGGACATCGATTCCAGTTCCTGGGGATGCTCCAGATTTGTTTTCGGTCGTACCGTTGATCCCCGTCGAAATGATCTGCATATTGGCGTTGTTTGAAATAGGAGCGCCGTCGATATAGACTGCCGTGCCGAGACTGTTCATATCGTTTGCGGCAGATCCCGCCACTTCGGCCACGGAACGCAACGTAAGGTTGCTCGCCTTCGACAAATCAGGATTCTGGATTACGGCACCTGGCAGCAGGGCCATTACGTCCTTCAACGAAGAAGTCTGCATATGATCCATCGCCTGTCTGGAGATAGTGGAAGATGTGGATTCTCCGGCTTTGTTCTGCACGGCCGTCACGACAACTTTTTCAAGATGGAAGCTGGATACCACCATTTTGACATCGATCTTGCACACGGAACCGCTCTGCAGCGTAAAAGTACTGTCTACGCTCTCCATTCCCACATACTGGACGGAGATCTTGTGTTCGCCAGGATCCACGTCGTTGAATCTGTACTTCCCGTCGCTGTCGGTAGTAGTATAAACTTCCGCAGGATATAAAATCACCACCGCATATTCGACAGGTGCCCCATCGTCGTTCTCGGTCACAACCCCACAAACGGTTCCCTTTATATTCGAAGCCCCGTTTTGAGCCCC
>JALCST010000018.1 GCA_022653675.1 Bacteroidales bacterium | reverse complement strand
GGCACAACTTACGAAGTGATAATGCTCACCATGCTCCAGAAAATATTCGGCTCGACAAACGGCCTCGCCGATACGGAAGGGTTCAAAAAAACCGGCGAATATATCCTCTTCATGGCAGGTACCACGGGCAAGTGCTTCCCCTACTCCGATTGCAGCGTAGGCGAGTACGCCAAGTATGCGATGTGGTGGTTCGCGGCACAGGAAAACGATCCGTCCCTGTTGTTTAATGAATTGCGACTTTATAATGACGATGAGTATACCGATGCGGAAGAAGTGAGGCTGCTGCCAATGATCCCGTGCATCGCCATGAACATCGACAACCTCGACGACATAACCTCAAATCCGCCGAAATCCCACATCTGGTCCGGAAACGGGGAGACTCCGGTCGTCCTAGTACATACCGACTGGACTTTCAGCGATACGGACAAATACCTCGGCATCAAGGGAGGCAAGGCATCTTCGGGCCACGGGCACATGGATGCCGGCTCCTTCGTTTACGATGCCTACGGAGTGCGCTGGTCCGAAGACCTCGGCATGCAATCGTATGCAGCCCTCGAAAACGCTCTGTCCGATGAAGGAGGCAACCTATGGAATCTGGAGCAAAATTCGATGCGCTGGCAGGTCTACCGACTCAATAACCGCGCCCACAGCACACTTACCGTCAATGATGCGGACCATCGCGTCGACGGAAAGGCAACCATAGAGAAAGTGATAGACGAAGATGGGGAACTGGGCGCGACACTGGACATGACGCCCGTCCTGAGCGACCAGCTGGCTTCGGCCGAACGCACCGTAAAGCTAGTCGACGAAACCGACCTGTTCGTCATCGACCGTTTGACAGCCCTTAAGGATAAGGATGCCAACGTGCAGTGGCGCATGATGACCGGAACCACCGTCACGGTGGAGGACGGCGACATAAAGCTTACCTCCTCCGGCAAGACGATGTACCTCACGGCAACATCATCAGATCCATCACTCGCCACTACCTATACTTCATGGGCTGCCAAAGGCTCCAATACATGGAATGCCAGCAACAGCGGAAAAACCGTCGCCGGATACACCGTGACCATCCCGGCGGGAACCGAAGTCACTCTTACGACAAAACTATCAATTAACCAACAATAATTTCTTAATCTTATTATCATGAATGGAAAGATATTTCTAAAGCTCCTGCCCATCCTTCTCATCGCAGCGGTCGTGACATCCTGCGTTGAAAAGCAGAAGGAGACAGAGACCAGCATTACAATCGACGTGACTGATGTCACCGCTTCTTCAGCCACCCTGAGCATAACCCAGGAAGGTGCCATTCCACAATTGATCCGCATGGTAGATGCAGTATCGATGGAATCCCTGGATTCGGCAGACGTAAATGTCGAGGACGAATCCAGCCTAAGTGCCTATTTGACCGATAAGGGCACCGCTATTTCTGTTCCATACTCAGCTACGGCGACCGGATTGGAACCTTATGCCGAATACGTAGTAGGGGTCGTCTGCTTCGATGCGGACTTCAAGGTTACCTGTGTAAAATATGCTACTTTCACTACCCTTGCACCGGATAACGCAATAGGGGATAATGACGGGGCCGGTTCCGTAACCGAAAACCAATGGTAGCATCATTACGAATCAATAAAGACAGAACATTATGAAAAAAATAATATGTGTCATCTCGGCTGTCGCTATTCTGGCTTCCGGATGTGTAAACGAAGGTAACGACATCGTTTCAACCCTTAATAACAAGGGCCATGTAACCCTTGAAGGTAAATTCTCCCAGCCGGATACCAAAACCGTTTTCGGTGAAGCCGATAACGGGGTTTATAACCTCACATGGACACGCGGGGATGCGATAGGCATTTTTACTCTTTCAGGAACAACAGCCAACATCAACCAAAAAGCGACCTTATTCAATGCCTCTTCCGGACAAGCCGAAGGAGTTTTCCTGCCTGAAGAGGTGGCGGCAGACGATACCACAGGACAACTCGGTCTACAAATCCCTGAGACCGGTTCAGACCAATTCCTAATATATTATCCTTATGTCGACGGTACGGACATCAATGTGGATGACATCCTGATCCATTCCCAGATAGACGAATACCAAACCCAGGATGCCGTCAACGACAAGCAAATCGGGAAAAACGGCTTTTCATACGGAATCACGACGGTATCGGCGGATACCAAGAAAATAGATTTTACCCTCACCCATGCGATGGCTTACATCAGGTTCGTAGTTTCGTCCAACGAATTTTCCACATATGCCCTCAAGTCTGTAGAGCTCTTCGACAAGGACGGCAATGCCAAACTATCCGGCGAATTCACCTTCGACCCGTTCACATACGCCGTCACTCCGGTAGAAGGAAAGACGAATCCATCCGCCAAGGTTACGGCGGACAACGACGTATTTTCCGTTTTGGGCGATGATCCGGGGGAACTTTATCTCACCGTATTGCCTTGCGATTTGACAAACAGCAACCTTTACGCAGTAGTGACTTTCGAGGACAGCAACAATTCGTCCGTCAGCATCCCTATGCAACTTACGGAAAAGGGCAACCTGCCGGCAGGCAGCATGACCACCATAACCCTGAGCAATGTAAGCTCGTCAAGCAATTCCTTCGCATGGTATGAACCTGATGAACCGCGCGCACTGGTAGACGGCTGGTGCTACGGTGCACAAAACACCTACCTTGTCCAGCGTTCACCTAATGAAGGAGAATGGACTGAACTTACGTTCGATGTGAAGGCCCGCGGCGATTTCTCAAAGGTAGAGGAACCGAAATATTACGGCATGATATCCACCGGGGACGTAGGCAACAACGGCCTGGTACTTCTCGGCAACGGCAACAAGTACGAATCCGTTCCTACCACTCCGGTAAGCGACGATTATAAAATCACCGTAAAGGTAGCTCCCGAATCGCAGAACTGCGGCAGCAGCGCGTATGGAGTAGTCTCCATATATGATGCAGATTACAAAGTTATCTGGACATTTATGATCCAGGCATATTTCTCCGACGACGTTCCCAGCGACATAGAATATCCCGGAACCGGATTCAGCCTTCTCGACCGCAATCTCGGGGCGAAATACAGCGCAACCAAGGAAGGCATAGAGAATAAAGGCTCTTTCGCAGCCTATTTCCAATGGGGACGTCCGGTACCTTTCATGTGGTCGAACAGCAACCAGACACATTATTCCCAAAGGTACGTAACGGAAGATACCGATCTTGAAACTGTTATCTCAAATCCTTCGATCATATTCGCATCGACTCCTACGGGATTGGATTATACTTCAAACGGCGACTGGAAAATGGGAGAACATCGCCTGGACATGTGGGGTGCGGTCAACAAGACCGACAGCTGGTATGATCCGGAAGTCAGCGGTGAAAAGACCATTTACGATCCATGTCCGAAGGGCTATCGCGTCGCGAGCGGCGAAGTCCTTGCACAGGTAAAGACCAAAGGGGAGAGAAACGAAATCGACCATACCGACATAACCGAAACCGACAAGATCGAATTTCCGAGTATCGCTTCGGTCGTAAAGTATCCTCTCGGAGACGACAAATACGATTATTGGATATATGCTGGAGGACATTGGGGATCCAACAGCAGTTGGGGGAACCGTACGACTTCCAACAACAGGCATGCTTATCTTTACTGGGCAAATTGCACTTCCATCAATTCTAACCGTGCAAGCGTCCTTGAAGGATGTTACTTCTCAAGCGGATGGGGGACTGGCGACGATGCCGTGCGTTCCCAAAGCTTCGCGGTACGCTGCATGAAGGATGAGAATGATAAATAACAACTAAAATCTGGACTTCGATAGCGGGACGACTATATGCGACCTATTGTCCCGCTATCGTTTTTTTATTTCGTATTGTAATGAAAAAAATGCTTGCATCGCTTGTTTTCGCCATGGCTGCGCTTATACCCGCAATCGCTTCCCCCCTGGATGAAGTCAGAGCCGCCTTCGTGCGCGTATCGGCCATCGATTACGCCCCCGACAGCTCTGCTAAGGATGGCTTCATCTCCTGTTCCGATTCCGGCAGGGGTAACGACGTACTTATGCTTCAACTTTACATGTCGGTCCATTTGCCTGACGAGGAGGTGGAACGGTTGTTGGGAATGCTCGACGCAAACGGCGAATGGAGCGACATAGACTACGCAGACAAGACGCGCGGCAGATGGCAGCCGACATTACATCTTACCAGGCTTTATGCTTTGGCAAAACTCTATTCAGACCCCGGATCGAAATGGTATCGCAATCCTAGGCTGCACGAAGCATTGCATTCCGGAATCGCCTACTGGTTAAGGACAATGCCGGTTTGCCCGAACTGGTGGCATAACGATATCGGGGTTCCAAAAAAAATGACGGCAATCCTGTTGATGATCAGGGACGAATTGTCCGAAGACGAGATATCGGGAGGCCTTAAGGTACTGGAACGGTCCAAATTCGGACGGACCGGACAAAATAAGGTGTGGCTGGCCGGCAACAACCTGATGAAGGGATTGCTGATCGACGACGAAGCCCTTGTGATAAAGGCTCGCGATGCCATAGCTGAAGAGATCTACGTCACCGACAAGGAAGGGATCCAGGCCGACTGGTCATTCCATCAGCATGGCCCTCAAATGCAGTTCGGGAACTACGGACTGGCCTATGTGGAAGACCTTGCATTTTGGTTCCGCGTACTAAAAGGGACTCCTTACATGTTCACAGACGAACAATACGATATAGCGGCACGATTCATTTCCGAAGGCCTATGCTGGTGCGTATGGCATGGCATCATGGATCCAAGTTTCTGCGGAAGGCAGGTCTTTATCCGTGCAGGACGCGGCAAGGCATATGCACTTGCCGTTACCGCACAGAACATGGCCGCCTTGAAACGCCCCGGATACAAATCCTTCGAAAATATTTCAAAAGAGAATCTGGAACCCCAAAAGTTCGGGAACAGCCTTTGCGGAGCCCGTTATTTCTGGCGTTCAGACTGCGGAATTTTCCGAGCCCGCAAATGGTATGCTTCGGTCAGGATGCATTCCGAGAGGACCATCGGATTCGAAATGACCAATAGGGAAAATACCCTGTCGAATTTTTCAGCGGACGGAGCGTTGCTTTTCATGCAGCACGGAGGCGAATATGAAAATATCTTTGCCGAATGGGATTGGAGAAGGATTCCGGGCGTCACCGCTTACGACGACGGGAAACCGATCAAAAGCAGCGATCTGATTCCCGAAAAGGCCAACCATTCCAAATGGGTCGGAGGCGTCTGCGACGACAATACCATGTGTACGGTAATGGAGTTGAACCGAGACAGCCTGCATGCCCTGAAGGCCGATTTCTTTTTCAAGGATATGGTGGTCGCCCTCGGATGCGGTATACGTACGGACGACCCGGAATGCAAATCGATATTCACTACGCTTGACCAAACACATCTGGATGGAGATGTCACTGTAGGATTGGATTCCGGGAAAAGCATGCTTTTCAGTCAAACGACAGCCGTAGATACGGTTTTCCCAAAAGGGAACGTCAGTTGGATCCGTCATGACGACCGCATATATGTTTTGCTGGAGAAATCGAGTCTGCATCTCTCTACGTCCATACAACGCGGCAAGTGGGATCCGATAGACCCTTGCTACAAGAACAAATGGGAAGAAGGCCGTATTTTCAAATGTTACGTCTCCCACGACATTTCGAGAAAGGACGGCAGTTATGCCTACGCCATCCTGCCTTACGGAACTACCAAGGAAGCCGGGAACCTCGCAAGATCAGGCCGGGTCAGGGTGCTCAGTAACGACTCCTGTTGCCAGGCGGTAAAATACAACGATGAAATCTGCGCAGTATTCAACAAAGCGGGGTCTTTACGTTTCGGTTCCCATTTGCTGAAGGTCGACGAACCAGCATTGATAATAATAAATGGGGCCGAAGTGAGCGTATCTTCCCCCTTGGAAACTGCCGGGAAAATCACGGTTACGTTAAGCGAAAGGGGAAATCTTTTCCGGCTTGTCTTCAATATGCCTACAGATGAAGCTCACCTGGGGCAAACAGTAATCAAACCTTTACCACAGGGGATATGAGAACATAAAAGGACGGCCTTGAAAGCCGTCCTTAAAATGCGCCTCAACAGGGACTTGAACCTTGAACCCCATGATTAACAGTCATGTGCTCTAACCAATTGAGCTATTGAGGCCGATCGCTCGCTTTTGAAGCGGGCACAAATATAGGTTTTTTAGATCATGTGGCAAAAAAAATCTCCACTTTTCTTCAGAGCCTTGGAACATAAAGGAAAAAAAGCCTGCGTGATTTTGAAAGTTCTTCCGGATTCGTACCGGTCACACCTTCAGGCACCGCAACACCTAGTTTGCCGAAATGTTTTTTCCAAAGCGGGGAAATCCTGCCTGACCTGTCCTTGAAGGACATTGAAACGGTCTCGAAAAGATGGGTTCCGTCATGCATTAGATAGCAGTCGTAAACCAGTTCGCTGCAATAGTAAAGTCCGTTACCCGGCCTGTAATAATAATCGTATCCCTTTCCTATCAATTTTTTCGCCCGTTCCACGGCATCCTCCACGGAAATCGCGGTGGTATCCTTGACCCTGGCCAATGCCACAAGCGGCTCTCCGTCCCTTACGGCCGAATCCCCTATGAAATCCGAAAGAAGAGTCTCCCTGACTCCTGAAGTGGCGGCTTCGATAACATAAGGAATTCCGTTCTCGAGACATATGATGCCAACATGCGTGTAACCGATATCTCCCTTGCCTGTCGTAGACTCGGCAACAGCTTTGGTAATGTCTATTCCGCCTCCCTTGCCTTCGGTGGATTTTTTCTTCCCTGCAGGCGCACCGGCCTGGAAAATCAGATCTCCGTTCCTAATGCAATCCGTGTTCAGGACAATCCGGTCCTGGGCACATGAAACCGCATGGCATTGAAAAATTAAAAGCGAACCGACCAAGAAAAATATCGAAATTCCATGTTTCATATGATACCTCCAAAAGCAATTCCAAAGTTACTCCAATCCTCAACATTTACCCAAAAAATACTACCTTTGTAAAGCTAACGGCTATATTTCACACCTGGATAATGGAAATCACGCAAATTTCGGCTCTGATCAAGAAGCTCTCCTGCGACCACGAACGCATCTCTTTTGCTGGACGCGGCTGTTTTCTCACGCAGATCATGCCGGCATCCATATCCGACCATGGCACAGTAATAAATCCGCCATATAAACGTTTATATTACAGATCAAATGAACAAAGCGACGATACTTTGCTCGCCGACGCATATGCGGACGAGACAGGTATAAGCCGCGAAGCAGCCGGAAAGGAACTGGAGGACATGGCAAGCAAATTCTGTGAAGAATTAGACCGTACCAAAACCATGATCCTTCCTGGACTGGGAAAAATGCGGGCCACTGCCCGCAACGAGTATTTCTTTATCGCAGAAGCGGATCTCGACATATTTCCGGACGGGAAAGGGCTTACTCCGGTCAACATGAAGGTACTGCACCAGGAAGAAGAAACGCCTTCCGGTAAAAAATCCAACCTTATGGACAAGATTCTCGAACCCATTAAGGTCATAGTCACCGAATCGGACCATGGTCCGGAAACGGAGGAAGATAACGAAACGGAAGCGGTACCGGAAACGGATGGCAAACCGGAAGATAAGGAGCAAATAAAAGATGAAAGCGAAGGACCGGAAGAGGCAGAGGAGGAAATGCAGGGGAAACTAAAGAACGAATCCGTAGAACGGAAAGGTCCCAACACAGTCGGAATAATTTTCATAATACTTGGTTGCATACTGTTCCTGGCAATTGTGGCATACGGGATACTTTACGTCTGCAGGGACCAGGCTTGGGTCGACAAGATTCTCTACAACTCCGAGGAGAGGGAACTTCTCAAGTACCTTACGAAGTAATGATAGACAAACAGACTGTGGACCGCATCCTGGATGCGGTAAAAATAGAGGAGGTCATAGGTGATTTCGTGACTCTGAAGCGTCGGGGAGCCAACTATATAGGTCTTTGTCCCTTTCACGAGGACAGGAATCCTTCCATGTCCGTTTCGCCGTCGAAAGGCATTTTCAAGTGCTTCGCATGCGGTAAGGCCGGTACTGCGGTAACATTCGTCATGGAACATGAACACATGACCTATCCAGAAGCTCTCCGTTACCTGGCCAGAAAATACAACATAGAAATAGAAGAGAAGGAAGAGACTCCAGAAGAAGCGACGGGACGTCTTAAATACGAAAGCCTGATACTTATAACCGAAGCCGCCCAGAAATATTTCCAAGACATTCTATGGAACACCGAGGAAGGTAAAGCCATCGGGCTCTCCTATTTTCGCGAGCGCAAGTTCACCGACGAGACGATCAGGAAGTTCGGTTTGGGGTTCGCACCGAAAGGAAGGAACAATTTTTTGAGCTGGGCTAAATCCAAGGGTTACAATCCCGACCTTTTGGTTGATGCAGGAATGTGCATACGCCGCGACGACGGTGAACTGACGGACAGGTTCTACAACAGGGTCATATTCCCGATATCGGCGATAGGAGGGCGCGTCATCGGATTCGGGGCAAGGACCCTGATAAAGGACGAGAAACCGAAATATGTGAATTCCCCCGAATCGTTGATATATGACAAGAAACACACGCTTTACGGAATAACCCAGGCGAAGGGTGAAATATCCAAAAGGGATAAATGTTACCTCGTGGAAGGTTATGCCGACGTCATATCGATGCACCAAGCCGGGATTTGCAATTTGGTGGCGTCGAGCGGCACTTCCCTTACCCAGGAACAGGTCCTCATGATTAAGCGTTTCACGAATAACATAACCGTCATGTACGACGGAGACGCCGCAGGACAACACGCCTCCTTGAGAGGCGTAGATATGATTCTGGGCGAAGGCATGAATGTCAAGGTAGTAACGCTGCCCCCCGAGGACGATCCGGATTCCTATGCCAAAGCACACACACATGACGAAATCCTGACATACATGGAACGCCATGAAAACGATTTCATAGTCTTCAAAAGCGAGTTGTTGATGAAGGATGCGCAGCAAGACCCGATCAAAAAAGCAGGGCTTATAAACGACGTGATAGAATCTTTGTCGATGATTCCCGACGCGGTGACTAGGACCGTATACGTAAACGTGGTAGCTGACAAATTCGATGTCAAGACCGATGTTATATTCAACCGCATAAACGAACTGCGAGAACGCCGCAAGAGAAACGAGGCGCAACGTAACCCATATCCTCAAAGAAGTTACGAACCCGAAATTATGGAACAGGCAACTTCGGTGGAGGGTAAAAAAGGGATCACGAACATCTTCCTCGCCCCCAACGAAAAGGAACTCGTATACTATCTTATCAAGTTCGGACCTTACAGGCTGATATTCCCGGAAAACATGGTATACGGAGCTCCTCAGACTCCTGCAATAACTGTTGCACAATACATGCGCTCCGAATTGGAAAAAGATGACGAATCTTTTACGAATCCCCTTTATAAAAACATCTACGACGAATTCTACGCCACTTTCGGGGATGTATCTTATACAGATGACGAGCATCGCGATGCCGTCGAAAACGCCGTGCTCCGCCACTTCACCAACAACCGCGACAAGGAAGTCATAGACATGGTGGTTGGGATGTTGAATGATGCACAACCGTTGACCATAAAGCAGTTCCGCACTTCAATCGTACCGGAGGAGGATACTTTGGGAGAAATGGTCCCAAAATCCCTGAACCTGTATAAATTCAAAGTACTGGAATTTATTTGCCGTCAGCTGACGGCGGAATTGGGGGAAGCCCAAAAGAACGGCGATACCGAACGCCGGAATTTGCTTCTGGCAAAGCTGAAGGAATACTCCCGTGCAAAAACGTCCGTCGCAAAATCAGTAAACAGGCTGACTTGAACCTTGTCCGGAGCGGATTCACGGATTCATCAAATCAGTGTTGACAAATCCTATTATATCGTAGATAGAGGCTATGGCAGCATCTGCAGGTCCTCCCGGATCAATCATCTTAGCCTTGTTATATGCATTTATCGCATCTCCCCACATCTGGTACCGACGAAACAGACCACCCAGAAGGTACCAGGCCTGGGCATTGTCCGGCTCCTTTTCAAGCAATTCGTGAAGAGTCTCGTAAGCCTCTTCGACCTTATTGCTGCAAAGCATTTTATGTACCTCATTCAAATCGTTCTTTTCCATTCCTCAATTATTTTACAAGTCCTGAAAAACCTATGAACGCAAGCGAAAGGATACCTGCAGTCACTAGCGCTATCGGAACACCACGGAAAGCCTTAGGTACATCGGACAGCTCAAGCTGTTCGCGTATACCTGCGAAAATGGTGAGCGCCAATCCGAAACCTAGTGCGCTTGCAACTGCATAGACTACCGATTCGCCGAGATTGAGAAAGTGGGCCGTCCCGCCGAACGTGAATTCCTTCGTGACTACCAGAATGGCAACGCCGAGGACACAGCAGTTGGTGGTTATCAGGGGAAGATAAATTCCGAGAGCCTGATAGAGGGACGGGGATATCTTCTTTATTATTATCTCTATCATCTGTACAAGGGCTGCGATGACGAGAATAAACACTACTGTCTGCATGAACTCCATGTGCAGCGGAACGAGGACGTAATATTGCAACAGATATGTCACCAGAGTGGAAAGCGCCATTACGAACGTTACCGCACCGGTCATCCCCAAGGCCGTGTTCACCCTGTTGGAGACACCGAGGAACGGACAGATGCCGAGGAACTGGGAAAGTACTATATTGTTGACGAATATCGCCGATATTAATATTATAACGTATTCCATATCTCTACTTGTTTATGATTTTGGCGGTCAGCTTGCGAAATATCACTATGAGGTAAGCCAGGACGAGAAAGGCACCAGGTGCAAGTACGAATGCCAGCATGCCGTCCGCATGGGCCAGTTTCAAGCCGAAAAACGAAAGATTACCGAGAAGTTCGCGGACCATTCCGAGAACGGTCAAAGCCAATGTGAATCCCAGTCCGACTCCAAGTCCGTCCAGAGCGGAATCCCCGACACTGTGCGATTTTGCATAAGCTTCCGCCCTTCCGAGAATTATACAGTTTACCACGATCAGCGGAATGTAAATACCGAGAGTCTTGTAAAGGGCCGGGACATAAACCTGCATTAGAAGCTGTAGTACACTCACAAGGGATGCAATTATCACTATGTAGCACGGTATGCGGACCTTATCCGGAATGAACTTGGCAACGGCTGAAATTATGGTATTGGAAAGGATTAGGACGAACATAGTAGCCAATCCCATACACAGGCCGTTTATTGCTGAAGTGGTCGTGCCAAGCGTAGGGCACATCCCTAAAATCAACATGAAAGTCGGGTTGTTGTTGATCATTCCCCGACGAACTATTCCTAATTTATTGTTGAACCTGTCCATTGCTCATATCGGTTTTAACATTCTTAATACGGTCGAATACGGCCAGTGCATTATTGATCGCGGCGGTAAAGGCCCGGGATGTTATCGTGGCTGCGGTTATGGCATCCACGTCCCCTCCGTCCTTCTTGACCTTCAAGACCTTCTTGTCGGGATCCCACCCCTTGAACTGGGCATTGAACTTGCCGTAAGGGACTATCCTCGCCCCAAGGCCGGGAGTTTCCGACATTGAAATCACGGAGGTATTGTATATCATCCGGTCCGGGGTAACTCCCACCATCAGATTTATCACTCCGCCAAAACCGGTAGAATGACTCTTTATCGCATATCCGACGATGTCGCCCCCATTCTTGGCGATGAAGACCGAATAACTATTTCCACCGACTGTAACTACGGTGTCCTCCTCGGAAGGCGTATTGTCGAATGCAGGAACTACCTCCCCTATCGAAGCATTTGTCTTTGCAATTTCAGCCTTCCTGATAGGTTCGGCGGTCGACTTGTAAACGAAACCTAGAATGGTCGAACAGACCAGACAAACAACGGTCAGGGAAAGAACCATATTTCCAAATGTAGATTTTACAGCCATTTATACCCCCTTGGCGTAACGCGCCGGTTTAATGTATTTGTTCAGAAGCGGAACGACGGCGTTCATTATCAGTATGGCGAATGAAATACCTTCAGGATAGCTCCCGAACAGCCTTATAAGTACGGTGATCACTCCTATGCCTATACCATATATGACCTGTCCCCGGAATGTCATGGGCGACGTGACGTAATCAGTAGCCATGAATATCGCCCCGATAAGAACACCTCCGGTAAAGACATTGAAAACAGGATTGGTATAATGCAAAGGATCTATCAGCCAGAAAATGCCGGTCATGCAGAATACCGTCAGAATCACCGACAACGGGATCGTAAGCGTGATAACCCTGCGTACAAGCAGATAAACCATGCCTATCAACAGCGCCACGGCCGAGATCTCGCCTACGGAACCGCCGATATTTATGAACAGGCGGCTCAGCGAATCGAAATTATTGGCAGCAAATATCTGTGGTACCGTCTGTCCCGCAGCAAGACCTTCTCTTACTATTGAAAGCGGAGTCGGACCGGTAACCGCATCAACCTTGCCGGCGGCAAGCCATGCCTGGGGAATCGACCAGTCAGTCATGAGTACAGGGAACGAAACGAGCAGAAACACGCGACCGAATATAGCGGGATTGAAGATATTCTGTCCTATTCCTCCGAATGTCATCTTGCCTACTCCTATGGCCATTATCGAACCTATCATTACCAGCCACCAAGGTGCACTAGGAGGCATGTTCAATGCCAGAAGCAGACCGGTCACGATTGCAGAGCAGTCGTCTATGGTGACCTTGGAATGCATTATGAACTTCTCGATCAGGTATTCCGTAAGGACACAAGTAACGACTCCGACGAGGACCAACTGTATGGCCGAGAAGCCGAAAGCATAAATCGAGACCGCTAGCGTCGGAACAAGAGCGATTATGACATCCACCATAAGAGAACGTGTACTCTGTTTGGAATGTATGTGCGGTGCGGGCGAAACTATGAATTTTTTCATAAGTGTCTATTTTTTTGCTGCTCTGGACTTTATATCTTTCAATGCGGTAGATTTGCCTATCCTTATCACATCAAGTAGAGGAATATGTGCAGGACAACTGTAGAGGCAACAACCGCATTCTATGCAATCCTGGATATCATTTCTTTCGAGTTCAGCAATACCTCTTCCGTTTTTGGAAAGTTTGTACAGAAGATAAGGCTCAAGCCCCATCGGGCATACCTGGACGCATTTGCTGCAGCGTATGCATGCGCTCTCCGGTTCCCTTTTTGTCTCCTTCTCCGTCAGAAGCAGGAAAGCGGAAGTCCCTTTCAAAACGGATGCATTGACATTGGCCACGGCCTTGCCCATCATCGGACCACCGCTTATGAACTTGGCCGCCTCGACAGGCAATCCACCTATGGCATCCAGGATTTGTGCGAACGACGTCCCTACGCGCATTACGAAATTCCTCTGCTGCGCTATGCATTTCCCTGTAACCGTGATTACACTCTCTACCAACGGTTTGTTTTTCTGCACGGCATCATATACTGCAAGAGCCGTCCCTACATTCTGGACAACGCAACCAGTATCTATAGGCAACCCGAGCGATGGGACCCTTCGCCCGGTTATTGCATTGATTATCTGTTTTTCACCGCCTTCCGGATATTTACGTTTCAACACCACGACCTCAAAATGGGGATAGTGTTTAGCACTTTCCTTCATTTTGGCAATCGCAGCCTTCTTATTGTCTTCGATCCCAACGAATCCCTTTGCAATTCCGAGAGCCTTGAGCATAATCTCGCCCCCTATGAAAATCTCCTCCGGCTGCTCGCGCATTGAACGGTCGTCGGCCGTAACGTAAGGCTCACATTCGGAACCATTGATAATCAAGAACTCCGCTTTTTTACCCGGTGGAGGGGAAAGCTTTATCCAGGTAGGGAACCCGGCTCCCCCGAGTCCGACGACTCCTGCGTTCTTTATCTTTTCGATTATCTCCTCCCTCGAAGCCTTGATGGCGCGTATGACAGTCTTGGAACGATCTATCTCCGGCAACCATTCGTCACCTTCGACATCTATCACAACGTGCATAACTTTCCTTCCCGCCAGATCTGCCATGGGCACCACGTCGGTTACCGTCCCTGAAACGGATGCGTGTACAAATCCGGAGATAAATGCCGAAGGCTTCCCTATGACCTGGCCTACCTTTACCTTTTCCCCCTTGGTTACGACAGGTGTAGCGGGAGCCCCGAGGGACTGTGCCATCGAAATATATACCTTGGGAAGAATCGGGAAAATTTCCACTGGAGCTTCCGATGTGAGTTTGTTATCCTGCGGATGGATTCCGCCCAGTCTGAATGTCTTTTCCATATCTTTCGCACTAATCGTTCTTAAGCGGCAATGCATCCGCCATCGTTACCTCCACAGGTACCCGAGGAGGGAAATTGAAGGCATGAATCGCTCCCGTCGGGCAAACCTCCACGCATTTGCGGCAAAGCCTGCATTTTTCAGGATCAATATAAGCTAGATTATTTTCAAGGGTAATCGCCTCGAAAGGACAGACCTTTACACATCTGCCGCAACCTATGCAACCCGCCCTGCACACCTGGCGGGTAACAGCTCCCTTATCGGTGTTACGGCAAAGGACTACCACTCTGCGATCCTTTATTCCCTTGCTCCTGAGTTCTATTAAATTCTGGGGACAAGCCTTAACGCATGAACCGCAACCAGTGCATTTTTCGTCGTCTACTTCCGGAAGCCCTGTGATACTGTTCATATGGATAGCATCGAACTTGCAAGCATCCACACAGTCACCAAGACCCGCACAGCCGAAATTACAACCTGTATCTCCCGTGTAGAGCGACAACATCACCTTGCATGAAGAATAGCCGTCATAGTAATTGGCCCTCTCACGGTTGTCGAAACTCCCGTTGCATCGTACAACTGCCACTTCCGGTTTTTTCTCTTCTACCGTCTGCCCCAGATAGGCGGCGACCTTTTTCATAACGGCATTCCCTCCTACGGGACAGAATTCATTTCCTATGGAAGGTGCCTTGACGACACTTTCGGCAAACGAACGGCAACCAGCATGGCCGCACCCACCGCAATTGGCTCCTGGCATAAGGGCTTCCACGTCGTCTATGCGCGGATCCTCTTCCACCTTGAACTTTTGCGCGACAAAATAAAGAACAACTGCCAGAATGAACCCCATCAAGGTCAGGCTGGCAATCGTAATCAACACGGTATTCATCTATTTCACAATTTATTCCTTCAATGAAAATTTAAACCTGTATTTGAGCTTGCCCCGAAACAGGTAAACAATCACATAATAAATGGCTATGGCTACTACCGAAGAGAGAGCCGCAAGTGGTTCCGCAACTCCGATTTTAAGCAAATATAGCAATAATCCCAATAAGATGATTAAAGGAAAGACATAAGAAATGAGAACGGCACCGAGTCCCATGGAAGATTTCATTACAACCACTACCTTGTCCCCAACCTCCACCTTACGCCCGGCAGGACGCTTTACATCGAATAATTTCACATCATTGCCTGATAGTCCGCATATCGCCTTTGCGCTGCAACTGCCGCAGGCACTCTGTCGCTCTATTTCAACCGTCAGGTTGTCGCCGTCAACAGCGGTAACGACCCCATTATGTTCAATGCTGTTCTGGTAAGACATATTTCAATCGCCAATTTTAGAGTCGATAGGATATTTCTGATTCGAAACCGTTTTTATTCTGCCGCGTACGGAACCGACCGAGACAGGGGTTTCGAAACAGAGGGGAAGTCTATTGGAATCATCTGAAAACCAAATAACTATATCATCATCACCAGAGAAAACATCACTCGCGTTGTTCAATACGTCGAACTGTGAAGAAGCAGCCTCTTCCTTGTAATGGTCCTTTCTCGACCTGACGGAAGCCGCCAATTTCACCGTATTGAATGTCCCGAGTCCGTCTATCTTTCTCTTTTCCCTACATACGAACCTGAAACGTGCGTCCACCATATTCCGGTCCATGGCTATAGTCAAAACGACCGGCTTGCCGGCCACTATGGAGCTGAAATCGACGCACCTGATCCTCAATATTGCGGAGACTATGTCATATATCTGGCCTCCGGTGAACAGCGTGGAATCCAGAACGTAATCCTTGCCCTTTTCCACCCTGATATTAACTTTCATCGTAGAAGGATCGAAATCAAAAACATTGCTTGCCGTATAGCTGCCCTCCTGTACATCACGGTGGAAATAGCGTGGGGTACAATCCGCAACGGAGACTTTCGTCTCATATACATCCCTTACCTTGAAGAAGTTGTCCCAGAACTTGTATGTCGTCCCCGACAAATAGACGTGATAACACTTTTCGCCGTTAATCGAGACGTCACTTACCGAATAATCCAGTTTGGCGATATCGGCATTGATGACTCCCCATTTGTAATGGACTACCATGGAAATATTCTCCCCGCCTTGGAAAGGCATTTCCTGGCATTTAACAGGAGGGACCGAATACATGAGGAGAAAAAAAGCTATGGCAGGAAATATATGTTCGATCTTCATAATAAGGATGTTTTTTTCTGCTAAGTATCAAAACCCGTGCCCCCTGGGAACCCGTCATCGAAGGGAACCCCGTCGTTCATACTGGATCCCGTCATGGTATAATTATCCCCGGAATCTCCGCTTCCGTTATCGATGAACTTGACCTCTGATTCCACGAACTGCATGTTAATGTCGCCTACGGAACCGTTACGGTGCTTTGCTATTATTATCTGGGCATCCTCCTTGTTGGCATCCTCGAGCCCGTAATACGAAGGCCTGTGTATGAACAGGACGAGGTCGGCATCCTGTTCGATGGCACCGGATTCACGCAGGTCGCTCAGCTGCGGCCTCATGGAACCTCCACGGGTTTCTACCCTGCGGGAAAGTTGGGCTATCGCTATGATAGGCACGCTCAACTCCTTGGCTATCGCCTTGAGGGAACGGGATATGGCAGCGACTTCCTGTTCACGGAGGCCCTTCAGTTCGGGCGGACCAGTCATAAGCTGCAAATAATCCAGTATTATGATCTTCACCCCCGAATTTCGCACAAGACGCCTGGCCTTGGAACGGAATTCGTATATGGAAAGCGAAGGCGTATCGTCTATCCACAGTGGCGAATTCGATATGGCAGTTATCTTCCTGTTCAGTATGCCCCAGTCTTCGTCAGAGAGTTTCCTTCCTCCCCTGATTTTATCTGAAGAAAGTCCTGTTTCACTAACCATCAACCTTTTGACAAGAGAAATGGCCGACATTTCAAGCGAGAAAAATGCTACAGGTATGTTATGGTCGACAGCCATGTTACGCGCCATGTTAAGCACGAAAGCCGTCTTCCCCATTGAAGGACGGGCCGCAATTATTATCAGGTCCGATTTCTGCCATCCAAGCGTACGGGCATCCAGACTCGGGAAACCGGAAGGGATACCGGAAAGCCCGTCATTGTTCTTCTGCGCCTTCTCGATCTCGTCCAGGGTAACGTTGACCAGGTCGTTGATCCTGACCGTATCGTTCCTCATGTTTTTTTCGGTCAGGGTAAATATTTTCTGCTGGGCCGAATCCAGGAGTTCGTCTACCGGGATCGTATCGTCGAAAGCATCCTTCTGTACTTCATAGGAGATCTGGATCAGTTCGCGCTGGATGTATTTCTGGAGCAGTATCTTGGAATGGTATTCTATGTGGGCTGCCGCACCTATGCGATCAGTGAGTTGACTCAGGTAAAAAGCACCGCCTACCTCATCCAGCTCACCGGTGCGGGAGAGTTCGTCTGCGACTGTATATATGTCTATCGGGTTATGTGCATCTGAAAGGTTCTTTATAGCAGTAAATATCTTACGGTTAGCCTCCTTGTAGAAACAGTCCGCATTGAGAACTTCCATGACTTCGGGAACGACGTTCTGCTCAAGCATGAGAGCACCGAGCACAGCTTCCTCGATATCGATGGCCTGAGGTGGTTTTCGCCCTATCTCAACGCCAATAGCATCGATTCCCGGAATCTTCCGACCCTTCTTTTGATAACCGGCAGACTTACTTGGCATTCTTTTCGTCGGCAGGCTCGTCCTTCTCGAAAGAAGAACTTACAAGTATGCGTCCGCAATAATCGCAAACTATTATTTTCTTACTTTGTTCTATCTCTATCCTTTTCTGTGGAGGTATCTTATTAAAGCATCCGCCACAAGCCTCACGCTTTACGGTAACGACGGCCAACCTGTTTTTGGCATTGTCGCGGACCCTATGGTAAGCGGAAATCATCCTTTCGTCCAGCTGTGCGGATAATTCGTCCACATGCTTCTGAAGTGCGGCCTTTTCCTTGGAAGTCTCTTCGGTAATGGTAGCAAGTTCTTTATTCTTGTTAATAAGATCTGTCTTTCTGCCGGCCAGATTGGTCTTGGTATCGTCGAGCGAGGCTTTCCAGTCGGCAATTATGGCCGTAGATTCGTGTATTTTCTTATCCAGGGACTGGCGTTCAAGATCCTGGAATTCCAGTTCCTTATTCAGGGATTCGAATTCCCTGTTGTTCTGGACGTTCTTTTGCTGTTCCTCATATTTGGCACTTTTAGCCTTGCTCTCCTCGATCGCTTTTTTATAAGAGTCGACGACCTTATCCTGAGTCTGGATATCCTCCTTCAGATGGCTTATCCTCGTATTGAGACCTTCTATCTCATCCTCGATGTCCTTCACCTCCTCCGGCAACTCTCCACGGAGAAGGTCGATCTGGTCGATCTTCGAATCCGTTTTCTGTATCTCATAAAGCGTACGGAGCTTATCCTCCATACTCATATCGTTATCGGATATGCTCTGCTGTATGGAAACAAACGTCTCTCTTTTGTCTATGTGCTGAGCAGCCGTTTTTGCATTCTTCTTTGTAGCCATAATTAATTTATCTGTAATGTATTGGATTATTTATTCTATCAGATTTGCGAATGACAAAGTTATGTAAATTTTCTTTAAGAATTTCGATAATCTTATCAACGATGCCAATCTCGCTCTCGAAATGTCCGATGTCCGCAATGAGAAAGTTGTCAGGACAAAAGAACTCGTGATACGATACGTCGCCCGTCACATAGGCCTGGGCACCGCTGGCAAGCGCACTTCCTATAAGGGAACCACCGCTTCCGGAGCACAATGCGACACGCCTTATCATGCAATTCACGGGATCGGAATAGCGTATATGCTGCAGGCTGAACGCTTTCATAAGCATATCGATGAAACCGCCGCAATCCATCTCGGACGGGAGCGTTCCTACAAGCCCTATTCCCGATTCATCCAACGAGGACATATCCTTCAATCCCATCCGTCCGGCCATCAGTGTATTGACGCCACCTTCGGCCTTATCGGCATTCGTATGGGCGGCATAAACCGCAACCCCGTTCCTGATCGCCATCCCGATCGTGTTTCCAACCGGATCCTCGGGATAAATCTTCTTGATTCCACGGAAAATCAACGGATGATGGGTAACCACCATGTCACAGCCGTTTTTTACGGCATCGTCCACCACATCGGCTGTACAGTCGAAAGCGACGGTAACACCCTTCACCTCCTGCAGAGGCGAACCCACACAGAAGCCGGGATTATCCCACTCCTCCGCGCTACCGACAGGTGCGAATTCCTCCAATATGTCAGCTATTTCCCCAGCTTTCATTACTCATATGTTTTTTTGCACCTCTTCCAGAAGTGCCCTTACCTCCTTGAGGCGACCGATTATTTCGACGCTCCGGTCGGTCCCCTCCCGGTTATCCTTCATTCGCTTGGCTGCCCCGGAAAGCGTCATCCCCCTCTCCTTTACCAAATAATGTATCCTCTTCAGGTTCTCTACATCTTTTGGCGTGAAAAGACGCACGCCCCGCTTGTTCCGATCGGGCCTCACATATTGGGGGAACTCGTTGGACCAATAGCGGACAAGCGATTCGCTCTCGCCCAAAAGTCCGGCGACTTCGGATATCCGGTAATAGATCTTAACATCATTGTATTCCTTTACAGGCATATCATAAATATATATTCGGATCAGTCAAGGGACTGTCCGGTATTCGTAGCAATCAAAAGCATCTCCCTGTAACCCTTCCCGTCAAGGTCGGCGAAAAAATAATTCACAGGGTCCTGTACTACGCCGTCACGGAAAACGGCATAATGCAGATGGGGGGCGAAAGAGGTACCGCTGTTCCCCACTCTTCCTATCACGTCACCCTGCGTTATTTTCTGTCCCCTTCTGACAAGTATGTCATTCAGATGGCAATAGAACGTAGACAATCCGTTACCGTGGGAAATGGTCACCGCCTTGCCGAACCCGGATTTCGAATTGGATACCGCAATCACTACTCCGGTTGCCGTTGCAAGGACATCCGTACCTATCGGAGCAAGCAGATCTATTCCCTCGTGATCGGTTACCGTCTTCAGGAAAGGATTCACCTTCTTGCCTACCGAGGCACCGGTGGACGCGATTGAAAACCGCCTGATCGGCAATATGGAAGGAATCCTGCGTACACTATCCCCCAAATATGCCATACGTAAACTGATATTCCCTATCGTAGTCCGGTTATGCGCGGCCTGGATAGAAAGCATGCCGCATTTCAAAAAAGTTTCGTGCACGATCCTGCTCTCGTAAAGTGAATCGAGACACGCATAGTTCACGACCGTATCCCGCTGCATGAAATCGGGTGGCTCGGAATTGAATATCTGTTCATATATCCCCTTGTCCCTGTATTCGAGGCTCTGTACCGTATTGTGCAACATATCAGCTCTTTCAACCATCTCATCATATGTTCTGCCAATATATTTGTTTTCCCTCCTGAGCTTTTTTTCCGATGGAGTATCAAGAACGAACGTAAGTAAAAGATACAAGGCGAGCGCCGCTCCGGAACAGTAAAGAAAAACCTTAAGAACAGTTGAAACCACCTTTTTCGGCGATACCCTGTACTCTTCGAACTTCAACTCGTCCTTATTGTAAATGTAACGCTTCCTCTTCGACATCACCCTCCTCCTACCGCGTCCCTGACCTTACAAGTTTCGCGTAATCTTTCGGAGAAACATCCCTGTCAAAAAAATTGGTAGGATTGATCGGGCGGTCCTTGTAACGCACTTCATAATGCAGATGCGTCCCCGTGGAACGTCCGGTATTGCCCATCTCACCTATCTCGTCGCCTCTGTGAAGCATTTGTCCTTCGGCGACTTCGGGTGTGCTGAGATGGCCATAAAGGGTCTTGTAACCGAATCCGTGGTCTACGACCACGAAATTGCCGTAACCGAAGAAGTTGAATCCGACTTCGACCACCTTTCCGTCCCCCGTGACATATATTGGTTCATTCTTCGGACCGGAGATATCCACTCCCGTATGCATCCTGATTGCATGGGTAAATGGATCCGAACGATATCCAAATGAACTGGAGATCCTGTTGAATGCCGAAGTGGAAACCGGGAAAATGTTCGGTATGCAGCTCGCCATGTCCCCAGCCCTTTTCGAAAGGACCTGTATGTCATCGAACGAACGCGATTGGACATAAGCTTTCTTGGTCAATATGTCCAGACGCATGACAGAAGATTTCAGAAAACCGGCATTATAAAGCTGATCGAGATCCGAATACCTGTCAGTACCGCCGAACCCCGCATCCCTTACCCCCTGGGAAATCTCTTCCATACCGAAAATCGGTCTGTAAACGACATTATCCCTCATCTGCAACTTGAGCAACGCATCGTTGTCCTTGTCCATCCTCTGGTTCAGATATTCAACCTTGGAAAGAAGTTCCTCGTTTCTGTCGAGAAGAACGGCCATCTTCGGAGTCTTGAGGTGAAGGACGTTCGAGAACAGAAAATAGTAACAACATAACAGAACCATAACGAAAAGGGATATCCCCACACGGGTGAGAATCTTCTTTCTCTTTCCGACAGTCTCTACTTCAAAAGAGCAGGTCTCCTTATTGAAAAAATATGTCTTGTTGCCGAGCATTAAACGAAATAGCGACTTTAAATCACGCAAATATAATTAATTTTGTAAAAAACAGCTACTTTTGTAGCCAAAATTATGCCAGGCAAAATATGACTTCAAAAGAAATAAGACAGACCTTTTTGGACTTTTTCAAGTCCAAGGGACATGTAATAGTTCCATCTTCCCCGATAGTAGTTAAAAACGATCCGACCCTGATGTTCACCAATGCGGGAATGAACCAGTTCAAGGACATTTTCCTCGGAAACAGACAGCCCAGGTACACACGAGCCACAGACACCCAAAAATGCCTGCGTGTCAGCGGCAAGCACAACGATCTCGAGGTCGTGGGACACGACACGTACCACCATACAATGTTCGAGATGCTCGGCAACTGGAGCTTCGGAGACTATTTCAAGCAAGAGGCCATCGGATGGGCATGGGAACTTCTGACAGAGATATACAAAATAGACGGGACGAGGCTTTACGCTACTGTATTCGAAGGTTGCGAATCCGACGGCATAGGACCCGACGAAGAGGCGAGGAATGAATGGTTGAAACATTTGCCGGCCGGCCATATAATTTACGGTAACCGCCACGACAATTTTTGGGAAATGGGTGAAACCGGCCCATGCGGCCCATGCAGCGAAATACATATAGACCTGCGCGACGAAGTTGAACGCAACGCCGTTCCGGGGGCATCCCTTGTCAACAAGGACAATCCCCTCGTAATGGAGATATGGAATCTGGTCTTCATGCAATACGACAGGATGGCCGACGGCCATCTTGAACCGCTGCCGAACAAGCATATCGATACCGGGATGGGATTCGAAAGGCTGTGTATGGTCCTTGAAGGGTGCAAGAGCAATTACGACACCGACGTCTTCAAACCCATGATAAGCACCGTTTCCGAAATGTGCGGAAAGCGCTACGGCGACAATGAGGACGAATCGGTGGCGATGAGGGTCATAGCAGACCACATACGCGCAATAACCTTCGCGATAGCGGACGGGCAGCTCCCCTCGAACGTAAAGGCCGGCTATGTGATAAGAAGGATACTTCGCCGTGCGGTGCGCTACGGATATACGTTCCTTGGTTTCAGGGAGCCTTTCCTGTGCCTTCTGGTGCCGGAGCTTGTCCGTGAAATGGGTGACGTCTTCCCAGAAATAAAAGCCCAGGAGAAACTAGTCGTAGAAGTAACCAGGAACGAAGAGGAAGCTTTTCTCCGCACCCTCGACAAGGGAATAGGCCTGATGGACCAGATAATGGAGAAGGACAGGAAGTGCAAGCTGATTTCGGGGGAAGATGCATTCACACTTTACGACACCTTCGGATTCCCGATAGATCTCAGCGAACTTATGGCACGTGAGCACGGTTACGAAATAGATTTGGGGGGATTCAACAGGGAGCTTCAGAATCAGAAGGAACGTGCCCGCCATGCGGCCGCAAAGGAAGAAGGGGACTGGATGGAAATCATTCCCTCTTCGAAGACCGTTTTCGACGGATACGACACCCTGTCGGAGAAAATTCACATTACAAAATACCGTACCGTAAAAACAAGATGCAGTTTGACATACCAGCTCGTATTCGACCGCACACCTTTTTATGCGGAAAGCGGGGGGCAGGTAGGCGACACCGGACACATAACTTACGGCAACGAGAAGATTCAAATCGTCAACACGATAAAAGAAAACGACCTTCCTATACATATCACACGGAAATTACCTTCGGATCCATCTGCGGAATTCATGGCCGAGGTCGATGCCGTACGCAGGCAGGACATCGCGAACAATCATTCATGCACTCACCTGCTGGACTTTTCGTTGCGAAGCATACTTGGCAGCCACATAGAACAGAAAGGCTCGTTCGTAGGCCCAGATTCGTTCCGTTTCGACTTCTCCCATTTCGAAAAAGTCGGGGAAGAAGATCTCAGGAAAGTCGAAAGGATGGTAAACGGACTGATCCGCAAGAATATTCCCAAGGAAGAATTAAGGGATGTCCCGATCGAAGAGGGGCGGAAGATGGGTGCGGTCGCCCTGTTCGGAGAAAAATACGGAGACAGGGTAAGGGTAATAAAATTCGGCGATTCCATAGAATTCTGCGGTGGAACCCATACGAGTGCCACGGGAAACATAGGTTACTTCAAGATAGTTTCGGAATCGGCGATCGCCGCGGGCGTGAGACGCATCGAAGCCGTCTCAGGCTCGCATGCGGAAGATCTGATAGACAAGATGGAAAATGAATACAAAGGCGTAAAGGCGTTGTTCAACAACGCACAGGACACCGTGGCCGCAGCGCAAAAGCTTATCGATGAAAACGCAGCCGCCCGCCGTGAACTCGAAGAGGCAGCAAAGGTACAGGAGGAACAGATGAAGACGAAGATCATGGCCCACAAGGAAAACATCAACGGCATCGACGTATATATTTCCACCGATCAATGCAATGCACATATGATGAAGGAAATAGCTTTTTCCATGCGCAAGAACCTGACCAATTCCGCTTTCTTCGGCGCCTTCGCCACTCCGGACCGGAAAGCCTGTCTTACAGTAATGTACACCGACGATTTGACATCAAAAGGACATAACGCATCGAACGACATACGCAAGGCGGCCAAACTGATCGAAGGAGGAGGAGGAGGACAAAAATTCCTCGCTACTGCAGGTGGCAAGAAAATTGAAGGACTGGGAAAAGCCCTGGAACTGCTTAAGTCGCTGCTTCAGGATATTTGATGAAGAGAATCGACAGGTACACATTGGCCTCATTCATAGGGCCTTTCATAATGATTTTCATCATTGTGATGTTCGTACTTGTCCTGCAGTTCCTATGGCTCTACATAGACGACCTTGTCGGTAAAGGACTTTCCTTCGAAGTAATTCTCGAATTCATGGGATGGGGAGCGTGTACGCTTATTCCCCTTGCATTGCCATTGGCAACTTTGCTAGCTTCCATAATGACCCTGGGAGGCATGGGGGAAAGCAACGAACTGCTCTCCCTGAAGGCGGCCGGCGTATCCCTTCCGAGAATCCTGTCACCGCTGATTGTAGTTGCGGTCATAATTTCCATCGGCGCATTTTTCGTTTCGAACAATCTGCTTCCGGTCGCATACAACAAGATCTATACGTTGCAACAGGACATAATGCAGACGAAAGATGAGATCAAAATCCCTACAGGCATATTCTATGACGGCATAGAAGGTTATACAATAAAGATCCGATCCCGAAACGAAGACGACATGATGTTCGACGTAATGGTATACGACCACACGGCACATAACGGAAACACCAATTTCACCGAAGCCGACTCGGCCAGGATGAATTTTACCCCGGACAAGGATTTTCTGGTGCTCAAGATGTACAGCGGCACCTCCTATCAAGAGAACAACAAGATGTATTACCGCGACACCGTGCTCGACCTCAAGAAAGTAGCTTTCACGGAGCAAACCATAATGGTCCCTCTAAAGGATTATGCTTTCAAACGGACCGACGACGACCGCTACAAGAATGAGGTAATGTCACAGAACCTGAAGCAACTCTCCCATGAAAGGGATTCGCTCGGACAGATCTATGATGTCACTTACTCGGAAAAGGGCAGCAGGGTACCTTTCAGCATAGGACTGGCATATGCCTATCAGATGGACACCGCCAGGAACAAACACATAATAGGGAACATGAACGCCGATTCCCTGAAAATGAAATGGAAAGACAGCGAAGCGGAAAATCGTGCAATAGAAAGGGCGTTGAAAGTCATAGGTTCCAACCCGAAACAGATGTCCATGGAAATCGAGCGCTCGCAATACCAGTTGACAGATCCTCTGAGGAGAATAGATACGGAGAGATTCCGCAAATTCGCCGTTGCGATAGCATGTCTGATATTCTTTTTCATCGGAGCCCCGTTGGGAGCCATAATAAGGAAGGGGGGGCTCGGGACCCCAGTCATAATATCCCTCCTATTTTTCGTCCTTTATTGGGTAGTGGACATTTCAGGCAAGAAACTTTCCAGGCAGGGGGCAATGTCCCCATTCGTAGGGGCGTTCATATCGTCGATGGTGCTCCTTCCCATAGGTGTATTCCTGACAATCGAGTCCACCAAGGATTCCTCCATATTCAATCCCGCGGTATTTTTCGGGGCAATCGGCAAATCGATAAAGGAATTCTTCGCACATATAAAACGGCGCAAGATCAAAATCGTATTCATGGGTACCCCCGAATTCGCCGTAGGTTCTCTCGAAGCGCTGCGAAAGAAAGGATACAACATATGCGCGGTCGTAACTACACCTGACAAGCCTTCCGGCAGAGGCCGCAAGGTAAACGAAAGCGCAGTTAAGAAGTATGCCGTAGCCCATAAGATCGAGGTACTGCAGCCTGTTTCCCTTAAAGACCCGGAATTCATAGGCAAACTCGAAAGTTATAAGGCCGAACTGTTCGTAGTCGTAGCGTTCAGGATGCTGCCCGAAGCTGTCTGGAAAATTCCACGCCTCGGCACCTTCAACCTCCATGCCTCGCTGCTTCCGCAGTTCAGGGGAGCAGCCCCAATAAACTGGGCCATAATGGACGGGGAACGTCTTACGGGAGTTACTACATTCATGATAGACAAGAATATCGATACCGGAAATATTCTCATGCAGCGCGAATGCATGATCGAGAAGAGCGACACTGCAGGCTCTCTGCATGACAAACTCATGGCACTGGGTTGCGAGCTCGTCGTCCAAACCGCAGAAGACATCTTGAGACACAAGGCAATGCCTATGCCTCAAACCTGTATTTCTGCTCTGCGGCCAGCTCCGAAGCTCAACGCGGAAAGCTGCAGGATGGAATTCAGGCGCTCCGCCAAGGAACTCGAGTTGCAGGTACGCGGGCTCTCCCCTTATCCAGCAGCACATGCGACACTCGTAACTTCAATGGAAGGCAGCGAACCGCATCGGGAAGAGGTCAAGGTTTACCTCGCATATGAAGATAAGAAACCCGGCATTGAAGGCATCGGAAACATGGACGGCAGTGCCGGGACCATTGCGACCGACGGCCACAAGTATCTATACGTACGCTGTGGGGATGGCAACTGGTTGAGAATAGACGAGCTTCAGGTATCAGGGAAAAGACGCCTCAAGACCCCATCGTTCCTGGCCGGATTCAGGACTGCCGAAAATTCCCGTTTTGAATAATCATTTGAAAGATTCTATACGTTTGACCGCTTCCTCGAAATCTTCACGGGAATCGATGGCGCAGTTCTTGACCTTAGCCCTGTAGTTGTAAATAGTGTTGACACTGTAACGCAAGAGGACGGCGATTTTGCTCGAATCAGTGATGCCTAGACGGATCAGGGCGAAAATACGCAATTCGGTATTAAGCAATTCCCCCTTTTTAAGGATGATCTTCCCTTCGTCTTTAAGAAGTTCGTTGAACTTTACCACGAAATCTGGATAAAGAGAAAGGAAGGCCGTGTCGAATGTGTGATAGAAATCGGAAATCTCGGCATCCATGGCACCAGAACGGCTCAGATCCTCCTTCAGGCTGCTGATATTACCAGCCATTATTTTTTTCCGGACTTCATTCCTATAGGATTTCATCTTTTCGATATCGTCACTCAACAGATTGATGAACAAGGCTATGTATTCCTCCTTTATGGTATTGGCATCAGTCACCTGCCTGTTCATCTCGCTAAGGCGCTCGTTCAGCCCGGCAAGTTCCGTATTGCTGTTCACCACTTTCTTGTTCATCTCCTTCAACTGCCTTTCGGTCCTGGCAAGCTTATGTGTGCGATTTACCACTACGATCGCCAGCACCGCCATTAGCAGCAAAAGGATGCCCAATACGATGGTGTACTTCAGTATCTGCTGCCGCTGCTTTTCCTGTCTGTCCTGATATGCCTGCTCTATTTTCGGAAGCATGAACGCTATCTGCCACGGGCGAAGCTTCGCATTGTAAAACAAGGCATCGTTCATACAGATGTTAATATATTTGAACGCATGGTCGAGATCCTGTCTGTCGAACAAAAGGGAAGCCAGAACCGTAAGCGAGCCATAGTCCTTGATAGAGTTCTCTATATCCGCATTCGCAGACCTTATGAGCCATATCAGCTCAGCATTAGAATCCCCTTTGTCGAGTTCGATAAAAGCCTGGTTGTAAGTATATATTGCGTAATCATGGGTCTTCGCATCCGTGCGCCCGATCAGGTACATGTTAAGCGAATCTGCTTCCGCCAGCCTGTGATGTTCCAGCAAATCCTCCACTTTGAGGCAAATATAACTGTCACTATCGGGATCCAATACGGAATAAAGCCTGTTCCTGTAATATGCACGATCAGAGACGGCTTTCCTTATGGTCATGGAATCCCTTGAATATTCCGCAAGTTCCCTGGCCAGGCGCTGCCTGGTCTTAAGGTAATACCGCATCAACATGGGGCCCATCATAATTGTATCAACGGACCCAAGGATCTCTTCCGCCTCGACATAATGTCCGGATGTCGCATAAAGGTAAGCCAGCTGCAACCGGGAATCGTAGCTCTTGTAACGGTCTTGCATTTTGGCGGCCAGGTTTATGCATCTCGTTATGCAGGCCTGCGTGGAATCGAAGTTGTAGGAAATGTATTCTTCAGCCATGGTCTTGTCCAATGCATAGAGCTGATTGTCGCTGATGCCCCTTGTCGAAGCGAGCTGGTGGAGCGAAACCATGCGGTTTGCCTTCGGGATATCGTATGACTGCCGGATACTCAATTGGTGATCAAGTTCCTCCAGCATTCCGTTTATTACGTTCCGTCGTCCGTCCCGGCATCCGGTCAGGGCCAGGAGAACCGTCACAGCTTCCGTAAACAGCAAGATTTTGACGACAATGTTTTTCATATCGATCTTAAAGATACAAAAAACATCCTATTCGGCAATATATACTATCAGGGCAGACGGATGGTTGAAAATCAATTCGAAATGGTCGGATACGGCCACATTCAGACTGCCTTTCCAAAGTTCATCGAAAATTACGCCATCTGTCGGATACATGAGTCCCTCCGCATGTATATGCAGTCCGACATCGAAGCTGAAAAGCGACACTTCGCAATTCGCCCTGCATTTGACGGAACAAGTATCGGAACAGACAATGAAAATTCCGAAGTCCGAGACCATGTCCACCTTGGAGCATCCCCTATCAGCAGCAATCCTGACATAACCTGGCAGAAGTGAAACGTTTGCAAGCGTATGGTCTTCGCGCTTCCCCGTAGCTCCGAAAATATGGATCCCGGCAGGGCCAAGTTCCAAAGCCACACCGAATGATTTCGTGAGGTCATTGGTCTCCTGATCTGACATCTCCACAACATGTGTTCCCATGTTACCGTATACCGCCTTCTTGACGGAAGGGGGAATGGAATCCATGTCGCCCACTACGTAATCGGGAAAATGCCCACAATAATTTAGATAAGGTACCACGGCACCGTCGCAGCATATGACGACATCACAGGAAGTCAACATTGTGCACGACTTTACTGCAGTCGGAAAATCCCCTGCAGCTATGATTGCTACGGTACCCACGGAGTTTGAATTCTTATTATATGCTCAGTTTTATTCCTAGTTTGGCGGAAACATGTTTCAGCATGTCGTCTATCATCGCATCCATATCCCATTTGGGTTTCCATCCCCACTCCTTGCGTGCGCAGGTATCATCCATCTTGTTGGGCCATGAATCGGCGATCGCGGCCTTGACGGGGTCAACCTTGTAATCGAAAATAGCCGAAGGCACACGCCTTCTTATGGCTGCGAAAAGTTCCTTCGGGCAGAAACTCATCGAAGCTATGTTGAAGCTGTTCCTGTGAACGAGTTTTGACGGATCAGCTTCCATAATCATGGAAACGGCATTCAATGCATCCGGCATATACATCATATCCATATAACTGTCCTTCGGGATTGGGCAAGTGTAGTGCCCGTCCTTAAGGATGGAATAAAATACTTCTACAGCATAATCAGTAGTACCTCCCCCAGGAAGCTGCGCGTACGAAATCAGTCCGGGAAAGCGTACGCTTCTGGCATCAACCCCGAACCTGGTAAAATAATAGTCGCTAAGCAGTTCTCCGGTAACCTTACAAACCCCATACATGGTATCGGGCCTCATGATGGTATCCTGGGGCGTGCTGTCGTGCGGCGTATTAGGGCCGAAAGCTCCTATGGAACTTGGCGTGAAAACAGAGCACTTGCACTCCTTCGCTATGTCGAGAGAATTGACCAACGCACCTATATTGATATCCCAAGCGTGCCGCGGATTGAGTTCACCCTTTGCAGAAAGCAGCGCCACAAGATTGAATATGGTGTCGACATCATATTTTTTCACGGCAGCGGCGAATTCCACCAGATTGCAGGCATCCAACTTTATAGCAGGACCCCTTTCAGCCATTTTAACTACAAGATCATCGCGAAGGTCGGCGCCGATAACATTATCAATACCGTAAATTTTCTGCAGGTGAGGAACCAGTTCGGTTCCTATCTGTCCTCCTGCTCCTACTATCAATATTCGTTTCATGTACCAAATGGTAAATTAAATTAATTAACAAAATTACTTAATTTATAGGAATAACATATATTTAATTCCTTTTTTAAACTATTTTCATAAAAAAAGTTAAATATTGTAAATCGTAACCAAATCATGGTAAATACTATATTTGTAAAATGATTCTGCAAACCAAAGTTGATTTTAATAAATTGAAGGAAAGAATTTCCTTCAATGATAAAATAATGACCATGGGATCCTGCTTCTCCGATGAAATAGGCCGCAGACTGTCCGAGACCGGATTCGATGTCCTGAGGAATCCGTTCGGCACCATTTACAATCCGGCAAGCATTGCCCGGTCTGCCGAACGTCTGGACAGTCGCCTCACATTCGCCGGGAGCGATGTCGTAAAGACACCTTGCGACGGATACACCTCCTTCAGCCACCATTCCAGTTTCAACCGCCCGGATGAAGAGGAGTTCTTATCTTACGCCAACGAAAGCCTGGCCAAAGCCGCCGATTTCTATGAAAAGGCCGGATGGGTATTTCTCACTTTCGGTACCGCTTGGGTATTCAGGCACCTTGAACGCGGGATAATTGTCAGCAACTGCCATAAATTGCCGGCAAGTCAGTTCAGGCGCGAATTTCTCGAGCTGGAGCAATGTGTCGCATTGATAGAAAAGACAGTGTCTGCACATCCTGAAAAAAATTGGATACTTACGGTCAGTCCTGTCAGGCATCTCGCTGACGGAGCACACGGGAATACATCGAGCAAAAGCACATTGATGCTTGCAATCGACAGGATACTAAAAAACAGGCCAAACGTATTTTACTTTCCGGCCTATGAAATAGTGAACGACGAGCTTCGCGACTACCGCTTCTACGAAGCCGACATGACACATATAACCTCCCAGGCTGCGGACTACATATTCGAGAGGTTCACGGATTTCGCAATAGATGATTCATGTCTCGGAAGGATGGCCGCAAACGTACGCGAAAACCGCCGTTTATCTCATAGAACTATCGTAAAACGATAACATGCTGGTACCTTTTTTGATAGTTAAATATCATAATTAAAATTGCACCGATGAACTTTCCTAGACATTTCTCCCGAGTTGCCGCAGTAGTTTCAATATTGATACTCCCGGCTTCCTGCGCAAGCATCTACGACATTACGACCGAAAGCCTGCGCGAACAGCTTTCCAAGGTTACTCCAGTCACAAGGACGGTCAAAAACGACCAGGGACTAATTTACGCCTATTCCAAGGAACGGGCGACCAACGGCCTGGACAGCCTGATCTGCACTAAAGGGAAGAAAATGGTTCCCGTCACGGTCCACGTCAGCCCAAACATAGTGCTTGAGGTAAGGGACACCGCAAAGAAGTCGACACCTACGGAATTCTACCTTGACAGCGTTTTCTGTACGGATTCAACGATTACGGGCAGCACTTCCCAAATTCTGAAACTCAAGAAATCGATCCGTTACGGGACAATCAGGAATATAAGGGTAAATGCCTCCCACAAGGGGGATTTGGAATACGCCAAATAACACTCTGGCGGATAAAGAGGACCGGACCGGCATTCCCCGTCTGTTAACAAAATGTCGATAAATTCAGTTGGATAAAAAAAGCGGAAAAACTATATTTGTACGAACTTAAACGTCCACCAAATAAGTCTTACGCTAAAACTCAACCGAAATGATATCTGATACACAGGAATTCACCATTACCAAACGTGATGGCAAAACCGAATTTTTCTCACTTGAAAAGATTGAACAAGCCATTTCCAAGGCTTTTCTTGCCAACGGTTCATTCGTCACCGACGATATGATGACGGGGATCCTGTCCCGCATGCATTTCCACAACGGGATGTCCGTAGAAGAGATCCAGAATCAGGTTGAAATGGCCCTAATGGCCGAAAGTTACTATACAATAGCCAAATCGTTCATGCTTTACCGCCAGAAGCATGCTGAGGACCGTCAGATAAGGGACAAGCTGAATTTCATGCTCGACTATTGCGATGCCGCCAACCCGGCAAGCGGAAGCAAGTTCGACGCAAACGCAAACGTGGAGAACAAGAACATAGCCACCCTGATGGGAGAATTGCCCAAACAGGAATTCATAAGGTTGAACCGGAAGCTTCTGACCGACCGTATCCGCGAAATGTTCGGAAAAGAAGTAGCCGACAGGTATCTCTACCTGCTAAACAACCACTTCATATATAAGAATGACGAGACCAACCTCGCCAACTATTGCGCCAGTATAACGATGTATCCGTGGCTACTGAACGGCACCACCACCATCGGGGGCAACAGCAAGGCTCCCACGAACCTGAAGAGCTTCTGCGGAGGCTTCGTCAACATGGTATTCATCGTCTCAAGCATGCTGAGCGGCGCATGCGCCACTCCCGAATTCCTGATGTACATGAACTATTTCATCGCAAAGGAATACGGACGCGACTATTGGCAGCATGCCGGCGAGACCGTCGACCTGTCGCTGAAACACCGGACGATGGACAAGGTCATAACCGACTGCTTCGAACAGATCGTATACAGCATAAACCAACCGACAGGGGCGCGCAATTTCCAGGCCGTATTCTGGAACATATCCTACTACGACAGATATTATTTCGAGAGCCTTTTCGGCAATTTCGTCTTTCCGGACGGAAGCAAACCGGACTGGCCATCCCTGAGCTGGCTGCAGAAGAGGTTCATGAAGTGGTTCAACGCCGAACGCCTGAAGACGGTTCTCACCTTCCCCGTCGAGACCATGGCGCTGCTTACGAAGGACGGCGACGCACTGGACAAGGAGTGGGCCGATTTTGCAGCGGAGATGTATTCCGAAGGGCATTCGTTCTTCACATACATGAGCGACAATGCCGATTCGCTGTCGAGTTGCTGCCGCCTTCGCAATGAGATCCAAGACAACGGATTCAGTTACACGCTGGGAGCCGGCGGCGTTTCCACCGGAAGCAAAAGCGTGCTTACCATCAACCTGAACCGCTGCATCCAGAATGCCGTTCGCAACGGTAAGGACTATGTCGGCTACATAGATGAAATCACCGATCTTTGCCACAAGGCGCAGCTGGCATTCAACGAAAACCTTAAGAACCTGCAATCGAAAGGTATGCTGCCGCTTTTCGACGCCGGATATATAAATATCGCACGCCAATACCTTACGATAGGGGTAAACGGTTTGGTTGAAGGAGCAGAATTCCTCGGGATCCCCATAAGGGATTGCCCGCAGTACCAGGAATACGTCAAGAAAATACTCGGAACCATCGAACGTATAAACAAGAAATACCGAACCAAAGAGGTTATGTTCAACTGCGAAATGATCCCGGCGGAGAATGTGGGGGTAAAGCATGCAAAATGGGACAGGGAAGACGGATATAAGGTCCCACGGGATTGCTACAACAGCTATTTCTACGTCGTGGAGGACGAATCCCTGAACGTGCTCGACAAATTCAAGCTTCATGGGAGAAAATACATAGAACACCTCACAGGGGGAAGCGCATTGCACATGAACCTTGCGGAACATCTGAGCAAGGAACAGTACAGGCAGCTGTTCAAGGTAGCCGCCCACGAAGGCTGCAACTACTTCACTTACAACATACCGAATACCATCTGCAATGATTGCGGCCACATAGACAAGCGCTACATGAAGAAATGCCCGAAATGCGGCAGCGAAAACGTCGACTACCTGACCCGTGTCATAGGATATATGAAAAGGGTTTCCAACTTCTCAGCCGCACGCCAGAAAGAGGCTTCCCACCGTTATTACGCACCTGCAGGAAGCGGACCCGCACCTATCGCCCAGGCGGCCGTCGGAAGCAGCGCAATGCAGGAAAAAGTCAATACGGAAAAATCCCAATGCTGAAATACGTCAACTTCGACATAGTCTTTCAAGAGATTCCGGATGAGGTGACTTTGGCTGTCAATATTTCCAACTGTCCGAACAGATGTCCCGGATGCCATAGCCCTTGGCTTAGGGAAGATATCGGGGATCTGCTGACTGCTTCGGCCATCGACGGGATGATCGGCCCCTATCTCGGCGACATAACATGCGTCTGCTTTATGGGAGGGGACGGCGATCCCGGGGAAGTGGCACGCATTGCTGCCCACGTAAAGGATACTTACCCGAAGGACGAAGAACTTGATAAGCCGGGGATAAAGACCGCCTGGTATTCGGGATGCGCGGAACTTCCGAAGGGATTCGACCTGAAATATCTCGATTTCGTAAAGCTAGGTCCCTACATAGAAAGCCTGGGGGGACTTAAATCCCCGTCGACGAACCAGAAGCTTTTCAGGATCGTTCCCGTAGAAGATCAATCTGGACCGACTCAGGGGAAAACCGAAGAAGAGATTTCTCCAGACGGGCGTTACCGTATGGTACGCATGGCTATGCCAAGAAATTTTCTCGAATAGCTCAATCGTCTCCGGACCGGATGCTTCCGGTGCAGGAATTCACAAGATAAACTATGGATCTGTAAGGGATTCCCGTAAAACGCGACAGGCCTATCTCGCAGGTGCGGCTGTTGCTGTAACCTGAGGTGGCCCCACAAAGTGACGGGTTGCGAACCATCCTGCCCGAAGCAGGATCCCTGACGGGACGTACGTTCCTCAATGCGGAAACATTGTTTTCAGGGAAAAAGAAACCGCGGTCGCCGGCCCACGCACAACATGTCACATCCTCCGGCATTACGACCTTATCGGCACACAGCGATCCTATCTCACGCAACTTGCCGGTCGCCCCTATCTTCGTCGTGGAACATGTGGAATGCAATGCGACCGTTGCATGGATTTTCCTGAACTTCAGCTTATCGAGCATGAAATAATAAATGAACTCGACAGGTTCGTAGATTTTCAGTACCGGATCCAATGTTTCGCGCGCATGCAGAAGGCATGGGCTCATGTCGAAGAGAATAGGCAGCCTTCCCCCGTCGCTCGCGGCGAGCAGGGCTTTTTCGAGTTCGGCGGACTTTTCGGCCGCCTGTTCACGGAAGCCCTTGCTGTAAAACGCCATGCCGCAACAGAGCGAATCTACGCCCTCCGGATATCTTATGGCGAATCCGGCCTTATGCAGCAAGGCGATGGTCTCGGACGTCTCCTGCAACTCTTTTCTGGAAGTCCCATATCCGGTTACCCCGAGGGAACGAGTTATGCACGAAGGGAAATAGACCATTTCAGGCTGGCCGGCTGCCGGGGTATCCGAAACGAACCCGAGCTTCCGGGCCCCCCTGGGGACGTATCTCGTCCAAAGCGGGAAATGGTGGTTCGAAACGAGAAAAAGGAACCGACAGATACCTTCCATGACCGGATAGCTTATGATGTGCGCCATCGCGTCCGCGAAATTCAACGCCCCGCGGACAAACGACGTGACCCTGTCCATATTGCGTGCGATCTTCGTTGCGATGCGGTTGGCATTGGAAGAATTCTCTTTCCAGCGCAGTTCCTTTATCAGCAAGCCCGTGTTTATGCCGACCGGGCATGCGGTACCGCAAAGCCCGTCGGTGGCGCAGGTCTCTTCGCCGGCATACCTGAATGCTTTTTTGATCTTACGGAACCGCTTGCGTTCCTCCTTCGAAAGATGCCCGGTTCCGGCCCTTGCGGAAAGCGAAGCAAGCTCGCGATAAGCCACGATTCTCTGGCGAGGGGTCATGGTATGGTTTGCGGCAGGACACTGAACCTCGCAGAAACCGCATTCTATGCATTTATCTATCAAATCATTGACAAGAGGAATATGCTTGAGATCCTTTATGAACACTTCAGGATCCTCATTGATCACCACGCCGGGATTGAGAATGCCTTCGGGATCGAGAGTGCGCTTGACGTCCCGCATGAGAGTCCATATGTCGTTCCCCCACTCCTTACGCACGAACGTAGCCATGTTCCTGCCCGTACCGTGTTCCGCCTTCAGGGAACCGTCGTATTTCAGAGTGCATGAAGTAAGGTCTTCCATGAAAGAAGCGTAGGTCGGCACGCTGTCAGCGGCGTTCATGTCCGGAAAAATGGTGAAATGCACATTCCCGTCCATCAGGTGGCCCCACATCACGGCATCAGAGTAACCGTGATCGGCGAGAACCCGGCGTATGGCATAAAGGGCGTCGCCAAGAACTTCACCACGAAAAGCAATATCCTCTATTATGGTTATCGTACCCCTCGGGCGCGAGGCCGCCGAAGAGGTGAAAAGGCCATTGCGTACGGACCATAGCGCCTCATATTCGGAAGGATCGGTAGTGAATTCCACAGGGAATAGCTTGCTTATCCCCCCGAGACCGGCCTTGATTTTCGGGAAGGCGGATTCCAGAGTCGCCCTATCGGTTGCGGAGACATCGACAAGCAGGGCTACCGCATCATCCGGAAGAGTCTTCAGAACGGCCGGCATGCCGGGCAGATCCTGCATCACACGCAGTGCGTTGCGGTCCATGAGTTCGGCTGCAGACAGCGAACAGATGCCTCCGGCATTCCCCGCGCCCTTCGCCGAATCAGCAATGAAACCCGATGAAACGGCACGCAAAGGCATGACGGCCTCGCAGGCATCCCGAAGTGACGGCATGTAGATCATCGCACACGCCTTCTCGGTAAGGTCGGGGACGGTAGTGAAAGTCACATCGGAAATAAATCCGAAAGTACCCTCGGACCCTACCATAAGATGTTGCAGGATATCCACCGGATCGGAAAAGTCGACCAGCGAATTGACCCCGTACCCGCAAGTGTTCTTCACTTCGTACTTATGCCTTATCCTGGCAGCCATTTGCGGATCGTCGAGAACGCGCTTGCGCAATGCGACGAGTTGCGAACAAAGTTTCCCGTGGCTCTTTCTGAAATCTTCAACGCTCTCCCGGGACCCGGTGTCGAGAATGCAGCCGTCCGCAAGGACGATGCGCATGCTGCGCACGGTATTGTAGGAATTGTACGCTATTCCGAAGCTTGAGCCCGAAGCGTTGTTGGCTACCATGCCGCCGATCCTCGCAGCCTTAATGGAAGCGGGCTGCGGACCGATTTTCCTGCAGTAGGGATGCAGCATGGAATTGGCTCTCGCTCCGACTATGGAGCAGGGAAACGTGGCTTCGGAACCGTCAGGGGATATCCTTATCCTCCTCCTGCCGAAATCCGGAGAGACCTCCGCAAGGATTCCGTCGGTGGAGGTCTGTCCGCTCAGGGAAGTGCCTCCTCCCTTGAATGTCAGATGGGTGCCTTTACGATGGCAGTACCGCAGGATATCCTGCACGTCCTTTTCGTCTTTCAATACGACCGTTTCGTACGGTACGAGCCGGTAAAGGCTGGCATCGGTGCCTTTGACCAAAGTGTAAAGCGGATCAGTGAAGGTTTTCATGGTAACATGGATTTTCCGTATCAAAGATAAATACGATTCGCCCTTTTGGTTATAAAAATCACCTTAATTCCAGTAAATGAGGTTAAAACATAATTCGTGACGCCACGTCATTCCCACTTTTTTCAGCTTTCGTTCCAGTGCCTTGCAGTTGATTCACAATATTTTGATTGGTTTGATTCCCTATAGTCATCCACTTATTTACTTCCACCCGGGAAAACGGGCTTTTTTGTTTATACTTTTACATAAGAATTTCAAAAAGAATAACAGACTCGAATTATGAAAAGAAAAACATATCTTGCCACAATCTGCATCTTATTGTTCCCAGCCATATTGTGTTCATGCTCCGGGAACGGACATAAAGGTACTACAAACTCAAACGGGGAGATCGAGCGCAAAGTCGACAGCCTCGTTTCCATTATGACGCTCGACGAAAAAATAGGCCAGATGAACCAGGTCTCCGTCACAGGCGACGTGAGCGCTTATGCCGAACGCCTGCGCTCGGGAGAAATCGGAAGCGTGATGAACCTGACCGACCCGGATGCGGTCAACCAATACCAGAAAATAGCCGTGGAAGAGAGCCGCCTTCACATTCCCCTGCTCATAGCCAGGGATGTCATACACGGGTTCCACACGATCTTTCCGATTCCGCTCGGAATGGCCTCGACATTCGATACCGGATTAATGGAAAAGGCGTCCAGGATAGCGGCGTGCGAAGCGACCGCAGCGGGCATAAGATGGTCGTTCGCACCCATGTGCGACCTGGCGAGGGATTCCCGATGGGGAAGGATCGCCGAAAGCGGAGGGGAAGATCCCCTGCTTTCGGGTTCCATGGCCGCCGCCATGGTACGCGGGTTCCAGACGGACGATCCGTCGGCTCCCGATGCACTCGCCGCCTGTGTCAAGCATTTCGCCGGTTACGGGGCTTCAGAAGGAGGCCGCGACTACAACTCGGCCAACATTTCTCCAAGACAGTTCCGCAATTTCTATCTTGTCCCCTACGAAGACGCGGTAAAGGCCGGTGCGATGACCGTCATGACATCGTTCAACGACATAGACGGAATACCTTCGACCGGCAATCCATATCTCCTGAAGGAGATCCTCAGGAAGGAATGGGGCTACGACGGGCTGGTGGTTTCCGATTGGAGTTCCGCGGGGGAGATGGTCGCCCACGGCTTCGCGAAAGACGAAGCGGATGCTGCAAGAATAGCCGTCAATGCAGGCTGTGAGATGGACATGATGTCGTTCACTTTCATTTCCAACCTGAAGCGACTTGTCGACGAGGGACTGGTCAAAAAGGAAACGATAGACGAAGCCGTAAAAGACATTCTGAGAATCAAGTTCGAACTCGGTCTGTTCGACCATCCGTATACCGATACTTCGAGAATAAGGACCGCATTTTACAGGAAAGAGAGTCTGGCCGCTGCGGAAAAGGCAGCCGAGGAATCCGCCGTACTGCTGAAAAACGAGGATAACGCCCTGCCGCTGGACGCTTCGCGCATCCGCAGGATACTCGTAACCGGCCCGATGGCCGACAACGCCCGCAACCAGATCGGCACATGGGCATTCGACGGGGATCCGTCTCACGTGGTCACCCCTCTCGCCGCCCTCAGGGAAAAATACGGCAAGAAGATCGATATCGTCTTCTATCCAGCCCTAAAGAGCACCCGGGACTGCGACGAAAGCGGAATCGCAAAAGCAGCGGCCCTTGCCGGGCAGGCCGATGTGGTCATAGCCTTCCTCGGAGAGGAAGCGATACTTTCGGGAGAAGCCCACTGCCTGGCCGAAATCTCGCTGAAAGGGGCGCAGGGCAAACTGCTCGAAGCGTTGCATAAGACCGGGAAACCAATAATAACTTCCATAATGGCAGGCAGGGGACTCTGCATTGGCAAGGAGATCGAAAACAGCGACGCCCTGCTATACTCATTCCATCCGGGCACAATGGGTGGAGAGGCAATAATCAAGCTGTTGTTCGGAGAAGCCGCGCCGAGCGGGAAATTGCCTGTGACATTAACCAGACATACAGGCGAATCATGGTATTACGACCGGATGAATACAGGGCGCCCTGCAACCGGGAAAGAGGTGCTTCTCGACAAAATCCCCGACGATGCTTTCCAGACGGCCCTCGGGAACACGTCGTTTTACATGGATTCGGGGTCAAAACCCCTGTTCCCGTTCGGATTCGGACTTTCTTATGCCGAATTCGAATTAAGTGGCATAAAATTGGATAAGAGTGAATATGCGCTGAAAGACAGTATCCGGGTATATGCACGACTTTCGAATGTCGAAGGGCCAGACGCTTGCGAAGTGGTACAGCTTTACGTAAGGGATGTTGCAGGGTCTACTGTCCGTCCGATAAAGGAGTTGAAAGCTTTCAAGAGAGTCGAAGTCCCTGCCGGCCGGACATGCGGAATTTCGTTCGTAATACCTGTATCCGACCTCGCCTTTTACGGAGCAGACATGACAAGGAAAGTGGAACCGGGCGATTTCGAACTTTGGGTTGCAAAAGATAGTGATTCCGGAACACCTGTAAAATTCAGCGTGACAGAATGACATCCTATGAAAAAAGGCGGAATGCCGATTTTGGCCCTCGTTACGGTGGCCTTATTCGGTTGCACACAAAACAAGCTGGTAATTCCGGCTACATCCAACCTGAACTCAATTTCGCTCGACAGTACGGGACTCGTACTCGAAGCGGACGGAAGCGCTTCAATCGATTTCAAGGTAACAAAAGCCTGCGCCAGATTCAACCATGATATATCTTCGTCGTCCTGCAGTGTCGTCCTGAGAGTGGTTTCTACCGGCAATGCCCCTGAGAATTACGAAATAAGCTCCATAGAAGAAAAGGATACTGCAAACGGAATCTACACTCTTACCGTCACCGATCTGGAAATCTCGACAAACTACAGCGACGAGGTGAGAATAGCCATTCTTAAAGGTTCGGAGAATGGTTCGGTTACATACTTGCTCTCCAATCAATCATTTACTGTCACATCTTCCCTCTACACCCCCGGATCCGCCACTTTCACAGGGCTGCCAGTCGTTTATATCGATACTGAAGACGATGAAAGCATAACCTCCAAGAAGGAATGGGTCAATGCAACACTCAGCATAGATGGCGCCGGAGATTACGACAATCTGGACGAGACCTCCTGCTTGATCAGGGGCCACGGCAATTCAACATGGAAGTGGGCAAAGAAACCATACGCCATAAAATTCGAATCCAAGACCCCCGTAATGGGGCTTCCGAAACACAAAAAATGGATACTGCTTGCCAATTTCATGGACCGCACGCTGATGCGAAATGCGATAGCATACGATTGCGGCCAGCAGACCTCCCTTGACTGGACGCCTCACTACAGATATTGCGAACTTGTGCTGAACGGGAAACACCACGGAAATTACATGTTCGTGGAACAGGTCAAGGTAGATAAGAACCGCGTCGACATAACTGAGATGGAACCCAACGACAATTCGGAGCCTGAAATCTCAGGAGGGTATCTCTTCGAGCTCGATTTCCACTTCGACAACGATATCCAGTGGCACACGGAAGAGGGGATTCCGTTCAGCATAAAATACCCGGACGACGACGACATAACGACTAAACAGGTGGATTGGGCGAAAAATTACATAGCTACCGTGGAAAACACCCTTTATGGCGACGATTATCTCGACGACGCCAAAGGTTATAAAAAATATATCGACCTTCAATCCTTCGTGGATTATTGGCTGATTTACGAACTCATGGTAAACCATTAGTGTCCACTAAACTTTTCAAGTTAGCTTTATAAATATTTGTTAATTAAATAATTGTATTCAAAAACAGGTGTCCACGATTTGATTTCGTACATTTGAATGTAATCAGTCAAATCCGTGACGC
>JALCST010000017.1 GCA_022653675.1 Bacteroidales bacterium | reverse complement strand
CCCCATCCTTGAGGAATTCTTCTTTATGGCTCAACGCTACGAGATTTGTAGGATGCGTATGGCAGACTGCCTTTATCCGGCTTCTGCCGTGCGACTGCTCGAAATTGTGGATCGCAAGATGAGAAACGATTTCAGATGTAGGCATTATCACTTCGTCGGCCATGATGTCGAAAGACTTGCCGTCCGCACAGATGCGTATGATGGCTCCATTGCCCATGGGATTGACGGCTACGTCACGCATCCTCCGATTGGTACCGGTTACATAATAATACTCTCCCTCTATTGCTTTTAAAGGTTCCATCACGGGAATATTGACCTTCTTTAACGGTACCCTGTCGCCAAAAGTCGCGATATTGATGCTGTCGGTTACGCATACGGATATGTTGCCTCCGTTGCGTTCCGCCCAGCCACGTTGCCAGAGAAAACCGGCAGCTTCGGCGATTGCGCAAACCTGGTCATACAGCTCCTGGCAACGCATGCATATAGACGCCCCGCTGACATAGAATTTATCCGGCAAATTGCCTTCGATCGAATGTATATCTATCATTTTCTTATTAATCAATACAAAAGTAACGAAATCCGTAAAAAATGCATGGATGCGGCCCCGTTTTTTCATAAATTTGAGCGGTATAAAAGCATCAGACCGATATCTGCAGCAAAACGGAAATTTATACGTATAAAATAATGAGACGCATTTTCACAATCATCGCAGCAATTCTGGGAACATTTACCCTGAATGCACAAAACATTACCAATTCACCCGAACCCGCCCTTTCCCCGACAATGGGAAAGGCAGATTCAGTGATCGAAGTCTGGCCGGACGGAGCTCCGAACAGCAACGGAATCACCGGACAGATGAAAAACAAAAACGGGGCTTCCCTCTCAAACATATCCGAAGCATTGTTGCATGTCTATCTTCCGAAGAACCCCAACGGCCTGTGCATAATAATGTGTCCGGGCGGCGGTTATTCGGTGGAATCCATTTTCAACGAAGGCAGTTACATGGCCCAGTGGATGAACAGGATCGGCGTAACATATTGCGTACTGCAATACCGCCTTCCGAACAATGGACATTACGAAGTACCTCTGAGCGATGCCGAAGAAGCTGTTCGCATAGCAAGGAAGCACGCGGAAGAATGGCATATCGGCAAAGTCGGCATAATGGGAGCCTCTGCCGGCGGGCACCTGGCCTCGACCCTGGCCACGCATTATCATTCGGCCGATTGCCGTCCCGATTTCCAGATACTTATGTATCCGGTCATAACCATGGACTCCTCCTATACCCATAAAGGCTCACGCACACAACTTCTCGGAAACGACCCTTCAAAGGAGATCGTGGATATGTTCAGCAACGAGAAACATGTGAACGCAGAAACGCCGCCCGCATTCATAATCCTTGCAAGCGACGACAAGACCGTTCCTCCGGCAAACAGCCTCAACTATTATTCGGCTTTGATCGCGAATAAAGTCAAGGCTGCAATGTTCATTTATCCTTCCGGAGGACATGGATTCGGATTCAAGGATTCCTTTCCCTTCAAACGGGAGTGGACTGGCGAACTCGAACGGTGGCTCAGGGATTTGGAGTAACCCTACATTCCTCCGGCATTATTCACGCCGCCGGCATTGGTGTTTATTCTCTTCTCCTCTTCCGTAGCCTGGTGCGTACGATGGGATGAAGATTTTCCGGCGCCGAATTTCCATGTGAACCCCAACATTATTCTCCTTTGTCCAGGGAACTTCTGTTCGATTCTAGAGATCGGGGCGGTGCTGTAATCCGTATCGTAATACGAAAGATTACTCTTCATGGTACCGAAAATATCCGAGACATTTAAGGAAATCATTCCCTTGTCGTTCATTATGCTCTTCTTTATCGCAAATCCCGAACTGAACATAGGATCGATGATATATTGGGCATAAGCGAACTTCGACATGCCGAAGGCATCTATAGTAGCTGTAATTCCCTTAGGCAAAACGAAGTCCATGGAACCTGAAGCATTGACACAAAAACGGGAATTTACATACTCGTTGCCGGCAACGACTTTTTCGCTCGTGCTCTCGAAATAGAGCCCCGCCACATTCACGGTAAGGCTCAGCCACTTGGTAATAGGCAATTGAGTGAAATTCAAGGAGAGTCCTGACAGATTCATCTTGCCGAAATTATCCCATTTATAGTTCTGGTAGCCGTCGTCTCCGACTGTCAGAACCTGGGTTATCATGTCATCCGTTGAATTGAGGAATGCAGTCATGTTTAGGAATTGGGAATATCCTACGTTGAAATAAAGACTGTTGGATATCTGTGGATCCAGGTTTGGATTCCCGACTATCGAAGTATGCGCATCCACGATAAGTGAAGAAGGGTTGAGCTGAGAGAACGAAGGGCGCGACACCCTCTGAGCATAATTCAATGTGAAACGCCACTTCGAAGGCATGAACGTTATGAGGATATTCGGGAAAAGATGTCCGTAGTTCTTGGACGTTTCCGTACCAAGACTTACCCAGTCGCCCGTTGAGAACGTATGTTCGTAACGTAACCCTCCCTGCAGCATCCATTTTCTACCGAAAGCCGTGGACAGATTGACATATCCGGCTGCAATGGTTTCGTTGTAATCGAAATCATTCCGCACTTCGTTCTCTGAACTGAGGTTGTTTGTCCCGGTAGTAGCCCATTTCAATCCGGTTTCACATTTGACTTTGTTGAAGAGCAAGGTCGAATAGTCTGCTTTTGCAGAGTATATGTTTATGACTTGGTTGTTCAGATTGACTTGTTCAACGGGAATTAGACCTGTAACATCTGTAGCCGATGCCGGTCCTACATAATTATTCACGAAATAATCGTCGTTGGAGTCATAGTGGCTGTAATCGAAATTAAGCGACAGGTCCTGGCCAGTCGCCTCATTGAAAGTGTGGGTGTAGTAAGCGTTTGCGGTCAGGAACGAAGACTTGCTGGTATCATTCAGGGAAGAGAACGTCTTATAGAGTTCAGTGCCGTCTGTCGAAGTAACGGAAACGTTGTCGGTCGGATCGCATAAGGTCTTTTCGCTCGCCAAAGTGGCGGTCACGCTTGCTCCCAACGCATCTTTCGGAGAAAGCTTGTAATCGTCGCCAAACTTCGCCACGTTGTTGAGCCTATAGTCCTTTAATAAGGAATTCGTTTCGTTCACCGAATTATAACCGTCCCCGAAAAGCACCTTGTCGTAAATTATGTTGGAACCCGAGTTGTAACTCGGAGAATAGGTGAAAGAGATGCTGTTCCTGTCAGTACGGTAATTCAGGTTTACGTTGCCATTGGCATCTGGATGCAGTTTTTTGTCATATATCGAGCCTCCGGCGTTCGCACCTACGGAACCGTAAAGCCCCTTGAGAAAATTCTTCTTGGTTTTGATATTTATTATCCCACCGCTCCCTTCTGCGTCATATTTAGCCGAAGGATGTTCCATAATCTCGAATTTATCGATGGTCGTAGCATCTGTGGCCTTCAAAAGGGTTTCGAGCGTTTCTCCCGAAAGGTTGGAAGGACGTCCGTCTATCCATATCGCTACCTGGCTCCCGTTCAACATTACATTTCCATCCTTGTCCACATAGACGCCCGGCGCTTTTCTCAGCATATCCAATGCATTGGATCCTTGAGCGGAGGGAAGTTGGCTGACATTCATGACCAGTTTGTCGAACTTCTGTTCCACAATCGGAATCCGTTCGGTTATTGTCGCCGATTCAAGCATCTTCCGATCGGGTTGAAGCACTATGTCCCCTAGATCGTCATTATTTCCATTAACTGTAACCTCGGTACGGGTTTCGACATACCCGACGAAAGAGACGGAAAGTGTATATGTGCCCTCCTCGACGCTTTTCAGCACGAAAGTGCCGTCATAGGCTGACGTTGTCCCGGCAGTCACGTTGTTATCAGGGGCTATCAACGCTACTGTCGCAAAAGAGAGAGGTTCTACACGTGCAGAATCCTCATTGTTCCGCATGACTCTGCCTGAAACTGTTGAAATAATTGCTGCAAGCAGCATCGTAATGATTGTATTCATCCTGTATTAAATAATTGTTATTGTTTCTTAATATCATTTTGATATCACAAAGATATGCATATCGTTTTCATATTTCAAAAAATATTCCATAAAAATCCCAAATATCCCTTTAACAAACATATCTAAAGATTTACCTTTGTGGTGTCTTAGTTCCCTAAGACACCACAAAGGTAAGCGTTGTTTTGAAATAACCAATAAAAAATATTTTTTTGGAATAAGTTCCGGTCTTATCTGGTCACCAGAAAACTTATCCTCTAACCATACATAAGACGAACATCGGACTGAAAAGTTGCAGGATACCCATCGACAACTATGCGAAATATATCACGGAAATCAGATTTGCAAACCTGGATTTTATAATAATGTTCTGATATGGCATTTTGCAATATGCAAAAATAAAAATTGGCAGTCAACGCCAAAAAACGTACATTTGCAATCTGAAGCCCGAATGGCGGAATTGGTAGACGCGCTAGTTTCAGGTACTAGTACCGCATAAGTGTGGAGGTTCGAGTCCTCTTTCGGGCACATATAAAATCATAATCAGCCTCTTATCTATAAAAGATGGAATGTGTTCTGTATAGGTGATTCATCGTCGGAGTGGCCGATTAAATTCCATATGCTGTCAATACATGAAGTGATCTTATGATTATCACCATAATTTGCGATGTCCTAGGGGAAAAGAACAACGGCACGACCATCGCCTGCATTAATCTTATTAAATCGCTTAAGGAAAGAGGGCATAATGTACGTGTGGTATGTCCTGACAGCGACAAGAAGGGGGAACCAGGATGGTATGTCGTTCCGGAATTAAATCTCGGGTTCATCAATTATTTCGTACACAAGAACAACGTAAAGCTAGCAAGCCCTGATAAAAAGATACTTGAAAATGCCATACGTGACTGCGACCTGGTACATACCACTTTCGTTTTCGATTTGTCAAAAACAGCAATAACAATAGCCAAGAGATTCGGTAAACCGGTCACTTCAAGTTTCCACTGCCAAGCCGAAAATTATACCACTCATCTAGGACTGCAGAATATGGAATTCATAAACCGGCTCGTATATAAAAGATATTACCGGCAAATATTCCGCCGGGCCGATTGCGTCCACTTTCCCACACAATTCGTACGAGACATTTTCGAAAAAGTAACAGCTCCAGTAAATGGAGTCGTCATTTCCAACGGGGTCAATGATATTTTCAGAAATATTCCGGTCCCCAAACCTTCCTGCCTAGAAAACAAGTTCGTCATATTATCCGTTGGAAGGCTTTCCGATGAAAAAAACCACTCCGTATTGATACGCGGAATAGCAAAATCGAAACACAGGAAAGATATCCATCTCATTATTGCGGGAGAAGGGCCTGAGAAGGGAAAACTCTATAGGTTGGCCCATAGGTACGGGGTCGATATGGAGATCGGGTTTTACCCGAGGGAAAAACTTGTCGAAATAATGAATTACTCCGATTTGTACGTACATCCGTCAAAAGTGGAAATAGAAGCTATTTCGTGCCTGGAAGCAATTTGCTGTGGATTGGTACCCATAGTATCCGATTCCCCGAAAGCGGCGACTAGAAATTACGCAATAACTTCAAAAAACATATTCGAAAGCAATAATGCCCAAAGCCTGGCTGAGCGTATGGATTATTGGATAGAGCACCCGGAAGAAAAAAAAGCATGCAGCAAGGAATATCTGAAAGCGGCGATATGGTTCAACCAGCGAAAATGCATGGACCAGATGGAAGAAATGATGGTCGACACAGTCAGAAATCATGGTCATGAAAAAGACGGTATATTACACTGATCCCATCCACGACGACTTCGCCGGCACAAATATCAAAACCAAAAAGCTGTGCATAAAGTACAAATATATACACGCCGGATTATTTTGGCGTATCGCCCGTTTCTTCATATATGACATATTTGCCCGTCCTCTGGTATTCATGTTCACTAAGCTTGTATTCAGCCAAAGGACCGTCAACAAGAAAGTCCTTAAAAAAAGTCATGGGAGCGGGTTTTACCTTTACGGTAACCATACCAACGTTTTGCTTGATGCCTATGGCCCAAACATAATCTGTTTTGAGAAAAGAAATTACATAATCGTAGGACCCGACATAATGTCCATATCAGGGATGAACAACGTGATGGAAATGTTGGGTGCAATACCAGTCGGAGCTACAGTCAGTCAGAAGTCTGAAATGCACGAATGCGTGCTTTCGAGAATAAGGCAGGGGAATACGGTTACCATATATCCTGAATCCCACATATGGCCTTATTATAATGGCATAAGACCATTTTCAGACGCCTCATTTCATTTTCCAGCTATTGACCATAAACCTGTTTACGCCCTTACCAACTGCTATCAGAAGAGAAAAATCGGAAGATTTCCAAAAGTAATAACATTCGTCGACGGGCCGTTTTACGCAGACGATACAAAAAGCATACGGGAAAACATGGAGATGTTGCATGACCTGTGTTTCAATGCGATGAGATACAGAACTGGAAAATACTCCACATACGAATACGTCAGGTACGTACGCAAGACAAAATAAAGTCTTCCGGAATATTGGTGCACGCATGCAGCATTTCAGCCACCTGAGCATTATAATAGCACCAATTCAAAACAAAATTTATGAAACATTATTTTTTAAATCCTGTTCTCGTTCTCCTCGTACTGGCTGGTACGATGGCAGCAACCTCCTGTGAAAAAATTTCAATTAACAAGAATGTCGAAAAGAAAGTCAAATGGGTAGTGACCAACAAACTGGCAGACACATTATCCATGACATTCTATTTCAATAAGGACAGTCTCAATGCCCTTACGCCAACCAGTTATCAATCGGAACCAAAATCTTCCCAGACAATTTCAGCAGGCAAATCGGTCGAATGCGCTGAGATCCTATTTGTCAAGGGTGTTAACGATTCCAAATCGAGCGAATTACAGAATTACCTTTGGGCAATAACCGATTCGTTGAAAATCACCGACAAAAAAACAGGAAAAGAAACCACATTGCAAAAGAAGGAAAAACCAGATTTTTACAAAACAAGCAACTGGACCTACACAAAGGATACTGTATCAAACGTTCCCATAGGCCAATATGAATATACTATCAAGAACGCGATAAACTAAACAATCAGTTTATATTACATTTAAATAAAAAGAGAGCGATTGAATCTTTATCAATCGCTCTCTTTTCATATTGACCGTAATGTCAATTGACATCTACTTGCTTTCTAAAGCAGTGGTGGCTGTGGTATCGGGAACCATAGTCAGTTCGATGCAGTTATTCTGGTCGAGCAGATTCTTTACGAAAGCCTGAAGTTTTTCTCCAGTTATAGAATTGACAGCCTGTTCGTAATCGGAATCCACATCGATATTCCATCTGTAATAGTCCTTGATGGCACGACTCCAATAGGAATTGTTGATTCGGTTTTCGGAGGCGTCTTTGAGAAGATTTTCCTTTGCCTTGCTTATCTGGTCTTCCGTGAAGCCTTTCTCGGCAACCTCCCTGAAACCGTCGCGAACCATATTGATAAGCTTATCTGCTTTCGCGGGGTCGGTCTCGAAGGAAATCTGGGTTACAAGTTTGTTTACGGGGAGATCCATTATATCCGAATATGTACTTACTCCATAGGTGCCGCCTTCCTGTTCGCGTATGGTATCCGTGAATATAAGGTCCATTATGTAATCCATCATTTTGGTCATTATCCTGTTATCCAGATTATCCTTGGCAAGTCCTGAATAAAGTGACACATAAGTTGCCTTAGGAGTCTCCATCCTGACGGGATAAACGTCGTCCACCTTGCCGTCGATGAAACTGTCGTGGCGGTTAATCCACTCGCTCTGCTCCTTCCTGTTCCCCGGCAGAGAACCGAGATACTTGGAGACCAAAGGTTTTATGGAATCGAGCTGAACATTGCCTGTAATAATGACATTCATTCCATTGAAATTACCGAAAAGCTCCTTATATACGGATTCCATCCTGGAAAGATCTATCTTATCGATCATTTCGGAAGATATAACTTCCCGGCGTGGGCTTTCTCCATATGCATCCTTATAGAATCTTCTCTGAAGTTTCATATTCGGCGTTTTCTCCATGTTGGGAACTATGGCTTTCAATTGTGTCATAGCAGGTTCAAATTCATTTTCATCGAAACGCGGCTCTGTAGCTTCGAGATATACCAGCTGAAGCATGGTCTCAAAATCCTTAGGGGAACAGTTCGCACTGAACCCGTGTTCGAATCCGTTAACTACCGGGGATACGCTTACCTTCTTGCCGGTAAGCATCTTCTGAAGCTTGGTCGCAGGGAATGCGGAGACTCCGGAATACTGGTTCCAAAGCATGAACACACTGTTGTCGAAATTGCAAAGATCTTCGGTAGGAATAAGTGTGCGACCACCTTCCATGTATGCACTGAAGAGGACCTGATCCTTTTTAAGTTCCGAAGGACGGACATATACGGTGATTCCGTTATCCAGTTTCCATACGGTGGTCTGGAACTTGCCTTCCGATTGTCTTACCTTTTTCGAGCCTTTCAACAGGGATGCATCCATTAGAGGTTCGTTGACGGCTTCCTCTACCGGAGCGGCGACTTCGGCATTCTGAGCTGCCTTTATGGTATCCGCTATTTGTTCTTCGGTAGGATGCACGATGCCTTCCTTTTCGGGAGCCTCGTAAAGGACTATCATATTGTTGTCGGGCATGGACGACATGATCTTGTTAACCTTTCCCACATCGAGCATATCGAAATATCCCTTTGCCTGTTCAAGTTCATATTGCGGAGTCATGAAAGGTTTGCCGTTGAAGAATTCATCGTAAAATCCGTTGATGAAATCCGAATTCTTACGGGTATCAGCATTCTTAACTGCACTCTCGTAATTTTCCAATATATTGGTTTTCGCACGTTCGTATTCGGCTTCGGTGAACCCATATTTCTTCGCCTTCTTTATTTCGGTCAACAAAGCGTCAAGGCCTTTCAATGCAGGTTGTGAGCCGTCCTTTGTAACACAACTAAAATATAATGCGTCGCATGTACGAGTCAACTGTGTAAAACCGCCTCCAGCATTTATGAAAGGGGCGTCGGCAGACCTGGAAATATCGTCCAGGCGCTCGTTTATCATCGACGATATGACATCTTCAAGCAAATCCTGCATGAATGCCACGCCGTAAACACGGTATGGAAGCGGCAGAGGAGCGGATTTATAAATGACTTCGAATTCGGTGGCAGCTTGCTCCGGGTCTGTCAATACTCCTATGATAGGTTCATCATTATCTGGAATCTTATACATTTCCTTTGGATTAGGAGCTTCGTGAGCCGGAATTTCGCCGAATATCTTCTTTATCTTGGCTTCGACTTCGTCCACGTCGACATCTCCGACAACGACTACGGCCTGCAAATCTGTACGGTACCATTTTGCATAGAAATCCTGGAGTTCCTTGTAAGGAAAATTGGCGATATTCTCATCAGTACCGATTACATTGCACGTAGCATACTTGGAACCCTTATAAAGATACGGAAGGGCACCCTCGAACATTCTCCAACTTGCATTGCGGCGAGTACGAAGTTCCTCCCTGATCACACCGCGCTCCGCATCGATTTCACCCGGATCGTCGGTCACATAATCGGAATAGTCATGGATGATGAGAAGACATGTGTCTATTACGCCCGGACGCACGAGAGGAATATTGTTAAGCATATACATGGTCGCTTCTACTCCAGTAGACGCATTTATATTTCCCCCGAAGCTGGCGCCAATGGTCTGGAGATAATTAATTATGCCCTTGCCGGGAAAGTTCTTGGTCCCGTTCAGACACATATGTTCCTGGAAATGTGCCAAACCGGCTTGGGCAGGTGTCTCCTGTATAGCCCCTTCATTGGAGAAAAAATAAAACTCGGCACGATTCGCCGGTTTGTCGTTATGACGTATGTAGTAAGTCATTCCGTTGTCTAGAACTCCTTCCCGGATCGCGGTGTCCTTCTGAAGCAAAGCCTGCGGATTAACCTGTGCAAACGAAGCGACGGCTGCAAACAACGCAGCAATAAATGTGAAGATACGTTTCATTATTAAATAGTTTTGGTTTAAAGTAATTTTAAAAGGTTAAAAGCGTAATTTATCGAAAACAAGTTTCTTGCCACTAATGTAAAAGTCAAGCACAATCTTTCCGTGATAAAGCCCCTTGTCATTGTACTCTTCGCTGAACGGAGAGACTTCCAGATTCTCCTTCATTTTGCCGAACTCGCTGTGTGCATCCCTTACCGACTTCCAAAACTTGCGTCTGCCGGTTACAAGATATACGAAAGCAGAAAGATTATCTATGAACATGCGTCTCCTTACTATTTTGTTCCTTTTCGAAGAGGGAAGGTTCTTGTAAAGCATCAGCAGGTTATTGCGATAATTCAGGAAAAGTTTGCGTGGAGAATCGTTTGGGAGGGTACCACCCCCCACATGATAAATTATGGATTTTGGAACGCACCAGACTTCGTATCCGAGGAGTTTGGCTCTCCAACACAAGTCAATCTCTTCCATATGTGCGAAGAATGCGGAATCAAATCCGTTGAGATGATGGTAAAGAGACGAACGGATCATCAGACAAGCCCCTGTCGCCCAGAAACATTCGACAGGATCGTCGTATTGTCCATGATCCTCTTCGATATTGGAAAGAATCCTTCCCCGACAAAAAGGAAAACCGTAGGAATCAAGGAAACCTCCCGCAGCCCCGGCATATTCGAAATGGGTTCTGTCAACTTCGGAAAGTATCTTTGGCTGGCAAACGCCCGCTTCGGGATGCTCTTCCATGAACGAGACAAGAGGTTGAAGCCACCCTTCCGGAACTTCAACGTCGGAGTTCAGAAGGAGGTAATAATCCGCTTCTATTGAAGCGAAAGCCTTATTATAACCCTCCGCAAACCCGTAATTTTGGTCAAACTCAAGCAAGGTCACTTCCGGATGGACTCTTTTCAGCCACTCAACGGAACCGTCTGTACTCCCGTTGTCGGCTACGGCTATGAAAGCTCCATCCACAGTGGACGTATTGGCAACAAGAAGCGGCAAGTACTTCTCCATAAAGTGCTTGCCGTTCCAATTCAATATCACCACCGCTATGTCCATACAGCGGGGGATTAAGCTTCTGCCTTTTCTTCAGTCGTTTCGGCCGGAGTTTCTCCGTCCGAAACGACTTCGAAATTCAATTTGGCCTTTATATCCTTATAACATTTGATTTCGGCAGTGTAAGCACCTACAGCCTTTATCGTGTCGACTCCTTCGAATTCGACATTACGCTTGTCAACGGAAAAACCCTGCTTTACCAATTCGTCCGCTACCATCATGTTGGTTACCGAACCGTAAACCTTCCCCTTGGAACTGACTTTTGCAGTGATTTTAACTACCGCAGCTTCGAGTTTAGCCTTAAGAGCTTCAGCATCGGCACGGAATTTCTCTTCCTTGTGAGCACGCTGGCGGACAGTCTCTTCATGCTGTTTCTTTACCGAAGGTGTAACCATGATGGCCATTCCTTTGGGGATCAGGTAGTTAACAGCATATCCATTTTTTACTTTTACGATATCATCGGCATTGCCGAGATTCTTGATGTCTTGTTTCAAAATAATTTCCATTGTCGCATCTCCTATTTCATCAAGTCGGTCACGTAAGGGAGCAATGCAAGAGAACGGGCGCGCTTTACAGCCTGAGCCACTTTTCTCTGGAATTTGAGTGAAGTCCCTGTAAGACGGCGAGGAAGAATTTTCCCCTGCTCGTTCAGGAATTTCTTCAGGAATTCGGCATCCTTGTAATCGACATATTTAATGCCCGCTTTCTTGAAACGGCAATATTTCTTCTTTTTTATGTCCACTTTCGGAGTGTTCAGATAGCGGATATTGTTATTGTTATTGTTTTGTGCCATTTTTATGCCTCCTCTTTGCTTTCAGGTTTTTCTTCTTCTGCTCCGCCGGACTCTTCTGTTTTTTTCACCGCAGGTTTTTCCCTATACTCGAATTCCTCCTTTTCACCAGGTTTTTCGGATTCTTCCTTATGTTCGTTGCGCTTCGCACGGCGATGCTCGGCATAAGCTACGGCATTCTTGTCCATCGCTACTATCAGATGACGGATGATCCTCTCCTCTTCGCGTCCAAACTGTATTTCAAGAGTTTGGATAAAATCCGGTTCACATCTGAATTCGATAAGGTTATAATAGCCTGTAGTCTTATTTGCGATCGGGTAAGCCAGCTTTTTCAGCCCCCAATCTTCCTGTGACACTATTTCACCACCGTTTGAAGTGATGAGATCAGCGTACTTTTTAACCGTTTCCTTCATCTGGGCGTCAGACAAAACGGGAGTTACAATGAAAACGGTTTCATACTGTTTTAACATCTGTTTTTAATTTATTATTAAATTTATAACCCCCTCCGGCATATCCGAAAGGGGTGCAAAGATAACCATTTTTATCAAATTACAAAAAAGAGAATGTAATTCTTTGACAATTTAAAGGTTGCAAACGACTTCAAAATAAATAGAGCCGTCTATTACGACATCCTGGTAAAGGGTATCGTCAATTTTATAGAATGTCCCGCCGCTAAGGCTAATTACATAATAATCGTTTGGAATGCTCGTAACCAAAGCTCCGATCGGAGGTTTGACAACAAGATATCGCCCATGCGAGTAAACGTAGAAGACCCCATCATCGCAATAATACTGGATGCCATCCGAATCAGAAGCTATCGATCCGGACATTACGGATACCGGAGGTGCAGAATACGAAGGATCATAAATTTCATAATCTTTGGCGACCCCCATCGCGTAATCCAAACGTTCGTCTTCGCTGTAGTAATAATCCACCGGCACTGCGGTCAGATTCGAAGTAACCGCCGAAGAGGAAAAAGCGATCCCTGCTGGCGGGCGGCATACGTAGTAATATGAGCCATATGAGCGATAAAATACCCCTCCGTGATAATAATACCATATGTCTCCGAAGAGTTTCCTTTTATATCCGTTAGGAAGCCTATGAAGTGAAAAACCGAAGTAGTGGTCACCGTAACGGTAAGAAGGAAGGGGTTTGTGTTTTTCACCTATTAAAGGACGGTTCCACGACTTGCGCTGTTCAGCGACTTTTTTTTGATATCGTGACGGACGTTCACCTAGCCGGCCATGGGAACCACCGATTTTCTTCTGCTGTCCTTGGTTAATGTTTTTCCGGTCATTTCCGGTGGAAACTTTGATATGGCCATTATTTTCGCGGTTTATGTTTCGGCTGACGCTACCTGATCGGGAAGTCGTACGCACAGCCTTCCTTACGAAGGAAGAAGTTTTATTGGGATCCGACGAACTTCCGTTCGAAGATTTCCTGTTTTTCGAAGTGGATACCGACCTACTGCCGGCTTTCTTTTCGGTCTTGGATTTCACGGTTCTGGATTTCTCGGACCGGTATTTCTCGGTTTTCGTTTTATCGGAGGTTTTTTCCGTCTTTGTCTTTTCACCGTTACCGGTACGTCTGTTCTGTGCGGCAGCATCGAAAGGTGCGAATGCAAAAAGCGCTGCAGCAGCAATGATTGCGATTGTTCGGAATGTAGTTTTCATGATAATTTTTTTTCTGTGTCAATTATATAACCAATAGCGCTTCGAAGCCTCACGGAAAGAGGGGTTATCCTTGTGCCAATACTCCCTGACATCTTCGAACAGATAACGCCTGGAGAAATTCTCACGCATATATGAAGAACCCGTAACCTTGTCGAACATCGAAAGGCGCGAAGACGGCTGTCCGTCGAAAGCCTTATGATCCGGAAACATCTTCGCGACGACCTGCATGACATAAAACTGGATATCGGTTACGGGAGCGGCTTCGAAATCCGTAAAATAAAGTTGTACGCCACCGAGATCCTTGCCCTTCGAGCCACCGTAGAACGGAGTGTAGTAAATGGGACGGAACAACACCCCGGGAATTTCCAGGGCGTTCAACGAATCAGCGAAAGCCTCCGCATCATTTATCCATTCAGCCCCGTAAAGCTTGAACGGAAGCGTATAGCCCACCCCTATATTCATGAAACCGCTGAATTCCCCGAGTATCCCGCTAGCGGGATAAAACAGAGGCGAATCGGCTTCGGGAATATGAGGGGAAGACGGCACCCAAGGAAGCCCCGTATCTGCGTAAAGCATGTTCCGGTGCCATCCTTCCATCGGAACGACCGTAAGATCGCAATGCAGGACATTGCCTCCGTCATCCCTGATAAGCCCTTCGCCGTCGAGATACCCGGCGAGTTCCCCGCAGGTAAGCCCGTAAATGTAAGGGATCGGGAATTGGCCCACGAAAGACTCGTATCCGGGTTCCACTATCGCCCCTTCCACCTTATTTCCTCCAAGCGGATCAGGCCTGTCAAGCACTACGACATCCTTGCCCTGTTCGGCACAGGCCTCCATCAGAAGTCCTAGGGTGGAGATGAAAGTGTAGGAGCGGCAACCGTTATCCTGAATGTCATAAACCATGACATCCACACCCTTGAGCATTTCGGGGGTAGCTTTGCGCGTCGTGCCGTAAAGGGAATAGACGGGAAGTCCGGTGCGGGGATCAGTGCAGTCGGAAACGGTCTCCCCGGCATGGACGTCGCCCCTGACTCCGTGTTCCGGTCCGTAAAGGGCTACAAGGTCAACATTAGGAGCGGAAGCCAGGATGTCGACCGTAGAGACGAGATTCTCATCGACGCCGGTAGGATTAGTCACCAGTCCGACCCTTTTCCCCTCCAGCAACTTGAAGCCGCTTTCCCTCAGCACGTCAAGGCCGGTCTTAACGCACTGGACATTACCTTGGCCCATAACGGGCAAAAAAGAGAAAAGCAGCAGGGCAGCACATATCACTAACGTACGTCTCATATATTCTCCTCCGAATCACTGTTTTTTTCCACACTCTCTGCCGCAGCCTTTTTCTTAGCCTTGCCGTATTCCGGGTCCACCTTCACAAGCATCGCCATCACGATGGTCGCTATGCAGCAAATCATAACCCACCAGAAGAAACCTACGTAACCTAGTTTCTGCTGGAGAGCACCTGTCCACATCCCGGGAATCATCATGCTCAAAGCCATGAAACCGGTACATATAGCGTAATGCGAAGTCTTATGCGTACCCTCGGAAAAATACATCATGAACAGCATATACGCGGAAAAACCGAATCCGTAGCCGAACTGTTCGAGAAAGACGCAGGTACTTATCACGGCAACGTTGGAAGGCTGCGCCATGCTTAGGTAACAGAATGCCAGGCATGGCAGCGACATGCTCCACGCCATGGGCCTCAACCATTTCTTCAATCCTCCGCGGGAAGCTACGATGCCGCCGATTATGCCGCCGACGGTCAGCCCTATTACACCTATGGTACCATAAACGATGCCGACTTCCTGGTTGGTCAGCCCGAGACCTCCCACGTCCTTCGGATCCAAAAGGAAAGGATTTATTATCTTCATGAGCTGAGCTTCGGGCAACCTGTACAGCAGTATGAAAGCCAATGCCAGAAACAGCCCCTTTTTCTCGAAGAAACTGCCGAACGTGCCGAAGAATTCCCTTGCGACGCTTTTCGCATTGACCGCACCCTTTGCATCAGGATCCAATTTTTCGGTCGAAAGGACGGACCGGTCGGATTCGGGCTTCGGCAACATGAAATGGTGGTAAACGGCTATCAAAACGAAAAATACCGCAATGATGAAGAAAGTAGTAGACCAGGCTTTGGCCCAAAAAGGCATCGATGCCGACCCTACGGGTTCAACTCCGCCGTATTTCTTGAAAAGCCAGCCGGAAAGCACGACCAGGGCTCCCTGGCCTACTACTTGCGCTATCCGGTAAAACGTGCTCCTTATGCCCACGAAAAGCGACTGGTCGGAAGAATTCAGGGCCAGCATATAGAATCCGTCGGCTGAAATGTCGTGGGTAGCGGATGCGAACCCTATTATCCAGAAAATGGCCATCGTCCATTGGATGTACGAATTCAACGGCAACGTGAATGCTATGCCTGCAAGGCCGGCACCGATGATGTACTGCATCATCAGTATCCACCAGCGTTTAGTTTTCAGTATGTCTACGAAAGGGCTCCAGAACGGCTTGATAACCCACGGAAGATAAAGCCAGCTCGTATAAAGGGCTATGTCCGTATTGCTCATGCCTAGGTTCTTGTACATTATGACCGAAAGGTTGTTCACTGCTATGTAAGGCAGTCCTTCAGCGAAATAAAGAGTCGGAATCCATGTCCAGGGATTTCCTGTCGAATTATTTTTCCCCATTGTCGGTGTTCGGCTTAATATCGTTTTTCTATCTCCGCCCCGCGGTAATAATGTTTCAGTATGTGGTCGTAAGCATACCCTTCGGCTCCCATTACGGCCGCCCCTATCTGGCAAAGGCCTACACCATGTCCCCACCCCGCCCCGTGCAGGACGAATCCGGCAGGCACATCGCTACCACCACGTATCTTCTCCACGTAAAATGCGGAGCTGTAAAGATGGGATTTCGACAATGTCCGTCTGATTTCCAATTCCTTACCTATCACTTTAGTAGCTTTGGAACCTACTATGCGGAGTTTCCATATCCGTCCGCTGGTACCGCGGGCCAAAGGGATAAGATCTATTATGTCCCCGTAATCCACTCCTGATTTTTCCCTTATGAGCGCAGCTAGTTCCTTCTGGGAATATTCCACTTTCCAGCGATAGAAATCGGCCGTTTCCTGATCATAGTCGTTCAACACCTGTCCGAGTATCTTTCTATTGGAAGTCTTGCAAAAAGATTCCGGCTTGGAGTCGATCCATTTTACGGCATTTTCCTCCTCGCGGAGATCTACGCCGGCACTGCAAAAATCCCCCTCTCCGGAAGCTCTGTCGAGCCCCTTAGAAAGATATGGATAATCGACATCTCCCCAGCAGTATTTGAATTCCTCTAATGCACCTCCGCAGCACTTGGAAAACCTTGCGTCGCAAACGGATCCACCGTAAACGAGCACCTCGCCGGAAGTCTCTTCGACAGCTTTCCTGGCCGTTTCGGAAGTCACTTTCATAAGGCCTTCGTAACGTTGGCAATGGTCGTCGGCACAGACGTCGAAATTGACATGGTCGTCATGGTCCCACCAGACGATCCTTTCGTCTGAATCCGGGGAATCCAAAGGCCTTACGGGTTCTGGTTTCGTCTTGTCGAGCTGGGAAAGCACCCAGGAACGGGAAATTACGGCGTGGGCTTTAAGGAACTCGAGAGACGCGGTAGGACTCATTTCGCTGGATATCACGCTGACGAGATAATCCTCCACATTTATGAAGTTTATCGCGGTCAGTTTCTCTTCCTCGACTATTATTTTCAAGGCACCCTTGAAACGCTGGTCTTCCTTTCGTTCCCAATGGAAATTCACACCTATGACTACATCCTTCAGGATGAAGGAGCCACCTGTTTGTTCCGGGCTGAAGAAAAGGAAATCGAGAAGGCTCTCCCCGAAACGGATCCTGCCGTTTTCGAACACAGCCTCGTAATCGGTACCTTTAAAACTGAAAACCAACTTTTTACCCGATACTATACCTACACTTATAACTGGTTGGGCGATCATAACATGACTTCATTTAATATTTCGCGTATGTTTTCCGGGGTCAGGCGGTCGAAATCGCGCTCCCTCGGCACTATGAACAAACCTCCGAGGTCCACTGACCCGGGAGAGATGAGAAGCTGCGAGTCACCGTCGGCATAATAGCATTTCGGCCGATGCTCCCTGCGCGGATAGACAACTATTATGAAACGTGTAGAAACCCCGTCGGATTTTTGCCAGGCCAGTATGTTCATCATGGGTTCCACTTCCCCATCCTTCACAGGCAGGGAATCATAAAGCTTGCGGAATTCCTCCTCAGCGGCACCGATGGTGCCGGATTCAATGATCACTGCGGAAGGAATAACATCGTGAAGCGAATCCAGATGATCCTCGACAGGCATCAACCCGCGGTTCCCCACCTGGAAATGCATATGATCAGGCGCGGTTGCCCCGCATTTGGGACCATTGTAAAAGATCGTGTAGCCGTCCAGATCCGACGCGAATCCAAGCATGTCCGGAAACCGTTCCAATATCCGCTGCGGAGTGTGTTCCATGGCGGGAATGGTAAGATGGCGGCTGAAAATCGGGTAAGGATTCACCAGGAAACGGTATTCCCGCCCCGTAATCCCCTTTACATGCAGTGGAGTCTGTTCGGGAGGAGTGTTTTCCCTGCACAGAAAGCATTTCCGCACCTTGATGGTTGCGGCATCCATCCTGGCGCCGGTGGAAATCATCCTGCCGGGATTGAACTGCACCCTGAAAGGAAATCCGCCGATCATGAACTCCCTTACCCTAACATATTTCAATGCATCGAAGTTCTTCCTGGCCAATGGCCATGTCGCCAGTTGGCGTTCGAAAAATCCGTCAACGTCAAAATTCGTCATCCTATCTTCCTTTGCGGTTCATCCGGATACGGGCTTCAAGCTCCCACGTGCGGATCCTGTCCTTGTATGTGTTGTTCGCATTGACCTTGTCTATATCGAGAGCCGCATCGCTGTTACCCTCCCACCTGCGGCAACAGTACAGCTCTTCGAACAGGCGGCCTATCTGATAGTGGCGCGAGAATCTCAGTCCCAGCGCGTAATCCTCGCCGTAACTCGTATTGGGAAGGTTTATTTTTCTCAGCAATGGGGTGTAAAACGCTCTTGGCGCACCGAATCCGTTTATTCGCAATGCATTGTTCCTACCATTCTCCGGTGTCCACTCCCTGTGGTCAATCAGTCCCGGAGGCAGGGTCTTCATATTGAAATCGGTCATCCTGTATGCACCGACGAACATTCCGCAATTCTGGGCATAGAACTGTCCTACTATTTTTTGAAGGGAGTCGGGACCGCTGTAAACGTCGTCGCTGTCCAGCTGCACTGCAAACTTGCCGCATTTTTCGTGATGGACGGCCATATTCCAGCATCCTCCGATGCCAAGGTCGTTCCTGTCCGGGATTACGTGGATCACCCTTCCGTCGTCGGCGAACCTGTCGATCACCTCCCCGGATCCATCCGTGGAATGGTTGTCAACTATAATCACATTGTATTTGAAATCTGCTTTCTGACTCAATGCCGAACGTATGGCGTCCTCGATGGTACGCACCCTGTTGTAAAGCGGGATTATTACGGAAGCCTCGTATTCGAATTTCTCGCGGCCGAACCTTATCTTGCGGGACTCCGGTTCCAGATATCCGCCTACAGCCTTCAGATGTTCTGTGCAAATGGATTCGCGCTCGATCTGGACATCACGGTTCTTCGGGTCGACATAGTCGAACAGCTTCTCCCCCGATTTGCGGGCATCGTCCTCCATTTCCGTGTAAAGGTATTCGTTGACATGGACGGGAAGCGACTTTTCCTGAATCTTAAGCCGAAGATCGTAAAGAGCTCCCCACTTGTAATCGGTTTTCATCCTGCGCACGGCGGATTTCAATGCGCTACTTCGAAAAAACAGTAACGAACCGAAATCGAAATCGTCACGGAGAGCACCTGGCTGGCAATCTATGACGGGATGCTTTACCCTTTTACCGTCCAGGACCTGATAATGGTCGGCATAGAGCATGTCCGCACCGGTATCGGCGGCGATCTGCACCATGCGCTCGATGGCGTAGGGAACCAGATCCAACGGAGACGGTTTGGTATAGAAAAGAGCGTACTCGCCGTTAGCGAGAGCGGAGATGTCGCGTATGTCGTCGGTTCGGTCGAAAGAGTCGCAACGAACGATTTCATTCACGAGAGGCGATTGGCAAAGCGTCGATTCGGTTGCGGCGACGTCGGCAGCATCGCGGTAAAGTATGAAACAGTCTATTTTTGGTGTCATACGAATTAAATTTGCCATAAAGTTAAGAAATACTTTCCATTTTTTCATTGTCCGCCCGTTCATAGGACCAATTCCACACCGGAATAATTCCTATATTTGAAACCGGTTTTGAAAAGGTACATATTTATAAAATCCGTTGAAAATACATGAACATACAAATTCTAAATGCCGCGCTTGCCGGAGCAGGCATCCTGCTTGCCGCTGGTGTAGCGTCAGGCAAAAACCAGGAGTCGAGAATGATTAAACCGTGTATCCCGGAAGATCCCGTCATAGAGGCGAAGGTCGAAAAAAGGTTGGAATCGATGACCCTGGACGAAAAGGTCGGGCAAATGTGCGAGATTTCAATCGACGTGCTGACCGATATGCAAAAGAGCCATGCCGAAGGCAGGTTCTCATTCGACGAACAGGCCATGAATGAAGTACTTTATAAATACAAGGCTGGTTCGATCCTGAACGTACCCTTGAGCGTCGCCCAGGACAGGGAGACATGGTACGGAATAATTTCGGAAATAAACAGGCACTCGATCAAGGCGACGGGCATTCCCTGCGTCTACGGAGTGGATTCCAACCACGGCGCGTCCTACACTTTGGACGCGACTTTTTTCCCGCAGGAGATAAACCAGGCCGCCACATTCGACCGCAACGTTCCCTACCGTGTAGGCGAAATAGCGGCCTACGAATCCCGCGCCTGCGACATTCCATGGGTTTACAACCCTGTGATGGACCTCGAACGCAACCAGGCGTGGAGCAGGATGTGGGAAAGCTACGGCGAAGACGTATATGTCAATTCGGAAATGGCAGTAGCGGCGGTCAGAGGGTTCCAAGGCGATGACCCGAACCATATAGACGCCAATCATGTGGGAGTTTCCCTTAAACACTACATGGCATACGGCGCGGCTGAGAACGGCAGGGACCGTACCCCGTCGAGCATAACGGACAGGGAGATGCGTGAAAAATTCTTCATGCCGTACAAGAGAGCCGCAGAAGCGGGAGCGTTGACCGTCATGGTGAATTCCAGCATCAATGACGGCATCCCGTTCCATGCCAACGCCAAATTCATAACCGGATGGCTGAAGGACGAATTGAATTGGGACGGAATGGTCGTCACCGACTGGTCCGACATAAACAACCTCTATCTGCGGGACCATGTCGCAGCCGACAAGAAGGATGCTATCAAGATGGCAATCAATGCCGGGATAGACATGTCCATGGAACCATACGACGTGCATTTTTGCGATCTGCTGAAGGAACTGGTGGAATCCGGGGATGTCAAAATGGAGAGGATCGACGACGCCGTACGCCGCATACTGCGCTTCAAATACCGCCTGGGCCTCTTCGATACTCCCGACACGAAGCCAGCCGACTATCCCGATTTCGCCTGCCCGCGCTTCGCTGAGGAAGCCACGAGAATGGCCGAAGAGAGCGAGGTCCTGCTGAAGAACGAAGGCGACGTGCTTCCCATAACAAAAGGAACGAAAATATTGCTGACGGGGCCTAACGCCAATTCAATGCGTTGCCTCGACGGAGGATGGAGCTATACATGGCAGGGAAACAGGACGGACGAATTCGCATCGGCATACAATACCATTTACGAAGCCATGTGCGGCAAATTCGGAAAAGACAACGTAATACTCGAACAGGGCGTGACATATGCCCCATCCGACAATGTCAGGAACGGATGGTACTACGACGAGAACGAGCCCGAGATAGAAAAAGCCGTGGCTGCTGCGCAAGATGCCGACATAATAGTCGCCTGCATCGGAGAGAACTCGTACTGCGAAACCCCCGGAGTCCTAAACGACCTTAGGCTTTCCGACAACCAGCAGAATCTGGTAAAAGCCCTGGCGAAAACCGGCAAGCCGGTGGTCCTGATCCTGAACGAAGGCAGGCCGCGCCTGATTCCATACATAGAACCGCTTGCAAAAGCCGTCGTCGACATAATGCTTCCGGGCAACTACGGCGGTGACGCCCTCGCAAACCTTCTTGCCGGCGACTCGAACTTCAGCGGCAGGCTTCCCTTCACATACCCCAAATTCCCGAACAACATGACGACCTACGATTACAAACCTTGTGAGAACACCGGAACCATGACGGGCAGCTACAATTACGACGCCGTGCTCGAGAACCAGTGGAATTTCGGTTTTGGGCTCAGCTACACTACTTTCAGATACAGTAATCTCAAGGTGAACAAAAGCGAGTTCAAGGCCGGCGACGTACTGGAATTCTCGGTGGATGTCACAAATACCGGGGAAAGGGAGGGAGACGACGCCGTCCTGGTCTTCAGCAGCGACATAGTAGCCAGCGTCTCTCCTGACAACAGCCGCCTTCGCGCATTCGAAAGGGTATCCCTCAAACCAGGCGAGACCAAGACCGTAAATTTGGCCGTAAAGGCGAACGATCTCTCATTCGTCGGCGCCGACGGCAAGTGGATCCTGGAAAAAGGTGAATTCAGGGTAAAGTGCGGAAACCTGGTAATGAACGTGGAATGCACCGAAACGCACCGATGGAACACCCCGAACATCGATTAAATGGCATTTAAGTACATCAGGAACCAATAAATTGTATATTTGTACAATTTATGATAAGAAATCTCGTTTTCGACTTCGGAGGTGTCATAATAGACAGCTCGGCCGCGAATGCCGCAAGGCATTTCGAAAGGTTAGGATTGAAGGATGCCGACAAATATTTCGGCAATTTTATCCAGCCCGGAATCTTCGGTTCCCTGGAAGCCGGCAGATTAAGCACCGACGAATTCTGCAAGGAATTCGGCAAGCTGGTCGGCCATGAAATAACATTCGAAGATGCGGTTTTCGGATGGACGGGATATTATATAGGTATAAATCTCGGAAAACTCGAATACCTCCTCGACATGAAGAACCTCGGATACAGGATTTACCTTCTGAGCAACACAAACCCTTTCATGATGTCGTGGGCCGATAGTCCGGCGTTCACCCAGCTGAACAAGCCGCTTAGTTACTATTTCGACAAGATGTACCTGAGCTATCAATGCAAGATGGTGAAGCCTTTCCCGGAATTTTACGAATACATGATCAAAAACTCCGGAATCTCTGCGATCGAGAGCATATTCGTGGACGACAGCATGGTCAATGTAATTGCGGCAGGAAGGCGCGGCTTTCATACGCTCAATCCCGAGAACGGAGAGGACTGGCGTCCGAAGCTCACCAACCTCATAAAAAAGGTCAACGGGGACAAATCAAAATAGGCTTTCACCTTCCTTGTCCAACGTCAGCATGTAAATTTCCTGATCACCCTGTCGAAAGACCTGTCGCACAAAAGGCGGCGGGTGAATAACGTCAAGTGAGAAATAGTGCCTCCCACATATCTCGCACGTGGATGTTTCGCCTCGACGGCCTTGACTATGAGAGCTGATATGACCGAAGCGGAAGTTATCCTGCCCTGGGTTCGGTAATAACTGTACATCCTGTCCGAAAGTTTTTTTGCCAAAGCGGAATAGGCTCCGCCGCCGGATTCCTTCATCATGCTGTCCGCCGCAATGATTCCCCATGCTGTCGCCGTAAGACCGGGTTCTATGATCACCACATTTATCCCGAAATCCTGTACCTCCATTCTCAAGCTATCGGAAAGGCCTTCGACGGCATGCTTCGCCGAATAATACCAGGCTCCCATCGGGGAAGCCATCTTGCCGGCTATCGACGAAATGTTCACGATCGTTCCGGAATGCCGGTCCCTCATGTAAGGAAGTACGAGCTGCGTCATGCGCGCCAAACCGAATACGTTGACTTCGAACTGCCTGCGGGCCTCTTCCATCGGCACGTCCTCCACCGCACCACACGAACCGTATCCAGCACAATTCACAAGAACGTCGATCCCGCCCTCCTTTTCGACCAAAGAGGAAACGCATTTCACCATGGAACCATCGTCCGTCACATCCAAGGGAAGCACATTTATTCCCATGGGAACCAATTCATCCAATCTGTCTAGCCTTCTTGCGGCTCCATATACCAGGTATCCCCGGTCATTCAATTTTATCGCCGTGTCCCTTCCGATTCCGGAACTCGCACCGGTGACCAAAACAACTTTCTTCATGGCATAAAATATCAACAGATGCAAATATAACAACTCATACGGTTTTCCGGATATTCCGTCAGGTTCAAAAAATGACCTTTGTATGCCGCCGATTGGTTATATTTGTAATGCAATGGACGAAATAACAACTGAACCGCATCCTCTGGAACCTTTTCTTCCCGAAGGAGCCAAGTTATTGATGCTGGGAAGTTTCCCACCATCCAGAAAAAGATGGTCGATGGATTTCTTCTACCCGAACTTCCAGAACGACATGTGGCGTATCGTTGGATTCCTGTTCTTCGACGACAAGGGATATTTCCATGTTGACCCGGACAAGGGGAAGGGATTCGACAGGGAGAAAATAATACGGTTCTGTACGGAAAAGGGAATAGCCATCTTCGATACGGCCAGCGAAATAAGGAGGCTTAAAGGAACGGCTTCCGATGCGGATCTCGAGATCGTCAAGCCCACGGACATCCGTTCTCTGCTCGACAGGCTGCCAAAATGCAATGCCGTGGCCGCTACAGGGGGAAAAGCTGCCTCCCAGGCGGCGGCATTCTTCCATTGCGAAGAACCACCGGTAGGCGGGAGCATCGTAATGACGACCGGTTCCGGACAAAGCATAGAACTCTTCAGGATGCCGTCCACATCTCGCGCCTATCCCATTCCACTTGAAAAAAAAGCATCGGCTTACGGAATGATGTTCCGTAAAACCGGAATACTTATTTGACATTTCGTATCATGTACAAACCATCATTCGTTAAAAAGATTTTCATCGCAGCGGCCCTTATTCCGATAATGTTCCAATGCCACGCGCAGCGGAGGCCGGTAATGCCGCGTTTTTTGAAAGAGGGGGACAGCATCGCCGTGGTAGCCGTTTCAAGCAAGCTGGACGACAGCACTGCGCACTGCATCGGATTGTGCAAAATGATGGAGCGATGGGGATTGAATATCCGATACGGGGAACATCTGTTCGATACCACCGGCAACTGGTTCCCGGCTCCGGATTCGGTGCGCGCTGCCGACTTACAGACCATGCTCGACGACCCCGATATCCGCGCGGTCATTTTCTTCCGGGGAGGGTATGGTGCAGCACGGACGATTCCCTACCTGCGGCTCGAAGCATTGAGCGAAGACCCCAAATGGCTGGTCGGTTTCAGCGATGTCACGGTCATGCTGTATGCCGCACTTTCGGCCGGAGTCCAGGCGATACACGGCACCATGCCGCTCGACTTCGGAGACCAGCCGTTCTCCTTCGAATCCCTGCACCATGCGCTTTTCGGATCGCTGCACGGCTACGACATTCCTCCGGACACCCTGGACATTCCCGGCGAAGCCACCGCCCCGCTCGTAGGAGGCAACCTGACACTGGTTGCCTCCGTAATGGGGACGAGCATAGATTTCGATTATTCGCAACCGTACATCCTGTTCCTCGAGGACGTGGACGAACCCATCTACTCCACCGACCGCAGGATGCAGACACTGAAACAGTCCGGCAGGCTGGACAGGTGCAAGGGCATGATCATAGGCGCATTCAAGCGCAATTCAGATGAGGGGGAATGGGGATGTTCGACTTACCGGCTGCTGCACGACTATGCGGCGGAACTCGGCATCCCTATAATATTCGGATTGCCGGCAGGGCATATCGACAGGAATTGCAGCCTTTTCATGGGCCGTATGACCCAAATGAAAGTGGATGCCGCCGGCGGCCATATCACATGGAATTGAATTTGAGTCATGAATGTTACAATACGTTTCCTCCATTGCGGCGACATAGTAGTCAACGGGGACTTGCCGTTTCGCAAGTCGAAATGTCCATTCTTCAAATTGCAGCATGGAAGGAAGCACCAGGTAAAACTTCCCGTTTTCGCATATCTTATCGAGCATCCGTCGGGGCTGTTCATGATAGACAGCGGCTGGGGTGCGGACATACGCAAAGGGTCGAAGGAATATCTGGGCGGTGTGCCCCGCCATATAAACATAGGCCTCCTCGAAGAGGGACAGGAAGCGGCGGAACAGCTAGGAAATCTGGGATTACATCCCAGGAACATAGATTATCTTATACTTACGAGCCTTGACAGCGACCATGTCGGCGGATTAAAACGGATGAACGCCGCCAAACACATTCTCGTCAGCAAAAATGAAATGGACAATGCCATGTCCGACGGAAAGCGATATGATCCCACGCTATGGGAAGGGACCAAAATCACCGCATTCGAGTTCGGAAAATCCTACTTCGGCCCCTGGAACAAGGCTTTCGACCTGTTCGGTGACCGTTCGGTGGTATTGACTTCGACTCCGGGTTTTACTGCGGGAGCGACGAGCATAGAACTGTGGACGGGCAGGCAATATGCGATTTTCGCCGGAGACTGCGGATTCGGAACACCTTCGTGGATGGAAGGGATTCTCCCAGGATATTGTCCCGATCCGGTCAAAATGAAAGGATCCCTTCTATGGATGAAAAGCATGGCCGTAGTTCCGGAATGCCGCGGCATCCTGTCAACACACGATACGGGACTGGCCGGTCTCAGGGGAATCGAACTCAGGTGACTGAAATGCGTACCGACACTATTTTTCCACGAAATACGCCGGGCCGAGTTCCTGTTTTGCCGTATTGATGGACCCGTCGTAATCGCTCAACGGATAAATGGCTCCGGAAGAACCGTTTGCTATGTAAAGATCGTATCCCCCCTTCGAATCATATCTTGTGGAACAGAGGATGAGCCATCCGGAACTTAAAGGACAGGCATCGGAATAATCGGCATCCTTATCGTCAAATGCCAGTTCTACTGCTTCTGCCCCATCCCAGAATCCCTTGTAAAGTTGGTCGTGCAGGTCGGTCGACGAAACGTTGGCCGTATAATAGAACGAATCCCCATCGATCGTCACAGGATAGTATTCCACCACATCAGGACGGTCGTACAGTTTGGTCATGGTCGAACCGGCGATATCCCAGCAGGCGATATAGGAGTCGGAAGACGAGCTTCCGCTGAAGACGAGTTTAGAGTCGTCGGTCGAATAATACGGCATGCTCCAGTCATACCCGTTTCCGTCGTAAAGTATCCTTATGCTCTCCGTAGCTACCGTTATTTCCGCCAGATGCCCGTTCCTCTTGAAGCATATCTTCGTCCCGTCGAACGAAAATTTCGGATCCTCGTCGCGATAGTCCCCGGAGGGGGTAAGGTTGACAGGTTGTCCACCGTTTTCCAGATCATACAGGAAGATATCCCAGGAGTCCGTGGCGGCACCTATTCCCATGAACGTGATATACTTCCCGTCGGGAGAAAAGTGGCCGTTCATCGGATCGCTCACAGTCGTCCAGCCGCTGCTTATATTCCGAAGTTCCCCAGTCGAGAAGTCATATAAGTACATCTTAGAATCCATGGAATCGTAGGACGTATAACTGTGGTAGACGATCTTCCCCTTCAAGGTCGGGCGCTCGGTATCTGAAACGATATCGTCGCCTCCTTCCGATTCCCGGCGCCCGCCGTCCTCCGGAGTGGCAACGGAAACATCCGTATCGATATAGCAGGGATGTCTCTGGCCATATCGGGAATCGATCGAGGATACATATTCGTTGATCGGATAAACCGTGCCAGACGAGACATTACCGATGCAAATGCCGTAGTTGCCGCCGGAGGTACTGCGACTCATCACGATCCACCCGTCTACGAGGGGCGCGGGATCGGCGAAATCGTAATCTTCGGAGGAAAATGCCACCTTCGAAGAGTTATTCCCCAGATTCGCACTGCAGATCCTGCAATTCGAACCGGAAGGCCCGTTGACATAGCAGAAGGATCCGGTGCCGTAAAAAACAGGCTGCGAATTGCTCGTTTCCGCATCGAAGAATAAATTCGAAGCCGACAGGGATTTCGTATCCAGTCGCCCGATCTGGGAATGGCTGCCGTTCGTGTATGAATAAAGTATGGTATTCCCATCTTCGGAGATTTTCGGATCGGCATACGAAGCATTCGCTTCGAAAGTCATGTTCTTGCACTTCAAGGTGGAGATATCGAGGCTGGCCAATTGGCCGCCGCAGCTGAAAACGACCGTATTGCCATCGGCGGAAAAGCTCGGGTCGGTGGAATCCGCATCCAAGTCCGGGGTAAGGCACACCGGCAGTTTCCCGGTAGTCAGATCATAAAGGTAAATGTTCCATTTCCCCGATTCCTTGCCGTTGAAAACGATTTGCCTGCCATCCGGAGAAAACGCCGGACGGCAAGGCGAATCTATTTTCCAGGTATCGCTGAGAACAGTACGGTTCCCGTCAGCCATATTGCAAACCACGATCCCGGATCTGCTGTCTGCAAAACCCGAATCATATGCCAACATCCCTCCGAGTTCCGGCTTGGAAGAACCATCGGCCTTCGTTTTGTTATTACATGCGCAGCATGTAACAACCATTATGCAACAGCATAGATTCAAAAATCTCATTTTCATCACTCTACCTTAGTCACCGAAATATCGAGGCCGGCACCGCCCTTCGTGAACGTGAATTGATAATACCCCTTTACGAACGGATCTTCCGTTTCGTCCACGCCACGCAGATACGTACCGTCGAGATAGAATCTCGCGGCGGCGGAACCTCCGAGGGAAAGAGGGGTGACTCCATCCTGGCCCCAATTCAGATCGGAATATAATTCTACGAGGACCCTCCAGTCATGGTTGTATGTCGACATAGACATGGTCGCCTGGTATGTGTTCTCATCGATTTTCGGAGCCACGCAATAATAAGGCGCCGATCTCGTGTATGCCACGTCGTCCCACATGGCCGAAGTGTCGCTGTCGTCATAATTCGGGCAGGACATCTTGCCGCTCCCGAGAATATAGATGCAGTCGGGGAACGAAAGGTCGTTGTTGAACACCCAGATATAATCGTATTTAGGGTAATATTGGACGGTCCAGCTTCCACTCTCCGCGGAGAAGTAGTATTTGCCGTCCTGATATGTGAAGAAGTCCCTGTTGTACGCCTCGGCTATGTCGTCGAATCCGGAGAATGTCACCTCTTCCCCTTTCGTGAAGTCGATGGTCGCATAATAGAACGACGGATCGGATTCGAGGGTGGTGCCGTTGATGGACATAGACGTGCCGCCCGTATCCTGCCAAGGAGAGATGCGCGTCAGATTTATATCTCCGGTCGCATTGTCGAAGACTATGGTATAATAACCGGGATGGAAACCGGAATCGCTCGTAAGGCCCGGTTTACCATCGGCAGCACCATTGAGTTTCACTCCCCTGGTATCGCCGCTGAGCGAAATGCCACAGAATCCGTTCGTTTTGTTCCATTGTCTGTCGGAATAAACTTCGAATTCGAAAGTGCCCCATTCGTGCTCGTTATTGAGGTACATGGAGCATTGATACCGTTCGTCGGCTATCCTTACCGCATATCCCATCTGAAGCACATCGGTGTTGGACCAGCCGCCCGAGGCATAGTCGGTATTCCACTCAGTGGCACAGGTAAATCCATGTCCGATGACCCAAAGGCATTCGGGAGCCACGGCATCCATATTCACGACCCATATGTAATTGTATTTAGGCGAGTAATACACATCGTACGAGCCGCTCTCGCGAAGGAAGGTGAATTTGCCGTCCTCGTACGAGAAGAAATCCCGGTTCCATGCGGAATCCATGTCTGCAATGCCCGTGATCTCGAATTGCGCATCCTTCGTGAACGATACATTCGCATACAGGAGGCCGGAAGAAGGGGTAAGGGCTTTCCCGTTTACGGATACGTCGAATTCCTGGCCTACTGCCTTTACCTCAAATGTCAATGCGTTGAACGTATAGTTATCCACCATTACCGACGGATACGAGATCTCTATGCCACTATCCGATATGGAACATATTTTCCCTAAGTTCGTCGTCCCGGAAGCTCCCCATATGTACGAAGCTTCCGAAAGATCCGATGCGGTCGAGATAGTGGCTGTAACGGCACTTTCGAATCCGTCCGTTTCCTTCGTGGAATAGAGATAGGAATCGGTATCGTCTTGAGCCATCGTATATACCCGATCCCCTACCGTCATATAGAGTTCCGAAGGAAGGGACGGCCTCTTTATGGAAAGTATTTCGCTCTGCACCACGCTCTCCCCGTCGACATTGATAGCTTTGAACGTAACCCCGAGCGATGCCCCGGCATCCATACCCGCACAAAACGGGATTTCCAGGATCTGGTCGGTCAGATCGACGGAATTGCCTGTCGTACGGATCGATTCCGACGCGATTACAGTCCCGTCTTCAAGGGCGGCGGAAATTTCCAAAGTCGAAAGGGCATAATTGTCGTCCGCAATTGAAACGTTGAACGTAACGTTCCCAGGAACAGCTATGGTATCGCCGCTGGTAATGTTCAAAGTTTTGATGGAAAGAGTGCTGTTTACGGGAGTCACATCCTTCTTGCATCCGGCAAGCGTCAAGGCCGCCAATATGGGGATTACCAATAATAAATGCTTTTTCATAATCAGTATTTTTTAAGTTACAGTCTGCTAATATCCTTCGTTTTGGGTAAGACGTTCATTTATGTCTATCTGATCCTGAGGGATTGGGAGAAAACGGCGGAACGAATCGATCTTGCTGAAACGCAGATCGCCGTTCTTGTCGTGTGCGGTAAGCATTACCGCTTCCATCCTGTCGTTCCTTACCAGGTCGTACCATCTTTGCCCCTCGAGCAAAAGTTCGAGTTGCCTCTCGTTTTCCACGGCCAATCTCGCATCGTCCGTACCCATGCTTTCGTCGAGGGTCGAGACATGGGCCCTGGTCCTTATCTCGTTTACGATTTTTATGGCGCTTTCGGGTTCGTTGAGTTCCACAAGGGCTTCAGCCTTAAGCAACAGGATATCGGCAAGCCTCAGCAGGATGATATCGTTGTCCTTCTGGCGAATCTTATAGGCGAGCGGATAATTGTCCGCGGAATAATAAGTATCGTAAGGAACCTGGGTCCAATATATGGTCGATGCGTATCTTACGTCGTTGGCCTTGTCGAATTTGGCGATGACATCCTGCGTTGGGGTGCAGTATCTTCTCCACGTCACCTCTATGCTTCCAGACACATCGGACAGGAGCACCCAATATGCCCAGTTATGCTGTTCGGAATCGTTCGTGAAATAGAGTTCGAATATGCTTTCCGTCGAGAATTTTCCATCGACGGTCCAAAGGTCGTCGAAATTGTCGACGAGCTTGTAGCCTTGGGCGATCACCTTGTCGCAATAATCCACGACTTTCTGGTAATCCCTGTCCGATTTCTCCCCCATGGTCGCGTATACCTTGGCTTTAAGGCCGTATGCTGCGCCCTGGGTCGCCTCGAAAGCTCCGTTCGATTTGCTGTCGAGCATTGCGATCGTACTGTCGTCGAGATCGGAGAGGATCTGGGCATATATGTCTTCCGCAGAGGTCCTGGCAGGGTACATTATGGGATAGTACTCGTCGATGTTGTCGACGGTTATCGACGGCAACAGTTCGAGCGTCATCGGCGCGGCACCCCACAGGCGTACGACGTCGAAATAGGCCCAGGCCCTTATGAATTTAGCTTCCGCAATGATCTTGTTCTTCGAGGTATCGTCGATCGAATCGTCCATCAACTTCACATTCTCCACTACATTGGTCGCGGATCCTATCAGGGAATAATACTCGGACCACATCACCTCGACCAGGCTGTTCTTCGCCGTAACCGCCAAATCGTCGAACTGTTCCTCGTTGACGCCGTCTCCGCCCACATAGCAATTGTCCGACATCACATCTCCGACCATATAATTCTCCAGTTCGTATATATCCGTCTTGAACAACGCATACGCTCCGTTCAGTTCCGCCTGGGCATCGGCCAGGGAGGAATATGCGGACGCCAGTTCGGTGGTATCGGTAGATCTCCTCGTCAGGTCGGATTGTGGCTGCTCGTTCAGGAAATCGTCACATGAAACAAACAGGAGGGCACACGCGGTAATAATCAATATTGTCTTTTTCATATCAGATATCCTTTAGAAATTGAAGTTTACACCAAGTATGCATGCCTTCGACTGGGGATAAGTACCATAGTCGATGCCGAGTTCCACGGAGCTGGAACCGTAAGCGTTAACTTCGGGGTCATACCCCGAGTATTTGGTAAATGTCAGAAGGTTCTGTCCCGTGACATATACCTGCATGTTTTGCATGTTGATCCTGCCGATCAACTTTTTCGGCAGGTTGTAAGATAGCGTGAGGCTCTTGAGGCGGAGATAGCTTCCGTCTTCCACGAACCTCGAAGAGTTGTGTATGTTTTCGACATTTCCTGAACGGGGGATATCCGTTACCATCCCCGGACGGAGCCACCTTCGAAGCACGGCGGTCGATTGGTTGCGGAAATCGATCATTCCTTCGGTATCTATCCTTGAAGCGTTGAATATCTGGTTGCCGTAGCTTCCCTGGAAGAATACGGACAAAGCAAATCCCTTCCAGGAAAAGTCATTGGTGAAACCGTAGGTGAATTTCGGTTGGGCGCATCCTATTACCGTCCTGTCTTCGGGACCGATGGTTCCGTTACCGGAAATATCCTCGTAATCGATATCCCCGGTATCCACATTGACGCCAAGAGACTTGTATCCATAGAACGAACCGAGAGGAAGCCCTTCCTTTAGGATTATGGCATCCTCTCCGGTCGTATACATGCCCGCATAGTAATATACCTTGTTGAGTCCAAGTTCCAGAACCTTGTTACGGTTAAACGAGATGTTGAAGTCGGTATTCCATTTGAACTCGCCAGTGAGATTCTTGCTGGAGATCATGAACTCCATTCCCTTGTTCTCCATCTTCCCGTCGTTTCTCGTGATTCCTCCGGGCAGATTGACGTTATCCGGAAGCGTTACGGTCAGCAGAAGGTCGGTGGTCCTTTTATAGTAGGCATCGGCAGTAAACATCAGCCTCGTACCGAACAGGGAGAGATCCAATCCCACATCTATCTGGCTCGTCTTTTCCCATGTCAGGTCGGGATTGGAAGCCGTATTCGCGGTTATGGCCAATCCGGGATAAGTATTGCCGGACGTCGGGGGCACCTTAGTGCCTTTCATGTAGGCGAGGTAGGAATAGTTTCCGATCCCTCCCTGGTTCCCGGTCACACCCCATCCGGCCCTGATTTTCAAGTCATCCATCCAGTCCTTGGTAACGGCCATGAAATCTTCGTTGGAGATTCGCCATGCCGCCGAAACGGACGGAAAGAAGCCCCAACGGTGTCCGGGAGCGAAACGCGAGGAGCCGTCGGCCCTGACATTCGCGGTCAATAGGTAACGGTTATCGAAATCGTAGTTCAACCGGCCGAGAAAGGATGCGAGCGCCCATGCGGAGGCCGACGACCATGTGGCATCCTCGTCGATCTGGTTCGCCACGCCGACCGAATGGATGTCAGGATACGATTCGGGCAAATCGTAACCTGCAAGGCAGTTGCCGTTCCACTGCGCATGCTGCAGCGTCGCAGCGCCCATAAGCGACACGTCGTGTTTCTCCGCAAACGTGTCATGGTATGTCAATACGTTTTCCCACAGCCATTCGAAGTTCCTCGAAACGGTTTCGGAAACATATCCCTTCGTAGCCCGGCCGTCGGAGGTCGAATAAGGGTCGAGATAGTAATCGTCACGCGAGTTGTCGAGGTCGACGGAATAGCTCGTCTTGAACCCAAGGTTTTTGACCGGTTTGAAATCCAGGGATATGCTTCCGTTGAAACGGTCTACGGCATTCGTCATGTCCGCAGCGTTGGCGGCGATGGGATTCAGTATGCGTGACCCATAGGCGTCCTCGTCGTAAATCGTCGGGTCATCCTCGTCCCAGACCTGCATGAAAGGAGGGGTGTTGATGGCCGAAAGTATGGATCCGGCCCTCATCGAGCTCCTGTTCTGGTAAACGCTCCTTCCCTTGTTATGCGAAAATGCCATGTTGAAGTTGATGGTCAACCATTTGTACATATCGCTGTCGACATTCGCCCTGAAGTTAGTACGGTTGAAGTAGGCCTTGTTGACGATGCCCTTTTGATTGCTGTGGCCACCCGAGATATAATAACGGAGCTTATCGTTGCCATTCGAAAGGGAAAGCTGGTAATTCTGGTCGACACCTGTCTTGAAAAGTTCATCCGACCAGTTCGTATATCTGGTTTCGCTGTCAGGAATGGCAGGAACGGTCACGGTGGTACCGGCCAACTCCTTCATAAGGACCTTGTATTGTTCCGTATTCAATGCTTCTATTTCCTTTCCGATGCGCGATAAGCCACCATACGCATTGAATTTCAGCTCCACCTTATTGTTTTGTCCGTGCTTTGTCGTGATCAGCACCACGCCGTTGGCCGCCCTGGCACCATATATGGCCGACGAGGACGCATCCTTCAGAACCTGCATTGATTCTATATCCTCCGGTGCAAGATTCGATATGTCGTCGGTAGGCACGTTATCAACTACGTAAAGAGGTTCGTTGGAAGCCTGTACTGATGTGGAACCCCTTACCCTGACCGACAAGGAGGTCCCGGGCATCCCGGACGGCTGTATCACCTGCACGCCGGCAGCCCTTCCCTGAAGTATCGATCCGGCGGAGATTATGGGTCTCTTATCTACGTCACCCGTAGAAACCACCGATACGGCCGTGGTAAGATCCTTTCTCTTGACGGTTCCGTAACCTACCACGACGGCTTCGTCCAATGCGAGGTTCTTGCTTTCGAGATGAAAGTCGATCCTGACATTGTTCCCGAGGGCGACGCTGCCGTCCAGGAAGCCGAGAAAAGAAGCGGTGAGAGTGTCCCTTCGGGCTGCCACGATCGAAAATCTCCCATTCGCATCGGTCATCTGGTGTTCCCTGGTGGTATGGTTTAAGATCAGGGCACCTGCAAGCGGCTCCCCGTCCGCATCGTAAACCGTTCCGTCGTAGGTGTTCGATTTGGAATCGACGGGAATTTGCATTATTACGATCTGCTTCCCCTTGAAAACATAGCCTGCGTCGCATTTTTCGAGAATGGCGTCGAGCGCCGACTTCAAGGGAGTGGCGGCCGTCGGGGTTTCGACGATCCTTTCGATATCGATCACCCCCTCGTTGAATGCAACGGTAAAATCAGTCTGTGCCTCGATTTCGGAGAAAGCGTCCCTCAATGTCATGCTGGACTTAGAGAATCTTACGGTCTGCGCATTCATGCCCGCGGCGCTTATCAGAAAAATCGACAATGACAGGAAAATCCTGGTTGGTATTTTCATTATGTTGTTAAAGTTATCCATGTTGTCAATAGAGCCTTACGATATCGCCCCCTTCTATTTGATAATGCATGCCCGGAATCAGTTTCTCCAATACGTTCAGGAAATCCTCCAACGACTGGTAGGATTCGAACTTCGCCGTGATTCTAGCATCGGCGAATTTGTCCGATTCGGAACAATACACCTTGACTCCGTATCTCCTTTCCAAAATTTTTATGATGTCCCCGATGGACGAGCCTTGCAGGATTATCGATCCGCGGCTCCAGGCGAGGTAATCCCCGGCATTCACCAGGGTCACCTTCATGGTCCCGTCCTTTCGCGAGTATTCGGCCTTCTGGTTGACTCCCAGCAGAGTCTCCCCCTTATCCGAATGTATTCTGACGCTTCCTCTAGAAAGCACCACGGAAGAGTAATCGTTGTCGGAGTATGACGAAAGGTCGAAGACGGTCCCGAGCACTTCGACGGAAAAATCCGACGCATTCACGACAAACGGATGGCTTGCATCCTTTGCCACTTCGAATACGGCTTCGCCGTTCAGATAAACCTCCCTTTTGTGCCCGGTAAACTTGTCCGGATAAATGAGTACGGATCCGGCATTCAAGGTAAGGGAAGATCCGTCCGGCAACCTGACGGTCTTTACGGAACCCATGGGTACGAAACATTCGGACATGTGCGAATGCTTCACGCCGTTCAACTTATTGCTCGTATAGATAAAGGAGAATCCCAAAGATATGAGGGGGATCGCAATTGCCGCAGCGATGCCGAGCCTCCGAAGCAGCCTTTTACGCTTATTCGCCTTATCGCCCTCCTTATTTATTTTGGACTGGACTTCGGAGAAGGCCTTCTCCACGACATCGACATCCATCTCTTCGGACGGCTGCTTGTCCCACAGGTTTTTCAATTCATCATCACCGGGGAAATTTGGGAAATTCGCATGCATATTTTTCTGATTTCATCTATAAGACGAATCAGAAAGGCAAAACTCCCGAAAAATCAAATGACTTTTTTCAACTCCTTCGCAGCAAGGGACAACTGGTTCTCCACAGTTTTCTTGGAAATGCCCATCTTCTTGGCGATATTTTCATTCGATATCCCCAGGAACCTGCTCATGACGAAGATGCTGCGCCTTTTCTGCGGCATCTTGGCAACGGCACTGCGAACCCTCTCCCGCTTCTCGTCGGTAAAAACGTCCGGATCGGATATTTCACTGAAGTCTACGAGCTTCCCGTTTTCGGCATCATCGAGGGAGATCGTCCTGCCAGGCGAGGACTTCAGATAGTCCAAAGCCGCATACTTGCACATCGTGAACAGGTATTTATCCAAGGATCTTATTTCGGGAAGCCGCTCCCTCGCATTCCAGAGCTTTACGAAAACATCCTGCGCAAGATCCTCGGCGATCTGGGACGAACCGAGCATCGACTTTATGAACGAGAATGCCTTCGCATAATATGTCTGGAATATTATGGCGAACGCCTCCTTGTCTCCTTCAGACATGAGAAGTTTAAGCAAAGTCTCGTTTTCAGCCGTCATATCGATGATTCATGCGCACAAATTTATGCTATTATTTCAGCAATTGCCCAAAAACACTTCATTTTTCGCAGTTTGTTAACCTGCCCTTATTGTTTTTAACAACTTTAATTATATTTGTATCAACAATCTAAAAATTAAAACTATGAAACAAGAAGATTCAAAATTATCTCCTGACGCGCATTATAGCCACATTTCAGGAGGCATTCAAAAAAGATGGGGCTTAAGAAGCATTTTCGCAATAGTATTGAGCGGAATCGCAATATTTTTAAGCATAGTAGCTATCTGCCTCGTCGCCCCGCACACATCAAATCTTTCATTCGACTACCAAGGCGTATTGGTGACCGCCCTTGCATTGCTTGTGACTTTCCTAATCGGTTGGCAGATTTACAACATATTCGATATCGAAAAAAGGTTTGTCGATTTATCGAATAAATTCGACGGATTATTCGAAGAACACACAAAATCCCTCGATTCGAAAATAACTAAAAGCAGTAAGATAGCTATCTCTAAAACGAACTTCAACATAGGTCTCGCACTCAGCGACACAAAGCAATATGGCATAGCTTTCTATTATTATGCGTGTTCGCTGTTGAACATTCCGGATTCCAATATCGAAAACGTATTAAATAATATTTATTTAATTGCAAAAGACCATTATAAGGAAATAGCTCCCGTCCTGAAAGGATATATCATAAAGGAAGAAGAGTGTGAATCAATTAAAAACATCATTTCAAAGAGGGCAAAACAGGATAACACGAAATTACCCGATGATACAAAAAAGATTATAGGATTAATTGATTTATTTGAAAAGAGATAAAAATCTTTCTATGTTTTAATCATGAATTTCACAAAGGCACACGGTCTCGGAAACGACTTCATAATCCTGGACTTCCTTCGGAACGGCTATCCGTCCCCCGAGGGGTTGCCTGAACTTGCATCGAGGCTTTGCGACCGTCACACAGGCATCGGTGCCGACGGGCTGGTGGTTGTCGTACCTTCGGGAAGGGCCGACGTGGGCATGAGGATATTCAATCCCGACGGCAGCGAAGCATCGATGTGCGGCAACGCCATCCGCTGCCTGTCGAGATACGTTTTCGAAAACGGCCTTGTCGGCAAGACATCGTTCGACGTGGAGACCGGGGCCGGAATAATGAAACCCGAAATTCTGCTGGATGCCGATGGAAAGGTATCTGCCGTAAGGGTAAACATGGGTGCGCCGATCCTGGAAAGATCCAGGATTCCCATGAAAGGCCATGCGGGAAACGTCACAGACGAACTGCTGACCTTCGGGACCGGCACCTGCAAACCGGGAGGCTATTCATCGGTCAGGATTACGAGTATGTTGATGGGAGTACCTCACACGGTGATTTTCACGGACGATTATCCCTCCCTCGATCCGGTGCGCGACGGACACACGATCGAATCGCACCCCTCATTCCCCGAAGGGACCAATGTAGATTTCGTGCATTTGGAGAACAGGCATGAAATCGATGTAAGGACATGGGAACGGGCGGCCGGGGCCACGCTGGCCTGCGGGACAGGCAGCTGCGCTTCCGTCGTAGCCTCCGTCCTCAACGGAAGGACGGAAAGGGACGTCGACGTGCATCTGCCGTTGGGCACCTTGAAGATTGACTGGAACGGGGAGGATGTCTTCATGACAGGGCCCGCCGAGAAAGTGTTCGAAGGAACCTTCTGATGCCATTTGGTTAACGGGTAAATTTATTGTGCTATAGTTAATTTATATGTTCCAGTTTACTCTTCCATTTCTTCCAATCGGGTATTTCTTCTGATAACAAATCATAGAAAGCTTTCGTATGGTTTCTATGGACAAGGTTACAAAGTTCGTGAGTAATTACATATTCGATACATGATCGTGGAGCCTTTATTAATTCTGTATTTAAGATCAATTCTCCGTGGCGAATTCTTGTATCCTTCAGGTATATTGTTATTCGCTTCTTTCATTACTTTTCAAGCTGCTGTTGACCTTTTTCTGTAATTATCCAACTGCCAACCTTATCGGAACCTTTACGAATAATGTATTTTTGAGTACGTAAATTGCGTATTGCCCGTGTTACCGTGGCTTCCGATATTTTCAATTTATTTGCTGTTTCAGTATAGGTTATCGAAGGCGTTTTTACAATTAAATGCAATATCTGGAATTCAGTATCAGGCAATTTTACACCGTCATTTACACCGTCATTTACATCGTCATTTACACCGTCATTTACACCGTCATCGCTTTTATTTTTCCGGTATATGGTTACGGAGAATCCTCCCATTGTGCTTTCAAATACTGGTTCAGGAAGTTTGGCCGCTTTTAGTCCAAGACGTATTTTATTAATACCTCTTCCCCACGCTTCTATGAACCCTGCCTTGTAAAAGACATTGGCAATGTTCCGATTGCGGGGTTTGGAAGAATGGTTATTCATTAACATATCTACGGTATAGCCATCCGGCAATTTCCCTTCATTCCAGAGAATAAGCCGATCAGCATATACTTTCAGTTGAATAAAAACACCTGTGTAATCTTTGTGTATAATGCTATTGAATAATGCTTCGCGCAAGGCATCTTCCGGTATTTCGAGCGGTTCGATACGTTGCAAACCTTTATAGTAAATAGGAGAAATAAGATATTTCGATTTAAGGATTTCAATCACACGGTCGGTCATTTGTATGATATTACCTTCTACTACATCCTGAAACATCAAATCGCTTTCATCCTTTCCAAATCGGCCTATCTTAAATTCCACACAAGTAAAGAATCGCGACGGCCGTTTGCCGAACAGCAATATGGCAGCATTCTTCAACTTCCCGTTTTCATCGTAGAGATTTAAATTTTCAAGCACTTTTTCAGTACTGTCATTCAAAGATTCAAGCGGCATTCTTTGTGCATCGGTAGCTTTGCGAAGAAAATAGTCGATAGCATCGCGATCTATGTCGTCAAGTGTTGCCGTTTCGTTGGCAATATCGTCCCAGGAACGTCCCATTTTCTTTAAAATAAACTGTTGCAATGCAACCCCTTTCAATTCCTGTTTGGTAGCACCGGAACGGAAATAATAAATGCCTTTGTGTGAAATGGGAATATTGCTTGGCTGCACCACTATTTCCAAATAGTCAAGTCCCTTTTCATGTAAAAGATTTATATCTGCTACAATACCAAGATAATTGACAATTTTATTTGGAATGTCTTCCATCAACTTATGAGAATTATCTACACCCACAACCTCCTTATTATCATTAATTCCAATATAGATTTTACCTCCGGAAGCATTGGCAAATCCGCATATCCATTTCAGATATTCATCATGCCACTGTTCTTTGTATTCTATATTTTGACTCTCGTCAGATGATTGTTTTGTTTCCATTAATATCCAATTTCTTTTAAATATCCTTTCATTTTAATCTGAACCTCACCTAATTCTTTTTCAATTACATCAATATCGTTTTGTACGGCTTTTATGTCTATTTCAGGCTCTTCTTCATAAGTATCCACATAACGGGGAATATTCAGGTTATAATCGTTCTCAACTATTTCGGAAGGTATGGCAATATAAGCGTATTTATCTTCGACGACCCCAGGAGAAATCTCTCCGCTTACGAATTTACTGTAAGTAGAAACTATATGATTGATGTCCTGGGTACGGAGTTTGTTTTGATTCTTTCCATTTTCGTATTCGCGACTTGCATCTATAAACAAAACATTCTTCGTCTTTTTTCTGCAAACTTTCTATCCTAAACTTACGAATCCTTATTCATAAGTTTTTCAGAACCCTTCCACAGTCAAAGTCATGATCACCTTGTATACATTCAAGATCATGTTCTTTGGCAATTCCTCGTCTGGGTAAGACTGGTTGAAGGAGACGCAAAGGACATTCTCCTTAGTGTCTTTCCTGGATTCTTTTACTTGTTTTAGTATGCGCCTCCCGTCTTTAAGTAAGATCACGAAGGAGTTCCCGTATCCAAAATACTCTCTCCAGCCCTTTACCTCACGAACTAGAATTATAGAGCCGGGGCTATATAAAGGCGTCATAGAGTTACCTGTGACATGAATGCAAAAATCGCCTTTTACTGCACCGGGGAACGGGATGTATTTCTCAATATAGGTGGGATTGTCCATTATGTCGTTGCTCGAACGGAATCCGCCAACAGAATCCAGATTGTAGAGCGGGACCAACTCGTAATGGGACAGTTTATCTTCTGACTTCGGCGCATTATATATTTCCTTTGAATCAATAATCATCTCCCCTTCCCCCGTAATAAGCCAGTTGGTATTAAACTTGGGATATCTGCTATGGACTTTCTTAAACAAGTTACAGGTCAGGTAAGCTTCATTCCCGTTAAGAGCCGAGCTGATATTAGGATAAGAAACCCCTATTGCAGATGCGAAATCTTTTTTCGTACGGACAAGGCCTCCGCTTCTCAAGTTTTTATATACGGCTTCCAACCGTTCCTGTTTATTCATCATCTGTACGAAAGTTTTACACATTGTTCCCGAATCAGAACAAAGATATAAAAAAGAAGGAATTTTATAAAGAGTCTTATCCTGAGGCGGAAATAAACAAAAAAAGAAGCACTTGCTTTCGTAAGTGCTTCATTTTCAAGTGGTGGAGAATGTGGGAGTCGAACCCGCGACCCCCTGCTTGCAAAGCAGGTGCTCTAGCCAACTGAGCTAATCCCCCGAATCGTTTGGAGTGCAAATATATGTGATTTTTACAAATCTCAAAAATTTTTGCATCCAAACATCGACCGCATGACCCAAACAGCCGCGCGTATCTGTAGTCGCGAGCAGACTTGAACTGCTGACCCCCACATTATCAGTGTGGTGCTCTAACCAACTGAGCTACGCGACTATTAATGAAGCCTTGCCGATGACCTCACAGAGTGAAGATCGGCAAGGCTCCATAAATTATAAAAATGGAAGACAAATCCGTATTCTCCTTGTGCCTCGTACGTGCTCTCTCTCTGCGTCACAACCCTGACCAGCTCCAAAAAGGAGGTGTTCCAGCCACACCTTCCGGTACGGCTACCTTGT
>JALCST010000016.1 GCA_022653675.1 Bacteroidales bacterium | reverse complement strand
CTATAACCAATGCATATCCTTCCGAAGCCACTTCCAAGCGCCGCAACAGCAAGCATATCGCAAAAATAGCCACAGACCAAATCAATATTGCGGCACTCTTCAATATAGCCCTAGCGGGTTTCAAACGACCCCTTATTATGGAGAAACAGAACGATATACAAAAAAGAAGGAGAAGAAGGCTGTTAAAAAGGTAATTCTGTCCCCTTGATAAACTGACAAGGCCGACAAACGGCATGGTAAAGGAAGCAGAAACGTCGGAAGAGCTCAAAAATGCCGGATCGGAATATACACTTGAAGTAAGATATTCCTTTATCATTGGAATCAACTGTTCTCCATATTGTTGTATAGTATTCTCTGGAACTTCACAAGACTGGCCCTTCAATGAACCAGCGTCGGTAAAAAGCATTGAAGGCACCTTGCCCTTGACTGCTTCGAAACCAGAATCGACAGGAATATTCTTTTCAAACGAGTTGAAAACAGTATAAGTTCTCGGATATGATGCTTTTGAATAAAGCTTCATAATATTGATTCCTCCGGATGTCCTGTAAAGCATTGCAGAGCCACTTGGACTTTTGGCATCCAAATATATCGCAAGCCCTACATTCTCATACACAGAATTATAAATACTGTCATCCAAACCATTACTTTCTGTGAGCATCAAGACCCTTACACCCTGCTTCCAAGCATCGCGGAATTTCAATGCATTCAACAGTGCTTCAAGCTCAACCGAAGCACCATAACCGTCGCCTCTGCTTACCAGAAGCAACCTAGTAGTTGCAATGGATGAATCATTTACAGGAAAATCAAAGGCGCATCCGGATGCGCCTTCTCCGGTACTGTCATTATAAAGGGGTACGCCTCCCAAATCCGACAAACGTTTTCCGTAAAGGAATAATAGACTGTCGGAAGTAATTAATCCGTTCTTAACTCTGACAGCCGAAAAACCATCACTGTCAGCAGGTAGTACCTTGGGAGTATTCCATAGACCGAAAGAGACTAAAAAAGATAACAGTATGATTACCAATGCAATGATCGGCCGTAAATATTTATTCATCAATAAAATTGAATTATCTCTACAAATATAATCAAATCTTCGGCTCCGGAAATTATTCTGAACGTTTCAGCAATGAACTGTCACCGTAACTTAGAAAACGGAATCCATGTTCCAATGCATAGGCATATATTTTTTTCCACTCATCGCCACCTGTGAATGATGCTACGAGCAGTAAAAGAGTACTCTGAGGCTGGTGGAAATTAGTCACGAGATAATCGCAGACATGCCATTTGTATCCGGGGACAATTATTATACCTGTTCTTGATATAAGTGATTTTTTATTATTGCTTTTCAGATATTTATATAATGCCCCAAATGCCTCTTGCATGGAATGGTCCTGATATTTCCCGTCATAATCGGCATAAGGGTCCCATTGCTTCACTGCGTCGAGTTTCCCTTTTTCCATCATCTGAAGTCCAAGAAAAAAGAGGGACTCCAAACATCTTACGGAAGTTGTCCCGACAGCGACTACAGGCGTTCCTTCCGGCAAATTTGCCATTCTTGCGAGAAATGTGTCCGTAACCTCGAACGGTTCGGTATGCATCACGTGATCCGAAATATAATCGCTTTTTACGGGGAGAAAAGTGCCGGCCCCGACATGAAGGCAAATTGTCTCACGCGATATTCCCTTGCCGTCAATATCTTTCAATACCCTGTCGGTAAAGTGCAAACCAGCCGTAGGAGCGGCAACTGATCCCCTGAAACGGGCATAAAGGGTCTGGTAACGCGAATAGTCGATCGCCTCCGTATCACGCTTGAGATATGGAGGTATGGGCATCTTACCACAATGATCCATTACTTCCGAAAATGCATATCCACCCTTCCATGTGAAACGCACCAATGCGGTACGTCCATCATTTTCCACCATATCACAATGCAAATCAATCTTTTCAAGTGTTTCATCTGAAGTAAAGAACCTAAGTGAATCCCCCTTCCAACGCTTCATGTTGCCTACGATCGCCTTCCACTCGCAACTCTCGGTCTCTGCAAAGCAAAGCTGATAGTCGTTGGGAACATGCGGCTCCAATGCGAAGATTTCTATCAAAGCTCCGGTTTCACGCCTGAAAAGCAGCCTAGCCGGGACCACTTTCGTGTTATTGAACACCATTACCGCATTTTCAGGCAAATGCAAAGATATGTTTCTGAAAACATCTTCCGTAATCGTGCCATTTTCATAGATCAGTTGTTTACTTGCGTCCCTTTCAGGAAGCGGATATTTAGCTATACGCTCCTCCGGAAGCACATAGGTATAATCTTGAATTTTTATGATTGGTTCCATATTTTTCTTTGTCCACTTGAATTTAATATGCCTTCAAGCGAGATTTCGAAGCGCAAATGTAATACTTTATGCCTGATGGAAAAATAATCTCTTTCATGCTTCTGTTGACAAATGTAAATTACATGTATAAACAATTGTTATTTACATTTGTATACAAAAGCTATGGTTGTAAATAGATGTAACCAAGTGATAATGACGCGCAGTTTTTAAGCAGCCTAATTAATATTTTTATTATTATTATGTTAGTTACCAGTATTTTATATTTATTACTTAAAGTTACTTTTGAACATTGTATCGCATGCCTCCGCAGCATGGGCGTCATTTACTTTTATATGATAACATACTGCATCAATAGCCAATATATTACCATATTTTATATATTCAAAAACATTGTAGTTGTACAGTGGTATTTAAAATTGTTTACAATAATACCACACAATCCTGGATTCTTTTTATAAAAAATATTTTTACATTTGTAAAAATATTGATTTACATAAATGAACCAAAGACTACAACAGTTTCTCGCAGCCGAAAACCTTTCTCCGGCCCGGTTATCAGAGATAATGGGAATTCAGAGGTCAGGATTATCTCATATCCTTGCCGGAAGGAATAATCCCAGTTACGAATTCCTCAGCAACCTACTTTCTAAGTTTCCGGATTTGAGCGCCGAGTGGCTTATACTCGGCAAGGGGAAAATGTACAAGAACGGAATTACTCCAAAACCTGTCGATGTCGCCGCTCCTCTTTCTCAGAAACAGGAGCCAGACCTGTTCGATCAGTCTAAGGAACCAGCTATCGTCCAGACAACGCAGGAAACCACCGGACTCCAACGGGATACTGAGAAAATTGTCAATCAAAAGAAAATCGTCCGCATAACAATATATTATGCGGACGGCACATACGAGGACCGTTAGAGTCTTACTATGAGTGAATAATCATGCTACGCAGATAATCAAGGGCATAAGAAGAAAACCTTTCTATATTGACTGCCCTCGTGCTTGAGAAACGCACGCTTTTCGATTTAACCGTAACGGCTCCACTCTTTCTTTCGCGATGCGCAACTCCTATCCAGCAAAGCCCGACCGGTTTTTCTGTGCTTCCGCCGCCCGGACCGGCGATTCCGGAAGTAGCCACGGAATAATCGCTGTCCAGCACTTTCAAGACTCCGGTTGCCATTTGTTCCACACATTGGCTGCTTACGGCTCCGAACCGCTCAATTGTTTGGGGATCGACTTCGAGAACATTTGTTTTCACCTGATTCGCATAGGATGTCACCGAACCTTTGTAATAATCCGAACATCCAGCTACGGAAGTTATCAGTCCGGATATATGTCCGCCGGTACAAGATTCGGCTACCGACATGGTGCATCCCTTTTCGCGCAACATCCTGCCGATCACGGTCTGCAGGTCATCATTCCCTTCGCCGTAAATAATTTCTCCAAGTTGCCCGTATAATTTGTCGAATTCGGCGTCTATCCTCTTCTTGGCATCTGGATCGTGCATTCCGTAATAAGAAAGGCGCAAACGCACACCCAGCGTAGGATTCGGAAGATAAGCAAGATGCAAATCCTTAGGTAAAGCATTTTCCCAAGGTGCTATCATATCGCTGAGAGTGGATTCGGCGATTCCGAATGTTTCGACTGTTCTGTGTTCGACCTCGTCAAGGTCGAAATGTGCCTTTATATGGTTGCATACGTCAGGAAGGGCGGATATAGTTTCAAAAGGAACACCTGGCATTGAATATAACATTTTGGTTATATTAGAATTGATGCCAAGTTTCTGAAGTTTTACTTTATCAAAGGGAAAGGCCATTATCGGAGCCGTTCCTATTTTGTTGACTATGACTTCGGCATTATCAGGCACCATCGCCTGCGCCCTGTTATTTTCGCTCAACGGAATGCCCCTTTGGGAGAGAATGTGCCTGTCTACTGAAAATTGTTCTTCGGAATTCCTGTAACCATCCGAGAACGAGAGTTGGCGAAGGGCATCCTTGGTTATGTCATCCTTCGTCGGTCCAAGACCGCCGGTTGTTATTACTATATCCGTCTTGGCTAGGCAATTCCGCAAGCCGTCGATAATTTCTCCGTGATCATCCCCAACGGAGAGCATGTACTGAACTTTTATTCCGAGCAGATTAAGTTCCTGTGCAATATGGAAGGAATTTGTGTCGACAATTTGTCCGATCAGGATTTCGTCGCCGATTGTACAGACTGATGCTGTGAGCATTTTTTAAGATATTTTAGTATTCTTTTACAGAAAGACGGGCCTTCGTAAATGAATCCGGTATACACTTCTACCAATGAAGCTCCGGAATCGAGCATCTCCTTCGCATTTTGAGGAGTCATTATTCCTCCGGAAGCGACTATCGGTACTTGGCCCTGCGTCTTTTCATATACGTATCTGACAAGATTCAGACTCTTTTCGAACAGGGGACGGCCACTCAAACCACCCTGGCCTATCTGTGCGAGTTCGTTGGGAGATGTATTCAGAGATGAGATACGCTCTCTGGTGGTATTTGAAACCACAACCCCGTCAAGGCCGCTTTTCATAACAAGCTCAATTATCCTGTCGAGTTGTTCCTTTTCCAAGTCGGGCGATATCTTAAGGAGCAATGGCTTGTTGTCATCGTAGAACAGTCTCAATGACATCAGTCTGTTTACTATATTTTCCAATGTATCCGTATCTTGGAGTTTGTCGAGGTCCTTTACATTAGGGCAGGAAATATTCAGGACAAAAAAATCCACAAAATCATAAAGCATTTCAAACACGCGCTCGAAATCCTTTATTGCATTCTCATTCGAAGTTTCACTGTTCTTGCTCAAGCTGCCTGCAACTATTGTGCGATGCCTTACGTTCTTGATATTGTTTGCAACACTTCTTACTCCATTGCACGGAATACCCATCCTGTTGATTATGGCCTTATCCTTTGGAAGTCTGAATATGCGAGGTTTAGGATTACCCAATTGAAACTCTGGAGTAACCGAACCTATTTCCACAAAGCTGAACCCGAAATCGGAAAGTTCGTTAAAACATTCACCGTTCTTATCCAGACCTGCGGCAACTCCAACCGGATTTTTGAATTTTATACCGAACACTTCGCGCTCCAGAGAAGGGGAAGAGACATTATTGCAACTTCTGATTATTGAACCTATTAAGGGAATTTTACTGGTTAACTTCAACATCTTTATAATCATCCTGTGAGCTGTTTCAGCAGGAAACAGGAAAAGTATCGGTTTAATTATTAAAGAATAAAAGGACATATTCCCTTATGATTTTTCGCAAAGATACAATAAAAGAAAGAAAACTATCTGGACAACCAACCGGCTTCCTCCATCAAAGTGTCAAACTCCGAGACCACTGCTTCCCTGTCCCAATCATCACGGTTAGCAAAGATAAGATACAGTATTCCGCAATCGGGAAACATTCCGGCGAAAATCTGGAATCCTCCGTTATTCCCGGTATGGAACACCTTTTTCGGATAACCTGGCTTGCGCTCGATGAACCATCCGTATCCGTAACCGGTAAACGGCATATCGGAAATCATTATCTTTTCGTCTTGCATTTCGTCCCTGTCTTCCGCAGTAATGACAGTACACTTGCGAAGAGCCTTCTCCCAATTAACGAACTCCCTTGTGGAAGTATATATGCCTCCGTCAGCTTTGGTCGCGAAAAAAGGTTCCTCGCCGTATTCAAATTTTCTCCAACCGGCCGAAGAATCATATCTGTATCCGTGCGCAGCATCCTCAATCCGTTTTCCCGCTTCGAAATAGACCGCACGAGGCATAGAGGCAGGAACGAATATTTTCTCCTTCATATATTTTTCGAATGGGATGCCGCTGCATCTGGGAACAATAGTGTAAAAGAGTTGGAATGTGGGATTGATATATTCATATCGTGTACCGGGATCAAAATTGAGATGATCTAGATATTTCATATAGTAATACGATTCCTCGTCTGTTGCGGTCGTGATAAAATCAAAGTCATCGCGAGGACGTGCATCGGGAATACCAGAGGTATGGGAAAGCAGATTCTTAAGGGTGATACATTTGAAAAATTTCGCTTCAAATTGAGGAAAATACTTGCTCACTGGATCTCCGAGGGAAAGTTTGCCCTCTTCCGCCAGTTTCATGGCGGCTACCGCAGAAAACTGTTTCGAAACGGATGCTATATTGAACATCGTATCGCCGGTTATTGGTTTCCCCGTCTCCATGTCCGCGATTCCGAAGCCCCTGTCATAGATTATGCTGTCACCACGCATTACCAGAACAGCAGCTCCAGGTTCGTCCTTGGCGAACAACCCGGAAAAAATAGAATCTATCTCACCTTCCTTCCGCGACATCCCTTGCTTTTTTCATTACATTCAGAAAATTCTCCCCCAGTATTTTCCTGATCGATTGCTCGGAATATCCCCTTCTTATCATCTCTTCTGTAAGGACGGGCAGCATCGAAATATCTTCCAGTCCTTCCGGAGTTACATTGATTCCATCGAAGTCACTGCCTATGCCTACATGGTCGACTCCGGCGATTTCCACCGCATGGTCGATATGGTCGACTACACGTTTGTAAGAAACGCGGCGGATACCGGCCTGTTTTTCGGCAGCCTGTGCCAGGGTCTTTTGCAAGTCGGGAGACGAAGGATTGTCCCTCCATGCATAATCGGCATCATCGAAACGATCCGTCAAGGCCTTTTCCTCCGAAGTAAACGTATCATCGAGAAAAAAAGGATAGAAATTGATCTGCACCACCCCTCCGTTTTCGGCGACCGCCCTGATCATTTCGTCGCTCATATTGCGTGGAACATTTGCAATAGCACGACAACAGGAATGAGTCGCCACCAAAGGGGCCTCGGAATACCTGATGCAATCCCAGAAAGATTCGTCGGATATGTGGGATACGTCTATCAACATCCCAAGCCTGTTCATTTCCGCAATCACTTTGCGGCCAAAAGGGCTTAAACCTCCCCATCTTTTTTCAGGAGCCGAGGAAGAGTCGCATATCTCATTGTTACCGCAATGGGTCAAGGTCATATAGCGGATTCCTAGACGGTAAAAAAGTCTCAACAAAGAGAGACTCTTCTGTATCGGGGCACCGTTCTCCATCCCCAAATAGATGGAAATCAAACCTTTTTTCTTGTTTTCATATGCTTCTTCCGGACTTAAGGCAATTGCCGCTACATCCGATGCGTGTTCAACGGCGTCGAAAATTGCAGCAACCATCTCCAGAGCCCTCCTGGTAGCAGCATCGGGCAAAAGCGAATTGGAAGTATAAACGGCAAAAAAAGAAGCGTCAACCCCGCCCTTGCGCATCCTTGGAAAATCGACCTGAGTCAAAGGAAATTTTCCGGGCGTGTACCCCTGTGGCACCCGTCCGGAAAAATCGGCTCCCTTTATCAGCATGCAAGGTGCATCGCAATGGGAATCCAAAACGACGGCGGACTCATGTACGGCTCGGGTATCCATCATTTCTGATAAGGATACCTGTAATCGGTTGCAGGTACAAGGGTTTCCTTTATGCAACGCGGGGTAATCCAGCGGAAAAGATTCAACGCACTACCCGCCTTATCATTTGTACCGGAAGCACGCGCACCGCCGAAAGGCTGCATCCCTACTACCGCACCGGTCGGTTTGTCGTTGATATAAAAATTGCCGGCAGAATAACGGAGTGCATCGCATATATTTTCAACGGCCATCCTGTCTTGACCGAACACACTGCCGGTCAAGCCGTACGGAGAAGTATTTCCGCAGAGTTTGACAGCTTTGTCCACATCGCCGTCCTCATATACGTAAACCGTCAGGATAGGTCCGAAGATCTCTTCAACCATAGATTTGTAACGGGGATCCGTGGTCTCGATGACGGTAGGGTAAATGAAGAAGCCCTTGCTCTTGTCGTGTTTACCTCCGATAACGATTTTTGCATCTGGACTGTTAATGGCATATTCTATGTGTTCGGCACACTTGTCGAACGAAGATTCATCGATTACTGCATTTACATAATTCATCGGATCTAGAACGTCCCCGACCTTGATTTCGTCTACCATTTCCTTCATCAGCGGAAGCACATCTTTCCAAAGGCTCCTGTTTATGTACATCCTGGATGCGGCCGAACATTTCTGCCCGGCATATTCGAATGCACCACAGAAAGCCGCAGTGGCGACTTCCTTTGCGACGGCCGTAGGATGGACGAAAATGAAGTCCTTTCCTCCGGTCTCCCCTACCATTCTTGGAAATGTCCTGTACTTCTCAACATTCCTTCCCTGCTCCTTCCAAAGAGTATAAAAAGTGGAGCTGCTGCCTGTGAAATGGATGCCTCCGAAATCCGGGGAATTCAATGCAACCTTTCCAATCAGCGCCCCCTGCCCGGGAAGGAAATTGACGACTCCGGCCGGGACTCCAGCTTCCTGCATGATCTTCATCATGTAATAATTTGAAAGTATGGCTGTGGAAGAAGGCTTCCATAGTGTAACATTACCCATTAGCACCGGCGTCATATTAAGGTTGCAGGCGATAGAAGTGAAATTGAACGGGGTTATGGCAAGTATGAACCCTTCGAGAGGACGATACTCGTTGGTATCTATGGTTCCTTGGGGAGACTTGGGCTGCATAGCATATATCTGTGAAGCATAATGTACGTTGTAACGCAGGAAATCTATGTTTTCGCATGCTGCATCTATCTCGGCCTGGAAGAAGTTCTTGCTCTGTCCCAGCATGCAGGCGGCATTGATGAGAGCGCGATATTTGGTGGAGAGCAATTCTGCTATTTTCAGATTTATCGCAGCCCGAGTGGTCCACGGTGTATCCGCCCACTCCTTCTTGGCTGCCATGGCAGCCTTTATGGCCATCTTGACCTCTTTTTCGCCGGCTTTATGATATGTTGCAAGCACATGCTGATGATCGTGCGGGCAAACTATCTTACCCATATTGCCGGTACGAACTTCCTTGCCTCCGATTATGAGAGGTATTTCGATGCATTCACCCATCTGACGCTGAAGTTCGGCTTCGAGGGCCACTCTTTCAGGACTTCCTTTCAAATAGGATTTTACAGGCTCGTTTTGTGGCGATGAAAAAGAAAATACAGAATTATTCATATATGCAAAAGTTTTAAATTATTACTTTATTTCCGTTAATCTTAACAAAGATAAAGAAAAACTTCTTCTATTCAACTATTTTATCATTCTTTGACGCACGACTTCGAAAAGCACAATAGATGCCGCATTCGAGACGTTCAATGACCCTATTGTCCCTTTCATGGGAATCGCAGCACGATCGGTGCAAATCGAAAGGACCGAGGATGAAATACCCCTTCCCTCACTTCCCATCACTATTGCGGTAGGTTTTTTGAAATCAATATCGTATATGTTCTTGTCGCAATGTTCCGTGCAGGCAATAACCTGGAATCCCATCTGTAAAAGATAATACATAGCGACCTTGAGATTTGACACCTTGCTTACCGGGATCCTGAGCAAAGCACCCGCCGAGGTTTTCAAGGAATCCGCATTTACCGGCGCCCCACCCTTGGCCGGCAATATTATTGCATTTGCACCTGCACATTCGCATGAACGCGCAATAGCTCCGAAATTCCTCACATCGCTCACGCCATCCAGCAAGACAAAAAGAGGGTGAAATGAAGGATCTTTGGCGGCATTTGCGACGACGGCATCTACGGTACTTTCAAAATCGGCATATTCTATTTTCGATACTACGGCCACCACACCTTGGTGGGAGACACGGCCGACGAGCGAATCCAGCTTTTCGTAAGGGACAAACTGGAAAGGAATACCGTCCTTATCAATAATGGTCATCATCTCATGGAACGACTCGCCATCCAAACCTTTTTTCAAATAAATCCTTTCGAACTTTTTTCCAGTCTTTATTGCTTCCAAAACGGGACGCATCCCGTATACGTAATTGTCATTTTCCATTTGAATTCAGTTTATGCAAATATACTACAAAAAAACATCAGCGTTTTGATACCGTTTTGCAACAGATTAAATTTACATTCGTCTAATTAGGTGAAAAGAGAAGAAAATGACAAGCCAGGAGCTAACCGCATTCTACTTGAAGTGGAGTAAAACACTTTACAACAGTGCTCTGCGGATTCTCAAGGAACCGATGGAGGCGGAAGATACAATGCAAGAAACGATCATCAAATTCATTACCGCAACAGAGGCAAACAGCAAACACGATGTTAGGCCGATGTCTGATGCCCAAGCGAACGTCTGGCTTCGAAAAACATGCATAAGGAGTGCGATAGACAGGCTACGTTTCCGCAAGCGCCGCAAGCTGTTTGCCGAAAGATATGCAAGGGAAGAAGAAGAGCCAAAGGAATGCGATTTTTCCGGACTTTCGAGCTTCGAACCTTCGCGCGACATAGGAATAATAAAGGAAAAAGTTTCCGAACTCCCCGACAAGTATCGCGTCGTTCTCTCTCTTTTCCTCTTCGAAGGATATGACTACGAAGAGATAGCTTCAATAACCGGACAAAAGAACGTTACGGTAAGAAGCCAATACATGAGAGGGAAAAAGATGCTGGCCGGAATGCTCGTAGGCAAATTTGGAAAAAGATAAGCCATGGACGGATTTGAAGAAAAAATACGAAAATACAGTAGAAATCTTGATACCGAAGAGGTTCCCGCCGGGAACCTGGAACGTTTCGAGAATAAGCTATCACATGAACGTAATGATGGAGGGAAAAAGTTGGTTCACCGCTGGAAATTGGCCACGGTCGCAGCCTGCCTTGCGATTGTAATCACTACGGGTTCGCTGCTCTATATTTCTAACATCGCTAATGGCAAGGGAGACTATCAGATCTATGCCAAATATATGGATAAGGTCGGCGATGTGACGGAAGAAATTGCAAGGATGAGCCCGCAAATGGGCAAAACTGAATATTGCCAGATCAATGCTACATTGATCAACATAACTTCTGAACCGATCCACATGGAAGAACAGTTGCCTGACTATCTATCCACTGAACAAAAGAAAGAAATGCTTTCAAAATACTACGGTACCAAGCTTGAAGCCGTACGTGAGCTTCTGTCATATGCAAGAGAAAAAACCAATGATCAATAATTAATTATAAATACAATGAAAAAAACTGCAATCATTCTTGGAGCCTTTATTTTGTGCTCCGTAATTCCGGCAAACGCCATCGAAAAAACCTACGATAACCTCAAACCATTCAATTCTCTCGAAGTCAGCAGTGTCTACGAAGTAAAGCTGACACAGGGGCCAAACTGTTCGTTAAAACTGGACGTCAACGATGAATATTTTAAGTACGTAATCGTCGAAGTAAAGGATAACAGCCTGGTACTCAAAATAAATTACAGCAAAATGCCGGTCAAGATGCGTGCTATGAAAAGGCAGAAACTTATAGCTTATGTGACGATGCCATCCCTGCAAAACCTCGAACTTTCCGGAATGGTTCAACTGGAAGCATCAGGGGTCTTCGATCAACCCGATACGGATTTCGACTGTGAAATTTCAGGAGGGAGCAAAGTGGACGGGCTATCCATCAACGCAAGAAGGGCCGATCTAGAATTGAACGGGACAACTTCGATCAAGATGACCGGATCATGGAAAAGCTTTTCTACGGAAATATCGGGCATATCGAAAGCCGACATCTCAGGGAATGCAGACAAACTCGAGTTCGAAGTTAATGGATCCTCCACTTTGAACATTTCGGGCAAATACTTGGACATAAAAGGGGAAGTTACAGGGGAATCGAGAATAAATATCAACGGCTCTGCCATCAACTCAACTTTCGACATTTCCGGAGTAAGCAGCGTCAATGCAAGCGGACTGGAATCCGAAAACATTTCAGTTGATATTTCAGGAGTCTCAAAAGCAACCGTAAATCCAGTCAAGAATCTAAGGCTGAACGTCAGCGGAGTCTCATCAGTATATTATGTCGACAACGACAAACTCCACATCAATCCGCTTTCCATTTCTGGGGCAGCATCCGTCAAAGCCATAAAATAGCATCAAAAACATCATCTGTTAGTTTATAAGGTGAAAATGCCCGGTTGCAAGAACCGGGCATTTTCTTATAAAAGAATACGTGAGGTTACAGCGAAGCCCATTCATCGGTCTTTGCATCGACATCACGCTTGAGTTCGAGATAGTCGCGGGTAAGCTGCATTATATCCGTTTGAGGAGTGGGTGCCGAAAGGACTGACTCCATCTCTTTCATTTTCCTTTCGAGTTTGTCTATTTCACTCTCGAGGCGCTTGCGTTTATTCTCTTTCCTCCTCTCTTCACGCTGTTTTTCCCGAGACATAGTACCTTCAGCATTCACTGAAATTTCTTTCGCAATATCTTTTTTTTCGTTTGCAACCTTCAATTCGATCTCTTCCCTCTCGAATTCAGCCATGCTTTCTATCTTCTTCCGACGCATGAAATCGTCTATTCCCCCTAGGTTCTTTCTGATTTCGCCGTCCCTGAATTCATAAATGACATCAACCAGACCATCCAGGAATGCCCTGTCGTGTGAAACGATAATCAGAGTGCCGTCGAATCTTTTCAGGGCATTTTTGACCACCTCCTTGCTGCGTATGTCCATATGGTTTGTCGGTTCGTCTAGTGCGAGCAAATTGTGGGGACGGACTATCAACTTGGCCATAGCAAGGCGGGAACGTTCTCCTCCGCTCAAAACCGCCACTTTCTTGTCGACATCCTCACCGTGAAAAAGGAACGAACCGAGAATGTCCTTAAGACGAAAACGTATATCTCCAACCGCCACTTTATCCAAAGTATCATAGACAGTATCGCTCTTGTCCAAGATATCCTCCTGATTCTGAGCATAGTATCCTAAATCAACGTTATATCCCAAGGATGCTTTCCCTTCAAGGACAGGTAATTCTCCGACGATAACCCTCAACATAGTAGTTTTTCCCTCCCCATTTCTACCTACAAAAGCTACTTTTTCCCCTCTCCTGACCATCAGGTTGGAATCGCGGAGCACTATCTTCATCCCATCTTCTACCCTGGGATCGTCTGGATCGTCACAGACATAGCCCGCTTTCACATCTTCGGCAGTGAATACGGCATCCCCTGACCGCGGTGCAGGCGGAAATTTGAAATTGATCTGCGACAAATCCTCCTCATCCATTTCAATACGGTCGATTTTGTCCAGAGCTTTGATCCTGGACTGGACCTGGTTGCTCTTAGTTGGCTTATAGCGAAACTTCGCGATAAAATCCTCGGTTTTCTCGATCATCCTCTGTTGGTTTTCATATGCCGCCTTCTGCTGGGCTATCCTCTCCTTTCTCAATTCGATGAAATGGCTGTATGAAGCCTTGTAATCGTATATGTGTCCCAATACGATCTCAATAGTACGAGTGGTGCAACTGTCCAGGAAGCGTCGGTCGTGAGAAATAAGCACGAGCGACCCCCCGAAAGTCTTAAGGTAATCCTCGAGCCATTGTATGGATTCTATGTCTAGATGATTTGTAGGTTCATCTAGCAGTATGACATCGGGATTTCTGAGCAAGACCTTGGCAAGTTCGATACGCATGTTCCAACCCTGGCTGAAAGTATCCGTAAGACGGTCCAATTCATAAGGTTTGAATCCTAGTCCGAGCAATACCTTTTCCGCCCGGACCCTGGGGGTTTCGTTTCCGTAACAGGCTATCCTGTCGCTCACCTCGTTCATTTCAGAGATAATGTGCAAATAACCATTCGATTCGTAATCGGTCCTTTCGGCAAGCTCAACTTTTATCCCTTCCAACTTAGCATTCAATCTGTTCAATTCTTCAAAGGCACTCAATGCCTCTTCAATGACCGAATGTCCGTGATGATGTTCCATTATCTGGGGCAGGTAACCTATGTCGATGCCGTTCGGCTTGGTAACAGAGCCGCTGGCAGGAGTCTGTTCCCCCATTATTATTTTCATAATCGTGCTCTTCCCTGCTCCGTTCTTTCCGACAAGGCCTACCTTCTCCTTGTCTGAAATGTGGAAACTCACATTATCGAGAAGAGTATATGCTCCAAAAGAGACAGTTATTCCATTTATTGAAATCATTTCCTATGGACAGCTAAAATTTCCTTTCCTTCATTTTCATCTTCATCCTCGTCCTCTTTCTTGGAACGGCAAACCACTATGCTCAATTCGTATAACAGATACAATGGCACGAAGACGAAAAGCAGCGTCACGGCATCACCGGATGGGGTGATTATTGCTGCAATAACCATAAGTATCACCGCAGCATGCTTGCGGTATTTCTTCATCATCTGCTTGTTTATTATTCCAAAACGGGAAAGCAACGCCGCAAGGCAAGGCATCTCGAAAATTATCCCCATTATGAAAATCATCGATACGAACATGCTTATATATGAGTTGAGCGAAAGGGTGTTAGGGACGGACCAAGAGACTTGGTACGTCCCCAGAAACCTCAATGTCAAGGGGAATATGAGAAAATAACCGACCAGAATACCAATATAGAAGAGAATCGCAGCGAAACCGAATGATTTCTTCACGGCCTTTATCTCCTTGGAATAGAGAGCAGGACGGATGAATGTCCATAATTCGTAAAAGACAAACGGTGCGGTCAGTACCAGCGCAAAATCCATGGCGATTCTCATATGTATGAAGAATTGCGCGGTAACATTTATGTTTATGAGTTGTATGTGGAACGGTTCGATCGGACTGAGATGGAACAGCCCCAACACCGCATTAAATCCCTTGTACAACGCAAAATTGCTGTCCGTAGGTGCGAGAACTATTTTGAAAAGTATGTCCTTGGCAAAAAAAACCGCCACCATTACTATGGTAACGGCAATCAGGGAATTCACGATGACCTTTCGAAGTTCATCGAGATGTTCCCAGAAAGTCATCTTTACAGTATTGGCATCACTCTTTTTTCGATTCGTCCGCATCGTTTTTCCCGACGTTTTTCTTTTTTGCGTCTTTGTCATCATCGTCATCGATGACTACATTGGCTTCATCTTCGATTCCTTTCACCCCCTCCTTGAAGCTCTTGACGCCTTTGCCCAACCCCTTCATGAGTTCGGGAATTTTTTTCCCTCCGAAAAGAAGAAGAATAAGAAAAGCGATGATTAAAATCTCAGCCCAACCGATAGTGCCGAATAATAACAAGTTATGCATCTTAATCCCTTTTATGACTATTTCTATGCAAAAATCGCATAAACTCTCCAATCCACAAAACAAAAGAGGTAGAAATTAACAAAATAGACCACTCTTTCATGGAAAGTGGGGCTGTCCTGAAGAAATCTCCGCCAAATTGCACGACGAAAATCTGCAATAGCAGAATCAAAAACACGATTATTACGAATGTCCAATTCTTGAAAAGATTTCTGAATGCAGAATTGTCGCTTCCTAAAGTCCTTACGTTAAAGAGATTCCAGTATTGCATAAGGAAGAAAGCCGTAAAGAAGATGGAATAGCCGTGCCTGTCGGCCGGAGCGAGCACTCCCAAAAGCACCAACGCAACTATTATGAAGAATAATCCCTGGCTTACGATTTTCTTGAAAATCTCTTTTGTCACGATGAAATCGGACATATTGCGCGGCTTCGCCTTCAGTACGGAAACGTCGGACGGTTCTGAAGCCAATGCCACCGCCGCAAAAGTACCCATGATAATATTTATCCACAACATCTGCATGACCGTCAGCGGCATCTCTATTCCGATTACAGGTCCGGCCAATGCGGTGAAAAGAGCCACAAAATTGATGGTCAATTGGAAAAGAAGATATTTCTGGATATTGAGGTAAAGAGACCTTCCCCACCTTACTATAGAGACTATAGTAGACAGAGAATCGTCCAAAAGGATTATGTCGCTAGCTTCCTTCGCAACGGCGGTACCGGTCCCCATAGAGATGCCGACATTGGCGAAATTGAGGGCAGGAGCGTCATTCGTGCCGTCACCGGTAACTGCGACCACTTCCCCGTCATTTTGCAGCACCTTTACAAGTTTAAGCTTGTCAGATGGCCTGGCCTTGGACATGACTTTGATGTGGCGTGCGGCTTCGAGGGCATCATCGTCATCCATTTCGGCGAATTCCATTCCAGTGATGACGCAGTCTTCGTCATCGTACGGGGTCATTATTCCTGCTTCGACTGCAATCTCGCGGGATGTAAGCGAATTATCCCCAGTTATCATCTTTATCTCTATGCCGGCATAGTCGCATGACTTGACAGCCATTTTCACATCTTTCCTTAAAGGATCGGCTATTGCCACGAACCCAACGTACTTCAGCCTTGAAACATACTCGTTGCCACCTGAAAAGGCCTCATTCACTATCTCTCCAATGGATATTCCCTTTTGTGATTTCGACATCGAGGCTTCTGCGAAAACCACGATCTTCATGCCCTTGCGCTCGTAATCGTCTATGTCTTCCTCTATGTTTCCTCTTTCATCATCGCCCAATGCGCAATGAGAAAGAACCGAATCTTCGTTACCCTTGACATATAGCATCAGGTTATCCTTACCCACGGAAGCAATGAATTCGCTGTCGACTATGGATGCGGTAAACTTGTTGTCCGGAGAAAAAAGGATATGCTGGATCTGGTATCCGCCCGACCTATATTGACGATAATCATAACCGTTTCTGTAAAGATAGGTCAGAAGTGCGCCTTCCGTGGCATTGCCCTGTACCTCTATATCAGTGACGGGATTATCTTCATCCCCTTTGCTTGTTTTGATTTCAAGGGTAGCGGATGAGTTGGAAGCGATAGCTTCTGCTATACGCGGAGAAAGCGGTATGGAACAATATTGAACGCTCATTCTGTTTTTCGTCATCGTGCCGGTCTTGTCAACGCAAAGGACCGTCACCGTGCCCATGGTTTCACATGCCGGCATCCTTCGCATCAGGGCGTCGTTCTTGCTCATCTTTCTCATGGAATAAGCTAAAGAAAGCGATATAGCCATGGCAAGTCCTTCAGGCACGGCAACTATAAGTATGGTTATGGAAAGCATAAGGAATTTCGTTACAAGGGTAACATTGGATCTTGAGAATCCCTTAGTAATTTCTCCCGTCACGAATCCGCGCGTAAGCAAAATCATGAAAATAAGGATGGAAACGACAATTCCTATTATGCCAATCAGGCGGCTTAACTTGTCCATCTGGGTTTTGAGAGGGGAAAAATCGGGATTTTCCACCGAAGCCTGTCGTGCCGTAATACCTATTTCAGTATCGTTCCCCACAGCGGTAACTTTCATTACACCACTTCCTTGTACCACTGAAGTTCCGCGGTACACGAAATTTCTGGAATACGCACCCGAGGTTTCGTCTCCACCTCCTTCCCGACCGTCATCATCTTCATCTGAAGGGACATCAACAGTCTTTACTGACGGAACTGATTCCCCGTTGAGGGTGGATTCGTTTACGATCATGTTTATGGCATCGATGAGTTCCCCGTCGGCTGGAACTTCGCACCCCTGTTCAAGGATCACTATATCCCCCACGACTATTTCCTGGACCGGTATATTTTCCGATCTCCCGTCCCGAAGCACCTTGGCCATTGTCCTGTCGTCAATGCGGTTTATCTCGTCGAACTCCTTACCCGCGCGCAGTTCTGAGACGGATGAAATCAGGATAGCCAGCAGGACGGCAACTAATATTGCGATGCTTTCCGTAAATGAACCCTGGAAATAACCAAGAACGAAACATAATGCCGTCGCTCCTAGCAGCAGCATTATGGTCGGATCCTTGAATTTCTGCAGGAAAGAATGCAGCCAATGCATCCTAGCCTTCGGTGTCAAAACATTGGCACCGTTCATTTCACGGCTTTTACGAGCCTCTTCGGATGTCAGCCCCCTGTCTTGAGTCACATTTCCCTTACTTTTTAAGTTTCTCTACAATCGAATGCAAATTTTCTATCTTTTGCATCGCGTCGCTTTTCTTCTTCCTCTCCAATTCCACCACCTGCTCCGGAGCATGGGCTATGAACTGCTCATTCGAAAGCTTCGCATTGACTCCGGAAAGGAAACTCTCGTAGTGTCTTATTTCCACCTCAGCCTTCCGGATTTCGGCAGCGACGTCTACCATTCCTTCCAGCGGCACGAAAAATTGAGTCGTGCCTACCATGAATGCCTGTCCCGCCATATTTTCATCGAAAGATTCCGCCATATCTATTCCACCGATATTCTCGAGTTTCCGCAATACTGGGATAAGCCCCCCATCAAATGGACCCGATATCCTCAGGTTCAAAGCAACCTTGGGAGATATGCCTTTCTCCTGTCTGACGGCACGCATACCCTGGACCGCCCCCTTGCATATCTGGAACGATTCCAGATATGAGGCATCGTATCTACCTGCTTCAGGCATTCTCTGGAGCATAATGGTTTCGCCATCCTTGCGTTCCGCAATGTCATGCCATAATTCCTCGGTTATGAAAGGCATGAAGGGATGTATCAACTTCAGCAGTTTGTCGAAATAATCCAAGGTCGAATCGAATGTCAAGCAATCGACGGGTTCTCCGTAGGAAGGTTTTACGATTTCCAGATACCAGGAACAGAAATCGTCCCAGAAAAGCCTGTAAACGCACATTCCAGCCTCGCTGATGCGGAACTTGTCGAACAGGTCATCTATCTCTTCTATGCTCTGGTCCAAACGGTATCCGAACCATTTTACGGCTGCAGCACATTCAGCTGGCTGAGACCCGTCCTTCTTTTTCCAGCCGTTTACGAGACGGAAGGCATTCCAGATTTTGTTGCAGAAATTCCTTCCCTGTTCCACCTGCGAATCGTCGTACAAGATGTCGTTCCCGGCACTGCTGCAAAGAAGCATACCGAGACGTACGCCGTCGGCACCATATTTCTGCATCAACATTACTGGGTCAGGGGAATTGCCAAGTTGCTTGGACATCTTCCTCCCGAGTTTATCCCGTACTATGCCTGTCAGGTAAACATTCCTGAAAGGAAAAGTATGCATGAACTCGTCCGAAGACATGACCATTCTCGCAACCCAGAAAAACAGGATTTCCGGAGCGGTTACAAGGTCGTCAGTAGGAAAATAGTATGCAAGGTCCCTGTTAGGCTTGTGATCGGGATGCCCGGGCATGTCGGGATCAAACACTGAAATAGGCCAAAGCCAAGACGAAAACCATGTATCGAGAACATCCTCGTCCTGCTTGAGATCCTCATCCTTTATGGACGGATCCAGTTTTCGGGCGGCTTTTAGAGCCTCTTCCCTTGTGGATTCGACGACGAACCTTCCATCTGGAAGATAATATGCCGGAATTTGCTGTCCCCACCAGAGCTGCCTTGAGATACACCAGTCGTGGGCGGTTTCCATCCAGTGGCGGTATACGTTCTTGAACTTGTCCGGAATCATCCTTATACTGCCGTCCTCGACATACGAAAGCGCCCGTTTTGAAAGAGAATCCATTTTCAGGAACCACTGTTTCGAAAGCATGGGTTCTATGACGGCATTAGTACGTTCCGAGAAACCGACAGGCGATGTATAATCCTCGACCCTGAGCAGAAACCCGGCATTCTCTAGCATTTTTACGATTTTCTTTCGTGCCGCAAACCTATCTTCCCCGACAAGTATCCTAGCATTCCCATTCAACTTTCCGTGGTCGTCTATTATAGAAATCACCGGCAAATTGTGGCGCAACCCGATTTCATAATCGTTTACATCGTGAGCGGGGGTCACCTTGAGGCAGCCGGTACCGAATCCTATTTCCACATAGGGATCCTCTATTATAGGGATTTCCCTGTTTATAAGAGGAATAAATATGGTTTTACCACGCAGTCCGCGATACCTTTCGTCCTCAGGGTTTATGCATACCGCAGCATCGGCCATTATGGTCTCCGGACGAGTGGTGGCTATGGTTACATATTCCGACGTCGGCCTGTGATTCCCGTCTGCGATGGGATACTTCAAATAATAAAGGTGTGACGCCACATCCTTGTGGATAACCTCTTCGTCGCTGACCGCAGTATGTCCTTCGGGATCCCAGTTGACCATACGGACTCCCCTGTAGATCATTCCCTTCTTATAAAAATAGACGAATGTATTGATGACGGCGCGAGTCATGTCAGGATCCATCGTAAAGCGAGTCCTGTCCCAATCGCAAGAGGCACCGAGCTTTCTCAACTGTTTGAGGATTATCCCACCGTGTTCGTTGCGCCAATCCCATGCATATTCGAGGAATTTCTCCCGCGTAAGGCTGCTCTTCTCTATCCCATTCTCCTTCAATTTCGCAACTACCTTCGCCTCAGTTGCTATGCTTGCATGATCGGTACCCGGTACCCAGCAAGCATTCTTTCCCTTCATGCGGGCACGTCTTACGAGAACATCCTGCAGGGTATTGTTCAGCATGTGTCCCATATGCAGCACACCCGTCACATTCGGAGGAGGGATGACTATCGTAAAAGGTTCCCTTTCATCGGGTTCGGAATGAAAGAACTTATTCTCTATCCAATAGGCGTACCATTTGTCTTCGGTCTCCGCCGGATTGTATTTCGCTGGTAATTCCATAAATGAAGCTAAAATTTTGAATTGCAAAGTTAGTCAAATCCCTTTATCTTTGTAGCGATACAAAACACAAAAGAAATGGATCAGAACAATCAGAAACAAGTGAACATCGAAATCAAGCCCGAAATAGCAAAAGGCTCATATTCAAATCTTGCAGTCATTACCCACTCCCCTACGGAATTCATACTGGATTTCATCGAAATGGTTCCCGGCGTTCCCAAGCCGGAAGTCGTAAGCCGCATAATCATGACCCCCGAACACGCAAAAAGGTTGCTTCAGGCATTGAACGACAACGTGAACAAATACGAGGCGTCGAACGGAAAAATCGTTCTTCACCAAGGCCCACAGGGAGGTACAGCGATGCCATTCGGTCCTGCAGGACAGGCATAGGATTGCGTGGAATGACTGACATTCAGAGCATCAAGGCTTTTGCAGCCGACATTGACGGCATTTTCACAAACGGACAAGTCCTTGCCCTTCCGGACGGAGACCTGCTCCGCCAGTTCGATTCCAAGGATGTCTTTGCCGTACGGACTGCTACCGATAACGGTTATCCGTTTGGCATAATTACCGGGGGATATTCCAAAAGCCTTTACTACCGTTGCACATCCATGGGCATTCCGGATGAAGACATCCACCAGATGTCAAAGAACAAGTTGCCGGTATTCCTGCAATTCTGCGAATCCCACGGACTAAAGCCTTCGGAGGTCGTGTATTTCGGTGACGACATTCCGGATCTTGAAACAGTCAAGGCCGCCGGCATAGGCGTTGTCCCGCACGATGCTGTGGAACAACTCAGGAAAGCGGCGGATTTCGTTTCACCCTACAACGGAGGGCACCTGTGCCTTCGACACTTCATAGAAATGATCCTTACCACCCAGGAGAGATGGATATTCCGTCCTGACAAACCTTGGAAAGGATTTCCGCCCGACCCCATAAAGGGTTCGATTTAACTCGAAGGCAATGGACACATTGAAGAAATTGATGGGCAGGAAACTGGTTCTCGCCTCGCAATCACCTCGAAGGAAAGAACTCATAGCGATGTTGGGGATTCCCTTCGTCGTCGAACCCGCAAAGGATTCCGTTGAAAATTATCCTCCCGGACTGCCTCATTTTGCAATCCCCGAATACCTCGCCGAACACAAATCGGAAACTTTTCACAGGACTCTCGAGCCAGGAGAGATTCTCGTAACGGCCGATACCCTCGTATTCTGCGAAGCGGCCATCCTCGGCAAACCGAAGGACCGTAACGATGCCCTGAGAATGTTGCGCATTCTTTCCGGACGCATGCACCAAGTCACCACAGGCGTCGTACTCCGCTCCCTTGCAGACAAACCTGGATACCCGGACAAGAAAAGTTCATTCTCGGTAACTACCAATGTTACATTCAGAATATTGGAGGACAATGAGATATCGTATTACATCGATACTTGCAAACCATTCGATAAAGCAGGATCCTACGCCATTCAGGAATGGATCGGCGCAACGGCCATCACTTCCATAGAAGGTTCCTACAACAATGTGATAGGATTACCCACAGAACAGCTTTACGAGGCATTGGCTGCATTTTGCTGACAAGTCCGTCATTGGTTAGAAACAGAAAGGAGGTTGGCTTTGAAGCCAACCTCCTTTTGTTTTTAGTTTAACCAGATTGAAAAAACTCTAAAGTTTCGGGCCGGCTGCAACCAGGGCCTTGCCGGCAGGATTGAATTCGAATTTCTTAAAGTTGGCTATGAAACGTCCAGCAAGGTCGCGGGCCTTAACATCCCAATCCTCAGGTTTCGCATAAGTATTGCGCGGATCGAGAATATGGGTATCAACCCCGTTCAGATTCGTCGGAACTTCAAGGCCGAAGTAAGGGACCTTAATGGTCTCGGCCTTATCGATAGAACCATCCAGTATTGCATCGATAATAGCACGCGTATCCTTAATGGAGATACGTTTGCCTGTCCCATTCCATCCGGTGTTGACCAAATAAGCCGTGGCACCGCTCTGTTTCATTCGCTTAACCAGTTCTTTACCGTACTTGGTAGGGTGCAGCGAAAGGAATGCCGCTCCGAAGCAAGCCGAGAAAGTAGGAGTCGGTTCGGTAATGCCGCGTTCGGTACCGGCAAGTTTTGCCGTGAACCCGCTGAGAAAATAGTACTGCGTCTGTTCAGGATCCAGCTTAGACACAGGAGGAAGGACTCCGAACGCATCGGCGGTTAGGAAAATAACCTTTTTTGCCGGACCGGCATGGGAAATAGGTTTTACTATATTACTGATATGGTATATAGGATAAGAAACCCTGGTATTTTCAGTAACGCTCTTGTCGGTGAAATCCACCTTGCCGTCCTTATCGACGGTAACGTTCTCGAGAAGGGCATCACGCTTTATCGCATTGTAAATGTCAGGCTCGGCATTCTTATCGAGATTGATCACCTTGGCATAGCAGCCACCTTCGAAATTGAAAATTCCGTTATCATCCCATCCATGTTCGTCATCACCGATTAGAGCGCGTTTCGGATCAGTGGAGAGGGTTGTCTTTCCGGTACCGGAAAGACCGAAGAAAATGGCCGTCTCACCGTTCTTTCCTACGTTGGCTGAGCAGTGCATGGCTGCAATGCCCTTAAGGGGAAGACGATAATTCATATATGAGAAAAGTCCCTTCTTTATCTCGCCGCCGTACCACGTATTCAGTATAACTTCGATCTTTTCGGTAAGGTTGAACACTACGGCCGTTTCGGAATTGAGACCCAATTCCTTGTAGTTTTCCACCTTTGCCTTGGATGCACACATTACGGTGAAATCTGGTTCCCCGAATTCGGCAAGTTCCTGTTCGGTAGGACGTATGAACATATTCTTGACGAAATGCGCCTGCCATGCAACTTCGCATATGAGTCTGATTTTGATCCGCGTGTCCTTATTGGCACCACAGAAAGCATCCATGACGTAAAGGTTCTTATCAGAAAGTTGGTCCCCGGCTATTTTCTTCAGTACCTTCCATGATTCTGGGGAACACGGTTTGTTGTCGTTCTTGTATTCGTCGGAAGTCCACCAGATCGTATCCTTTGTAACGTCATCCTTTACCCAGAACTTGTCCTTCGGGGAACGTCCGGTGTAAACGCCGGTCATCACATTCACCGCACCCAGTTCCGTCAACTGGCCCTTATCGTAACCAGTGAGTCCCGGATTCATTTCATCCTTATACAACTCATCGTAAGAAGCGTTGTACTTGATTTTTTTGACATTTTCAATGCCATACTTTGAAAGATCTATCTTAAACATTTTGTATAGGGTTTTTAGTTGTTATAAATAAAATATAACTTTTTTTTGCCGCCGCAAAATTAAGAAATATCACACAAATAATTTGCCAAAGCATTTATTTTATACCTTATTTTTTAATTTTGCGACATGCAGTCGGATTTTGATGAGAAGGAAATTTATGCCGCCTTGGAAAAGTGGTTCGGATATTCCGTATTCCGTCCCATGCAACTCGACATAATTAAGGCCGTACTTTCAGGTAAGGATGTCCTTGCCATGCTTCCCACGGGAGGTGGGAAATCCCTATGTTTCCAGCTTCCTGCTCTGATGAGCGACGGCATATGCATCGTGGTTTCCCCGCTTATCGCACTGATCAAGGACCAGGTCCAGAACCTCAGGGATAGGGGTATTCCCGCTCTTGCGGTCCATTCCGGCATGACAGTGCGCGAAATAAGCGCTACTCTCGACAATGCTGTCTACGGCAATTACAAATTCCTCTATGTCTCCCCTGAACGCCTTAAAACGGAGCTGTTCAAGGCAAGGGCCGAACGCATGAAAGTATCGCTGCTTGTAGTTGATGAAGCCCACTGCGTTTCCCAATGGGGCTACGACTTCCGCCCGGAATATCTTACCATCAGAGATATCGAAGATGTCCTTGGACGCTTTGCACCCGGTGCCGCCAAAGCCGATGCGACACGTTGCAGGGTCCCTGTACTCGCCTTGACTGCCACCGCAACCGAGAACGTGGCTTACGACATAATGGAAAAGCTGCATTTCAGGAACGGAATCGTAATACGTTCGGGCTTCGAAAGAAATAACCTTTCATATATCGTCAGGGATGTAGAGGACAAACTAGGGCAGTTGTCAAGGATCTGCAAGGCGGTGCCGGGAACAGGCATCGTTTACGTAAGGGAAAGAAGGAAGACGGAAGACGTGGCTGCTTTTCTCAGATCGGAAGGAATGAACGCAGAGCCATATCATGCAGGAATGTCAAAGGAGATCAGGGATTCGAAGCAGAACGGCTGGAAAAACTCATTGATTTCCATAATAGTGGCAACCAATGCCTTCGGAATGGGAATCGATAAGTCAGACGTGCGGTTTGTGGTACATTACGATCCTCCTGAAAGCATTGAATCATATTTTCAAGAAGCCGGGCGTGCCGGAAGGGACGGGAAACGCGCTTATGCCGTCCTTCTGTACAACCAGTCAGACATAAGAAAGCTCAGGAAACTCGTTTGCCTCAATTATCCATCCATACCCTACATCAAAAACATATATCAAAAAGTATTCAAATACCTCGGCTTCGCTTACGAAACCGGCGAAGGACAAAGCGTCAGGTTCGACCTCGACGCATTCTCAAAGGAAGAAAAAGTGCGAGCTTCCAACGCATTTTATGCAATCAAGTACATACAGACCATAGGTTATTGGACATTAACCGACGATATGGTGGTCTCACCTTCATTAACGTTCAACGTTACCTCTTCGGAACTCGGCAGCTTGCATTTCGAACCGCTCGTTTCCGAACTTCTGAAAGTGATCATGCGAAATTACGAGGGAATTTTCAGCAACGTAGTACGGATTGACGAGGAATTCATCGCCAAAGAGGGACGGTTCACGATGGAACAGGTAAAAGGAATGCTGATCGAACTCAGCAGAAAACATATAATACGATATATGCCTGGATTCAAGTCTCCTATACTTAAATTGAACAACGAACGGTTCACTGAAAACAACCTTTATATTTCTGAAAACGATTATAAAGCAAGACGCGAACGTTTTGCACAACGGATTGAATCCGTAATCGCATACTGTACTGAGAAAGACGAGTGTCGAAGCAGATTTCTGGTCAGCTATTTCGGGCAGGAGAAAACTTCCGAATGCGGCATTTGCGACATATGCCTGGCAAGGAAAAAGAGAAACAAATGACATAATTTTCTATATTTGTCATTGTGAATAAGAAAAGAGGAATCAATATAAACAAATACATTCCGGACAAGGACGAGTTGTTCGACACACTGATTTACGATTCCAAGGTAAAAGTGTTGAACGAAGCGATAACATCCGATTACCAGAAAATCCCGCAGTTCGGTGCCGTAGCGTTATGCACAGAAGGTTCGGCAGAATTCTCGATAGATACCCGTTCTTATTTTATGAAGAAAAACGACATGTGCATATTCTTCCCTCACATGGCGCTTAAGGCATCGGACAGGAGTAAGGATCTAAAAGTTTACATAGGCTTGGTAAACGTAGACTTCTTTAAAAACCTGTTAATGCCTTCTTCAGTCCCTCTTTATGCATATATCAGGGAAAATCCATGCATGAATCTCTCCGATGAAGAACTGTCCACAATTATGTCTATGGGGGAATTGGTAAAGAAGGAAAAAGAAAGGGAAGACTACATCTTCAGGAAGGAAGTAGTCGAGAAGCTGCTTGAAGCTACTTATTATGAAATAGCCGCCATTTACCTGAAGAGAAACCCCATAAAAGGCACTGACGACAGCCATTGCAGGACTATATTCTACAAATTTATCACCATACTTGAGAACGATTACATGGAATCCAGGATGGTAAGTTACTATGCCGAAAAAATGTGCATGACTCCCAAATATCTTTCAGCGGTAGTAAAAAAAGCCTCCGGAAAGAGTGCCAACGCCTGGATAGATGAGACCATAATAGTAAATTCCAAAATCCTCTTGAAACGGAAGGACCTTACGGTACAACAGATTTCCGACATGATGCATTTCCCTAATCCCTCTTCATTCGGACAATACTTCAAACGTTATGTGGGAATAACCCCGCATAAATATAAAAACAAGGAATAAGCAGGAAATGAGCCGTCACATTTTGTGATATTCTATGAATTTTCCACCCCACTGACGGTCATCGAAAATAAGAACATTACGGGTTATTGTATTCACTACCAAAGTATCGTTTTTATTGAAAGTAGAGTTAAAATATATGATGTTTGTCCCTTCATCATAATCGAAAAAACCGGCATTCCTTTGAAGCGAGCCTTCGTAGTAAAAATATTCGTAAATACCATCAAACTTATAGATGCATTTGCTCGTAAACAGGACGGGATTGACCTTTTCGTCCAGAAGATCAAGACTATCGTAGGTGCAGTAACCAAGCCATTTCCCTATGAACTGGTCCCTCGGATCGATTTTGCTATCGAGATTGCATCCTGTCAAAGCCAAAGCAGGCAGAATTGACAGAAACAATATAACCGTTTTCGATTTCATATTCCTTTGATATTCAAATTCTATTCCATAACATAAACAGCAGAAGCCTCGCATCTGGGAAGACAATTCAATTCCATGTCTTCGCCGGGTCTCGCTCCTACGCTCGACAAAGCCTCGAAAGCAGATTCGAGAGCCTTCGAAGGAGTATTATTGTTTTCGCTCAGGTGGCAAAGCCATACGTGGCGGATGCCCTTGTGATAAACGGCTTTCAGGAATGAGGCCGTCTGTTCGTTGGAAAGGTGGCCTAACCTGTTCATTATCCTATTTTTAAGTACCGGAGGATAATTTCCGTCAATAAGCATTTCGGAATCGTAATTCGATTCTATCATCAAGTGGTCCGCCATGCTCCCGAAACGCAGGACTTCGTCGTTTGTTTCCCCAAGGTCAGTTGCAAACAGGAACTTGTCCCCGAAAAAATCGACATAATAGCCTACCGTCTGGGTAGCATCGTGCGGAACCTCGAAGCATGTGAATTTAACTCCGAGATTTTCGGCACATTCTTCCGGTCGTATCACACGGATACATCCGTTAACGTGCGGAGCAATATATTTGTTGCGGTTCAGTACCATCGCCACCAAAGGAGAGGCGTAAACCGGGACCCGCAACCTTTCGGAAATCGAACCTAGACATTTTATATGATCCACATGGTCATGGGTGACGAGAATCATCTTTATATTTGAAATGGAAAGTCCGTTTTCCTCAAGCCTGCGTTTTACAGCCCTGCCGCTCAGCCCGGCGTCCAACAGCAAAGCGCAGTCCTCGTTTCCGAGATAACAACAGTTTCCGTTACTTCCGCTTGACAGACTGACGAAGCGAGTCATTTCAAACTGAATGATTTAGCCATCTCTGAAGCGTCGAAGATCCCCTTCTCGGTCACTATTCCGGTAATAAGATCAGCTGGAGTAATATCGAAAGCCGGATTGTAAACCTTTACTCCCTTTGGAGCCATTTGCGAAGAAAAATAGGTATCGGTAACTTCATAAGCAGGCCTCTCTTCAATTACAATATCCTTACCACTCGAACAATTCAGATCGAGAGTACTGGTCGGCCCCAGCACATAAAAGGGGATACCATAATACCTTGCAAGAATAGCAAGTGCGGACGTACCCACTTTGTTCGCTACATCTCCGTTCGCCGCTATCCTGTCACATCCTACGAATACAGCATCCACTTTCTTCTGGGCCATCACTATCGAAGCCATATCGTCGCAAATGAGAGTCGTATCCACACCGGCTTTCATAAGTTCGTAAGCAGTAAGCCTGGACCCCTGGAGCATTGGCCTCGTCTCGTCGCAATATACCCTCGGAGCATAACCGCGCTGTTGAGCAAAATATATGGGTCCCAGAGCAGTACCATAGCGTGAAACAGCGAGGTGCCCCGCATTGCAATGCGTGAGAATTCCAACACCCGGTTTCAGCAGGGAAAAACCGTTTTCGGAAATGCCGAGACACATCTGTATATCTTCCTCCTTTATAGCCCTCGCTTCTTTCGTAAGGGCGACACGGATAACATCAATGGCGTCTTCCTTCTCTGAGACCTTGGCTTTGGTTTCGTAATAGCATCTCTCCATTCTATCCAATGCCCACATAAGATTTACAGCGGTGGGACGGGAAATATAAAGATGCCGTTTTATTCTCAGGAACTCGTCTTCGAACTCCTGCAGATTGCCTGTCTGCATCCGGTTCATGCACATTGCAAGGCCCAGGGCAGCAGCAATTCCAATAGCAGGTGCACCACGGACCTTCAGGAGAGTTATGGCAAAAAATATCTCTTCTGCCGAGGTCAATCTAAGAAAAACCTCTGCATTGGGCAGGACACTTTGGTCCAATACTATAAGTTCCTTCCCATCTTCGCTGAGTTCAACTGAATCGTAGGGAAATATCTTATCCATTTCGAAATTTACAGCCTTTCTATCAAAGTCTCGAATATCTTTTCCATGCGGTCGGCGGCAGCATCAGCAGCAGCTATGACGGCATCACCGTCATTTACGAAGTCCTCCGCAAAATCTCCATGAGCTTCATTCGTAATGACCGACATGCCGAATACGGGAATACCGCAGTGGCGTGCCACTATAACCTCCGGTATCGTTGACATTCCTATGGCATCTGCTCCGATTAGCCTGAAATAACGATATTCGGCAGGCGTTTCATAAGAAGGGCCCGTCCCGGCAAGATAAACACCTTTACGCACGGATATTTTAAGATCTTCGCATATCTCTTCAACAGTCTTTATCAAACCTGGGTCGTACGGACGGGTCATATCAGGGAAACGAGGGCCAAAATCGTCAAGATTTTTCCCGATCAAAGGATTGGGAAGCATATTAATATGATCCCTTATTATCATGAGATCTCCCACCTTATACTCCATGTTGACTCCCCCTGAAGCATTTGAAACAAACAGGTAATTTATACCCAACAGTTTCATTACACGGACAGGAAGAGTAACCTGGTCCATGCTGTAACCTTCATAATAATGGAAACGCCCCTGCATCGCACAAACGAATTTGCCTCCGAGCATGCCTGCAATAAAGTTGCCCTTGTGTCCGATAGCGGTCGAAATGGCGAAATTAGGAATTTCCTTGTAAGGCACGACTACGGGATCCTCGATTTTATCACCTAGTTTCCCGAGTCCACTGCCCAGAATTATTCCTACTATCGGGACCCTGCCGTCTAGACGGCTTTTCAAATAATCGGCCGCCTCGTAGATTTTACTCATTTTATCTTCCATATCACTGTCATTTTAATAATTTCCCCTTAAAGATATTTTTTGCAAAGTTTCCATGCGGTTTTTTCAGCTTCTTTCATTATCTCTTCCTCGCCTTCAACGTGCCTCTCGTCCATCACAATCCTTCCGTCAACGATTACGGTATCTATACAGGAAGAGTCAGACGAATATATGAAGTTAGATTTGAAATTGAAATCGGGCACAAAAGCTGGAGTATCTGTCCTTACAAGGCAAACATCGGCCAAAGCCCCCTCCTTTACTTTTCCAGCGTCAATGCGCAGGGCCTTCGCACCGTTCACAGTGGCTATATCCATGATCTCATCTATCGGCATTGCCTTGGGATCCGCTCTCCATCCCTTCTGAAGAAGGGCCATCGTCTTCATAGCCTCCTTGACATCCAGATTGTTGCTTGAAGCCGCACCATCCGTTCCTATGCATACATTCACTCCGGCTTGCTTGAGTTCATCGTATTTAAACCTATAGCCTGAAGCTATCTTCAAATTGGAATTTACGTTATGCACCACGTTTACCTTTCTCCTGGAAAGTATGTCAATATCATCGCCGTCAATCCAGACACAGTGAGCCGCTATAACCTCAGGACCGAGTACTCCAAGGGATTCAAGGTGCTCCACAGGTGTCTGCCCATATGAATTAACACTATCGAGACATTCGCTTATGGTTTCAGCAAGATGTATGTGCAGAAGAAGATTGTTCTTACGTGCGAAATCACTGGTCCATTGGAACATATCGTCGCTTACGGTATAAGGGGCGTGACATGCGACCTGAAAACTCTGCAGCGGCCCCCACTTTTTCGAACTTTCGAAAGCTGCCATACATCTCTCCTTTATAGGCTCCGCATTTGCCGGATCATGCTTGTCGAGCACAACAAAGCAATTGTTGGAACGTATACCAACTTCTTCACATGCTTTTGCGGCGTATCCTTCTCTCCAGTACTGATCAAGAAAACAGGTCGTACCGCTTTTGATCATTTCCAGTGCGGCAAGTTTTGTTCCCCAATATATCATGTCGTCGTCTAGATCATTCTCTATCTTCCATATAAATTCCAGCCATCTACTCAATGGCATGTCTTCCGCAACGCCCCTCATCAAAGTCATGGCAGCGTGGGTATGCATATTGACAAGTCCCGGAATTATCGTACGGTTACGCCCCGATATAATCCTGTCGGCACGGAAGTCGATAGATGGAGCAATACGGCTTATCCTGTTACCTTGTATTAGGACGTCGACATCACTTCCTTCAAGATTTACTTTTTGTATTAGAATAGAGTTCATTTTCGGCTTAATTTTAGCAAATGTAATTAAAAATCGATAAAGATTGCCAACTCTCCACCGATTGCCTATATTGTAAACAGTATCGTATTCACTTTCTTACATTTTAATGTTTTTTTAGGTAAATTTGAACAATAATGTTAATATTTACATACGAAAAGTTACGTTTTATCATCAGATATCTTTGATAAAACGTAATTTCTTCATACATTTGCATAGTTAAGATAAACAATAATGATTAACCGGAAATTGATTTGCCCAAAGAGTATTGCAGTCATTGGAGGAAGTGACGACACTTGCAAACCCGGGGGTACAGTTCTCAAAAATCTCATATCGAATAAATTCAAAGGAAACATATATGTAGTCAACCCAAAAGCAGGCGAAACGGTCCAAGGTTGCAAGGCATTCAGGTCCGCTTCGGATCTTCCTCTGGTAGATCTTGCCATTCTTGCGATTCCTGCAAAGTTCTGTCCCGATACTGTCGACATATTATGCAACCAAAAGAATTGCGGAGCGATAATCATAATTTCTGCAGGCTTCGCGGAAGATTCTCCGGAAGGTGCCATTTTGGAAAAAAAGATAGTCGACATAACGAATGCTGCCGGCGCTTCGCTAATAGGGCCTAATTGTGTCGGTGTCATAACGCCGAATTATGCCGGGGTTTTCACTCAGCCCATCCCCCATCTCGCCCCACGCGGAATCGACTTCATATCCGGCAGCGGAGCTACCATAGTATTCATTCTAGAAACGGGAATGCAATTCGGCTTGCGTTTCGCCAGTGTGTTCTCCATAGGAAATTGTGCTCAAATAGGCGTAGAAGACGTCCTCGAGTATCTTGACGACAATTATGTGCCTGGAGAAAGCGCTCCGGTCAAGATGCTTTACATCGAAAGCATAAACAACCCTGCCAAGTTGCTGAAGCACGCATCTTCCCTTGCCAGGAAAGGTGCCCGTATATGTGCAATCAAGGCAGGATACAGCGAAGCCGGAAGTCGCGCCGCATCTTCCCATACAGGAGCAATGGCAACACCCGACAAGGCAGTCACGGCTCTGTTCAGAAAAGCCGGCATAGTAAGATGTTACAGTCGCACCGAGCTTGTCACTGTTGCCGCAATAATGATGTTCGGCAAGCCGGCCGGCAAAAAATTCGGCATAATAACTCATGCTGGCGGTCCTGCGGTCATGCTCACTGACAGTCTGACCACCAATGGAATACAGGTTCCGCATTTTAGCGGGGAAAAGGCCGACGCGTTGCTTGCCAAGCTTTACAAGGGATCAAGCGTGGGAAATCCGGTGGATTTTCTCTCGACCGGTACCGCAGAACAAATGCGTGCAATCACCATGGCGATGGAAAACGATTTTGATGTCGATGCGATGTGCATAATATTCGGTAAACCCGGATTGGGTGACCTTTACGGGATAACGGATGAAATCATGGAATTGCAAAAAGAGTGTAAAAAGCCCATATATCCTATTCTGACATCGGTAGTTAATGCAAGTGATGAAATAAGGCGTTTTCAGGAGAAAGGCGGCATATCATTTCCCGAAGAGGTTCAATTCGGACAGGCATACGCCAAGATAATGAATGCTCCCGCTCCCATAGAAAAGGCCGATCTTCCTCCTGTCGACAGGGACTTGATAAGGAAAATAGTGGATACGGCCGGGAAGGGATATCTTCCTCCCGACAAAGTTCAGGAACTGCTAGATGCTGCAGGCATAATGCGTGCGAAGGAATTCATAGCCCATAACATTTCTGAAGCCTTAAAAGCCGCCAACGAAATAGAAGGACCGGTTGCGATGAAGGTAGTAGGTCCAATACATAAGTCCGACGTCGGAGGCGTGACACTAAATGTTAGCGACAACGGAACGGTGAAATATGAATTCCAGCGAATGATGAAAATTCCTGATGCCATAGGTGTGCTGATACAACCAATGTTGACGGGTACGCAAATTTTCGTGGGGGCAAAACGGGAGAATAAATTCGGCCATATAATAATGTGCGGGCTGGGAGGCATATATGTTGAAGTACTTCACGACGTTTCCACCGGGTTGTCACCCATTTCCCAAATTGAGGCGAATGAAATGATACACCATCTGCGATCATATCCTCTCATACGTGGTATAAGAGGACAGGAAGGAGTAAACGAGACCATATTAAGCGAAGTCATAAGAAGGGTTTCAGCATTGTGCAATGCGGCTCCTGAAATCTTCGAAATGGATATAAATCCCCTGATGGGCAACTCAAGACAATTGGTTGCAGTAGACACAAGGATCAGAATCGAAAAGGAGTAAGGGGGAACCCATGTTTAAGAAAATCGGAGAGTGGTACAGGAAACAAAGCGATTTCGTTAAGGTTTCCATCTGGATCGGAATACTTCTCATAATTGGAATAATAATCAGATGGAACTATGTGAAAGATGGTATAATGAAAGGAATCAATTTTTACAACAAATAATAAAACATAGATAATCATGGCATTTAAAGGAGCTATCGTAGTAGACAATGAGAAATGCAAAGGTTGCGGAGTTTGCGTAGCCAACTGCCCGACCGGAACCTTGGCTTTGGCAAAGCATGTCAACAGCAGAGGGTACAATTACGCCTATATGGCGGAGCCTGACAAATGCATCGGCTGTACAAACTGTGCAACGGTTTGTCCGGACGATGTGATAACGGTTTACAAGGTAAAAATCTAATAACATAAAAAGTATGGGAGATAAAGTATTAATGAAGGGAAACGAAGCCCTCGCATACGGAGCCATTGACTGCGGAGCGGACGGATACTTCGGATACCCCATTACGCCTCAATCCGAAGTGATGGAGACGCTTATGAAGGAAATGCCGTGGGAAACCACCGGAATGGTGGTGCTACAGGCTGAAAGTGAGACCGCATCCATCAATATGGTTTACGGCGGGGCCTGTACCGGCAAAAAATGCATGACTTCCACAAGCAGCCCCGGCATTTCGCTCATGTGCGAAGGCCTAAGCTACCTGGCCGGGGCCGAACTTCCTTGCGTAGTAGTCGACGTGGTACGCGGTGGTCCTGGATTGGGAACCATACAACCAGGACAGGGTGATTACTTTCAAATGGTTAAGGGGGGCGGACACGGTGATTATCATACCGTAGTTCTCAGTCCGGCATCGGTTCAGGACATGTACGATTTCGTCGGACTCGGCTTCAAACTTGCTTTCAAATACCTGACACCCTGCATAATTCTCGGCGACGGCGTGATAGGCCAGATGATGGAAAAAGTCCAGCTTCGCGACAAGACACCGAGGTGGACGGAAGAAGAAATCAAGAAGATTTCCCCATGGGCATGTACCGGCAAGAAAGGACGTAAACGTAATGTCATAACATCCCTTGCTCTCGATCCTTCCGTAATGGAAGAGACCAATCTCCGCCTGCAGGCAAGATACCGTAAAATGGAGAAGGAAGATGTCATGTTCGAAAACTACAAAACCGAAGATGCTGATTACCTGTTCGTAGCTTACGGATGCATGTCCCGTATCGGCGAGACTGCAGTAGATATGGCTCGCGAAAAAGGAATCAAGGTTGGACTTCTCCGTCCGATAACGTTATTCCCGTTCCCGACAGCCGAAATAGACCGTCTTGTACCACAACTTAAAAGCATAATGTCCATCGAACTATCATCTGGACAGATGGTAGAGGATGTGCGCCTTGCTGTCAACGGCCGGGTTCCGGTCGGGTTCTACGGAAGAATGGGAGGAAGCGTCCCTTCTCCAGAAGAGATTCTCAATGCACTTATGAACTTTATTAAATAGCAACGCAATGGATGTAAAAGATATAATCAAACCCGAAAACATGGTTTACGGTAAGACCAAACTTCTTACCGATAACATTTTACACTATTGCCCTGGATGTTCACACGGAGTCGTTCACAAGCTTATCGCGGAAGTAATAGACGAGATGGGTATTCAGGACAAGACCATCGGCATATCACCAGTAGGATGTGCGGTTTTTGCATATAACTACATCGACATAGACTGGGAAGAGGCCGCTCACGGACGCGCACCTGCGCTGGCTACAGCCACTAAACGCCTCAACCCCGACAAGTACGTTTTCACATACCAAGGGGACGGGGACTTGGCATCAATAGGGACTGCGGAAATCATGCATGCCTGCAACAGAGGCGAAAACATAGTAGTAATCTTTATCAACAACGCAATTTACGGAATGACAGGCGGACAGATGGCACCTACCACCCTTCTTGGGATGAAAACCGCTACCACACCTTACGGACGTCGCGCCGACCTAAACGGTTATCCTTTGAAAATAACCGAACTCATTGCACAGCTTGAAGGAACTTGTTATGTCACCAGACAATCGGTAGAGACAGCACCTGCAGTACGCAAGGCAAAAAAAGCCATACGCAAGGCATTCGAAAACTCCATGATGAAAAAAGGCACGTCCTTCGTAGAAATAGTTTCTACTTGTAATTCCGGATGGAAAATTCCTCCGGTAAAAGCTAACAAATGGATGGAAGAGAACATGTTCCCATTCTACCCTCTAGGAGACATGAAGGACAGATAAAAAATTAATAGGAAAAGTAATGAAAGAAGAAATAATCATAGCCGGATTTGGAGGACAAGGAGTCCTCTCAATGGGTAAGATTTTGGCATATTCCGGGATGATGCAAGACAAGGAGATATCCTGGATGCCTTCCTACGGACCCGAAATGCGTGGCGGGACATGTAATGTTACCGTGGTAATCAGCGATACCCGAATCAGTTCCCCCATTTTGAACACTTATGATACTGCAATAATTCTTAACCAGCAGTCTATGGATAAATTCGAGGACAAGGTTCGCCCTGGAGGACTTCTGATCTTCGATATTAACGGTATCACGCGTTTCCCTGTACGGAAGGATATCAAAATATGCAAGATCGATGCTGTCGATGTAGCGACAAAAATAGGTAACAACAAGGCCTACAACATGGTAGTTCTCGGGGCTTATCTGAAAGAGAAGCCAATAGTCACACTTGAAAACGTAGAGAAGGGATTGAAAAAATCCCTTCCTCAGCGTCATTGGGATTCGATACCTCAGAACCAGGAAGCCATAAGGTCTGGAATGGAATCGGTCGTCGAATTGTAAACCAAGTCTTCTACAATAAAAAAATAGGGCTGCCGGTAAAAGGGCAGCCCTATTTTCATTTCGTGTTTATCTATCACTTCGCAAAAGCGACAGCCCTTGTCTCCCTTATTACAGTGACCTTGACCTGACCCGGATATGTCATCTCATCCTGGATCTTCCTGGCAATATCGAGGGATAAGGATTCCACTTGGGCATCTGACACCTGATCCGCTCCTACTATTACCCTGAGTTCGCGACCGGCCTGGATAGCATATGTTTTTGTAACTCCTGGATACGCAAGGGCTAGATCTTCCATATCCTTCAATCGCTTGATATAAGATTCTATAACCTCGCGGCGTGCACCTGGACGCGCCCCGGAAATCGCATCCCCGACCATAACAAGCGGCGCAATCAGGGAGGTCATTTCTATCTCTTCATGATGGGCTCCAATAGCGTTGCAAATTTCCGGTTTCTCCTTATATTCTTCTGCAAGTTTCATTCCGAGCAACGCGTGAGGCAGCTCGTGATCCTCTTCGGAAACCTTTCCGATATCGTGCAGAAGCCCGGCCCTCTTGGCAGCCTTGGCATTCAATCCGAGTTCCGCTGCCATTACCGCGCAAATGTTAGCCACTTCGCGCGAATGCTGCAAAAGATTCTGGCCATAGGAGGATCTGTATTTCATCCTTCCAATAAGTTTGACCAATTCGATGTTGAGACCGTGTATTCCAAGATCGATGCAAGTGCGTTTGCCGGTTTCGAGTATCTCCTCTTCAAGCTGCTTCTTGACTTTGGTAACGACCTCTTCTATACGTGCCGGATGTATTCGCCCGTCAGCTACGAGCTGATGCAAAGCAAGACGGGCCACTTCACGGCGGACTGGATCGAACGAAGATATCAGGATCGCTTCAGGAGTGTCATCCACAACTAGTTCGACCTCAGTAGCAGCTTCAAGTGCACGGATGTTCCTTCCTTCGCGCCCGATTATGCGTCCCTTTATCTCGTCGTTGTCTATATTAAATACGGTAACGGCATTTTCGATGGCGACTTCAGGCGCTATGCGCTGAATGGTATTTATGACTATGCGCTTCGCTTCCTTGCTAGCATTAAGGCGCGCCTCATCCATGGTATCGTTTATATAGCCCATGGCCTGGGTTTTCGCTTCAGCCTTCATCTGCTCCACAAGTTGATTCTTCGCATCAGCCGCAGACATTCCGGCGACTTCTTCCAATTTGGAAATGGCTTGTTCTCTAAGTTTTTCGTATTCCTCCTGTTTTTTATCGATAGCCTCAAACTTGGACTTGACAGTCTCCTTAGAGGCTTCGAGCTCCTTCTGCTTGCGACCGAGTTCAGCATTCTGCTGATTCAACTGGTTTTCCCGTTGTTTAAGGCGAGACTCAGCTTGCTGAATCTGGGAATTCTTTTCGTTGATATAGGCCTCATGTTCGCTTTTCAGCTGCAGAAACTTTTCCTTGGCCTGTATGATTTTGTCCTTCTTGATGTTTTCCCCTTCGGTCTCGGCATTCTTTATAATCTGCTCCGCCTTGTTCTTCAAGACGATGCGGCTTATAAGAATGTAAACGCCTATGGCTACTACAGCGGTAATCAGTACCGTTATGATAATTGTTAGAAACATTGCTTATAAGTTAATGGATATTGATGGTAAACATATTTTTAGTTATCTCATCAACAGACAGAACTTTGATATTTAAAAAAGAAAAAGCCGTTAGTTGCTATCAGTAGGAAAATCTTAAAAAGATAAGATTTGAGCTCCTGCATACGGATCGGGCTTCCAACGTCACGAAGCGCCAAACGCTAAACGTAATCCCCTTTCGGGTCACCCAGGCCTGTCCTCTCCCTTCGAGTTTGCTCTGTATTGTAAATAAAATGTTAATTTTCGCACGGAGCAAACTAACGGCTAAAGATCATATTGTTTTTTTCAAATACTCTTCCAATTGCGAATTCAGGGTATCGAGTTCTTCGGAAATATCATCCCTTCTTAATCTCTTCTCGGCATTCTTCGTATTGACAAACATTTCAAGCACTGCAATGGACAAGGCATCCTGAACATCCTTGTTAGTAAACTGCTGTCTTATCTCCTTCACCCTTGCATTAATCTTGTCCACTGCACTCCTCACATCCTCTTCCAATTCCGGAAACAATGTAAAGGAATATTGCCTGTCGGCAATCATGACATTAATCTTGTGCTTCACTCTCTCTTCCATGTTCTTCTACCTTATCATAATCCAGCAATGCCATACACTTGTCAATTTCCCATATCAGCTTTCCTACCTTTGCCTTTGCTTCTTTCCTGTCTGAAGATGAAGCTGAAAACGCATTTGCAAATTGTAAGTTTTCTATCTGTTTTTCTAGGTTTGCTATTTTATTTTTACTGGTTACTAATTCTTTTTCGTTTATCTGGAGTTTTTCAGAAAGGCGGCGGTTTTCCGTCTTGGCAATTTCGAGCTTCGAAATCAGGAGCCCTATGTTGCTTTTCAACTCTTCAAGCCTCCCCTTACTGTCCTTTTCCATATTCATTGCAAATATAAAAAAAATTACTTTACGAACTTCCAGTTATTACCCGGCTTCGGATCTATTTCATGATGACGGATAATATATTCATAAAGCATATCCCTTATTTCCGGGTATCTGGAAACTATAAGAGAATTGAGTTCTGATTGCCCGATACCAGCCCCTTTCCTTATAAAATCACCTCCGCTTGCCCGATATGAGGTAAGGGCCACCAGATATGTCGAATCTTCAGAAAAAGATACGCCGTCTTCCATAGATTTGATTCTAACTTTTTTACCATCAGGTGCGCTCTTTGAAACCTCATAAACGATACCTTCTGCGGAATCGTAGTTGAATTTGAAACCTTCCCCCCTTGCCCAGAGATCATAGCTCATTTCCAACATCCCCTTCACCTGGCTTCCTTTCATTTTCAAAACATACAATTGATTTTCATATGGATAAAGAGTAAACAGATCCTGAACGGTTATAGGCCCCTTTTCAAAGGTAGCCGTCAAAGTCAATGGAGCACATATAGAAATCTGAGCTTCAGTCTGCTCCATAACAACGGACTGCAGCAGATGAACATATGAACTAGGGCCGTAAAGGGCATCACTGCAGTCGATTCCGTTATCCAACATTCCGATATCTTTATCGGTGAACTGCTTTACTTTCTCATAGTCCGAACGGAAAGTCCTCACATATGAGGTATCGACGGCAACCGTATCCATGGGAACAGTATGGCCACTTATCCTCTTCGATACAACTTTGCCTTTTTTCACTACGAGTTCGATGTTCCCCAATCCGACAAATCTGGCATGCTTCCCTGCATTCAGAAGCAGAACCTTGTTGCTGTCAATTCCGGCTACGATCGTCGAATATGCGATATGATCATGGGAGCAGAGAACTACATCGACTCCATGCAGCATTTTGGCACAACGGAGCCCTACATTTTCAAAATCGTCCGGCGACCCATCTCCGGTTCCGGAATGGACTGCCACAACAACTATCTGAGGATGTTCCTTATTGATTACAGAATCAACGAGATGCTGAGCTAGCGGAGGTATGGAATCAAATTCCATCCCGGAATATAAAACCGGCGATATCCAATCGGGAATTCTCGGGTTTGTAAATCCTATTATGGCTATCTTAATTCCGTTTCTCCTGACTATCGTATAATCGTCGAAATACGGGTTGCCGCTTCCATCGGTCCTTATTGCATTAGCAGCGAGATACGGCATTCCCAATTCTGAGCGCACTTTGTCATAAACATTATGGCCGGTTTCGATATCGTGGTTGCCGACCACTACGGCATCGTAACCTATGTAATTCATAATCCGTGGAAGGACGTGGACATCTGCTGTATCAATATAATCAAAATAATACGCTGCTACATCCCCCTGTAAATTATCCCCGACATCAACAAGTACGGGACTTACACCTATGGAACGTATATTGTTGATGAACGTTGATACGTTTGCATAAGATGACGGATTTGCTTCCCCTCCCACGTAAAGCGAATCGAAATATTTACCATGAACATCGTTGGTCGAAATTATTATCACACTGTGAGTACCATCCTTCAAACGCGAACAGGATTGGGAAAATATGGCAAAATACAGGATCAGCATTGACAATGAAACCGACCGGAAAACAGTTCTCATTTTCTTATTAATTTTGTATAAGCAAATTTACAAATTATTGACAGATTAAATCTGGCTATTCGTTGAAAAAAACCATTACCGAAGACTTTTGTAATTATTTTTGCATCATTGTAAAACGGGAGACGGGATTATGGACGAATCAAACATCTTAAAGGCATTATACAGAATTCCCCCCATCTCTCTTGAAGAAATGAAGGGGGTTAAGCTTATGGACAGAAGTGACAGCAAGTTCATTGCAAACTCTTTCAAGATCACCGAGTTCCTTTCAGAAGCCGCAAGCAGTTACCATGTTCAGGAATCATGGGGAATAAGGATGTTTTCTTACCGTACCATCTATTTCGACACTCCGGATTACAAAATATACATAACACACCATGACGGACGTAAAGTCAGGCAAAAAATACGAATAAGAACCTATGTGGAATCACAACTTACTTTTTTGGAAATAAAGTCGAAGGATAACAAATCAAAGACACATAAATTCCGCATAAGGTTATCCGGAGAAGAACTGAATGAAGAAGGAAAACGTTTCATAGATGAAAAATCATCATATGCACCTTCAGAACTTTCTCCGTGCCTTGACATAACGTTCAAACGCATTACGCTGGTAAACAATGATGAAAATGAACGTCTGACTATTGATAACGATCTTTTATTCAAAAATTTCCATACTGGCAAGGTCAGAAGGCTCGATGATATCGCAGTGATCGAATCCAAGACGTCGGGCAACGTGGAATCCACTGCTAGGCCTATTTTTCTCGACTTGAGAATAAAACCTATGAACTTCAGCAAATACTGCATAGGCTGTGTATTGACCGACAGCTCTTTGAAAAGGAACCTGTTCAACGAGAAACTCAGATACCTTGATAAATTAACAAACAATAGATATGAATATGCTTACTGATGTTGAAGACCTGAAAATACTGGACGGAAGTTTTACAGGAATTGCCCCAGGCTTGCTGGCCCTCTTATTGAGATTCCTACTTAACACCCTTATAATATGGATAATCATCCGATTTTTTTACTATCCTAAAAGCCAGCGCAGGGATTATTTCACCACTTTCATGTTGATATCCATCAGCATTTTTCTTATGGTCTTCCTGCTGGGAAGCGTCAAGATCAAAGTTGGCTTCGCATTGGGACTGTTCGCTATTTTCGGCATAATACGTTACCGAACGGAACAAATTCCAATCCGGGAGATGACCTATATGTTTACAATAATAGCCATCTCCGTGATCAACGCACTAACTGAAAACGAATCATGGGCTGCTTTGCTGGTTACTAATGCGATTTTCATAATCTCGATCTGGATTCTTGAAAGCGCGAAAAATCTCAAGCATACATCCTGCAAAATTATCCTATACGATAAGATAGAACTTATTATACCAGACAGGAAACAGGAGTTGGTAGCAGACCTTGAAAAGCGCACCGGACTTAAGATCAAAGATCTAGAAATCGGACACATAGATTTTATTAAGGACTCCGCCTATGTAAAAATTTATTATGAAACGTCTGCCGATCAGATCAACACCATAGACGGAATGATAAAACCCCATTGATCATGAAAAAGGAAAAGGATTTTTTTTCGCTCCTGCTGATTTCAGTTGTCACTCTCCTGTCTCCTTCAGCTTTCGCACAATCCGACTGGGGAATGTGGACAACTGTCGAAACGAAGCATTCTCTAGTTCCCAAGAAAGTCCAGTTGGGCGTTGGAATTCAGTTGCACTCAAAGAATAATTTCACAACTCTTGACAAGATAAAGGGAATGGCAGAATTGGATTACAAATTCAATCGACATTTCAAAATTGGCGTGGGTTACGAACTGATATACAATCATCACAAGAACGAATACGAATATCAGAACAAGGGTATTGTCAAGGCGGCCACTACCTTCGGAATCGGCCGCCTTGACATCTCGATGCGGGAGCAATTTCAAGCCACCAGGGTTAACGTCATATCATCATCTTCCTCACGGATAAATCCGAAGATGTACCTCCGTTCCAAAATTAAGGTCAAATATGATATCCCGAAAAGCAAACTGGAACCTTATGTCTCAGGTGAACTATACTATTTTCTAACTCCTCCAAAAGATTATGTTACGAAGTGGACTAAAATAAGATATACGGCCGGATGCGAATGGAATATAGATAAACGCAACTCCATTGAGTTGTTTTACAGATATGCAAGAACTTACGACAGTGACGACGACGACTATGATCCAGCAAACGTAATAGGAATAGGATATGCATTAAGTTTTTAGAGCATGTCGAACAAGAGCAGCAGAAAATATCTAGAAAATACCATTTACATAGTAATATGGCTCATCATCCTCTTTGTGCCTGTAATGAGCATGGCATTGCTGGACAGCAGCGGATCAATAGATTGGAACAGGATCTTTATATTCTGGATCAGAATCCTGCCTTTTTTGCTTCTTTTCCTAATACACAATTTTCTTATTGCACCGATACTGACAAAGAATAAGAACTATCCTTTATATTTCACTCTTGCTTTCATTGTGACACTGGCAATAACATTCGTCTCCCCGGTAATTTTCACTTATGCCGCAAAGAATCCTGGATTTGGGAAAAACAGTCCTTCTGCAATTTACAGGATGCAGCCTCCAGGACCTGGAAAGATGGCAAATCCCATTCCCTTCAGAAGCATTGATACCATTGCTCCGCCCGCAGATGATATAAAAAGGAACGTACCCTCTTCAATGCAAACGCCTCCGGGACCGGAGTTCCGCAATACCGATCAGGGGAGAGGGGAAAAGAAAATGGCGAATCCTGCCCTTCACAGATTATTCGACCCATTGGATCCGAATTCCAACATTATTTCATTCTTCATTGGAATAATGCTGATCGGCCTGAACTTGGCTATTAAAATGTTTATAAAATCGATAGAAGATGAGCATAAACTAAAGGAGCTCGAAAATGCCAAGCTCAAAAACGAACTGGACTACCTGAAAGTTCAGTTGAATCCGCATTTCTTCATGAATACCCTGAATAACATCCATGCTCTTGTCGATATCGATAGTGAAAAGGCCAAAAAGACAATAATAGAATTTTCCAAACTTATGCGCTTCGTCCTGTACGACGCCGATTCCCCGACCATCGATATGGACAAGGAAGTCGGTTTCATAGTCAACTACGTAAAATTAATGAAACTGCGTTACACCGATGATGTGGAAATAACATTCGAATATCCGGAAACTATTCCAAATGCAGAATTACCGCCGTTGCTGTTCGTTTCGTTTTTGGAAAATGCATTCAAATACGGAGTCAGATATGATGATAAATCGTACATTCGCATATCAATAAGGATAAATGGAAACAATTTGCTTTACGAAGTCGTCAACAGTTACTGGCCCATCTCTACTGTTCAATGTAATACGCAAATAACACATCATGGCGGGATAGGCATTCCAAATTCCAAAAAACGTCTTGACCTCCTTTATGGTAACAAATATCAACTCGATTACGGAGTGAAAGGCAATGAATACCGAGTAAAGCTTTCCATCCCGTTTATCATAAAGAAAGGCAAAAGCAGAATCAGACATGATTAAGTGTATTGCAATAGATGACGAGCCCCTGGCCCTTACACAATTGGAAGGATACATAAGGAAAGTCCCGTTTTTGGAACTTGTAAAAAGTTGCAGGGATGCGATTTCAGCGATCGAATTCCTCGACGAAGGAGAAGCAGATCTGATATTCATCGATATTAACATGCCTGGAATCAACGGACTGGACTTTGTAAAATCGCTAAAAAAAAGGCCGATGGTCATATTTACAACGGCCTATTCGGAATATGCAATAGAAGGATTCAAGGTGAATGCAGTCGACTATCTGCTTAAGCCGTTCGACTATTCCGATTTTCTGAGAGCCACCAACAAGGCCTACAGGCAATATTCTCTTCTGCATACCAGTAAACAGGAAAGACGAAAGGAGGACCTTTCCGCTGAATACATCTTCATCAAAGCTGGATACAAGATAACTAGAGTAAACGTCAACGACATATGCTACATCGAGGGATTCAGCGAATATGTAAAAATATTCACTGCCGGAAAAATTCCACTTGTTCCCCTGATAACTATGAAAAATATAGTAGGCCAGTTTAAATCACCGGATTTCATACGTATCCACAGATCCTACATAATCAATTCCAAAAAGATCTCGGAAATATCGAAGAATTCCGTCAAACTGAACAACGGCATTTCACTCCCAATAGGGGAACAATACAGGAAGAACTTCGACGACTTCATATCAAAACATACCCTGCATTAAAAAAAGGAGGCCGGATGACATATTGTCGTCCGGTCTCCCCGTAAGACGGCGATGACCTACTCTCCCACCTGGTTGGGCAGTACCATCGGCGCTCGTGAGCTTAACTTCTCTGTTCGGAATGGGAA
>JALCST010000015.1 GCA_022653675.1 Bacteroidales bacterium | reverse complement strand
CATTAGTGTCCACTAAACTTTTCAAGTTAGCTTTATAAATATTTGTTAATTAAATAATTGTATTCAAAAACAGGTGTCCACGATTTGATTTCGTACATTTGAATGTAATCAGTCAAATCCGTGACGCAATGAATTCTGGAAAATATGTTTTCGCACAGCTCATCGAATTCCTTCCTCAGAAAACCTTTCAGCGAATTGTTGAGAGATACAAGGGGGACAAGTATGTCAAATTCTTCAGCTGTTGGAATCAATTGCTTGTTATGATGTATGGTCAAATTGCAGGTTGTATGAGTCTTAGAGAGCTTGTGGATATACTTGCCGCACACTCTCCCAAGGCTTATCACCTTGGTCTCGGCAAAGGTGAGATAAAGCTCAGCAACCTGGCTAAGGCAAACGGTACTCGAAATTGCCAGATCTTTGAAGAGTTCGCCTACAATATGATTGACATCGCCCGGAGAAAGAGGATCGATACCCTTTTCAAACTTCACGGCAGGTTCTATGCTGTTGATTCCACGACGATTGACTTGTGCCTGAGAGATTTCTGGTGGGCACCATTCCGGAAAACGAAAGGAGGAATAAAAATTCATACGGTATATGATGTAGTTACCCAGATTCCTTCTTACTTCAACATTACCGCTGCCAAAGTTCACGACATGAACTTCATGGACCAAATCAAATATAGACCATACGCTTACTATATCTTTGACAAGGGATACTTCGATCTTGCACGACTGTACAAAATCAATATCATGGAATCCCTGTTCATAATACGTCAGAGAGGGCATCTCCAATATAAGATTGTTGACGGTGAAGAAGTTCTCGATGGAACCGAAGGCATCTTCAGGGACCAGTCCATAAAACTTACCGGTTACCAAACCAAAAAGAAATACCCGGGAACGCTTCGGCGAATAGTCTATTATGCCGAGGATCTCGAAAGAACATTTACCTTTATCACTAATTCCTTCGATATCAAGGCTGAAGACATTGCCCTGCTGTATAAGAACAGATGGCAGGTAGAGCTCTTTTTCAAATGGATCAAGCAGCATCTCCTTATCAAATCCTTCTGGGGAAATACTGAAAATGCGGTCAGAATACAAATATATGCCGCCATCTGTGCTTACTGCCTGGTAGCAATCGTTGAACATGACTGTCATCTGAACAGAAGTACCTTCGAAGTTCTCAGGGTTATCAGTGCTTCCCTTCTGGACAAGACACCTATCCCTGAACTCTTCGAAAGAATCCCAGTTTACGATGAAGAAATATGTAAGGAGGAGGTTGTTCAACTTAGTTTTAATTTTTAGTGGACACTAATGATCCTCTTTCACAAAACGAGAAAGATTACAATGTCGGCAGTAATTTCTTTTCCGTCAACGTTGTCAAAAATTCGTTGGAAGGTGTATCAAAGGTTTATGATTATCCAAGGCGAGGCGGCCACCCGTTACTCAATGTCGAAAACGGGATTCTTGAACGTAATAAGGATTACTACAGCAACATTGCTTATTTCTTAGGTGAAAAAGAAGATGTAAAAACGGCTTTCATTGTCTGGCTTTTGCGCGATCACCAATTCATCGCGATCTCGGCAAAGGAAATGGAAGATGCCGTAAGAGAAACATACACCGATGAATTGTTCGCTGTCATTTGTCCCGAGAATTTTTCAAATACGGTTTCCGAATACATATCGTCCGCGGAAAATGCGGAATTAATAAATAATGACGATATAAAGGCGTTGTTTCCGAAGAGCGACATGGTAGGGAAAGAGGTTTATCAAAAGATATTCTTCGGAGCGCCAGGAACGGGAAAATCATATAAGGTCGGAACGATCGTAAGAGGTCATGAAACGCATACCTTCCGCGTCACATTTCATCCGGACAGTGATTATTCCACGTTCATCGGCTCCTATAAACCGGTCGTTTCCGAAAAAAAGAATGTCGTGGGAACCGGTTATACTGTTGACGATCTCGCCGGAATCTTGAAGAAAAGTTATGATGAAGCATCCCTGAAGGTGATGGAGATCCAGTTGTTCTCCATCGCTTATGCCGATTATTTCAACGGCAAGCGAGGCGGATTCAAGTTCAAAGACGTTCTTGCCAAGGCCGGAATACCTGCATCATACAAAGCTGAAATGGACAAATGTGTTAATCTGTCCGAGCGGGTCGTATTAAAGGGCCGGAACGAAGATGGTTGCAACATAACATACGAATTCGTGCCTCAAACGTTTACCAACGCCTATGTTGATGCGTGGAAGAATCCTTCGGAAATAGTGTATCTTGTAATAGAAGAGATCAATCGAGGCAACTGTGCACAGATATTCGGCGATCTGTTCCAGCTCCTTGACCGTGATAGTGATGGCGTTTCAGAGTATCCCGTTAAAGCTGACGCAGATCTTAGAACCTATCTCGAAAGGAATGATGTACTTGGCGTTGATAATGGAGGTATAATTGACGGAGAACTTAGGCTTCCAAGTAACTTTAATATTTTAGCCACGATGAACACTTCCGACCAGTCGCTATTCCCGATGGACAGCGCATTCAAACGCCGTTGGGACTGGGAATACGTTCCTGTTGATTATTCTAATGAACCTGCGTCAGCGCTATTCACAATAACCATTGGCGGGAATAAATACAGATGGAATGAATTCTTAGAGAATGTCAATGAGAAAATTTTAGATTTAAGCGAGTCGGAGGATAAGCAGATGGGGAACTTTTTCGTCAAGCATAGCTTGGATAAAGAGGAGTTCAAGAGCAAAGTCATGTCTTACCTTTGGATGGAAGTCTGTAAAGATGAATATAAGCATGGCAGCTTTTTCAAATATTCAGAAGAGGGCGGTGGTAAGGAAGAAGAATTTACCTTCAATGATTTATATCCCGATGGCGTCAAAGAGTTGAAAGGTTTCATGAAATATATAGGGGTAGAGCCGATAAAGGATAAATAAGCAGATGCGGTTGTTATTCGAAGAATATGAATACGATCTGCAATGTTTGCAGAAGGCCGATTCTGAAATTATTCCCGTTTTTAATGATCTTAAGGAGAACGGCGGTAACGGAATCCCGTGTGTGGGTTATTTCTTCTGTCCGGATATCGAGGACTCAGTTTTCATCCTTCCCAAGGTATTCATTTTCAACGGGGGAGCTTTTGGCAAATACGCTCCGGAAGATATTGTCAATCTCGATGACAATGACAATCCGCTTCGCACGGATGGTTATGACAAGATAGTCTTTTCTCTTTCCACGTGGCTTTATCAGGCGATAGCGCGCTATTCGAAACGGCACCCTCATAACGAGATCGTTAAGGATGAAATGATTCAAAACGTCATATCAAAGAAAGATGAGTCCTCCGAAACATTCCTTGACGTGATCCTGTCATTGCTCCGTTTTAACAAAGAGCACCGCGAGATGTTCACGTTCGTTTCGATAATCGGTTCCTGCGGCAACAACAATATAAACTGGGGCAAGACTATTTCCAAGGTTCGGCCTATAATGTTGAACGGGGTTCCCTTTTATGCCGAATTCAGGAACAAGGATAAATCGTTAAACCATGATGAGGATATCATAGTTTTGTTCTATTCCGTACTCGGATACCTTAGGGAAACATATCGTTTCCCCATTAAATCCGACCTTAATTACGCAACCATAAAGCCTCACGAGATAGAGTCGATGATAGATTCCGGAAAAGGAACAAGACTTCTCCGATCAATTCGCAGAAAGTACTATACAGATGAACTCATCGCTCTCTGGAAACTGCTTTATGCTTTCTTCGACAAGGCGGAGCGAATTGCCAATCACCACTATCCTGAGGAAAAGCTGAAGGTTGATTGTTTCAACACGGTTTTCGAGGATATGATAGATGTACTTATCGGCGATGACATATTCAGTGATCTCAAAAACAACAAGGATGGTAAACGAATAGATCATATTTATAAGGATTACTCGCTTGTGAATGCCAGGGATCACTCGCTCGAGAAGGGCAGTTCTATATATTTCATAGGAGACAGCAAATACTATAAGGAAGATACCGATATTGCTGGCACATCGCTGGGCAAGCAATTTACGTATGCGAAGAACATCATACAGCTTAATATCGACATATTCAATGACCCTAAGAGACGCTCCTCTCTTGGTGACCTGCGATATAGAGACGACCTGACTGAAGGCTACAACATAACTCCTAATTTCTTTATCCGTGGCGATATAACATCGGACGATATCAAAGACGGGAAAGCCAACTATACGGAACCTAACCTTATACAGGATCGGAAAGAGCCTCCCAAGAACATACATTTCAAGAACAGGCTGTTCGACAGGGACACCTTGATACTTCAGACATACGATATAAATTTCCTTTTCGTTCTTGCCTCTTATGTGTCACTTGGTTATGATCATGTTAGCAAGGAATCGATACGTGAAAGGTTCAGAAACGATCTTATAGATACATTCAATGGCAAATATGATTTTTACAAGGTTACTCCATTGGGAAATATCAATGAATTTGTTAAAATCCATTTCAAGGAATATATAGGAAAGATGTATCGGGATTCCGATGAAAGCGAGTTTATCTGGTTCGCTTTCGAGAAGGGTACGATCGATCTTGACAAATTCAGATCCGAGTTGCCCGATGCAAATGTTGAAACGGCGAGTCTGACGAAGTAGAGCGTCATCTGCAATGTCTGCATTACATTAATTGTCGATTTGCATGATAACGGGATGAAGATACTTTTATATTTTTTTTGTTGAAAAGGCGTATTATAATGTCTGACATATTTTCTAAGGCAAAACGTAGCGATGTGATGTCCAAGGTCCATGGAAAGGATACCAAGCCGGAGATGATAGTGCGGAAATATCTTTTCTCGAAAGGCTTCCGTTACCGAAAGAATGTCAAGAAGCTTCCCGGGACCCCTGATATCGTACTGCCTAAATATCATACGGTAATATTCGTACACGGTTGTTTCTGGCACGGACATGAAGGATGCAGATATGCATACGTTCCCAAATCCAACGTCGAGTTCTGGAAGAACAAGATCGAGGGGAACAGAAATAGGGATCTTGAGGTCAGGGAGGAGCTGAAGCAGCTGGGATGGAATACGATCATAGTATGGGAATGCCAACTTAAGCCAAAAGTAAGGGAAAAATCATTGGAAGAAATAGTATATTTCCTACGCATGGTAGGTGATGCGCAAAACCAAGGGGTTCAATCTTATTTTGTTGGATAGAATGACACGTCTCCTGTGACTGCAATTATCAGCTTCACTGGATGATGTATTTTAAGAAAATCGCTAATTAAAAAATAAATCGCTATGAAGAGACTACTTTATATTACAATCGCTTTGCTTGCGCTTGCTTCACTGTCTTCCTGCCAGAAAAAAGATGAGGAAGAAAAAATACCATTCCCGGTAGGGAACAGCTACTACAATTATTCCCTGGACCTTTACTTCGTAATGCATTTCACGTCGGAGAATACTGTGACGTATGAAAGCCGCACTGAATCCGTGACAGGGAATCTTGTTGGAGACCCTAATCATTATACCTACGTCCTGAATTATCCGACACTCACCATTTATAAGGAAGACGGGACGCAATTCAAGGGAGGGACATTCGAGTTTGTCGACGACGATGACATCAAGGAAAACACGTGGTATGGCACCGTAGAATATTGGAGCAAGTTCTGAGTCATGTATATCAAGCGCAATTATCTTTTTTACATTGCCAGCGAGAAAGGCAAGACAGACGGGAAACTGCGCTTAAGAATACGCTGGAACGGTGACTCTGTCTTTTTCAACCTCGGTTACAGGGTGGACCGTTCCAAGTGGAGCACCGAGACGCAACGTTGCCGGAATAACTCCTTTCATACAAAGTACAAGATATCGTCCGCCGTCATCAATAAAGAGATAGCACGATACGAGGAAATGGCCGATGCAGCCTTTGCTGTTTTTGAGGAGAAGGATGTTATTCCGACCAAGGATGATATGCGTCAACAGATGGCTACACTGACTGCCCGGAAACCTACCGAGGATGAAAACTTTTTCACGATCTTCGACAGGTTCATGGATACAGAAGGCAAGCTGAACGACTGGAGCGAAGGGACAAAAAAGAAAATGAAGACTGTCCGGCATCATCTGTATGACTTCAAGCCATCGCTTAGCGTACCGGAACTTGATAACGAGACCCTGGAAAGCTTTCTGCAGTGGCTTTTGAGCCGTGGCTACAGAAACACTACCATTGCGAAGGACCTCAATGTCATGCGCTGGTATATACGCTGGCTGACGAAAAACGGATATTACAGCGGTAATGTCCTGCAGACCTTCAACCCGCGCATAAAGAATTATGACAAAGAGGTGGTTTACCTTTCGTGGGACGAACTTATGCACCTTTACTCAATGCCAATTGCACTCAAGCAAATGGAATATGTCCGCGACGTATTCTGCTTCCAGTGCTTCACCGGCCTGCGCTTCTCGGACGTCTACACTTTAACCAGGGACGATATACGCGATGACTGCATAACGATAGTGACCCATAAGACCGTCGATCTTATCAGGATCAACCTGAACAAATACAGCAAGGCCATACTTGATAAATACCGGGACTTTCCGACCAGAAACAACAAGGCATTGCCGGTGTTTGCCAATCAGGTCGTAAACCGCGAGCTGAAGGAGTTGGGACGTCTGGCAGGCTTAAACGAGAAAATCAAAATGGTTTATTACAAGGGATCCAAACGGTATGAGGATACTTTTGCAAAATGGCAGTTACTGACCACCCACTGCGGACGGCGCACCTTTGTTGTCAATGCCATGTACTTCGGCATACCGGACGATGTCATAAGGAGCTGGACGGGGCATTCTTCAGACCAGGCCATGAAGCCGTACAAAAAGGTTGTCGACGAGCTTAAAAAACAGGAGATGGACAAGTTCAACCGTGACTGACGAAAGGATAGGGGGCACCAAAACGGGCACCAAAATAGTGAAACACTTTGCAATTATTTAAGATTCACGGTAACCTTATATTTTGTAAACGACTAAAAATGAACTGTTAGGTAATAGGTGGAAATACGGTAGAAATAACAATATGGTCCAACAGGGACCACAAAAGCCGGATGGCAAGTGCCTTCCGGCTTTTTTAGTGCTTTCCAAACCTACACTTTTGGTTACCAAACCTCGGGTTTGGTAACCAAAAACGCTCCACAGAGCGTATAACACGACTTTCGCCACCAAACCCGGGGTTTGTCTACCATTTTGATAATCTTGGAATCGTGTAAAATGAAAAGGAAAATATATGATCGGCTCTTGAAATGGAAGCAGGAGGAAAAAGGTGATTCGGCATTGTTGATCAGTGGCGCCTGGCGGATCGGTAAAAGTTATATAGTTGAAGAATTCGCCCGGAATGAATACCGCAGTTATATACTGATAGATTTTAATAAGACTACAGAAGAAATAAAACGTCTTTTCGTCGATTATCTCGATGATCTGGATACGTTCTTCATGTATCTCGGTGTTTATGCTAATAAGCCTCTATATAACCGGGAATCGCTTATCATATTCGATGAGGTACAGCTCTATCCACGCGCTCGTGCTGCCATCAAGTATTTGGTCGCCGACCACCGTTATGACTATATCGAGACGGGATCACTTGTCTCAATAAAAAAGAATGTGGAGAACATTCAACTCCCTTCGGAGGAGAAGGAAATGCCGATGTACCCTATGGATTTTGAGGAATTCCTGTGGGCTATTGGTAATGAAATGCTGATGCCGTTCATACGCATGAACTTTGAAAAACAGCATGAAATGGGCGCACTGATGCACCGCAAGGCGATGGATCTTTTAAGGCAGTACATGATTGTAGGTGGCATGCCACAAGCAGTTGAAAAATATCTGGAAGCGCATGATTTTTCAAAGGCGGACGTTGCCAAAGGCAAGATAACGTCAAGACATAATATCTCGCCAGTAGAGGTCAAATCTACAAGCCGGTATACTCTTAATTCTCTATGCAAGTGCATTGAGAAGTATGGAGAATATCTGTCGACTCCTTATGTGATACATACCGCCGATCTGAAGAAGGACAACGGCATCGTTTATCTGCCGCTTTACATGACGCCATTACTGTAAAGGACAATGTTTATTTTTGTTAGGCTTGTGCAAAACTTGGAAATATAACTTTTGTGGATTATCGAGGATTTCTTTAATTTTATAAATTGTTAATGATGATACTGACAGGTTGGCAACTTCGTTACATTATGCTATCGATATGCATAGCGCCGATATCTCCAAGTTGTTGAAGGAATTATGTGAACTGGGATATTTGCAATCCGAAGGGAATGGCAGAGGAACGTGGTACCATTTGAAAGGCATAAAGGATCCTAATGTTACAAGTAATATTACAAGCTTGGATCCTAATATTGCATGTAAAGGGGAGAAAAGAATGTCAAAACTAAAGTTGGAAATGTTAATCTTATCGCAATGTGTGGCTTATGTTTCTTTGGAGGAGTTGGCAAAACGTGTAAACAGAAATCCGCTTTATCTTAAGAATTTCATAATTCCCGATATGATAGATAAGGGACTTATCGAAAGGCTTTATCCCTTGTCTCCACGGCACCCGGATCAGAAATACAGAGAAAAAAAAGACAAATAAAAACCCGAAATCATGGACAGGATAATGTTGATACGGATACTTTGTGTCTTATTGTTGGTGGGGGTGGCGGTGCTGCTGGCCCTGCTCGAGTCGGAAGTCCGGAAGAACCAAAGGCTCGAAGAGAAAATCAAGGTTGCCGGAGGCCTGGGTAATGTCCCGGAAAACGGCGGCGAACTGTATAAGATTCTTCCGAAGGAGATCCCCGGTAATCTTATAGGAAGGATAAACGACGGGTCCAGAAGAGCGAATGCTCGAAGGTGGAATCAGATAGGTAATCTTATAGGAAGGATAAACGACGGGTGGATGCTTATAACGAGCGGAAACATGGATTCCTACAATACCATGACCGCTTCCTGGGGCTCATTCGGCGAGATATGGAACAAGGATGTGGCGACGGTATATGTCTTTCCGTCGCGCTATACTTTCCAGTTCATGGAAAAGAACGACCATTTCACGCTCTGTTTCTTCGGTCCGGAATATCGAAAGGCCTTGAAATATTGCGGGAGCCACTCCGGACGCGATTCGAAGGAGGTTAACAAGGCGGTTGCGGCCGGCCTCACACCGGAAAGCACCGAACTCGGCAACGTCTATTTCAAGGAGGCTTGCCTCGTGGTGGAATGCAAAATCCTCTATTCGGACGGTTTCCACGAATCCGGATACAAAAACGGGATCCCCGAAGTATATAAGCGTCTTAAGCAGTCAACGGGCCCGGGTTACGACGAAAAAAACGATTTCCACAAGCTTTATCTCGGGGAAATCGTGAATTGCATGATCAGATAACTTCTATCTCAAGTAGCTTAAAACGGCATATTCGTCTGGATCCCCGGCTTCTTTCCCGTTCAGGAAAGTTTCGTTTCTTATTTCCCCTACTCCGGGTGCATACCAGGATACGATGCGCATTTTTTTAGAGACCATGAACATCCTTATGGAAACCGTCTCTTCCATTTTCATGCATTCGTATGTGCCGATGGGGGTTTCCAGATTCTTCTTTCCGAGCACGTTCCTGTCGTAATTTCCTATCGTTATCGGTATTCCCGCTACGTTTACCTTTATCGTGCCGTCTGGCAGCGTGTCTCCGGCTTTCATACCGGCCGGAATAGTTCCGAAATTCCCGGTAACCGTTATTTTAGATTTGGCTATGCCGCTTTGCGAAAGGCCGGAACCGTATTTGGTGATTATGCCCATGCATTGCTGGAAAATGACACCTGCGAACGAGTAGTCCGTTGTATTTCCTTCATGGACGGATATGTTCATCTTCATCGGAGTAAATCCTTTGTCTTCATGGTTTTCATCGAGCATGTAACAGCTCATTTCGACTATCGTCGTATCGTTGCGCCTTGACTTGCCGACGATTTCGTATACCTGGTAACCGGTAAGTTCTCCATTCCCGTCGTATACGGCCATCTCCCTTGCCTTTCCCGTTTCATTCAACGAATATGGTTCCTGCCCGAAGGATAAAACCGTAACAGTGAACAACAATAAGGAGATCGCTAAGTTATTTCTCAAATGTTTTGTAAAGGGAGTTTCTTTCATGTCTTTGTCGGTTTTTGCGATAAAGATAAGCCTGAATTCCGGAAATTCAGGCTGCCGTAATCTATTTCCTGATCACAGTGTATGTTCCTGAAGGGAGTTCGTAGGAGCCGTCGGCGTTTCTGGCCGCGCGTTTCACTCCCGATTCGAATGTTATGTCGCCGTCGATTTTCAATGTTGCGGAGGTGTTTGCAGGTATCGAGAAGGTGTAGGAGACGGATCCGTCCTCCTTTTTCTCCCAATGAGAAGCGATCGTGCCGTAAGGTGATTCGAAGCTCCCCGTGACATAGCTCAGGGACCCGCCGGCGCGTGGCTGGAGTATGAAATGCTTGTAGCCAGGATGGTCATAATCCTGTTCTATTCCGAGCAGGTATGAAAACATCCATTCCTCTATGGCTCCGTAAGAGTAGTGGTTGAAGGAGTTCATTGAGACCGGGCCGAATCCGTTCGCGATGGTATACGAATTCCATCTTTCCCAGATGGTTGTCGCGCCTTGGAGAACAGGATAGAGCCATGAAGGATATTCGGTCTGCTCAAACAGCTTGAAAGCCGTGGAATCGCAGCCGGCAGCCGAAAGTACCGTGCACAGGTACGGAGTTCCGATGAATCCCGTGCTCAGGCGGTAGCCGTTCTTTTCTATGTTCTCTTTCAGATGTTCGACCGCAAGCGGTTCGTTCTTTTCGTCGAACAACCCGAAGCGAAGCGGAACGACATAAGAGGTCTGTGTATTGACCATGTGTCCGTCGTTAGGGACATAGGCGGTTCCCGCGAAGAAATCCGGTTTCGCCTTCCTGAAGTATGTCTTCGGATCGGGGCAGACTGTGTACCCGTCTTCGTTTACGAATACCTTGTTGTATGTTTCCTTTATGTCGTAGTACATCCGGGCGAACCTGGCGGAATCCTCCTTGTGTCCGAGAGCCGTCGCCACGTGCGTCATTATCCATGCGTCGTAAGCCGAATATGCTGTGTTGGTAGGCAAGGTGGGAGTTCCCTCCAAAGCCAGCCAGTCCCCGTATCCTCCGGGAGGCTGTATGTGGTCGACCGCACGCTTCTGCAGGAAATCCATGAAGCGGCACATCGATTCGTAGTGGTCTTCGAGGATCCTTGTGTCGCCGTATTGGAGATAGACTTCCCACGGTACGATGATCCCGGCGTCCGTCCATCCCATGGCACCATTTCCGGGTTTACCCCCCCCTGGGGCCGCACCTAAGGTCGGGGTGAAATCGGTATAGTTGCCGAGGGAATCCTGGTCGTCGCGTATGGAGTACATCCATCTCGTATAGAACTGGTCTACATTCATGTTGTAGCAGGCGGAGCGTGAGAAGATCTGTGCATCGCCCATCCATCCCATCCTTTCGTCCCTTTGGGGACAGTCCGTCGGAATTGAGAGGAAGTTGCCGCGCTCGCCCCATACGATGTTTTGGAACAGCCTGTTTATTTCGGTATCGGAACAATCGAATCTGCTGGTCTGGTTTCCTACCGAGTTCAACACTATGGCGGAAACGTCGGAAAGGGCCGGGGCGGTATCCAAGCCTTCTATCTGTATGTACCTGAATCCGTGGGATGTGAATTTCGGTTCGAATACTTCTCCTGTGGCATCTCCGCGGCAAATATAAACGTCGGTCGCAAGCGCCCCCCTCAGGTTGTCCGTATAGGCCAGGCCTTTCTTTTCCTTGTAGATGTCTATCGTGTATGGGTCAACCGGATCGGTAGGGATGATGTCCGGATAGGTCATTTCTGCGAATTTCAACGTCACCTTCTGCCCCATCGCGCCGTGCAGCAATACGCAAGGGATGCCTACCACGTTCTGGCCGAGATCGTAAACGTAAACTCCCTTAGCGGGCTCGACGACTCCGATAGCCCCCACCTTCATATTTTCGCGCACCGGCTCCCCGACATAGGGCTGGAGGATGATCGAATCAGGCTGTGTGCCGTAAAGGGTGGCGTCACTCCATGATTCGTCGTCGAATTCCGCCTTGTCCCATCCCGGGATCTCCTTGGCGCTGTTGTAAACCACACCGTTCAGCCAACTGGCCTCTTCGTACGGACCTTTGTCCCATACCTTCCACTTGCCGTCGCTGTCTACCGTCCCCGTGGTGCCGTCCTCATATCTTATAAGCAAATGGCACAGCAGCTTCGGAAAGATTCCGTACTGGTCGTTGCGGTTGGTGTTGTAACTCATAGCATCGGTGTACCAGCCGCTCCCCAGGGTGGCTCCGAGGACGTTTGCGCCCTCCTTCAGGAGCTTGGTGACGTCGTATGTGTTGTACATTATCCTGAAACGGTAATCGGTCCAGCCGGGGTTGAAGTAATCGTTTCCGACCGGCTCGCCGTTTATCGTGAAATCGTAGAAGCCCTGTGCGGTGACATACAGGCGTGCGGAAGCCACTTTCTTATTGATGTCCAATGTCCTGCGCAGCATAGGCGCGGAGCGGTCGCTCTCAGGGAAAGCGATCTTGCAGCCGAGGGTGTCCTTCCATTCCGTCTTGTCCATGTTCTGGTCGAACAGGATGACGCCCCATGCGTCGTCGGTAAGCTTTACGTTGAATACGTTCCTGCATCCGATGCCGTAAAGACGGCATTCGTTGAAAGTTTCGCCTTTGTCTCCGGGACTGATGGAGACGCCGAAATTGAATGTGCTGTCCACAGTGACGTCGAGTACGTAATTGCTCGGGCTTTGGGTATTGCTTACGGCGAGGCGTACGTGCGAGACCGAATCCTTACCGACCTGGTACTCCTTTGCCATGTAGTCCGTCTGCTTGCCGTCCCTTACGTACGATATGAGGAAATTCGCCGTTCCGCCGAGGTTCGCTACGTTGATCTTGCAATAGTTCCTTGCGTCCACGTAACCGAACAGGAAATCGGCGATCGGCTTTTTGAGGTCGATGTCGAAATCGGCGATGAAGCGGGAGCGGTACTTGGAGAAGAAAGGCTTCGAACCGCCTATCCATTGTGCACTCTTCCATGCCGTACTGTCGGCTGCGGTTTCGAACCACGCCGGCCTCTTGCTCCTCGTCTCCTTTCCACCCTGGTCCCATACGCACACCTTCCAGAAATACCTTGTGGAAGGTTCCAGTTTCTTGCCTGCGTAAGTTATCCCTACCGACAGGCTGCCGTCCGTCTTCCTGCTGTCGTAGACGTAATTTCCCTTTTTCAAGTCCCCTTCACTCCTTGCGACCATAACCCTGTATGCGCTCTGGCTTACGGCGTCGCCGGTGGATTCCATCTTCCACGAGAATCTTGGCTTCGAAGTCGCTATCCCGAGCGGGTCGGTCATGTATTCGGTTCTCAGGTCAGTCAGCGAGGTCCTGTTGCATGAGGCGAACAACAACACTACGAGAAGAATCTGGAAGACCGATATGCAGATATTAGTAGCGTTCGCCGCTATTCTGTGGAGAAAAGATGGCTTACCCATATATTTTAAGGTTTGGTTGTTACAAAGATATGAAATTACTTTTAAAACGGATTAATTCGTATTTTTGTTGAATAAAAAGCGTGCCAGTTATTAATTGAATGTAAATCGTATGAATTATAATGCAAAACCGATCGTAGCGACTCTCGATGCCGGTGGGACGAATTTCGTCTTCAGCGCGATCAGGGATCTCGATTATGTCGTGGAACCGTTAACGTTGCCAAGCCTTTCGGCAAATTTGGACCGATGTCTCTCCCAGCTCGTTGAGGGCTTTTCCGCCGTCATGGCCAAGTTGCCTTACGAACCTTCGGCCATAAGCTTCGCGTTCCCAGGTCCGGCCGATTATCCTGACGGCATCATAGGAGGGTACCTGCCAAATTTTCCCTCGTTCAGAGACGGAGTCGCACTCGGGCCGTTTTTGGAGGACAAATTCGGCATACCGGTATTCATAAACAACGACGGTGACCTCTTCGCTTACGGCGAAGCGGTTTTCGGCGCGCTTCCGTACATAAATTCCAAGCTATCGGAAGCCGGCAGCGCCAAGAGGTACCATAATCTGATAGGCTACACCTTTGGTACGGGTTTCGGAATCGGGCATGTATCCGGTGGCGAACTTTATATAGGCGACAACTCCTGTGTCGAGACGTTCTGCCTGCCAAATGCCCTGAATCCCGACCTCATCTGCGAAGAAGGGGTTTCGATAAGGGCCGTCAAACGCGTTTACAGAGAGATGTGCGTGGCTTCCGGCAATGATGCAGGAATGCCGGATCCGGAACCTAAGGACATATTCGACATCGCCGAAGGCAGGCGCCCCGGCGATCGGGAAGCGGCCGTCGAGTCTTTTCGCCAGCTGGGTGAGGTGGCCGGCGATGCGATCGCTTCCGCAGTGACCCTCCTCGACGGAATAGTGGTTCTCGGGGGAGGTCTCACGGGGTCGTCTAAGTATATAATGCCTTCGCTTCTGGAAAGGATCAGGGGTGCCGTCCATACCGTTTCGGGGGAGAAGGTGGCACGCGTACAGATGAAAGTCTACGACTTGGATTCCCCTGATGAGTTCGCAGCTTTTGCCCGCGGGGATTCCAGGGAGTTGAAGGTTTACGGTTCGGACCGCACCGTCACATACGATCCGCAGAAGCGTACCGGCATAATGCTGTCGCGCCTGGGCGCTTCCCGCGCCATATCGTTCGGAGCTTACGCCTTCGCCTTGAATAAGATCGGGGTCGGGTTGGAAAGCGTGTCCCGCAAAGCTGTGTAAGTGCTTGTCAGATGTCGGTGATATTATCGGAGAGGTCGTAGACCTTGAGATGGACGGACAGGGCCTTCGAAAATGCCTCCGTATCCCGTTTTTCGAGAAGGTCCGTCAGGTCGCGGTGTGTGGCGTAGGCTTTTGCGCTCTCCAGCTTGCGGCGGTTGAGGTCCAGGGTGTCGGCATAATTCCTGTCGGCGAATTCCACCACCGGATATGTCTCGCGGAAAAAAGAGATGGCCGTATCGTTGCCCGCCAGTTCGAGCAGTTTCATATGGAATTGGTAATCGCTGATCGGGGAGTAGTTTCCGCTTGAAAACCGCTCTTCGGCCTCCACTATGTCCCTGAGTTGTGAAATGCGATCGTGCGTGACGTTGGCGGATATAAGCCCGCTCAGCCCGCTTTCGAGAGCGATCCTCATTTGCAGCAGTTCGGCGATCTGCCTTTTATCCATGAGTTCGGGCAATATAGCGGCTTTCAATCCCCTGAACGGTTCGGGAGCGTGAAGTACCATCCCGCGCTTCGTGCGGCATTCGATCATGCCGTTCATTTTGAATCTGCTCAATGCTTCACGCAGCACCGTGCGCGCCACTCCGAGCCGTTTCGACAATTCCACTTCGTTCGGGATCCCGTCTCCGGTCCTGAGTCCGTTGCCGCGGAAATAATCCAGGAGTTTTTGTTCTGTGAGATCTACAAGTTCGGACATGATTCGTCAGCGTTATTTATTGCGCTGACAAATATAATCATTTAATTCGTCGAAGTTGCGGGCCAAAGCTTCATATTCCGCTCCTTCGGGGATTTCGCCCCTCCAGCTCATCAGTATGAAATCGACGCCGGCGGCTTTTGCACAAAGGCTGTCGGCTATTGCATCGCCGACGTATACGCACTCATCCGGCACGGCTCCGGTGATTTTCATATAGGCTAGGACCGGACCGGCCTTGGGCTTGTGTTCCAAAGAATCTTCGGCACAGATTACGCAGCCGAAAAAGTGCTTGATAGCGTGGAAATGCGTATCGAATTCGTTCTCGGCACGGCGCCTCGATGAAATGACACCGAGTTCGAAACCTTCCTTCCTGAATCTTTCGAGCGCCATGTCCAGGCCCGGGAATGGGGCCGACAAGTTATGAAGCCTTTTGTAATTGCTCTCCCAGAGTTCCGCTGCAGCTTCCTTGTCCGGAAAGCCTAGGATGTTGATGGTGTCGCGGCTCGGAATGCCGAAATAGTAACGGAGCTTGTCGAGCGGCATCTCCTTTCCGAGCAGTTCCCTTACGGTTTCCTGAAGGGATGTCATCGCGGTTTTCTCGGTGTCTATCAGCGTACCGTCAATGTCGAGCAATATGTTTTTGTATTTCCTTTCCATTTTGATGGTCGCAAATGTAAGGTTTTTTGCGGGAGTTGACGGAAATGTTTATTTTTGAATATTAAAAATCCAAACCTATGAAAAAAACGTTGACGCTTTTATGTCTTGCCTTATGTGCTTTCGCATTAGGGGGTTGTCAGAAAATCTCCACTCTTGACGGCTCCGTCTTTTCCCGTTTCGGATATCATTCAGCCATTCTCAATGAGGATGTTTACTATACCCTGACTTTTACCAAATACGGAACGGACAATTCCGACGTCATGATATATTCGGCCGTAGGGAACGCCCCTCTCTCGGGAAATTTGATCGGTATACAGAATTATTATGTTTACCGGCTCGACGGCAGTACGATTTCGCTTTGGCAGTATTCTCCTACGGAAAGCGAACACAAGGGGAAAGTATCTACCCCATACTATGTGATAGACGAGAATACCTTGAAAACCATAGTGATGTTCAGCGACGGAACTTCTACGACATATACTTTCACTCGTGCGCAGTAGGCTTTTTCACTTCGAACGCACCCAATCGGGGAACGGCTCCCCGTATCCCCAGTCTATCGAAAATGAGTATGCTTTTCCATTTGTAGGAACGGTCTTGAATTCTATTCCGAATTCGTGACCGTCGCTGCGGAAGGTGTAGGAATCCTGCTTCACATATTTCATCGGATGTTTCCATCCCTGTTTGCCTATCGTAATATATGGCGTGCCGTTCTCTACCGTCACGGAGGCATTTCCGAAAAGTGGCGTATTGGCATAGTTGCCCGTTATTGTATCCAATTCGGCCGCGGGTATGACGAGGGTGCTGTCGCTTCGTCCGGCTGCAGCTGCGTTAGTAACCGAAGCCGTGGTATCGGCGATACGGTTGTCGGAGTACCACTCTGCGAGCCATTTCCCGCTGTAGTCTTCGTCCGGCCTGTCCGAGAACAGGTCGATGGTGCGCCGCATTATCGAAAAACGCGGTTTCGAGGATGTCTCCGAATCCACAAGGACAGCACCGGCCAGGTCGAGCTGCGGCATGAAGAAACAGAGTGTGGTGAACCCCCATGTCGTTCCGGTGTGATAATATACGCGTCCTTCGGAAGTCTGCTCCACGTACCAGCCCTGGGCGTACAGCAGGATCCTGTCGTCACCCTGGGAGGCGATAGTCTGTCCCTTGTGCAGGTATTTCATCTGCTTTCCGGAGATCACGCTCACCGAGTCGGTTGGGCATAGGCTGTCGGGACATGCGACGGCGGGCGCCTTGCCGCCGTGTAGGTGGAACTCCGCCCATTTGAGCAGATCTGTCACCGAGCAGCAGACTCCCCCTGCAGGTTCGATCTGCGTAAGCCACCAGAGAGCCTGTTCCGGCCCGTATTCCGGCACGACGTAGATGCTGTCGCCGCGGAACCCCCAGTCATGGGGGGTGGCGAGATCTTCCGTCGCCGCGAATTCCCTTCCGCCTACTTTGGAGTCATGCATGCCGAGCCTGTCGAATATCCTTTCGTGCACATTCTTTTCCCAGCTTTCGCCCGTCTCCCTTTCGATTATGCGCGCAGCTATCTCGAAGGCTATGTTCGAGTATTGGAAATCGCCGCGGAAACTGTAGGCTGGAGGAATCAGCCTGAGCATTTCGTATATGTCGTCGCGGTCGTATCCGAGATTGGGGATGTATGTCCCGATCTGTTCCTTGAGGCCGAACCTGTGCGTCATTATATCCTTGACCTGCATGTTGGCGGTCACCCAAGGGTCGTACATCTCGAAATCGGGAAGGATGTTCTTGACCGTGTCTTCCCATGAAATCTTTCCTTCGTCCACCAGTTGGGCGACAAGTGCTGCGGTGAACGATTTGGAAACTGACCCTATCTGGAAAAGGGTATGTTCGTCCACGAAACCGGTGTCGCCGGCTCCGTGAAGTTCCTTTACGCCGAATCCCTTGCAGAACAGTATGCTGTCATTCTGCTCTATGGCTACGGCCATTCCCGGTATCTTCCAGTCGGCCATTATCCGGCATATGTAATTCTGGATGTTCGCCGATATCGAGTCGCGGCGGGATGTTTGCGGGACTTGGATACGCGGTGCCGGACCGGCGTATAAGGAAACCGCAAGCAGAACTGAAAAGGCACAGGTCAGAGTTTTTTTCATATGGACAAAGTTAAGATGTTTTGTTGTTATATTTGTCCCGGAAAAGCCGTAATTATGAAATCTGCGAAGAAGACAGCCTGGTTCTGTTCCAATTGTGGGAACGAGTACCACCAGTGGATGGGTAGGTGCCCGGCATGCGGGGAGTGGAATACGTTGGTGGAAGAACCTGTCGGGGGCCACGATCCCGAAGCGGCGGAGAAGGACGAGGCATATACTTCCAGAAAAAAGAGTTTCCTTGGCTTCAGGAACCAGAAGCCTGAATCCCTCGACAAAGTCGCTGCCACCGACGAGAACCGCATGACTCTGGGCAGCGTTGAGGTCGACCGCCTTCTCGGCGGCGGGCTAGTGGAAGGCAGCCTCGTATTGCTCGGGGGCGAACCCGGCATCGGGAAGTCCACGCTCTCCCTGCAGGTCGCTTTGCATTGCAAGGGCCTTAATACCCTTTATGTGAGCGGGGAGGAAAGCCCGAAGCAGATAAAGCTTCGCGCACAGAGACTGGGAGGCAATCAAAGCCAATGCCAGGTGCTTGGCGAGACCGTACTCGAGAACATAGTGAAGATAGCGCGGGAAACGGGGCCTGACATACTTGTGATAGATTCCATACAGACGGTCTACAGCGAGAAGCTCGATGCTTCCGCCGGAAGCGTTTCCCAAGTCAAGGAGTGTGCCTCAGCATTGCTGAGGATGGCCAAGGCTACCGGCATTCCGGTCATTCTCGTGGGCCACATAACCAAGGACGGCACTATCGCCGGGCCTAAAGTGCTGGAGCACATAGTAGACGTGGTACTCCAATTCGAGGGGGATTCCAGGGGGGCGTACAGAATTCTCAGGAGCATGAAGAACCGTTTCGGCTCGACGGACGAGATCGCCGTTTTCGAAATGACCGGCGCCGGGTTGCGCGAAGTCACGAATCCTTCCGAGCTCTTTATTCCGATGCACAAGGAAGACTTGAGCGGAATCGCGATCGGGTCGATGCTCGACGGTACCCGTCCCCTGATGATAGAGGTGCAGGCTCTTGTGAGCAGCGCCGCATACGGAATGCCGCAGCGCTCGGCTACGGGCTTCGACGTTCGAAGACTCAATATGCTGCTTGCAGTGTTGGAAAAGCGTGCCGGGTTCAGGCTCGGATCCAAGGATGTTTTTCTCAACATGGCCGGAGGGTTGCGCGTCGGCGATCCGGCGATAGATCTCGCAGTGGTCGTAGCTGTGCTTTCGTCGAATCTGGATATTCCGGTTTCCCAGAGATGTTGCTTTGCCGCCGAGGTAGGCTTGAGCGGCGAAATCCGTCCCGTTACGCAGGTCGAGCGCCGGATAGCCGAGGCCAGAAAACTGGGCTTCGAGGAAATTTTCGTTTCATCGTTCAATAAGGATTCCGCCCTTGCAAGGATTCCGGGCGATACCATCGGAATCGTTCCGGTACCCGATATCGGTAGTGTTCTTAAACATATTGGCAGATAGCGTACTTATATGGAAAATACGGTATGAAATCTGAGTGAATGTGTATGATTCAAATGTTGTATAATATAAAATATGAAGAAATCTCTTTTAGCTTTACCCGTTGCAATTGTGTTTTTTGCCGTGCTTCTCTCCGGTTGCGATGACAATCCTTATTATTCGAGGGTGTACAATGTGTATTACATGGCAGATACGACCGGGACCGATGTGCCTGTTTCGGCTAAGACATACCGGGCCATAAAGAACAGCGTAGATTCCATGATCAGGACCATGCAAAGTTATGTGGCCGGAGCCTGGTACGAGACGGCTTTGAAATCCGAATATTCGGAATCCGAAGCAGAGGCGCAGATGGACAGCGATGCCGTAGAAAAGTTCGGCCAGTATTCCAAGGTCTATCAGACCGACATCGGGAATATAAATTCCGCTTTCCAGAAGAAACTTGAAGACAGTGCCGCCGCTTTGGCGGACGAATCTGCTACTATCAGTTATACGGCGAGATATTATCTCGTTAAGATCAACGACGCCGACAGTGCGGTCACCGTTTCCGTCACCGATCCGTATGTGATTTCGAACGAGTAGGGAGATCCGATTGTCTCGGGGGCGTCAGAACAACCCGTGCAATTCCCCGTCTATCATGTCGAGAATAGTGGAGAAATCTTCCGGATTTTCTTCGAATTTCAATTTATCGACGTCAACGATCATCAACTTTCCGTCGCGGTAGTTGCCGATCCAGTTTTCGTATTTGTCGTTCAGCCCTTTCAGGTAGTCTATGCGGATTGACGCTTCGTATTCGCGTCCGCGCTTCTGGATCTGGCTCACCAGGTTCGGAATGGAGCTGCGAAGGTAAACGAGAAGGTCCGGAGGTTTGACGAGCGACAGCATGAGGGAGAAGAGGTCCTGGTAATTGTCGAAATCCCTTGACGACATAAGTCCCATATCGTGCAGGTTAGGGGCGAATATGCGTGCGTCCTCGTATATGGTGCGGTCTTGGACGATGACACCCTTTGCCTTTGATATTTCCACCACGTCCTTGAACCTCCTGTTCAGGAAATAGATCTGGAGGTTGAACGACCAGCGGGCCATATCGTTGTAGAAGTCGGCCAGATATGGATTATAATCCACGGATTCGTATTTCGGTGTCCAGCCGTACTGCTGGGTGAGCATCCGGGTCAGGGTCGTTTTGCCGCTCCCGATGTTGCCTGCTATCGCTATGTGCATGTCGATTCGTTTTTATTGTATACAAAATTACAAACGATTTTCTTATTTTTGTAAATATAAGGTAAACAATATTGGATAATGTTGAAATACAAGGTTTTTTACGTTAATCCCATTCGTTCCTGCAGTTACCTTCTTTGGGATGAAGAAGGGAGGAGCGTGGTCGTGGATGCCGGCTATCAGGATGCCGGCGAGTTTTCCCGTCTTGTAAAATGCATTGCCGCCGAAGGGGTGCAACCTCCGGCGAAGGTCCTTCTTACGCATTGCCACTTCGACCATGTGATGGGGCTCAGTTTCCTGATAGACGAGTGGAATCCCGAAATCTGCTATTCGCTTCGCGACGATGACCTTCTGCACGATGCCGCAAGGCAATGCGCCGCTTGCGGTATCGACGGGATAGTGCAACCGGTGATGAAAAATGTGCGGCATGTCGACGACGGCGACACGATCACTTTCGGCGACACCTCTTTTTCCGTCATTTCTACACCGGGACATACGAAAGGAGGGCTTTGTTTCTACGACAAGGCGGATGCGATGCTTTTCACGGGCGATACTCTCTTCGATGGAAGCGTAGGTCGTACCGACCTGCCGGGCGGTAATTGTGAACAGCTAGTCACCTGCATACGGGCGAAACTGATGGTCCTGCCGCCCGAAACCGAAGTCTTCCCGGGGCACGGTTACAAGACCACCATTTCGAATGAACTCTCCGGCAATCCTTTCATAAGATAGTTTTTCGTAAATTTGCGGCCCAATGGATTACATCGAGATCAGGGGTGCCCGTGCTCATAATTTGAAGAACATAAGCCTGAAGATTCCGCGCGGATGCCTTGTGGTGGTTACGGGACTGAGCGGCAGCGGGAAATCTTCGCTCGCTTTCGACACGATTTATGCCGAAGGCCAGAGGCGCTATATGGATACGATGAGTTCGTACGTAAGGCAATTCGTCGGAGTGCTCGACAAACCTGACGTGGATGAGATCGACGGGCTGAGTCCGATAATTGCCATCGAGCAGAAGACTGTCGGCCGCAATCCGCGCTCGACTGTCGGCACTATCACAGAAATCTACGATTTCCTAAGGCTTCTTTACGCTCGCATAGCAAAGGCATATTCGCCGGTCACTGGCAAGGAAATGGTCAGGTACACAGACGACCAGATCGTCAGGCTTGTGATCGACAGGTACAAGGGACGGAAATGCCTCCTGATGGCTCCTCTTGTAAAGGGTAGGAAAGGTAACAACAAGGATCTCATACAACAGTTCACACGCCGCGGATACAGCCAGATGCGTGTGGACGGCAAACTTTACTACATGGCCGACATCCCGCAGCTCGACCGCTACAAACAGCATTTCATAGACCTTGTCGTGGATAAGCTGATTCCCGATGAAAAGGATATCAAACGCATATCTGAATCCGTGGCAACGGCGTTGAACCAGGGCAAGGGTTCCATAGCCTTGTACGACATTGAGAGCGGGGAGACCTCTTTTTACAGCAAGAATCTCGTCTGTCCGGATTCCGGGATCTCGTTCCCGCTTCCCGCCCCGTTTACATTCTCCTTCAATTCCCCACAGGGGGCTTGTCCGCATTGCCACGGCCTGGGCGTCATAGCTAAGGCCGACATTTCCAGGATCATTCCGGATAATTCGAAGTCCATAGCCGACGGCGGGATACTGCCGGTGGGGCCTATGCGGGACAATTCGATGTTCGACCTTCTCTCGTCGGTCGCGAAACGGTACGGTTTTTCCCTTCATGATCCGATAAGGGATATTCCTGAGGAGACCCTGAACATGCTTTTGTATGGTTCTGACGAGCTTTTCCGCGTCGGCAGCGGAGTGGATTCCCAGATGGTGGCGTTCCCCGGCATACTGTCCAAGGTGGAGGTAAACGGCAACGAGAGCGACGGATTGCTCGACAAGAAGGACCGCTACGTGGAGGAAATTACCTGTCCGGTATGCGGTGGCACGAGGTTGAAGAAGGAATCCCTTTATTTCAGGATCGACGGAAAAAACATCGCCGAGGTAGCCAGGATGGATATCTCGCTTCTATACGAATGGATCTGCTCTCTGCCCGGAAAGCTTTCCGAAAGGGACGGGATCATTGCTGCGGATATCCTGAAGGAGCTTAAGGAGCGCATAGGGTTCATGATGGACGTCGGTCTGGATTATCTGTCGCTCGACCGTTCCACCAGAAGCCTCAGCGGCGGCGAAGGGCAGAGGATCCGGCTTGCGACCCAGATCGGGAGCAAGCTCGTGAACGTGCTCTACATATTGGACGAACCTTCGATAGGCTTGCATCAGAGGGACAACCGTAAATTGATCGATTCGCTTCGCAAGCTGTGCGACGAGGGAAATTCGGTTATGGTGGTGGAACACGACGAAGAGACCATGAGGAGCGCCGACTGGCTGGTGGATCTCGGTCCCTATGCCGGCGTTCGCGGAGGGTACCTGCTTTACAACGGCAGGCCGCAGGATATCGGAGAGTGGAAGGGGCCGGAAAGCATAACGCTGGACTATTTGCAGGGAATCCGGAAGATAGAAGTGCCTGCGGTTCGCCGGAAGGGGAACGGGAAATTTCTGGAGTTGTACGGGGCCCGCGGCAATAACCTGAAGTCGGTGGACCTCAAGTTGCCGCTCGGCTGCCTGATCGGCATTTCCGGCGTAAGCGGCAGCGGCAAGTCATCGCTGATCAACGACACGCTGATGCCGATTCTCAGCAAAAGGTTCTACCGTTCGCTGCAGCCTCCGTTGCCTTACGACAGGATCGCCGGGATTCAGAACATCGACAAGGTAATCCGGATAGACCAGACGCCGATAGGCCGCACGCCGCGCAGCAATCCTGCGACATATACCAACGTGTTTTCCGAAATCCGCACGTTGTTCGGCGAGACGCCTGACGCCAAGGTGCGAGGATTCAAGGCCGGAAGGTTTTCGTTCAATGTCAAGGGCGGCAGATGCGAGGTTTGCAAGGGGGCGGGAGTCCAGGTGGTCGAGATGAATTTCCTTCCGCCGGCGCAGGTTACCTGCAGCGAATGCGGGGGCAAGCGTTACAAGCCTGACACCCTTGCGGTGCGCTACAAGGGAAAGAACATATACGAGGTACTCGAAATGCCGATTTCCGAAGCTTGCGAATTTTTCTCCAATATCCCGTCCATCGTACCGCGCCTGAAGGCCCTGGTGGACGTGGGCGTAGGCTATGTGAAACTCGGGCAGCCGTCCACCACCCTCAGCGGCGGCGAAAGCCAGCGCGTGAAACTTGCTGCGGAGCTTGCCAAAAAGGATACCGGCAATACCCTATACCTTCTTGACGAACCTACTACCGGCCTTCATTTCGAGGATATAAAAGTCCTTATGGGAGTACTTCAGAGACTCGTCGACTGCGGCAATACGGTGGTCATAATAGAACATAACCTCGATGTCCTTAAATCCGTCGATTACATATTCGACATGGGACCGGGAGGTGGAGAATCAGGAGGGCGCATAATTGCCAGCGGCACTCCGGAAGAGATAGCCGCCAATCCCGATTCCGTCACAGGCATATATCTGAAGGATTGCCTGAAACATTAATTGTTTACGCTTGGATTCAGGCATGTATATTGCGATTGTCCGAGTCGTTTTCGTATTTTTGCAAGAGTTATGGAAAAATTGGAAAAATTGAGAGTAATTTGTGAGAACACAGGAAAGGAATACTCCTTTGACCCGGATTCCTCCCTCAAGGAACTGATGGGCATGATCAATCCGGAGCTGAAAACGCCGGCGATGGCTGTTTATGTAGACAACCGCTTGAAATCGCTCGATTACAGGATATATAATCCCCATGTTGTCCGGTACCTTGATTATACCGCGCTCGACGGACGCAGAACGTACATACGTTCGCTTTGTTTCGTCCTGCAGAAAGCGATGGCCGACCTGTATCCGGACAAGTCCCTTGTCCTGGATTACGCATTGCCTGGCGGTCTGTACGGGGAGCTGAGGGAAGTCAAGCCGGATGAAGACGGACGTTACGTAGTCATTTCCGTCACCGGAGATGACATAAGGAACATAAAGAACCGCATGGCCGAGATAATCGCGGCCGACATGCCGTTCTCCCGGGTGAAACAGCCTGCAGGGGAGGCCGAAAAGATATTCCTTTCCCATAACCGCCCCGAGAAGTCGAAACTTGTCGAAACGACCGGCAAGTGCTTCGTTTCAGTCTATTATCTCGACGGTTACGGAGATACTTTCTACGGTCCGCTGCTTCCTTCGACCGGATATCTTAAACATTGGGATGTCGTCACCTACTTCGACGGGTTCCTGCTTCAGTATCCCGGCATCAGCGATCCGGAAAAAATTCCGTCGGTCGGGAACGATACCAAGCTGTACGAAGTTCTCAAACAGAATTCCAATTGGTGCAATATAATGGGAGCAAGTGCCGTAGGAAGCCTTAACGCGGCTATAACATCGGGCCATTCCAGGGAACTTATCCAGGTGGCCGAGGCCCTTCACGAAAAGAGGTATGCCGCAATCGCCGACCAGATCTATGCCCGTCGCGACCAGGTCAGGATGGTCCTCATAGCAGGTCCTTCGTCGAGTGGCAAAACCACAACATCTAAGCGCATAGCGTTGCAATGCAAGGTAACGGGCCTGAATCCCAAGGTCATCGGGCTTGACAACTATTTCGTCGACCGGGAGCATACCCCGAAGGACGAGAAAGGCGATTACGATTTCGAATCCATTTATGCGTTGGACCTCGATTTCCTGAACGAACAGCTTACCGACCTGCTTGATGGAAAGGAGATCCGGATACCTACTTTCGACTTCGAGAAGGGAAGGCGCCTGTTCAATGGTAAGAAGATGACGCTCGGCGAAAAGGATGTCCTGATAATGGAGGGCATTCATGCATTGAATCCCCTGTTGACCAAGGCGATACCGAATAACAGGAAATGCAGGATTTTTTCCTCCGCATTGACTTCTCTCTCGATAGACGAGAACAACAACATTTCGACTACGGACAACCGCTTGTTGCGGCGCCTCGTACGCGACAACCAGTTCAGGGGGATAACTCCCGAGGAGACGATCATGCGCTGGCCTTCCGTAAGGAAAGGCGAGGTGAAAAACATATTCCCGTTTCAGGAGAATGCCGACATAATGTTCAACAGTGCCCTGATTTACGAGTTGCCGCTGCTCAAGTATTACGCCGAGCCGCTGCTCCGCAGGGTTCCTTCGACTTCCCCGGCTCACGGCGAAGCAATCCGCCTCCTGAAATTCCTCGACCTGATAGTCGCCATGACCCCCGACGAAATAAAGGTGGTTCCGCCGACTTCGGTCATCAAGGAGTTCATCGGCGGTTCATCGTTTGACTATTAACATTTGCTGATATGATACTTTGCGATATTGGACATACTGACAGGATAGAATGCCTGCATCCGCTTTTCAAGCGGCTTTTCGATTACGTCAGGAGCCACGATATGCTCGACGCCCCGTTAGGAAGGATAGAGCTGGAAGGCGACAGGCTTTTCATAAATAATAATTCCGTCGCCGGCATGAAGCGTACGGAGCAGAATATAGAGGCTCACAGGAAGTATATCGACGTACACATACTTTTGAAGGGAAACGAAACCATCGGTTGGTCTCCTGCCGGAAAGGTTCCGGGCTGGAAGCCTTTCGACGTGGAAAAGGACTGCATGCTGAGCGACGCCCCTGCCGAGTCGTATGTTTGCGTCAACCCAGGCGACATAGTCATATTTTATCCCGAAGACGCCCATGCGCCGAATATTTCGCGTGGGAACCTGCGGAAGCTCGTCGCCAAGGTGATGCTTTAAGTTTTTGAATGCAATGAGAACAGAAGAGGAATTGAAGGGTGTCACGCATCTGGGGGAAGGCAGGACAGCATATCCTTCGGATTACGATCCGTCCGTGCTGGAGACGTTTGTTAACAAGCATCAGGACAACGAGTATGCGGTGCATCTTGAATGTCCCGAATTCACCTGTCTTTGTCCCAAGACCGGACAGCCGGATTTCGCTACCATCAAGATAAACTATATCCCGAACGTAAGGATGGTGGAAAGCAAATCATTGAAAATATATCTTTTCAGTTTCCGGAACCACGGGGACTTCCACGAGGACAGTGTGAATGTCATAATGAAGGACCTGGTGGCGTTGATGGATCCGAAATACCTGGAAGTGATAGGCATATTCAATACGCGCGGAGGCATAAGCATTTATCCTTTCGCAAACTATGCTGATGAAGGGCATCGGGAGCTCAAGCGCCGCAGGCTGCTGGATTTCCTGGAGGCCCAAAGCGGGAAATGAGATGATGGCGAAGGATTCCATAATACTTGTAAGCGGTGGGCTGGACAGTACCACGTTGCTTTACGATTATGCAGGAAGCATAGCGTTGGCGGTCTCTTTCGATTACGGGGCCAATCATAACTGCAGGGAGATAGCATGTGCGAAGGCTTCATGTAAAAAGCTGGGAATAAAACATGTCGTCATTCCGCTGGGATTTATGAAGGAGTATTTCGAAAGCTCGCTTCTCGAAGGCGCAGATGCGGTTCCCGAAGGACGCTACGACGACGATAACATGCGTTCCACGGTCGTCCCGTTCCGCAACGGCATAATGCTCTCGATTGCCTGCGGGCTTGCGGAAAACGATGGGCTCAAATATGTGTTGATTGCGAACCATTCCGGCGACCACGCCATATATCCGGATTGTCGTCCGGAGTTCATAGATTCCATGTCCGATGCCATGAAGGCGGGTACTTACGCCGGCGTGGAGATACTTGCTCCCTACACGAACATAACCAAGGCCGACATAGTCCGCCGTGGCATGCTTCTTGGCATCGATTATTCCGAGACATGGAGCTGTTACAAGGGGGGGGAGAAGCATTGCGGAAAATGCGGCACCTGTACGGAGCGCCGGGAAGCGTTCAGGCTTGCCGGGATCCCGGATCCGACCGAATATGAAGAATAAATGAACATATATGTATACGGTAGTTAAAACTTTGGAAATCAGTGCTGCGCATTCGCTTACCCTGGATTACGGCAGCAAGTGCGAGAATCTTCACGGCCATAACTGGAAGATAAGGGTCTTCTGCCGTGCCGAAGAACTGGACCACAACGGAATGGTGACCGATTTCACTCTTATAAAGCGGAAGATATGCGACCGTCTCGACCATACGAATCTGAATGATGTCCTGTCTTTCAATCCGACGGCTGAAAATATGGCCCGGTGGATCTGCGGCGAGATTCCAAACTGTTACCGTGTCGAAGTGGCCGAGAGCCTGGACAATATGGCCGTTTACGAGAAGGGATAGCTTTTGACGATGATATGAAAAAAATAAACGAAATATTCTACAGCCTTCAGGGTGAAGGTTCCTTTACCGGTACGCCGATGGTTTTCATACGTTTCAGCGGTTGCAACCTGGACTGCAAGTGGTGCGATACCGACAGCTCCAAGTTCACTGAAATGTCTGACGACGATATCCTGGCCGAAGTGGAAAAGTGCTATTCCGAATCTGGAGCCATGCAGTCCGCCGGACCTGATGTGGAGAAGGTCCAGAAGTATGTTTGCCTTACGGGCGGGGAACCGGGCTTGCAGGTCGATTCAGCTCTCCTGAATCTATTGCATATGGCCAATTACGAAATCCATATGGAAACCAACGGGACAGTAGGACTTCCCCCCGATATAGACTGGGTCGTGCTCAGCCCGAAATCCTCGGCAAAACCTGCCGTTACGGATGCCGACGAGATCAAGGTGGTTTATGATGGCCAGCCGGACGAGGAACTTGCCTGCTGGCTGAATTACGTTGCAGAATTCTATTACATACAGCCTTGTTGGGTCGGGGACGAGGCCCGGCGCAAGCGCAACGTGGAAGCTGCGGTCGCTTTCGTGGAGAAGCATCCTCAGTGGCGTCTCAGCCTTCAGGCTCACAAATATTTGGGAATAAGATAGAATTAAATGCAGATGAGAAAGATATTGTTGGTGACGGGCATTTTACTGCTTGCATGTATGATGCCTGCTGTAGCCCAGGACAGCACCTTATCCTCAGGAGACGCTGATGTCAGGGTACTCAAACCCCTTGGGGAAGATGCCGATTCACATTTCCTTTCGGCATGGAAATGCATAGAATCCGGAGACTACGGTTCGGCCGACGTAATGTTGAAAAATACGCTTGCGGCGGATTCCACATGTGATATGGCGTATTTCTACCTTGGCGTCATATCGGAGATGCAGAAGAAAAACGACTTGGCGGAGAAGTATTACCGCAAGGCCGTATCGATGGATACCACGAATTTCTGGTACAAATACTACCTCGCCATGTTTTACAGCAATACCGACAGGCAGGAACTGACACTGGACATTTTCAAGGAGCTGGTCGGCCGGTATCCGAAGAAGAGTTCGCTCTACTTCGACATCATTAACATATACATGTCAGAGAACCGGATCGACAAGGCTCTCGAGATCCTGGACAAGATAGAGGACATCGGAGGCAAGAGCGAAATGGTAGGAATTACCGGGGCCAATCTGCGGATTCGGAAGGGGGACCGGGAAGGTGCCGAGGAGTATCTCCGCAATTACTACAAGGATTGCCCGACCCCGAAGATCGCGGTGATGCTCGGCGATTACGATATGGCCGACTACAAGGAACAGGAAGCTTGGAATTACTATAATCAGGCCATCGACATGGATGCCGACTACTTGCCTGCATATTACGGACGCGCCCATGCGGACGAAGCCCTTCGCCGGTACGACGAATATTTTCACGACATAGGGGTATTCATGGCCGGCAAAAGTATCGCACCGGATGCGAAAGTCCGGTACATGAACGACCTTTTCTCCCAGAAACAGTTCGTACAAGTCTTTTCGAAGCAGGTCGATACCCTTATGCATACCATTTATGCAGCCAATCCGGAAGATACAACGGTATGCTTTTTCATGGCCTACTATCTTTATAGCAATAATCGCGGAAAGGAAGCGGTACGTGTGCTTCAGGACAACATCGTGAACCATGCCGGCAATTACCAGTGCAGGTTCGAACTTCTCATAATGTATTACTACCTGCAGGATTGGAAGAGTCTGATAGATGCCGTTGGCGGCTTGGAGAAAGAGTACCCGGACAAACCGGACCTCTATCAGTTGGAAGGGACGGCGCTTTGGCAGACAAAGGATTACGTGAAAGCCATAGAGTGTTATAAGAAGATGTTGAAATCGGCTCCGAACGACAGCACCTCCCAACTGGTGGGAAACAGCGCCCTCGGGGACCTGTATCACGAAACGGGCAATTCCAAGATGTCTTACAGACATTATGAGAAGGCCCTTAAGGTAAATCCGAAATACAATCCCGTACTCAACAACTACGCTTATTACCTGAGTTTGGAAAAGAAAGACTTGAAGAGAGCCTATAAGATGTCAAAGGCTACCGTCGACAGTGAGCCCGACAATCCCACATATCTAGACACTTTCGGCTGGATTCTTTTTCTGCAGGGTAAAAACAGCGAAGCTAAGGCGATCTTCAAACATGCGATGATATACGGCGGCAGGGACAATGCCGATATTCTCGACCATTATGCCGAAGTCCTGTACTCCCTGAAGGAGTACGAACTGGCGTTCATTTACTGGAACCAGGCCGACGCGGCGGACCCTTCCCTTGGCATCGCCAAGAAACTCAAGGAACGCAAAGCCGCTATAGGCAGATAGCCGAAGTTTCGAACCATGAAAAGAGTGATCTGCTTCCTGACTGCGTTTTTCGTTTGTATTGCGTCTTCTTATGCGCAGACAATAGAGGAGCACAATGCCCGGAAAAAAAAGATCCAGGAGGAGATCTCGGCAATCGACAACCAGTTGAAAGATAATCGCGAAGCCCAAAAAGTCACTACGGGGAAACTTACACTAGTACAAAAGAAGATCTCATCGAGGAAGTTGCTTCTGAGGGAGATCGATGCCCAGATAGATGATTATTCCCGCAGCATAGCCGCTAAGGAAGATGAGATAATGGAACTGCAGGCCGAACGCGACACTCTCGGAAAATATTACGACAATCTGATCCTGAGCCTTTACAAGAACCGCGATCCGAGGATTCTGTTCATGTATGTGCTTGCTTCGAAGGATATCGGCCAGAGTTTTCGACGGTTCACATATCTGAAGAACCTTTCGGTTACGATTCGCGGCAAAGCGGCCGACATCGACGACAAGGAAGCTGAAATCGATGCCGAAAAAGCCAGGCTCGAAACGCTGAAAGAGAAGGCGAATGATGTCCGTAACCAACGCAAGGGAGAATATGCAGCGATGCTGAGGGAAGAGGAGGAGTCGCGGGAAATAGTGCAACAGCTGAAGGGCAGGGAACGTGAATACCGACGGCAGATCGCTGCAAAGCAAAAGGAAATCAAGCGTTTGGATGATGAGATTGCCAAGGTGGTCAGGCAAACCATCCGTAGTGACAGGCAGAACAGGAAGACCGATTATGCCCTTTCCGGCAGGTTCGAGCAGAACAAAGGCAAGTTGCCCTGGCCAGTCGATAAGGGAGTGGTCATAGAGAAATACGGGCAGCACCGTCATCCGGTTTATAAAAATGTCAGGCTGCCATTCAACAACGGTGTCAATATTCTCGCCGGAGGCAGTCCTGAGGTACATTGCGTATTTGACGGTACCGTAAAGCAGATACTCGTCATGCCGGGTTACAACCAATGCGTTTTGGTGCAGCATGGTACATATTTCACATTCTATTGCAAACTGGCCGGCGTTGTCGTGAAAAACGGAGAACCCGTAAGTGCTGGTCAAGTCATAGGGACTGTAGCGAAGAACGAATACGGACAACCGGTGCTACATTTCCAGATATGGAACGGTATGGTGAAACAGAATCCGGAAGACTGGCTTCGGTGATCGGATGATCCGCTCATATCCGTCAGAGGGGAAGTACCAGGATGAAACGGGCTCCTCCCGTGTAATGTTTGTCGAGTGAAACGGAACCGCCGAGCCGTTTTGCTATTATGCTGCAGGCATTCAATCCGAGTCCCAGACCCTGCGAAAAGTCGTTTTCCTGCATGAATTCCTTGAATACGCGGTCCTGATATTCCGGAGGGATTCCGCAGCCGGTGTCGGTTACCGCTATTTCTATGTTGTTCTTTTCCTTGTTCTCGAGATAGGTTATCGTTATGCTTCCGTTGTCGGTGAATTTTGCCGCGTTGTCAAGCAGTTCCACCAATGCGTGAATCAACAGGTCCTTATCTGTCCTGAATTTGAATTCCCCGGACAGAGCCTGTACATTGAGTTGCACACCAGGTTTTATCGTATTGTCTATCAATTCCAGAGCCGTATCGCAACACTCCTTGACGTCGCAATCCGTGATATTCATCTTATAACTGCCAGACTGTAGGGTGGATACCTCCAGGATTCCGTTCACGAGCTTTAGGAGTGCATCGGAATTGCTCCTGATCGATTTGACTATCTCCTTTTTTTCGTTGTCGTAGAGTGTCAGTTCGGCATCCGTGAGGACCTCGGAGAATCCCACTATCGCATTGAGCGGCGTTCTGATTTCATGGTTGACGTTTTCGAGGAACTTGCGTTTCAGCTTGTCCGACTCTTCCGCTCTCGCACATGCCACGCGGAGCTCGTCGTTGGCCCGGCTTATCGTCATGTTGTCGTTTTCTATCTGCTTGTGGAGGCGGCGCATTTTAACAAGGTAGGAGATGATAAGGCCGAGCAAGGTCAAGAGTATGATGCTTATTATCATAAGGATCAGAAGCTTCGTGTGCTCTTCGCTTATCTTGGCGTCCTTGAGTTGCAGCTGAAGATCGGATATGTCGTGAATCTTCTGCTGCTGTGCGATGGCGTTGTCCATGGCCGCCGTATTGGCCTTTTTCAACGAGTCGAATGCAGAAAGGAAATCGTCGGCGGCCCCCTCGTAATTCCCCATTCCCTTCATTATTTCGCCTCGCAGTATAAGGGTGGAAGGCATTGATTTGTCGTGGATCAGCGCCGGTTCCACATATTCCATAGCACGTCCGAAGTTTTTGCGGGCATAATAATATCTTGCGAAAGCCAGGTTCTGAAGGTAATCCACGTACATGTCCGATTGCCTTATGGAATTTGCCGCAGTAAGTGCCGAATCCGCCCTGTCGAGCAGGTTTTCCCTGGTAAACAGATCGGCATAATAGCAGTTTGCCAACTTGTAACAGCGGTCCACAGGGAAAGGTCTGTCGGTAGGTGTCTTTTCGGTTTCTATGTCCCTTATTATCGAAACGAATTTTTTGATATTTGTCTCCGCCTTGTCGAGATACCCGGCCTGCAGGCATGCTTCGGTCGCTTCGGTTAAAATCTGTGCGTGGATGTTCGGATGTTTTTCCTGGGACTTCTCCAGCCTTCCGATGGCTTCGTCGAAATACTTGACGGCCGTGCTGTCACGACCTGAATCCTGGTAAGTGAGAGCCAGCACTTCGAGTGCGGCGATCCTTCCGTATTCGTTGTCGACCTCGTCCGCCTTTTTGTACAGGTTCGTCGCGGTTTCCGCAGACATCTCGAAATATTGGAACCACAGGTAATGCTTGCTCATGTAAGCCTGCGCTTCGAAGTAGTCGTCGTTATACAGGTTGTTCGCCTTCGCTATCGAGTCGGCGCGCTCGCTCCAAAGAATGAGTTTCCCCTCTTCTTCGAGATTGTGGCTGTAACGGCACATGTTCATTGCGGCTTTCATCTCGTATTCGGCATTCTTTTGCTTCGCGGCCTCGGCATAGAGCTTTTTGAGCCAGGATTCCTCCTCGGGAATATTCCAGTAACGTGAAGCGATTTCGGAGAGTGTAATGAGCTTTTCCTTTCCCTGGGTCTCCAGCAGTCTTTCGCAAAGTTCGGTTTCATCTACCTGTTTCCCGTTGTTGTCAGCCGCGTAGGATGGGGCGGCGAAAAGAAGAATTATCGTTGCTAGAACTAATATTTCAGGCAGATTTTTCATAATTCGCGACAAATGTAGTTAAAAATACCGAAGTATTCCCGTGTTTGCAACATTTATATAGGTTGCAACATTTTAATGTAAATTTGCATCTATAATAAACAGGCGTTCGATGGGAGAAACTATGTCCCGTCCCGAAAAGGAACGGAAGCTTATTGAAAGTTGTCGAAGAGGTGACCGTAAAGCTCAACGTGAGCTTTACGACAGGTTCGCTTCCAGAATGCTTGTAGTCTGCGAAAGGTATATGGGCAGCAAAGAGGCTGCGGAGGATGTTTTGCAGGAGGGTTTTTTGACCGTTTATACGAAATTGGGCCTTTACAGTGGTAAAGGCTCGTTCGAAGGGTGGATAAGGAAGGTCATGGTGAATACGGCTCTTTGCGAATTGCGAAAGAACGATGTCATGAATGGTGTCCGTGACATTGATTCGACATTCACCCCGGACATCGGTTTTACGGACGTGTTGGAGAATTTGGAAGCCAAGGATTTGTTGAAGCTGGTCATGTCGATGCCAGAAAGTTACAGGGCTGTCTTTAACCTGGCAGTATTCGAGGGAATGCCTCACGCGCAGATTGCGAAGGAGCTTGGAATAACGGAAGCTAATTCGCGCTCCCAGTTGAGTCGTGGCAAGACTTGGCTGAAGGAGAGAATTAAAAAGATGAAATTATCTAATGGACGATTTTGATATTATAAGGGAAAAACTTGATTCCTACTGCGAGCAACCGGACGATAAGGTCTGGGAAGGGTTGGAAAAGAGACTGGATGCCGGTACCTTAAGCAGTGTGGCGGCAAGACGCGGCAAGCGTACGGTTTGGCTCAGGGTTGGAAGTTATGCGTTGGCTGCGGTCGCAGCATGCCTTGCCGTAGTGTTCGCCATTATACGCAGGCCATCTCCTCCCGTAGAACCCTTCAACCGCGATGTGATAGCTGAAAGCGTTCCTGCGGTAAGAATTCAGACCGTACCGACTCCTGAAAAGATAGCGGAAGAGTATTCGGTTTCCTTCTACTCTTCATCTCTGCCGCAATCTTCCGGCGCAATACAGGTTCATGGTGAAGGGCAAGAGAAGGAGCCGGAACAAGAGCAGGAAAACACATCATCAATAAATAAAATCATGTTGGAAGGGGATTCCGTCCGAAAGGAAGACGGATCCGGGCGCAAGCCGGCCGGATATCCCAAAGAATGGGATTACGGGGAGGAGAAGGAAAAGAGAACGGAACCTCTTTTGTCTGTCCTGTCCGTCAATTCCAACCTGGGTGCCGGCCTTGGAAGCAATTCCTTTTCCTACGATGGTGGAGCTATGTTCGTTTCCCCGAGTGACGGTCCTTCTTCCGCAAGTGCATCTCTCACCCAAATCGGTGCCGGAAGCTATTCGATGCCTCTTACATTCGGTGCCCAGGTTCAGATGTCGCTCGGGCGGGTTGCGTTGGGAACGGGGTTGACGTATACATATCTTCACAGCGAATATCCCGCCATGGTTAATCTTGAGAAGTTCACCGTGAGAAACAATGTTAGCTATCTTGGGTTGCCTGTGATACTGTACTATAATTTCATCAAACAACCAAGTCTCAATGTATATGGGAACTTCGGGGGTATGGTGGAGGCTTGCATATATGCGGGGGGCCGTTACGGTTCAACGGATTTCACTTACGACATGTCGCGTCCTCTTTTCTCAGTTCTTGGCGGAGTTGGGGGGGAATACCGTCTAGGAAATTATCTGGGGATTTATTTTGAGCCGGGGTTCATCTTTTTCATCAACTGTTCGGATGCCACGCAACCTGTCAGCATCCGTACCGCACAACCGATGCAGGTCCGTATGGAGATCGGAATGAGGATACATCTTAATCATTAGACTTATAATTCCTAACTGACCGAAGAAAAAACTTCTAATTAACCAAATGCTGAGGCCCGCAGTGATGCGGGCCTTTTTATGATGAAGCAGTTCTAATCCCCAGAAAGGGACTTTAGATAATTAATCACTACGTCCGGAAAGTAGGTTTGCTCCAAAACGTGGATTTTGCCGGCTACTTCGGCTGCCGTGTCTTCCGGTTTTACACTGCATCTGGCCTGAAAAAGTATGCGTCCATGATCATAGCGCTTGTCGACCAGATGGATCGTTATTCCGGATTCGGTTTCGTGGTTTGCCACGACAGCTTCATGGACGTGTTCACCATACATTCCCTTGCCGCAATATTTAGGTATCAGTGACGGGTGTATGTTTATTATTTTTCCTTCGAACCTGTCCACTAGAAAATCCGGTACCTTCGGAAGGAACCCGGCCAGCAGAATGACATCCGCCGAATACCTGTCGAGTTCTTTTAAAACCTTGTTCCCGTTTTCGGGAGCCTTGAGCTCCTCCTTGGAGAATACGAACGAAGGTATTCCATGGTTTTCGGCTCTCTTGAGCACGAAGGCGTCGGGCTTGTTGCAAAAGATGGCGCGAACATTGCAAATATCGCTCTTTGCATAGTGCTTCATCAGATTTTCGGCGTTTGTCCCACCGCCCGAGGCGAAAATTACTATGTTGTACATATGATGACAAAAGTACTAAATTTGTTTCTATCAATAAAAATTACTTATTTTGCGCTTTGTCAGTCTGTGTACTGGCAATTTTATTAACCAATTATAATAATATGGAAGATATTGAACAACAAGTAAAAGCCATCATTGTCGACAAGCTTGGCGTTGATCCAAACGAAGTTAAGCCTGAGGCAAGTTTTACTAACGACCTGGGGGCTGATTCTCTTGACACCGTCGAATTAATTATGGAATTTGAACATCAATTCAATATTTCTATTCCTGAGGACGTGTCTGAAAAGATCACTACTGTCGGAGACGCTATCGAATTCATTAAGAATGCGAAGGCTGACGCTAACGCGAAGAAATAACATATATTTATTTCACAACGTACTAAAATCTAATCTCTAATGGGGCAAAGAAGAGTTGTCGTCACTGGAATCGGGACTATCAATCCGCTTGGAAAGAATTCGAATGAATTCTTCAATAACCTTGATAAAGGGAAGAGCGGCTCTGTTTTAATCAAAAATTTCGATCCTACTCTCTTCAGAACCCGTTTCGCTTGTGAAATCCCGAATTATTCTGCCGGTGATTTCGGTTTCGATAAAAAAGAGGAAAGAAAGCTTGACCGTTTCGAGCAGTATGCGTTAATCGCTGCTTCCGAAGCGGTAAAAGACAGCAATATCGATCTTGAAAAAACCGACCTTGATGCCGTAGGTGTTATTCTAGGTTCCGGCATAGGAGGGGTTTCCACATTCTTCGAAGAAATTATGGGCTATGCCGAGGGAGGTAAGATCCCCCGGTTTAGTCCTTTTCTTATTCCGAAAGTAATTAGTGACATGGCACCAGGACTCATTTCCATTAAATATGGGTTCAGGGGTCCGAATTATGCTACTACGTCGGCGTGTGCATCGTCGCTTCACGCCATTACGGATGCCTTACGTATAATTCAACGAAATGATGCCGATATCATGTTGACAGGTGGTACCGAAGCTCCCATCAACGAGTTTACGGTCGGGGGATTCAGCTCGATGAGGGCTCTTTCCGCTCATAACGACGAATATCTGACCGCATCCAGGCCTTTTGACAAGACACGCGACGGTTTCGTATTGGGCGAAGGCGCAGGTGTCATAGTCCTGGAGGAACTCGAACATGCCAAAGCTCGTGGAGCCAAGATATATGCCGAAATCCTTGGCTCGGGTGTTACCGACGATGCGTATCATATAACCGCTCCGGAACCCGAAGGCAGGGGGGCGACGCTCGCCATAGAAAAAGCCCTTAAGGATGCCGGCGTCATGCCGGATGACGTGGATTACATAAATGTCCATGGTACCTCGACGACTCTCGGGGATCTCGCGGAGCTTAAGGCTATTTACAATGTATTCGGCGACGGGGCTTTCAAGATAAATATCAGCAGCACCAAATCCATGACCGGACATCTTCTCGGTGCGGCAGGTGCTATTGAGACATTGGCGTGCATACATGCCATAAATTCCGGTATCATACCTCCTACTATCAATTTGAAGGAGCTGGATGACAATATTGATCCGAGATTCAACCTCACTCCTAACGTAGCCCAAAGGCGCGAAGTCGGAGTAGCCCTTAATAATAGTTTCGGTTTCGGCGGACACAACTGCTGTGTCGTGATTGCCCGCTATCGGCAATAATCTTTCCGATTACTGCATTACCGTATAAGTCAGTTCGAGACGCGGGCCGTTGTCCGAAAGGTTTCCGTTGAGGGTCGCCGCGTAATAATCTATGTAGTCAGTGGTGTAATATGTCGTTGAAGAAGACGATGTGTTGTAGCCGTAGTAATAGTAGTAATAGTAAGAATAGTAATTGCTATAATCGCTGCTGGACGAAGAACTGCTCGTGGTTTCGCTTACAGGTATAAGCCAGATGTCGTCTGCGCTGCTTATCGAGTCGGCTGGGTCATGTATGATGTCTTGGATATAAAGTGTGACGTCGGGTTTGTAATAGAGATTGGATCTGTTTATGGCTCCCTTGTCGTTCATGCTGTCATAGATTTCGGATAACGGTGCGAAATAAGTGTAGCCGCCGGAAGTGGTCCTCTGGTTCGGATAAAGATAGGAAGGGTAGTTGTTGTCCAGTTTAAGATAATCCCCGTCATATTCGAAGGGGAAAACCATCGAAGCTCTGGTTACTATTATTTTGGACATGTCCAATCCGTTCTCTTCCGCCCAGTTCTCGATCTTCTGGCGTAATTTTGCGGCCGAAATATATGGCTTTATACCCGACATGCCTTCGACATAGAGTTTATTCGTCGGGCTTTCGCTTACAAGGTTTTCGGAGCTTGATTTATAGACGTTCAGTGCCGTCCGGTAACCCAGTGTAAATGCTACGGTGGTATCCGTGCGTGCTCCTGTGGAATCGGTGCGTTCATATTCCAAATAACCGTACGTGCTGCTTAGATCGAGGTAGTTGATCCTGCCTCCGTAGATGGAGCTTTCCTGCGGGTCGGTGGTCATATAGATCCCGGTGAAGTTTTCCGCAAACAGATTCAGGCTGTCCAGTTCTTCGTCGGTAGCTGAAAGATATTTGGCCGCCCAATCGGTCATGTCGACCTCGACCGAGCCGCTTCCGTCGTAGGCCGGTATGCCTTTGCAAATCAATTTTTTTTCGTAATCTTCCGGCTTCAGTGAATATGCATATACGTCAGTTGTATCCAAAATTCTCGTAAGAGGGTAGAAATACAGGTTCTGGATTATTCCTGCTTGGTTGTCGTCCAACGTCTTGTGGCTGGAGAAAACGGCGTCGATATAGAATTTAACGAATTTTGGGTCGCCTTCAAACCTCATGGAGTCCGTTTCGGGAACAAGATCGAATGCCGAACCTACGGTCATTGTCCCCAGTTCAGGGGTATTTATTGATCCGACTGCCAGATAAGAGGAAGATGACGATTGTATGCTGTCGGTCATCTCCATAGTGACAGGCAGGTCCATGGAGGTCGTGTAAACATTAAGATTCTGATCTGTTGGAACTAGTGAGCCGCCCAGGGATTTGTTGGTGGAAATGCAGGAAACGCTAATAGCTGCAGCGCATATAAATGGTGCGATGCAATACAGAGCCCTAAGGGATTTTGTCATATTAATTTTATTTGTCTTCCGGCAGGAAGCGGTCATAAAAGCTGTTATAATGTTCAACGTATGCTTTATCGTTTTCGTTTACTTCACAATACGGAAGGAAAGGCAATTTAAGTTCCTCGACGTATGAGGAGACCCTCGGGTCAATCTTCGGTACCCCCGCGATAACGCCGTCGGCATAACGAATAGCAAGTTTAGCAAGATTTATGCCATTTGCCGGTTTATAGACCTCGGTATCTTTTCCAGATATCCCCTTCAGGTCGCAGTCGAGAAGTTTTTTGGGGGAATCAGGGGAAAAGGTATTGTCCAGATAATCATTGTAAAGGGAGAGCACTATTTTCGTTTCTGCAAAAATAGGATCCGCCGAATATGTTTTCTTCAAGAAGAGAGGCAGGAAGTGCGTTATCCAGCCGTGACAATGCACCAGATCGGGTTTCCAACGCAACCTTTTGACCGTTTCCAATACTCCGAGTGCGAAGAACATGGCACGCTCGTCATTATCCTTGAAGAATTCTCCCTTTTCATTGAAATATACCGCCTTGCGCTTGAAATAATCTTCGTTCTCGATGAAATAGACCTGCATCCTGGCCTGTGATATGGAGGAAACCTTGATGGTCAGGGGCAAATCAGTGCTTTTTATGGTTATGTTCATTCCTGAAAGCCGTATGACTTCGTGAAGCTGATTCCTGCGTTCGTTTATGATGCCGTATTTAGGCATGAATACGCGAATCTCCCGTCCGTTTTCCTGAATGTTCTGAGGGAGATACCTTCCTATCAGGGAAAGGGTGCTTTCCGGCATATAAGGGAAAACTTCCGAAGTTACGAACAGGATTTTCTTGGGGTTTTTATTGCTATCAGACATTCGGTTCCATATTAGACATATTCGATACAAAGATAATAATTATTTTTTAATTACCTTTGAACGCTATTTTAGACGAAATGTCGGCAGATAAAGAGAACAGCATAATTCGGATGAGGCTGATACGGTCTTACGTGTCTTCCGTCGTGAGCATAAGCCTTGTCCTGGTACTGATAGGAATAGCCGGGCTTTTCGGCGCCAATGCAAAGTCCGTTGCCGACCATTTCCGCGAGAGCATGGTCGTCGAAGTAATTATGGACGGGACTGCCGAAGAGGAAGATGCCCTGAACCTTATTGACAGGATGAAAAGACAGCCTTTCGTGAAAAGTTTCGAATACATATCACGTGAAAAGGGAACGGAACAGATGACGGCGTTGTTGGGCGGCGATTTCCTGGATGCCTTCGAAAATAACCCTATTCCCATATCAGTCGATTTTCACCTGAATGCCGGATATTTTGATAGGGATAGCCTTGAAATGGTGAAGAACGTACTGTCAGCCAACGACAAGGTCAGCGAAGTCGTAATCCAGGAATCCCTCGTCGAGGCATTGAACCAGAACCTTGAGAAAATTGGGATAGTCCTGTTCGTGTTCATAGTCATCTTGCTTTTCATCAGTTTTGTCCTAGTCGGGAATACCGTACGGCTGAATCTGTATGCCCGTCGTTTTACCATACATACGATGCAGATGGTCGGAGCGACCAAATCCTTCATACGTAAACCTTTCGTAAGGCAGGCTTTCTGGCAGGGACTTTTTTCGGGCGTTATCGCCGATTTCATTCTTCTGCTGATTCTTTATCTTACGAAGACCAAGTACGGCGAACTTTTTGCTATATTTGACGCTCGTTTGCTTGCAGCAGTTCTGGGTGGAGTGCTGATCGTTGGGATCCTGCTTTGCATCCTTGGGACCTCAAGGGTTGTCAACAAGCTGGTGGATATTTCCGCAGATGACTTATATTATTGATTATGAATAAAGAAAAACAGACCGAAGAAACCAATCTGGCGGTTTCCCCAAAAAACTACAGATTTATCATTGTCGGGCTTATGGTGATGGTGGCCGGTTATATCCTTATGATTGGCGGTGGCTCGAATGATCCTAACGTGTTTAATTACAGTATGTTCAATTTTACGCGCACGGTGTTGTCACCTTGTCTTTTCGTTCTTGGCGTTGTCATAATCATTCTCGCCATCATGCGTAGGCCCGCGGAGGTTGCCGAAAATGACGGGACAGGCATTGAAGACGGCAAGAAGAAATGAATTGGTTTGAGGCTGTCATTCTCGGGATTGTCCAAGGTCTTACAGAGTTCCTGCCGGTTTCCAGCAGCGGGCATCTGGCGATAGGACAAGCCTTGTTCGGAGTAAAGGAGGGGAACCTTTCCTTCGACATAATAGTTCATGCGGCGACCGTTTTGAGTACCATAGTGGTTTTCTGGAAGCCGATTTGCAAGTTGGTGAGTGGACTTTTCAAATTCAAGTACAACGATGAGACGAAATATGTCTGCATGATTCTCGTCTCGTTGATTCCGGTTCTTATAGTCGGTCTTTTTTTCAAGGACAAGGTCGAAGCCTTGTTCGGGAGCGGACTTATTGTCGTTGGTGTCGCACTTTTTGTAACCGCTGCGCTTCTTTTCCTGAGCGAACGGATATCCGATAAAAAGGAAGGCCATGAAATGGATTACAAGTCGGCAGCCTGGATGGGTGTCGCACAGGCGATAGCTGTCATTCCTGGACTTTCTCGTTCTGGGGCGACGATTTCCGCTGGTCTCGCGTGCGGCGTGAAGAAGGAAAAGGTCACCCAGTTCTCGTTTCTGATGGTGTTGATCCCCGTGCTGGGAGAAATGTTCCTCGAACTCCTGCACGGAGGATTCACGGCACAGGCGGCGCAGATAGGAAGCCTTCCTTTGGCTCTCGGATTCCTGTCTGCATTTGTTTCTGGACTGTTCGCCTGCAAGGTCATGATTACCGTGGTAAGGAAAGCCAAACTGGACTGGTTCGCTGCTTACTGCGTATTGGCCGGCATTGCCGCATTGGTCCTGAATTATATTCTTAAATGATTCATTTCGCGGATGGCTGGACGCACATTGTACTATTTCGTTTCCGATGTTCATCTCGGTTCTTCCCAGGACGGTCCTGACGGGAGGGAGCGCGAATTCGTGGCATTCCTGAAAAAATTGCCTCCCGAGACCAAGGCCCTTTTCCTGCTCGGTGACATTTTCGATTTCTGGTATGAGATGAAATATGTCGTGCCGTGTGGATATGTACGTACGCTAAGTGCTTTGGCCGATCTGGTCGACAGCGGCGTGGAGGTCTATTTCATTCGCGGCAACCATGACTGGTGGACTTTCGGTTATCTCGAGAATAAGATAGGGTTGAAGGTGGTCGATCAGCCTTACGTATTCGATGCCGGTGGAAAGCGATTCTGCGTTGGGCATGGCGATGAGTTGGGTGACAGGTCATTCAAGCGGATGCTTATGAGAAAAACGTTCCGTTCGCCGGTGGTGAATTCAATTTTCAGGTTCCTGCCGACGGGGTGGTCGTTCGCGATCGCACATCGTTGGTCCGAGAAGAGAAAACCACGCAGGAAAATAGTGGGACCTTATGTCTACAAGGGGAAGGACGAACCTCTGTTCAAATATCTTGATAATTTCAATGCGAAACTGAAAGCTGGAGGAGAGAAGGGAATTGACTATTATGTTTTCGGCCATTTCCATTCCGAAGGGGAGTTCGATATAGAAAGCGGGGGTAGGATTTACATGCTTGGGGATTGGTTTCAGCGCAGAGGTTTCATATATTTCTCCGGGACTGAAATTTCCAGGGGCAATTTGCCGAATATGGAAACATAGAGTTGCCTGAATTCACCTTTCTCCCATTTTTTGCATAATTCTTCCAGATCGGCATCTTCACCGAATTTGTCGTAAGGTTTTTTCAGGTCGCCTTTGAACATGCGTGCGACTCCCTGCCAGAAAGTCGCATTGATTCCTCCGAGGTATTTCTTTATTATAATGTATGGAGTCATGCCGACTTCACGGTCTATAAGCCTTATCATCATCAGGCCCTGTTTCAGGGTCAACCCTCTGAATTTTTTGTCGAAGTCCTTCAATAGAGTCTCTTTCAGCAGGCTCAGGTATTTTTCCCGTTGGCGCTTGCTATAGTGGTCGGCTTCGAAAAGGCTGTCGGTGCGCTGGATAACGTCGGCTACGAAAAGGGCGTAAGGATAGGCGCGGCTGAAATTATATACGCGCTTATAATATATGCGCCATTCACGCGTGCTCATGTGGCTTCTGTAGGAAATCACCGCCGGCGGAAGTTCGTCCAGATAGATAGTGTCTCCCTTGACGACTATGAAATTCATTATGGCCGATGTTTCTGATCTCTCGGGTGCACGAATTATCCTTCCGCCGTTTTGTGCCGCCAAGTCCTGACAGGTTAGGCCAGAAACCACGATTAGAATGGGGTAAACGTATTTGCGCAAGAAGTTCATTTTCAAAGCATCGGTAGGAATGCGGGGAATTTGCTGCAATTTTCGAGCCGAAACATATTGGTATGAAATGAAGATTTTCCCTGAACGGATCTTCCGGTCGAAAAGCATTGTATAGTTATGTTATTCTTATGTGCAATAAGTTGAACCTTGATGATTTAGGGCTCAAAAAAAATGGTCGAAAATATGGTAAATAAAAGTTAAAAAACATTTGTATTAATGATTAATTGATTATATTTGCAGCCCGGCTTTTAGGAGTCTTGTGCACTAAGGGCTTGGGTGTTAAGAATTTAGAGAAATTTTTAAGTAATAAGAAAATGTTACAACCGAAAAAAACCAAATTCAGAAGGCAGCAAAGGGGTCATATGAAGGGTATCGCCCATAGGGGCGACCAACTGTCATTCGGATCTTTTGGTCTGAAGACATTGGAAACATGCTGGCTGACAAGTCAGCAGATCGAGGCTGCACGACAGGCTGTAGTGCGTTACATGAAGCGTGAAGGAAACGTTTGGATCAGGGTCTTCCCGGACAAACCTTACACGCGCAAGCCTGCAGAAGTACGCCAGGGTAAAGGCAAGGGTGATCCGGTAGGGTTCGTTGCGCCGTGTACCCCGGGGAGAGTACTCATAGAGGCCGATGGAGTTCCATTGGCAGTGGCGAAGGAAGCTCTCCGGCTCGGGGCCAACAAACTTCCGATACACACCAAGTTCGTGGTTAGAAGGGATTACGTTGAAGAATAATAAATAGAGGTATGAAACCAAAGGAAATACGCGAAATGTCACTTAAGGATCTGCGCGAACGCGTAGACGCAGAAAAGCAGAACCTTGTTCAGATCAAACTGAACCATTCCATCTCTCCATTGGAAGATACTTCCAAGATAAAGAAGGCGAGAAGGGACGTTGCGAGGATGATTACGATTCTCGCACAGCGCGAACAGGAGGAAGCCGTCAGGAAAGCTTCCGAAACCGAAGAAGTTAAACAGAACTAAACAAGCTCATTGAAATGGAAAGAAATCTTCGAAAAGAAAGAGTTGGCGTAGTGGTCAGCAGTAAGATGGACAAAACCATCGTAGTTGCGATCAGGAGACGTATGCAGCATCCTATCTACGGGAAATTCGTCAACAAGACCACAAAGCTTGTAGCTGAAGACGCAAACAACGAATGCGGGGAAGGCGATACCGTCCGCATAATGGAAACCCGTCCTCTCAGCAAGACGAAGCGTTGGAGATTAGTTGAAATAATTGAAAAAGCTAAATAGTTATGATACAACAAGAAACCAGATTACAGGTGGCTGACAACAGCGGTGCGAAGGAAGTCCTTTGCATACGTGTACTCGGCGGTACCCGTCATCGTTATGCCACTGTTGGAGACAAGATCGTCGTTGCGATCAAAAGCTCCATCCCTGGGGCTGATGCAAAGAAGGGGACCGTTTCCAAGGCTGTCGTCGTTCGTACCAAAAAGGAAGTGCGTCGTACCGACGGTTCTTACATCCGTTTCGACGACAATGCATGCGTATTGTTAAATAATGCCGGCGAACTCCGCGGAACGCGTATTTTCGGACCGGTGGCCAGGGAACTCCGAGAAAACTATATGAAGATAGTTTCGCTCGCACCGGAAGTATTATAAGGAGGGAGTGATATGAGCAAATTACATATAAAGAAAGGTGATATGGTCTACGTCAATGCAGGGAACCACAAGGGCAAAACCGGAAAGGTCCTTGAAGTAGACGTCAAGAACAAGCGTGCCATAGTAGAAGGAGTGAACCTCATAAGCCGCAGCACCAAACCTAATGCAGAACATCCGCAGGGCGGTATAATCAAAAAGGAAGCAGGCATACATATTTCCAACCTGCAACTGGTTGATCCTGTGAAGGGCGGACCTACGAAAATAGGGCGTCGCCTCAACGACAAGGGGAAACTCGTACGTTATGCGAAAAAATCAGGAGAGGAGATTAAATAATGGCAAACGATAAGAAAGCCGCAGTAAAAACTGCAAAGGTAAAGGCCAATGCCAAAGTCGCAAAGGCTGCAGCAAAAAAGAAAGGACAGGCTCCGAAGCCGGCCGGGTATGTTCCGGAAATGCAAAAATTGTATAAGGAACAGATCGTCAACCATATGATGAAGAAGTTCCAGTATAAATCCATCATGCAGGTCCCTAAGCTTGCGAAGATAACCATAAACGAAGGGGTTGGGACTGCAACTCAGGATAAGAAGATCGTGGAAACGGCTGCCGAAGATCTGTCTGCAATAGCGGGGCAGAAAGCCGTTCTTACGAAATCCCGTAAGGATATTTCGAATTTCAAGCTCCGTAGCGGAATGCCTATCGGTTGCAAGGTTACCCTTCGTGGCACGAAGATGTACGAGTTCCTCGAAAGGTTGATATGCATCGCCCTTCCGCGCATCAGGGATTTCAAGGGCGTTGACGAAAAGTTCGACGGTCGTGGAAACTATACGCTCGGCCTTAAGGAACAGATCATCTTCCCCGAAATAGATATCGAAAAGGTGAGCAAGATAGTCGGGATGGAAATAACTTTCGTTACGACGGCTCCAAACGATGAAGAAGCTTACACTTTGCTTTCAGAATTCGGAATACCATTCAAGAATAAGAAAAACGATTAAAATATGGCAAAAGAATCAATGAAGGCCCGCGAAGTGAAGCGTGCCAAATTATGCGCCAAATACGCAGAAAAGCGCAAGGCTCTTAAGGAAGCCGGGGATTGGGCTGCATTGGACAAACTCCCAAAGAATTCGTGCCGTTGCCGTCAACATAACCGGTGTTCCATTACCGGACGCCAGAGGGGCTATATGCGTATATTCGGTTTGAGCCGCATACAATTCCGTGAGATGGCCAGCAAAGGTCTGATTCCTGGAGTGAAAAAAGCAAGTTGGTAGTATTTAGGACCTTAAAAACAGAAACAAAATGACTGATCCAATCGCAGATTATCTGACAAGAGTCAGAAACGGATATTTGGCAGGAAACAAGATCGTTGAGGTCCCTGCGTCCAAAATGAAAATCGAGATTACACGTATTCTTCACGAGAAGGGTTATATTTTAAGCTACAAGGTCGTTGAAGAAAAACCGATCGACATTATAAAGATAGCCTTGAAGTATCATCCCGATACGAAAAAGCCGGCTATCCGGAAGATTGTCCGCGTGAGCACTCCCGGTCTTAGGAAATACAGTAACGTGAGCGAATTGCCACAAGTGCTGAACGGACTCGGAATCGCAATACTCTCCACTTCCAAAGGAATTATTTCAGATAAGGAAGCGAAGGACATGAACGTGGGCGGAGAAGTTCTCTGCTATGTATATTAATGATATTTAAAGATTCACAATAATGTCAAGAATTGGAAAATTACCCGTACACCTGCCACAGGGGGTAGCCGTCGACATCGACGGGCATAATGTGGTCAAGGTTAAAGGACCTAAGGGAGAGATGAGTCTCAAGGTTGACCCGGACATAAAGGTCGAGGTCAAGGATGGCGTTCTCTCAGTTACCCGTCCTACAGACATGCCCCGGCACCGTTCCCTTCACGGCCTTTACCGTGCCTTAATCAATAATATGGTCACCGGTGTTTCCCAGGGTTTCGAAATCCGCCAGGAACTGGTCGGCGTGGGTTACCACGTAGAATGCCAGAACAATATCCTGAATTTCAGCCTTGGTTTCTCTCACAACATTCAGTTTCAGCTTCCTAAGGAAGTCACGGCTGAAGTTCCCCAGGTTAAGAAAGGGCAGAATCCCGTTCTGATACTCAGAAGCTATGACAATCAGGTTCTCGGCATGGTAGCAGCTCGTATACGCGCCATACGTAAACCTGAACCTTACAAGGGCAAGGGTATCAAGTTCACAGGTGAACAGATCCGCCGCAAGGCCGGAAAGACCGCAGCCGCTAAATAATGGAGGTATGAAGTTATGGCACTAAGTAAAATTGAAAGAAGAAAAAGAATCCACTACCGTATTCGCAAGGTCGTAAACGGAACAGCCGAGCGTCCACGCATGGCGGTGTATAGAAGCAACAATCAGATATATGTCCAGTTCATTGACGATGTCAAGGGAATTACCCTGTGTTCGGCTTCGTCGATCGATAAGGGGCTGATAGAATCCTGCAAGGGAAAGAAGGGTGTTGAACAGGCCGCAATTGTAGGAAAGGCTGCGGCCGAACGCGCCAAGGCCGCCGGGATCGAAACCGTTGCTTTCGATCGTGGAGGCTATCTGTATCATGGACGAGTAAAAAGTTTAGCTGACGCCGCTCGTGAAGGCGGTCTTAAATTCTAAGGGATATGGCAGATTTGAATGTAAAAAAAGTAAGGACGGCGGATCTGGAACTAAAGGACAGGCTCGTTGCCATCAACAGGGTTACCAAAGTAACCAAAGGCGGTCGCCATTTCAGTTTCGCAGCCATTGTGGTAGTCGGAGATGAAAACGGCGTCGTAGGTTACGGGTTGGGTAAGGCCAATGAAGTGACCACTGCTATTGCGAAGGGTGTCGAGGATGCCAAGAAGAATCTGATAAGGGTTCCTCTTGACAAGAGGACGATTCCCCACGAACAGACGGCCAAGTTCGGTGGCGCCAAAGTATTTATGAAGCCGGCGGCTCCGGGAACCGGAGTTGAGGCCGGAGGTGCGATGCGTGCGGTGTTTGAAGCCGTAGGAATCCAGGATGTCATTGCAAAGAGCAAAGGTTCTTCGAACCCTCACAATCTTGTGAAAGCGACAATAGCTGCTCTGTCGGAAATCCGCGACGCTTACACTGTCGCAGGAATGCGCGGCATCCCAATGAACAGAGTGTTTAATGGTTAAGGAGGAGAAGAATCATGACAAAAGTCAAAGTAACTCAGGTTATCAGCAGGTGCGGCGCTACCAAGAGGCAGATCGAGAATCTCAAGTCGCTGGGCATACGCAAAATCCATAATCCTGTCGAAGTGGAATTGAATCCTGTGACTGAAGGGATGCTCCGGAAAGTCGCTCATCTCGTTACGGTAGAAGAAATAAAATAAGGGAGGAACAGAGAATGAATTTGAGCAATATGAAGCCTGTAAAAGGCTCGACACATAGCACCAAGAGAATAGGAAGGGGAGAAGGTTCGGGACATGGAGGAACAGCTACCCGCGGTACGAAAGGAGCTCAGTCAAGGGCCGGATACAGCCGCAAGGTAGGTTTCGAGGGTGGCCAGATGCCTATACAGCGTCGCCTGCCTAAATTCGGTTTCAACAATCCTACTAGAATTGAATACAAACCGATCAATCTTTCCACCATAGATGCCTTGTGCACGAAATCCAATATCGATAAGGTCGACATCGAAACGCTCCGCGATGCGGGATTGCTAGCCAAGTCGGACTTGGTTAAAATTTTGGGGAACGGTGAATTGACAAGGAAAATTGACGTTACGGCCAATGCGTTCTCGAAGACGGCTATCGCCAAGATAGAAGCCAAGGATGGCAAAGCCACAATAATCTAAAATTCAAGAGATGGCTAATTTTTTTCAGACAATAGGTAACATCTTCAAGATTGAGGAACTGCGCAAGAGAGTGATTTATACCCTTCTCTTACTGCTGGTTTACCGTCTGGGCAGTTTCATCGTCCTTCCGGGCATAGACGCTTCCCAGTTGAGCCAGTTGCAGAACCAAAGCTCTGAAGGCCTGTTGGGCTTGCTCAACATGTTTTCAGGCGGTGCGTTCGGCAATGCTTCGATCTTCGCACTGGGCGTCATGCCTTATATCTCCGCATCGATCGTAATACAGCTTCTCGGACTGATGGTTCCTTATTTCCAGAGGTTGCAGCGTGAGGGTGAAAGCGGATATAGGAAGATGAACCAGTGGACGCGCTATCTGACCATTGCCATCATCCTGTTGCAGGGACCTGCCTATATGGCAAATCTCCGCGCACAATTGCCTTCCGATGCGTTTATGGCTATAAACATCCTTGGAATGAGTACGTTCTGGTTCAATTTCCTGACTACGCTGATACTTCTGGGCGGTTCCATGTTCGTAATGTGGCTAGGTGAACGAATCACCGATCGCGGACTGGGCAACGGAATATCCCTCATAATCATGATAGGTATTATCGCACGTCTTCCAATGGCTCTCGTAGCCGAATTCGGAGAAAAACTGAATCAGACAAACGGAGGCCTTCTGGTGCTTGTAGTCGAATTCGTAGTCCTCTATCTCGTATTCCTGGGAACGATTGCTTTGGTCGAAGGTACCCGCAAGGTTCCGGTACAGTATGCCAAGAGAATCGTCGGTAACAGGCAGTATGGTGGAGTTCGCCAGTATATTCCTTTGAAAGTCAATGCCGCCGGTGTAATGCCTATCATTTTTGCGCAGGCTATGATGTTGTTGCCTCTGGTATTTTCCCGTTTCCAGGCTACGCAGGGCCTTGCGGCTACGCTGAGCGACTATACCGGATTCTGGTATAACTTTATCTTCGCCATTCTGGTTATCTTGTTCACGTACTTCTACACTGCTGTAACCGTGAATCCGACAATGATGGCTGAGGAGATGAAAAAGAACGGAGGATTTATTCCCGGTGTAAAACCTGGAAGGCAGACCGTCGAATATCTCGACACCGTCATGTCGCGTATTACGTTGCCAGGGTCTATACTCTTGGCGATCGTGGCGATCTTACCTGCTTTCGCAAGAATTTGCGGGGTGAACAACCAGTTTGCCCAGTTTTACGGAGGCACATCCCTGTTGATCATCGTAGGCGTAGTACTCGATACTCTCCAACAGATCGAATCTTATATGCTCATGCGTCACTATGACGGACTGATGAAGACAGGACGTATGCGTGGCCGTTCAGGTATGTAATTGAATGATATTTAACTTTTCAGAAATGATCAAAACAAAAACCGCAGAGGAAATAGAAATAATGCGAGAAAACGCCATTCTGGTCTCCAAGACTCTTGCTGTAGTCGGCAGGCAATGTGTGCCGGGTGTGACTACCAAAGAGCTTGACAGCTTGGCGGAGAAATTCATCCGCGATCATGGTGCGGTTCCAGGATTCCTCGGATACGACGGGTTCCCTTTCACACTATGTATTTCCGTCAACGATACGATCGTCCATGGTTTTCCTTCGGAGTACAAACTGAAGGAGGGGGACATAGTATCTCTCGATTGCGGTACCACCTACAAGGGCTTTAATGGAGATTCGGCTTACACTTTCCCGGTGGGAGAGGTAACCGGTACCGACAGGCGGCTTCTTAATGTGACTGAGGAATCCCTCGAACTCGGAATTGCGGCCGCACTCCCGGGAGGAAGAATCGGCGACATAGGCAATGCGGTACAGACGTATTGTGAAAATGCCGGTTTTTCGGTAGTTCGGGAAATGGTTGGACACGGACTCGGCAAGAGTCTTCACGAAAGTCCGG
>JALCST010000014.1 GCA_022653675.1 Bacteroidales bacterium | reverse complement strand
TTGAACATTGCAAGAATGCCATAAGCGTTCTCGATTCCCAGACCGAAAGCCGTTTCTATGAGATACTGATGCCTTTCGGAGTTTATGCGGCGGCCTATCTCAACGCCGTGGAAGGCACCGATTACGACGTGAAGAAGATGTTGAACTGGGTGTTCGAGGGATGTACGAGTTCATCCGGAAGAAAAGGGTGGGGAGTGATTGCAGGCACTTGGGGCCCATATGACGTCAGCGGCCTGCAGGGAAGCACGACCGACGGTGGCGGATATGCCTTCCTGATGAACAGTCTCGAAATCGCCTGGCCGCTCGTTCCGATGGTAAAATACCAGCCCCAGTTCGCACAGGCCATCGGCAAGTGGATGCTTAATGATGCTAGCGCCTGCCGCCTGTTCTATCCGCAGGACATGGACGACACCCACCAGTATGCGCCGGAACTGAAGAACATCACGGACAACAACGTGGCTTACGAAGGGTTGAGGTATTATGACAGGTACGGCACTTATCCCGATGTGCATCCGGTGGCCGAGGGTGACGGTCCGACCTGGGTCAGCGGCAATCCGAAAAGCACCATGTTCAGCCTTTACAGCACATCTCCCGTGGGCATACTGGGCGCGATAGTCAATACGACAAACGTCGACGGCATCCTCCAGCTGGATTGCAATGCCACGGATTTCTATGCCGACAAGCCGTACCCGGTTTACCTATACTACAATCCGTACGGGGAACCGCGGACCGTCGAATACCGGTCGTCGCAGAAATGCGACCTGTTCGACATAGTTTCCAAGACCTATGCGGCAAAAAAGCTGGACGTGAGCGGAACTTTCGAAATTCCGGCATGTTGCGCTATGGTTTTGGTTGAACTTCCTTCCGGAATTTCCCTTAAGGTAGCGGACGGCAGGATAACGGCCGATAAGAAAAACGTCATCGCATACTATTGATACATCCGGAAATCGAAGTGATTGTCGAATAATGTTTTAAATTTGCAGTGCAACGATTTTGAAAGATGTCCAGGCCTAAAAGAACGAGAATGATGGAGAATCCTCCCGTAGTGGAAGGGTTCAAGCCTTTCGGAGTCCCTTTTTCAGCAACTGAACCTGTGGTTCTGCTGTTCGAGGAGTACGAAGCAATAAGGTTAGTTGATTACGAGGGTCTTACTCAGGAAGATGCATCTGTGAAGATGAACGTGTCGAGACCCACATTCACGCGAATATATGATAAGGCCAAGCATACGATAGCCACCGGTTTCGTGGAGGGAAGACCAATCCTGGTACGGGGTGGGGATTACCAGTCCAAGGGGTACTGGTATCGTTGCGAGGATTGCAACAGGATAATTGTATCGGCCACCGAAATATTACGGTGCGTTTATTGCAATTCCAAGAGACTGAGAACATTAAGCTCCCTCCCGTGTAACGGAAGGGGCTTTTGCAGGAAATACGGGAATCACGACATCAGATGAAAAGGCTCATGTTGGCGTTGTCGGCGCGTTCCATGTAAGTAGCGACTCCTCCTATCGTCACTCCGTCGAGAAGTTCCTCTTTCGTTATTCCCATGACGTCCATCGACATCTGGCATGCTATGAATTCCACTCCGCTTTTCTGCGCCTGGTCGCGCATGGATTCCACTGATTCTATTTTCTTGCGTTTCATTATGTTCCTCATCATCTTGCTTCCGATGCCGCACATGTTCATTTTTGAAAGGCTCAGTTTGCGCGAATCGGAAGGAAGCATCATGCCGAACATGCGTCCGAAAAAGTCTTTTTTTACTTTAGGCTTCACGCTTTTCTTTATGACGTTCAATCCCCAGAAAGTGAAGAAGATAGAGACTTTGCTGCCGGTAGCGGCCGCACCGTTTGCTAGAACGAACGTCGCTATGGCCCTGTCAAGGTCGTCGCTGAACATTATCAAGGTTTTAGCCTTCTTACCAGTTCCGACAGCGGCCGCCGGTGAAACTTCGAGTTTCCTCTTCTCTATCAATGCGGTATATACGCCTTCCTTTTCGCTTTGCGATATGAGCACGTTCCCGGTGCTTTTGCACCATGCTTCGGCATCCCTCGCGAAGCCCGGATCGGTAGCCGTCACTTCGAGTCTCTCCCCCTCGGACATGGTGTCCACATTCTCTTTCATCTTCACTATCGGCCCGGGGCAGGAAAGTCCGCAGGCATCCACCCTTACCGTCCTGGCCGGTTTGTCCGTGCGCTGCGTATCGGTTTCTATTCCGGCGTTGCCCGGCCCTTTTGCCTCATATTCGGCATTGCCTAGCGGGGCGACGGCCGTTTCATATGTCTTGAAGCCGCCTTGCAGGTTTCTTACATCCTTGAATCCATGGCCCAGAAGTATGCGTTGTGCCAGATATCCCCTGAGTCCTATCTGGCAATATACCACGATTGGTTTGCCGGCGGGGATCTCGTTGAGACGTCCTCTCATCTCGTCGAGAGGTATGTTGACGGAATCAGGGATGTTTCCCATTTCATGTTCGAGAGGGGTGCGTACGTCAATGACGAAGTTCTCTTTCTTGTCCAGCGTCCGCATCTTGCGCCAGTCTATCACCGGCATCGTGCCATTAAGTATGTTGCCGGCGACGTATCCTGCTATGGCTATAGGGTCCTTCGCCGACGAGAAAGGAGGAGCGTAGGCCTGTTCCAGTTCCTGGAGGTCGTAGACCGTGCCACCCCTTTTGATCAACAGCGAGATCTGGTCTATTCTCTTGTCTATTCCGTCGCTGCCTACGCACTGTGCCCCGTATATCCTGCCGTCATCGGGAGAAAACGTGAGTTTGATCGTAATCGGCATGGCACCAGGGTAGTAACCCGCATGGCTGGAAGAGTGGGTTACCGAACTCAGGTACCTGATCCCCTCCTTTTGCAGTTTCTTTGCCGGAAGGCCGGTGGAGCCGACGGTGATGTCGAACACTTTCGCTATGCATGTCCCGATGGCTCCCTCGTATGTCTCCTTGTTCCCCAAGACCATATTGTCCGCAACCACTCTGCCCTGCCGGTTCGCAGGGTTGGCAAGGTAATTGAGCCACGGCTTGCCGGTAATCGGGTTGGGGAATTCTATAGCATCGCCGACGGCATATACATCCTTCGCCGAGGTTTCCAGATGGCTGTCGACCCATATCCCTTTTGCTTCGCCTATTTTCAATCCTGCGGCCGAGGCGAGAGCGGTGGCCGGACGGACCCCGATCGAGAGGACCACTATGTCCGCTTCCGTTTTTTCGTCGTTGCCGAACCAGACGGTTATCTTCCCGTTGATGCGTTCGAATTTCCTGACCCCCTTACTCAGATGCAGCCGGACTCCCTTCATGGTCAGGTGCCTGTGGATGAAGGCTGCGATCGAATAATCCACCGGAGCCATGACCTGGTCGCTCATCTCTATTATGGAGACTTCCAATCCGGCATTGTAAAGGTTTTCGGCCATTTCCAGGCCGATGAATCCTCCCCCTACAACTACTGCCTTCCTTACTGGGTGGGATTCCATGTAGTTCTTTATGTGGTCCGTGTCTTCGACGTTCCTTAGGGTGAATATCCCTTCCGAATCGATGCCCTCCAGCGGCGGCTTTACCGGAACCGATCCGGGCGAAAGCAGCAGCTTGTCGTAATTCTCTTCATATTCCGATCCGTCCTTTTTCTTTACCCTGATCTTCTTGTTTGCCGTATCGATTCCGGTAACCTCGCTTTCAATACGGACGTTTACGTTGAACCTGGTCCCGAAAGATTCGGGGGTCTGGACGAACAGCCTGCTCCTGTCCTTGATTACGCCCCCGATATAGTAGGGAAGGCCGCAATTGGCGTACGAAATGTACTCTCCCTTTTCTATAAGAACGATTTCGGCCGATTCGTCTATTCTTCTTATTCTGGCTGCCGCGGTAGCCCCGCCTGCAACTCCTCCTATGATAATATGTTTCATGACTTTTTTATTATTGATTGTCTAACATTTTCCTTAATATTTCCGGTATGCCGTTGGTGTCCGCTATGAGACGTTTCATGTCGTCTTCCCCTTCAGCCGTTATGGAAAACAGCATGCCTCTTTTATCCTTGTCGTTCAAAGCTCTTTGTACCAAGTTCTTCGATTCCGCCGACTTGATTACCTTTGATGTGTTGGAACGGGTCAGCCCGAGAAAACCGGCGATTTCGGAAGCCGATAGTATCCCGTGTTCGGAAAGGCAGCACAGGAGCATCCCTTCGTTAAGCGACAGGCCGTAATCGCGGGATATCTTGCTTTCATATTCGGAGATGGCCTTGTAGATCTCCCGTATCTTGCATAATGGACTGTTTTTCATTTTATTTTTCTTTTCTAATGGAAATTATGTCGCAAAGATACTAATTATTTTCATATGTGCAATTATTTCTATTGGAAAATACATATCATTTCAAATAAAATATTTTGAACTTATGTTCAGAATAGATACATTTGCCGAATCAAAAGGTTAAAAAAACAAGAAATGAAAAACAAAATAGCCATTCCGCTTGAAGGCGGCGTTCTTTGCCGTCATTTCGGACATTGCGAACAATTTTACATAGTAGAAACGGGAGAAGAGGGGATAACCGGGGAAGAAAAAGTAACTCCTCCGGAGCATCAGCCCGGATTATATCCCGAATGGTTATCAGGACTCGGAGTGAATGCCGTTATTGCTTCAGGAATGGGCGAGCGTGCTATTTCACTTTTCCAAGCCAAGGGAATCCCGGTCTATGAAGGCGATGCGGACGATCCCAAGCAGCTCGTCGAGGAGTTCGTCAAGGGAAATCGGAAAAGCTTGGAAAAGGGCTGCGGCCATAGCGGCGAGCACTGCTCCCACTGAGGGATTTTTTGATCTGTGACGAGACCGAAAGCGTTCCGTCGCAAGCACGGGAAGAATGTCTTCTACAGGGGATCCGCCGTGGAGAATCCGGCCGCATATTTGCCTGCGGGATGTAAAAATGTAAATTATCGCGAGGTATGCGGAGGAGATCTTTACGCACTTACGTTCGAGAAGTGATTTTTCAACAAATTATATTATATTTGTGACCGTTTCGCGGTAATAGCTCAGTTGGTAGAGCGGCGGCTTCCCAAGCCGCAGGTCAGGAGTTCGAATCTCCCTTACCGCTCCAATAGAATTTGAAACATGGATGAAACTTAACCGATGATATAAATTCTATTGAGTTCCTTGGCTGTAAGGCTTGGGAACTTTTTTATATTTGGATAATGGTCCTGAAGTCATGAATCTCAGCTTTTTCATAGCCGACCGTATGGCTCGCGAAGGGAGTGGCGGGCGTCGCTTGAGCAATATCAGCAATATCATTGCCTGGGTCTCGGTTGCCCTTTCGGTGGCGGTGATGATAATTGCGGTATATATACTGCAGGGTTTCAGGCAGGAAATAAGCACAAAGTTGTCTGGCTTCTCGGGTGACATCCAGCTGACGCTGGGCGGAAGCGGAAGTAAGAACGATGTGGTCCCGATGGAGGATTCGCTGAAATATTTCGATGACATACGTTCCATGGGTGAGGTGTCGTCGATGGATCCCGTATGCTACAAAACCGGGATTTTGAAAGGGAAGGAAGATATCCAGGGCGTCTATTTCAAGGGGGTCGATTCCCTTTACGATCTCTCATTTTTCAAAAATGCGCTGAAACGGGGACGGTTGCCGGATTTCCATGGCAGGGTTTCGTCCGAGATCATGGTGTCCAAGCGCATAACCGACATCCTCGGGTACTCTGTCGGAGACGACGTCCTCGCGTATTATGTAGGGGAGAGGGTGGTCCTGCGCAAATTCAAAATAGTCGGCATATATGACGCCCAGATTGAGGATATCGACAAGACTTTGGCGATCGTGGACATACGCCAGACACAACATCTCAACGGCTGGGCTCCTGGCCAGATATCGAATTACGAGCTGAGACTTAAGCGCAGTTCCGACATTGAAAAAACATCCATGAAAATAGGCAACCTGATTATGGAAAAGGCCAAAGATGGAGACCAGGATGTCAGGCCGATACCTGTGAGAAGACTGTACTCTAATCTTTTTGATTGGCTGAATCTATTGAACTTCAATGTTTTGATTGTGCTCATACTGATGATTGCCGTAGCCGGATTCAATATGATTTCTTCCCTGCTTATAATTCTTTTCGAAAATACGTCCACGATAGGTGTCCTGAAGAGTATGGGAATGACTAACGGTGGCGTGAGCAAGGTTTTTCTCTATAGAGCTTTATTTATAGTTCTGAAGGGTATATGGTGGGGAGACGCAGTGGCTTTCGTGTTTTCCCTCTTCGAGAAACTCACGAAGGTGATCAAGCTTAATCCGGAAAATTATTTTGTGAACTGTGTGCCGGTCGATATCAATCTCGGATCGATGTTGCTCATAGATGCGGCTTCCATAGTGATAATAATGCTTTTCCTGTTGTTGTGCAGTATATTCATAGCAAAGGTAAGTCCGGCCAAGACCATGTCCGTCGAATAGTCACTCGGCTATTATGCAATAGCGCTGATATCGGTCCAGAATATCCTGAACGTATCTTTTCGTTATTTCGCCGCTGAAATTGGACATATATTGGAATACATTAACGACATCATCCCAATTATTCGGATCGAGCCCCCTTTCCGCAGCAATATTCATGCAGTCTTCGATGCGTCCCTCGCCTGCGTTATAAGCGGCCAATGAAAATTTTATCACATTGATGGAATCGAGTCCCTGTTCGCCGAACATCTTCGCAAGCCTTTGAAGATGCAATGCTCCGGCACGGATGTTCAATTCTGGATCGTAAACATCTTCCACCCCGTAGAAATCGGCAGTAGATTGCTTTACCTGCATAAGACCGACTGCATTCTTATACTCTACTCCCATCATGAACCTGGATTCCTGATAAACCACGGACGAAAGCAGTCGCCAATCCCAGCCGATATATTTGCCGTATTTCTTTACAATCGCATCGTAGGGAGAAATCCTTTCTCCGTTTCCGATATACTCTTTCGCTTGCGGGTATATGCTGTAGGATGTCAGATATTTTGCTACCAAGAGCTTGTTGTCCCGGCTTGCCAGGAAATAGTTCAGCCACATGTTCGCCGAATTCAGGAGCCTGGTGTTCCTTGAATCTGTTACCCAATATTCGCCCTGGACGGGAACGCTCCTGATGGTTGTCCCTTCATATCCTTCAGGTATGCTGTCGGTGACTATGATGTCTATATTTCCTTGTGAAAGACTATCCCAATAATCAAATTTGCCGTATGCGTTGTAAACTTCCGTTGTGCTGTGGTGGTCGTCCCCTAGGGCCTGAAGAAGTCTGGTGTTGTACAATGCGGCCCTTTTGTTTTTGTCGATCGAAGTGTTGAGCATTATTGCGGATTTTATATGTCCGTTTATAAAGGGATCCTGCGGATCAGGAGTCCTTGTGTCCACTAGCAGGAATACCGCCAATGCTATTACGACGGTCGAAACGAGATATCTCAACCAGTTTGCCGATCCCTTCATCAGGTTATTTCTTGTAGAATGGCCAAGTTATTCCGAATTCCCATTCGTGCTGTGGGCGCAGGTAATGGTAAGCCGAGAAATAATCCCTTGTAGGCCATCCTTTTGCTGCGTTCAGGTATTTCACATAGATGCATGCCGTTTTCCATTGCATGTTTATGAAGGCGTCGACGTAAGGGGCCGTGCCTCCTAGTTGTTCATTCCGCTGGTTATAGAACATGCCCAAAGACGGGTTGTAGCCCGGAACGTAATATTTAGTATAAAACAGGGCATTTGCCCCTATCTGCATGGTCAGGACTCCTTTTACCACCGGGAACTGGAAATAGTAGCGCAGGTTAGTGGATATTTTGGGCAGGGGCATCGCATATTCGTTGGAGGATATCTGGTAAAGTACGCGGTTGTCGAAATGGAAAAGCCAGATTCGGAAATTCTCCTGGACGAAGATCGACATGATGCTTATCGGAGTCTCCGCTTGGCGGACTATGCTTAGCGAATCGTAGTAAATCATATTGTTGACCAATGCATAACCGAATCCTGCCTTGAATCCGGCAATAGGTATGTCCAGGTTTGCTTCAATCCTCGATTCGGAAATCTTGCCGAAGTCGTTTTCCCATTTGTAGTGGTTGGTTAGCAGATGGTCGCTGAACCAGTCCGGCTTATGTAGGGATTCCGATACCTTGCCGTTCAGGGAAATCCCTCCCTTGAAGGGATAGAATGCCAATTTGACGCTTCCGTCTATTTTGAAGTCGTTGGCGTTGTAACCTGCATAGTCGTAACGGGCGTTCGCATCCCAGCGGAAGTATTTCCTGAACATTCCGTCCGCTTCCGCATATGCGTAAAGGTTGTTTTTGCTTATGGACTTGTTGCCCGATAGGAAATACTGCAAATCGAATCCATAGTAATTGAGCCATTCGTATCCTATGCCGCCGTTGATTCTGGAAATGATGGCGTCGGGAGCGAAAGGCTGGAGCTTAAGGAAAACCTTGTTGTCGAGTTTACGGTATGATATCGAATCGTTGCTTACGGTAGGATTTATATAGAACTGGTTGTTGTAGAAAGCCCTCTCGTCCGTGGAGGATTCGGATATCTCGTCCGTATAGACCTTGGACATCTCCGTAAATTCTCCGCTGTGCCCTATGTAGGCCGCTGTTCCCTCTCCTGCGGAAAGGGAATCCCTGTTCTTGCGAAAGAAATTGAACGGGATCGCATACGACTGGGAGATGAAGTAGGATTTCCTGTGCAGTTCGTTTCCGGCGTCCGAAAGGGATGTAGGTATCGTGGCTGCTGCGACCGACGTGTCCCTTCCCCAGAAGGAGTCCGTCATGCCGCCGTTCTCGCTCTTTATGATACGCTGGGAGATATATCCTGCATGCATGAGGTACTTTTTCCCGAGATTGTTCACCGTTACCCCGAATGTGCGGCAATCCGTCTTCTCGTCGCTCATCTCGCCTCTAGCTCCGAACTGCTTGTAGAATATGGTGAAATTGAATGCGGGAGTAAGGTTCTGGGTCGTTAGCAGATATACGTCCGACGTTTCCTTGTCGGTGCCTGCGAACGGCGTCCCCCAGTATGAAAGTATGGTGTATGGGGTCTTTACATTGTAGAACGGGACGTTTTCCACCGTATACGAATATTGCAGGTAGTTGTCGTAGAACGGGAACCGTTCGTCGTGCTGCCTGGTGAAATAGTTGTGGTTGAGGGCAGGCGAACCGATTACGCCGAGGTATGTTGCGTTGACGTCGTCCCTCATGAAGGGGTATTCCGTGAAGTGGTAATTGTAAGTGGTGTCGAATTCCTTCAGGTTGATGTCGTTGAAGGTCGTCGTGCGTTGCCAGTAGAGCATTCGCTTGTAATACATTGAATCGGGCAATGCGAATGTGTTCAGCATCCTCGGGGTTGCGAGCCGTACGCTGTCCCGGAACGCCTTAGCTGTTTCCCTGGCAGTTTTCCTGAGTTCCGATTTGGAGGGAACCGTGACGACGATGAATTGGTAAAGGGAGTCGTACTGGTCCGAAAGTATGGAGTCCAGATATGCCGACTGCGGTTCCATGGAGGGGTAGTGGGTTGTATCGGCCACAGGCTTGAGCAGCGTGTCCAATCCCAGTGCTATGTCTTCCGGATTGAGGATTACGATCTCCCTGGCCGAATCGGGGACAGCCGTTTTTACCGAATCCGTTGCTTCGTGCATTACGGAGTCGGCAGCGGATATCTTCACGGAGTCGGTGACGGCAGATTTTAGGGAGTCGGCGGCCGGCGACTTGGCCTTGGAAAGCGAATCCGGATTCTGTGCGAAAAGAGCCCCCGCCGCCAGCATGAGACCGGCAGCCATAGTCAAAACCCTTTTGACGGAATCCGTTATAAACATTACGGTTTCGGTTTAACAAAAAATATGCCTACGGTGAAGAAAACGAGCAACATCGCTACGGCACCGATAACGACGAAAGGATAGCTTTCCGCTCCTAGAGTGCCGGTAAGCAGGTTCAGGAGCGTATTCCCGGCAAGTGCGACTACAAGGGCGAAACTGAATACCGTGCCTGAAACCGACGGGTACCTGTCGCCTATCATGCCGAGTACGCCGGGGAAGGTTATGGCCAGTCCCATCCCTATCATAAAAGACCCTGCTATTCCGGCGAATGTCCCGCGGGCCGAAATTAGAACGACGGCTCCGGCTATTACTATTATCATGCTACTGTAAACCAAATATTTGAGTTTTACAGTCCTTGTCAGGAAAATCAATATCACGCGTGCGGAAGCGAGTCCGAGCATTACCGCGCTCAACGCGTACAGGGCGTTTCCGTAACTCAGGCCGAATCCCGGTGCGGTCAGGTATTGGGCGGTCCAGTTGCTGGAAAGGCCTTCCAGTGCGCTCTGGAAGAAAAGCACCATGCTGAAGATTATAAGGAAAGGTTCCTTGAAGAGTGCGAATATATCCTTCAACGCCACTTTCTTTTCCCTCTTCCTGACTGGAAAATCGATCATGCAGTAGTAAATTATGGAGAACAGCATGAGTCCCGCTGTGGCGAATATGGGAACCCGGTAACCGCATTTCTCGAGCAAGGCATTCATAGCCAAAGGCGTGCAAAGCGAACCGATGCAATATATCAGGCCCAATACCACCAAGTTTGAAGCGCGGTTCCTTTCGTTCGAAATATCCGAAATTATGGCACTCGCCGAACCGTTCAACGCACCGCTCGAAATTCCTATCAAAACCACGGCAGGTGCCGTGAGAAGAAACGATTTCGAAAACGAGAGCATCGACAATCCGACGATTCCGATCGCTGTGAAGGAGACCAATACTATTTTGTATCCCCTGTTATCCTGAATGGGACCGAACAGCATGGAACCCACGAGGACCCCGAGAGGCAACAAGGTGGCCAGCAATGCTATCTGGTTCTTCGCCATAGTCTCCTTGAGAATCGGCAGTATCGTTCCCAGCACTATGAACTCCATGCCGAAGAAAAAAATGGCAACGGCTGATGCCACGTAAGTCTCTACGTACTGGCGTGATTTCTTTTCCCTGATCGATGCTTCGGCCATGCGTCCGTCGGTTATCTTCCCTTGCCTTTCTTTTCGGGTTCGGCAAGTTTGGTGATTACGCCTTTTTCCTGAAGTTCCGCTATCGTCTTGAAGTGGTTCTCCTTGTTGACGTAGCCGATCGCATCGACCAGAAGGATAACCTTGAATCCAGCCTTTAGAAGGTCAAGGCATGTTTCCTTGATGCAGAATTCGGTAGCTACGCCGCTGACTTCCACTATACCCTTTTCCCCTCCGCCGTTCTCGGCGAGAGCGGCCTCGAGCGTTCGCCCGCCGGCATCGATCCCTTCGAATCCGGAATATTGTTCCTTCCCCGGGTCAAGTCCCTTGAGAAATACGTTTCGTTTCTTATCGGGACGGTTTTGCGCATTTGCGAGACGGCCGTAGCCCTTGTGGATTTCCGCTCCGTGCGTTCCTTCAACACAGTGCATCGGCCATTCACCGCCGTTTTCCTTGAAGGAGCAATGGTTTGCCGGATGGCAGTCACAGACGTAGAACATTTTGTGCATGGGATTGGCATTGGCGTATGCCGTGGATTTCTTTACCGCATTTGCCGCATTTTCGCAGGCCAGCGTTCCGTCGATGAAGTCGTAGAGCATGTCTACCACTACGTGTGCAGGATAACTTGTCATGATGTTATTACATTTCGTTTATTTCCTTTATGAGGCGGTTTATTATGCCCATCTTGAGGTCGTAGAGCTGATCTGAAATGTCGACCTTGTAATAATGAGGGTTTATCAGGCGCTTTTGGGAAGGGCTGAGGCGGGAAAGGTTGTCAAAGTAGAAATCGCGTCTTTCCTTAAGGGTCGGCTGCCTCATGATGATTTCCCCATTGTCCATAGCCGGAACCTGAATGGGACGTGAGACGTAACTGTCCTTATCGAAGGACGTGACCTTTGTTTCGTCGTATTCGTCCCGGATCGAAAATTTTTCGCCGGCCAGTATCCTTTTCTCCGTCTCGTCACCGCGTATGCAGGTGACGTCAGCCTTGAAGGCGTTGTCTACCGTGATCCTGTAGGTTATCTGGAATCCAGGGTTTATCAGCTTGACCTTGTCTTCGGTGCGCTTCAGGATAGGCTCTTCGTCCAGTTGGACCAGTTTGTATACGTTCCCGAAGCACGGGTTGTGTTTGCTGGTAGCGATTGCATCGCCGACACCGTAGCAGTCGATCTTAGCTCCCTGGCGTTCGAGTTCGGATATTATGTATTCGTCCAGTCCGTTGGTTGCGAAAATCTTGCAATTTTTCATTCCTGCCTTGTCCAAGGTCTCGCGGCATTTGTTGGAAAGGTAGGTAAGGTCGCCGCTGTCCAGACGTATGCTGTAGCCCGGAGCATAGCCGTCATCGATCCCTTCGTTGCGGAAAGCTCGGATCGCATTCTTGAGGCCGCATCTCAGGGTGTCGAAGGTATCTATGAGAAGTGTTATGGATTCGTTCCTGTGCGTCCGGATATAATTTACGAAAGCTTCGTATTCGCCGTTAGGGGAACAGCCGAACGATGTGACGTAACTGTGCGCCATGGTGCCGCTCGATTCGAAACCGAATTTCACTGCAGTTATTATGTTGGAACTGTTTACGCAACCGGCGATATAGGCGGCTTTGCCGCCGTAGACCGAAGCCCAAGGGCCATGGGCGCGACGGGAACCGAATTCGCTCACCGGTTTCGAAGTGGCGCGTGCGACGCGGGATGCTTTCGTTCCTACAGCCATCTGGTGGTTCATGATACAGAGAAGCGGGGTTTCGAGCACTTGCGCTTCTATAAGGGGTCCCTGGATTGTCATCACCGGTTCCCTCGGGAAGATTATTTCGCCTTCGCGTGCCGCGAAGACCTTGCCCGTGAAGTGCATCTTGGAGAGATATTCCCTGTATTCGCGATATCCGTCGCCGGGCAGGAATTTCTCGAAGAACGATATGTCTTCGCTGCCGAGGCCGGCGATCATCTCCAACCCTTCCTGTATCCCGCTGACCACGGCCCAGTTGTTGTTGTCGGGAGCCTGGCGGAAAAAGAGGTTGAATGTCGCGATCTTATCCTTCATGCCGCAATCGTAGAAGGATTTGCCCATGGTGTACTGGTACTTGTCGGAGGAGTAGGAAATGTTGAACCAATTATTCATATGTTTTGATTTTAAATTCTTTTATCATATTTTTCCGAGATGCTCTACCGTGCCGATGTCGGCCAGTTCCAGGTCATCCTTTTCTATCCCGCGTATCTTGCCGGAAGCGGTTTCGGAAAGATAAAAATCCATTATCGAAAATTTCTCCGGAAAATCCGCCATGGCTGCGAATATCTTCGGAGAAACGACCTGTATTCCGGAGAATGCCAGGGGCCTGACTTCGAGCATAGGATCGAAGTGCTTGCCTCCCTGTGCCTTGAATTCGCCGGTCTTGATGTTTTCCCAACCGATCAGATACATTTCCTTGTCGAAAAGCAGGTATCTCGCGGTTTCCCTGATACCGGCCAGTGGTACGGAGAGAATGTTCCCCTTCCCGTCGTTCATCAGGCCGCACGCCTCGGCGTAAAAATTGCGGATGTCGAGGTTCGATATTATGTCTACGTTGTGGCAGAGAACTGGTTCCCCGTCGTTCAGGAGAGGTGCGGCCAGGCGCAGGCCGCCGCCGGTATCCCGCAGCAGTCCGGTTTCGTCGGAAAAACTTACGTCCATCCCGAAACAATCGTTGTTCTGGACATAGTCTATGATCTGGTCCGGGAAATGGAATACGTTTATCACCACGTCATGGAATCCGGCATCCTTAAGCTTGCCGAGAAGCAGTCCCAGCATTGGGGTTCCGCGATAGGGCACCAAAGCCTTCGGCATCGTGTCCGTCAACGGACGGAGCCTTGTGCCGAGCCCCGCGGCAAAGATCATGGCTTTCATCAGAACTCCTTTTCCACCTCTATTTCCCTGTGATATACGAATACCTTGACGTCGAATTTCTTGGATATGTGTTCCGCAAGCCTTTCGGCGCAATATACCGAACGGTGCTGGCCGCCGGTACAGCCGAAGGCGAACATCAGATGTGTGAATTTGCGCTGGATATAACGCTGTACATGTGCATCAGCGAGGTCATAGACGTTGTCGAGGAATTTGAATACACCGCCTTCGTCCTCTATGAACTTGACTACTTCGGGGTCCAGGCCGGTGAAGTGGCGGAAATGTTCGTATTTGCCCGGATTTTCGAGGGCACGGCAATCGAAGACGTAACCGCCCCCGTTGCCGGAATTGTCGTTCGGAATCCCTTTCTTGTAGGCGAAACTGTATATGCGTACTTCGAGTTTTTGCTCCCGGCCCATTTCCTGGAACTGCTTCAGGGTAGTCAGTTCTTTTAGAAGCCCGTAGAGGTAGGGATATTCGGGAAACGGATCCTTCAGCAGTTTCCTGAGGTTTTCTATGGCGAACGGAACGCTGGCGAGGAAGTGGGGCTTCTTCTCGAAGTATCCGCGGAAACCGTAGGCCCCCAGGACCTGCAGCGTACGGAAAAGTATGAAGTGGCGTAACGTAGCCATGAATTGTGGACGATCTACTTTCCTGTATTCTTCTAGGGCATTGAGATATGTGTCGAGAAGCCTTTGACGGACCTCTTCGGAGTAATTGGCCCTCGCCTGCCATATGAAGGATGCTATGTCATAATAGATCGGGCCCTTGCGCCCTCCCTGGAAATCTATGAAATAAGGCTCCCCATGGACCAGCATTATGTTGCGGGACTGGAAGTCGCGGTACAGGAAATTATCGGACATGCTGGACATCAGTACCTCGGACATCTTCCGGAAGTCGTTGTCTAGCTTTATTTCGCTGAATTCCAATCCGGTGGCTTTCAAAAAACAGTATTTGAAATAGTTCAGGTCGAAGAAGATCATCCTTTCGTCGAATTCCGGCTGGGGATAGCAGACGGAGAAGTCGAGTCCCTTGGCCCCTTCGAACTGGAAGGCGGGCAGCATGGCGACGGTCTTGCAGAGAAGCTGGATCTCCGACTCGCCATAATTCCCAAGTTCCCTTCCCGTCTGGACTGCCTTGTAGAGGGTGTCGTCGCCGAGATCCTGTTGAAGATAATATATGAAGTCGTCGCTGTGAAAAAGCACCTTGGGAACCGGAAGACCTTGGCTGAAGAAGTGTTCAGCGATCTTCCAAAATGCTATGTTTTCCTCCTTGCAGGTGCCTCTTGTCCCTATAAGAGTTTGATGGTCGGATTTTATTCGGAAATAGCGTCGATTACTTCCGGACGATGGCAATTCGACGGATTCCAACACTTTTTCGCCGGTATATTGTTCGAACAGATTTTCTAATTGGATCATCATGATGACGTGAAATTGGATACAAATGTAACAATTCTTGCCGGACAGCTGGAAAAAAATCACGCAGCGGCGGCTTCGATTGCCATCGCTGCGTGACATTATTGACAGATATCCCTTTTGCGGGTTATTTTAGCTCATTGAGCAGTTCCTTCACTGCCGCTTCCAGCTGAGGATCCTTCCCGTTAAGAAAATCGTTGTACGGAAGCGGAACCTTTATGTCCGGTTCGAGCTGCTTGTTTTCGGTGATCTTGTCGTCGGTGCCGATGGAAGCCACCATAGGTATACCGAAAATCAGGGTATGGTCTATCTGGCTTTCCCACCATACCGCCGTTCCGGTCCCCGGGACAGGCATTCCGACGAGTTTCCCTATCTTATTCTGCTTGTATGCGAACGGGAACATGAATGCGTCGCTGTAGTTTGATTCGCTTATGAGAACTATGCTCGGCTTGTCCCATCTCATCATGGATTCGCCGCCTTTCAGGGTGTCGCCCTGAGGGGCGAATTTCATGTAGAGTTTCCCGCTAAGGAATGTGTTGAGATCGTCATGCAGCCAGCCTCCGCCGTTGAAACGCGTGTCTACCACAAGACCTTCCTTGCCTATGTACTTGCCCATGGCCTTGTCGATGAGGTCACGGTAGCTGCTTTCGTCCATACTTTCGATGTGCACGTATCCAAGCTTTCCGTTGCTGAGCGAGTCTACCATCTTGGCCATCATTTCCTCCCAGCGTTTATATAGGAGTTCCCCATCCTCATATCCAGAATTCGGACGGATTTCCTGCGTGAAGGATTTTGCTCCTGACTGCACGGTCAGGATCGTATTGACGTCCGCTATGTTGTTCAAATACTTGTACCAGTTATCATCGGATTTGATCTCAACTCCGTTTATATGAGTGATTATGTCGCCAGCCTTGATCTTTATTTCATCCTTGTCGGCCACACTGCCCGGAATGATCGCGCTTACCTTTATGCCGGGCCCCTGGAATTTCTCGTCGAATAGCATTCCTAGGGACGCGGTGTGGTCCCCGTTCCGGCTTCTCGGATAATACCTCGCCCCTGTGTGCGAGCCGTTCAGTTCTCCAAGCATCTCGCTCAACAGTACCCTGAAGTCGTAGTTGTTGTTTATGAAAGGGAGGAATTTCTTATATTCATCGTGGTACATCTGCCAATCGATCCCATGAAGCGTCGGATCGTAGAATTTCTTTTCTACCTGGCGCCATATGTGGTCGAATATGTATCCGCGTTCGGCTGCCCTGTTGAGTTCCATCCTTCCGTTTATGGTGACGGGTTTCATCTCGCCGCTTGCTGCGTTTACCGTTACCGGGGTCCCGTTATTTAGGAGAATGAGTGTGGATTCATCCTTGCTGAGTTCTACGGGACTGTACGAACTCAGGGTGGCGAGTGATTTGGTTTCGTGGGTGCGGGTGTCGGTCGTCCATAGATTCCATCCCTTCGTCTCATGCTTCATATAGTAGAGCTTGCTTCCGTCCTTGGTTATAGCGTATCCACCTAGGTTGCCGCTGTTTATTGTCAGCCGTACCTTGCGGTTTTCTATGTTGTTGAAGTCAAGTTCAAGTGTCTCGGATTTCTTCGAAGTGTCCGCTTTTGCCTTGACTTTGCTCTTGGATTTTCCTTTTTTATGAACCTTTTCAGCCGCTGCCTTGTCGATACTGTCCTTTTCGCTCTTTTCGGCCTCTTCCTTCTCCTTGGCCAGCTCGTAATCCTCCTTGCTCATTACGAATTTGTCGTAAGCCTTCTGGTCGAAGAATACGGCATATATGTCGTTTTCTTCTTCCCCCTGGCTGGAAGGGGACCTTAGACCGTCGCGGCTGCTCATGTAAACCATCATCTTGCCGCCCATTGCCCATTTGGCGTTGTAGTCGCCGAAACCGGAATTGACGGGATACCTTATTTCGCCCGTGCCATCGGCTTTGATCAAGGCGGTATTGCTCTGGAACATGCGTCCTTTCCTGGAATCAACGAGAAGCCACTGGCTGTCAGGGCTCCATTCAAAGCTCCAGTCGCCGTCACTGTAAGAGTGGTTCACTCCCTTCGGAAGGACCGTAATAATCTTATGGGTGTCCAGATTGAGCACCCTCAGCTCGTTGCGCTCGTGCACGTAGGCTATTTTCTTGTTGTCCGGGGAGCATTGCGGTTCGAAGTCGTCAGTCGTATCGGTGATGACGGGTTCGATATTCACAATTGTAGAAGCATAGAAATATTTTTCATCGGGATTCTTGAGGGATGCCCTGTAAATTCCCCAACTTCCGTCTTTTTCGGCGCAGAAGTAGAGGTATTTGCCATCTTTGGACCATGTTATCATCCTTTCCTGGTATGGGGTATCGGTGATGCGTTTCGTTCTGGCATCCTTGACTCCGATTACGAAGACTTCTCCCCGGTTGACTATCGCTATTTCCTTTCCGTTGGGGCTGGTCTCGAATTCGGACAGGCTGTTGATGTCCAGGTTGGTTACCTTGTCGTATCCGGCATCTGAGGATATTTTCACATCCAGTTTCTCGGGTGTCTTGCCTTCCGCGAGCGTATAGATGTCGCCTTTCCAGACATATGCCAGCATATTGCCTTTGGAAATGGAGATTTCGCGTACGGGGAAATCCTTGTAATGGGTCAATTCCGTTTCTGCACCGCTTTCGATGTTACGCTCGTAGATGTTCAGCGTGCCGTCCTTTTCATTGGTGTAGAATATGCTTTTGCCGTCCGCGCTGAAGACCGGGGTCCGGTCTTCGCCTTTGAAATCTGATACCTGGGTGTACCTGTCGGATGGTATGTCGTAGATCCAGATGTCTCTTGTGACGGACGATGTGTGATGTTTCCTGTATTCGTCCTCATATCCCTTCCTGTCCTGGAAAACTATTTCAGTCCCTTCCGGGTTGTAATGAGCTTCGTCAGCTCCCGCCGCGGTTACCAGAAGAGGCCTGCCTCCCTCGGCCGGAACTGTATACAGCGATTGGAACAGGCTGATTGGGAACCGTACGCTTTGTGCCGGAACCTGCCTGCTGCTTGCGAACAGGACGTATTTGTTGTCCGGGGTGAAGTCGAGCGGCGTGTCGTTCTTGCTGCTGTAGGTGAGCCTTACCGGGACTCCGCCGCCGGCAGGCATCGTGAAGACGTCGAAATTGCCATCCCTGTCGCTGGAATAGGCGATGATATTGCCGTCATGGCTCCAGACCGGGCGCGTGGCATAGTCGTTTCCGGTTGTCATAGGCGTTGCGGTGCCGCCGTCGGAACTTACTTTGTAGAGATTTCCCATGTACCCGAATACGATGGTTTTCCCGTCGGGTGAGATCGCCGGGTAGCGCAGCCATCTGACCTCTTGCTGGGCGAATGCAGATATCGCCAGCACACAGAGAATTAGTGAAATGAAGATTTTTTTCATGAAATTGACATTCAGTTTTAATTATCGTTTATTGTAAAATTTTCTAAAGAACCTTATTCTATAGACGAACGGGAATCCGAAATGTTGCAGCCGGCATGGGCCGGAGCCATGATTATCCGTCAATGAACGGGGACCAGTGTACGGGAGCTGTTACGGTAATTTCCTTTTTCGTGGTCGGATGTACGAAGGTTATACTGCGGGCGTGAAGCGAAATACCTCCGTCGGGATTAGACCGGCGAGCTCCGTATTTCAAGTCACCTTTTATAAACCAGCCGCGCGAAGCGAGCTGGCAACGGATTTGGTGGTGACGGCCTGTCAGCAATTCTATATCGAGCATCCAGTACCTGTCGAAACTCCTTACGAGTTTGTAACGCAGTACCGCTTTCTGTACGCCTTTCTTCACTTCCCCGCTGCCCGTAGCATTTACTGGAGGCTTGACTACGAAGCTCTTGTTCAGTTTCTCGTTGCGTTGCAGGTAATCCGTGAGTTCGCCTTCCGGCTTATCCGGCTTGGCACAGACGAGCGCCAGATAGTGCTTGTGTATGCTTCCGTTGCGGAAAGCCTCGTTCAGGCGTTCGAGACCCTTGGATGTTTTGGCGAACATGGCGATTCCGCTTACGGGGCGGTCCAAGCGGTGGGGGACTCCTATGAAAACGTGCCCTGGTTTGCCGTCCCGCTGGGCTATGAAGGCTTTGAGAGTCTCGCTGAGAGGCTCGTCACCGGTCTTGTCACCCTGCACTATTTCGCCGGCTTTCTTGTTTATTATGAGGACATGGTTGTCTTCGTAAAGTATACGATTAGCAATATCTTCATATCTAGACTGTTCCAAAAGATTATATATCATAACTTACTTTTACTGTAAAACAAAGTTAAGTAAAATTCGAGTTAAAAAACGAAAAAATATGACAGGTTGTCAGTTTTAGGGCTTTGGCATAATCTTGGCGGTTGCCCAATGCGTCCCGGAGAATCCGGAGCAAAACGACTGATAACAATTTAAATTTATAGATATTATGGGAAAAATCATTGGTATTGACCTCGGAACCACCAATTCGTGCGTTGCGGTCATGGAAGGTAACGAACCTACTGTCATTATCAACAGCGAAGGCAAAAGGACAACCCCTTCGGTTGTAGCGTTCACCGAAAACGGAGAACGCAAGATCGGTGATCCTGCCAAGAGACAGGCCATCACCAATCCTACAAATACGGTATATTCGATCAAGAGATTTATGGGAGAGACTTACGACAGGGTACAGAAGGAAATCGCCCGTGTGCCATACAAGGTAGTGGAAGGCCCTAACCATACCCCTAGAGTCTCGATCGGGAGCAGGCTTTACTCGCCCCAGGAGATCTCCGCGATCGTTCTGCAGAAGATGAAGAAAACCGCCGAGGATTATCTCGGGCAGACGGTCACCGAAGCTGTCATAACCGTTCCGGCATATTTCTCCGATTCACAGCGTCAGGCGACCAAGGAAGCGGGCGAAATCGCGGGTCTCAATGTAAAGAGAATCATAAACGAACCTACTGCAGCCGCGTTGGCTTACGGCCTCGACAAGAAAAGCAAGGACATGAAGGTCGCAGTCTTCGACCTCGGTGGCGGAACGTTCGATATATCCATCCTCGAACTTGGGGACGGGGTGTTCGAAGTCAAATCCACCAACGGCAATACCCATTTGGGAGGAGACGATTTCGACCAGATCATCATAGACTGGATGAACGACGAATTCAAGAGGGATAACGGCGTCGATCTCAAGAAAGACCCTATGGCTCTCCAGCGTATGAAGGAAGCTGCAGAAAAGGCGAAAATCGAACTTTCGAGCCAGACCACGTCTGAGATCAACCTACCGTACATAACTTCCATAGGAGGTGTTCCTAAACATCTGGTAATGACGTTTACCCGCGCCAAATTCGAACAACTCTGCGACTCGTTGTTCCAGTCGACGCTGGAACCTTGCCGCAAGGCATTGTCCGATGCTCATCTCAAACCTTCGGACATAGACGAGGTGCTGCTCGTTGGCGGTTCGTCCCGTATTCCTAAAGTTCAGCAGTTGGTTCAGGACTTCTTCGGAAAGGCTCCGAACAGGAGTGTCAACCCTGACGAAGTCGTAGCGGTCGGTGCTGCCATACAGGGCGGTGTGTTGGTCGGCGACGTCAAGGACGTGCTTCTCTTGGATGTCACTCCGCTCTCGCTGGGCATCGAGACTCTCGGCGGTGTCATGACCAGGCTGATAGATGCCAATACCACTATTCCTACGCGCAAGTCGGAAGTGTTCTCGACCGCGGCTGACAACCAGTCCTCAGTCGAAATACACGTCCTGCAGGGCGAACGCCCGATGGCCAATGGTAACAAATCCATAGGCCGCTTCAATCTCGACGGCATCATGCCGGCACCGCGTGGCGTTCCGCAGATCGAAGTTACGTTCGACATAGATGCCAACGGCATCCTTAACGTTTCCGCGAAGGACAAGGCTACCGGCAAGGAGCAGAAGATCCGCATTGAGGCTTCCAGTGGATTGAGCGATAGTGAGATCCAGCGTATGAAGGATGAAGCCAAAGCCAACGAAGCCGCCGACAAGGCTGAACGCGACAAGGTCGACAAGGTCAACCAGGCGGATGCCATGATCTTCCAGAGCGAGAAGAATCTGAAGGATTACGGAGACAAGCTCTCCCCCAATACTAAGAGTGGCATAGAGAGCGCCCTTAACGATTTGAAGCAGGCAAAACAGAGTTCCAATGCGGCCGACATAGACCGTTGCGTTGAAAATCTTAACAAAGCTTGGTATGCGGCTTCGGGAGAGATGAACAAGGCTGCCGGCGGTGCTCAACAGGCCGGTCCTCAGCAAGGTGCGCAGGAAGGTCCGCAGGGTGGCCCTCAGCAAGGTCCTCAGCCGGGCCCGGATCAGGGACAGAACCCTGGAGGCAACGGCAACTCCGGCAATTCCGGCACTGACGGCGGAAACGGCAACGATCAAAACGTCACCGACGCCGACTACGAGGAAGTCAAATAGACTCAGCCGGATCCCTGACTCTCTCCGCCTTACCGGGAACTTAGGAGGGAGGAGAGGAATCCTTCGAACTTTATTGGCTCTTCAGGAACGAAGAGACTGTCAAATAGATGAATGGGCGTGGCTCGATGGCTGCGCCCATTTTTTTGTGGGGGGCGGGGTGTCAAACCTCCGGTTTGGGGCCTAGCGGCCGGAAATTTCGTAGGTTTTGTGGTCCGGGCCGACGCCTTTGATGATCAACTTTTTCCATTTCGGGGGGAGGCAGGGGGAGTGCTGGATTATGCCCAGGTCGGTTATTTCGAGCCCGCCGAAGCCGAAGAGGACGGTTTGGAGCATCCCGCCGGCGCCGGTAGCGAAATATGGATTATTTTTGTTGGCGGATTCGGCCAACGCACCGAAAGGGGGACGTTTGTTCGGCACATAAGCTTTCTTGAACAATCTGTAGGCCTCTTCGGGATTGCCCAGCCGGGCATAAAGGATGGAAAGTATGGAATATCCCATAGCCGGCCCGTTCTTGTCCATCTTCTTTTCGTAATAATCCAGATCCTTACGGATTGAGGTGGTATCGGTTTCTATTTGAAGGGGATAAGCCAGCATGTTCGCATCGGCCTGCTTTATTGTCTGTTCGTCGTAACTTTCATATTCCTTGGTGACCCCGTCCGGGAACTTGTAGAAACGCAGCCCGTCCGCGACCTTTTCCCATGAAGGGTCGGCTTTTTCGCCCAATTGCGAAGCGGCACGGCTCGCATACCCCAGGACCTGCTTTACGGACCCGTTGGTGAAGGCGTCGTCGTTGACATTCTGCGCGTACTCGTCGGCGCCGACCACATTTTTTATTGAATAGGTCCCGTCGGAATTACAGGTCGCCCTGCTTACCCAGAAGTCGGCGATTTCCCGGAGTACGGGAAATCCCTCTTCCCTCAGCCATTCCTTGTCTCCTGTGACCCTGAAATAATTCCAGAAGGCAATGCCGACGTCGGCGGTAATGTGATGCTCGAAAGCTCCGGTGAGCGCGAAGGTAGGGGTGGCCTCTTCTCCGGAGTCGTCGGATTCCCACGGGAACATGGCGCCCTTGAATCCGTAGTCCGCCGCCTTTTGCATCGCCTTGCCCAGACGGTCGGAACGGTAATCGACCATGGAGCGGGCGATTCCCTGGTTCAACAGCAGGAGCGGTGGAAACATCCACAATTCCGCATCCCAGAAAATGTGGCCGTTGTATCCTTGTGAAGACAGTCCCATCGGAGGGATGCTAAGCCTCGAGCCTTCGCAGGAAAAAGCATACAGGTGATAGAGAGCCAGACGAATGTCGACCTGGGATTCCGGATCCCCGACGACTTCTATGTCGCCGTTCCACATTTCCTTCCATTTTTCCAGGTGTTCTTCGACGACGGCGTTTTCATTTCCCTGCCTGATATAAATCGCCATCCGTTCCGATTCGCTTTGGGGATCGGAAAAGTTCCCGGTCGTGCATACGGCCCCTTCCCAAGTGAAATGGATTCCTTCACCCTTGCCGACTTTTTCATGGAAAACCAGCGAATGCTCGAGGGGACTCTCCTTTTCCTCCCGTAAATCCGGAGAAAACCCGTCGAAGACGAACGTAGCCGTCGCGGCGAGCCGATGCTTCCCCGAAGGGCTGTCGGCGGTGGTTTGAAGCAATGGCATGCGGGTCTTCTTGTCTCTCAATACCTTATAGTTCTGGACGATTTTAGCATATTCCGGCGGACAAATGATGTTTCCCGCTACGGAAACGGAGATCTCCTTCAGGGCTGTCACGTGTACGTCGACCAGTCCCGCATAAGGCATGCTCCTGAGGGCATAGGTCACATATGAGACCTTCGCTTTGTCCTTGAAGGTGAAGGAAGTGGTCAGTTCGGCCTTCTTCATGTCGAAGACCTGGTGCCATCCGCTTATGTCGGACCGTGAAACGGTGTCGCCGTCTATTACCATATCAAGGCAGGCGAAATTTATTCCCTCCAGGACCCTGCTGGTTATGAGCCCGTTCTTTTTATCATAAACGTGCGTATCGTATACGTCGTTGAGTATTATGGACTTGACTTTGAAAGGACGGGGAGAGGAGACAATGCCTATCCTTCCGGTAGCCAAAGTTATTCCCGTATAGTTCGAAGGATCGTCAGCACATATCCGCCATCCATCGGAAGCATAACCTCTAAAGCCTCCTCCTAAAAGCAGAATGAGGAGGGTAGCCAAAATACGTTTTCCGAACTTCATTGCTTCTTGATGTTGAACGTGAACTCGTTTTTATCGTACCATCCGGAATATACGATGCCGGACGGAGTTACTATGCCGATGCGGTAATGTTTCAGGCAGTTGTCGTATTCGCCTTCGGTCTTTTCGGACGAAAACGATATGGAGCCGTCGGCCGATTCCTTGGCTTTGAACCGGTTGATCGCATACTCGCCCTTCTTGTACCCGAAGCCGTCGCCGGCGTCGCTGTACATCGTTCCCTTGGCTTTCCCTTTCTTATTGAAGCAGATGAGCAGGGTGAGGGAGTCGGTCCTGAAATCGACTGTGGACTGGATGACTTTCGTCAGGGGGATTATCGATCCCCCGCGCTGCCTGAGGTCGGGCTGGTAAGGATCCTTTTGGGAATTCTCCCCGACCAGCGAGATGCTGTTCCATATCCCTTTGGGAAGTGCCGGGTCTTTGGTCCATTTCGGAATCACGAGAAGGTCCTTCCCCAACAGGAAAGCCCTGTCTTCGCGGCGGAGCCTCGTGTCTTTCGGATCGGCGAAAAAGACGGGACGCATTACGGGCAGTCCGGTCTGCGTCGCCTTGTAGAATAACGTGTAAAAGTAAGGAAGCAGGCGGTATCTTCTTTCTATGGCTGTGCGGGAGACATTTTCCACCTCTTTCCCGAAGGCCCACGGTTCCTGGTCTGCCGAACCCTTTTCGGTGTGGTCTCGGCAGAACGGATAAAAGGCGCCAACGGCCATCCAGTTTGCGAACAGCTCCTTGGTAGGGCTTCCCGCGAACCCTCCTATGTCGGGACCGCTGAAGGGCTGTCCCGAAAGCCCGAGGTTCAGTACCATTGGTATTGACATCTCGAATTGCTTCCAAGTGGCCGTGTTGTCTCCGGTCCATGTCGCCGCGTAGCGTTGCCCTCCCAGATAATTAGCCCTCGACAATACGAACGGCCTCTTATCGGGATTGGCTTTCAATATGCCTTCGCGCGTAGCTTTGACCATGAGCATGCCGTATACGTTGTGGTAGCGCAAATGGACGTCTTCGGGAAGGCCGTCGCCACCGCGGTGGATGTTGTCCTCGGGCATCGTGCCGCTCTCGCTCTTGAATACGGAAGGTTCGTTCATGTCGTTCCACACGCCGTCTATGCCGAGCGCCATGTAGTCCTTGTAAAGGCCTTCCCACCATTTCCGCACCTGCGGCATGGTGAAATCCGGAAAGGCGCACGGGCCGGGCCATACGTCCCCGTTGAATTCTTTTCCGGTGGAGTCCTGGACCCAATAGTTGCCGGCTTCCCCCTGGTCATATACGAAGTATCCCTTCTCCTTCTTCACCCCGGGATCTATCATCCATACCGACTTGAAGTTTATGGAATGGAGGTATCCGTTCAATCCGGCAGGATCGGGGAAGCGCAGCGAATCGAAGGTGAATATCTTGTAATCCTGCATGTAGTGGATGTCCATCCAGATGACGTCGCATGGGATCTTAAGCTTGCGGAATTCGGAAGCGACCTCCTTAACCCTCGTATCAGGATAGTATGACCATCTGCATTGCTGATATCCCAGAGCCCAGAGCGGAGGCATTTCCATCGTCCCGGTGAGTTTCGCGAGGGCCTCGGTCAGAAGTTGCGGGGATTTCCGTTCGATTACTATGACACGTGAAGCGGGGCCGTAGGAAACGACCTTGATGGTATCCGTAAGGTCGATTTCCTGCTTCCACGTGTTGTCGACCAATATGCCGTAGGCGGAACCGTCTTTCCTCACCGCCATTATCCAGGGATGCGACTGGTATAGGACCTTCCCGTCGCTTTTCTTATAAGTGTAATTGTCGGTATTCCACAGGGTGATGCTTTTCCCGTTCCTTCTTAGGCTCCCGGTCACCTCCCCGGTGCCGTACAGGTCGGTACCCTTTTCTATAGGGATCCGGATGCAATTGTGCCCATCCTTATCCACATAAAAATCGGGAAAAACCTTCCAGCCAGACGGAATCGCCCCTTCCTCCACAGGCTCCTTGAGCAGTGCCATGGACGGAAGCATTTCGCTGGCCTTGAATCCTTCGGGATAAAAAATGGCCATGTTTTTGCCGATCATGGCACTTTTCCCTATGCCGCCGGACGGCTTTTGGGCAAGGCATTCGCCCGGAAATGCCGCAAGCCCGATTGCCGCAGCCAATATCATTGCAAGCCCGGTTGCCAAATCTTTTCTGAAAATTTCCATTGAACTTTATTGTTTATCGTTTAATAATAAGCTAAATCAATTGCAGCCGGCCTTCGGTCATTGCGATGCCCCCCTGCATTCCTGGATTTGTCTCCGCTGCATTCCTGCACTTCTTGAGCATTCGTAACCACCCTCTAACCATACTCCAAATGTACGATTTTCTCTCGAACCTTCATATATGTCTGCGTCGAGGCTCCCGGTTCGTGGCTGCCCGGTTTGGTCTCCACTATTGGGGAACCGGATCGCCTCAGTTGGGTCGAAAAAAATTGCATTTTGTTAAAAAATGTTACCTTTGCATTGTTTAGTTACTGGACAATTTCTAAAGATGAGAAACAACGATGATGTGATGGAATTGATGGAGCGCCTTCTGAACAAGTTGATGCGCGGTTACTATTCCAAACGCAAGTACGGTCCGTATCTTCTCAGCAGGGCGGAGCTCCATACCGTGGTTGCCATAGGCAAGAATCCCGGTATAAACCTGATATCGCTGGCGAACCTGAAGGGGGTGACCAGAAGCGCCGCCTCGCAGATGATTTATAAACTCGTCAAAAAGGGATTGGTAATCAAGAAGGTGTCCGAACACTCCGATAAGGAGATCCAGCTATGCCTTACTTCGGAGGGGACGATCGTTTACGAAAAGCACCAGGAGTATCACAGGAACAACCGCACGAATATCGGTTTGATATTGGACCAGCTTTCGGACGAAAATTACGAAGGGTTCGTCAAAATGATCAATATGTATGACAAGATGGTCGAGTGAGATATCAGCAGCAAATTTTTGTGCTATAATTGTTTAGCAACTTTACAGTATAGTAACTAAACAATAATGGGGCTTGGGATCGAAAAAGCAGGAAAATGAAATGAAAATATAATAGGAAATGAACAATAAATTGGAATTGATGGAGAGTGCGAGCGTAAACGAGGCACTTCTCAAATTGGGGTTGCCGACGATGGTGGGCATGGTCGTATCTTCGCTTTACAACCTGGTGGATGCCTTTTTCGTAGGCCGGCTGGGCACCCTGCCGATGGCCGCGGTGTCGGTCGTGTTCCCGGTCTCGATGGTGGGGACGGGGTTGGCATTGCTTTTCGCCACAGGCGGAAGCGTTTACATATCGCGGATGCTCGGGAAACGGGAATACGACGAGGTGGTGAAATGCAACTCCACCGTGATCGTCTCCGGGCTGCTGACGGTTTCCGTCGTCATCGCAATAGCGTTCCTGTTCTTCGACAGGATAATGAACGGCATCGGAGCTACGCCGGAAACATTGCCTTATGTCAGGCAGTACGGGTACCTGTTTATCCTCGGCCTGTTTTTCAACGTGTTCAATGCCATAGCGAACAATATAATAAATTCGGAGGGGGCGGTCACGTACAGCATGGCGGTCATGTTCATAGGTGGCGGCTGCAACGTGATCCTGGATCCGATCTTCATCTTCGCGATGCATCTCGGCGTGATGGGCGCCGCAATTGCAACATTGATCTCGCGCATCGTTTCCACATCGTTGTACCTGTTTTATTATGCGAAGAAAACCACGTACCTGAAATTCTCCTTCAAGAAGGTGACGTTCGACCGGAAGCTCTTCGCCGAAATCTTCAAGGTGGGTGTCCCGACGATGTTCTTCCAATTGCTGAATTTCATCTCCCTCGGCCTCGTCAATGTCGTCGCCAGGCGGTTCGGTAATGCCGCAATCGCTGCGATCGGCATTGTGAACCGGATTTTCATGGTCGAAGTCATGATGATGGTGGGTTTCGTCAAGGGATTCCAGCCGTTCGTCGCTTTCAATGCCGGCCGGCAGGACTACGGTCGCGTGCAATCGGCAAGGAAGACCTCCATACGCTGGCTGACGCTATGCAGCCTGGCCGTAGCAGTCTTGGCGATAGCTTTTTCAAAGCAACTCATCCTGATGTTCAACAAAACGTCGGCGGAAGTCCTGTCGATCGGCGTGAAGGCCCTGTGGGTCGTAGCGCTTTCCGGCATTCTGCAGGGATACCAGCTGGTCAATGCGACGTGCTTGCTGGCGATAGGCAAAGCGAAGCAGGGCGGCTTTCTGAGCGTATGCCGTCAAGTGTACTTCATACCGCTGATATTCTTGATGTCGCATTATTTCGGCATAAATGGCTTGATATCCTGCCAGTTGGTGGCTGATATCCTGTCGGTCGCAACGACTTTCATAGTCGTGAAGAATGTAAAGCTTCCGGTCGGGGTCGCCAGAGGTTGAGGGTGTCGAGGGTTGTCGAACCTCAGGTTTGGTTCCCACCACGAAAAAAAGCGGGGCGGCCCTTACGGACCACCCCGCCTGCTCTAAAGCCGAATTGACGGTTGTGCGATTATTTTACCGAAATCTGACGTTTTGGATTCTTCTGGGCTTCCGGAGCCAGTTTAGGCAATGTCAGGTAAAGCACTCCGTTTTCGACCTTCGCGTCGATATTTTCCTTGTCTACATCGTCAGGCAGCAACATAGCCTGTTCGAATTTCGAGTAAGAAAACTCGCGGCGCAGATAGCAGGAATCTTCGTTTCCTTCTTTCTTCTCTTTCTTTCTCTCCATGGAGATGACGAGATCGTTGTCTTCGTCGATAGAGACGTTGAAATCATCCTTCGTCATTCCCGGAGCGGCAACTTCGATGCTGTAGTCGTTCTTCGTTTCCTTTACGTTGATCGCCGGAGCGGTAGCGTTTGCCTCGTTCATCCAGTCGTTATCGAAGAAATCGTTGAATACGGATGGCAACCAATTTTGATTGCGATTTAAATGTCTTGAAATTAATGCGTTTGTCATAATTGTATCTCCTATTTTTAATTGTTTTACGTTTGTTTCCTTAGAGTATAGCAAACCAGATACCAGTCTGGTTATAAGGACATTATGACATGTTTTCACGACATTTTGTCCATATCAGGGCCAAAATCCGTAAAATCCTGGACAAAAAGTCTGGATTTGGCCGCCGACCCCGAGAATTTGGAACTCGAAGCTTGTTGTACGTTTTGTGGAGGCAAGGCCGCTTTCAACCCGGTGATTGGAGCCCCAAAGTGTGTTGTCCGCTATGTGGAGGTAAGGTCGCCTTCAAATCTGGAAATCGAAACCCAAAGTTTGTTGTACGTTTTGTGGAGGCAGGGCCGCCTTCAACCCGGTGATTGGAGCCCCAAAGTGTGTTGTTCTCTCTATGAAATCATGAGCGCTTTCAAAACTCAAGGGTTGATACTTAATGTGAGAATGAGCTAAATTTTGGCATTTTCGCCCAGAAGGGCGATGTTGTCGTGGGGGGCAGAAAAGGTGTAAAAAGGACGGTTTTTCAAGAGCGGTACCTTGATTCATCGTAGGTAATTTGGGTACTGCTATTGATAATCAGTAAGTTAGCGCCGTAGGGAACCATATGCCGATCATTTATCCTCTGACGCATTTCCAAAAATCGGCCTTGGAGGTACCCCTGAGGTGTGTTTGCCAGATTTACCTACGGTGAAAAGCGTTCCAGAGGGGCGAGGGCTATTTTATCGTAGGTAATTTGGGTACTACTATTGATAGTCAACAGGTTAGCGCCGTAGGGAACCATATGCCGATCATTTATTGCCTGATGCATTTCCAAAAATCGGCTCTGGAGGTACCCCGGAGGTGTGTTTGCTAGATTTACCTACGGTGAAAATTTGCCTGTGAAAGGCAAAGGCATTCCAATACGATGCAAAAGCGTTCCTGTGATCTGCAGGAGGCGGCCGACGTGCATTTCGAGCGCAGCACTTTTCTCCCTAATGACTGACAATCAGATATTTGCGTGAAACTACCCTGCCATATCCACACATGTGACATCCTCCTAAAAGACAGATTACAAGCCGTTTGAAAGAAAAGTGCTGCGCTCTCGCCAAGCTCGGTCCGCGGGACCGGCCGGTGAGATACTTGCGGAGGTGAGAAATTATCATTACCTTATGGCAAAATGAATGGTAATATGCGCATCCAATTCGCTTCGGACATACATCTGGAATTCAGCGAGAACATGAGCTTCATCCGGAGCCATCCGTTCGAGGCGGCCGGGGACGTCCTGATCCTGGCGGGGGATTCCTTTTATCTGAACGATCCGGTGATCCCAAAGGACAATCTCTGGAAGCAGTTGTCCAAGACTTACCGGCAAGTGATGTTGATTCCTGGGAACCACGAGTTCTACAATCACGGAGATATCGCCGAACGGGGGGATTCTTGGAGCCGCATGCTTTTGCCCAACGTCGGCTACCATTACAACAAGGTGGTCCGGATCGACGATACGGATTTCATCCTTTCGACGTTGTGGTCCCATGTCCGGCCGGAGAACGAGCTGAGAGTATATTTCGGGATGAACGACTTCCGGCAGATCCTTTACGGCGGGCGGCGCCTGACCGTGGCGGACTTCAATGCCGAACACGAGAAATGCCTGGCTTTCGTAAAGCAAAGCGTGGCGCAGAGCAGCGCGAAGCATATCGTGGTAGCCACCCACCATGTCCCTACGCTTGAGGCCGTTGCGAAATGCCACAGGGGAGACCCGCTGGTCGACGCCTTCGCGAACGAACTGAAGGATTTCATAGCCGGCAGCAGGATAGATTATTGGATATACGGGCATTCGCACGAAAATGTCGATGCGCGGATCGGTTCTACGAAAATCGTGGCGAACCAGCTGGGCTACGTCTTCGAAGGCGAAGAGCGTAAAGGGTTCAGCCCTGGCAGGTTCGTAGAGGTTTGAGGTTTCAGCTTTTAAGCTAACATTTTTTGCATAATAAAACAAATTGATTATTTTTGCATGAAATATCATTCACTAAAGTACATAATAGGATATTATGACCGAATCTTCATACACGAACTGGTATTCCATGAGCGACGGAGCCTTGGCCGAACATATCGGAGCTTTTGTCAGCCATTGCCGTCTGGAACAAAATAAAACGCAGGAGGCATTGGCAAACGCTGCAGGCGTAAGCCGGTCCACACTGAGTCTGTTGGAACGTGGCGGCACTGTGACATTGGCCACGTTGATACAGGTACTCAGGGCGTTGGATCAACTGCAAATAATGGAAGCCTTTACGGTGAAAGAAACGGTAAGCCCTTTGGCATTGGCTAAAATCGAAAAAGCAAAAAGGAAAAGAGCAAGTAAAAACGACCGGTAAGCGAAAGTCAACTGATAATGGATGTAGCGGAAGTTAAAATATGGGGTGAATTGGTCGGCGCAGTTGCGTGGGACGAGAAGACCGGTTTGGCCGGTTTCGAATATGACCCTAATTTCAAGAAACTGGGTTGGGATCTGGCTCCATTGAAAATGCTGGTTTCTTCAGAAAGGAAAATATTTACCTTCCCCGAATTGAAAAGGAATAAAAATTCCGAATATGACACGTTCAAGGGTTTGCCTGGCCTGTTGGCCGATGCGCTTCCGGACAGATATGGCAACCAGCTGATCAATATGTGGCTGGCCCGGCAAGGCAGGCCTCAGGATAGCATGAATCCCGTCGAAATGCTATGTTTCATTGGCAAAAGGGGAATGGGGGCGTTGGAATTCGAACCTCCGGTGATAAAAGAAAACGAAAGGACATTTTCCATAGAAATAGACAGTCTCGTCGATATTGCAAAACAGGTCTTATCCAACAGGGAATCTTTCACTACTAACCTTCGCAAGGACGAAGGGAAAGCGGTAAGGGATATTTTAAAGGTCGGAACCTCCGCCGGTGGTGCAAGGCCTAAAGCCGTAATCGCATACAATGAAAGAACGGGAGAAGTGAGATCCGGCCAGGCAAAGGCGCCGGAGGGATTCGAACATTGGCTGATCAAGCTGGATGGCGTAAGCAATGTGGAATTGGGAGCGAGTACGGGATACGGGCGTGTCGAGATGGCCTATTACAACATGGCCAGAGCTTGTGGCATCGATATGATGCAGTCCCGGCTGTTGGAGGAAAACGGAAGGGCGCATTTCATGACCAAACGTTTTGATAGGGAGGGTAGCGGGATCAAAAATCATGTGCAAACGTTCTGCGCCATGAAACATTTTGATTACAACATGGTCGACAGCTTCAGTTATGAGCAGCTGTTTCAAACCATGCGTGAACTGAAACTTGACTATCCGGCCGTGGAACAGATGTTCAGGCGAATGGTTTTCAATGTCATAGCGCAGAATTGCGACGACCATACCAAAAACGTCTCTTTCATGCTGAAGCAAGGCGGCAAATGGGAACTCTCTCCGGCTTACGATATCTGTTATGCATTCGACCCGGAGAGCAGATGGGTGACCCAACATTCGTTGAGCGTGAATGGCAAACGCAGGAACATTACGAAAGAAGACCTTTTGGCAGTCGAAAAAACAATAAAAACGAAAAAGGCCAACAGCATAATCGATGAAATCAATGCGACCGTCAGCCATTGGAAAGAATTTGCGGATGAGGTCGATGTGCTTCCGGAACTCCGGGACAAAATCGACGGGACTTTGATGGTGTTTTAATCTTCAGATAAATGTCTTACCTTAATAGCACTAATTTAAACAAATATGGAAAGGCAAAAAAATCGGATATACTTAAAGTGGTTGGGGATCATGTGTCTGATAAACAACTACGCACTTTTCTTAATCAACTGAAATCATCAGGTATGATCAAGACAGAGGGTGAAAGAGGAAATATGGTATATATGTTAGGAGAAAGGTATATCCATAGTAATGAAATTCTTTCGAAAGCCATAACTATTGGTCTAAAAACGATGAAAGATAATGGGGAGATTTAGCTCTTTTACGAAAGGGCCTATAAATTGGCTTATGAAAGTGTTTAGATAAAAGACAATGTTTACTTTTTATTACGTAGTTACATGTATATTAATTAAATATACATAATAGAGAAAGGGTGGATAAAAGGGCGGATGCTTTTACCAAAAGTTGAGTCATGTGGAAGCGCTGCTTTAATGAAAATACTTAACATGAAAAAAATCATCACATTGCTTTTAACCGTTTTGCCGCTCCTTTGCTCCGGACAGCAAAAGGGCTTCGATTATTTCGGGCTTGAAAGTCCCGGCGACTCGATCCGATTGTTCGCCCCGGGTCTCGTATCGCTGGAAAATTCCGTCGACGGATCCTTGGCGATCTCGCCTGACGGCGACGAAATCTTTTTTTCAGGCGGAAAACAATGGCCCGAGAGCAAGGTAATGCATCTTGAGAAGATTGGCGGCCGGTGGACGAAGCCTGAAGTGGCAAGTTTTTCCGTCGACTGTTACGCGGCCGAACCGGCTTTTTCGCCGGACGGCAGATATTTGTATTATTCTTCGAGCAAAGGCAGCCTGGATATAAGCCAATACTGCATCTGGAGGGTGGAAAAAGTCGGAAACCGGTGGGGGAATGCCATAAAAGTGATCGATGTCGGAGGCTCCGATACTTGGGAATTCCACCCTTCGGTTACAAAAGACGGCACGGTTTATTTCTGTTGCTGGAATTCCCTGGAGAATGTAGGGAGCATTTACAAATCCGAATGCACGGATGGAATCTATTCCGAACCTGAAAAAGTGAACGTCCCGTTCAATGCTAAAAGCAGCATTACCAATCCTTTCGTAGATCCCGACGGGAGGTATATCATAGTGGCTGCGAACAAATACGAAGGGAAGAATGATTATGATGCATACGTTTCTTACCGGGGTAATGACGGTTCCTGGCAAACACCGATCAACTTAGGAGAGAAAATCAACACTCCCGGAGATGACGATTCCGTCGATATCTCTCCCGACGGCGATTTTCTGTTTTTGTACAGGCAAAACGATATCTATTGGACTGAAACGAAGAATATTCTCAAGCCGATTCCGACTGCTTACTAACTGTCCGTTTAGAAGGGAAGCTTACATTGTAATAATATTACCATTTTTTCAAAACGGTGATTGGAATAAATTATTTCATGAGTGATTTCGAGGATATAGTAAGTGTATCTTTATTTCTATAAATATAGAACTCATGCTTGCCTTCTCCACGGAAAAAATCATTTACATCCGTTTTTGTAATATTGGAGGAAAAATGGCCGTCCATACCTATAATCAGATCACCATGGCGTAATCCTGCACTCCATAGCAAGGAGGATTTTCTACAACATTCGACATAAACGCCCTCTTGAACCTTAGTGACATAAAGATTTTTTCCTTCCGCTTCCAGAAAGTCATTGTAAGGATGAACATAATCACCTTGCACTTGCGCATACATCCGAAGTTTTTTAAAATCAAGCCATAAGTCATAGTGAGAAAGCAATGCATTTCCAAAAACCAAGGTTGAAATGTCCGAGTCATTTTTTACTTTAATTATGAACATATCCTTATATGGGCAGACTTGTGGTATAATGTATAAATCATCACCTGTCAGGCAATGATATTTTTGCTCATTATTTATGAAAGAGACAATATGTTTATCGCCTAATGTATACAAACCTCCGTACAAAATTAAATAACCGCCGGATCCAGTATCAATGGTTCCATTAATATTGAATCTTAAAATTTCACCGCTGCAATTTATTAGAGAGAATGGTAAAGAAACTACGATATCTCCCTCATCTATGTCAATGGTCGATTGCACTGAATGAGTTGATGCAATCTGCCCTGGGATTGAGTCAAATAAAGACATTTCGTGCTTTTGGTAGTCAATATGCATAACATATTCATTTGCTTTAGGCAAAGAGAATATGACATCGGCGTTGAATCGTTCTTTGACATCAGCTAAGAAAAATTCTTTGAAATGAAGATTCCTTCCACAAAATGTCACATCTATGCCCTGAGAAACAGACAAGGCGGTCTTACTGATGTTCTGAGAAGCATAATGCATAATGCTAGTCTTCAAGGAATCATTGTATACGAAATTTTTAAATTGTAGAGAATCTAGAATTAGGCCACTTGTGCCAGTGTCAAAAATAGCTTCGTACTTCTTCGAGTGTATAATACAACTGGACCGAATCCGCCCAAATTCATCAAAAGCAAATGATGAATGAGTGGTGTAGTCCTGTGTTGTACCATCACAAGATGAATTGCCACAAGAACATCCAGCGCTGAATAACATCAACATCGCAGCGCTGAATGTATGAATATATACTTGAATTTTAAAACTCATTACCAGATATCGGTTCCACCATTAGGCAAGTCTGCTTTAATCTCCATGTCTTTTGTGATTTGGGGAGAGTGAAGACCTCCAGCATAATTCGCTTCTCTGTTGTCTGCAATGGAGGAGCCTCCGACAATTGCAAGAGCTTCTTTAGAGTCTAGAATACTGCTTTCGCTACTTAGAAAATTAAACTTTCTCATTTTTAGTTTTTTATTAAACTACTCTGTATAAACATTTTATCTCTCAATTTGTATGAGCCTTCCGTCCGACAGGCATAATTCAAGACGTTGACTCATAGAAATCAAACTATCCCTTTCTTCTAACGGCATATCTGCAATTCTTTTTCTGTTTAACATTTCAATCTTATCCCCTATATGGAGACCGTTTTTATAGGCAATGCTCTCAATGCCGATTCTGCGCACTACCCCGGAATCATTGCACCAGAATTGATTCATATTATAAGCCTTAGATGGAAATTTACAAGAACTTCTGCGCAAAATCAAACGCTTATTCTGAAGATCTATGTCGAAATTAAAAAATTTCAAAAACCGCATTCCTATCGTTCCGACAACAGGCTTGTCACCATGGGGAAATTTATTACCAAGTTCCGAATCAATACTAAGCAGACCTGTGTCAATCTCACATGTGAGATTCGGGATTGTCATATCGAAAAACTTGAAGTCAATTTCAAATTGAACAATTTTTCTATTTGATTGTTTTAAGGAATATTCATCAATGTAATTACGGGCATCAATTGCATCAACAAATGATAGAATCTCCTTCGTAGGATCTGTCATTACAAATCCATATGGAGTTCCGGTATCAAGCAAATAATAATAATCAGTTTCTATGGATACACCGTTTTGCGAAAAAACAATAGGGATGTTGACCATCGGAGCATTCTTTTTGCCTTTTCGTTCTGTAAACTTAATGGGAATAATTATAGCGTCATCTATTTCCCCGCAGTCATCATCAATTCTCAGAAACAAAGAATCGAGATTGAAATGCCAGATTCTGTTATCGAAAGCATAATTCGGAGCTATTTGTGGTTTAAATTTGCTGTTAATTATATTTACATTAACTGAATTATATGGAAACCCACAAACAAAAATTGAGTCAACCTGCGTAGTCCCTATGCCGTTGATGTAGTTGATTTCGTGGAAAGGGAGAATACGGTTTGAAGTGGAATCGGGAATAAGACACCCAACTAAACATCCAGAGTCAAACATAAAACTGACTATGCATGAATCAATCTTACCGTCAAGGGCCAACACGTCTTCCTTAATTGAGATATTGGAAAAATGCTCGTCATCGACAGAAGAAACCGAACTGCATCCTAAGATGAATATAAAGGAAAGAATGATAGAAAAGGACCTCATATGAAACGCGGGCGCTAAATTATGGCAGTGTCCAGAAATCTGTGTAAATGAAAAATGCCCTGAGTTTTTCATAGTCTTATTCTGCCATCAAAGATAGTTATAAACTGATTGAATATAAGGCTCCACTTACGAATGGGTTGTATCCATTTATTTTCGACTTCGCTGATGGCCATATAAACGGATTATTTCACGGCATAATCCGGAGCAATGTCGGCCAGTCTGATGTCAAATCTCATAACTTTGCTTTTAACGATTGGATGCTGATCTCATATTCCCCTATTATTTCTCCCGCCAACTCCTTCTTTATCTCGGGTTCTAAAATTTTTTTCAATGACATCCTTCAGGATCTTGTTGTCAAACGCCAGGTCCGCGTACATCTGTTTCAGCTTTCGGTTCTCTTCCTCAAGCTCTTTCAATCGGTGGACCTGGCTTACATCCATCCCGCTGTACTTCGATTTCCAAGTAATTAATACACAAATTTGAGAAAAAATCTCAAATGCACGTCTAAATTATATTAAAGGATGGAATCTGCATTTTTTAGGGGTGGGAGGAAGATTAACCCGAAAAGGTAAAATAACCTTGTGCAAGCGGGGGTAGCAAGGCGAAATGCGAATGGAGAGCAACGGAATGACAAAATGAACACGGCAAAATTCACATTGAAAGTGACCACAAAAACTGTGACAGCCCGATTAGCCCGAGCAACCAGCAGGCGAGCACAACATGTAGTGGTGGCTGCCCCAATTAAAAAGATATGAGTGAAACGAACACCTATTTGTCGGTTCGGTTTAATGACCTTCAATATCATTATAAATCAATATTATTCAGGCTTGGAATAGAAATTTCAATATTCTAAAGGAAGAAATAAATATTAAGGAATAGCCCATATTAAAAAATGATGAATTAATTCGCATGAGGATTAAATTAAAATGCTAATTTTGTATCGATATATGATATTTTTTTATCGTAATAATACAATCTTATGGAAGAAAGGAATAGTTTAAACAGAATAAAGATTGCTTTGGTTGAAAAACAAAGAACGGGCAAGTGGTTAGCCCAGCAGATGTCAAAATCCGATACGACTGTTTCCAGATGGGTATCGAATAAGATTCAACCATCTTTGGAACAGCTTTTTGAAATTGCCAATATTTTGGATATGGATGTAAAGAATCTGTTGAATTCAAACAAGAAGTAAATGCCAATTATCTTTGATAATATCCACGATAAGTTAGGTGACGACTTAAAAAACACTATTACGTCAGACAGCAAATTGTCTGTTGCTGCCGGTTGTTTTTCCATCTATGCCTTTGAAGCGCTTAAAAAGGAACTTGAAAATATAAGTGAGTTACGGTTTATCTTTACATCTCCGACATTCACAAAAGAAAATATAAAGAAACAAAAACGCGAGTTTTATATTCCAAAATTTAATCGTGAACGTAATCTTTACGGTTCCGATTTCGAGATTAAATTACGCAATCAACTTACACAAAGGGCTATAGCCAAGGAATGTGCAGATTGGATAAGAAATAAAGTGCATTTTAAATCCATAAGAAGCAATGAAAACATGGATGGGTTCCTTAATGTCAGGAATAACAAAGAACAATATACTTATCTGCCTTTTAATGAATTTACTACTACTGAATTGGGCTATGAGCATGGGAATGACGTATATCAGAGAGTAAACCGCTTTCCCAATCCGGCATCTAATGAATATCTGAGAATATTCGATGAATTATGGAACGATTCCGATAGATTCAAAGATGTGACGGATACAGTGATAGAAAATGTTGAAACTGTATATAAGGAGAATAGTCCTGATTTTATCTATTTCATTACATTATACAATATATTCAATGAATTTCTGGAAGATATTTCAGAAGATGTGTTGCCGAATGAAGCTACAGGATTTAAATCCAGTGAAATATGGAATAAGCTTTATAATTTCCAAAAAGATGCCGCACTTGCTATCATAAATAAACTTGAAAAATACAACGGCTGTATTCTTGCCGACAGTGTCGGTCTTGGAAAGACATTTACCGCACTTGCCGTGATAAAATATTACGAAAATAGAAACAAATCGGTTCTGGTTCTTTGCCCAAAGAAATTGAATGACAACTGGCAGACTTACAAAAGTAATTATGTCAATAATCCGATAGTAAAAGATCGCCTTAGATACGATATCTTGTTTCACACGGATTTGTCACGTGACAGAGGAATATCCAACGGATTGCAGCTTGATCGGGTCAATTGGGGAAACTATGACCTGGTTGTGATTGATGAATCGCATAATTTCCGTAATGGTGGTAAAGTAACGTCCGGTGATGACGATGATGATCCACGTGAGAATCGTTACTTACGATTGATGAATAAAGTTATGCGCTCGGGTGTTAAAACGAAAGTACTTATGCTTTCGGCAACGCCGGTAAACAATCGTTTTAATGATTTGAAAAACCAACTGCAATTGGCTTATGAAGGTGATAGCTCGAAAATTAACGATAAATTAAATACGTCTTCGAGCATCGATGATATATTTCGCCAGGCACAGGCTGCTTATAACAAGTGGACTAAGTTTACTCCCAAAGAACGAACGACAGCAAGACTGCTTGACATGCTAAGCTTCGATTTTTTTGAGTTGTTAGATTCGGTAACTATTGCCAGAAGCAGAAAACATATTGAGCAATATTACGACACAACCGCCATAGGTAAATTTCCTACACGATTGAAACCCATATCACGATTTCCACATCTTACCGATTTGAACAAAGCCATCAATTACAAAGATATATTCGATATGATTCAGACCTTGAACCTGGCAATTTATGCACCATCTGAATTTATCCAGCCGAGTAAAATGTCAAAATATGTTGATGAAGGTGCTGAGAACAACAGTAAGGGTTACCGACTTTCCCTCGAAGACCGTGAAAAGGGTATTCGCCGTCTTATGGGAATCAATATGCTGAAACGTTTGGAAAGCTCCGTAAATTCTTTCAGACAGACCATACAGCGTATTGATGACCTGATTAAGGAAACCATACAACGTATCGACAATTTTAACGGTTCCGAAACAATTTACGATTACGATATTGATGATACAGATTTGGAAGATATCGACGACAATTTGATTGTCGGCAAGAAAAAGAATAAGATTTCTCTTGCCGATATGGACTATGTTTCATGGGAGCAGTACTTGAAGAAAGACGAAGAAAATATTGAATTGATGATTACTATGCTTCAGGATATTACGCCTGAGCATGATTCCAAACTTCAACAACTTATTCTGGACTTGAAAAACAAGTTTGAGCATCCTATAAACGGGAACAATAGAAAAGTACTTATCTTCACCGCCTTTTCCGATACGGCACTCTATCTTTATCAAAATTTATCTTCTAAAATCAAAGAACATTACGGATTAAACACCGCCCTTATCACCGGTGATATGAAAGGCGGACAAACTACCATCGAAAAACTCAAGCCAGACTTTAATACGATTCTTACCCTTTTTTCCCCGGTATCGAAGGAACGCGGCATGCTGCTTCCCAATGTAAAAGAAGATATTGATGTTTTAATTGCGACAGACTGTATTTCGGAAGGTCAGAACCTTCAGGATTGCGATTATCTGATAAATTATGACATTCATTGGAATCCTGTCAGAATTATCCAACGCTTCGGCCGTATCGACCGTATAGGCAGCAAAAATGATGTCATTCAACTAATGAATTACTGGCCTGACATGACACTTGACGAATATATTAATCTTAAAGGTCGTGTTGAAGCTAAGATGAAGGTGGCTGTTCTTACGGCAACAGGTGACGAAAATTTACTTTCACCGGAAGAGAAAGGAGATTTGGAATACCGCAAGCAACAATTGAAACGTCTCCAGGAAGAAGTTGTAAATATTGAGGATATGGATACGGGTGTAAATATCATGGATTTAGGTTTGAATGAATTTCGCCTCGATTTGCTCGATTACATGAAAGACAATCCCGATGTGGCTCATACTCCTTTTGGGATGAGTGCTGTTGTAGGGCATACAGATAAGGTAAAACCCGGTGTGATTTATGTTCTTAAGAATAGAAATAACGGTGTAAACATCAATAATCAAAACCGCTTGCATCCGTTTTATATGGTTTATCTCGCTGATGACGGTTCGGTTATTTGCGACCATTTGTCTCCCAAGACATTGCTGGACATCATGCGCGCTACATGCAAAGATAAGCATGAACCCGTAAAGGATTTATACCGTCAGTTTAATAAAGAGACTCGCGACGGCAAACAAATGAGCCATTACAGTGATTTGCTCCGGCGTGCAATCGAAAGTATTATCGAAGTGAAGGACGAGTCGGATATCAATGCATTCCTTGGCGGTGAGCAACTCAGTTTTGTGAATGATAATGTGACCGGCCTGGATAACTTTGAATTGATTTGTTTCCTTGTGATTAAATAAAACGCGATGTTAGGATTGCCAGTAAATACCGAAATAAGCAAATCATTGCCGAAAGCTGCAATTTACCGTTTCTTCGACAGTAAATCGCTGCCGAGGGAGCGGTTCGATAATGATATCAGCCGCATTTCCATTGTCAATGAAATATCCCCAAATTCCATAAACATAGTTGAAGGCAATAGTGTAAAGGCCATATATGTTTTGCACATTTTGCTGAAACGAAAGCCTTACGACAGTAAAAACATTATTGCGCTAACCAAATTGATACCGCAAAAGATGTTGCTTGTACTTCAATATGATGATACCATTCAACTTGCCGTTTTTTGTGCCGGGTTGATTACTTCGGACTGGGAACAAATAGGACATTGTAAAATTTCATTATCCGGTTTGAATTTCGATACCGTTTGGGAGAATATAGTAAAGCAAGTCGGTGGTATTTGCATCCAAGGCGATAACTCCTTGACGCAACAGATAGAAGTTGATGAAGTACGTACAAAATTAAAGGAACGGATGGATGCACTTGAAAAGAAGTGCCGTATTGAAAAACAACCTACCAGAAAACTTGAGATGTACGAACAAATGAAGCGAATAGAAAAAGAACTTGATTATAAAAAGTAATTTTATGGACGATAAGGGCAATATTATAATATATCGTTCGGATGACGGCAATGTAAAATTGGATGTCCGTCTCGAAGATGAAACGGTATGGTTGACACAGGATCAGATAGGGCAACTATTTGGCAAGAGTCGGTCAACAATTACTGAACATATTTCAAATATTTTCAAAGAGGGTGAATTGGATGAAAAAGTGGTATGTCGGAAATTCCGACATACCACTCAACATGGCGCTATAGCCGACAAAATACAATCGAAAGAGGTAAATTTATACAATCCCAACGTAGAAAAATACGGTTTTGCCAGTTGAGCGCGATTACTTGGAAACTATAAAAAGATTGGAAAAGGAATCCAAAAAGAACGGCGATAAAAATAAAGGAAATAAGTAACAGAATATGGAAAAGCTAAAAATGCAAAGTCCCAATATGGTGGATGAAAATATAGAGAAAATCGGCAAATTGTTTCCAGATTGCCTGACAGAGGTGAAAAACAAAAATGGACAAACGGAACATGCAATCGATTTCGACAAACTGCGGCAGGAACTTTCAAAAGAAATTGTGGAAGGGCCGGAAGAACGTTACCAATTTACGTGGCCGGATAAGAAGCAAGCCATTCTTACTGCCAATGCTCCCATTAACAAGACGCTGCGTCCATGTCGTGAGGAAAGCGTGGATTTCGACAATACCCAGAATCTTTATATCGAAGGTGACAACCTTGATGCGTTGAAACTGATGCGCGAAGATTATCTCGGCAAAGTAAAGATGATTTATATCGATCCGCCTTATAATACCGGAAACGACTTTGTCTATAAGGACGATTTTGCGCAGCATGCCGACGATTATATAAAAAACAGCGGACAGTTTGATGACGAGGGCAATCGCCTTGTCGCCAATACCGAAAGCAACGGGCGTTTCCATACCGATTGGCTTAATATGATTTATCCGAGGCTAAAAGTTGCAAAAGACTTACTCTCTGAAGATGGAGTGATTTTTATCTCCATAGATGATAATGAAGTGCATAATTTAAGAAAAGTTTGTGATGAAATTTTTGGAAATAGCAATTTCATTGCACAAATTATTTGGGAAAGAGCGTATTCTCCTATAAATCTAAAGAAACATTTTTCAGAAAGTCATGATTATATTATTTGTTATGCAAAAAATCTTGATATTTCTATATGTAATGGTTTACCAAGAACTTTAGATGCAAATGATAGATATAGTAATCCAGATAATGACCCTCGTGGAGACTGGAAATCAAGTGATTTATCTGTTGGCCCTATAATAGAATCAAAAATATATGAGATTACAACTCCAAGTGGCCGAAGAGTATTACCTCCGAATGGATATTGTTGGCGTCTTGATAAAAACAAATTTAACCAATATGTTAAAGATAACAGAATATGGTTTGGTGAAAATGGAAATAATGTCCCTTCAATTAAAAGATTCCTTTCTGAAGTGAAACAAGGAATTACTCCAATGACCATTTGGAAATACTCAGAAGTTGGACATTCGCAAGATGCTGCACAAAAATTGAAAAAGTTATTTGATGGCAAGGCGCTATTTGATTATCCCAAGCCTGTAGAATTAATAAAACGATGTATAACTTTATATAGTGATAAAAATTCCATTATTCTTGACTTTTTCTCCGGTTCTGCTACAACTGCCCACGCGGTCATGCAACTTAATGCCGAAGACGGCGGCAACCGAAAATTTGTTATGGTTCAGTTGCCTGAAATTACATATGATGGAAAAAAAGAGAAATACAAGGATAAAGATGGTAATGAAAAAGAGAAATATATTATTGATGAAAACACGGGTTACCCAATAATAGAGAAAGATAGTGAAGCAAGAAAAGCAGGATATTGGACTATTTCTGATATTGGCAAAGAACGTATTCGCCGTGCAGGGAAGAAAATCCTCGAAGAGCAGAAAGAAAAGAGCAACAACTTATTTGCCGAAGAAGGCAAAAAACTCGATACGGGTTTTCGTGTGCTGAAACTCGACAGTTCGAACATGGAAGACGTCTATTATACACCTAAGGAATTCAGCGAGAAGACATTGTTTTCCGATAACATCAAAGCCGACAGAACGCCCGAAGACTTGCTTTTTCAAGTGCTGCCCGAATGTAACTTGCCTCTGTCGTGCAAAATAGAAGAAAAAGAAATCGCCAGAAAGAAAGTCTTTATAGTTAACGATGACTATCTCATCGCTTGTTTCGACAAAGACATTGACGAAACTGTGATTACCGAAATAGCTAAAATGAAGCCCTACTACTTTGTCATGCGCGACAGCTCGATGGAAACCGACAACGTCGCCGACAACTTCGACCAGATATTCAATCTATACAGTAAAGAGACTATAAGAAAAATCTTGTAATTATGAGTCTATTAACTAGAATAGAAAAAGGAGCACTATTAAAGTTATTTAATAGAGGAGGATACGTTCTTGACTTCTCTACGTCAGATTTTGATGCATTTACTATGGAAAGTGTAGGTGTTGCATTATGTGATAAATATCAAATGTCAAAAGGAAGGTCTTTAAATGCCTTTATTGGTGAAGCTAAAGATGAAGATGCTACAAAGTTGTTGATTGATTTATTTAAGTATTATGAATTTACCTATCAAAAAGAAATAGAGGGGGACAATGAGTATGTGTCAATATATAAACGTTGTAAACCTATTATTGAAAGAGTTCATCAACAAATTACACCGGCTAAAATATCTGTAGAATCCTTAAAGAGAAAATTTTCTAATGATTATATTTCGTCACAAATAACTTTAATGGTAGATATGCAGAAAGAGAATCCAACAGAAGCAATAGGAAAAGCAAAAGAGTTGATTGAAAGCTGTTGCGAAACTATTTTAGAAAATAATCATATTGTCCCCGATAAGAAATGGAATGTTGGAAAGTTAGTGGATGAAACTGTTAAATTATTAAAAGTGACACCCAATGATATTCCTGATGATATACCGGAAGCAACAGCTATGAAAGCTATCTTAGGTAATTTGAAAGCTATAGCTATAAATGTTGCTACACTTAGAAATGCTTATGGAAGTGGACATGGTAAAAGTGCATCATATAAAGGATTGGAAGAACGTCATGCAAAACTAGCTGTCGGTAGTAGTGTTACGCTAGTGAATTTTTTATGGGATTCGTACGAAAGGCAAAATAGTTAATCTATGAGCGATAAAATACAATTTCTATTATATAACGTTCCCGAAGGGGATGGAAAAGTCCAGGTAGTAGTTAAAGATGAAACTATTTGGATGACACAGAAGGCTATGGCACAATTGTTTGATGTTGAAAGATCTGTCATCACCAAACATCTTAGTAATGTTTTTAAAACAGAAGAATTGAAAGAATCTTCAGTATGTGCAAAAATTGCACATACTGCTGAAGACGGTAAGAAATATAACGTAAATTTTTATAATCTTGATGCTATTATTTCAGTCGGTTATCGTGTCAATTCAACAAAGGCAACTCACTTCCGCCAATGGGCAACCAAGATATTAAATGAGTATATCCGTAAGGGCTTTGTTCTCGATGATGAACGGTTGAAACAAGGTACGACCGTATTCGGTAAGGATTATTTCCGTGAATTACTCGAAAGAGTTCGTTCCATCCGTGCGAGTGAACGCAGAATATGGCAACAGATAACGGATATATATGCCGAGTGCAGCATTGATTATGATAAAAATTCACCTACAACTCATGATTTCTATGCTATGATTCAGAATCGTTTTCATTATGCGATTACGGGTCAGACGGCTGCAGAAATTATATATACCAAAGCAGAACATACAAAGGAGCACATGGGATTGACGACTTGGAAAGATTCTCCCGATGGTAGAATATTGAAGTCGGACGTGAAAATCGCAAAGAATTATTTGAGCGAAAAAGAAATAAGGCAGTTGGAAAGAGCCGTTACCGGTTTCTTCGACTATATAGAAGATTTGATAGAACGTGAAAACACTTTCGATATGAATCAGTTCTCGCAAAGTGTGAATGAATTTCTTTCGTTCAGAAAATACAAAATATTGCCTGATAAGGGCCGTATTTCTAAAGCAGAAGCCGATGCAAAAGCAGAAAGTGAGTATGATATATTTAATAAGACACAAAGGATCGACTCGGATTTTGACAAGCAAATAAGAGGCATGATTGACGATAAACAAGGAATTGATTGAAATGAAATTCAAATTTAAGATACAACAATATCAAACGGATGCCGTAGAAAATACAGTTGCCGTATTTCATGGTCAGCCATCACATGATATTACTGAATATCGCAGGGATTTAGGAAAGAAGAGAGACGGTACCTTTGTTTATGCAGAGGAGTATTCCGGTTACCGGAACAGCGATGTGGATCTCTCTGCCGTGCAATTACTTGACAATATCCGCAAAATACAAAGCTATAGCGATATACCACAATCCGATAAACTGGCTGCGGGCTTAGGCGTTTGCAATCTCGATATAGAAATGGAAACCGGCACCGGTAAAACTTACGTTTATATAAAAACGATGTTTGAACTAAACCGCGCTTATGGCTGGAGCAAATTCATTGTTGTGGTGCCGAGTATTGCCATTCGCGAAGGCGTTGCAAAGAGTTTCTCCATGCTCGAAGACCATTTTATGGAGTATTACGGCAAAAAGGCACGTTGTTTCATATACAATAGCGGTAACCTTCAGCAACTCGACAGTTTTTCAAGTGATGCAGGAATAAACGTAATGATTATCAATACCCAGGCATTTGCCGCATCGATGAAAGAAGGCGGACGCAGCAAGGAGTCAAGAATCATTTATTCGAAACGCGACGATTTCGGCAGCCGTCGTCCTATCGACGTGATTGCCGCCAACCGTCCGATAGTGATTATGGACGAACCGCAAAAAATGGGTGGCGAAGTTACGCAAACGTCGCTGAAAAAATTCAATCCGCTGTTTACGCTCTATTATTCTGCAACTCACAAGATACATCACAACACCATCTATGCGCTTGACGCCCTCGATGCCTATAAGCAAAAGCTTGTAAAAAAAATTCAGGTAAAAGGTTTCGAAGTGAAAAATTTGCAAGGCAGTACGGGTTATTTATATCTCGACAGTTTCATACTTTCTAAAAATGCCGCACCGATGGTAAAGATTGATTTGGATATCAGTCATGGAGGTGGAATACGCCATGAATCGCATAAATTCAAAACCGGCGACAATCTTTATACCGAATCGGACTTGCATGAGTACGACGGCTGCACAATTTCGGATATTAATCCATACAACAATAGTGTAACCTTCTTAAACGGACTGACGCTGCACAAAGGTGAAGTGGTCGGCGACAGCAGCGAGCTTACCATGCAACGTGTTCAAATCAGGGAGACGATTGCTTCTCATTTCGAAAAGGAACGTACATTATTCGAACGCGGCATCAAAACGTTGTCGTTATTCTTTGTGGACGAAGTAGCCAATTATAAAAGTTATGATGAGAACGGCAATGTTGTACAAGGCGTATTTTGGAAAATATTCGAGGAAGAATACAACCATATCCTTAATGAAAAAATTTCGTTGTTCGACGACAAATACCAGGCTTATCTTCGCCGCTTTAATGCATCGGAAGTTCACAAAGGATATTTCTCCATCGATAAAAAAGGGCATGCTGTCGATAGCAAACTGAAACGCGGCGAGACTATCTCGGATGACATTTCGGCTTACGACCTGATTCTAAAGAATAAGGAACGTCTGCTCAGTTTCGATGAACCCGTGCGTTTTATTTTTTCGCATTCCGCTTTGCGGGAAGGGTGGGATAATCCGAATATCTTTCAGATTTGTACCTTGCGTCATGCCAATTCAGCCATAGCGAAACGCCAGGAAGTCGGTCGCGGTTTACGTTTATGTGTTGACCAACAAGGCAATCGTATAGATTATGAAACGCTTGGCGAAAATGTGCAGGATATAAACAAACTAACCGTGGTTGCCAACGAAAGCTACAGTACTTTTGTGGACAGCCTGCAAAAAGAAACCCGGGAAGACTTGCGCGAACGGCCGACTAAAGCCGATGAAGCCTATTTCGAGGGTAAAATGGTCGATATCAACGGTGAAAAACATACGATAACCCAACCGGAGGCTGCGGCTATTTATACATATTTGTGGGAAAACGAATATGTGGACGACACCGGCCGGATAACGGACAATTACAAAAATGCTGCGAAAAATCATACTTTATTTCCATTATCTGCCAAGTTACAACCCATGACGGAAGGTATTCATAAACTTGTGCAAAGTATCTTCGATTCGAGTATAAACATTGACGATATGATAGAAAACGGTCATGAGACGCCTGTAGATAATCAACTGAATGAGAATTTCAAAAAAGAGGAGTTCCAGGAGTTATGGAAAAATATCAATCACAAGTATGTCTATACGGTTCATTATAATAGTGATGAACTTATCAAGAAAGCCATCGACAATATTAATAAGAATCTCTATGTGACGGAACTGAAATATATTATGGTTACCGGAACTCAGGAAAATGTCGATTCTTTTGGCGATATGAGCTCAACGACAAAAAGACTCGGAACGGTTTGCACATCTACTGTAAAATACGATCTCGTCGGTGAAATTTCCCGCGGTACAACAATCACCCGCCGTACGGTCGTCGAAATTCTCAAAGGTATCGGTAAAGCAAAACTCTATATGTTTAAAAATAATCCTGAGGAATTTATCCATAAGATTATCAAACTAATCAAAGAGCAAAAAGCGACCATGATTGTTGAACATATCGGTTATAATCAATCGGATGAAACATACGACAGTGCTATTTTTACACAGGAAAAACATTCGCAATCCATAGAGAAAGCTTATCCTGCGAAAAAGAGCATTCTGAACTATGTATTTACAGACGGACTGGCAGAAGAAAGTACAGAGAAAAAATTCGCCGAAAGCCTTGACGAGGCGACAGAGGTTTGCGTATATGCCAAACTCCCACGTTCATTTCAAATACCGACACCTGTTGGCAATTACGCGCCCGACTGGGCTATCGCATTCAATAAAGGCACCGTCAAACATATCTTTTTCGTTGCCGAAACCAAAGGCTCCTTAAATTCCCTGGACATGCGTGGCGTTGAAGAAGCCAAAATAAAATGTGCCAAGAAGCTTTTCAACGAGACATCCACCAGTAAAGTAAAATATTGGAACGTAACGTCGTATGAAGATTTATTGGATGTAATGGAAAAGATATGACCTCCTCCCAATAAATCGGACCAATAAAAGTAGAGTAATCGGGGAAAAATAATAACTTTAAAAAAATAAAGAAGACCGATGAAAAGAAGCAAGTTTACGGAGAGTCAGATAGCATTCGTATTAAAGCAGGCGGAAACAGAGGTAAGGGTAGAAGAAGTGTGTCGCAAGACCGGGATATCGGAAGCGACGTTTTATAACTGGAAGAAGAGATATGGCGGGTTAGGCGTAACGGAACTGAGGAAATTGCGTCAATTGGAAGAGGAGAATGCCAAACTGAAGCAAATCGTTGCCGAACTGTCCCTGGACAAGCAAATGCTGCAGGATGTATTAAAAAAAAAGCTTTAAGATCAAAGCAAAAGAAAATGGCAGTAGAGGCATTGTATGAAGATTACAGGGTGTCAATAAGACACATTTGCAGTCTTGTCGGTTTTCCAAGATCTATGTATTACTATAAGGCACATGGAACAGATAACAATGCACTGAGAATGTGGATGTGAGATATAGCCATTAGCCGGGTCAGATACGGATTCTGGCGTATATACATACTATTACGAAGAGAGGGCTGGGCTGTCAATCACAAGAGGGTATACCGGATATATTGCCAGGAGGGATTGAATTTGAGGACCAAAAGACATAAAAAGAGTCGAGCGGGAGCACAACGATTGGAAAGGACAGAAATAAAGGGAATAAACGAGTATTGGAGTATGGATTTTGTTTCGGATCAATTATTCAACGGGAAGAGATTCCGGGCATTGACGATTGTGGATAATTATAGTCGCAAATGCATAGCGATCACGGTCGGACAATCGTTGAAAGGGAAGGAATCTATTTCCAGGGAACTGGATCGCTGGGCGTGGGAACACAAAGTAACGTTGGATTTTTCCTATGAATCATTTAACGGAAGTTTCAGAGACAAATGCTTAAATACGAATTGGTTCTTATCTTTGCAAGACGCAGAGCGTAAAATTGAGTCGTATATTAAAGAATACAACGAGTTCCGGCCACACAGTTCTTTACAGGACAGAACACCGCAGGAGGTCGAAAACGAATATAAATTAAGAAACAAAAACCTCGATTTCTCTACTAATGCGTGGTCCTAAAATGGGGAAGGGGTCACTTGGATTAGTACTATTAAAGAGTTGCAACAAATGTATTATGAATTTACTCACCACAATTTAGAGGATTAATTTTTCATTGAAAGCTCACGTATGATAAACAATCACGATTTTGAGTTTTGTGTGATTTATTGATCAGTGATATCAATCGAAGTATAAGTACCACGATAGCAATATCATAATGCTGTAAGGTATCTGCTCTATTGCATGGCTTTGACATTTAAATTTAACGAGTTATTATTAAGAAACTTAAATGATTAATTGTAAGCAACCGAAGAACCACGTATTGTTCAATTAAGTTCCACTTAGTACCGAGCGGGAACTAATAGTTACGAGTAGGTCGTAATAGGGCAAAGTAGGATCAAGTTTGTGCTATTCGTGCGAAGCGGCAGCCCATGCTGCGGGCAGAAGTTCGGCGAGATCCCTGCCGTCACGCCGGTAGTAGGGTATCTTTCTAAGGACATCCTCCATCCATTCTCTCGGATCCGCACCGGCAGCCTTGCAGCAACCGATGAGAGAGTAGACGATGGCTGCACGATATGCCGCCGCGTCATTACCGCAGAACAGGTAGTTCTTGCGCCCTATGGCCAGAGGCCTGATGGCGTTTTCTATGAGATTGTTGTCGATATTGAACCTTCCGTCGGTCACGTATCGGGCCAGACGATCCATGAGGGAATAAGTGTACCCGATGGCTTTGCCTGTCCTGCTTTGGGGAAGAACCTTAGGATAGTTGTCCCGAAGCCATTTCTCGAATGTCTGCAGGATGGGATATGATTCCTTTTGACGCTTTTCCGCTCGCTGTTCCGCAGTCAGGCCTTCGTCATCGGCATCGCTCTCGACTTTATACAGCAACTTGATCTGTACTATGGCTTCCGTAGCTCGCTTACGGTCCTCTTCCAACGCTTCGACGAACTTCCTCCTTGCATGTGCCCAGCAGCCAAGCAGCCTGATGCCTTTCGCTTTCTCGAACTGGTCATAGGCCTCGTAGCCATCTGTCTGAACTGCCCCTTCGTATCCGTCAAGAAGGATCTTCGCAACACGCGAGGATCGCGAACCGAGATCGTAGTAGAAGTACAGCGCTCCCCCGATAGCGTCCCTCACGCACCACAGGTATCCCTTACGCGCCTTGTGCTTCTCATTGTCTATTACCGGTATGACACTCTCGTCCACCTGTATGTATTCGCTCTCCATCACCCGTCGTCGCTCAAGGTCGTACAGCAGTTTCAACTGCTCCACCGCCGCCTCGTACCACCCTCCCATAGTGGAATCGCTTATCGTGATGCCATATTCCTTGTACCGGTTTATGATCCTGTAAAACGGAAGGTGATACATGAACTTCCCAAGTATGATATCGGTCAGCACCGACGCTCCCGCCATCCCCCTGCCTGTCGGAAACAGGGGAAGGGGAGCCGTCAGAATTGTCCTTTCCTCAGGATACTTTTGCCCGATCTCCGCTCTCGAAATGACTTTATGCCGGATGATCCTGTCGACGAATACCCTGGCCGGTATCCTCTCTATGCGATTGGTCTCTTCAGTCCCGATCTCGACATATTCGGCTTTGAGGTTGCCGTCCTCATCGGTAGTGCCTTCCGGATAGATATGTGTTTCCTTTACGGGAAGCTTGGTGGTGTCGAGCGGCTTTCTCGACGGCTTTTCCCTGACGGTGATGCTCCTGGTTAAGGTCTCCTCGCTTTTCTTCACCTCGACAGACAATGCCGCCTTCTCTTCTTCGCTCATCTCGTCCGGAAAAAGAGTGGGTTCGTTCAGAACGGAAGGGTCCAGAGGCAGATGACGCTTCTCCGTCATCTTTCCGAAGACCTTCTTCCGGAGCCAGTCGAGTTCCCGGCTGAGACTGGCGATTTGACGCTCTTTACTCTCGATTATACAGTCTTTGCTCTCGATTATGCCGTCCTTACTCTTAAGCTCGTCATCCCTGCTACGAAGCTTAGCTTCGAGATCAGCCACATTGCTGCGAAGGGATATTAGCTCTTCAAGTTCGGTTTCGTGTATCGCGGTCGGCATCTGTTCTCTTCTGATTTCCAAACGCTAAGATACAAAGAAAAAGTGACTCCCACAAGCCTGTGGGGCACTTTTCATGACTTTTTTTTCGATACTTCCTTATCCTCTCCGAAGCCCTTTCAGACTTTCCAGACGACGTCTCCTGCCTCTCGGATTTTCCATGATCCCTTCCACCATCATCACCAGTTCCCGCCATGACATGCTGCCGTCCGACGAAAGATCCACAGGTGTCCCGAACGTCCCAGCCTCGAGCATCTTCGAATACAGGACCATGCCCCCCGATTCCCAATGCAGCAGCTTGATACGATTCCTGGATCTGTTGATGAACACGTACACATCCCCGCTCGATGCCTCCCGTCCCATCCTGTCGTTCACTATGCCCGAAAGGGAATGGAAGCTCTTCCGCATATCCGTAGGCTCCGTCCAAAGCCAGTAACGCTGGCTCTCGTTCAAACAGAACATACCTACAACGTTTGGACTATCTCCCGCAACAGTGCCGGCGTCATCTCTCCGTATATTCGCAGAATAGTCCCTCCCTGTGTCTGCATCTCAACACTCATAAACCCGCTCTGCGTTCCGTCGTTTTTCCCGGGACCCTTTATCGTCTTCCCTTCGATACCCCTAAGATTCCCCGACTGAAATGGCCCGCCGCCTCTCAACTGGACAAATTCCCCTCTATCCCCGCTCTCCGCTTCCTCTTTCCTGTAACGCCTTTTCGAATCGTAGAACTTCCACAACGGTATCCCAACCTCGGCACATCGATCCTTGTATGTCTTTCCCTCTTCCCTGCAATATGTCACGATACCGATCACTTCTTCTTTTGATAACATTATCTCCTTTTTTGGCCGCTAAGGTATTCCAGCTTTTTGGCCGTTGAAATACGCGGTTTTTCGGTGGCTTACAACAAAATCAAGTATTGGCATCCCTTTCGGCTGATCTGAAATCCACTCAGAGATCTCAAGATGCTGCAATAGCAAATCTCTTCAGTGCTTTGACATCAGATAGCAGAAAACTTGAAAAACAGAGTGAAAAATTAAGTAAAGAACACAAGATAATTGTAAGCCTCCGACCAAGTGCGTCTTTTGAGGCAGGATGAAAGGTATTAGCTTTGCGTCATACCAACACACGAAAGAGTATGATGACAGAAGAAGAAGTAGCGGAGATAGTGTCCTACTGTGAAGGAC
>JALCST010000013.1 GCA_022653675.1 Bacteroidales bacterium | reverse complement strand
GATCGACATCCGGTTTCTAGCAAGGCTAATTTATTGATTGTCAATAGCAGTGCCAGATTTACCTACGATAAAAAAAGTCCTCCCATTTCCGGAACAGCTTTCTATCTCTGGAACAGTTCACTGTCTCCCGGAACGACTTTCTATCTTCGGAACAGTTCTCACCGTAGGTAAATTGGGTAAAGAGGCCTCAGAGGTGTCTAGTGGGCCGATTTCTGAGGCCGGTCCAAGCGCCAGATGATCGACATCCGGTTTCTAGCAAGGCTAATTTATTGATTGTCAATAGCAGTGCCAGATTTACCTACGATGAAAAGCTTGATGAAAAGCTTGATGAAAAGTGTTACCTACGGTGAATTGCGGTGGCTGAATCACACCTATGGTGAAATTATTGCCGGCTGGGGGAGCAGTATTCACTTCACCAAGCTGCCTTTTGCTTTTTTAATCCAATAATTTCATATATTTGAAGGATTTCACGATTTAAACGACGTAAAGCCATGAAAAACCCGATTTTTTTCCTAGGTGTCTTTTTTGTCATGTCGTGCTGTGGATGTGAAGGGCGTTATTTCGATGTCGAAAACCCGGATGTGGGAAGATTCGTCCGAGAGCTCAGAAATGGCACATACGACCAATACCATTATGGCGAGAACGGAGAAAGGCTCTGGACCTTGATGCCGGAGTTCAATGAACGGCAGATTCCCGAGTTGATAGATTTTGCCGAAGACACCTCTCTGGTTTGCCCGTGTGACAGGTTCCCCGTGAATCCCATTTCGTCGATTCCCCCTTACAGGGTTGTCGAGGGGAAATCTTGCATGATGATGGGCGAATATCTTCTTTGGTGTGCCGAAGGAACCATAAGGAATGAGTGCCCGTCACTGACGCCTGTCCTCGTAGAAAGCGGCAAAGATCCGGATTACCGGCTTTCCGGGAAGGAAATATTGGAAGCGAGAGAGTTGTATGAGGATTGGTGGAATGAATATAGAAAAATCGGGGAAACAGGCAAATTGCCTCTTAACGGCAGCATATATCGTTGGAGATAATACATAATGCCATGAAATCCCATTCCCGATTCTTTCTCTCTTTGGCTATGTTCCTCGTACTTGCGGGATGTGTCAGGGAAACCGTTTTGAACGTCGAGGCGTTGGTTACCACCTTGAGCAACTCTTCTTCCAGCAAGGTCCTGCTGACCGTCGAATCCAACAAGCCCTGGATCGCTTCCAGCAGTGCCTCATGGCTTACGGTAAGTCCGTCCTCGGGCGAAGCCGGCACATTCAACATAAGCTGTGAATGCACCGAAAATACGGATGTCAACGACCGTACCGCCACCATAACCGTCACAAGTGAGGACAGGGTCGATAATACGGAAATCACGCAGAACGGAACTGGATTGGAAACTTCCCTTTCCGACATTACCGTGGCTTCTTCGGCCGGAAGCAGCACGACGTTGACGATAGAAGCCGCCGAAGCATGGTCGCTGACGGCTTCCGATACGAAACAGTCTGTAAGTTGGCTCGAAATATCCCCTTCCAGCGGGCAGGCCGGCACTTGCGAAGTGACGGTTAAGGCCACGGAGGACAATCCGGATTACGACGAGCGTAACGCCTATATAACGTTCACGGTGGGTGAAAAAAGTTCTGTCGTGACGGTGACTCAGAAGCAGAAGGATGCGATAATCCTGCAGAAAGACCGGATCGAAATGGGTTCGGATGGGGGCGATTTCACGGTTGCCTTGCAATACGACGTGGATTACGAAGTCACGATCCCGGAAGGTTCTTCGGAGTGGATAAGCAGGGTGGGAAGCAAGGGCTTGGCGGCAAGCGAGGAGAGTTTCTCGGTAGCGCCCGGAACGGAGGACGGCAACCGCTCCGGCATAGTGGTTTTCAGCGATGCGGCCGGCGGTGTTTCGGATACCCTGTTCGTCTATCAGTCTCAGGTGGACAAGCTTATCCTTGATCCTGCCGACACCGTCGGGGCGGATGGAGGTACGGTGGAAATCAATGTGAAGTCCAATATGGAATATACGGCGCAGCTCGTTGATTCCCCTTCATGGCTGAAGATAGCTGATACCAAGGCCGTGCGTGCCGACAAGATTTATTTGCAGGCCGACCCCAACGATACTTACGGAGAGCGCAGTGCGGTCCTGAAGGTTACGGCCGAGTCGTCCGGCTACGGCACGGAGGGACTGGAAGTCTCCGACGAGATAGTCGTCACCCAACTGCAGAACGATGCCATTCAGCTATCGGTCAAGGAAGTCGATGTACCTCAAGCGGGAGACACGTTCGAAATAGAAGTCCGGTCCAATGTCGATTATACCTGCGAAGTCGCAGGAGGCGTAAAATGGCTCCATCCCCTGGATGCCAAATCCCTTATCGCCGGCACATTCCAGTTCGAAGCCTACGAAAATACCGGATACGACGGCCGCGAGGCGTTGATAATCTTCAAGTCTTCCGGATCAGACCCGATCTCGGACACGGTAAATGTGGTACAGGACGGAATCAAGATGCTGTCGATAGATCCGCACAGAGTTGAGTTGACATATGAAGGTGGCCTTGTGAATGTCAAGATTACCTCGAACGTAGGGTACGAAATGCGGATAGCCGAAGGTTCGGATTGGTTGCAGGAAGTGGATTCGAAGGGACTTGCGGACGACGATTATTCTTTCCTGGCCGGTTCCAACCCGGATTATGACAGCCGGGTGGCAAAGGTGGTTTTCTTAGATGATGCTGACGGGCTGTATGATACGCTTACCGTAATACAGGGTATGAATCCGTATTTATCGGTTACGCCCAAGGAAATCACCGTCGGGCAGGAGGGCGGCACTTTCGATGCGGAAGTGACATCGAACTTTGAATATGAAGTCGAGATTGAAAGTGGTGCCTGTTGGATCAATGAAGTGAAGTCCAAGGGACTGGCGACCGGACAGCATTTCTTTGCCGTCGAAGCGAATCCGCTTTACAAGGAGCGTGCGGCATATATATTTTTCAATGCCGCAGACGGCTCGCATTCGGATACTTTGAGGGTGAACCAGATCCGGCTCGACGATATGGAGACGGACAGCAGCCGGATCTATTTCACTGCGGCCGGCGGTACGGCCGAATTGAAGACGCTTTCGAACGTAGGTTCGTCCGTAAGCGTCGGCGAAGGTTCGGATTGGCTCGCCGTAGGTGAAACCGTGGCCGTTTCATCGCTCGAAAACGGGCTTACGGAGTACGGCACGACCGTTACGGCAACTGCGAATACGTCCGTTGTAGCACGGGAAGCCGTTCTGACGGTGGTTTCCGGCGACGGCTCGAAACAGCTGACCGTCGGTGTGGTACAGACTGGTGAAGATGTTTCCCTTGTAGTAGTTTCAGGAAACGAAATAAATGTCGGAGTTGCTGGTTGCGATACCATCGTTAACCTTTCCTGCAATGACGACTATAATGTGGAAATACCTGCAGATGCCGATTGGATTACGGTTGGGGATAAGGTACAGGACGGATTTTCATATGCACAGTCCCTGACGGTTGCAGGGAATTCTTCCGTCGGGCAACGTTCGGCGGAGGTAGTGTTCCGGAGCGTTCATGATGAGGATGTGAGTGACACGGTTACCGTTACTCAGGACGGGGAAGAAGCCTATCTAACCCTTGCTTCCTCCAGTTCCGTATCGATATCGTCAGCCGGAGGAAATATATATGTAAAACTTTTGACCAACGACGGCTTTATCGTGGGGATACCTTCGTCTGTAAACTGGATCACGGCTGCCGGCAGGACAGGCAAGGACGAAACTTATTACCAGACTTTGGTCGTCGCTTCAGACGACTCCAATTCAGGCCGTTCGGCTATAGTCACTTTTCGAAGTGCAAGCAACACCCAGCTTACCTTCACGGTAACCGTTTCCCAGTCGGGACCTGGAACAGTTATTGACAATGCGGACGGAACCGTATTGCAACTTCAGACCCATACTGCCGGGAATGGGATCCCAATGATAATAATGGGCGACGGTTTCGATCTGAGTGAAATAGAGTCGGGAGAATTCGATACCGATGCCGACAAGGCCGTCGACAATTTCTTTTCCGTCGAGCCTTATGCCACATATCGGTATCTGTTCGATGTCTATCGCGTCGAAGTCGTATCGTCGTCGTCGGGCATAAGTTCGAGTGGCAGCACCACCAAGCTGCACACATATATCGAAGATCCAGGGAATTCGACTGCGATCACGACCAGCGACAATTGCGCCGCAATAAAAACATATACCCAAAAAGTCAGCGGAATGGATCCGGACGATGGGAACCTTCTCGTGATCGTACTCATGAATACTTCCACTTATGCCGGCACATGCTGGATGTGGAGCAACGCATATTGTGTGGCGATGTGCCCGATAATAGACAACGTCACTTCGTCGAGGTTCCGTCAGGTTCTGAATCACGAGGCAGGAGGACACGGTTTCGGCCTGCTGGCCGACGAATATTACTATGTAAACAACGGTACCATGCCCCAGTACGAGATCAGCGAAGAAAAACAGTGGCAGGGATACGGCTTCTTTCAGAATGTCGATTTCACCTCCGACGAAAATTCTGTCCTGTGGTCTAGATTCCTGAGCGATTCTAGATACGACAGTGAGAATTTGGGGGTTTACGAGGGGGCTTGCACATATCCGACAGGAGCATACCGATCGAGGAACAGTTCGATAATGGTAAACAATACCGGGGGATTCAACGCTCCGAGCAGGGAATCAATTTATAAACAGATAATGGGCAGGGCATATAGCAGTTGGACATATGACTACGAGAATTTCGTTTCTTACGATGCTATCAACCGCTCCGCCGCGACATCGTTTTCGTCCAATACGGCGGCTTTGGATAACTCCGGTTTCGTTCCGTTCGCTCCGCCGCATCTGATCCGGTCGAATCCCTAGAATCTTTTGGGTTTGTTTACATATGTCAATATAAAATAAGGAGACCGGCTGAAATTTATCCAACCGGTCTCCAGATATTTCAACTGACGGCAGGCTTATTAAGCCTTGTCGTTAGACCCGAGAACGTTAACTACTTTGTGAATGTAAAGTTCCTTCATCTTGTCGCGTGCAGGCCCGAGGTATTTGCGCGGATCGAATTCTTCCGGATGTTCGACGAACACCTTGCGTATGGCCGCCGTCATGGCGAGACGGCTGTCGCTGTCAATGTTTATCTTGCAGACGGCGCTCTTCGCAGCTTCGCGCAGCTGGTCTTCTGGTATGCCGATGGCGGCCTTGAGTTTTCCACCGTACTGGTTTATTTCGGCAACGATATCCTGCGGAACGCTCGATGATCCGTGGAGGACGATAGGGAATCCGGGAAGTTTTTTCTCGATTTCGTGGAGGATGTCGAGACGGATTTCCGGTTTCTGGCCCGGTTTGAATTTATATGCTCCGTGTGAAGTTCCGATAGCGATGGCTAGAGAATCGACGCCTGTCTTCCCTACGAAGTCCTGAACCTCTTCCGGACGTGTGTACTGCTGTGTTTCGGAGTGTACGTCGTCTTCTACTCCGGCGAGTACCCCGAGTTCGCCTTCTACTGTAACGTCATATTGGTGCGCATAATCGACTACCTGTTTGGTGAGCCTTACGTTCTCGTCGTACGGAAGTTTGCTCCCGTCGATCATTACGGACGAAAAGCCGAATTCTATGCAACTCTTGCATAGTTCGAACGAATCGCCGTGGTCGAGATGCAGTACGATAGGGATAGGATACCCCAATTCGGCTGCATATTTGACTCCTCCTTCCGCCATGTAGCGGAGGATGGTTTGGTTTGCATATTTGCGTGCTCCGCTGGAAACCTGGAGAATAACGGGAGACTTTGTTTCGACACATGCCTGGATGATGGCTTGCATCTGTTCCATGTTGTTAAAGTTGAAGGCAGGTATGGCATATCCGCCGGTTACGGCCTTTTTGAACAATTCGCGAGAATTGACAAGGCCAAGATCTTTATAAGAAACCATAATCTATTTTGTGTTTGTTTCGGCAAAAATAGGTAATTTTGTAGAAGAAACAGCTATTTTTTATGAAAGAAAAGGTAATTATAGTCTCTGCCCCGTCTGGTTCGGGCAAGAGTACGGTTGTAAATCATCTTCTAGAAGTGTTCCCGAAAATGGAGTTTTCCATTTCCGCCACTTCTCGTGCGCCCCGTGGAAAAGAAAGAAACGGGAAGGAGTACTATTTCATTACGGCCGACGAATTCAGGAAAAGGATAAGTAATGGGGATTTCGTCGAGTATCAGGAGGTTTATCCTGGCAGTTTTTACGGGACCCTCAGGAGCGAGGAAAAACGCATCTGGAGCAAGGGAAACGTAATATTGTTCGATGTGGATGTCAGGGGGGGCATCAACCTTAAGAAAATATTCAAGGACAAAGCCCTGTCGATCTTCATAAAGGCCCCAAGCATCAAGGCTCTGAAGGAAAGGCTGGAGGGTCGCGGTACCGATTCCCCCGAGGCGATCGAGGAGAGGGTCAGGAAAGCCCGTGTGGAAGTGCGTTTTGCGAACAAGTTCGATTGCACTGTGGTGAACGACAATCTGGAAATCTGCTTCGCCGAAGTCGACAGCATAATCAATGAATTCCTTATGAAACCTTAAGGTTTTTTTTCGGGAAGTGGAACAACGGAAGGAAAAAATACTCATCTTTGCAGTGAAGAAATGAAAAGAATGTCTAACATAAGCGCTTGGTGGTGGCACAACGATGTAAACCGTTGCGGCGCCTGGCTTATGGAATAGACTAATCATATTATTAACTATTAATGCCCCTTGCGTACGCACGCAAGGGGTTTTTTCGTTTTATACCGCAAATAAAATCAAACAACAATCAAAATATTTAAGATTATGAAAGCAACAAAACGTTTCCTTCTCACCGAAAGAGAAATTCCTACCCAGTATTACAACGTACTTCACGATTTGAAGATAATGCCCCTGCTGAATCCGGCGACGAAGCAGCCCATGACCCCCAAGGATCTAGAACCGATATTCGCGGAGGGTCTGTGCAAACAGGAATTTGCCACCGAACAGTTCATCGACATCCCGGACGAAGTAAGGGACCTTTACAAGATTTACCGTCCTACGCCGCTAGTGCATGCGACAGGGCTTGAAAAGGCCCTGGATACTCCTGCCAAGATTTTCTTCAAGAACGAAAGCGTCTCCCCGGTGGGATCCCACAAGCTGAATTCCGCATTGGCCCAGGCATATTACAACAAGAAGCAGGGTGTCAAGAGCCTGACCACCGAGACTGGGGCTGGGCAGTGGGGCTCCGCCATAGCGCTTGCGGCCAAGCACTTCGGACTCAATATGGAGGTATATATGGTACGGGTAAGCTACGACCAGAAGCCTTACCGCAAATGCGTTATGCAGACCTATGGGGCAACGGTCCATTCTTCCCCGTCGAATACGACCGAGGCCGGGCGCAAGTTCCTCGCGGCTGATCCGGATACCCCGGGAACTCTCGGAATGGCGATTTCCGAGGCCATCGAAAGGGCGGTGTCGCAACCTGAGACCAAATATACCCTAGGCAGCGTCCTCAATTTCGTGATGCTTCACCAGACCGTAGTCGGACAGGAGGCCGAAAAACAGATGGAGATGGCTGGCGAGAAACCCGACATAGTCATCGGATGCTTTGGTGGCGGCAGCAACTTCGGCGGGCTTATGCTTCCTTTCCTGCGCCACCAGCTGGCGGGCGAATGCAATTACGACTTTATCGCTGCCGAAAGTACCGGTTGTCCGAAACTCACCCAGGGTACCTTCCGCTATGACTTCGGGGATTCGGCCGGCATGACCCCGCTGATCCCGATGTATACGCTCGGCAACGACTATGTACCGGCTCCGATCCATGCCGGAGGGCTCCGTTACCATGGCGCCGGTGCCATTATGAGCCAGCTATTGAAGGACAAGGTCATGCGTGCGGTTGACATTGACCAGCACGAATGTTTCGATGTCGGTACGCTTTTCGCCCGGACCGAAGGCATAATCCCGGCTCCGGAAAGCACCCACGCCATAGCGGTGGCGGTTCGCGAAGCTTTGAAATGCAAGGAAGAGGGGAAATCCAAAACTATCCTGTTCAATCTTTCCGGTCATGGATTGCTTGATTTACAGGCATATTCGGATTACTTTGAAGGCAAGATCTGATTTTTCCCCGCCGATATTGCAAAAAAAAGAACCATCATTGCGAAAAAAACGTACTTTTGCGTCGAAGAAATGAGATTTTTGTCAAACATAGAGCACCATCATCACCGCTTGATATCCAAGGGGTAGATCTTCAGTGCTATATATTAACTTGAAAGAGGCTTACCCCGCAGGGGCGAGCCTCTTTCTTTTTTTATGCATATATGATCAGAATAGCAATCCAGGCCAAAGGGAGGCTGAACGAATCATCCCTGTCACTTTTGAACAGCGTCGGTATGGACATCGACACCACTAAACGCAAATACCTTGCGAAGTCGCCGGATTTCCCGCTCGAGGTCCTGTACCTGCGTGACGACGACATACCTCAGACGGTATCCAGCGGTGCCGCCGACATAGGGATAGTAGGCTACAACGAGGTGGCCGAACGCGGTTTTGCCGTGAATGTGGAGCAGGAACTTTGCTTCGGCCAATGCAGGGTATCGCTTGCGATCCCGAAATCGGAGACCTATACGGGGCCTGAGTATTTTAACGGACGTAAAATAGCTACGTCGTATCCGAATATCCTTGGCAAATGGCTTGCCGACAATGGAATAAATTCGGAAATACATGAGATCGCCGGTTCCGTCGAGATAGCGCCTTCGATCGGCGTGGCGGACGGCATTTTCGATATCGTCTCTTCCGGTGGCACGCTTGCCCAGAATTCGTTGCAGGAGGTCGAGACAGTGCTGGAATCCCAGGCTGTCCTGATTTCCAATCCCGGTATCTCGGCGGCGAACCGTGCCATTCTTGAGCAGTTGAAGTTTCGTTTCCAGTCGATAATCGATGCAGGAGGGAAGAAATATCTGCTGATGAACATACCGACATCGGCGGTTGATGAGGCCATAAGGATCATACCCGCGATGCGGAGTCCCACCGTAATGCCCCTCGCCTTGAAGGGATGGTCTTCTCTACATTCGGTCGTAAGCGGAAAGGATCTTTGGGACAAGGTGGACCAATTGAAAAAGATAGGGGCCGAGGGCATCCTCGTCTTGGATCTCGAAAAAATAATCAAATGATGAAGACATATTTCAATCCCATGCCCTCTGAGTGGAAGACGATTTGCGAAAGGGCGACTTCCGATGCCGGCGACATACGACGTAAGGTCACCGGTATACTTTCTTCCGTACGTATCAAAGGCGACTACGCCTTGAAGGAGATCTCAATGTCAGTGGACGGGGTCGATCTGGATTCGTTCGAAGTGACAGGCGATGAAATACGGGAAGCTTCTGCGGCTGTACCGGAGCGTCTCAAGCGTGCCATAGGCATTGCTGCGGAGAATATCAGAAAGTTTCACGAAGCCCAGAAGTGCGGTGAAATCGTCGTGGAGACTGTTCCCGGCGTGAGATGCATCCAACGTGAGGTTCCGATCGGCAGGGTGGGGCTGTACATACCCGGGGGCACCGCACCCCTGTTCTCCACCGTCCTGATGCTGGCCATCCCGGCGAAGGTAGCCGGTTGCCCCATGGTGGAGCTTTGCACACCTTGCGGGAAGGACGGCCGTGTGAACGATGCAGTCCTGTACGCCGCATCTTTATGCGGAGTTAGGAAAATTTACAAGATAGGCGGCGCACAGGCTATAGCCGCCATGGCTTACGGTACGGAGTCGGTTCCGAAGGTAGACAAGATCTTCGGACCGGGCAACCGTTATGTGATGGAGGCCAAGAGGCTGGTTTCCATGGAAAGCGTTTCGATAGACATGCTTGCCGGCCCTTCGGAGGTGATGGTATTGGCGGATGGGACCTCGATTCCGGAATATGTGGCTGCCGACCTGCTTTCCCAGGCGGAACATGGCCGCGACAGCCAGGTGATGCTGGTATGCGATTCGGCGGAGGTGGCCGAAAAGGTCGGCGCCTGCATCGAGAATGGGAAAGCTGCCCTGAAGAGGAGCGACGCCGTTTCAGGAGCATTGGACAACAGCCGCATCGTGGTTCTCCCCGAACGCGGTGAGATGCTGAACTTTGCTAACTTTTACGCTCCGGAGCACCTGATATTGGCTTTGGCCGACCCTTACGGCGCAGCCGAAAGGATCACCTGTGCCGGCAGCGTCTTTCTCGGCAATTACTCGTGCGAAAGTGCAGGCGATTATGCTTCCGGCACGAACCATACGCTTCCTACTTCGGGATGGGCGCGTTCGTTTTCGGGAGTGAACGTCGACAGTTTCTGCAGGAAGATGACCGTACAGGATCTTACCGTGGACGGCCTCCGTTCTCTTTCGGATACCATAATCGCCATGGCCGAAGCCGAAGGGCTCGACGCCCATGCCAATGCGGTAAGGGTCAGGTTGGCTGGAAAAAAATAAAAATTCAAGGAAATGGACATATATAAATTGATACGGAAGAATATCCTCGGGCTGGAACCTTATTCTACTGCACGTGACGAGTATGGAGGGCAGGTGGGAATTTTCCTGGATGCGAACGAAAGCCCGTTCGACAACGGGTTCAACCGTTATCCGGACCCGGCCCAGAAATCCCTGAAGGGGAAGGTGGCGGCGATAAAGGGAGTCCCCGTCGAAAACATCTTCATCGGGAACGGCAGCGACGAGGCGATAGACCTTTGTTACAGGATTTTCTGCGAGCCGCGTGTTAATAATGCGGTCGCCATGGCACCTACCTATGGGATGTACGGGGTGGCTGCTGGAATAAACGATGTGGAGTTCAGGCAGGTCCTTTTGAACGAAGATTTTTCGCTCGATACCGGGAAACTGCTGTCGAAATGCGATGCCGGGACGAGGCTCATTTTTCTCTGTTCCCCGAATAATCCGAGTGCGAGGGCTTTGCCCAATTCCCAGGTGGAGGATATACTGCAGAAATTCGAAGGCATCGTCGTGCTCGATGAAGCCTACATCGATTTTTCCTCCGTGCCTTCGATGTTGCCTGAACTGGACCGGTATCCGAATCTTATTATTCTTCAGACCTTCTCCAAGGCTTGGGGGGCGGCCGGGCTCCGCTTGGGGATGGCTTTCGCCTCTCGGCAGATAATCGGCTATTTTTCCAAGGTCAAGTATCCGTACAACGTGGACGTGGTTTCGATGAGGGCGGCGGATGCCGCACTTTCCGCCGATGTGGCTGCGAAAGTGAGGATAACCCTTTCGGAACGTGCGCGCGTCTCCGACGCGCTTTCGGCCATTCCGGGACTGTTCGTCTATCCGAGCGACGCCAACTTCCTTCTGGTAAAGGTTCCAGATGCCGATGTAATGTATGGCAAGTTGCTGGAGAGGGGGATCATCGTCCGCAATCGCTCGAACATGCCGGGCTGTGCCGGTTGTCTCAGGGTGACTATAGGTACGCCGGCCGAGAACGACGCCCTGTTGGCCGCATTTGCCGGGATCCTCGGCTCCGGCGGAACGGTGCCGGAGGCGGAAGGTTTGCCTGCGGGATTTTCCCGTTGGGCGGAAGTGCGTCGCAAGACGGGGGAGACGGACGTCTATGTCAGGATCTGCCTCGACGGGGGGTTCGAAAGTTCGTCCGACACAGGGCTCAAGTTCTTCGATCACATGCTTGACCAGATTCCCCGCCATTCTGGCGTTGCATTGAAGGTCAAGGCCGCCGGGGATCTCGATGTCGACGAGCACCATACCGTAGAGGATGTGGGCATAGCGCTGGGGGAGGCGATAGGAAAGGCTCTCGGAGACAAGAGGGGCATCGAACGTTACGGCTTCGTCCTTCCCATGGACGATTGCGAAGCCTCCGTCCTGATGGATCTGGGAGGCAGGATAGATTTCGAGTGGGATGTGCCGTTCACCAGGGAATATTTGGGCGACGTGCCTACCGAGATGTTCCGCCATTTCTTCAAGTCGATGTGCGAGGCCATGAAATGCAACCTTCACGTGAAGGCGTCGGGCGAAAACAATCACCATCTTGCGGAATCGGTCTTCAAGGCTTTCGCAAAGGCCCTTCGTGCCGCCGTAAGGCGGGATGCCTGGAACTATGACGTACCGTCTTCGAAAGGGACTTTATAATATGCAGGTATGGTTGCCATTATAGATTATAAGACAGGGAACCTCGATTCGGTTTGCAATGCCCTGAAGAGGCTCGGGGCGGAATTTGTCCTGACTTCCGATCGGACTGTCATAGAAAGGTCGGACAAGGTGCTGATGCCCGGGGTCGGGGAGGCTTCTTCCGCGATGAAGGCTTTGGAAGAGACGGGCCTGGTTCCCTGCATCATGAATTTGAAACAACCCGTGCTCGGGATATGCATCGGCATGCAGCTCATGTGCCTTTCCAGCGAAGAGGGGAATACGGAATGCCTCGGGATTTTCAGGTCGCGCGTCAGAAGGCTGCAATCCTCTCCCGGGGAGGGGATAAAGGTTCCCCATGTCGGATGGAACAGGGTGACTTCCCTGAAATCCCCTCTTTTCAAGGGCATTCCTGAAGGGACCTATTTTTATTTCGTCCATTCCTATGCCGCAGGCATTTGCGATGATACGGCGGCGGCCACATGCCACGGCGGAGATTTCAGCGCTGCACTGCAGAGCGGTCGCCGCTTCGGAGTGCAGTTCCATCCTGAAAAAAGCGGCGCAGCCGGTGCTAAACTCCTTAAAAATTATCTCGAGCTATGATCAAGGTAATTCCGGCGATAGACATGATCGGAGGACGTTGCGTCAGGCTTTCGCAGGGGGAGTATTCTTCCGCGAAGGTCTATGATTCCGATCCGGTCGCCTTGGCGCGCACCTTCCTCGCAGCCGGTTTCGGGGAGCTGCATGTGGTCGATCTGGACGGGGCGAAGGCCAGCTTCCCGCGGAATCTGGATCCGGTACGCAGGATGTCGGAGATGGAAGGGATAAGCATCGAACTTGGAGGAGGAATCAAATCCGAGGCTGCCCTTTCGGCTGCGTTCGATGCCGGTGCGTCGTCGGTCGTTTGCGGAAGCATTGCCGTGACCGGACCCGACGTTTTCGCATCGTGGCTCGAAAGGTTCGGAGGGGAAAGGGTGATCCTCGGTGCCGATTTGCGGGGAGGATCCGTTTCCATAAACGGATGGACCGGCTCGAGCGCAATGGATTGCGACGGACTGATAGGGGGATTCCTCGGCAAGGGATTGAAACGCGTGATAGTTACGGATATTTCACGTGACGGTATGCTCTCCGGCGTGGACGCCGGCTTCTATGCTTCCCTGAAAGGAAGGTATCCCGATCTGGAGGTGACGGCCAGCGGAGGTGTAGCGTCAATTGATGACATAAAGGCGCTGGATGCCGCCGGCCTCGATCGCGTGATAGTCGGCAAGGCTTATTACGAAGGCCGCATGACGCTTGAAGAACTCGGTTCATTAAACAGGATTGTGAAATGATAGCAAAGAGGATAATACCGTGCCTGGATGTCCTTGACGGAAGGACCGTCAAGGGGGTACACTTCGTCGGACTTTCCGACGTGGGGGATCCGGTGGAACTCGGCCTGAAATATGCCCGCGAGGGAGCCGACGAACTGGTCTATCTGGACATAAGCGCTACCGTCGAGGGAAGGAGCACGTTCACGGGCCTCGTCTCCCGTATAGCGGAGAGCATAGACATACCTTTCACCGTAGGAGGAGGCATAAGGTCGATGGATGATGCCGCCCGCCTGCTGGATTCCGGAGCGGACAAGGTGACCGTAAATTCGGCCGCGATAGCCGATCCGGGCCTGATAGACAGGTTGGCGGCGAAATACGGCAGCCAGTTCGTCACCGTGGCCGTCGATGCCAAGCGGTGCGGCGGGGAATGGATGTGTACCGTCAAGGGCGGAAGGGATCTTACCGACAGGGAGCTGTTCGCATGGGCCAGGGAGGCCGGAGAACGAGGGGCGGGGGAGATCCTCTTCACGTCGATGGATAACGACGGTACCCGAAAAGGTTATCCGTGCGATGTTTACGCCCGCCTTTCCGGGATGTTGTCGATTCCGGTAATAGCTTCCGGCGGTGCCGGTTCGGTCCGGGACATCGCCGATGTCCTTACGGCCGGACGTGCGGATGCGGCCCTTGCGGCCAGCATTTTCCATTACGGCGAAATAACTATAGGGGAGTTGAAAAGGGAACTGAAGGGAATGGGCATAGAGGTGAGAATTCAGGATGATAAATTTTAATTGAGATATGGAATACTCGGATTTTAACGTTGAAAAGAATTCGGACGGGCTTTTGCCCGCGGTAATACAGGATTCGCGCACCCTAAAGGTGCTTATGGTGGGATATATGAACCGCGAGGCGTTCGAAAGGACGCTCTCCACCGGGCTCGTCACCTTTTGGAGCAGAAGCCGGAAGAAGTTGTGGACCAAGGGAGAGACGAGCGGGAACTTTCTCCATCTCGTCTCGGCATACCCCGATTGCGATGCGGATACGCTTCTGGTAAAGGCCGTTCCCGACGGCCCGGTCTGTCACAGGGGTACTGTAAGCTGTTTCGATACCCCGGAGAACGAGGGCTTCATAAGGGAATTGGAGGAGGTCATAAAAGACCGTCATGCCAAGATGCCCGATGGATCCTATACGGCGTCGCTTTTCCGCCAGGGAGTGAAGAGGTGTTCGCAAAAGGTCGGTGAGGAAGCGGTCGAAACAGTCGTGGAAGCCGTCGCAGGCGATCGCGACCGTTTCATTTACGAAGCGTCGGATCTTGTCTACCACCTTCTGGTATTGTTGGAACAGCAGAGATGCTCGCTAGCCGATATCGAGACCGAGTTGGCGGGAAGGCATAAATAAAGGTTGCGGGTCTATTTCCCGTCGGCGAAGTAAGTCCTTATGTTGGTGGCGATGCCTGCGACGAGAGTCGTAAGGGATTCGTCGCTGGTACAACCGACGTGGGGAGTCAGCATAAGTTTGTATTTGTCCTTGACGTTGAAGTATGGATGGTAGGCCGGGATGGGCTCGTCGAGATAGACGTCCGCCGCTGCACCGGCGATAAGGCCCTCGTTCAGGGCACGGACGAGGTCGGTTTCGTTCACCACTGCTCCCCTTGCCATGTTGACTATGTATCCCGTTTTTTTCATCAGCTTCAGTTCGTTGTAGGTGATAAGGTTCTTTGTTCCGGTATTCAACGGACAGTGGATGCTTATGATGTCGTTTTCAGCCAGAAGCTGTTCCAAGGGAACCGCAGGGTACCTGTCGCTGTGGGCCAGGCCTGAAGTAGGGAAGTAACTGATGAGCATTCCGAAGGCTCCGGCTATTTCGGCAACGCGGCCTCCGATATGGCCGAGCCCGACGATTCCCAGCTTTTTGCCGCGAAGGTTGTAATAACCGACGGAAACATCCGTGAAGCTGTGTCCGTTGCCGTATTTGCCCGATTTTACGGACCAGTCGAAGTATGCGCTATGGCATACGAGGTCGAGTATGTGCATCCACGTGATCTGCGCGACGCTTTCGGTGGAATAGCCGGCCACATTCCTGACCGGGATTCCCTTCGATGCGGCATATTTCACATCCACGTTGTCGACTCCCGTGGCTGCTTCTGCGATCAGTTTCAGGTTCGGTGCGGCATCGATTTCGGCAGGGCCTATCTTGGTCTTGTTTATTATAAGTACGTCGCAACCGGCGATACGTGGCTTCACCTCTTCCGGTGCCGTGTAATCGTAGAACTTACATTCGCCCAATTCCCTTATAGGGGAGAGGGAAATCCATCCGGCAATGGTGCCGGCATCGAGAAAAACTATTTTCATACTTGCAAAGATAGGAAAAAAGAGGTCAGTTTAGTTTCCTTGTCGTGAATACGATATGTGCCGGAATATCGCCTGTCGTGACCGACCATTTCCTGGTACCGTCGGGATTTAGGCAGTACAATTTGCCTGGGGTCACGTAGTCTCTGGCATCCGTTACGAAGATCTCTCTGGTGGCCGGATTGACAGCTATGCCGTAAGGTATCTCTATCTTGCTTTTCGTATCGTCCGTGATGAAGTCGTCGGTGAGTACCTTGTGGCTTCTGACATCGACTATAGCATAGCTTATGGTGTTCTTTTTCGTGCCGTAATTCCATTCCGCGCCATAGACGTAAAGCGAGTCTCCGCAAAGCGCCATGCCGCTGTTGGGCAGGTCGAGCCTGTCTGTCACTTCGTCGGTCCGGGAGTCGATGACACAGGTTTTCGAAGGTACGTCGTAGTAGTCCCCGCGCGACGACACCCATATCTGTCCGTAGCCGTCGACTTCCATCCTATGCAGGTTGATCGCCACGCCGATCGTCTTGATTACCTTGAAGGTATTCAGGCTTATGACCGAAACCGTACTGTCGTAGTCCGGTACCCGGTAACCTCCTGAATTAGCGACATACAGCTTGCCTTCGCTGATGGCCATCTCCTCCGGTTGGTAACCGACTATACAGGTGTCCACGACGGTCATTGTTGCAGTATCAATTTTGGCTACGTATCCCAACCTCGCGTTCGGATCTATCAGTACGGGTCCGGCGTAGGAACTCACATAGGCGTAGTCTCCATGGAATGTTATGTATCTGCAATTCGGTATGGAGATTTGGGTTATATGCTTTGCCGTTTCCGCATCCATCACTTCCACGAAGTTAGAGCAGTTGATCACCGCATACAGCTTGCTTCCGTAAATGCCTATGTCGTTGCCCACATCCCCCAGTTCCTTTACTACGTAAGGGTTGCGTTCGGCATATATGTTCTTTTTGTAAATCTTGCTTTCATAGTCGAAGTAGTCGAGAGTGGCCTTGTTGCTGCCCATATTGCCTTCGTTGAGCAGGAAAAAACCCTTAATGTCTCCGGAAGCCGTACTGTCGGCCACATGGGTTGGAGTGGAGGGCACTATGGTTTCCTCCTTCCTGCAGGATGCCGCTACAAGCAGCAGCGTCACGACCAATGGTATCGTTTCATATCTTTTCATTGTTTCAGAATTGCAAGCTCAGTATAAATTTGAAATTTCTTCCCGGCATCGGGTAGCATTGCACCACCTCGTATTGCTGGTCCAGCAGGTTGTTGACCTCCAGTGTGGCATATAGTTCCGAACGACCGATATTCACGGTTCTCGAAACTGAAATGTCGTTAGTATACCATGGCAGTTCGTAGTTCTCCGGAATATTTGCGGAGGAGTCGTAACGCTCTCCGGTGTATATAAAGCTGTAATTTAAGCTCCAATACCCGTATTCGGCCGACAGGACGGCTGATCCGCTGTCCCAGGGCACATAGGGGATCTGCCCCCCGTAGTAGCTGCTGCTTTTATCGGTGAAATCCTGCGCCTTCTGGAAGGTGTAGTTCAGGTGGAGGGTTGCACCCAATCCCCCGAACTGGAGGCGGCAACTCGCGGCGACGTCCGTGCCCCGTATCTCCACATAACCGAGATTGACCATGGTCCACTGGAACTGGTTGGAGGCCGGCATCGCTATTATCTTGTCTTTCACCTTATTGAAATATCCATCCACGGCTACGTCCAAATGCTTGAAAATATCTCCGCCGTATCCTTTCGAATACGTGAAGCCGAGATCGTACTGGGTGGTGTATTCCGGATTCAGGTACTTGTTGCCGATGAAGGTATAGTAGAGGTCGTTCAGCGTCGGCATCCGGAAGATCCGCTTGTAGAAACTCCGGAACGAAAACCCCTTGTCGCCGAAAGGGGCGTAGCTGAAGACGAGGGTGGGAGTGAACTCCGATTTTTTCCCTGCCGCCGCACCCTCTTTTTCTGCGGTATCGTTTACGAAGGTGTACAGGACGCTGCCTTGGAAACGGAATTTTCCGAACCTGAACGAACTGGCCAGTGCGGCCAGTCCGGTGAAACGCGAAGGTTCCACGAAATTCACGAGGTCCGCATCGAGGGCGTTGTACCGGACGTCGGCTGCTACATTGACGTCCCACCATTTGAACAGGTTGATTTCATGGGCAGTAGATAGGTATGCCTCCTTCTGGCGGTAGGTGTTGTCGACGTACATGGTCGTCACGTCGAGACGCGGGTCGGAGATATAGTGGAGGTAGTCGTATGAAAGCTTGATTTTAGCACTCGTCCTGTAGCGCTTGCTCACATTGTCGGTTATGGATCCCTGAAGGAATATGTTGCGGTCCCACTGCCTGTCCTCGTGCTTGAATTTGCCCGGCTCTTCCCGGACGAATGCGCCCGGATAACCTCGTTCGGAGTCGTAGAAGTAGGCTTTGGCCTTCCAGTTTGCATTTTTTAAGGTTCCGAACAGCCCTTCCTCCACCCTGAGAGCCTTGACGTCCCCGTTCTGCCTGACCGCGGTGGTGTCGTATCCGTCGGCCTTCGTGTAGGAAAACTTGTATTTTCCGGAAGTGTACAGGTATTCCGCGTTGAACGAATTGGAAATTTTGTCGTTGACCTTCTGTTCGTACAGGAGCGAAGGGTTGGCCATGTCGAACGATCCCCCCTTCATTGTAATCTTGACGTTGTATTTCTTGCCGTCCGCGAAATCTGGAATCCTTGTCTGCATGTAGAAAGAACTCGCGGAAGCGTAGTCCTTCGCCGACTGCAGGCCGGTACTCTTCTGTCCGTTGTACAGCGTAACCGACGACATGTTGTCCAGGGAGAATCTACCAAGGTCTACCTGCCCGTTCTGGGCATTGCCCAATTGTATCCCGTCGTAGAAGACTCCGACGTGCTCCGAACCGAGGCTTCTCACGTTGACCGTCTTGAGACCTCCTATCCCGCCGTAGTCCTTTATCTGCACTCCCGAGAAATAACGTATTGCGTCGGCTACGGAGTGGACGCTGAGGTTCTGCAACTGTTTTCCGGAAAGCACCTGGGCCGGGATTATCTTGTCGGGCAAACGCGATGCGCAGATCACTGATGAATCGATGCGTTGGGGTGACGTGAACGAACCGGAATCCTCCGCCGCGCGGATTTCGCCTGCCTGCACGGGAATCCATTGCAGCGCCAGCGCAAATGCCGCAGCCGCAAAAAGGATGGTATGAGACAGGCTCCTTTTCATTCGTTTTTGATTATGTTGTAGTCGTATATTCCGCACACTTCGGTGGAAACTTCGCCTATCCAGCCGCATTGGGCGTTGACGCCCGTCTGTACCTTTACGAAGTCCACGTAATTCAGTTCCGCATCTTTGCCGTCGGCCGTCACGGCATCGGAGATTCTGAAAACGTTATTCCCGTCCGAGAGGTGGTCCGTAGGGCTGTAATTGTCGGCGTATCCCCAGTCGAAAGCCGGATTTACCCAGTAGGTACCGTTTCCGGACTTGTCGTATGACTTCGATTCGAGGCGCGTGCCGGTCAGGATAAGGCTGTCGGCAGCGATCCATTCTGGATAGTAGCTGTTCTGGGAGTGGTAGGCCCCGAGGTACTCCACCTCCCCGCTTTGCCCCAGGTTGTCGCTCCATTGGACAGGCATGGAATTGCCCGAAGGCCTGAAATAGGTTACCGCATAATTTTCGATGGTTCCCTCTTTGCCGTACTCGGAACCTTTGAGTTCGTACCAGGTGTCGTTCGGGAATCCGTCTTTGTTTTCGTCCTGCATGACCCATACGATTCCCGGTTCCGAAGAGCCGTCGAAGGAGTTTCCCTTGACGGCGATGTTGTATCCTCCGTCGTTTTTTATGCTGTGGTCGAAACCTACGACGATGTAGCCTCCGTAGGCGCCGAGCGAAACATAAGCTTCCTGCGACAATCTTTCCTTGGCATAGGCGCAGGCCTCTTCCATGGTTGCGGCATCGTAACCGCTGTTGATGAACTGTCCCGGTGCCGGTGTGAAATCGAAGACTTCGTTGCAGGCCTCTTCGCCTTCTTCGTTGGGTTCGTCTTCGACCGTCACAGTTACGGTAATATTGTCGGAACCGCCTTCGTTGGTTACCGTCAGGGTTATGATATAGCTTCCGGGGTTTTGCGAACTGAAGGAGAGCGTCGGGTCGGTCCCGATCGTGGAGGTGCCGAGGGTCCACGTGAAAGTGGCGTCGTCGGCATTTTCGTATTCGGGGCTTATTTGAACCACTGTCCCGGGTGTCGTTTCGAATTCAGTGTCATCGAGAATTATGACGGGGGCGGGGGAAAGCTCTTTCTTCCCCGTGCACCCCGCCAGAATCATCAGGATCAAAATGGATATGCAAATCGATCTTTTCATCTTCATCTAAAAACGTACGGCGACGTCGTCGTATGCGAAATATGCCGGAATGCTTAGTCCGTAGCCGTTGTCAAAGCTTCCGATTATGTTGAACTCTACCCTGAGTACCTTGCCGAGACTGCTGAGATCCCATTCCGTCCATTCCGTTACTGTTTCGCCGTCTTTCTGCAGATAGAATTCGGATTCTCCGGTACCGGCACCTTCGGCGTCGTAACCCGTCGCCACCACTTTCACGTAATCGCTACCGGTGGCGACGGGGGAGAAAGAGGTTCCGTTGACCATTGAGTTTACGAAATATGTTGTATTCGTGACATACATGTGGTCAATTATGCGTTCCTTTCCGTCCTTGAAATAGAAATAAGGCAGGTTTTCGGCCGAATAGCCGGAGTTGTCGTGGTAGCCGTAGTCTACGCAGAAGTTGGCCGATCCGTCGTGGCCTCCGAGTCCTGTCGCCGGATCTATATGGCATACTGCAAGCTGGTGGGTGTAATCCCCATTTGTCAAAACGGTATCGGCATAGTTTGAAATGGCCTGTCCGCCGCTCCAGAATTTTCTGTCGTTCCAGTTCAAGGGGAACTCGGATGCGAGGAAGGTGTTGTTTTCGTCGTACCAGCAGTAGCTGTCGTTGTCCGCATACAAAAGTTTGCCGCCGTATTGTTCCGGATCGATTAGCGAAGACCAGTCGTATGCGGAGAGGTAATTGGCCCTCCCATCGTAGTCGGCGTCCTCGAATGTGAGGACCCTGATTTCGCTTTCGACGACCCTTACATCTAATTTTGCGATTTTGCAAGCTCCGTTCGATGCGACGCCGATTAGGCAGACCTGTCCAAGCGTATCAGCGAACGTGTTGTCTGCGGATGGCGCCTTTACCGTAAGTTCGCCGTCGCTGCACGAAACTTTCCATCCGTCGGGCTTGGAAACCGATATCTCTTCGATCCCCTCCGATACGATGTCGAAGGTTTTAGTTTCGCCGAAGACGAAATCTTCGGCGTCGGATTCTTGGCGCATCAAGGTCAGCGTCATGGCGACTGTTTTGGAAAGATTGATGGCCGACCCGTCGGCAAGGGTAACGGTGATATATCCGTTCCCGTCCTCGACCGACTTGAATACCGAACTTTCACCCTTACCTTCGACGCCGGTCGATTCCCATGTCTCCCCGCTGTCGGTGGATATCTCCCACATGCCTGTTTGGGCATTGATCCTGACCTGAGGGGCTACGGCATCCTTGCCGTCGCTTCCTTCGGCTTTTATATTGTTGCCGTTTGCGTCGGTCAGCCATTCCCCGCCGATGGTCCAGTAATAGATCCCGTCGTCATCCTGTTTGACCGAAATTTGTCGGGCATCGGTGCCGTCCTTTCCGTTCGTGATCGTCGCGGCTGTCCCATCCGAGAAGGTTATCACGTAACCGTCATCGGTTTTTTCCACCGAGTTTACGGTCACATCGTTGCGGAGTGCCGTAACGAGTGTCTGCAACGTACTGATTTCTTCGTTGGCCTCTTTTGAGATGGTCTCGAGTGAATCCACCCTCGCACCAAGGCTGTCGACCGCATCCCAGATGCCGGTATCGTCGTATTGACATGCTGCGAGCATCAATGCGGCAGCTGCAGTTAAAAATAGGTTGATAGTTCTTTTTTTCATTCCGTTATCGTTTTAAAGTGTTGAAAATCCGAAGCCTTTGTACCCGAAGACTTGCGGTGCGGAATGAAGGGAACTGCCGGTAAGAATTCATCATTTAATCAGGACCCGTCCTCCGCAGGGCTAATTACAGGTTATCGCAGAGGCAGGTTTTCTGGCTTGTTTCGATCAGGCGCCTTCCCAAGTATTACTCAGTGGCTGAGAAGCCTGATTTGTCATACCCTTTCGGGCAGAAACTTACAGCAGCGGGAACTGTCCGGGATTTCGACCCGGTTCCCTTTTGATTCCTTCCGGAAACCTTTGCGGCGCAAATATACGTTATTTTCGATCAGGATGATCTATTTTTCCGATCCTGGAAAGGGGATGGTGGCTGAGGATCGTCTCCTGCCATTTGCGGGAATCGACATGGGTGTAGATTTCCGTTGTGAGTATGCTGGAATGGCCGAGCATCTCCTGGACGGAACGCAGGTCGGCTCCGTTTTCTATGAGATGGGTGGCGAACGAATGGCGGAAAGTGTGCGGAGAGACCGTTTTTGTTATGCCGGCGGCTTCCGCCTGCCGTTTGACTATCAGGAATACCATTTCACGGGTCATTTTCCGCCCGTACCGGTTTAGGAAGACTATGTTTTCCGATTTGGTGTCCATCGGGCCGGCATTCCGTTTTTCGAAGTAGAGCTTAAGCGTCCTTATGGCCGGGTCGCCTATGGGGACGAGGCGTTCCTTGGATCCTTTACCGAAAATCCTTATGAAATTTTCATCGAGGTAAAGATCGGTCAGGTTAAGGCTTACGAGTTCGCTGACGCGAAGCCCGCAGGAATAGAGCATCTCTATGATGGCCCTGTCGCGATGGCCGAGCGGTTGGGAGAGATCTACACTATCCATTATCCTTTCGACCTCTTCGATCGAAAGCACCGTAGGGATATGCCTGCCGATTTTCGGGGAATCCAGCAGGTCGCACGGGTTTCCGGATATCCTCTTCTGCAACTCGAGATACTTGTACAATGCCTTGACCGCGCTTATTTTTCTCGCTTCGGACCGTTTTCCCACTATTCCGGTCTTCTGCAGATAAGCTAGGAATCCGTTCAGGTCGTCTCCGGAGGCTGCTTCCGGCGATGCGAGCCCATGCGCGGCCAGGAACTCGAACAGTTCCCTTATGTCCGTGCCGTAGGATTCGATGGTGTTTTCCGAGAGCGATCTTTCGAGTCTCAGAAACGACGTGAAATCCGCGATGGTCTCTTCCCAGATTGTGTTGCCCTCTTTCATGTTGCTTCCTTTACGGCAAAATTACTACATTTGCCCGACTAAAGGTTCGTCAGGAAATGAAAAGATTTATCGTTGCCGTTTTGACTTTTCTCATGACCGTAACGGCCGTTTCGGCACAGGTGGAGATTCGCGACTATGTTTCGTGCCTCGGTGCCCAGGCCGGTGTCAGAGTACTTGATTCAAGTGATTCCACCAGTAGCGTGAGCAGCCTGGTGGGTATCCATTCGGATTTCTATATGAATTCTACGTTGCGCGCCAGGGTTTTGGCAAATTGCGTCCTGGGTGATTCGTTCGCGCTCGGTGTCTGCGCCGACGGGCACGTTCTGATAAATTTGGTCGACGCCCTCGACGTTTATCCTCTGGCCGGAATTTCCACCTCGTTCCATCCCGGCGTCGGGAACTGGTTCTCTGTGGGAATAGATGCCGGTGTGGGGGTTGAGTACAATTTCAACGAAACCATCGGAGCCTTCGCCGAGTCCAAGTACCAGAAGTTGTGGATAAGCCCGATGTCGGGGTTCGAATCCTACCTCGGTTTCACATACACGTTTTAACTAGGCCTTATTGTAAAAATCGCAGAATGCGGAGAGTCCGCACCTGTCGCATGCCGGCTTACGGGACGTGCATACGTACCTGCCGTGAAGCAAAAGCCAATGGTGGGCTATCGGCCTGATTCTCTCCGGTATGTTTTCCGTAAGATCCTTTTCCACCTGCAGGACGTCCTTCCCCTTCGAAAGGCCGAGCCTGCGGGAAACCCTGAAAACATGGGTGTCCACGGCTATGACGGGTTTGCCGTACGCAATGGATGCCACGACGTTTGCCGTCTTGCGGCCTACTCCGGGGAGCATCATGAGTTCGTCCGTGTCCGAAGGAACATCACCCCCGAAATCCGAAACCAGTTTTTTCGCCATGCCGACCAGGTGCACGGCCTTGCTGTTGGGATACGAGACGGATTTGACATAAGGAAGCAGCTCTTCCGGCGTGGCCTTCGCCATCAGTTCCGGTGTGGGATAAGCCTCGAACAATGCAGGGGTCACCATATTCACTCGCTTGTCGGTACATTGGGCGGAAAGGATGACGGAGGTTATCAGTTGGAAGGGGGAATCGAAATGAAGTTCGGATTTCGCGACGGGGACGTTCGCTTCGAACCAGCCTAAGATATCGGAATATTTCCTGTTCATCGTTGACTGTCCATCCTCCATGGCGATCAGTCGAAGACCTCTCTGCATACGCAGTTCTCGAGCTGCAGGATGCGGCCCGGAAATTGATGTACGATGGCCCGGTTATGCGTCACCATAAGTATCGCGGTGCCTTTGTTGTCGTTTATCTGGGCGAAAAGCTCCATTATGCCGAAGGCCGTTTCCGTATCCAGGTTGCCGGTAGGCTCGTCGGCGAGAATTATTTTCGGCTCGTTCAGTAGTGCCCTCGCGATGGTGATTCTCTGTTGCTCTCCTCCGGATAGTTGGTATGGCATCTTGTGTCCCTTGGTTGACATCCCGACATCTTCGAGGACGGTACGGATTTTCTCCCCAATCTTTTCCTTGTCTTTCCAGCCTGTGGCGTGCAGGACGAATTCGAGGTTCTGCCTTACCGTGCGGTCCATAAGCAGCTGGAAATCCTGGAATACGACGCCGACCGACCGTCTGAGGTATGGAATTTGCTTTTTACGGAGATGCAGAAGGTCGTAACCGAGGGCGTCGGCTTTTTCCCCCGTGACGGGATTTTCTCCGATTATAGTACGGATCACCGAAGTTTTCCCCGTGCCTACGCGCCCGGTAAGATAGACGAACTGCCCGGGAAGAATGGTAAGGTCCATATCGGAGACTACGAGATTATCACCTCCGGTGATGTCGGCTTTCACGAATTCGACGATAGGGCTTTTGTCTTCAGCATCCATTCCATAACGGCTTAACCTTCGCAAAAATAGTAAAATTTGCCATTTATTGCTACTTTTGTTCAATAAAGGGAGACTTGTATGAAACACGTTTTTTCGTTTCCGATATCTCTTGCGGTGCTGCTTCTTTTTTCGGCGCTGATGCCTGCCGATGCACAGAAGCGTGGATACGATGCCAAGCGCGACATCGGGATTGCAAAGGAACTTTACGATGCCGGCCAATGGGCATCCGCACGTAGCAGGTTCGAAGCTGCCGCGGCAGCCCTGGACGAAGGAAAGAGTGCTGAGCAGGCAGAGATACAGAGCTATATCGTGCTTTGTGCAATAGGTGAGGGGGTGCCCGGCCTGGACGGTATGGTCGAAGGGCTCGAAAAATCCTATCCATATGCCCCCATGGTTTCCCACGTCAAATTCGTGCTTTCTTCACGGTATTTCGATGAGAAGGAATATGGCAAGGCCCTAAAGCTGGAAAATTCCATAAAAAGCACCAAACTGTATAGAAGCGAACGTGACCGGTACGGATTCGAGAAAGCATATTCCAACATGATGTTCCGCAATTTCGAAGAGGCCGAAGCGGGATTCCGCAAGGTATCCGGGATGAATTACGGGCGATATACCAATCCTTCCAATTATTATCTCGGCTATCTGTATTATATGTCCGGTGATTTCGAGGCGGCCTCCGGTTGTTTTGAAAAGTCGGCCAGGGATGGCCGCTTCGCCGTATATTCCAAATATTTCCTGTTGGAATCTAGGCTGATGCTGAAGGATTACGGATTCGTGGTCGAAAACGGGCCTGTGCTGTATGGCGAGGTCCCTGAAAATTACAAGGCCGGCCTTTCCAGGATGATATCGAATGCCTATTACGAAATTGGGAACATCGGGAAAGCCAAGGAGTATCTCGACGATTACAGGAACTCAGGAGCGGATTTTTCCCGCAAGGACAGCTATTACGCAGGGCTGATTTCCTATTCCATCGGACAGTACATACCGGCGATCGAGGCGTTCACGCGGTCGACAGGTGAGGATTCTCTCGGGCAGAATGCATATTACCATTTGGCCAAGACATATCTGAAGGTACGTAACAAACATGCGGCTCTTGCATCGTTCAAGTTTGCTTCGGAACTGGGATTCGACCCGGTCATGGCGGAAGATGCATTTTACAACTATGCTAAGCTCTCATTCGATCTGAATTCGGACGTATCGGGCTTCGACAGTTATCTGCGGGCTTATCCGGGGACTTCCCGCGCCGATGAAATCCACGATTACATGGCTGCTTCCTATATTATCAGGAAAGACTACCAGTCGGCGATAGATGCCCTGAGGTTGATAAGGAAGCCTACAGAACTAACGAGAAAGAATTTACAGCGGGCAGCGTTCTTCCGCGGATTGGAGTATGTCGGAATGCGTTCGTACCGCGAAGCCGCCGATTATTTCAATACGGCTCTCGACAACGACGTCGATGCCGGCGTGACCGATCTTTCGTACTTATATCTTGCGGAGTGCTATTACCGCGACGGGAAATATGCCGAAGCCATAAGCATAGACGGCAGGCTTGCCAGAAACAGGTCGTCGAGGAATGCTTCCTTCTATCCTGCGGCCGTTTTCACTTTGGCCTATTCCTATCTGAAGAGCGGGGATTACAGGAATGCGGCGAACTGGTTCAGGACCTATCTGGACCTTCCATCCGCCGACAGGCCGTGGGATGCGGATGCCAGGGCCAGGCTGGCCGACGCGATCTTCATGCAGAAGGATTTTCCTCGTGCCGCCGATGCCTATCAGGGAGCCGCTGCAGCCGGGGGGCCTGAAGCCGACTACGCAATGTATCAAAGTGCGATCTCTTACGGATTGATGAATGACGAAACATCCAAGATAAGGATCCTTGACTCCATAATGAAGGGGCCTTCGAATGCCGGCGTTTATCCAATGGCGGTATTCGAGCTCGGAAGGACTTATGTCAGGAAAGGGGACAAGGGGAATGCAAGACTGTGCTTTGAGAAGCTTATGGAGGGACCCACGGACAGTACTTTCTATGCGAAATCCCTGCTCGAACTGGCTATGATGGCTTCCAACTCCGGCGACTATGATGGTTCGATTAATTATTACAAGACCATCCTCGAAAAATACCGGCTCTCATCGGTGACTGAAGATGCTCTGTCCGGTTTGGAGAGTGTATTCCAGACCATAGGGAAACCGGAGGTATATCTCGCCTATCTGGACAGTCTCGGGATGTCCGCACACAAGAGCGCATCCGAGAAGGAACTGATGCTTTTCAATGCGGCAGAACAAAAATATCTGTCTAAGGATTACGGGTCCGCGATCGCTTCCCTGAGGTCGTTTCTAGAACAATATCCAGACGGGATAAAGAATTCGCAGGCGCATTATTATCTGGCCGAGTGTTACAGGAATACCAACCGCATGGATGCGGCCGCCGACGAGTATCTGAAGGTCATGAATCTGGATGACAAAGAGTTTATAGAACCTGCAACGCTGAATTATGCAGAGGTTTCTTACAATACCGATCACTTCGACGAGGCGGTCAAGGCTTACGAGACCCTTTCGTATATAGCTACCAACGACAACAACAAGCATATAGCTGCAATCGGGCTGATGCTCTCGTGCTTCAAGGACCGGATGTGGGAAAAAGCCGTCTCGCAAGCCGAAAAAGTGCTTTCCATGAAGCCACTGAGCGAAGATGAAATGACCCGGGCCCAATATGTAATTGCTAAGGGAGAGATCTCCATGGGCCGGCGTGAAGATGCGAAGAAGATGCTTAAGAACCTTTCGCAGAAACCGGCGACACCGGAAGGCGCCGAAAGCTGTTACCTTCTTGCCCAGGATGCTTACGACGAAGGCGATTTCGACAAGACCGAAAAGCTGGTCTATGCCTTTTCCGATTCCGGTACGCCTCAGACCTACTGGCTTGCGAAGAGCTTCATTGTGCTCGGCGATTCGTTTGCCGACCGCAACGATTGGGACCAGGCGAAAGCCACTTTCGACAGCATCAAGGAGAACTACAAGCCCCGTGACGACAAGGACGACATTCTGGGGCAGGTGGAGATGAGACTCAAAAAGATAGATTCTATGATCAAGAAGGAAGATGAAAACGATTAACCGGATATGTTTTGTATCCCTGGGATTGCTTTTGTGCAGTCTCCCCATGGGTGCCCAGATAGAACCTACCGTGGAAGTCAGCCGGGAATATGACGTCAAGCTGCTCTCCCTGGACAAGCCTTTCATAGGAACTTCCGTCCCGGATTCCCTAAGGAGTTTCCATATCAATATGGATTATTATACGGTCGACAAACCCTACGGGGATCTGTACGACTTTTCTCCCCATACCACATACCTTCTTGCCAAAAGGCCCGAAGCGCGCGTTCCCGTACTTTTTTTCAGGGCGGGAGCTGGGTACCCGTTTTATGCCGATGCCGCGTTCTGCATTGAGACGCCGGTGAAAAGGGGATTTTCCCTGGATGCCTATCTTTCGCATCATTCCTGCTCCCCTTCGTTTGACTCCCTGGGTGGTGTTGGCGAGACCCGCTTCATGAAGAATGAAGCGGCGGTCAGGTGCAGGTATGGGTGGAAGGGAGGCGAAGCCGATCTGGATCTCACATATTCCGGCGATTTGTTCGGATATCGTGATACTTTGTACACGAAATCCGTATCAAACCGTTTCGGCGCAAAGGTAAACGTCCGCTCCGTGGGGTATCCGTCGAATGTCTGCTACGACATTACCGCTTCGTACGGCTATTCATGCGGGAACATCGATGCCGGTACGCTTTTCAAAGGCGCTTTCAGCGAGCAGAACGTGGATTTCAGCGCCCTCTTCGGCGGGTTGTTCGACAATAACCGTTTCCTGCTTTCGGTAGAGAGCAGAAATTTGCTGAGCGGCTACGTAGCAGGCCTGATGAGCGTAGCCCCTTACTATAGATATTTGAATAATGTTTTCGACATAAAGGCGGGAATCCGCCTGTCCTCCAAGTATTCACATGGGGATACGCTGAACCATCAAAACCGCATAAGCTACATATTTCCTCTTCTGGATGTTGGCTTAAGAGTCATTCCGGACGTGTTTTGGTTGGAAGCTTCCTTCGACGGCGACAATTCCCTCGGCTCTTTTACCGAAATGCGTTCCGAAAATCCTTGGATTTCGACCGGTCTCCATCTCGATTTCAGTACCCCTTATACGGCGAAACTGGAGGGCAGGCTGCTTATTGCCGACAGATTATCGCTGACGGCTTTCGCGAGCTATTCGATTATAAAGAACATGCGGTTCTCAGTGGTCGATGACGGATTGCATCTGCAGGATTATATTTATGCCGATGCGAAAATGGCCTCCGCCGGTGCAGATGCCGTTTGGAATTCTAAAGGCTTTTCCGCCAAGGCATATTACCGTTACAACGATTGCAGGCGGGACGACGGCGACGTCCCTTATCTGATTCCGGAGAAGGAGTGGGGTGGAAACGTCAGGTACAGTTATATCGGGAGGATAGTTGCGAACCTCTACCTGGATCACCGGGATTATGTCGCTTTCGACGGGGGGACGCTCGATCCGATATGGGATTTGGGTTGTACCGTAGGATATGTTTTCCAAAGCAAGTTCAGCCTGTTTTTTAAAGCCGGGAACATTTTGGGGAAACGCAACGAATATCTGCCCTGGAGTGTTTCCCAGCCACGAAATTTCGGCATTGGGGCGGCTTACGGATTCTGATTCTTCCCTTGAAAAATCCGTATCTTTTTCTTACCTTTGCAACTCTATAAATGAACGGAAAAGATGAATGAAGAACAAATGAAGGAAGCCGAAAAGGAGTATGGTGCCAGTAGCATCAAGGTCCTCGAAGGCTTGGAGGCGGTCCGCAAGCGCCCTTCCATGTATATAGGCGACGTAGGAGAGAGAGGATTGCATCACTTGGTGTATGAAGTGGTTGATAACTCGATAGATGAAGCTCTTGGCGGTTTCTGCAACCGGATCGACGTAACCATCTGCGAAGACAATTCCATAATCGTAAAGGACAATGGGCGAGGTATTCCTACGGGGATAATGAAAAAAGAGGGTAAAAGTGCTTTGGAGGTTGTCCTGACGGTTCTGCATGCCGGAGGAAAGTTCGACAAGGGGACATACAAGGTTTCCGGAGGCTTGCACGGCGTCGGTGTATCATGCGTGAACGCCCTTTCCATCGCATTCAAGGCAGAAATTCATCGCGAAGGTAAGATTTTCGTACAGGAATACTCCTGCGGTAAACCTACCACGCCGGTCGAAATCAAAGGCGAATGTAACGATTCAGGCACGATTATCTCTTTCACCCCGGATTCTTCAATTTTCAACAATACCGTTTACCAGTATAGCATCCTGGCCGGCCGCCTGCGCGAACTCGCATACTTGAACAAGGGGGTAATGCTTTCCCTGACCGACATGCGCCCTCCTAAAAAACAGGAGGCGTCCGATGAAGACGACGAAGGTACGGCTGCCGTCGAGGCTACGCAGACCAAAAAGGTCTTCAAGCCGAAGCACGAGGAGTTCTTCTCTGAAAAGGGACTTATCGAATTCGTCCAGTATCTCGACGGGACGCGCGACAAGCTTACCGAGAAGCCGATAGTACTCGAAACTAGTAAGATCATACCGATCGAGATAGCTATGCAGTATAACAACGAGTATACCGAGAACATACATTCCTACGTCAACAACATAAATACTATAGAGGGCGGAACCCATCTGATGGGCTTTCGCCGCGGACTGACTTCCACCCTGAAGGAATACGCAGCGAAGAACGGGTTCCTTTCAAAACTGAAGTTCGACCTCGATCCTGCTGATTTTCGCGAAGGGCTTACGGCAGTCATTTCCGTCAAGGTTGCTGAACCACAATTCGAAGGGCAGACGAAGACGAAACTCGGCAACCCCGAGGTGCAGTCCGCGGTTTCCCAGGCTACCAGCCTGGCTCTGGAAAATTATCTCGAGGAGAATCCAAAGGATGCCAAAGCCATAATAGACAAGGTTATACTTGCTGCGACAGCACGTACGGCAGCCCGCAAGGCACGCGAAATGGTGCAGCGCAAAAGTCCTCTGTCAGGCAGCGGGCTTCCAGGGAAACTGGCCGATTGCTCGGACCGCGATCCCGCCAAATGCGAGCTTTTCCTCGTCGAGGGAGATTCGGCGGGTGGAACGGCAAAACAGGGAAGAGACCGTACATGTCAGGCTATACTTCCTTTGAGAGGCAAGATATTGAATGTCGAGAAAGCAATGGAACACAGGGCTTTCGAGAGCGAAGAGATCCGGAACATATACACTGCCCTTGGCGTGACCATCGGTACACCGGAGGACAGCAAGGCCCTTAACCTCGACAAACTGCGCTACCACAAGCTGATCATCATGACGGATGCCGATGTCGACGGGTCGCATATTGCTACTCTTATTTTGACGCTCCTGTTCCGGTATATGCCGGATATGATCAGGAACGGCTATGTATATATAGCTACTCCTCCGCTTTACAGGGTTTACAAGGGAAAGAGCGACGGAGGTGAGTATTGCTGGACAGAAGACGAACTCAAGGACGCTGTAAGCCGTGCTTCGACGAACGGCAACGATTCGAACGTAAAGGTACAGCGTTACAAGGGCCTTGGGGAAATGAGTGAAGAGCAGCTATGGAATACTACGATGAATCCCGAGACGCGCATTCTCCGCCAGATTTCGGTCGAGAATGCAGCCGAAGCCGACCGTATTTTTTCGATGCTGATGGGGGACGACGTAGAGCCTAGAAGGAAATTTATAGAAGAGAACGCAAGATATGCCAACATCGACGCATAATCCGCTGAAGAATTATCGTCTTTATGTTGCACTGGCACTGGTTTTCGTAATCACTTTCATTTTCTATCCGAGAGAAGGGAAGTTTCCGTATCAGTACCAGAAGGGAAGTTCGTGGACCTATGAAACCCTTATTTCGCCTTTCGATTTTCCGATTTTGAAAACGGAAAGCGAACTTCTCAAGGAGAAGGAGGAAAAGGCTTCCGAAGTTATTCCATATTACACTTACCATTCGGATTTCACGGGAAGAATAGATGCTTTCGATCGCCAACGCGGTGCTGTTGACAGCACGGAGACATACAACAAGGTTACCGAGGTTGTCAATTCAGCGTTGCGAAAAATTTATGAGAAAGGGGTGGTCTCCTCCTTCGAAGGGGAAGACATTTCCGACAAGGTGATATTCGTCCAGAAGGACAAAAGGGCGGTAGAAACCCCGGCCATAGATGTTTTCGATGTTGACGATGCGAAGGATTACATAAAGGGACGCCTGAAGGCTGAAACGGATGTCACGAACCTGGATACGCTGATGCAGACCCTCCATCTGGAGAATTACATCGCCCCGAACCTGATTTACGATTCAAGGACCACTGAATCCATCCATCGCGAAGCCGTGGATTATATATCCCCTACGAGCGGAATGTTTTACGCAGGGCAGCTCATAGTCTCGAAGGGAGAAATAATAACTTCGGACATTGAGCAACTGCTGAATTCCTACAAAGCCGAATACGAGAATAATTACGGTTATTCCGGCTCTACTTTGGCACTAAGGTTCGGTCAGGCTATCATTCTGCTGGCGGTCATAGCATTGCTTTTCATTTTGTTGTTTCTGTCTTATCCGGAAGCTTTCTCGCATCTGAACCAGTTCTATTACTTTCTGATGCTTTTCCTGCTGGCATTCCTGACCACCGTGGCGTTGCAACATTACAGACCGTCTCTGCTCTACCTCGTCCCTTATACTGTTACGGTGCTGTATCTGCTTTCGTTCTTTCCCTCGAAGATCGTTTTCCCGATATATGCCGTAATTTTGCTGCCCGTGCTTTTCGTCGCAAATAACGGGACCACTATATTTTTCATGAACCTAGTGGCTGGTGCTATATTGATAATATCTTACAGGAAGTTCAACCGCGGATGGCTTCAGTTTGTCAATTCCCTGATAGTCTTTGCGGTCATGTTGGCGATTTATCTTGCATTCATCGCTATTTCAAGTGTAGAGCTGAAACCCGATTACCATATCATCCTTCTGATTTTCCTGAACTCGCTGCTTGTAGTGGCCTGCTTCCCGCTCTCATTGCTTTTCGAGAAGATTTTCGGTCTGCTGTCCAAGTCCAGGTTATTCGAACTTTCCGATACCAACAACCCTTTGATGCAGCTTTTGGCGCAAAAGGCTCCAGGGACATTCCAGCACTCGCTGCAGGTAGCCAATCTCGCGGAAGCCGCCGCACGCAAAATCGGGGCAAATACCATGCTTGTCAGGGTAGGGGCATTGTACCACGACATCGGCAAAATAGAAAATCCGCAATGCTTCATAGAAAATCAGGCTCCCGGCGTGGATTACCACAAGGGGTTGAGTCCTAAGGAGAGTGCTGCATTGATCATCAAGCACGTTGATGATGGAGTGGTTATCGCGAAGAAATACAACCTGCCGCAGGTGGTAATCGATTTCATACGTACGCACCACGGGAAATCGCAAACCCTGTATTTCTACAACAAATATTGCAACGACGGAGGTAACCCGGACGATATCGCCGAATTCACATATCACGGAGATTACCCTTGGACTAAAGAGCAGGTGATAATAATGATGGCGGATGCCGTCGAGGCTTCTTCCCGTTCCCTCAAGGATTATAGCGCGAAGAGTATTTCAAGCCTCGTGGACAAAATAGTGGGAATGCGCCTTTCCGGTGACCAGCTTTCTTGCGCTGATATTTCTATCAAGGATATCAATATCGTCACTGCTTCGTTCAAGAACGATTTGCAGCGTGTCTATCATGCTCGGATCGCATATCCGGAAAGAAAGAAGTAGGGACTCTCATTTAACGGCCGAAAGTATCCAGTCGGCGGACAGTTCGAGGATTCCTGGGGAAAAAGTCTCTTCTATAGAATAATATTCGTTCGGGTTGCCCGTGGCGCAATGCTGGAATAGATGGTTCAGGCCGGGTATCTCCTTGATGGTCATATTCGTTTTGCCGTTTTCCTGCGCTATTTTTTCATATTCCGGGATATTTATCGAAGCTATGACCTGCTTGTCCTTGGAACCGTCGAGGCATAAGACAGGGCATTTCGTAGCCGTTATGTCGGATGCGGGATCGTGTTTCAGGAAATAGAACATCCACGGCGAAGTCAGCTGCCCGGCCATTTCCTTAGCCGTTTTCTCCGGAGTTCCGCCTGCGGTTTGCATCGAAACCAGTTCTTCGTCCAGTTCCGGCGTTACGGAATCGGCACCTGCGATCAGGTCGAACATCTTCCCGTCGCTTTTCTTCATAGCATCGAGATACTCCTGAGGCGCTCCCTGTACCTCCGCTATTGCGAGCCTCTGGGATTTCAATATTTCCTCCCCGGTCACGGACGGGCCGGCGAACGAGACCACGAAGGCTATGTCGGGACGGCGTGCGGCTATCATGAAAGAGATCATTCCCCCTTCGGAATGGCCTGCGACGCCTATTTTTCCATGGTCTATCTCCGGACGGCCCATAAGATAGTCCACACCCGCTTCGGCGTCGTATGACAGGTCGAAGGAGGTGGCTTTTGAAGCAGCCTTCACGGTTGCGCTGTCGCATCCTCTGTCGTCGAATCTAAGCACGGCTATGCCGCGCCTCGTATAGTAATCGGCGATTACAAGGAAAGGCTTGTGTCCCATGACTTCCTCGTTGCGGTTTTCCGTTCCGCTGCCGGTAATGAGCACCACTGCAGGAAACGGTCCTTTGCCTTCCGGCAAGGTGAGCGTCCCGTAAAGTGTTATGCCGTCTCTCGCATTGGAGAAGGAGACTTCTTCGCAACGGTAAGGGAATGGTCCTTTAGGTTCCTGTGGTCTTTTGGCTACGGCCCTTTCGGCCTTGGAGAAATTCAGCGGCAATTTTATTCCGTTTTGCGAAAAATTGCCGAGGATAGAGTTCATCACGAGCATTCCATTGTATTCGAAGCCTATCTTATTTATGCCGAACGCAACGCTCATGCCGTCGACCGCCACCGTATCCGTCGGCATGCCCTCGACATTCTGTTGCGGTATGTCAAGTTTGCATGTATAACCTCCGTTTCCGGTCTTGGCGATATCGATGTATAGGCTCAACGTGTCGTTTCCGACCGCGAGATCGCCTTTCCAATACCCCGTTATGTCTTGAGCCATGCCTGTAGCGCAGCACATGAGCAGCAGGGCGAATATGTAGAAAAACTTTTTCATCATTCCTGTGCGTATAAAAGTTGTTTGTAAATATCGTAGTCTCCGTCAGAGAAAGTGTCGAATACGACCGTCAGTGAATCGTGTTTGTCCACATAATCCAAAACCGTGCGTACCGCCACGCGTGCTGCCTCGTCGGCCGGATAGTGGAACACCCCGGTCGAAATGCATGGGAAGGCTATGCTGTGCAATTCGTTCAAGACGCATAGCTCGAGGCTGTTGTAATAACAAGAGATCAGTAGTTTACGGTCTTTGGGAGTTACTGCGCCGTATACTATGGGACCGGTGGTGTGTATGACATATGTGCAAGGAAGATTGTATGCGTGGGTTATCATGGCATAACCGGTTTCGCACTCTCCGTTTTCCTTTACCGTTTTTGCACATTCGTTTCTCAGTTGCATTCCTGCAGCGGAATGTATGGCGTTGTCGATGCAATTGTGGTTCGGAATGAAACATCCGAGCATGGAGCTGTTTGCGGCGTTGACAATGGCATCTGTCTTAAGTCTCGTTATGTCTCCTTTCCAAAGGCAGATGTTCGGATTTATGTCGCATGGTTTCAGTGACGAAAGCCCCATGATGCCCTTGGTGGCTAGCTCTTCCTTTAAATAAGCATCCTGGGCTTCTCTCAAATCCCTGCTTATCGGACGGGGTTTCCGTACGTTCATCATCGCGCGGGCCATTATCTTGCGTTCTTCGTCGGTCTCGGGCATGGCGGTTTTTTTGCTCTCTTCGGAGTCTTCGATGAGAAGTTTCAGGAATGTTTCAAGTTTATTGTTCATCGCAAATAGTATTTTGGTAACTCAAAGTTACTTTTTTTTCCCTTTCTTGAAGCGTATCGGACCGATATTGTCCATATTGTTAAGAATTGCGCCCTCCCTTCTCAGAAGATATGCTGAAGGGTTGCCGGAATCGAACCTGCGCGGATTTGGGAGTGAAGCGGCAATCAGTGCGCATTGGCTGCGGGTTAATCTTGCGGGCGTGGTGTGGAAATGGTATTTCGCTACCGCATAGGCGCCATATATGCCGTTGCCCATCTCTATGGAGTTCAGATAGACTTCCATTATGCGTTCCTTGCCCCAGATTAATTCTATCAGGACGGTGAAATATGCTTCCAAGCCTTTCCTTACCCATGATTTCCCCTGCCATAAAAAGACGTTCTTGGCTGTCTGTTGGGATATGGTGCTTGCGCCTCTTTTTCGTCCGCCGTCCCGGGCTTCCTCTATGGCCTGTTCTATGGCCTGCCCGTCGAAACCGTGATGCGTCATGAAGCGGTTGTCCTCCGAAGCCACCACTGCCTGGACCAGGTCAGGTGAAATCCTTTCGAGGGTTACCCATTTGTGAAGGATCGGAGCCTTATCCCTGAAATGGCGTACGACCATGAGGGGAGTCAGGCTTACGGGCACGAAACGATAAACGACTACCGCACCTATGGTGGATGCGAAGAAAAATATTATTATGCCCCAGATGATGCGCCTGAGCTTTTTCATGACGGCAGCAAAATTATACAATCTTTTTTCGTGCGACAACAGATTTATGGTATCAATGGTCTGTCCGGCTTCTTCCGATTGTGGAGATGGGCGCTCTGCAACTTCTGTTTTAGCGGTTTCTCTCCCAAATTCATATATTTTATTTTCAGGCATTTGGTTATATGCGCTATTGTCAGTCGCAGTGAAAAATAGTATTGAATCCCTCTCCGGGGAGAATATGAGCAAGGGACTGCGCGACGTGCTGGCCGAATGCTTCGGGCTGAATGCTTCTTCGGCAATTTCCGACAACGTGAAGGATGTCATATTTTTATGGGAGAACTACAGTTCCTTTCGCAATGATGTTAAGTATATTTGGAGCGAGATAAAAAAACGGCAGGTCTCGGCATTTTAATTGGTTTGGAGTGGACGCAGCCTTCGGGTTGCGTCCTTTTTTATTTCATGTTTTTCATAAATAATTTGGAAAATGGTAGCGAAAACGTTACCTTTGCACCAACTGAAATTTAACAGTATGAAAACATCTGAATTAATCAAAATACTTAAGGCCAACGGGTGCTATTTAAAAAAGAATGGTCATAAACACGACATTTGGTTTAGCCCAAAGACAGGACAAACCTTTGCAATTCCAAGACATAAAGGTCAGGAACTCCCCAAAGGCACTGAAAAAAAAGATTAGAGAAGAAGCGGGTATTTAATTACTTACCTATATTCAGATGTTTCATTATTTTATAATTTTGAGTGGATATTTTTGCATTATAGTAGTTTAACCAAAATAACAAATACTTAACAAATTTATGAAGGGGATTATTTACTTATTGGTGCCTGCTCCATTTATCAAACATCAAATCTTTTAGAACGATGAAAATTAACGCTATTATCGAAAAAGGTGTAGATGGATTATATTCTATCTACAGCGACCAGAAGATCAGCAAACACTGTTTCGGTGGCTTCGGAGAAAGCGTAGAAATCGCTAAAAAAGATTTTGAGGAAAGCATCGAAGAAGCCAAGGCAATGACCTTAGAAGAATGCGGGACATTACCGGAACAAGCTAAAAACATCACAGTGGAATATAAATATGATATTCCATCATTTTTTAATTATTTCGATTGTATTAATGTCTCAAAGTTTGCGAAAATGGCAAACATCAATGAAAGTAAAATGAGACAATACAAATGCGGAAAAGCTTTCGCCGGAGAAAAAACGACTAACAAAATTTTGAAGGAAGTTAAAAGAATCGGGGAAGAACTTAGTACTGCGACTTTGTAACATCGGCAATTTTATGAAGGAGACCGAACGATTAAAAACAGTTCGGCCTCTTTTTTGTGGGTATCGCCAACTTATCATTAACAATTGATAAATTATTGCATCACATTACATTTAATCTTTCACTGCTGTCCCGTTTAAATTAATTGAAATTGAACAAGTTAGGAGAATCATCAATTGGGACAATGGTTGACATTCTGCTAAACAGCTCATTTAGAGGCATTTTCTCAAAAGGAGTTATGCCGCAAACTTGAGAAAAAGAGTACAGTGATTGCTCAATGTTATATCTATTCTTCGCGATAGCGATGAGTAAATAAGTGCATAAGGCAATCCATATTTGACAATATACTGCATTTTGGCTCGTACCATAAAAAGACTTGATTTTAAGATGTTGCTTTATCCATTTAAAAAACAATTCTACTTGCCATTGTTCCCTATACAATTCGGACACGGTTAGAGGGCCGAATTGGCTGTTTGTAATGAACCGATAAACGACACTTGTGGAAAAATCCTCGTATGTGACCATACGAAAAGGCTCCGGATAATCTTTCGATGTGTAATATCCGGTAAGAATGACGAGGTCATCACTGATTACTCCTGTCTGTTGGTAAACCGGATAACTCTCAACGACCTCATATCTCATATTGTCTTTAGCCCTCGTTACAAAATAGGCTTTCTATTTATTGATGACATTGAACAGACGGAAGAAGTCCACATACCCTTTGTCGAGTATATAGATGGCTGCGAGTTCAATATAAAGGTTGTCGAGTTCGTTGACATCATGAACCGAGGCCTCTGTAAGATGCACATATACAGGAAGATTACACCTAATATCAAACAGTGTATGCATCTTTACTCCTCCTTTGGACTTTCTAAATTGCGCCCACGGGCACAACTTGAGGCACAAACTGATGGTACTACTGTCGAATGCATATATAAGGTTGTCAATGTCCAGCCTGAAAGAATAGTCACTTTGATACATAGGTCTGGCAATGCCTACAAGAACCTGTGCAAAATCCGCATAAATTCTCCAATCGCGAAGCTCATTTGCTTTTGCAAGAGTGTTTCTTGGAACTGCGTGTCTTATCCCGCAATGATAAAGCTTGTCAGAAACCGCATTAAGACAGTTTTCAATATCCCGAAGGCTTTCCCTTTGTGTAAGTTGCGCAAAACTCATGACATAAAAATGATCTCTGCAAGAGAAATTCCTGACGCGATAGTTTCCTCCGTATCTCTCTACGCATTTATCAAATTCGTATTCTGGTATCATATTCATGAGTTGTGCAAATACTGTTTTTCCTCGATTCATGGCGAAAAGTGCAATTGTTTCGCCTCAAATATAAAAAAACAAATCGTTGAAAAATTTTATCCTTATAATTTGTTAATAATTAACAACTTAAATAACACGTCGTATTTTTAAACGGGACAGTAGTGAAAACTTTATACTATTAACTGACCTGGGCTATAAATACATGCAAGGAGGTAAATCCATTAATCCGCACATTAATTTAATAGACCACCTTACCATTGATAAAGATAAAGCCAAGATTTTTTGGCAATTATGGAACATTATTGGGAAAAATGATGAGGCTCCGTTTTATGTCAATGGACCTACTTATTTCAATACAATTTCCCCTTATATAAAAGGATTACCACCTACTTACTCAAAATATATCGAATAACTTTCAAATGAAAAAACTTCACGCATGGACTGGTATGACTCCCTTTTTGAACAAATAGAAACCTCAAAGATTCCAGATTTCTTAGAGGCGTTGTCTGCTGCAATTAATGAATAGTACAATGAGACTAATACAAATAACATTGATGTTAACACCAGAGAAGGAAATAATTCTCTCTTAAAACCTACTGAAGATGGTATTCCAACAAGACCGAATAATAGCAACTGAAATACCAACAAATCCAGAAAAGAAGAAGACTATTTTCATTTCATATTGCCACGAAGATGATTCACATAAGCGATGGGTGAAAAAATTAAGCAAAGATTTAAGCTCTTTCTTTACAGTTAATATAGATGAGAATCTACCAGCAGGGGGGGATATTAATAAATTTATGGGATCAGAAATCTTAAAAGCTGATAAAGTGCTAATTATTGCAACTCCTAAATATAAGGAAAAGGCAGATAATATGGAAAAAGGTGTCGGTTATGAAACTTCAATTATTACTGAAGATTTAATCAGTGATCAAAATAGAATAAAATTTATCCCTATCATCAGAAAAGGATCTATAGAGGAATCTCTCCCTATATATTTGAAAAGTAAAAAGGCCGTATTTATGAGAGAATCTGATAATTATAATGACGCTCTCAACGATTTAATCACCGATCTTAAAAATTATTAGATATTTAATTCTATCTCGAATCACATTATAGCCTCACTCCTTTCCGGTCTGGGGCTTTATTTTTTCGAGCCACTCCGCCAGGCTTTCCGAATCGTCGAAACGGTACATCTTGCCGGAGCATGAGACGAAGGCTGTAAAGTCCTCTTTCTTCGTGTTGAACAGGTCCATCAGCTCCACATCGAGGGCCGAGGCGATCTTGTTCAGGGTATTGATGGTGGTATTTCCATTAATGGCTTTTGATAAACCAACCCGGCTGATTCCGATCTTTTCGGCCAGCTCTTTTCATTAGGTGGCCTGTCACCTAATGAATACAAACGAGAATATGAACTGATTTACAACTGTCCGAAAAAGGGATAGATGACAATTTTTACATAAAATAAGCCGGACGGTGTTTGTCGTTCGGCTCATTTTGGTGCCTCATTGGTATAAGGTATTGATAATCAATACTCATTGTGGAGATGGGCGGATTCGAACCGCCGTCCAAACATAGTGCCCAGGGGCTTTCTACACGTTTATTCCGATATCGGTTTTCGTGGCCGGACCGCTTGCGGACTTCGCCGTCCGACCCTTAGCTTCTGAATCTTGGCGCGACAGTAGAAGCGTCGTCGCGTGCATCACTCTTGAATGATACTCCGATCCCGATCTGGAGTGCGGAAGGTCGGGGGGAGTACTCGTCGGAACGGCACCTTGGCCGTCCAGATTGAGCGTGCCATCAAAGGATGACTACGCAGCGAGAGCGTAATTGTTGTTGCCAGTTAATGGCTTGCAGTCTGATATTTACGAGAGAGGCTGCGACTCTCGGCGTGCTTACCCTTCGACATCGTATGCTGTCAAATCCAAAGCATCCCCGATGTGAAGTTCTCAATTCAAAGAACCATATTGTAAGATGCAAAATCCGGGCCTTATGTTGCAGTTCGGATTTCGCATCGGTATGTTTAAAGTATGTCGAGCTTCCTGAAGCACTTCACGAGTGCGGTGACGGCCCTGTCTATCTGTTCTTCGGTATGGGTAGCCATCAATGCGAAGCGGACCAGCGTATCCTGTGGTGCGCATGCGGGAGGAATGACAGGGTTGATGAAGACGCCTTCGTCGAAGGCCAGCTTGGTGACTTCGAACGTCTTGTCCATGTCGCGTACGTAAAGCGGAATTATCGGGCTTTCGGTGGCACCTATCTCGAAACCAGCCTTGCGGAACTTGTCGAGTGCGTAATTCGTTATTCTCCACAGGTTCTTTATGCGTTCGGGTTCGCTTCTGATTATATGCAGGGCCTCCATGGCGGCTGCAGTCGCTGCCGGAGTGTCCGATGCGCTGAAAATGTAGGTGCGGCAGTTGTGGCGCAGCCAGTTGATGATGATGGAATCGGATGCCACGAAACCTCCAATGGAGGCCAGGGACTTGCTGAAGGTTCCCATTATTACATCGATTTCGTCTGTCAGCCCGAAGTGGTCGCAAACACCTCTTCCATCTTTTCCGAAGACGCCTATGCCATGGGCTTCGTCAACGTATATGGCTACGTTGGGATACTTGTGTTTCAATTCGACGATCGCCGGAAGATTGGCAAGGTCCCCTTCCATGGAGAACACCCCGTCGACCACGATCAGCTTGACTGCGTCCGGCCTGCACTTTTGGAGGACTTTCTCGAGGTCGGCCATGTCGTTGTGCTTGAATTTGTAGCATGTCGAGAACGAAAGTCTGCGTCCGTCCACTATGCTGGCGTGGTCGCGCTCGTCGCAGATTATATAATCGTTCCTCTCGGTAAGGCATGCGAGTACGCCTGCGTTGACGGAAAATCCCGTCGAGAAGCAAAGTGCGTCGTCTTTGTGCTCGAATTCGGCAAGTTCCTTTTCGAGCTGAACGTGAATGTCCAGGGTACCGTTCAGAAACCGGCTTCCGGCGCAACCGCTTCCGTATTTGTCCAAAGCTCTTTTGGATGCTTCAATAACTCTCGGATCGTATGTGAGCCCGGTATAGGCGTTGGAACCGAACATGAGCACCTTATGTCCGTCCATTTCGACCTCGGTGCCTTGTTTGCCGTCGATTTCCCTGAAGTAGGGATAAATGCCTCTTGCTTTGTATTCCTGAGGCTGAGTGTACTTGGATAATCTTTCTTGCAATAATCCCATTGGTTTTTTGTTTTAGTATCAGATGCAAATTTATTAAAATCTCGCTTTTTTTGTAACTTTGTTACATCAATGATAAAATTCGTGTGACTTTATGAATATAGCTGTCGTAGGTACGGGTTACGTTGGGCTGGTCTCTGGAACCTGTTTTTCCGAACTCGGTGCGAATGTCTGCTGCATAGATGTGGACAAGGAAAAGGTATCAAAGCTCAAGGCCGGAGAGATTCCGATTTACGAAGAGGGCCTTCAGGAAATGTTCGAAAACAACACCAAGGCCGGGCGCCTGACTTTCACGACCGACCTTCGTGACTGTCTTGATGATGTAGAAATAGTGTTCATCGCCGTAGGGACGCCTCCAAACGAGGATGGCAGTGCCGACGTGAGCCATGTGCTCGATGTTGCGAGGACATTCGGAGCCAATATAAAGCGTTACACCTTGCTTGTGACCAAGAGCACGGTTCCGATAGGGACTGCCGGGAAGGTCAAGGACGTGATAATGGAAGAACTCGAGAAGAGGGGTGAGGAGATACCTTTCGACGTCGCCTCCAATCCGGAGTTCCTGATGGAAGGTTCGGCTACACGAGACTTCATGAAACCCGAAAGGGTCGTGATAGGGACCGACAGCGAGCGTGCGAAGGCTTTGCTTACGAGTCTTTACCGTCCGATGCTCCTGAACAAGTTCCGGGTGTTTTTCATGGACATACCTTCGGCGGAGATGACCAAGTATGTTGCCAATTCCATGCTTGCTACCCGCATAAGTTTTATGAACGAAGTCGCCGCCTTGTGCGAGAAGACCGGGGCCGATATAAACCATGTGCGTCAGGGAGTCGGCTCGGACAGCAGGATAGGGGACAAGTTCCTCTACGCAGGTTGTGGTTACGGTGGAAGCTGTTTCCCGAAGGATGTACGGGCCCTGACCAGGACGGCTGACGAGAATGGGTTGAAGATGAAGGTTATCGAGGCCGTATCTGAAGTGAACGAAGCCCAGAAGGGAATCGTTTATGAAAAGCTTAAGGCTGCGCTCGGCGGCAGCGTCAAAGGAAAAACGATAGCCGTATGGGGACTCTCCTTCAAACCCGGAACCGACGATATACGCGAAGCCCCTTCATGTACCGTGATAAGATTGCTTGTGGAAAATGGTGCGAAGGTCCGCGCGACCGATCCGATAGCGATGGACAATTTCCGTAAAGTTTGCGGCAAGGGAGTGAAATTATGCAACACTTTGCTGGAAACTGTGGAAGATGCAGATGCGGTAGCGTTGATCACCGAGTGGAAGCAATATAGGATGGTCCCTTGGGAGGAAGTGCGCAGGAAAATGAAGGGCAACGTGATAGTTGACGGCCGTAACGTTTATGATCCGGACGAAATCATGACTTACGGCTTCTTTTATTACGGGATAGGCAGAGGGTAAATCCCCGGATTATCCATCCTGCGAGCATCAAGACGAAAATGAAGGTGAACGCCCTTCCTATCAAATCCCCGTTTCTGACGTAGAATGTCTGTTTGTTATTCCTGTTGACTTCACACAGGAATGCATCCTTTACCCAATATTTTGTACTGTGCCTTACATGCCCAAGCTGGTCGATGATACCGCTACGCCCATTGTTGGCGCTCTGGACCACATCCCGTCTGGTTTCTATGGCACGCAGGGTTGCGTATCTGAAGTGCTGGCGAAATCCGGGAGTGTTTCCCCACCACCCGTCGTTTGTTATGACCGCAAGCCACGATGCGCCGTCCGATACGGCTTCGCGCACCCATTCGGAATAGACGGATTCGTAGCATATCAATGTTGCCACCGACGTGCTGTCGTCACAAAGCAGGAGTTTAGGCTTGTGGGAACGGGCATAACTGGTAGATGGAGCACCGAATTTTTCCATGAACGGTATCAGGAATTTAAGGTATTTCTGGTAAGGTATTATTTCCGCGCCCGGTACCAGCTTCGATTTGTAGGAATAGGTATATCTGCCGGCTGAGTCCAGCATTATCGCGCTGTTCATGACATCGTACCAGGAATATCCGGCGTTTCTTGCCGTTTCGGTCGGTTTTTCCTTCTGAACATAATTTTTGTATGTAAGTGCCCCTAGCAACATTTGGTTGACGGTCGGATGCTGCTTCAGGAAATTCTCGTATCGGATTACAGAAGGGTTGGATTGAATGTTGTCGATATTAATGTTGTATGTGAATGTCTCGGGCGTGACCACATACCTTGTTTCAGGTGAAACCACGCTGTCTGCCAATGAGAGCAGTTTGTTGTCGTAATCTGACTGTAAGGTGCTCCCGCTTTTCGACCAAGGATCGATATCAGGTTGTATCACAGCTACCTCCACAGGGTCTGAGGTTTCCGTCCTGTTCCTTGCTATCACGGCGGAACAGATCATGGGAACTGTTACGGCCAGGATGCAGCCTGCCGCCAGCGTCCATCTCTTCCTCAATGAGTATTTGTCGGATACCGGCTTCCTAAAGTGTTCGATGCTGTAGTACGCGAGAAGCGAAGTGAAAAGTATCCAGACCGTGCCGCCCAGAAGTCCAGTGTATTCGTACCACTGTACCATCCACGTGTCGTAGCAGAAGGAATTCCCGAGTTGCAGCCATGGCCATGAGATTTCAATGTTGCAGTAGACTTTTTCCCACGCCGTCCACATGGCGATGAAGAAGATGTATGGCAGGGCTCCTTTCATGCTCTTCCTGCTCCATCTGAATACTGCGAATATTGCGCTCATTTGTAGGGCATTCAACAATATCGCGGCAATCGCACCACCTATCGAAACGTTCCATATCCAGAATGTCGCCCCGATGTTGAAGCCGAGGAAGGCTGCAAGCGTATACCAGTAAGCCCCCTTGATCTTATGTGATGAAAGTATTTTGTCTATGTAAAAAAGAGGCACGAATGAAAAGAGTGCCAGAATGCCGAATCCCTTGAACAGGAACGGCAGCGAAGTGAGTACCGTGAACAGCAGAATCAGTAGCCAGAGTTTTGTTCGGTTGCCTTTCATATCCTATGCCTTTTCTTCTTTAAAGTGTTTGCGTGCATCGAGCCTGAGCTGTCCGCCGCTTATGAGAGCGGTCGCGGGATCGCAGTTGATGCCGAGTTCCAAAAGCTTTTCCTCGACTGTCGAGGCATCGCTGCCTTCGTCGAGGGTTACGGCGATCGCCGCTGACGATGACTCGCCTTCGTGTATGAATTCGATACCCTTTTCATGTCCCCTGACATTCTTTGGGGTCGTGGCGTCTATGCATATCTTGCCTCCCGATTTGCCACCGAGTCCGGCAAATCCCTGAACGGAGTGATCGAACATGTCGAGAGGTCCCTTTGTTATCAACGTGTCTGAAGCAGCGTCGTAATTGGATGCGATGGCGGCGTTTACTGCGTCGGTATCGTGCAGGTCGATATCCTTGCCGAGAACGATTATGATCTTGCATAACATCATGAGATTCGTTCCCCATAGTGCGTCTGCTACCTTATAGGCCTGGCCGTTATACGAATTGCGGATCTTTACCAGTGCGATGTTGTTTTTCAGGCCCCAGTTGGGGAAATGGATCTCCTCCAGTTCGGGAGCGATGATTATCCTGAATGCCGCATTGAACAGCTCTTCGTCGAAGAGGGTGATGAATCTTTTTTCACCTTCCGGTGAACAATTTACAGTAGCCGTGTAAACAGCTTGTTTCCTGTGCGTCAAGCATGTGACGTGAAATATTGGGAAGGATGCAGGTGCCGAGTAATATCCGGATAGATCTGCAAAAGATGCTTCGGGCGCAGCGGATTCGCGCTTCTGTATGTAGCCTTCTAGGACGAAATCGCAATCGGCGGGTACCTGTACATCCTGCGTTAGGCATTGGACCAGTTCGACCGGTTTGTCCCTAAGGAAACCGGCGAAAAGGTATTCGTCTATCTCGTCTGGGATAGGGGCATAACCTGCGTAATAAAGTGCCGGGTCGCCTCCGAGACTGACGGCAACCGGCATTCTGTAACTTTCACATTTGTCTAGGTTGCGTGCTATGGAGCATCGTTTGTCCCAATGTATGGCGAAGGTATCGTCTCCTATCGGGTGCATCTGGCAGACGACGGCGTTGCGTATTCCGCTGGAATTGTCCATGGAATTAACGATGCCCATATTCATCAGCTTTCCGCTGTCCTTTTCGCGGAATTTAAGTATTGGAAGTTTCGACAGGTCGCAGGCATATTGTACGACATCCTGGCATGGTGCATTGCCCGGTTTGATGACCGGATACCATTTCATCGCTTTGGAAACGGACATTCTGAAATTCAACCTGTTGAAAAATCCCCCCTTGTCCCTTAACACCGTATCGGCGAATTCGGTGATTTTCTGTGCCAGTTCTTCAAAAGATTTTATGCCGAGTGCAGAATGCATCCTCTTCACAGAACCGAACATATTGGTTATAACAGGATATCTCGTACCGGTATTTTCGAACAGGAGAGCTTTACCTCCGTTTTCCTTCTCATATTCCAGTTCCGTTCTGACGGCTATTTCGAGTATAGGATCCACGTATTCGGGAATCCTCAACAGCTCCCCTTCCTTCTCGAGAGCCTCTATCCATTTCGACAGATTCTCGTACATGGTTAAAGTCCTTCGACCAGTTTTTTCAAGGTTGTGGTATTTATCTCTTTAGCCATCACTTCGTTATTCCCCTCAAGTAGATATATGGCGGGCACCGAAGTCAGGTTGTATTTCTCGTACATCTGCGAATATCCGCTTCCGTCATGCAGTATCCTCCATTTGCGGGGCAAATTCTTCGCGTATTTCCTGAAACGCTTGCTTTCGGTCCCTACATATACCACAGTGACTTGTACGCCCTTTTTCTTAAAAAGGTTATCCATGGCCTTCATGTCTTCGGTGGAAGCCTCGCAAACGGGACAATTGAAATCGAAGAAATAGACGGCCTTCGCCTTCGCCTTGCCTTTCAGCAGGGTTGTGTTGCGACCCCTTGCATCCTGAAGGAAAAGGTTCTGAGCAGTTTCGCCGAGGGGGTTGCGTTTGAACAGTTCTACGGCTTCGCTGCATTGGCCCACTATGTCTTCCGGCCACATTCCACTCTTCCCGATTATATATTTTTCAGCTAGATATACGGCACCCTTCTGGATTTCGTAATCGTTCGAATCCTTCATGAAACGGTAAAGCTCGTAAAATGTGTTGCAGAAAAGTGCCGAATCGGGTGATGTTTTTTCATAAAAGGCATCGACAGCTTCGTTCACGATCGTATCGTCCAAAGGCTTGAGGGCATCGAAGAATCTCATGAAGAAATCCTCGTCTTCCCTGTTTTTCGCATCGAGTTTTGCGATAAGCTGTTCGAGCGCGGTACAATCCAGTTTCCTTCCCACGACAGTATTTTGCCTGTCGATAAGAAACAGTTGTGGAGTGGAAAGGACGGAATACTGCTTGTGGAAATCGCTGTTTTCGTTCGGATCCCAAACGTTTACCACGGTAACGTAGTAATTGGCTATCGAATCGAACTCGGCTGCGGCCTTCTTCCATGACAATGAATCGGCCTGCGTATAGAATGCATAGAAAACCAGCGGAATGCCTGAATATGATTTAAGGTATTTGATGAGAAGCGGTGTCTGGATCTTACATTCGCTGCAACCGGTATCGTAAAAATATGCGGCCTTGTAAACCGATTTGCCGTCAGGCATGTCGAGCATCTTGCCGTTTATGTCAAAGACTTTCAGGACAGGGGCGCGGCATCCGATCATGCTGTTGCGGTTGAATTCGGCGAAGAGCTTTAGCATTACGAGTCCCCCCGCCGCTGGCCATTCGTATTTCCCGTTCAGGAAATAATTGTCTGCAATGTAAAGGGCGACGGATTCATAACCCATTATGGGAGAACGTAAGTAATAGTCATAACAGAAGGCTGCGGTTTTTGCGGCTTCGGTGCTGTCCATGCAGGCTCCGACTAGCCGGTCGACCTTCGCTTCTATTGTGGGGACTTCGTTCCCGTCCAGGCTTCTCAGATAATTGCCGACTCCCTTGTATATATTCTGGGCGGCGCTTTGGACAGTTGCCGCCGCTAGTAGTATGGCTGCAGCGAAAATAACTGTCGCAAACTTTTTCATTCCCTTTCCTTCAGATATTTGTCGATGTCGATCTCCTTTGGGAGAAACTTTTTGGCATTTCCGCCATTGACAAGTACGTCGCGCACTACGGTGGATGATATGAACGAATATTCGCTGCTTGCAGGTATGAATACGGTCAGTATTTTCTCGTTCATCTGCTTGTTCGCCTGGGCTATGACGCTCTCTAGCTCGAAATCCGTGGTGGTACGCAGTCCCCTTATTATGAAGTTGACTTTCATCTTTCTGCAGAGGTCGATTGTCATTCCGTTATAACACACCACTTCGACGTTCTCCATGTCGGCGGTGGCGTCCTTTATCATTTCCACGCGTGCCTGCTGCGAAAAGAATCCGTTTTTCGTGGAATTGTAGCCTACAGCTATAATCACCTTGTCGAATACGAGCAGGGCTGAATTTAGGACATCGAGATGCCCGAGTGTAAATGGATCGAAGGATCCGGGAAATATGGCGGTTTTCATGTTGTCGATATTGTCGTGCGAAAGTACTTTCTTTTCAGAACTTTTCAAAATCAGCGGGCCCAATCGATCGGTGCTTCGCCATGGGATTCCAGATATGCGTTTGCCTTGGAAAAATGACGGCAACCGAAAAATGCACCATTGGCTAGGGGAGATGGGTGGGCGGCTTCGAGAATGAGATGTTTGGAAGGGTCTATGAGGGCTCTCTTTTCCCTCGCGAAATTTCCCCACAGAAGGAAGACCACGTGCTCACGTCGGTTGGAGACGGTCGTTATTACGCTGTCGGTGAATTCCTGCCAACCGATCCTGCTGTGCGAAGCTGCCTGGCCTGCGCGTACGGTAAGGATGGCGTTGAGGAGGAATACTCCCTGTCCGGCCCAGCCCCTGAGCGAACCCTGCTTACCTTGCAGGTTGATATGCAGGTCGTCCTCTATCTCCTTGTAGACGTTGCGCAGGGACGGCGGCAACGGCATTCCGTTCGGGACGGAAAAGGAGAGACCTTCGGCCTGCCCGGGATTATGGTAAGGATCCTGGCCGAGTAACACTACGCGCACCTTGTCGAACGGGGTGAGGGCGAAAGCGTTGAAAATAAGGGAACCCGCGGGGTATATGGTTTTCCCCTCCGATTTTTCCCGGTGCAGGTAATCTGCAAGTTCTTGGAAATAAGGCTTTTCAAATTCACTTTCCAGTACCGCCTTCCACGACGGCTCTATCTTTACGTTGAGTTTTTGAGAATACATAGTCAAACAATTCTGGGATCGTATCAACGTAAACAAAGGTAAGGCCTTTTAAGTACATTTCATTTATTTCTTTTATGTCCCTTTCATTATCCTTCGGAAGCAGGATGGTCTTGATGCCGGCCCTCTTCGCGGCGAGAATTTTTTCCTTGACACCTCCTATGGGCAGGATCTTGCCTCTCAGCGTTATTTCGCCCGTCATCGCGATCCCGTGGCGCACCGCCTTGTGACGTAGGGCCGATGCTATGGCGCTGACCATAGTAACGCCGGCGGAAGGTCCGTCCTTAGGAATTGCACCTTCTGGAACGTGAATATGTATGTCTCTTTCTCGGAATATCTTCGGTTTTACACCGATTAGCTCCGGATTGGCTTTAAGGTATTCGAGGGCTATCGTTGCCGATTCCTTCATAACGTCGCCTAGATTGCCTGTGGTCGTAAGCGATCCCTTACCCTCGCTCAGGGAGCATTCGACAAAGAGTATCTCTCCTCCCATCTCTGTCCAAGCAAGTCCTGTTACTACTCCAGCTCCTTCGTTCCCTTTCTGCATGTCGTGCATATTTGTCGGAAGTCCGAGGAAATCCTTTATTTCCGCAGGTTCGAGGGAAACTTTCTTTTTTTCGCCGAGAGCTATCTTTTTAGCGGTTATCCTTGCAAGCCTCGCGATTTGCTTGTCCAGGCCGCGCACACCGGATTCCCTGGTATACTGGTCGATGACGGTTTTTATGCCTGAAACTCCTATTTTGAATTGAGACGCTTTCAATCCACTTGCTTCCAGCTCTTTGGGCACAAGGAAGCGTTTGGCTATCTCCACTTTTTCTTCGGTCACGTAGCCGGAAATGGGTATCATTTCCATCCTGTCCCGCAGTGCGGGCTGAATGGTGCTCGTGTCATTTGCAGTCGTTATGAAAAGCACATGGGATAGGTCGTAGTCTATGTCCAGGTAATTGTCATGGAATGCAGAATTCTGTTCGGGGTCGAGCACTTCCAGCAAGGCAGAGGAAGGGTCTCCGTTGTAACCTTTGACATTACTTACCTTGTCTATTTCGTCAAGCACTATAACGGGGTTGGAACTTCCGCACTTCTTTATGGTTTGCATTATCCTGCCTGGCATGGCTCCTATATATGTCTTACGGTGTCCTCTTATCTCGCTCTCGTCGTTCATGCCACCGAGCGAAATCCTGCCGTATTTCCTTCCGAGAGCGCGAGCCACCGATTTGCCGAGTGACGTTTTGCCGACACCCGGAGGCCCGTACAGGCACATTATCGGGGATTTCATGTTCCCTTTCAGTTTCAGTACGGCAAGGAATTCTATTATCCTGTCCTTTACGGTATCGAGTCCGTAGTGATCCTCGTCGAGAACTTTCTTGGCGTTTTTCAAATCGAGATTGTCTTTGGTATGCTCATTCCATGGCAGGTCAAGCAGAAAATTTATGTAAGAGTATTGCACGTTATAGTCGGGCGACGCCGGATTGATCTTCGACAGGTTTTTCAGCTCCTTATCGAAGGCTTCGGACACCTCCTTCGGCCATTTTTTCTTAGCTGCCCTCTCCTTGAATTCGGAAGTGTCGTCGGAACTGCCCATGCCGAGTTCTTCCTGTATTGTTTTCAATTGGTTGTTCAAATAGTATTCCCGTTGCTGCTGGTCTATTTCGCTCTTGACTTTCTTTTGTATGTCCGCCTTGAGTTTAAGCAGTTCTATCTGTTTGTTGAGAAGCTCGAGAAGCTTCATGCCGCGTTCCTTAATAGCACTTTCATCCAACAGTTTCAACTTTTCTGAAGGACTGTCGAGCTGGACCGACGATGCGACGAAGTTTATAACGAATTCGTATCCGTCAATGTTTTTGATCGCGGCTGCCGCTTCGTCGGGAAGGTTGGGAGACAGCTTTATTATGTTTGCGGCGGCGTCCTTTATGGAACTTATTATTACAGGAATGTCTTGATCGTTGCTGAGCGGGTGTATTTCGCTCATGTATGTTACGTTTGCCAACATGTATGGATCCATAGTACTTATGGAATCTATGACGAACCTGCGTATGCCTTGCAGAATGGCGGTACTTGTACCGTCGGGCATCTCTATTATCTTTATTATGCGGGCCATGGTCCCTATTTTATTAAGGTCTTCCTTGCCCGGGTCGTCTATTTTAGGATCGAGCTGTGTTACTGCGCCTATGATCTTGTTCCCGGCTTCGGCATCCTGTATGAGCTTGACGCTCTTTTCCCTTCCGACGGTTACGGGAATTACCGTGGCTGGGAAAAGTACGGCATTCCTCAAAGCCAATATGGGAAGGGAAATAGGCATTTCCACATCCTTTACGTCGTTTATGTTTTCAATATTCATTATTGGGACTATCCCTATTTCTGAATTTCCTCCTTGAATCAAATCTTCCAGTTTCATGTCTGTGTCATTTTGTCAGTAATCCGGTTACCCGGGCTGAATTTTATTTTCAAAACATAATTTGTCAATCTCTGTGCCACAAAAAAAAATCTTTAATTTTTGAATATTACAGAATTAACTCTATTTTTGCCAAACCAAAAATGAACGATAATATTTATTAACCAATAAAGTACGAAAGCATTATGACTAAAGCAGACATCGTTAATGAGATTTCCAAGGCAACTAGTATGGAAAAAAGCCAGGTTCAAGCTGTTATCGAGAAGTACATGGAGGTGGTTAAGGATTCCCTCTCAAAAGGGGAAAATGTTTACCTCCGTGGTTTCGGTAGCTACATCGTCAAAAAGCGCGCAAAGAAAACCGCACGTAATATTTCCAAGAACCAGACTATGACCATTCCGGCTCACAATATACCTGCATTCAAACCTGCAAAGGTGTTTATGAATAAGGTAAAGAATGTCAAATAATTTAATAAACTAAAGGACGTATGCCAAGCGGCAAGAAAAGAAAAAGACACAAGATGTCTACGCACAAACGCAAGAAGCGTTTGCGCAAGAATAGGCATAAGAAGAAGTAGCATTAAATGCCCTTGTGCCTACAACAAAATAATCTAAAGCGGATTTCTTTTCGGAATCTGCTTTAGATTTTTATTATTAACATGGATAACATCGAAAAGGATCTTGTAGTTAACGCCAATCCGAGCGAGATTTCCATAGCTCTTATGGAAAACCACCGCTTGATTGAATTCAGCAAAGAACAAAGTGGGGGGAACAATTTGTCTGTCGGAGATGTGTATCTCGGCAGGGTAAAGAAAATAATGCCCGCTCTCAATGCTGCATTTGTCGATATCGGGGATGAAAAGGATGCCTTCGTGCATTACCTCGACCTCGGTTTCAATTTCAAGGCCTTCGATTATTTCACCAAACAAATCAATCCTAACGTCGACGCCCACATTCTTTACAAGAATATCAAGATCAACGATATCCTTGAAAAAGAGGGCAGGATAGAGAGGTTTCTGAGGGTAGGTCAGCCGATTGTCGTGCAGATCGTCAAGGAACCCATATCCACCAAGGGCGCCCGCCTGACGGCTGAAATCTCAATCGCCGGCAGGAACCTGGTGCTTCTGCCATTTTCGGATAAGATCAGCATTTCACAGAAAATTACCTCGAAAGAGGAGAGGAGACGCCTCGAGCGTCTCGTCGGCAGTATCCTTCCGCCCAACTACGGCGTAATTTTACGTACGGCAGCTGAAGGGAAGAAAGCTGCTGTTCTGAATGCCGAACTCCGTTCCCTGATTTCCCGCTGGGAGAAATCCTGGCCGAGACTTGCGAAAAGCAAGACGGTACAGCTTCTCTTTACGGAGACAAGCCGTACCACCACAATTCTCCGGGACCTTCTGAACGACTCGTTCTCAAACATCTATGTCAATGACGAGGCGGTGTTCAAGGAGATAAAGGATTATGTGACCACTATCGCTCCGGAACAGGAAAAAATCGTAAAGATGTACACCGGAAGCGAGCCAATTTTCGACCATTTCGAAGTTGAACGCCAGATAAAAAGCGCATTTGGCAGGGTCGTACCGTTAAAGCAGGGAGCCTACATAATAATTGAGCATACCGAGGCTTTGAACGTCATAGACGTCAATAGCGGTACCAGGATAAAGCAAAACGACCAGGAGCACAATTCTTTCGACGTCAATATCTATGCTGCGGACGAAATAGCACGGCAAATGCGCTTACGCGATCTCGGCGGCATAGTGATAGTCGATTTCATCGACATGGAGGACAACAATCATAAGATTCAGCTGTACAAGCATATGGTCGAACTTATGGAAAACGACCGCGCTAAGCACAACGTACTGCCGCTGTCCCGTTTCGGCCTGATGCAGATAACGCGCCAGAGGGTGCGCCCGGCGACCGAAATGACGACGACCGAGGTTTGTCCTACCTGCCACGGGACAGGAAAGATAGGTTCGACGCTTATTATCGACGAAACTATCGAAAGGCCACTTGCCTATTACTGCAATGACTTGAAACTTAATAATTTCGTTCTTAAAGTCAGCCCAATTATCGAAGCTTATCTGGACAAGGGGGTCTTCAACAGCATTCGGCGCAAATGGTGCAAGAAGTACAATTGTAAAATCAGGATAGAATCCGTTACGGATTATCCGATCACCCAGTTCGACTGGTACAATTCTAAAGGTGAAAAAATCGAAGAGTAGAACTCTCCAAAAGACTATTTAAAATGACCGAAGTTTGCAGCTTCGGTCATTTTTTTGCGTATCTGTCCGTTGCAAAGGTTACCGATGCTGCCTTCGTGGGTGTGGTTAAGTACGGCGGTGTTCTTCTCTGTCGGAACGCCCGACTTGAATCCTTCCGGGGAATTCACTTCTGCCCCGACTTTCCTGTATGCGTCTCTGAAAGGCATTCCTGAGAGGACGAGACGGTTAACTTCTTCTACGGTGAATATGTTGTCGTACATAGGATTATCGAGTATGTCCTCTCTGACTTTGATGTGCTTCAACATCATTTCGGACATAGATAGACATTCCCTTGTCCATGTTATGGCCGGGAAAAGGATTCCCTTAAGCAGTTGCAGGTCGCGGTGATATCCGTGCGGCAGGTTTGTGGTCAGAAGGGCTATTTCGTTCGGCACGCTTTCTATCCTGTTGCACTTGCCGCGGATCATTTCCCACACGTCAGGGTTTTTCTTATGAGGCATTATGCTGCTGCCGGTAGTCAGGTTGTCAGGAAACGATATGAATGCGAAATTCTGGCACATGAAAGTGCAGCAGTCCTCAGCCAGTTTGTTCATGGTGGAGGCTATGGAATCCAATGCCACCGCCACCGCTTTTTCGGATTTTCCACGGCTCATCTGGGCTGCAATGGAGTTGTAATTCAAAGTTCCGAAATGGAGAAGTTGGGTCGTAAGTTCCCTGTCTAGGGGAAAAGAGTTGCCGTAGCCGGCTGCGGAACCAAGAGGATTTTCATTTACGATCGAAAATGCCGCACGCAGCATCAGCATGTCGTCGGCCAGCGTTTCCGCGTATGCACCGAACCAGAGTCCGAAGGAGGACGGCATGGCGATCTGGCCGTGCGTATATCCCGGCATGAGCACTTCCTTGTATTTTTCGCTAAGTTCCAGCAGGCAGTCGAAAAGTCCCAGGACTCCATTCCTTACCTCGACGACCTGGTCGCGAAGGAACAGTTTCACATCAGTCAGAACCTGGTCGTTCCTGGAACGTCCGGAATGTACCTTCTTCCCGGTCTCTCCCAATTTTTTGGTGAGTATGAGTTCTATCTGGCTATGGATGTCTTCCACATCTTTACCAAGTGCGAATGTGCCGTTTTCGATCGATCCAGCAATCTCGTCCAACCCATTTTGCAGGGCTTTCTCTTCTTTCTCGGTAAGAAGCCCAATCTTGAGAAGCATTTTCACATGTGCCTTCGAACCTTGTATATCGTAACGGGCGAGTTGAAGGTCGAGTGTCCTGTCGTCACCTACCGTAAAATCTTCCACGGCCTTGGCCGCTTCGGTCCCTTTGTTCCATAGTGTGTCCATTTCAGAGTGTTATTTTTTTGATCAGTTCGATGTAAGTGTCTATGGCTTCGTTTATTTCCGAAACCAGTATGAATTCGTCGGCGCGATGCGAACGCGACGATTCCCCCGGCCCGATCTTGACTGCGGGCACCGGCATTCTCGTCCAGTCGGAAGTGGTAGGGGAGATGTAAGTGTCCATGCCGGTACTCTCCAGGGCCTTGAAAACAGGATGGCCTTCGGGCAATGATGAGGAATTATGCTCGAGGTTTCTCGCTTTCAGCTTGCTTTTCAATTCCTTTCCCAGGATTTCCATGATTTCTTCCGGAGAATACATGTCTGTTGGGCGTATGTCGATGACCCAGTCGCATCTGTCAGGGATTACGTTATGCTGGGTTCCGGCCTGTATCTGAGTGACCGTCATCCTAACCTCTCCCATCTTAGGGGAAACCTTGCCGAACTTGAAGCTGCGCACCTTTTCAATATCGTCCAAGGCTATGTAAAGGGCATTCACCCCTTCGTCCCTTGCGGCATGGCCGCTGATTCCTTCCGCGACCGCGTCGACCACGAGCAGTCCCCTTTCGCCTATCGCGGCCTTCATTCCAGTCGGTTCCCCTACTATTGCGAATTCGACTCCTTCCAGATGGTCGCGCAGGATTCTTATCCCGTTTTCGCCGACGCGCTCCTCCTCAACCGTAAGCGAGAGCATGACGTCAAATCCGAGTCTCTCCAATTCTTCACGGTTGTCGTTGAAATATAAGAAAGTATGGATCATCGACGCTACACTGCCTCCGTCGTCGTTGCTGCCGAGTCCGAATATGGTTCCGGAATCGTATGGAGGGTTGAAAGGATCGAACGTGTACTCCGGTGACGGCAATACCGTATCGATGTGGGCATCAAGCAGCAGGTAAGGTTTTGCATTCCCAGACTGACGTGTCCGGCAAACTATGTTGAGCCCGTACCTGGCAGGCGAGGCCCCCTTAGACCGGAGATAGTCGAAAAGGAAGTCCGAGCGCTCTTTTTCCCCTCCGGAAAAGGACTTTATCCTTATCATTTTCCGGAGAAGTCCGGCCGCATCCCTCTTATATGTTCCCGTATCGTCCATCTATTTTACGAGGGTACCCGAATCTTCGCAGATGTTCGATCCGCATTTGATTTCCACCTTCATCACGCCATTGTCCAGGGCTTCGAATGCGTTCGACAGTTTAGGGATCATTCCCTTGTTGACTACTCCGCTCTTCTTCAGCTCTTCGAAACGTTGCCTGGTGATTATCGGTATCACAGAATTTTCGTCGTCCGGATTGTTCAGGACGCCTTTCTTCTCGAAACAGTAGATGAGCCTTACGCTGTAAAGCCTCGACATGGCTACGGCTATGCAGGATGCCATCGTGTCGGCGTTGGTGTTCAGAAGCGTCCCGTTCTCGTCATGGGTGACGGCGCAGAATACGGGAGTGATGCCTCTTCCCATAAGGTTGCTGATCAAACTGCTGTCTATCCGTGCCGGGTCCACGTCTCCTACGAAGCCGTAATCAATGGGTTCGGGATTGCGTTTTCTTGCAGGTATGGTATTGCCGTCGGCACCGGAAAGGCCGATCGCGTTGCACCCGAATTTCTGAAGGATAGCCACAATGCGCTTGTTCACGAGCCCTGCGTATGTCATGACCGCTATCTTCAACGTATCAACCGGGGTAATGCGCCTTCCTTCGTGCATCTCTATTGGAATCCCGAGTTTCCTGCAAAGTTCGGTGGCGATTGCTCCTCCGCCGTGCACTAGTATCTTCGGTTCGGGGACCGACGCGAATTTCATCAGGAAGTCTTCCAGGTTTTCCTCCTTGTCCACTACGTTACCGCCTATTTTTACAATTGTAAGCTCTTTCATTTTTTTTGTAAAGTTACAAAGTTTCGAGGATTCCCTTGATGGCCGCCTGCGCGGAAACGACCCTGTTGGCTGCTTCGGGAATAACAAGGGAACGGTCGCTTTCGATGACCCCGTCGGTAGCGATCAAGTTGCGGCGTATCGGAAGGCAATGCATGAAATAGGCATTGTCGGTCAGTTTCATCTTTTCGGAGTCCACCGTCCAGTTCCTGTCCGTACTGATCACCTTTCCGTAATTGGGATCGGCGTAGGCCGCCCAATTCTTCGCATATATGAAATCAGCCCCTTCGAATGCTTTTTTCTGGTCGTATTCCACCTTGGCGTTTCCAACGAAGGAAGGATCGAGTTCGTATCCGTGAGGGTGGGTTATCACGAAATCGTATCCAGCTGCGTTCATCCATTCGCAGAACGAATTGGCTACCGCCTGCGGCAAAGCCCTTGGATGGGGAGCCCATGTCAGTACCACTTTCGGCCTGGCCTTGGTCTTGTGCTCTTCGATGGTTACGTAATCGGCATAGGTCTGCGTCGGGTGCCTGGTAGCCGCTTCAAGGCTTACTATCGGCTTCCCCGAATATTTGACGAATTCGTTCAGGATTTTTTCTTCGTAGTCGTCATTCTTGTTCTCGAAACGGGCGAAGGAACGTATCCCGATGATGTCGCAATATGAACCGATTACCGGGATCGCTTCGAGGATATGCTCGGGTTTGTCTCCGTCCATCACCACTCCGCGTTCTGTCTCGAGTTTCCAGGCTCCCTGGTTGATGTCGAGGACGATGGCATTCATTCCGAGGTTCAATGCCGCTTTCTGTGTGCTCAGGCGGGTGCGCAGGCTCGAATTGAAGAATATGAGGACCATCGTCCTGTTATTGCCGAGCTTCTGGTCGGCAAAGGGATTTTTCTTGACGTATTCGGCTTTTGCGAACGCCTCCTTCAAGTCGCCCGCATCCTTTACGGTTATGAAATTTTTCATTTTGTCAATTCGTTGAAAGATTTTATGAAAATGTCAGCTTCCTTCTTTCCGGTACATAACGGCGGCAGCAGCCGGATAACGTTCTTGCCTGAGGCCCCTGTGAAAATATGCTTTTCGAAGAGCAGCCTGTTCCTCAGATCGCTGTATCCCTCCTTTATCTCGAGACCGATCATAAGGCCGCGGCCACGGATCTCGGAGATCGCATGGTTGCCCTTCAGGGCCGATACCAAGTATTCTCCGGTACTCTTCGCATTGCCCATCAAATTTTCTTCCTTCATCACTTTCAATACGGCAATTGCGGCCGTACAAGCGAGTTGGTTGCCTCCGAACGTGGTTCCCAGCATCCCCTTTTCGACTTTTATGTCAGGAGAGACGATCACTCCGCCTACCGGGAATCCATTGCCCATTCCCTTTGCGGTAGTAATCATATCGGCTTTGATTCCCGACTGCTGGTGGGCGAAGAAGCTGCCTGTCCTGCCATATCCCGACTGGACCTCGTCGAGTATGAGCAAAGTGTCGTTCAGGTTACAGGCGTTCCTGAGTCCCTGCAGGAATCCTGATTCCGGAACCCGGATTCCCGCAACACCCTGGATCCCTTCCACGATCGCAGCAGCGTAATTCCCGGTATTCAGCTCTTTCCTCGCACTCTCGATGTCGTTCAGGGGTACGAATACCACATTGTCGGTGGCGTTGAACGGAGAACGTATCTTCGGGTTGTCCGTGACTGAGACGGCTCCGCTCGTGCGCCCGTGGAATGCCTTTCCGAAAGCCAGGACCTTTTTCCGGCCCGTATGGAAGGAAGCCAGTTTCAGTGCGTTTTCATTCGCTTCGGCTCCGGAGTTGCAAAGGAAAAGGGAGTAATCGGGATAGCCACACATATCTCCGAGCCTTTCCGCAAGGCAGTTTTGAAGGGTGTTTTGCACGGCGTTGGAATAAAAGCCCAGCTTTCCGAGCTGTTCTTTCATCATCTTTACATATACGGGATGGCAATGGCCGATGGAAATGACTGCATGGCCTCCGTAAAAATCGAGGTATTCGTTGCCCCCGGCATCCCAAAGGCGGCACCCAAGCCCCTTCACCGGTTCTACCGGCCACTTGTCGTATACATTCAACAGGTTCATTTCTTGATTTATTCTAAAAACAGGATGGCTTGAGCTTCAATCCTTCGGCTTCGTCCAGTCCCAACATAAGGTTCATGTTTTCCACAGCCTGTCCGCTTGCTCCCTTTATAAGGTTGTCGATGGTACTTTCGATCAACAGGTAACCTTGATGCAGTTCGGTATGTATCAGGCATTTGTTAGTATTGACAACTTCCTTCATGGAAATTGGAGCATCGGAAATGTGCACGAAAGGGGAATCCTTGTAAAATTCCTTGTAAACGTCGTCCGCATTTTCCTGGGTGAAGCCCTGGGGAACTCTGGTGTAGATGCTTGCGAAAATCCCTCTCGTAAAATCGCCTCTCATTGGGACGAAGTTGATTTGCGGCGTATTTCCTCCGTTCAATGCTGCAATTGTCTTGCGGATCTCTTCGAGATGCTGGTGCGTAAAAGGCTTATAGACGGAGATGTTCCCGCTGCGGTAGTTGAACTGCGTGGTTTCCTGCAGTTTCTTGCCTGCACCGGTAGCACCGGTCAGAGCGGTTACGTGGATTTCGTCTTTAAGGAGCCCGTTGACTGCAAAAGGGACTATTCCGAGCAAGATAGCCGTAGCGAAACAGCCTGGGTTGGCTATGCTTCCGGCATTTTCGATGGCGTTCCGGTTAAGGTCGGTAAGCCCGTATACGAATTTCCTCTTCCCGAAAGTGTCTTCTATGCGGAAGTCGTTGCCGAGGTCTATTATCCTGCACTCCTGCGGAATCGAGTATTTCTCGAGATAGGCTCTCGAAAGCCCGTGCCCCAGGCATAGGAAAAGCACATCGCAACCAGCAGGTTCTTCACTGAATGTCAAGTCGATATCTCCCAAAAGGTCCCTGTGGACATCGGTTATTTTACGATCTGCGCATGACGTGCTGGTGACAGATGCTATGAGGACGTCTTTCCTGCAGTAAAGCAATCTGATCAATTCGCCGGCTGTGAAGCCGGTACCGCCGGCAATGGTAACCCTTGTCATAATTCTGTAGCCTCTTTCCCGGCATCCTTGTTCAGCGAATAGTAAATCCGCATGGGGTTAGCGAGAACTTTGGTGAATCCTACTATGTCGGCTCCGGAAAGGAACGAACTCTTTTCCCCGTATTCGCCTGCTTTCATCATGTCGTAATCGCTCTTTATACCTTGGGTGAAGAAGCTGTAAGGCTTGAGTTCTACATTGACGGTTCCCGTTACGGTCTTCTCGGCATCATCGAAGAATTTTTCAATGTTGCGCATTACCGGGTCGAGATACTGCGCTTCATGCATCAGTTTTCCGTACCAGCCTGCAAGTTCCCCTTTCCAGTACAGTTGTCCCTGGGTGAGCACATGCTTTTCAAGCAAATGGTGCGCCTTTATTATTATAAGGGGAGCCGCAGCTTCGAAAGCGACCCTTCCCTTTATCCCGATTATTGTGTCTCCCACATGAATATCCCTTCCGATTCCATAAGGGGCTGCTATTGTGTTCAACTTCCTTATCAGCTCTACCGGTTTCTCCCTGACGCCGTTCAGGCTTACCGGTTCGCCGTGTTCGAAGCCAATCGAAACCACCTCGCTTCCCTTTTTAACAGCTTGGGAAGGATATGCCTCTTCAGGAAGATATCCTGCAGAATCCAGGGTTTCCTGACCTCCGACACTGGTTCCCCAAAGCCCTTGGTTTATCGAATATTTTGATTTTTTCCAGTCGAAGTTGAAGCCGTGTTCCTTAAGATAGTTTATTTCTTCGATCCTGGTGGAGGCGAGTTCGCGTACCGGAGCTATGATTTTCATTTCCGGTGCCAGGATGTCGAATACGATGTCGAACCTTACCTGGTCATTTCCTGCTCCGGTACTTCCGTGGGCTACGTTGCCCGCTCCGATTTTCTTCGCATATTTCAGGACCTCGATGGCCTGGAATATTCTTTCTGAACTTACCGAAAGGGGATATGTGTCGTTTTTCAAGACATTGCCATAAATAAGGTATTTGATTCCCTTCTGGTAATATGTTTCGGCTGCGTCGATAGTGACGTGACTTTTTGCCCCGAGTTTAAGAGCCCTTTCTTCTATGGCCTTTACCTCCTCGGGGGAAAATCCTCCGGTATTTACGGTTACCGTATGGACCTCCAGATTCCGTTCGTTTTTCAAATATGGCACACAAAATGATGTGTCCAGCCCGCCGCTAAAGGCGAGCACTACTGCGTTGGTTTCCATTGCTTATCCTTTTTATTCTGTTTTTTTTCTTGGATGCCTCTTCTATGGCCGGATCATAAAGCAGACCTGTGCAGAGACACATTTTATAATTATTTCTTATTAGAATGTCGTAATTGCGGCATCCCTGGCAGCCCGCCCAAAATTCGGGATCGTCGGTTAATTCCGAAAACGGAACCGGTTTGAATCCCATCTCGGTGTTTATTTTCATCACCGCTAGTCCGGTCGTTATGCTGAATATCTTGGCTTCAGGGAAGAGTTTTCTGGCCAGGGCGAAGGTGGCCTGCTTGATTTGTTTCGCAAGTCCCTGTTGCCTGAATTTGTGAGCCACGATCAATCCGGATGTGGCGACAAACCGGCTGTGTCCCCATGACTCGATGTAGGAATAACCGGCGAATTCTCCGTCCGGAGCCAGGGCGATGACAGATTTGCCGGCATTGATTTTGGAAATGATGTACTCAGGGGTCCTTTTGGCTATGCCGGTTCCTCTCTCCTGTGCAGAGACGTACATAAGGTTACAGATTTCTTCTGCATACTTGGCGTAGCTTTCATTCGCCACGCAAATGTTGAACTTCATCTTTTTGAAAAAAAGGTATGAATATGTTATTTTAAAGGGAATGGAATGATATAAGAAAATATGAAGTCTCAGGCTTGGCGTCGGACGTGCCAGATCTGTTTTTCAGAATAGTTGATGTGACTTCTTCCTTTCATTTCGCCGCAAATGTAAATATATTTTCAAAAAAAGGATTTAATTTTGTGCAATTAATGCTAAAGATTTGGCCAGACGGAATAAATACAGTGCTTTAAGTCCTGATTTCCAACAGAAAAAACTTGAGGAGCAGAAGCGCACTTTCAGCAAGACGGTTCTGTTCAATGCTAAGGAGCGCGCCGTGATAGAACAGTACTGCAAAAAGTACTGCATACGCAACGAATCGGCTTTTATCCGTGAGACGGTGATACAAAGGATATTGGAGCAGATGGGGGAGGATTACCCGAAGTTATTTTAGAAAAAACATGAATCTTTTTTTTGAAAGTCGTCAAAAGCCTTTATCTTTGCAGTCCCTTACTGAAAGGGGGGGAGATCATTGAAAGATTGGAAGACAAGTTTGTACAAAGCAAGTACCAAGAAAACGCAAGAATCGAAGCGTCGGTTTCTTTGAAAGTATAAGGAACAGCCATCCGTGAGGGGTGGCACGACCGGGACAAGCAAAGAGAGAGATAAACATATAGAATGAAGAGTTTGATCCTGGCTCAGGATGAACGCTAGCGGCAGGCTTAACACATGCAAGTCGAGGGGCA
>JALCST010000012.1 GCA_022653675.1 Bacteroidales bacterium | reverse complement strand
GTTACGCACCCTTCTGCCGGTCGCCGCCAGAGTATTGCTACCCCGCGCTGCCCCTCGACTTGCATGTGTTAAGCCTGCCGCTAGCGTTCATCCTGAGCCAGGATCAAACTCTTCATTCTATATGTTTCTATTTCTCTTGCTTGTCCCGGTCGTGCCACCCCTCACGGATGGCTGTTCCTTATGCTTTCAAAGAAACCGACGCTTCGATTCTTGCGTTTTCTTGGTACTTGCTTTGTACAAACTTGTCTTCCAATCTTTCAATGATCTCCCCCCCCTTTCAGTAAGGGATTGCAAAGATAAAGGCTTTTGACGACTTTCAAAAAAAAGATTCATGTTTTTTCTAAAATAACTTCGGGTAATCCTCCCCCATCTGCTCCAATATCCTTTGTATCACCGTCTAAAAGATAATGCTTGAGAATTGCGTTCCATGGTCAACTTACCGTCTTCCACTACCTGAACTCCATTGACAAAAGTGTGGACGATAGAAGAGCTGAAACTGCTGAAAAGAGACCATCCGGCTCTCGACATTGGAATGACGCGGCACGGCCTTTCAGTGTCGAATATCACAATATCAGCTTTGTATCCCTTCCTTATGAATCCACGTCCCTCGATGCGGAATCTTTCGGCAGGACCGTGACACATCCAGGAAACCACATCCTCGATACGGAATACGCCCTCCTTGCAAAGTTCAAGCATGATCTGAAGGGAATTCTGAATCAACGGAACACCAGACGGGGCATCGAAACAACCTCGATCCTTTTCGCAGAAAAGATGTGGCGCATGATCCGTAGCCACCACCCTTATTATACCTTTTTTCAATGCTTCGCGCAAAGCAAGCTTGTCGCAGGGTTTCTTGATCGACGGATTGCACTTCATCATGGGTCCGTACCTGCCGTACATGGTATCATCCAGGACAAGGTATTGTACGCATATTTCTCCAGAGATTTTAGGATTGGCTTTAGCCGCCTCGGCAATCATCCCGACCTCCTCGGCAGTGGAAAGATGCAGCACATGCAGGCTGCTCCCGTGCTTCAATGCCAAATCCAGCACCTGTGCAGTAGATCTAATGCATTCCTCACGGCTGCGTACGAGTTCATGCACGCTATAAGGGATGAGTTCAGTGTATTCCTTGCGTGCCTTTTCGAGATTGGCGTCTATTATCTCCTGCTTCTCGCAGTGAGCGGTTATGGTAAGAGGCGATCGTGAGAAAATGGCATCGAGGGCTGCAGGATCGTCAACACGCATGTTGCCGGTGGATGAGCTCATGAAGACCTTCACTCCCGGTATCCTGTGCGGATCGGCTCTGGCAATCTCTTCGATATTGCCGTTTGTGGCTCCAATATAAAACGAATAGTTAACCCACGAATCCTTTGCTGCAATCGAGAATTTGGAATCTACGGCCTCGCGGGTCACTGCCGGAGGATCGTTATTCGGCATATCCATGAAAGAGGTCACTCCGCCAAGCGCGGCGGCTCTGCTTTCGCTTTCCACGCAACCCTTCCATGTTGCGCCAGGTTCGCGGAAATGGACATGTTCGTCAATCACCCCCGGAGCCACATACATTCCTTCCGCATCCACTACATTGTCGGCCCATTCCTCGAGCTTTTCCACGGTTCGGAAATAATCCTTCGCCGAAGACTCGACTATGCAATCTATCGTTCCTTCCCTGATTAAGATGCTGCCGGTAAATATCTTTCCCTCATTTACTATATGCCCGTTTTCGATAAGCGTCGTCATTTCCGTCACATCTTTTTGGGTGTTATCTTACGGAACCGAAGTTTTATCACACCCCAGAAGGCTTCTCCGAAAATTCCGCTGGACATCTTGGATGTTCCTTCCCTGCGGTCCACGAAAATTATCGGGACTTCGGTTATATTGAAACCGAGCTTAAACGCATTGTACTTCATCTCTATCTGGAATCCGTAACCTTTCATGTGTATCCTGTCGAAGTCGATGGCTTCCAACAGGCGACGCGAATACATATTGAATCCGGCAGTAGCATCGAACACATTCATCCTCAAAACAGTACGAACATATTTGGAAGCATAGTAAGACATGATCACACGGCCTATAGGCCAGTTGACGACGGAAATCCCCTTGCAGTAACGGGAACCGATCGCAAGGTCGGCTCCATCCATGCATGCCTCATAAAGTCTAGGAAGATCATGGGGATTGTGAGAGAAATCGGCGTCCATTTCGCATACGTAATCGTATCCGTGTTCGAGAGCCCATTTGAAACCGGCTATATATGCGGTTCCAAGTCCCTGCTTTCCATTCCTCTGGATCATGAACAGGGAATCCCCATATGTGTTCATCAGGCGTTTGACTATATCGGCTGTACCGTCCGGCGAACCGTCGTCAATCACAAGTACATTGAATTTCTCGTCAAGGCCGAGAACCTTACGAAGTATCTTTTCTATGTTCTCCTTTTCGTTGTAAGTAGGGATAACGACTACCTTCCTGACGGCTTCCATATAACTAACTCTGAATTTGAGTTATCAAAGATAGTCATTTTTTCAGAAATCAAACTCTTTGACATTGCCAGTCAGCGCTCCGAGGAATCCTATCCCACCGTCGACATTGCTGTAAACTTGGGAGGACTCTCCGAAAAGCTCGCCCAGATCATACCCGTTGTCTTTGTTTTCCAATGACATGTAATAATAGTAATAATCATCGCTGACTGCAGTCAAATCCATTCGCACCTTATAGGAATAAGTATAGTCGGATATGGATTCTGTGCCTCCGTAACTGAACGAGACAGGTCCGGAAAAATGATTTGCATTAAGCAAAACCTCGATTTCGTAGTCTTCCCCGTCAAACATGTGGTCGGAAAACAAAGGGCTCAGGGTAGATTCCTGGAATTCATCTCCAAATATTTCTTCCAATAACGAAGATACATCCAATTTCCTGAAAACCGGGGAAGACGACGCGAAATCACATCGTGTTACGAATGCCGTGGAATCAGGTTTTCCGGTTTCGGGATTCATATACGAATAATCGGTAATCAGAAAAACCCTCAACATGTAGAAGTCGTCTTCGTTTTCTCTGTCATGAATCGAAAATGAAATTTTCAAAAGGTCTTCAGTGCTGTCCACTTTGGAAATCGAATGGGAAGTGAAGTCAAAAGAAGCTTTCTCCGGAACCGTCGTTTCTGCCTTGACGGAATCAAATCCGGGAACATCGGCCGAGATCTGTACGCGGTCTCCTTCTGCAGGCACATAAGAACAAACATAATCTCCAGTCAAATCGCTTCTCGTGAATTTATAGGTCGAAGAGCCGTTGATCACGGCCTTAATATCACATTCGCCGTCCGGTAAAGAAATACCGTCATGAGCGTATTCGGATAAATTGTCGAGAAAAAAAATCGAATATGAAACATTGACTCCAAGCGTATCGCCCGGAGTTGCGATCGAATTCAGTACGAGCATGGACTTCTGCTCTTCTCCGCTGAACTTGATTGTCTTTTCGCACGAAACGACGACCGCCGCCAACGACAAAAGGCAAATAAGATATTTGATATTATGTTTCATAAGCTAGAATTTAAAGGTATAAGTGACGGAAGGAATGATCGGGAATAAGGAAACTTTCCTCATGACTTTCTTGTTGGTATCGGAATCGTAGTCCATATAGACCAGGAAGGGATTAAGACGGTTATACACATTATAAATGCTTATGTTCCAGATCCTTTGCCAAGTCGGGTGGGATTTGAAATAATGGTGGAAATTGCACCCTATGTCCATCCTGTTATAGGAAGGCATACGGTAATTGTTACGTCCGGAAACATATCCCCCTATTGACAGGGAACTGAAACCATAAGGATTATCCACCGATATGATCCCTTGAGGATAAGTCTGCATGGCGAGAGTTCCGCAATTGCCGGTACAATATATGAATGTCCCGGACAAATCAAAACGGCGCGAAAAGGTATGGTTAAGCGTTATGCTAAGATCATGACGGCGGTCGTATTTGGAATAGAAAGGCTCCCCGAAATTTATTATGTTGCCTTCCCTGTTGAACAGACGCATGGACTTCGACCATGTATATGCAATCCAACCCGTCGTGTTCCCGACCTTTTTCTGCGCCATGAATTCCACTCCGTATGCCCATCCTATGCCGGAACATACTTTCGACTCCCAATCCGAAGCCGAACCGAGGAAAGATGCGCCATCGCGGTACTCTATCACGTTGTCCATTCCCTTGTAATAGCCCTCCACCGAAAAATCGATATTCCGAAGGGTATAAAATAATCCAAGTGCCACTTGACTGGAAACCATCGGTTTTACATTGGAGGTGACAGGGACCCAGAGATCGGAAGGTAAACTCAGGTCAGTGTTGGACAAAAGATGTACATACTGGGTCATTAGCGCATAAGAAGCTTTTACCGACAAGTTGCTGGCAAGCAGTAATCTGATGCCGAGCCTGGGTTCCAACGAGTGGTAGGTTTCACCCTCGACGGCATAAAACGAGCCTCTTATCCCGGCATCGAGTTTAAGATAATTTGTAATATCATAATTATCCTCAGCATAAACCGATATTTCGTGGGAAAAAATATTCTTATTGCCTATGGTCGTATCTCCCAAGGCGATGTTCCCGGCCATACCATCGATCAAATAATTGGCACTGAAGGAAGTGGTGACCCCCGGACGATACGTATGGAATATGTAACCGGTACCGAATTTTATATCGTGAGCAGGAACTGGTTTGTATTCGAAATCGGCATTGGCAGCAATATCGTCTATGCCGGAAGCATATTTTATGCTCTCGTCGCATTTCAAATTTTCCTGGTCTTTCTCTTCGGATATTTTCACATTCTCTCCCAGAACATGTGAATAATTTGTATAGCTGACAGAAGTATTCACAAACAGTTTTGGATTGAACACGTGATTCCAGCGTAAAGCTCCCACGACATTTCCCCAGTTCCAGGTAAACTTTAAATTTTCGTCATAATACGTCGGGATGTCGGAATCACCCAAATTGTAGGAATCTTCTTCTGAACTGTGTGCAGATGCATACACGTTGTCTCTTCCTTTATAATAACTCAGATACAAATGATCGTTGTCGGAGAATTTATGCGTTATCTTGGCATTGAAATCATAGAAATAATATCCTTCAGAACCTGAAGACGTTCCGTTTCCATCGCTTTCATTACTCTCCTCCTTCATTTCCAGAGCCATGAGCGGGGCGGTAAGGAGGTCGATGTAAGTACGGCGTCCGGAGATGTTGAAAGTGGTTTTGCCCTTGACTATAGGCCCTTCAAAATTGAATTTCGCCGCGACAAGTCCTATGGAAACCGAACCGTGGTATTCGTTTTCGTTGCCGTCGTTGGTACGGATATCCACTACTGAGGAAAGGCGGCTGCCGAAACGGGCTGGAAAACTTCCCTTATACAACGTAACGTTCTTTATTGCATCAGCATTGAAGACCGAGAAGAATCCGAACAGGTGATTCACTCCATATAGAGGCACTCCGTCAAGCAGAAGCAGATTCTCGTCCGGACCTCCCCCCCTTACATAGAGACCCGCCGAACCCTCGTTCCCTGACTGTACGCCAGGCAAAAGCTGAAGTGCCTTGATGACATCCACCTCCCCAAACAGGGCCGGCACCATCTTGATCTGACGCACTGGTACTTCGATGGCACTCATTTGGGTACCGCGTACGCCCAATTCACTTCGGGAAGCTGTAACCGATGCTTCATGCAGGAATGACATGGAAGGCACGAGCCTTACGTCGATCACTGTGTCCCTGGTCAGATCAAGTTCCACGGAAAAAGGTTCGTACCCCACATAACTGTAACTGAGGTTTGCATGCCCTTTACTCAAGGTCAACGAATAAAAGCCGTAATCATTTGAAACCGTACCTGAAGAGGTGAGGGAATCGTAGACCGCTGCGCTTATGAGACATTCTCCGGATTTTGCGTCATTCAAATATCCGCTCACGGTAACCTTCTGTGCGTAAACGGCTGACGAAGCCAAGATGGAAAACAACAAGATAAAAAGATTTTTTTTCACGGCACAAGTATTAAGTTGGAAGAATATCTTCCACTCTATCGATATCAACAATTAAATGCAGCAAAATTCTTTTTGCTGCATAAGCAGGCCCTTTATTTGACGTCAACTACTGCTGCCGGACACCTTTCATGGTAAGTGAAATGCGCTGACGGTCAAAATCCACGTCAAGCACCTTGACGGTCACAGTCTGGCGCAGTTTCACGACTTTCGAAGGATCACTACAGTAATGATCACCCAATTGTGAGATGTGAACCAATCCGTCCTGATGGACTCCGATATCCACGAAGGCTCCGAAAGCCGTGATGTTGGTTACAATTCCGGGAAGTATCATTCCTGGCTTGACATCATCGATGGTCGAAATCTCGGAAGAGAATTCAAAGGTTTTTGCATTCTCGCGAGGATCGCGTCCAGGCTTCGCAAGTTCCTGCATTATGTCTTCCAGGGTGGGAAGCCCGACCTCTTTGGAAACATACATGTTTATATCGATTCTTCTCCTCCCCTCTTCGCTGCCGACCAAATCCTTAATTGAAAGACCCACATCGGAAGCCATTTTCCGGACCAACCCGTATCTTTCAGGATGGACCGCCGAATTGTCGAGAGGATTTTCAGCACCGGCGATCCTCATGAAACCTGCACATTGCTCATAAGACTTGGCTCCTAGGCGCGGCACTTTCATAAGATCGGCACGCGTTACAAACGGTCCATGCGAAGCACGATACTCGACTATGTTCTTTGCAAGGGTAGGTCCTATTCCAGAGACATAAGCCAGGAGATGCTTGCTTGCTGTATTCAGGTTGACGCCTACATTATCAACGCAACTTTCCACCGTCTGGTCGAGAGTCTCCTTCAGGAGCTTCTGATCCACGTCGTGCTGGTACTGGCCTATTCCAATAGACTTGGGATCTATCTTAACCAGCTCCGCCAGAGGATCCATAAGGCGCCTTCCGATGGAAACGGCTCCGCGGACAGTAAGGTCCTCATCAGGAAATTCCTCCCTTGCTACTTCCGACGCGGAATATATGGATGCCCCGTCCTCGCTTACGGAAAATATCTTCAACCCTTCGGGAAGCGCTATCCGCTTGAGGAACGCTTCGGTTTCGCGGCCCGCCGTTCCGTTTCCTACTGCAATCGCATCTATTCCATACTCGGAAACCATGGAAGAGATTTTCGTCATGGCGGAAATTTTCTCGCTAAGATATATTACATCGTGATGAAGCAAATTCCCCTGGTTATCCAGGCAAACCACCTTGCAGCCGGTACGGAATCCCGGATCGATGCCCATGACACGTTTCTGTCCCAAAGGAGGCTGAAGCAGAAGTTGCCTGAGATTCTCTCCGAATACCCGTACAGATTCCATGTCAGCCTTTTCCTTTGCTGCCGAAAGGCATTCGTTCTGTATGGAAGGATGAAGTAAACGTTTGTATGAATCTTCTATGGAAAGCGTGATCTGGTGTCTGATGTCTTGTACCGGACGGTTCGCATCCTTATAAAACCCATCTGCCGTACAATGTAAGGCTGTACGCTCGTCAACGTCAATGGCTACGCTAAGGATTCCCTCCTCCGAACCACGCAGGATGGCAAGCAATCTATAAGAGGGAATATTACTGACGGACTGGCTGAATTTGAACCAATTACGATAATGACTCCCCTTCTCTTCACCCACCCCCCTTGCCAGAGACGAACGCACGATCCCTCTTGAAAGATAGAGATTCCGCAGGCGGCGCCTTACTTCGGGGGTCTCTGAAACCCTTTCCGCAATGATATCCCTCGCACCCTGCAGGGCATCTTCAACCGTTGGAACCTTGTCCGAAACGAAACCAGCAGCGCATCGTACGACATCGAAAGGATTCATTTTCAATATCATATCAGCCAAGGGCTCAAGGCCGTTCTCCTTCGCCTCCGAAGCACGCGTACGGCGTTTAGGCTTATAAGGCATGAACAGATCCTCGAGTTCCTGCGGATCGATGCATTTTTCCACGGCGTCTGAAAATTCCGGCGTCATCTTACCCTGCGATTCCACAGTATCCGTCACATAGGCTTTTCTCTTGTCCAGATCATTGAACAAAAGATAAAAATGCTTGACCTGGGAGACCTGCACTTCGTCCAAGGTTCCCGTAGCTTCTTTCCTGTATCTGCTTATGAAAGGTACGGTAGCACCGCTTTCGAGCAATTCCGCACAGTTCTCGACCTGCCATTTCTGGATTCCCAGTTCTTTTGCGACAAAACTTACATATCTGGAATTCATCGGCGAATAGTTTAATCATGTGAAACCTGTTTCAACTGGGAACGGTATGAAGATATTATCTGGGACCGCGAAACGAATCCGAGATAATGGCCATCCGAATCGAGGACGGGAAGGTTCCACGCCTTGGTCTTCTCGAACTTCTCCATAACGCTTTCCATAGGCTCGTCTTTCATTACAAAAGTCTTGCATGGTTTCATCAATTTGTCAACAGTTATCTTGTCATAAAGATCACGGTTAAACATTATCTCACGGATATCATCCATGTAGATGACCCCTAAAAACACCCCGTGTGTGTCGATGACGGGAAAAAGGTTGCGGTGACTGCGGGTTACAATGCCTACGAGATTGCCAAGATTCTGTCCGGAAAGGACAGGAACGAAGTCGTTCTCAATGAAATCCATGGTCTTCAGAAGCGTCAGGACGGCCTGGTCGCTGTCATGCGTCAGAAGGTCACCATGTTTCGCAAGACGTTTCGCATATATGCTGTAAGGTTCGACGGCCCTCATTGTCGCAAAGGATATGCAACTCGTGATTATCAAAGGAAGGAGAAGATCGTAGCCTCCTGTAATTTCGGCAATGAGGAATATGGATGTCATAGGAGCTTGCATTACTCCGGCCATAAGCCCCCCCATGCCGACAAGGACTAGATTGGCTTCCGGGATATTGGTTACTCCGCACACATTCAGAATACGTGCGAGCAGGAATCCGGCTATGCCTCCTACTACCAGCGTAGGTCCGAAGGTACCACCTACACCACCACCGGCATTCGTGAGACACATCGAAATCACTTTGAATACCAGAACAGCTGCAAAGAAGAGAATTACGGCCCACTGGGCGGTGACATGCCTCATAAAAACGGATTTGGACATCACTATTTCTGCTTCGTTGTTAAGCAGATGAGTTATATCTCCGTAACCTTCTCCAAACAACGGCGGAAAAAGGAAAATCAATATCCCGAGGCCTGCAGCACAAACCAGCCAACGGACATAAGGCTTACGAATCGCTTTTATTTTGTCTTCCATGTACAAGGTAGTCCTCAAAAAATAGAGGGAAATGGCGGCACAAAACAAGCCCAACAGTATGTACCAAGGAATATTCGACATGGTGAAAGACTGTATAGAATTGGTAAACACCACTTTCTCACCTAACAGCAAAAGCGATACAACGGTGGCGGTGATACACGAAACCAGAAGTGGAAGGATACTCGTCATGGAGATATTGAACATCAGTATCTCTAGGGTAAAAGCCACTCCAGCGAGAGGAGCCTTGAAAATTCCGGCTATAGCCCCTCCGGCACCACAGCCCAAAAGAATTGTTATATCCTTGTAAGGAAGATTGAAATCCCTTCCGAGATTGCTGCCTATGGCCGCACCGGCATATACTATAGGCGCTTCGGCTCCTACCGATCCTCCGAAGCCGATGGTCAGGGCACTCGCTGCAACGGATGACCAAATGTTGTGATGCTTTATCTGCGATTCGTGACGCGACAATGCATACAGTACTTTGGTTACCCCATGGCTTATGTCATCCTTGACCACATATTTGACAAAAAGCATCGATAGCAGAAGCCCTATGCCTGGAAGAAACAACGATGAAAGGTTATATGGCAACCTTACCGCCGAAGCCAGCCACTTTTGAATTGTCGAAATCGAAATTTTCAGGATTACAGCGCCAAGCCCGCTTGCCAAACCGGTTACAAAACCGAGAATAAGCAGCATACGTCGCTCCGGCATCGTTCGAAGAGCGTTTCCAATAGCATCAGTCGCCTTTCTGAAAACATTCATGTCTTGCAAAGTTATAAAAAAGACGGCCATTTACAGACCGTCCTTGCTTTATATATAAAATCACTAAACAATACTATTCATCGCTTTCCTCGTCAGGGGATGCGTATTGGCCGACATTTTCCCCTTCCGGAAGTTCACCGTCGTCGGGAGAAGCAGAGGTATCATCACCATTATCTTTGAAGAGACCATTTTCTATATCTTCCTTGTCATCAGTTTTGACCTCTATCTTGACCAGGTATGTAGCACTTTCGGTATCAACGGAAACGGCATAAAAAGGATCACCGTTTGGACGATCTACTTTTATTATGTTTCCCACATAATCGCAATATCCATGAGGGTATTTTTCCTTGAATGCATCCTGGAGTTCCTGGGACATATTAGCATAACTTACAACAAGTCTCTTCTTTTTAGGTAATTCGATAGACATATCAGCAAAAATCCATTGTTCGTTAACACGCTGCAAATATAATAACTTGTCAAAAAGAACAAGAAAAATGTAGGATTTTTACATTCTTTCAGGCAATTTCATTCCGAGTATGCCCGCCGACTTCGTGAGAACCCCGGAAACGACATCGAGAAAAGCTATCCTCCAAGCTTTGGCCGCAGGGTTTTCCTCTTTCAGGACACTCGTGTCATGATAGTATTGGTTGAACTCCTTGGCCAGTTCGTAGGTGTAGTTTGCTATCATTGCAGGAGAATAATTATGTGCCGCTTCGTCTATTTTATCCGGGAAAACTGATATAAGCCTGATAATGGAAACTTCCTTATCGCTCGGCAGGTAACCATCTACTGAAGGTTTGATCCCTTCTTCACCGGCACGGCGTAGAATCGACCTGATTCTCGCATACGTATACTGGATGAAAGGGCCCGTGTTCCCGTTGAAATCTATTGATTCCTTAGGGTTGAACAGCATGGTCTTGTGAGGATCTACCTTGAGAATGAAATATTTCAAAGCTCCAAGTCCCAAAATCTCGAAAAGTTCGTTCTGCTCTTCTGGACTCATCGAATCGAGTTTGCTTTTTCCGCCTGCATCCGTCAATTCCCTGGTGGTGTCCCTGGCTGTTTCATACATTTGCCGTATCAAATCATCCGCATCAACTACGGTTCCCTCGCGGGATTTCATCTTCCCGTCGGGCAGTTCGACCATCCCGTATGACAAATGATATATGTTCTCCGACCAAGTGAACCCCAATTTTTTCAGTATAAGTTTAAGCACCTGGAAATGGTAATTCTGTTCATCTCCGACAACATAGATCATCTTGTCGAAATGGTATTCCTCAAAACGCTTTTCAGCAGTTCCCAAATCCTGCGTCATGTAAACGGAAGTTCCATCGGAACGAAGCAGAAGCTTCCGGTCCAATCCGTCGGCCGTCAGATCGCACCATACGGAACCGTCTTCATGACGCTGGAAAACTCCCTGTCCAAGACCTTTCTCTACCAGCGACTTTCCAAGAAGATATGTCTGAGACTCGTAATAGATGCGGTCGAAACTTATTCCCAGTTCCCCGTATGTCTGATCAAATCCGGCATAAACCCAACCGTTCATCTTTTTCCATAAGTTGCGGACTTCCGGATCTCCCTGCTCCCATTTCAAAAGCATCGCCTGGGCTTCCTTTTGGACAGGAGCTTCCTTCTCTGCCTCCTTTCTGTCCATACCCTTACCGACGAGTTCTTCAACTTGTTCCGTATAAATCTGGTTATATCTTACATAATAATCGCCAACAAGATGGTCACCTTTTTTCCCCGAAGACTCAGGAGTTTCTCCGTTGCCCGTCTTCAGCCAGGCAAGCATCGACTTGCAAATATGTATTCCCCTGTCATTCACAAGATTAGCCTTGACGACATCATAACCGTCCGCCGAAAGCAGCTGTGATACCGACCAGCCCAGAAGATTGTTCCTTATATGGCCGAGATGCAACGGCTTGTTAGTATTCGGGGAAGAAAATTCCACCATGACCGTCTTTCCCTTGGACGGCAGCCGACCATAGTCCTTCGCCGATCTTATCTCCTTGAATTCGCCGTTCCAATAAAGTTTCGACAACGATATGTTCAGAAACCCATTCACAACATTGTACCTGTCTATTTCAGGATTGTGCTCCTTCAAATACTTCCCCATCTCATCGCCGATTTCGGCCGGTTTTTTCCTTGCAATTTTCGCAAACGGGAAAACAACTACCGTACGATCTCCGTCAAATTCTTTTCTCGTAGGCTGGATGAGAACCGATGCTGCTTCTATGCCCGCATCGTACAACGCGTTTGCCGCCTCAGCTCCCCTATCAGCCAGGAATTCGTCTATTTTCATTTTTATTCTGTTTATTATTACTGAAATATGCCTTAATAAGCGGTTTTACCCTTGGAGACAGCATAATCATCGTCACCACTGTAGGCAAAGCCATAGTTGCAAATGACAAATCTACTATCGAAACAGCAGTCTTCAAAGGAATTATTGCTGCAAGGACAAGAACCGCAAGGTAAAAGTAGTTGTACTTCTTGGCATTCTTCGCTCCAAACAGGAAGCCTGCGCTCTTTATTCCGTAGTAGGAATAGGAAAACATGGTGCTGAAGCCGAAAGTCAATATGATTATCAGGAGCAAATATTTGCCGATTCCAGGGATAGATGCGTCAAATGCAGTCAAAGCCACTTTCATGCCTTCTACCGAACTCATACCTCCCATAGGTATGACATCCTTTTGAATCAGTATTGCGATGGCAGTAAGTGTACATACCAAACCCGAATCGATCGAAGGTTCTAGCATGGCTGTCAGCCCCTCCTTCACCGGATCGGTGTTCTTGGATGCACCGTGCATCATGGAAGAGGTTCCAATGCCGGCTTCGTTCACAAGTGCAGCCCTGCGCACCCCTACGAAAGCAACGCTTATCAGGGAACCGGCAACCCCACCTGCACCTGCCTTGACATTGAACGCATACCTGAAAATATCGGCAAAAACGCCTGGCACAGCACTTATATGGGACAATATTATGCACAAGACCAGAATAAAATAACACCCTACCATTATTGGAACCATCTTGGAGGCGACATTGGCGATACGCTCGATTCCTCCCAAAACCACGACCGATACTATCGCGCATATCACTAACCCGATGACAAGTTTAATGACGAACGCAGCGTTTCCGGGAAAAAAGACAGTCGTAACGGCTTCGGTAATCTGGTTCGACTGCATTATGCAAAGCGAGCCGAATAGAGCCGCGATGGAAAACATATAGGCCAACCAATGCCACCTGCGCTTCAATCCAGCCATTATTACGTACATCATGCCACCCTGTATCTCACCGTTTGAATCCTTTCCCTTGTACATCACTGAAAGGGAACCTTCGAAAAACTTGGTGGACATTCCAAGCAAGGCACTGACCCACATCCAGAAAATGGCTCCTGGCCCACCCATGGAAATTGCAATGGCAACGCCAGCTATATTGCCAACACCCACAGTAGCAGCAACCGCACTCATAAGAGCCTGAGCGGAACTTATCTGGCCGTTAGATCCGACATCCTTGCGTCGCAAAACCCTTATGGCCGAACCGTAATGGCGAATGGATATAAAACCTGAATAGACCAGGAAATACAGGCCTCCTCCTATCAACAGGATGAAGAACGGATACCCGCAGATAAAATCGCTGACGGCAACTATGCCGTTTCCTATTTTGCCGAGAAATTCCATTTCTAAAACGGAGCAAATATAGTAAAAAACAAAAGGAGCCGCGGCTTACGCCGAAGCTCCAGTCAAGATTCTTTCGAAACTCTCAGCCGAGATAACCCTTGAGAAGTTTGCTGCGAGCGCTGTGGCGCAAGCGCCTTATGGCTTTCTCCTTGATCTGGCGTACCCTTTCGCGTGTGAGACCGAACTGTTCTCCGATTTCCTCGAGAGTCATTTCCTGACATCCTATTCCGAAGAAATACTTCACTATGTCCCTCTCACGTTCCGTCAAAGTGGAAAGAGCCCTATCAATCTCCTTGTTAAGGGATTCGTTGACAAGACCCTTGTCAGCATTGGGCGAATCTTCGTTGGGGAGTACGTCCAGAAGACTGTTATCCTCCCCATCTACAAAAGGTGCGTCAACGGAGACATGCCTGCCCGATACCCTCAGGGTATCCGCAATCTTTTCCGCAGGAAGTCCCAGAATGTCTGAAAGCTCATCAATGGATGGTTGTCGCTCGTTTTCCTGCTCGAATTTTTGTACGGCTTTGTTGATTTTGTTTAGCGAACCTACCTGATTAAGCGGCAGACGTACGATTCTGGACTGTTCGGCCAAAGCCTGAAGAATAGATTGACGGATCCACCATACGGCATAGGAGATGAATTTGAATCCCCTGGTTTCGTCAAACTTTTCTGCAGCCTTGATAAGACCGAGATTTCCCTCGTTAATAAGATCCGGAAGGCTTAGTCCTTGGTTCTGGTACTGTTTTGCAACTGATACCACGAACCTGAGATTGGCGCGGGTTAGCTTTTCAAGCGCCGCCTGGTCGCCTTTCTTTATCCTCTGGGCAAGTTCGACTTCCTCGTCGACTGAAATGAGTTCCTCTCTCCCAATCTCCTGCAAGTACTTATCCAATGAAGCACTTTCGCGGTTGGTAATGGATTTGGTAATCTTTAATTGTCTCATTCTGTAGAATTAAAACGTGCAATAATAAGGCATTGGATTCTTATTTCAAAAATAAATCCAAAAAATTATTGGTTTGTTAGCACTACAAAAATCGTGCTAGGAAGTCGATCAGAGATATACCACTATCTCTTTCTCCTTATTGTCCCTTAATATCGAAAGTAATATCTTGTCACCGGGGCTATGCCTGTTCAATGCGTCTTGGACAGCCGCCATATTGGCGATCGGATGGAGATCGACCTCAGTAATCACATCGCCTTTACGCACCCCTCCCCTGAAAGCCGCACCGCCGTCTTTCACGGAAATTATGTAAACTCCGCTTGTGACGGGAAGGCCAAATCTCTGCTGTATGGACGCGTCTACATCCGTCATGGTAATTCCGAGCGTAGCCCTGTGCACTTTTCCGTACTTCTTCAGGTCGTCGGTGACTTTACGTACTATGCTGACAGGCACCGCAAATGAATATCCGGCATAAGAGCCCGTCAGTGAGACTATCGAAGTGTTGATGCCTACGAGTTCCCCGTTGATATTGACCAGAGCACCTCCGCTGTTTCCCGGATTCACTGCGGCATCGGTCTGTATGAACGATTCCACCTTGAATTTTCCATCGTAATTAGGCATCGTACGCCCCTTGGCACTGACTATTCCGGCCGTGATGGTTGAACGCATATCATAAGGGCTGCCGATGGCAAGAACCCATTCCCCTACCTTGAGATCATCGGAGCTTCCGAACGGAATGGTAGGCAGGCTATCGGCATCTATTTTAAGAAGAGCCACGTCAGTCGGGACATCCGTTCCAACCAGTTTGGCATCATAAACCTTGTTGTTCTCGAGAGTCACCTGAATTTTGTTTGCCCCATCTATCACATGATTGTTGGTGACAATGTAACCGTCGGAGGATATTATCACTCCGGAACCTATGCCTATCTCGTCCTTCGGGGTCTGGACATAACCGAAAAGAAGATCAAGTATGGATGAAGGCTGGCTTACGGTACGCGTGGTCACCTTGACATAAACGACGCCCTTCACCGCGGTTTCGGCAGCCTCGGTGAAGTCGGTATAATTGCCGTTCTGCACATATGTCCGTCTATTTCTTGTAGAATCAACGGATTGCGAAGTCTGTGAGATTATATACGGAGGGTTATGCTTCAATTTGTAGGAAGTCACGAAATAAGATGTCAAGCCGCCTGCTGCAATCGAGGCCAATAAACAAAGCCAAAACTTCTTCATGTCAAATGTTCTAGTTATTTTAAGTTGAGAAAAAAATTTCAAATTATATGCCAAATTCTCTATATTTGTAAACCATAATACGATACTTAAACATAAGGAATATAAACATTTAATATTAACAGCAATATGAAATTCACAGTATCAAGCCAAGAGCTTCTGCACGCACTGGTATCCGTATCGAGAGTCGTACCTGCAAAACCTTCGTTGCCCATGCTGGCAAACTATCTTCTCGTTCTGAAGGAAAACGAACTCGTAATCACGGCCTCGGATGCAGAAACCACTCTTAAGGTAAAACTGCATATAGACCAGGTTGAAGAAGAGGGTGAAATAGCATTGCCTGCCAAACTTCTCACCGACTCACTGAAAGAATTTCCCGAACAGCCTATTACCTTCGAGACCAAGGGCGACGATAATATCATGAACATTGTCTGGGCAAGCGGAGCATCTCAGGTACCATATTTCCCGGCAGTCGATTACCCCGAGCTTCCAGAACTCTCAGCGGACGCCGCGGACGTATCCATGAGCCAGGAAACGCTACTCGACGGCATCAACAATACGTTATATGCTACTGGAGAGGAGGAACTCAGACCTGTCATGAACGGGATTTTTTTCGACATGGGTACGGAAAACACCACGTTCGTAGCGTCCGATGCCCATAAGCTCGTATGCTTCACGACAGAAAAGGTAAGAGTTCCCGATAAGGCCTCTTTCATACTTCACAAGAAACCGGCAATGCTGTTGAAAGGTTCCCTTATGAGAATAGACGATCCGGTACAGATAAAATTCGACGGAAAGAATGCATATTTCGAATTCGAAGATACCGTCATGGCATGCCGACTGATTGAAGGCAACTACCCCGCATACAGAACGGTGATCCCAAAGAACAACGAGAACAAACTTTACATTGCCCGCACGGATTTGCTGAATGCGGTCAAGAGAGTTGCAGTGTGGGCGAACCAGGCATCCAACTTCATCAAGCTGAAGCTATCCAAGGACGAACTGGTAATATCAGCGCAGGACCTGAGCTTCCAGATCGCATCCCATGAAAAGCTGAACTGCCAATATGACGGTGATGAAATGGAAATAGGATTCAAAGCGACATTCCTGACCGACATACTCAGCAACCTTCCTTACGACGAGATCTGTATAATGCTAGCCGACTCCTGCCGTGCGATACTAATAGTCGCTGCGGAGAAGAAAGAAGGTGACGACGAAATCTGTTCACTGCTCATGCCTCTTATGATCAACGCATAAGGCGATGCAACTCAATCTTACAAATCCTCTCCTGTTCTTTGATCTCGAGAGTACGGGACTTGATGTCGCAAAGGATAGGATAGTTGAAATTTCATGTGTAAAGGTCTATCCGGACGGACACGAAGAGGTCAAAACAAGAAGAATCAATCCGACGATACCTATCCCTCCCGAAGCGACCGCTATCCACCATATAACCAACGATGACGTTAAGGACTGCCCGACATTCAAACAAGTGGCCAAGTCCCTTGCTCAATGGATAGGTAAAAGCGATATTGCTGGGTACAACTCCCTCAAATACGACATCCCTCTACTGAACGAAGAATTTCTACGTGCCGAGATTTCTTTCGATTTCAGGAAAAGGCATCTCCTCGACGTGCAAAACATCTTCCATAAGATGGAACAGAGAACCCTGATCGCCGCCTACAAATTCTATTGCAACAAGGATCTGACTGCCGCACATTCAGCCGAAGGCGATACGGAAGCCACATACGAAGTACTGAAAGCCCAACTCGACCGTTATCCGAACGACTTGAAAAATGACGTATCATTTCTGGCAAATTTTTCCACCAAAACGAAAAACGCCGATTATGCCGGAAGGATAATTTACAACGACAAGGATCAGCCTATTTTCAATTTTGGAAAGCATAAGGGCAAACTCGTGACCGATATCCTGAAGAGCGAACCGAGTTACTACGACTGGATGATGAACGGGGATTTCACCCGCGATACCAAGAAAGTGCTAACCGCGATCAAGCTTTCCATGCGATGAATATCGCTGTGGTGACATTCGGCCGCACTCTTTTTTATTTCAAGCCCGACACCTCGCTCGAAAGGGATGTCACGAGAGATTTCTTTCTGCCGGATTTTATCTGCAGGACTTATGTCGTTCCGGTACTTTTCATAAGGATTTCCAAGCCTTGCAAAGCAGTCCTTCCTGAATTCGCAAATCGATACTACGAGGGGTTTAGCTATGGGGTGATCATCGGAGGCAGTTGCAGGAAAAGGATTAGAATGGAAGAGGTACCGGCTCCCGTCTCTCTAGATGGTTCCGCCGTATTTCCAAATTCATATTACGATATAGGACGCTTGGGTTCCGACGAAGCGCGATTTACTTTCGAATGCGACGGGAAAAATTCCTTGCGCGTTACAATTCCCGACATAAACCGCAATGATATAAACGATTGCCTCAAGGCCGTTTCAGGTTACTGTACCTTGAGGACCGGAGATATGCTGGCATTGGAAGCACTCCCCGCCGTCATGGCTAAAAGAGGAACACACGTTAGTGGTGACGCTTTTGGAGTTACCCTCTTCGACTTCGGAATAAAATAAAGGATTTACCTGCCAAATTTTACCTTGCGGCCGGCCGACCTGCCGGCAAGCGCTCCCGTTGAAAACGCTACCTGAAGATTGTATCCGCCGGTATCGCCGTCTATGTCCAAAAGTTCCCCAGCAAAATAAAGTCCTGGCACAAGCCTGGACTCCATAGATTTAGGAATTATTTCAGCGGTAGAGACCCCTCCTGCCGTAACGACTGCACGCTTATAGCCGAAATAGGATACGATGGTGAATTTCCATGTTTTAAGGGCATCGGCCATGTTGTCGAAAGTCAAATGGCCATGGGAACTTTCGAATGGTTTTACAAGTTCCATAGGCAAAAGCGTCTTCAATACCGCCGTAATGCCTTTGGATGTAGGTTTGAAATAATCGCAACCGGCAACTGTGACCTCCCTTTGGATCCTTTTGTCCAGGACAGACGTATACAGTGCAGGTTTAAGATCCAGTACGACAGTCACTTTCTGTCCCTTTCTCAATGCGACAATAGCCTTCCGGCTTACACGGATCCCGATAGGCCCTTCCAGCCCGTTTTCGGTGAAATCCATATCGCCTACCTCATCCTGAAGCAGGTCTCCGTCGGCATAAAGACGTATCTCCACATTCCGCAAAGATATTCCTGCAAGTTCCATATCGTATCCTTCAGGCATCAGTGCTGTGAGGGATGGAAAACATTCCGTCACAGTATGCCCGAACCCCTTTGCAAACCCGTATCCGTCACCGGTGGAACCAGTCGCAGGATATGACAATCCTCCTGTACATATTACAAGAGCCTTGGAAGTTACCGCTTTATCGTCCTCACAGGAAATCACGAATTCCTCGCCCGTCCTGGATGCGGAGGTCACATTCCAACCGTAAAGGATACGTACACCTCTTTTCACGGCTTCGCCGGCTAACGCATCGGCCACATCCCCGGCCTTGCCCGACTCAGGGAAGACACGCTCCCCGCGTTCCACTATGGTAGACAGCCCTATCGAGTTGAAAAATGTTACAGTATCATAATTGTTCATGGTTTCGAACGCCCTGTTGAAAAAGTTCCTGTGATCGTGAATATGAAGCAGGAATTCCCGTTGCGACCTGGTATTTGTTATATTGCAGCGCCCTTTACCGGTTATCATTAACTTTTTCCCAGGCAGTTCGTTCTTTTCGAGAAGTGCGACGCTGCACCCTTCTCCCGCAGCATAAATTGCAGCAACAAGTCCGGATGCCCCCGCACCTATCACGGCAATGTCGAATAATTTTCTTTCCATATTTTTTTAGATTCTGCAAAGTAAACTAATTTTTCTATATTTGCAGCGGAAAACACAACGCCTTTTTAGCTCAGCTGGTAGAGCAGCTCATTCGTAATGAGCAGGTCGAGGGTTCGAATCCCTTGAAAGGCTCAAATCCTCAAAGAAACATTGTGAAAAAGTTTTTCATTCTTTTTCTGTTTTCCCTGCTTGCAATTTCATGCACCGGAAACAGAGGGGGAAATGTTTTGACCGGCTCTACAGGGAAAAGCACCCCTCATCGCATCGTCTGCCTTTCCACCACCCATATTGCCGCACTTCACGCCATCGGAGCGGATTCTCTCATCGTAGGTGTATCAGGAGCACAATACATAAGCAATCAACTTATCAACAGAAGATTGAAAAAAGGGACCGTGACGGACATAGGATACGAGGCAAGTATCAATTGGGAAACATTGCTATCCCTGAAACCGGACATTGTTTTCGTCTATGACATAGCCGGGGAAAACGCCCCCTACATCCAGAAAATGAAGCGATTCAAACTGAATGTAGTCAAAATCAACGATTTCAATCAGGAAAGCCCGTTAAAAAGGCTGGAAATATTGAAACAGTTCGGAAAAATATTAGGAAAGGAATCTGCCGCAGATTCCATAATCAACGATATTACCATACAATACAACACTTTAAAAAAGAAGGTGGCATCCTGTGAAAAAGTTCCTGTACTGATAAACGCACCCTACAAGGAGGTATGGTACATTCCTGGTAAAGACAATTACATGTCCAAGATGATCTCCGACGCCGGAGGAGAAATAGAGGGATCCCGGGAAGGCGAAATGCGTTCCTTCCCCTACAGCGTGGAATCCGCCTTCGTTTTCGCACGCAATGCGAAAATATGGCTTTTGCAAAACAACGATCAGGACATGAAAATCGTAAGTGCGGAAAATCCGCTTTTCAGTAAAATCCCGGCCTTCGAATCAGGAAACGTATGGAACAACAACCTACGCGTCACAGCCGGAGGAGGAAACGATTTTTGGGAAAGCGGTATTGTGGAACCACAATATATTCTGGAAGATCTCATAAGGATATTCCATCCGGGCACCCTTCCTGAAGGGTCTTTCCATTTCTATCGGAAATTGGACTAGTTCCCTTTAGTCTTCTGAAGGCAGTTCAACTTTTTCTGGTATTCCCTTGCGTATTTCAGATGCTGGTTGTAATTCGTAGCGAAATTATGGCTTCCATCCAAAGTAGGTTTCGCACAAAAATAAAGATAATTGTTTGTCTCATAATTCAGAACAGCATCTATGGCACTGACTGGAACGGTAGTGATGGGTCCGGGAGGAAGTCCCTTGTATTTATAAGTGTTATACGGGGAATCAATGCTGAGATAGGCCTTGAGGACACGGTTCGGTCTCGGTTCTCCGAGCGCATAAAGCACGGTAGGATCAGCCTGCAAAGGCATGTTTTTCTTAAGGCGATTCATATATACGCCTGCTATCTTCGACAGTTCCGGCTCATATTTGCTCTCTTCGATCACTATTGAGGCCAATGTTTCGACCTCGTTCCTGGTCAGTCCTATCTGGGAAGCGCGTGCATCCCTTTCCTCGGTCCATAAGGCGTCGTAATTCTTCTTTATTTTAAGTATCAGGTCCCTTGGGGTCGCTGTCCAATACATCTGATAGGTATCGGGTATGAACATAGACAGATAGCTCGCTTCGGTGAACCCGAGGCTGTCCCTTAACGAAGCATCGAGCAGGGCAGCCATGAAATCGGATGAATCGGCATCGAGTTTGCCCGCCATCCTCGAGGCTATCCTTGAAAAAGAACGCATATAAGGCGGAAGGACTATCTCGACCGGGCTCTGCCATCCGTTCGCGAAAATTCTTATAAGAGCCTTATTGGAAATCCCCGCCTTGATCACGTAGTGACCTGGCTTAAGATAGTGATTCAACCCTTTCTTGCCGGCAGCATAATCGAAAGTCCTGAAATCCTTCGTCAGGCCGGAATCCCTTATCTCCGAAAGAAAGTCGCAATAACTGTCCTTCTTGCTTATCTCTATGACAGTCTTGTTGGTATTGGGATAATAATAAATCCGGTAATATCGGAATGCCAAAACCAGTACTGTCAAAGAAACCGCAATAGCCGCAACTAGTACGGCTTCTCTCTTCCTCCTGACGCATTTTCTTCTCATTTTTTCCTTTTCCCTATAAAGATTTCGGTACCTTCTCTTATTTTTACCGGTACCTTCTTCAACCCGTTATAATGCAACAACTCACAAACGAAAAGTCCATACTCCTTCGCAATGGAACCATATGTATCGATTTCCGACGCTACTATGTACGGAGCTCCGTCCCTGAAAAACACCGGGCGGTCGAGGGACAACTTGCAAAGACTTTCGTCGCCATCCTCAAAAAGAGGACGGCCGGCAACGATATCAACCGGGACGGTTTCCTTTGAATCGAAACGGTACAACTTTTCTTTCTCAATTATGGAAATAATCCTTTTTGCATAATTCGGATCGGTTGCATAACCGCAATTTTGGAGTCCCTTGGCCCATCCGGCATAATCGTCGGTTGCAATTGAGAAAAGTTGTTTGTAACGCTCCCTGCCGATAAGGAAATCCGAATGATCGCGGTATGACTGCGAAACGGACTTGTATTTTCTAAAACACTCTCCCGGAGCATCGTCATCCATCGATATTGTATCGCCTTCCCATCCATGGCATTTTATGCCGAAATGGTTTTTCGCTTCAACGGCAAGAAGCGATCTTCCGCAATCCGATTCCAGAATGCCTTGGGCTAAGATGATGCTAGCAGGGATTCCGCTTCTTTCCATCTCTTGAATGGCCAAATTCTTGTATTTCCTTATATACTGCCTGCAGGCGGTGGTATCCCTCGCCAATAAAGAGGATGGGAACAGCACGGCACACACCGCCAAAGGAATGATTATGTTACGAAACAACTTCATATTCTTGCCAAACGGCGCAAATTTAATAATTTTGCATAATTAAAAATTAGATAATGGCAAGCAAAAGCATTACAATCAATTATCACGAATTCCATTCCGCCGCCGAACTTTCGGCCGACGAACGGGAACTCATAGGCAAAGCATTGGAAGCCACTGAAAATTCCTATGCGCCATATTCGCATTTCCATGTCGGGGCTGCAGTAAGACTTTCTTCAGGGACCATAGTGAACGGCAGCAATCAGGAAAATTCGGCATTTCCATCAGGGCTTTGTGCAGAACGCGTAGCAGCCTTCTACGCACATTCGCGTTATCCTGATGACAGGATTACGGCTTTGGCTATTACCGCGGTGCAAGACGGAGTCCAATGCGACGACCCTACCTATCCTTGCGGCGCTTGCAGGCAGGTGCTGAACGATTTCGAACAGCAGGACGGGAAAATAAAGGTAATTCTGGCTGGGACGAAGAAGATACAGGTATTCGATTCCGTTGAATGCCTGATGCCCTTCGTATTCGACAATTGGGACGGAATAAAAAAATAACGGGCATAAAAAAAGGGTAAGCGTGATATATCGCACCGCTACAACCTTTTACCTTTGCTGCCTTCCGGCCCTGGAGGAATTCAAAGGGAGCTGGTCGTATATGACTTACCCCGTGCAAATGTAGCGTTTTTTTCAATATGGACAATCATAAAATTAAAATAGCCGTAGGCCTGAGCGGAGGAGTCGATTCCAGTGTCGCAGCGTATCTGCTTAAAAAAAACGGATACGACGTTTTTGCTATGTTCATGCAGAACTGGAACGATACGGCAGGCACCCTTCATGGAAAATGTTCCTGGGAAGAGGACAGGCTCATGGCCGAAATGGTCGCCAGGAAGATAGGGATTCCATTCCATTTCATCGATCTTTCGGAGGAATACAGGAAGCGTGTGGTCGATTACATGTTCGAAGAATATTCCAAGGGAAGGACTCCCAATCCGGATGTCCTGTGCAACCGTGAAATCAAATTCGATGCATTTCTCAAGGCAGCACAGGGACTTGGTGCCGACTGCGTTGCTACGGGACATTACTGCATCAGGAAAGACGACGGCGATATTCACAGGATTTATGCCGGAAAGGACGGGAACAAGGATCAAAGCTATTTCCTTTGCCAGCTGGACCAGCACCAGTTGGGCAAGGCCTTGTTCCCTATAGGTGAAATGACCAAGCCGAAAGTCCGGGAAATAGCCCGAGAAGCCGGCTTGCCAAGTGCGGACAAAAAAGACTCGCAGGGAATATGCTTCGTCGGGAAAGTCGATTTGCCGGTATTCCTGCAGCAAAAACTCAAAGCGCACTACGGAAACATAGTCGAGATTCCACAATCATATTATGATGGCCGCAGCTTCGGTTCGACTCTCGAAGAGCTTTCAACTCCGGTCTCCTATTGCGAGAAAGATGGAAGAACGATTGGTACGCATCAGGGAGCACAGTTTTATACCATAGGACAGAGACACGGACTCAACATAGGAGGCCACGTCGAACCTCTCTTCGTCATAGCCACCGACATAGACAATAACCTGATTTTCGTTGGGGAAGGTACCGATTTCCCAGGCTTGTACAGGCCGGCACTGAAGATCCTACCGGAAGACACTCATTGGATATGCCCTGATGAAATTATGAAGGAAGGCGAGGACAGGAAATGCCTTGTCAGGATACGTTACCGCCAGCCGCTGCAGAAAGCCACTCTCCATTGTCGCAGAAACGGCATGTACATAACTTTCTCCCAACCACAACGCGGAATTACGCCCGGGCAGTTCGCCGTATGGTATACGGAAGAGATGGAAATGCAGGGATCCGGTGTGATATTCGAATAATTCATTCGTTATTTCCCGACAAGATGCCTGAATACTCCTCCGGGTTTCCCATTATCTCCAGCGCACGTACCAGTTCCGGGTTATCCGTTTCATTCAGTACACGATACATGGTTTCGTCGCCGAAAAGAATCCTGGCGGTAAGGGCCTTGATATAGTTTTCTATTTCAACCTTCGATTTTTCCACCTGCTCTGGAGGAGAATCAATTTTCTTGGACTCTACGTACTTCAGGAACTCATTCATCAGCACGCCGCCGACTTCGAAAGTACTGTCGAACCGATCGAAATTGTCGTATTTCTGTTCCAAATTCTTCCTGTTGGCATCGTTGTATGCATTCATGAATTCCACTACTATTCCCTTCCGCAAGACTTTATCATAAAAAACAGAATAGGAAGACGTGTCCCTCGGCACGAAGATGTCTGGCATTATACCTCCCCCACCGTATATGATCCTGTGATGTTTAAGGGTTTCATATCTCAACGAGTCGGGGAAATGTATGCTGTCGCGGCAAAACGATTCCCCTCGCCTGAAACGATCAGCAAAAGCCTTGTAATACTTATCCGCTTTCCCTTTTTCGTAAGGCGATTGGATGAGCCTTCCCGAAGGGGTGTAATACCTGTCGGTCGTAAGTCTTATTTGTGAGCCGTCCGAAAGGTTTATGACTTCCTGAACTAACCCCTTTCCGAATGTCCTGCGGCCGACTACGACCGCCCTGTCCCAATCCTGCAAGGCCCCTGTCACTATTTCGCTTGCGGATGCGGAGTTTTCATCGACAAGCACTATCACTTGCCCTCCCTGGAAAATACCGCGGCCGTTTGCCGTCTCGTAATGCGTACCGTGAATCCTTCCCTTGGTGGTCATAATCACCTCCCCCTTGGAAAGGAAAAAGTTCGCAATGGCCAGTGCGTTTCCCAGAAGGCCGCCGGTATTTCCCTGGAGATCCAGTATGACCCCTTTCAAATCACCGGAGTGCTCAAGTATCGGCATGGCTACCTCTTCGGCCGAACTCTCGGAGAAACGGGACAGTTTTATATAAAGGATACCGGGTTCCACTTCATATGCGGCATCGACGGACCTGTTTGGTATCTTGTCGCGTACTATCCTGAAATCAAGTGTCTCCCCTATTCCGCGCCTCGTGATTCCGAGTTCCACCGAAGTACCTTTAGGACCGCGAAGCAAGGAACGGACACGATCGTTCGTCAAAGAAACACCGGAGATATCTTTTCCGTCCACGGTAATTATCTTGTCCCCCGCCACTATGCCGGCTTTCTCGGAAGGCCCGCCTGCCAAGGCGGCCTGCACGGTCAATGTGTCGTTTATTATTGCGAATTCCACACCTATTCCTTCGAAATTGGAGTCGAAAGGTTCCTTCAGGGCCTCTACTTCGTCCGCCGGGACGAATACGGAATGAGGATCGAGTTGGGAAACGGCACCAGCTATAGCCTTGTCGGTCAGCTTATTTATATTAACCGTATCTACATATCTGCTCTGCATGTAATAAAGAGCCTCGGTGAATTTCTTCACCTGTTCTTTGAACCCGTCTTCGCTCTGTGCTGCACTCGGCACCGCAAATGAAAACGTCAACATTACGAAGAGCGCACCCAACATGGAAAATCTTTTACTCATCTTCAGAATATTTTTCAAAAGGAATATCAAATTTCGCGCCTTCCTTAGACAGATAAGTTTCGGGGAAGATCCTTCTCGCCTCATCCTCGAATTCCCTCAGCTGTCCATCTTTGTAACGCGAAGAGTAATGGCCGATCACAAGCTTTTTCACTCCGGCTTCCTTCGCTACCGAAGCGGCTTCGGAAGCATAGGAATGGAAGGCTTCGTGATTGTTTTTCACATGTGAAGAGGTAAAGGTGGCTTCGTGGTAAAGGAGATCAGCTCCCCTTATCCACTCGCTTTCCAGAGGAAAAGGAGCGGTATCACAGCAATGGGCATACTTTCTCGGGCGAAACGGTCGATACGTGAAATCTTCGCATTTCAATGTATTTCCGTCGGCTCGCCTCACATCTTCCCCCCTTTTTAAAGTACCTATTTCTTCAAGCGTAAGGCCATATTCCGCGATCTTGTCTTTGAATACGTTCAATGCAGGCCTATTTTCCTCGAAGATAAAACCATATGTTTCAACTGAATGGTTCAAAGGGAAAGCCGATACGGTTACCGTTTTGGTTTCGAATATGGTGGTTGGGCGCTCACACCGGAGTACGACGTGAGTTACCGGGTAATGGAACTCCTTACCGAACTCTTTCAGCATGAAATCCAGGATCTGCCTGAAGCCGGATGGCGCATAGATGAAGAGCGGAGCCGTCCTTCCAAGCAACGACATGGTGGAAAGAAGTCCGAACAGGCCGAATATGTGATCGCCGTGAAGGTGAGATATGAAAATGGAGTCGAACTTCATGAATGAAAAGCCGTAGCGCCTCAGCTCTATCTGGGTTCCTTCACCGCAGTCTATCAAGAACAAGCGCCCATGTATGTTCAATACGTGGGCGCTTGGAAATCTTGTAGGAGTCGGGAGGGCCGAAGCCACCCCGAGAGTGGTCAGGGAAAACTCCATTATTCCTTGGCGTCCGCTTTCGCTTCCGCTTCAGACTTGGCTTCTTCCTCTTTGGCGCTATTCTCCATTTCAGTCTTGAGTGCGGCCAGCTCCGATATGTCACCGAGAGTGGTTTTTTCAAGATTGGCCTTCAGCTTCTTTACGGCTCTCTGAGTGCTTTCGCTCTCGCCCTTTTCCGAATCGCGGCCTTCCCCTTTGAGAGGGGCAGATTCGTAAGTACGCGTATGCGAAAGTATTATCTTCTTGTTAGACTTGTTGAATTCGATAACCTTGAACGGAAGCTTTTCTCCGGCGATTACCGCGGTACCGTCCTCCTTTACGAGGTTCTTTGCTGAACAGTATCCTTCAACACCCTCCTCGAGAGATATTATGGCGCCTTTGTCAACGAGCTGCGATACGGTGCCGTCGTGAACGGAACCAATGGTATAAGTGGTTTCGAATTGATCCCATGGATTAGGTTCGAGCTGTTTATGGCCCAGGCTGAGACGACGGTTTTCCTGGTCGACTTCGAGAACTATGACTTCCATATTGTCGCCGATGGAAGTAAACTCGGAAGGATGCTTTATCTTCTTCGTCCAACTCAGGTCGCTTATGTGCACCAGTCCGTCCACTCCCTCTTCGAGTTCGACAAAGACCCCGAAATTGGTGAAGTTGCGAACGATTGCGGTATGCTTGCTGTTTACCGGATATTTTTCAAGTATATTTTCCCAAGGATCCGGTTTGAGTTGCTTGAGTCCCAAGGACATCTTGCGCTCTTCGCGGTCGAGGGTCAGGATGACCGCTTCGACTTCATCTCCGACCTTCAGGAAATCCTGGGCGCTGCGTAAATGCATGGACCATGACATTTCGGAAACGTGTATGAGCCCTTCGACGCCCGGCTGTATTTCAACGAACGCGCCATAATCTGCCAGAACCACTACCTTGCCTTTTACCTTGTCCCCTACCTTCAGGTCAGGATCGAGCGAATCCCAAGGGTGAGGAGTAAGCTGCTTCAATCCCAGTGCAATGCGTTTCTTGTCCTGGTCGAAGTTCAGAATTACGACATTCAGTTTCTCGTCCAGGTGAACCACCTCTTCCGGATGATTAATACGGCCCCAAGAAAGATCTGTGATATGTATTAGCCCATCGACGCCACCCAAATCGATAAATACGCCGTAGCTGGTAATATTCTTGACGGTTCCTTCGAGAACCTGTCCCTTTTCCAGATGGCTGATGATTTCAGCCTTCTGGGCCTCGAGTTCAGCCTCGATAAGAGCCTTATGGGAAACTACGACATTATGGAATTCGTTGTTTACCTTGACTATCTTGAAATCCATCGTTTTCTCAACGAACTGGTCATAGTCGCGAATAGGCTTGACGTCGATCTGAGAACCCGGCAGAAACGCCTCTATACCGAATACATCCACAATCATACCGCCTTTAGTACGGCATTTTATGAATCCTTTTACTATATCCCCCTTGTCATAAGACTCGGTAACCTTATCCCAAGCCCGCATCGAACGGGCTTTCTTGTGGGAAAGAACGAGCTGGCCTCTCTTGTCCTCGGTATTCTCCACATAAACTTCAACGGTATCACCTACTTTAAGTTCAGGCATATATCGGAATTCGCTTATAGGGATGACCCCTTCGCTCTTGTAACCGATATTCACTATAACTTCCCGCTTGGTGAGTCCTACGACGGTGCCGTCTACCACTTCGTCCGGAATTATCTTGGAAAGGGTATCATCGTAGATCTTCTCCTCGGCCTCACGATTGGTATCTATATCGGTCCCCTTTTCAAATGCATCCCAGTCGAATTTATCCACCGGAATGGAAGCGTTGCTTTTACGTTTTTTATTTGCATCTTCTGCAGATGCCGATTCTTCCTCTCTGAAAGAATCAAGTTTTTCTTCCTGATTGACGGTAGGCTGTTCCTGTTCTACCTGTTCGTCATCACGTTGCTGTTTTTCTTTAGTCATTGTAATAATTACTTTGCAATTAAAGAGTTAGACATTATTTATAGACCTCCGAAGAGGATTGCAAAAGTAGTAACTATTTTTCTAACAGCAAAATAAAATGACGGAAGATATCACATCATCTTCCTGTGCTTGAAAATGAGCACCGAACATAATACGGATATCACCATTACAAGAGCCAATATCATGAAATCCCACATGCCACCAACAGTGGGCAATTTGATGTTCATTCCGTATATGCTTGCAATCAAAGTAGGCGGCATAAGGAGAAGCGAAACGAAGGTGAATACCTTCATTATCTTGTTTTGCTCAAGATTAATAAGTCCGAGGACTGTATTTTGTAAATATTCGAGACGCTCGAAGGAAAAATTCGTATGGTTGATAAGCGAAGATACGTCCTTAAGGAGAATGTTCATTTTACTTTGCACGTCTCGTGGAAACTTATCGCTGCGTATGATGGAGGTGATCATCCTTTGCTTGTCTACGATGTTTTCGCGAACCATCATCGTATTTTCCTGTAACCGGTTTATATCCAGGAGGAATTCTTCGCCCACATTTTCGCCCAGGCTCACCCGTTTGCTGTACTGTGCTATTTCCTTGGACATCAATTCGATCATGTCGGCATCCATATCGATTCTGTTCTCTAGAATTCCGACAAGGACGTGATATCCGGTGGGGAAAGACCTGTAACTGGAAATCAGCTTCCGCTGGATGTCCGTAAAGCTGCGCAGTGGTGCGGTACGGACTGAGACCATTATTCCCTCGTGTATAATGAACGAAACCGACTCCATCGTATACTTCTCAGGAGCCGGTATCATGAAGTTGGTATTCGCGTATACGGTCGTGTCTGTCTCTGAATAGCGTGAGGAACTTTCGATCTCCTCGGCTGTAGCACGCGACTGGATAGTAGTGTCCAGAAAATCCTCCACACTCCTTTTCTCTTCCCCACCCGGGGAAAAGAGGTCGATCCACACTACATCGTCAAGTCCGAGTTTATCGAGAATGCCGACAGCGTCCGATGTTACTATTTTACCTCCCGATTTGTAAAAGATTTCGACCATTACACCGCGTTTAAAAGTTAATCGGACTGAACTTCGCTGCAAAAGTAAAAACTTTTGCTTAATAATCTACGTTTTGTAATCAATAATTGGAAGCCCCGGAAGTTGCGGATGACCTCCTATTTCAGGAGAGTATGCTGCAACAATATTTTAATGCCAATGGCTATCAGTATAATGCCTCCGATAAGATTCGACCTCTTGCCGGCCAAAGTCCCTATTCTCCTTCCGAACCCAAGTCCGCAAGCCGCAGACAATGCCGTAACTATGAAAATCATCGAATGTACGAAAATCACCTTCTCCTTCACGAGAGATAGCATCGCAAGTGAGATTCCCACTGCAAGAGCATCTATGCTGGTGGCGATTGAACAAAGCGTCAACTTCCCGGTTTCCAAAAGGTTGACGGAATTTCCTCCGTTCTTCTTAAATCCGTCGGCGATCATACCTCCGCCAATGTAAAGCAAGAGGACAAAAGCTATCCAGTGATCCCACTTTTCTATGTAACTGCTGACGGTGCTGCCCAGCACCCACCCTATGAAAGTAAAACCCGCCTGGAACAACGCAAAAAACAGCATTATCCTTATTTTTTGCCATACGGTACTGCCCTTTGGCAGGACTATGCCTCCGGCTACGGTAACGGCAAATGTGTCGAAACAGAGGGCAAAAGCCAACAAGGACAATTCAAGATAACTCATTCTACAGTTTTATCAGCATTCAATAGATTCGACTTAACTGTTTCAGGCGCCACCGCCCCCTTTCCCGGCCGAACCCTGAAAAGCCACATTCCGAGAAATGACAACGCCCCGTTAACCACAAGAAGCGAGAATCCTAGATCGAAGCCGAAATATCTTTTCGCGATAAGATTGAACACCAAGCATAAGAGAGGCGAAGCAACTGCAATCCACGGCGTCGCGCCATCCTTGACCTTAACCTTAGTCAGAATGCCGAAAAAGAACATACCGAGAAGCGGGCCGTAAGTATATGAAGCGAATTTGTAAACCAGATTTATCACAGCGTCGTTGCTGTACAGGAAAAGCAAAAGTATGATAACGAAAAACAACACCGTGAAAAATGCCTGGACCCATTTGCGGATTTTCTCCTTCCTGTTCCGATGCAGATCTGTACGCTTGTTGAAGCCGACGAAATCAATGCAAAACGATGTAGTGAGAGAAGTCAGGGCAGCACCCGCACTCGGGTAAGCTGCCGAGATGAGACCTATCAGGAATAAAATCCCGACACCGACTCCGAGATAACGGCTCGCGACCACCGGGAATATCTGATCGGTCTTAGTAATTCCCAACGCATCCATTCCGCCCTTGCTCTGGACATAGACGCACAGCAGGGCGCCGAGAAAGAGAAAAAACAGATTCACCACGACGATTATGATGCTCGTCGTATACATATTCTTCTGGGCGGATTTTATATCCTTGCATGCGAGGTTTTTCTGCATCATTCCCTGATCCAGTCCCGTCATGGCCACCGTCATGAAGATTCCGGCGACGAACTGCTTGACCGCATTCGTTCCGTCGCCCCAATTCCAATCGAACCAGCCCATGTAACTCTTCATCCCCCCTATTTTCCAATCCATATCCTTACCGACGAAATAGATCGTGAAGAAAACCGCGAGCAGCATCAATGTCGTCTGAAGGACATCCGTCCAAATGATCGTCTTGACTCCACCCTTATATGTATAGAGGTATACCAGGGTAAGGAAAATGGCCGTAACAATGCTGAAAACCAAAGTATCGCTCATGGATCCCTTCGGTATGAACGTATATAGCACCACGACGACGACGAAAATCCTTACTGCGGCCCCGAGTATCCTCGAAACCATGAAGACGATCGAACCCGTCTTATGCGTAATATCCCCGAAACGCTCTCCCAAATAGGTATAGATGGATGTAACCTGCATCTTGTAATAAAGAGGCAGCAGCACTTTTGCAATCACCACATAGCCTACGACAAAGCCAAGTACGAGCGGCATATAGAAGAAATTCTGCGTCCAGACATTTCCGGGCACGGAAATGAACGTAACTCCGGAAATCGAAGCGCCCACCATTCCGTATGCTACGATCGGCCATGGAGCGTTATGATCCCCTGAAAAGAAGGAATTGCTTTTCAGCGAGCGAGTGGTAAGGTTTGAAATTACGAACAGAAGGACGGTATAGGCAGCAAATGCGGCCAAAAACCAGGCGAAAGGAAATTCATGAGGCATCGGCGTCAGTAAGTTAATTAAACGGGATTGAATGGCACTCTGTTTTCTATCGATTTGCCGAGAGTGAGTTCATCGGTATATTCAAGGTCATCCCCGAATCCCACTCCTCTCGCAATCGCGGAAACGGCCACGTCTATTCCCGCGAGTTTCTTATAAATATAATAAGAGGTGGTCTCACCTTCCGTCCCGGTACTCAAGGCAAGGATCACTTCCCTCGTCCGGTTACAAGAAGCACGTTCCACAAGTTTACCGATCAGCAAATCTGAAGGCCCGATTCCGTCCATAGGAGATATCACGCCTCCGAGCACATGATAGAGGCCGTGATATTGTCCCGTATTTTCTATGCTGAGCACTTCCCTTATGCTCTCCACCACACATATTACCGAATCGTCACGTCTTCTATCCGAGCATATCGGGCAATTTTCGCCGTCGCAAATCATTCCACATTGCGGACAGTAGCTGATTTCGTTGCGCATCCTGATCACGGATTCGCCGAATTTGGCCACCTTGTCCTTAGGCTGTTTCAGCAAATGCAACGCAAAACGGAGAGCGGTCTTCCGGCCGACTCCGGGAAGAGATGCGAAGGCATCGACGGCATCTTTCAACAAAACGGAATCATATTCTTCGGGAAACATCGCCTGCGGAGTCATTTTTCAGATTTCATGTAAGCGTCCACCGCCGTACGGACCGAACGGTATTTCAGAAGCAGATCACGCGCCTTGTCGCAGTCACTGATTCCGGTCGCATCCATTATCATCCGGGTTCCCCTCTCGATGAGTTTCGTGTTGTTCAACTGCATGTCTATCATCTTGTTTCCCCTCACATGGCCGAGACGGATCATGGCGGAAGTGCTTATCATATTCAAAATCAGCTTCTCGGCGGTACCGGACTTCATTCTTGTGGAACCGGTGACGAATTCCGGGCCGACGACTGCGACAATCGGGACATCGACGGCGGCAGCCAGGGGAGAATCAGGATTGCATGTTATGCCTGAAGTGAAGATGCCTCTCTTACGGGCCTCTGTAACCGCTCCCACTACATACGGAGTCACACCGGAGGCGGCGATTCCAACGACTACGTCGCGCGTATCCACCTTATATGGCTGCATATCGTTCCATCCCCCCTCAGGGTCATCCTCCGCATTCTCCGTAGCCTTGCGCAGGGCGGTGTCGCCTCCGGCGATAAGGCCTATTATCAAATCGTACGGGGCACCGTACGTAGGGGGGATCTCTGAAGCGTCAAGTACCCCGAGACGTCCGCTGGTTCCCGCTCCGAGATAAAAGAGCCTTCCCCCCTCCTGCAACCTTTCCACGATGGCATTTACCGTTTTCTCAATTTGCGGAATGCACTTTTCGACGACGAAAGGGACATTCTTGTCTTCCCGGTTGATATCCACGAGAAGATCGTGAACCGACATCTTTTCAAGATCGGTGTAAATCGAGGATTGTTCCGTTACCTTCATATTCGTTCCGTGTGATATTGTACGAGACCTTCGACAGGCGCCCTCATGACCTTTCCCATCCTCATTCCGCAATCCCTTACGGCTTTTTCGAGGAAAGGTTTGAAAACGAAAGCTATGGAACCGACGAAATTGACATTGTAACGGCGATAGTCGTAAGCCGTTATGTTCCTGTAGAGAAAATTCTCGAAGGAGGTACTTATGATATGTTCTATATGCGGATGATGTTCATACTTCTCTATGAAACGAGAGAAGGAAGCCAGGAAACGACTTGGCATCGGTTCGCGGTAAACCTTCGAAACTATGTCGGCATATTCCAGTCCGTACTTCCTCCTGAATTCGTTCTCGATGGATTGAGGGAGAATCCCCTTGACGTAGTCGGAGACGAGCATCTTTCCCATATCGGCTCCGCTGCCTTCGTCCCCTATGATGAATCCGCCCGGATGGACATTTTTCGCTACATCTTTGCCGTCATAAAAACAGCTGTTGGAGCCGGTTCCTAAAATCGCCGCAATTCCGGCTGAATGGCCGCACAACGCCCTTGCGGCAGCTTCGATATCGGACTTGGCTTCGCATTCCGAATTCGGGAAAACCTCCTTGAAACATGCGAGCAACCTTTCGTGGGATTCTCCCACTACTCCCGCCCCGTAAAAAAACACCTTGTCCACCCTCTCTCCGAAAGCCGGGATCACCTCTTTCCTAAGAACATCGACTATCTGTTCGTCGGTAAGATAAACCGGGTTTATTCCTGAGGTTAGCAGGTTCTTGACCGAACCGTCCTCCGCAATGAACCTCCAATCGACTTTAGTGGAACCGCTGTCAGCAATAAGCGTCATATCATTAAATATTAAAAATTCAGGCTTTTACTATTTTTCCATACTTCTTCCATTTCCAGATTCCGTAAAATACCGTAAGGAAAAGGATAAAATACAGAACCGCGAACGGATACATGCCCGTTGAAATATACATCCATACCGAAACTGCATTCACTCCGATCCAGATGTACCACTGTTCGATCCACGACTGACTAAGCCAGTAGGTGGCAAGCATCGAGAACGAAGCGCAAAGGGGATCGAGCAAAGGACTTCCGTTTCCGACCTCGGCAGGAAACTTAGTATATGCGAATGCAAGCAGGAAAAAAGCGACTACAGCAATTGCAGAACTTGCGATGGCCTTGCCGGCCTGTATCGGATGCACAGTTATCTCATTTCCTTCGGGTTTTCCGTTCTTCTTCTCGTCCTTCATCCAAACGATGAAACCGTATATGGCGGCGCAGAAGAAATAAACCTGGATAAGCATATTCGTATAAAGATGCTCCTTCAGGAAAACGACGAAACATGCCACGGACGAAAATGCCCAAACCACCCACATCCATTTGTTGTGAAAGACTTCAAGCAATACGTAAGCAAGGCATATCAACGCCGTGCATATCTGAAACCAAAAATCGAATCCGCTCATCAAAATATCAACAAGCACTTAACGGAGAAATTCCTGCATGCCTGTGGGAAAAGACCGTCCTCGATGTAAGTCGTGCCGGTATCTTTGAAAAATGCCCTGTACACCCACGCTTCCGAGCAATACTTCTCGTTAAATATATTATTGGCAAAAATAGATAATTTAAGCGAACTTCCGTTAAAAATAGTCTTTGTCTTGAAATTTATCAGATAAGAGGCTGAAGCCGATACCACATTGTAAGGATCTAAAGCCCGGTCGTCGCTAGATGTATTGTCATAGTACTGCTTCCCGACAGACTTCACATGTGCACTGATTTCCAGCCCTTTCAATGGCGTTGCGGTCAACCTGGCCATACCTATGAGATTCGGTGAAAGTATTAAATCGGTCTTCGCATAATATTCCCTGGTCTGCGCAAGGGTATTCCAATTTTCATCGTTGTCATATGTGTCGACATAGCATGTATAACCAAGTATCTTATTGCTGCTCAATGTCATATTTGCATCCGCACGCAACCAACTGCACAATTTGGCGGCACCGATCAGCTCTACGCCTCGGCGGTAGCTTCTTGGAACGTTCTGCTTGATCGAATATCCCGTTTCCGAAATTTTGCCGGTTTCAACGAGCTGGTTCTTGTATTCCATATCATATAAGTTGATCCCAAAGGCATACGAAGTTGTACTTACCTTATAACCAAGCTCTAAATCCACCATACGCTCGGGACGTATCGAATCCCCCTTGGAGGATTTTATCGCATCCTTGATATCATCCCTGCTCGCTTCCTTGTGCCCGATGGAAACGGAAGCGTAAACCGTTCCTTCGGGCAGATCATAGGAAAAACCGGCTTTAGGATTGAAAAAGAAATAATTCTTCGAGTATCCCAAATCGGCAAGATCCTTATCCGTTCCGTCCATGACCAGGTTTATATATCTCGCCTGGACATCAGCATAAATGCTGGCCCTGCCGCCGGCAAAACTCTTTTCCACCCGACTATAGGCATTGGCCTCCTTCTTGCGCCCACGGTTCGAATACCATTCGTAGTCGTCGGCGATATTTTCGTTGTATTTAGACCATAACATCCTTCCGAAATGCAGCCCGTCATATGAGGTGGTGTTCAATCCACTCACCCACTTGCCTCCTTTGAAAAGATAATCGGCATTCAGTGAAAAACTTACAAAATCATTATCCATTGCCTGGCGAATAATGAAATCCGACTTCTTGTATTCAGTGTCCCCAATCGTCTGCGGCTCCAAACCGTAACCGGATAACTTCTTGTCGTACTTGTATTCCTCATAATAACCGGAACCACGTGTGAAATGCAACGTGGAGGAGACGAAGAAACGATCGGAGAACTCATGGGAATAGAAGAGCTGGAAGTGATGCTGCGTGTAATTGTCGCTTTCGTTTCCGTAGTAATGCAGATTGCCTTCGTCATCGTAGTATTCTCCGGCGGAATTATATGTCCTGTTCGTTGCCAGCGAATCTTTCGGGATTCCGTTCCATGTGATTCCGGTATGCTCCTTACCCATTATGTAAATGAGTTTTACGACATCCCGGGTCCCGATCCATCCGGCTTGAGCGAAAATCGATCCAACATGTCCCCAAGCATTGCGGATATAGCCCTCGGTTCCGTTCAAGGCAGCACCGGCATCGAAGAACAGGCCGTTTTTCAATCTTCCGGTTCCGAAACCGGTGACAATGGAACGCGAGTTGTACGAACCGTAACCCGCATCGAATTTAGCATAAGGCTCGTCGCCGCTCAGCAAAGTTTGCATGTTTACGCTTGCGCCGAACGCCCCCGGCCCGTTTACCGAAGTCCCGAGTCCCCGCTGGAGCTGCACCGACTGCAACATTTCGGTCAGTGAAGGCATGTTAACCCAGAAAACCTCCTGACTTTCCGCGTCGTTCAACGTTACGCCGTTCAGGGTGACATTGATTCTTGTCCCGTCGCTGCCGCGAACGCGCATTCTGCTGTAACCGAAGCCCGTGCCTCCTTCGTTCATCGTAACGACCGAAGGCTGGAGCGAAAGCGCCATAGGCAGGGAAGTAGTCGATGAAATCGACTGAAGGGTTTCCCTCCCGACCGTAGTATGTGCGACGGGAGTGCGTCTGTCGGCGCGGGAAGCGTAAATGACGACGCTGTCTATGCGATCCATTTTTTCAATGTCTTTGGCAACACCGGCCGATTGCCCGTAAGATAACGCCGGAATCATCGCGAACGCGATGGAAAAGAGTAATTTTCCTTTCATAATTTTTCCTCCGCCAGAATTGACTGTCTCAGGTTCAAGGGTATTTTCTCAGCCCCTCCTTGAAGGTGGCACCCCTAAATGATGATTGTTAGTTAATGTGGTTTGTTAATTCAGTAATTAATATTTAAAAAGTTTCAAACAATTATTTCTTTTCTTCAAGCTTGACCCTGTACATCCTCGGCCAAAGCTTCCCCGTCAAATATATTTCGCCCGTCACATCGTTGCGGGCAATCCCGTTCAGCACATCCGTATCCGCGCTCCTCAAACTGTCAGGAAGCAATCCCCGGCAATCCACGACGCCGGTCACATTTCCACTGGACGGATCTATGATCACTATATAATCCTCGGTATAGACATTGGCCCAAATCCTGCCGTCTATCCACTCGAGTTCGTTGAGATTCCGGACTGGCTTTCCATCCAGTTTCACCTTTATTTTACCCTGCTGTTCGAAAGTATCGCCGTCCATCACGTAAATGGAAGACGAACCGTCGCTTAGATAGAGTTTTTTCCCATCAGTCGTCAGTCCCCATCCCTCCCTCGTGTTTGTCAGCATTCCAAGGGGCTTGAAGGTCGCGAGATCGTAGACGAAAACGACGTGTTCCTGCCATGTAAGAATGTAAAGCCTGCCGCTTATCGCACATGAACCTTCCCCGAAGTAGCGCCTGTCGAAATCCACCCTCTGCAGAACCTTTCCGGATTCCAGGTCCACCTTCCTCATAGAGGAGGCTCCATACTCACCGGTGCTCTCGTAAAGTTGCCCATTGTCGAAGAACAGCCCCTGCGTATAAGCGGAACGGTCGTGCGGCAGTACCTGCAGGACTTTGATCCTGTATTGTTTCGCCCCCGTACGGCCTGAACATGAAGAAGGCACCGCAAGAGAACAAAGCGCCAGGAAAAAGGATAATATGCATCGCCTGCTACTTTGCATCACGCTTGCCTTTATGCTTCAACGCAGCCGCAACGAATGCACAGAATATCGGCTGCGGATGCTCCGGTGTACTCTTCAATTCCGGATGGAACTGGACACCGATGAAAAAAGGATGGGAAGTGATCTCTACTATTTCAACGAGTCCCGTATCCGGATTACGACCGCTGGCTTTCATACCGTGATCCTCAATCACTTTCAGATATTTGTCATTGAATTCGTAACGATGGCGGTGACGTTCGCTAATATCCTGTTTCCCATAGATTCTGTAGGCCAGCGTATCATTTTCTATGTGGCATTTATAGGCTCCGAGTCTCATAGTGCCCCCCTTGATGGTCAAGGATTTCTGATCCTCCATCAGGTCTATGACAGGATCGGCGGCACCCGGGTCTATCTCGGTAGAATTGGCATCAAGGATACCACATACATCCCTGGCAAATTCTATGACGGCCATCTGCAGTCCGAGACAGATCCCGAAGAATGGCACACCCTTTTCCCTCGCATATTTGCAGGCCCGTATCTTTCCTTCGAGACCACGTTCCCCGAAACCGGGGGCCACGAGGATTCCATCGTAGCAACCGAGCTTTTCGTCGAGATTGCCGTCCTTTAGTTCCTCGCTCTGCACGTAATGGACATTGACTTTAGATAGGTTTGCGGCTCCGGCATGGACGAACGATTCAAGGATTGACTTGTAAGCGTCCTGAAGTTCCACATATTTTCCCACGACGGCTATATCGACGCTGTATTTGGGATGGTTGAGACGATCGAGGAACGCCTTCCAATTCGTAAGATCCGGTTCCGGGGCTCCCTTGATCCCAAACTTCTCTAGCACGATCCTGTCGAGTCCCTCCTTGTACATGCTGAGCGGAACCTCGTAAATAGAAGGGGAATCTAGACATTCGATCACCGCATTCTCCTTCACATTGCAGAAAAGGGCGACCTTTCTCTTCATAGACTCGAAAAGCGGCATTTCCGTACGGCATACTATTATGTCGGGCTGGATTCCGTACTCCTGAAGCTGCTTCACCGAGTGCTGGGTCGGTTTCGTCTTAAGTTCCTTGGCTGCCCTAAGATAGGGTATCAAAGTCAGATGTATCGTAACTATGTCGTCATCAGGAAGTTCCCAATGGAGTTGGCGTTCCGCTTCTATGAAAGGCAATGATTCGATGTCCCCGACGGTACCACCTATTTCAGTGAGTACCACGTCGTACTTGCCGGTCTTTCCGAGAAGCAGCATCCTGCGCTTTATCTCGTCGGTTATATGCGGGACTACCTGTACGGTCTTGCCGAGGTATGCTCCTTCACGCTCCTTTTCTATGACTGTCTTGTATACCTTTCCGGTAGTGACATTGTTCGCCTTAGAAGTGTAAACTCCCAGAAAACGTTCATAATGTCCCAAGTCAAGATCAGTTTCTGCCCCGTCTTCAGTGACGTAGCATTCGCCGTGCTCATAAGGGTTCAGGGTACCGGGGTCGATATTAATGTAGGGATCGAATTTCTGGATTGTCACCCTCATTTTTCTAGCTTGCAGCAATTTAGCAAGTGAAGCAGTAAGAATGCCCTTACCGAGGGAAGAAGAAACGCCTCCTGTAACGAAGATATATTTTGTGTCCATGATTAGTGATATTCTCTTTACAGGGTCACAAAGGTAATCTAATTTTAGTTATTAAAAAAGTATTAACTTTGTTGGAACTTTTAATTCCGTTATCGCACAGATGCCCAAAACATATAAGGAAAAGCACATTGTAAAATGTTACGAAGTGGATCCCAGGAAGAATTTCAAGGCATTCTCTTTCATGAATGCGGCACAGGAAATGGGACACATACACTCCACCATGATGGGAGAAGGATATGGCGATCTCATCAAATCCGGCAATATATGGGTGATCTCCCGCGCACACGTAGTTTTCATCGATCCCCCCACCTGGGAACAGGTAACGTGGATGGAAACATGGCATCGCTGCCAGGACGGAGTATTTTCGATCAGGGACTTCGAGATGACCTCCGAAAAGGGCGAGAAACTCATTGAGGCAACCACATCGTGGGTGATAATGAATATGGAAACCAGAAAACTTCAGCGTCCGGACCACGTGATTTCCCCAAAAGCATTGTCGCTCATAAATCCAGACAGGATCACGATCCCGGAGTACTGTTCGAAGATCAGGGCCCCGAAAGGGCTGGAACTCGTGCAACACCATGAGGTCCGCATTTCGGACATAGATTACAATTTGCACTCCAACAACGCAAAATATCTGGAATGGACCATGGATTGCATCGACCCTGAAATCATAAAAGAGACAACGATAGACGAATTCAGGATCAACTTCAACACAGAATCCACCCTAGGCGAAATAATAGACATGTATCGTGTTCGGACAGGTGAAAACGAATTCTATCTTGAAGGGAGAAACGGGAACAGGAACATATTCCAAATAATAATAAAGTTCAAGAGCAAGTGAAGACCTATTATTTGGTACTCATAGTAATGACGGTCCTTGCCGTGATCGTATTTGTTGCGCTCCAATATTACAACGCTGGATACGGATATCTGCACACCAGGAAATGGGGAATATCCGTTTCCAACAAAATAGGATGGATCATAATGGAAGCACCTGTCTTCTTCCTGATGTGGATCATGCTCATGCACGCCGAAAGGAGCGTGACGGTTACCATATGGACCATCACGTTCATATTCGAGATGCATTATTTTCAGCGCTCCTTCATATTTCCGCTATTGATACGCGGTAAAAGCACAATGCCGGTCGCAATAATAATAATGGGAATGGTTTTCAACAGCATAAACGCATATATGCAAGGTGGTTGGCTATACCACTACTGTCCACCGGACATGTATTCGGATGCTTGGCTCCACTCTCCAAAGTTCATAATCGGTACGCTAGTATTTCTCTTCGGGTTCTACACGAACCTGCAGTCGGACTACATCATACGGCATTTACGAAAAGATGGGGATCCTTCACACAAGCATTATATCCCATACGGGGGGATGTTCAAATATGTCTCATCCGCCAATTATTTTGGCGAGATAACCGAATGGGTCGGCTTCGCACTACTGTCATGGTCCCCTTCAGGGCTCGTTTTCGCACTGTGGACAATCGCCAACCTCGTTCCACGTTCCAACAGCCTTTATAACAAGTACAACGAGGAATTCGGAGAAGAGTTCTCGAAACTCAACCGCAAACGGGTGATCCCGTTCATCTATTAACATCCAGACAAGATGGACAGCAAACTTTTCACTCCCTATACCGTAGGGCCTTTGACATTACGCAATCGAATAATACGTTCTGCGGCATTCGAGGGAATGTGCCCGGGGAACCACCCTTCGAAGGAACTTTACGACTACCATACCGCCGTCGCAAAAGGCGGAGTAGGAATGACCACCGTAGCATATGCAGCAGTATGCAGGAGCGGGTTGTCGTTCGAAAGACAGCTTCTGATGCGTGACGAGATAATACCGGAACTCAGGCACCTAACCGACGGCATCCATGCAGCCGGGGCAAAGGCGTCCATACAGCTCGGACATTGCGGCAACATGTCACACAGGTCCATATGCGGCTGCACACCCTACGGGGCATCGAACGGCGTAAACCTGTACGCCTACACCTTGGTCCGCCGGATGGACGAGAAGCAGATATTCGAAGTTGCGGACGCTTACGGAAACGCGGTAAGGATAGCCCGGGAAAGCGGTTTCGATGCGGTCGAAGTGCATGCCGGACACGGTTACCTGATTTCACAGTTCCTGTCGCCCTTTACCAATCGCCGCCACGACAAGTACGGCGGTACCCTCGGAAACAGGATGCGTTTCATGGACATGTGCATGAAAAACGTGGTCGAAGCCGCGGAAGGCAAGGTCGCCATATTCGTAAAGACCAATATGCGCGACGGGTTCAGGGGAGGGATCGAGGTCCCCGAATGCATCGATGTGGCGCGCCGATTGGAAGAGGACGGAGCGCAGGCCCTCGTTCTGACGGGAGGATTCGTAAGCAGAGCCCCCATGTACGTAATGCGCGGGGATTTTCCGGTCAAGGCTATCACACACTACATGCCGTCCCGCCAATGGTTCCTAAAAGCAGGCGTCAACATGTTCGGCAAAATGCTGGCTCCGACCGAAAAATTCAGGGAGAACTATTTTCTTCCCCTGTCCGAACAATTTCTTGGTAAGGTATCAATACCTCTGGTATATGTAGGCGGAGCGGTTTCAAGAAAAGGAATCGACCAATTGCTTGAAAAGGGGTTCCCTCTTATAGAAATGGCCCGGCCCCTCGTTCGGGATACCGATTTCGTAATGAAATTGAAGAACGGCGACGACACGGTATGCTCTACCTGCGAACATACCAATTTCTGCATAGGAAGGATGTATAACCTCTCCATGCAATGCTACAGGCACTGCGAAGACATAACTCCAGCCCTGACCAGGGCAGCTGAAAAGAGCGCGGCATGGCAACGCCCTTAAGAAAAACAGGGTGACGGAAATTCCTTTCCAATCACCCCTTTTTCATATCGCCGCAACGCGGCGTGATAGCGTAGGCAAGGCGATAAGCCGGATTCTGTTCCCGCGCAAGCGCGGGTGTCTGTCATTTATCTGATGCAGTCTACCCCCCGGCAACGGACGGGCAGCCCTTCAATGCCGGTATATGTGACCTTGCAGACGGCGGAACCGGCACGCTGCACGTCGCCGCACAACGTCGGAGTTGCTTAAGCTCCGTTCTCACCCTTACCCTTTCGGGCGGTTGTTTTCTTCCCGGCCCTCACAAACTTTCGCCTGTCTGTGATTTCCACAGCGCCGCGCCCTCTTCTGTCCGGACTTTCCTCCATCGCGGTTTCCCCGACGGCGACAGACTGCCTTGCCATGTCCGGCAAATGTACGGGAATTTTGTTTAAGTTTGCATAATAAAAGAATAGCTATGAAAGCACAAAAACTCTCCATTTTCCTGCTGACAGTGATGATAATCGTGTCGGCAGCCAACTGCAGCGAGCATATAACTCCCTATACACCAGACGGCACCGACACCACTGCAGTCAATCCTTCGGTTGTGGATACCGCAAAGCTGTCCGAAGGAATAACCTTCGTTCCTTCCAATCCAGATGCTGACAGCACTTGCACCATATGGTTCAAGGCGGCTTCGGGTTCTGCACTTTACGGATATTCCGGAGACGTATACGCCCACTTGGGCATCGTCGACGGCAACACTTGGTTATTCGTCCCGGCCGGATGGGACACCAACCTGGACAAGTGCAAGATGACATTCGTAGGCACCAACATATGGAATATAGCACTCTCCCCGAGCATACGTTCGTGGTTCGGTTCAGGTACCACGCCGATCTCGAAGATAGGCGTCGTCATACGCTCTTCGGACGGCACTATGAAAGGTGTGGAGGAAGACACCTTCTGCTATGTCACGGACGAAACCTACAGCTTCACTCCGGGCGAAGTCACCCACGAAACCATGCCTTCGGGAATGGAATACGGGATAAATACGGTTCAAGGCTGTTCGGAAGCAACGCTGGTCCTGTATGACAAGAACCGTGACGGAGGATGCAAGGACTACTGCTACTTGATCGGGGATTTCAACGGCTGGAAGATAGAAGACAACTATATGCTCAAGCGGGACGACGATGCCGGATGCTGGTGGATCACACTGACCGGACTCGACCCCGACAAGCTGTATGCTTTCCAATATTACATAGGAACGGTCGAAGACGGAGGAACGAGGATCGCCGACCCTTATTCGGAACTTGTCCTCAACGGGGACGATTCCTACATCTCTTCCAATACGTATCCCGACATGCCGGATTATCCGGACGGCGGTTCGGGATATGTTTCCACATTCAAAATAAACAATGACGAATATGATTGGAACTATCCCGACTTCAAGATTTCTGACCCTGACAACCTCGTCATCTACGAACTTCATCTCAGGGATTTCACGGAAACAGGAGACCTCAACGGTGCGGAAGGGAAACTCTATTATCTAAAGAATCTGGGAATAAACGCAATAGAACTTATGCCCGTTCAGGAATTCGAAGGAAACGACAGCTGGGGATATAACCCATGCTTCTATTTCTCGCTCGACAAGGCCTACGGTACGCGGAACATGTACAAGAAATTCATTGACGAATGCCATAGTCTCGGGATCGCGGTAATATTCGATGTCGTCTACAACCAGGCCACCGGCTCCTGTCCTCTCGCCGCCCTCTACTGGGACGCTTCGGGAAGCAAGCCTTCCGCACTGAACCCTTGGTTCAACACCGATGCGCCGCATCCTTACAGCGTCTTCTGCGACTTCGACCACGAATCGGCATTGACAAGGGCATTCGTCAAGCGGAGCATAAAATTCCTGCTCAACGAATACAATATTGACGGATTCAGGTTCGACCTGACCAAGGGCTTCACGGATAAGCAGTCCGACGAATCCACCGCAAGCGATTACGACGCTTCCCGAATAGCGATACTGAAGGACTACCACTCGGCCGTCACCGAAGCGAATCCGGATGCCGTGATGATATGCGAACATTTCTGCTGCCTTTCCGAAGAGAACGCGCTCGCGAACGACGGCATGAAACTTTGGAACAACCTGAACGATGCATATTGCCAGTCGGCGATGGGTTATTCCGACGACAGCGGGTTCGGCTCGCTCTGGACAGGCACGGCACGCCCGTTCGGCAGCCAGGTCGGATACATGGAAAGCCACGACGAAGAGCGGACTTCCTACAAGCAGGTCGCTTACGGCATTTCAAGCATAAAAAGCTCACTGTCAACGAGAATGAAACAGGAAAAATGCAACGCCGCATTTTTCTTCACAGTCCCGGGACCCAAGATGATCTGGCAGTTCGAGGAACTCGGTTACGACATAAGCATCGAAGAAAACGGACGCACCGGAAGAAAACCCCTGCATTGGGAATACTATAACGATCCGCTTCGAAAGGATCTTTACGACACTTATGCAAAACTGCTGCAATTCCGAAGCGAAAATCCGGAATTCTTCGGGTCGGAAGCTTTGTTCAGCTGGAAAGTTTCCGCATCGGATTGGTCCGCCGGAAGATTTATAAGCTGCACTTCGGCCGGCGGCGATAAGGCGTTCGAAGTCGCAGGCAACTTCGACGATTCTTCCCACGACTTCTCGGTAACATTCCCGATACAGGGAGAATATACCGAATATTTCACCGACAGCACGTTGGACGTAAACGCCGGAACAGTCGACATGACCATCCCGGCGCACGAATTCAGGCTATATGTAAAGAAATAGGATTTACAGGCTGTCTCCGAAATCTTTCCTGAATTTTGCAACGATCTTTCTAGGCCAGTCGGAAGTCGGCTCCAGCTTTCCGAGGAAGAACCTGAGCACCTTCGGTTCGTAGGTAAACCGAAGCCCTCCGATCAACTCCCGGTTCTCGTAAAGCCAATGCAAACGGTCCACTACATACTTTATCTGGGAAAGAGTGAAAACACGCCTAGGTACGGCAAGCCTTAGCAGTTCCATATCGGCCATTTTTTCCACCCCGTTTTCATCCCGGAAACTGGAAAGAGTTCCACGTTCCATGCCGCGGACTCCGCTACAAAGGTAAAGAGCTACGGCAAGGGCACCGGCTGGATATTCGTTCTGTGGAATATGGGGGCAGAATCCAGCGGCATCGACATGTGCTCCGAGCACACCCGGAGGCGTCACCATAGGAATACCGCACTTGACGGAGCTATCTACGAGGTATTTTATGAATTCCACACTCTGGCTGATCACCGTTTCGTCCGTAGTTTCATAAATCCCTACAGCCATGGCCTCAATTTCACGCACCGACATACCGCCGTAAGTCAAAAATCCCTCGTATTCCGGAATCAGTGGCGCCATGACATCGTATAGGTCCTGGCGATTCGTACATATCCCACCACCTCTCGAAGAAGTCAGCTTGCGAGCCGAAAAGTAAACCAGGTCGGCGAGTCCGGTCATCATTTTCAATATTTCCGCAAGCGAATTCTGTTTCCACTCCTTTTCGCGCATCTTGATAAGGTAAGCGTTCTCTCCCAGAAGACTCGCGTCCATTACGAGAAGGATTCCGTAATGGTCGGCCACCTTGCGCACATCCATAAGGTTACGCATGGAAAATGGCTGGCCTCCGATCAGATTCGTTGACGCTTCCATTCTGATAAACGGAATATTATCGGTCCCAACCTCTTCTATGCAAGCCTTGAGCTTGTCTATGTCCATATTGCCTTTGAAAGGATTATCGGAAGAGATGTCGGTAGCACCGTCGCAAAGCAACTCGCGGACCGTAGCTCCTTGCTCCTGAACGTGTGCCAGAAATGTCGTAAAGTGGTAATTGCACGGCACCACGTTTCCGGGCTTGACAAAAGACTTTGCTATTATGTGTTCTGCTGCGCGGCCCTGATGGCAGGGTAAAAGCAGTTTCTTTCCGAGAACATCTATCACTCCATGATGGAAACGCTCGAACGATTGCGAACCGGCATATGCGTCATCTGCTCTCATCATAGCAGACAATTGATTGTCGCTCATTGCGTTACATCCGCTATCGGTAAGCATGTCGAGATAAATATCATTGGTCGAAAGCATATAGTCGTTGAAAAATCCATCATTTATGGCATCGTACCTACGTTCAATAGGCACCAGATTGAGTTTTTGAACGATGCGGACTTTGTGAAGCTCAAGTGGGATCTGTTCACCGGAAAAAAATTTGACTTGTTGCATAATTGTAGTTTTTAAATATTTTGTTTTGGTTTGAATGGATTTCAGCAATAAAAAACCTCCCTGCCGCTTTCGCGACAGGGAGGTTATAAATGAGATATTACCACGACTATCGTTTCGGCGACCTTATGGGTTGCAGACAATAGCAGTAATAATAACAATATGAATTCATCGCTTTCATTTCATGGCAAAGATAGGGAAAAACGGTACCTTTGACACTCCTATTTGAAAAAATATGCGAATTTCTTTTCGAAATTTTCCCGGTATTGATCGGAAATAGGTATGCGTTCCTTTCCGAAAACTATCCTGTTACGTTCTATTAGCTTTATTTTGTTCACATTGACTATAAAGGAACGATGCACTCTCACGAAATTCAATTTCGGGAGTATATTCTCGATTGTTTTGAGGCTCATAAGAGTTTTCACAGGGTCCACTGGATTTTCCGAATGTATCATTATATAATCCCTCAATCCTTCAATATACGTTATGTCATCCGTGTTTATAACCTTCTGGCGGTATTCGGACTTGACGACAATGCTTTTCGAAGCGGATTCTTCGACCGGCTGGGAAGAAACCTCCGATTTTGCGTACAGATCATACCATTTCAGGGCCTTATTCGCTGCCGTGAGGAATTCGGCATAGCTGAAAGGTTTCAGCAGATAATCCACTGCGTTGACACGGAATCCTTCGATCGCATATTTGTCGAAAGCCGTCGTGAAAATCACCATCACCCCTTCGAGCATGCGCGACAACTCCAGACCGTTCAGCTGAGGCATCTGGATGTCGAGGAACGCCAAGTCGACTTCGTTGTCACTGATGGCTTTCAACGCATCCACGGCACTTGAGCACTTCGCTACCGGATTCAGGAAAGGTGTCCTTCCGATATAATCGGAAATAAGATTCAGGGCAAGCGGTTCGTCATCGACGGCTATGCAATTCATTGTATTCATTTATGCAAATATACTGATTCAATTCAAATTGATGCTCAGATCCGCTATGTAAACTCCGTTCTCGACCTTGTGCGAATACATATGGCCATGAGGATAAATCAGGAGAAGGCGCTTTTGCAGGTTGCCGATACCTATGCCGCTGCCACTCCTGTCGTTATCGCTTTTCGGGAAATTGCTATTACGGACAATGCAACGCACCGTGCTGCAAGCCAACCTTATCGAAATGTCTATGAAAGATGGTTCGTCCTGTGATACGCCATGTTTGAAGGCATTTTCCACAAGCGAAATGAAAATCAGGGGAGCTATCATAAGGTTGCTCGAAGTCTCTTCGATATCCACCGTAAGCTTGACCTTGTCGGTGAGGCGAAGCTTCATAAGGTTTATGTAATTTCCAGTGAAGGCGAGCTCGCTGTTCAGCGGGACAGAATCCTGGTTGTCCTCGTACAAGACGTACCTGAGAATCTTGCTCAATTCCAAAATGCTCTCCTGCGCCTTTTCGGGATCCACAGGCATTAGGGAATATATGTTGTTCAAGGTATTGAAAAGAAAATGCGGATTAAGTTGACTCTTCAGGTTCTTCAATTCCGTTTCGCTGGCGAAAGCCTCGATTTTAGCCTTCTCGCCTTCCGCTTCGGTCCAGGCCATGGTCATCCTGATACCCAAGGCCAAGGAAGCCACGAGCGCCATTACAATCATGTCACGCAAAGCGAACTGCCATACTATTCCATGGCTCCCGAACCTTTCCGGAGGGGCCGGCATCAAATTGCTGAAATAATATTTGTGCCAAAGCTGGAGGAGTAAAGCCAGGACAAAGAGTATCACTATATTTATAACTATGTAACCCGCAATCTTCTTATTCGTCACCATCTTTGGTATCAGGAAAAAGAAATTGAGATAGAATACAGCCACATATACGAGGACCGGAACCGCGAACCCCCAGTAATTAGCCCAACTGAGTATATGTTCATTCCTCGGGTTCAGAAGAAGCGGGAACGTGAAGACCAAGATACAGGCCAGCAAATTTATAAAGATAAAAATGCCCCTTTTCTTACTATTTCCGTCGGATTTTCCCATATCGCAAATTCTATTATTCGTATCTTATGGCATCTATCGGATTCAGCCTTGCAGCCTTTCTCGCCGGATACCATCCGAAAAATATCCCTGTGAACACGCAAACCAGGAAAGAAAGGACTATGGAGAAAGCGGAAACCGATGTAGGCGTACCCAGTAATTCGATAATTTTCGCCGCCAGGATTCCGATGATGACTCCTATGATTCCTCCGAGGACACTTATGAAAATGGCCTCGATCAGAAACTGTATCATGATATATTTTCCCTTGGCTCCGATAGCCATTCGCAAACCTATTTCCTTTGTACGTTCGGTAACCGAAACGTACATTATGTTCATGATACCTATACCACCGACAATCAAAGATATGCCGGCCACACATCCCAAAAGGATCGTAAGAAGGTCCATTACCGAACTCATGGTTTTTAACATCTCCTGCATGGAACGGACGTTGAAATCGTTCTCTTCCCCTATCTCTATTCCGTGATTGATCTGTAGTATCTTGGTTATTTCATTGATAGCCTGAGTGGAATAATCCTCTGAAATGGCTGAGGCATGTATCGCATTCAAATAAGTTATCGCGAGTATACGCTTCTGGACAGTGGTATATGGGGCAAGCAGAAGGTCATCCTGATCCATTCCCATCGTGTTGCTACCCTTCGACTCGAGAACACCGATGATCTTGAAAGGTATCTTACTGAATCTAATCACCTTCCCTAGCGGATCTTCCTTCCCGAACAGGTTCTTCGCCACCGTGGCCCCGATCAGGCAGACCTTGGCGCTCTTTTTTATATCTTCGTCTGTAAAAACCGTACCTTCGGACAAGGCGTATCCGTGAATATCGAGATACTCCCCGTTCACTCCGTATAAGGTGGTCGGCGTGTTTTCGGCACCAAAAATCGCCTGCCCGCTTGCATCGACCACAGGAGTTATGTGTGAAAGGTAACTGGTTTCATTCGCCAGGCTGCGGTAATCGGACAACTTGAGGGTTTGCATGCTTGATGCACTCTGACGTACTCCTCCAAAGTGGCCGTTCCCAGGCATAACCATTATGACGTTGGTCCCCATCGAACCAATCTCCGAACGTATGCTCTGCTTGGATCCCGTACCTATGGCAAGCATCGTTATGACTGAACCCACGCCGATTATTATGCCGAGCATTGTCAGGAACGTACGCATACGATTGCTTCCAAGGGCTTTCAGTGCTATTTTTATCAAATTTCCAAAATTCATTGCATTTCCTCCTATTGTGTATCGTCGACCGGCAGAGAGTCGAGAACCTTTTTTGCAGATTTAATTTCTGGATTCATTATGTCGCCGATTATATGACCGTCACGCAGCGTTATCGTTCGGGTCGAAAACTTGGAAATCTCCGGATTGTGCGTGACGAAAATTATGGTTTTACCGTCATCGTGGAGCTTTTGGAAAAGCACCAGGATCTCATATGACGTCCTGGTATCGAGATTGCCCGTGGCCTCGTCAGCCAAAAGGATGACGGGATCGTTGACGAGGGCCCTTGCTATGGCTACCCTTTGCTGCTGGCCTCCGGAAAGCTGGTTCGAATAGTGGTTCATCCTGTCTTCGAGGCCCACTTCGATCAACGCCTTGCGCGAACGCTCGCGGCGTTCTGCATTACTTACTGAACGGTTGTAGAAAAGCGGAAGCTCCACGTTCTCTAGGGCGGTGGTCTTGGGCAGAAGATTGTACGACTGGAATATGAATCCTATCTTTCGGTTTCTCAATGTCGCACGTCCGTCCTTATCGATGCTCTTTACGTCGACGCCGTCGAGGAAATAGTCTCCCGAGGTCGCTACGTCAAGGCAACCGAGTATGTTCAGCAGGGTCGATTTGCCTGAGCCGCTACTTCCCATCACCGTAACGAATTCGCCTGGGTTTATGGTAAAGGAGATGCCGCGAAGCGCCCTTACAGTTTCGTCGCCGACTATGAAATCCCGGTGCAGATCGTTTATCTTTATTATTTCACCCATAGCTTTTCCGCTATTTAGTCCTCACGTTGTTTCCGTCCTCGGGATGTTTCGGCATGAACGGGCTCGACTCCTTGGAGGTATCGGAAGACTTTACTGGTATGGCACTTACCGATGCCCCTATGACTAAGCGATCCCCCACCTTAAGTCCTTCGGTGATTTCAGTGGAGATCCCATCCGTAACACCTATCTTGACTTCGACATTCCTGAGACTTCCGTCGCCGTCCATCACCCATACGCTCTTGTCGTATTTGCTGTCTGGATAACCTTCAGGCTGGAAGATAAGAGCCTTCTGAGGTACGGTTATCACATCCGTCTTATCCAATATGTAAATCGTAACGTTCGCGGTAAGACCCGGCATCAGAATGAGATCCGGGTTAGGCGCATCTATGACTACTTCGTAAGTAACCACATTGGACGTTGTCGTCGCATAAAGGCGGACCTGGGTAACAGTCCCCTTGAAAACATCGTCCGGAAATGCATCGACCGTGAACTCGACCCTCTGCCCCTCCTTCACCTCTCCGATATCGGCTTCGTCTACATCGGCTACGACCTGCATCTTCTTCAAATCCTGGGCAATGGTGAAAAGCGTAGGGGTACTGAACCCGGACGCGACCGTCTGTCCTTCATCGACATCCCGGGAAAGGACCACGCCGTCTATTGGAGAATATATCCAAGCATAACTCAAGTTCTTTACGGCCTTGTCATATGATGACTGTGCCTGCTGATACTCATATTTGGAGCCCAAATATGAACTCTGGGCACTTTCATAATCGGAAGCAGCTATGAGGCCCTTGTCATAAAGGCCCTTTTGCCGGTCATAATTGCTTTTCTGATATTCGTAAGTCGCTTTCGAAGAGTTAAGGGCCGCTTTGGATGATTCGACTTCCGACGAAAGGACCGAACGGTCCAGTTCGGCAAGGAGCTGGCCCTTCTTGACGACAGAGTTATAATCCACATATATCTTGTCTATTATGCCGGACACCTGAGTGCCGACATCTACTTCCTTGATCGGTTCGACCGTACCGGTAGCCTCTACGCTGTTTGAAATATTCGACAGTTCGACGGTAGTGGTAAGATACGACAACTTCGATTTATTGCTTCCGCCAAACACCTTGACTAAAATAAACGCCAGAAGCGCTACCGCAACGATACAGGCGAAAACGACTAAAAGAGTTTTTGTTGCTTTTTTCATATCCTTTTGATTTTATTATTATTCGGTTTTACTCTGCTCGAGATTCATGTACATATCCAGGAGCTTCATGGAAAGCACGGCCTGGTATTTAGCCTGGAGTTGCTTGGATTGGGCGCTGAGAAGGCTGTTCTTCTCGGTTATGAGCTCGACCGTATTTTTCAAGCCGGCATTGAACTGTTCCGAAACCATCTCGTAACTTATCTTTTGTGCATCAAGCTGTTCGGTAGAGGCGAGATACTGGCTTCTGGCCGAAACGGCATCGTTGCGAAGCGATTCCAGGGTACTCAGCAGCTGGTTTCGGTCCTGTTCTTCGGTAATTCTGGCCTGGCCGGCTGATAGGACAGCCTTGTTATATGAGGTCTTGTACTCCCTTCCGTTTAATATGGGAACGCTTATGCTGAGCCCTACGCTCTCCCCAAGCTTGTTATTCAATTGATCTATGAAGGTGACGCCCGTCCCTGAGTAAGCGCCGGTATTGATTCCTGCACTCAGGGAAACTGTCGGCAGAAATGCCCCCTTCGCTATCTTTACGGACAGGTCGGCAGCATCCACACTGAGAACTGCGCTCTTCATGGAAGGAAGGTTCCCCAGAGCGTTCTCATAAACGGTTTTCAGGTCCGGTATCGACGTCATGACGTCTTTATCGCTTATCGTAGGGAATTCCACCTCGAATGACGAGTCCATTCCCAACTGGAGCAATTGCTTCAGGTTGAGCTTGGCGGCTGAAAGGGAGTTCCGCGCAGAGACTATATCGTATTTGTCGGAAGCATTCGTGGACTGAAGCTGGGCAAGGTCAGCCTTGGAAATCGAACCTGCCTCGCACATGGTCTTCGCACGTTCAACCTCCATAGACGAAAGTTTCTCGTTCTGGATCTTCAGGTTCAACGATTCGTTGTCATACAGGATCTGAAGATAATCCGATATCACTTCGGCTTCTATATCAAATTTGGACTGTTCCAGATCCCATCCCGAAGCTTTATAACCGGCTTCTGCTTTTTTTATGGTATTTCTGATCCTTCCGCCCTTGTAAAGCGTCATCCCTGAATTGAGTCCGATGCTTCCGGAGAACGAAGTCTTCCCGGTCGCCTCATCATATTCGTTATATGTGCTCGTGTTCTGAAACGATGCGCTTCCGCTGGTGGAAAAATTCAGCGTCGGGTAATACGCGGCTTTCGACTCCAACAGATCCTCTTCGGAACTTTTCTTCGCTATTTCCTGCGATTTTACGGTCAGGTTGTTTTCCCTCGCATATTCGATACAACGCTCCAGGGTCCATGGATATGCTATGTAAGCACCGACGCTGTCCACGGAAAAGGTTGCGGCGGTATCAGCACGATCCGCTTCGACCGTGCGGAACTGCGCCATGGCAGGCGAACCAAACAGCGGCATAAATACCAGAATTGCGGCTAAAAAATCGATTCTCTTCATGATCATTATCTCTTCTATCGTTTTACATTGGCGAAAGTAATTCCGAAAGGTATTCCCGCAAAATATTTTGGATACAAAGTCGGTATTTACCTACATTCAGCCATTTTTCACCGATGAAAAGCAAAAAGGGCGGAGCCCCCCGGCTTCGCCCTTTCCGCGTACATTCTCACGAATAACGCTAAACTACTTAACCTTTACCTGCCATTGCAGAACGCAATGACACAGATCTGAATAATACAGAGGCAATCGCTAAACCTCTGTAGCTTTTTATAATGAAAAACATTAGTTGCCATTCCCGGTATTCGAATCCGTAGCTGTCTCTCCTTTGGCCTGGTCGTTCTGTTCCTTCCAGAACTCGCGGCTTTCGCGCTTGGCCTCCTCTTTCTGCCAAATCTGATATTGTTCTACGGTAAGGATCTTCTTGAGTTTCTTCTTTTTTTTGGCCTTGGCCTTCTGCATCTCTTCTTCGCTCTCCTCACTCATCTGGGGAGGCATTCCGCCACCCTGGCCCATCTGTCCACCCATTCCGGGACCACCTTGGCCCATGCCGCCGCCCATCGGAGGCATTCCACCTCCTTGGCCCATACCACCTCCCATTCCGGGACCGCCATGGCCCATTTCGCCGCCCATACCCGGGCCACCCATAGGTCTACCGCTATTCCCTTCGGAGCCGGAAGTTTTCCTTTTACCGCTTTCCATCTTTGAGACCTCGGACTTGGCCTCCTTGAGATTCATCTTGTAAATCTTCTTGTACTGTTTCTCATTGAGACTGAGCAAACTGTCCATATCCTTGGTGCGCTTTTCAGCTATCTGTTCGACAGTAGGCATCTTGAGAGGTTCCTTTGGAAAATTAGGTCTTCGTACGGAATCCTGTGCATAAACATGACCGCACATCATGAGTGCAGCTACGGCTAGAACGCAATCGAATAACTTTCCTTTCATAAACGGTTTATTTTAATTGACCATACAAAGAAAAAAAATGCAAACGTCACTTGAAAATTAATTATGCAGATTGCAGAAAATAATCGACGGAAAGTACAATTCAATCGACGACCATTCCGGGGAACCAAGCTGAAAGTGCTTTCCCAAGCCTTTCCAACGCTTCCCGCAGCAATGCGCGAGGGCAACCGACATTGAAGCGCATATGCCCTTCTCCGCCCTGGCCGAACATGGTACCGTCGTTCAACGCGAGGTGCGCCCCGTTTATGAAGAGGTCGGCCAATGCCTTCTGATCCAGCCCGATGCCGCGGCAGTCGAGCCACACGAGGAACGAAGCTTCGGGCCTCAGAGCCTTTATCGACGGAATGTTTTTTTTCAGGTAGGAATCCATGTAATCAATGTTTCCCTCAACATAATGCAGCATCTGCCTGCGCCATTCGTCGCCCTCCACGCTGAAAGCCGCCCTTGTGGCAGTGGTGGCTATGAAAGTGGGATCGTTCAGTTCACCGGCCCTGAGGAATGAGAAGAACTTATTCCGGATCTCCGGATCGGCCACTACGGCGAACGAGCTGACCAGCCCGGCAATATTGAATGTCTTGGTAGGTGCGCCGAAGCAGATGCTGTTCATGGCAGCAGCTTCGCTGACGGTGGCGAAAGAGTGTATTTCGTGTCCGAAAAGAGGCATGTCGGCATGGATCTCGTCGGAAACGACGAGTACACCGTATTCGTTGCAGATATCCGCAACCTTCGCCAGGGTACCTTTCGACCAGGCGATGCCACCCGGATTATGGGGATTGGAAAGGATCAGGACTTTCGGCTTCCGCCCGGCGCATATCTCCTCCAAGCCTGCGAAATCCATCCTGTACGACTCCCCGTCTGGCAGAAGCGGATTGTAAAGGACTTCCCTTCCCATGCCCTGCGGTACGAGCCGGAACGGATGGTAGACCGGAGGCTGTATCACGACCCCGTCCCCCGGCTGCGTGAAGCATTGCAACACCATGCCTATCCCCTTCACTATTCCAGGGATATAGGTCAGGCTGTCTCGGCTTATCTCCCAGCCGTGCAGCCGTTTCTCCCACCATATTATCGACTCCCAATAGCTTTCCGGAGCCAGGCTGTACGCGTAAACGGGATGCGCGAGCCTCTCCGCTAACGCCTTCCTGATGAAATCGGGGGTCTCGAAATCCATGTCCGCCACCCAGAACGGCAGCAGGTCGGTCCTGCCGAAATCCCTCTCCATGCCGTCCCACTTGACGCAGTCGGTTCCGCGCCTCTCGACAATCCGGTCAAAATCGTAATTTTCCATACTCGAAACGAACTTTCAAAAGCATGCAAAATTACTCCTTTTTCGCAATATAATCGTTGAACATGACGTAGAACTCCTCGAAACTGCAGCACATGTTCCACTCCCCGACGCACGCCGGTTCCTTCCTGTGCCTGTACAGCTTCATCTGGCCGTCCAGATACTTCTTAGCCTTAGCCTTCTCACCGGCGAGAAGGTATAGCAGCGGGACGAACACCATAATCGCCTTGCCTTTTTCTTCATAAGACGCCGCAAGCGCCAGCGGGTCCTTCAAGCTCTCGAGGAAAGGAAGCCCGTAACCGGAGATATCTTCCTTAAGACCGGCGATCGCAGCCGGATAATCAGCGGTAATGTTATTGAACACCCAGGCATTGTCCCTCTTAACGGGCAGGAGGTCGCTTAAAAAACCCGACCAGGAAACCCTCACATCGCATGTCATGGTTTCGCCGGTAATCTTTTCGAACAACTCCCGGGGCCCGGAATCCTCCATATACAATATAGGCACTATGCCGTAATCCCTTTTCATTTCCATGCCTTCCGGAACTCCCAACGCTATCGCGAACAGGTAACGGCCGTCTTCTTTCCGAACGAACGCCTTTTCATACATTCCCTTCCCCTCGGCGAAACCGAGCTCTCCCAACATCCTTGCAAGCATCGGCCTGACGATCGCCTTTATTTCATCCGGGGTCCTTGCAGGTTCCGCTTTCCTCGCCAGTTCATCTTTGGCCGACTGCAATTCCATAGAAGACAACTTAACCCCGACCCTGCGTTTCGTCCCGGCCGGATCGGCGAGATATTCCGACATACGATCGTAGAACTCTTGGAAATCACAGTTCTTATTGAAATTGAACGTATTTTCAGGATACTCTTTCATGAATTTTTCAAGGCTTTTTTTTGCCTTACCATTCTTCCCCATCATGGCATAGATCAAAGGAAGGAAATTCCATGGCTCGGAGAGGAAATAACGGCCTTTTTCATAATCCTCCGCCAGTTTGCCTAAATCTTTCAGGCTGACTATACGGGGCAATCCATATTTCACTATGTTGTTCTTAAGGTCGTCCAGAGTTGCATCATACTTGCCGGCATTGCCGTCGAAGTTCCATTCCTTATAGGAGGGATCCGGCATATAGTATCCAAGGGTATCTCCGCATACGGAATTTTTTTTCAACTGTATCCCGGTAATGCTCTTACAATATTCATCGATCTCCTTATCGATGATATAGAAGCGAGGCGTCACGTTGTAAACGCGAAAACTCCTCCCGGACTCCTGAAAATAGAGCCCGATTTCATATCGTTCACCTTTTTCCAGGAAAAAGATGCCCTTTTCCCTTCCATGGCCCTGTTCCAGTCCGAGGCCTTCGATCATTTCGACCAAACGCGGCCAAACCACGGCCCTTATTTCACTGAATTTTGCGAGCATTTCGAGATATAATCGTTAAAGTTCCCGTAATATTTCTCATAACTGTAAAAAAGATCCCACAAACCTTCGTTCGGCGGCGTAGTCCGGTGGCGGTATCTCTCGATCTGATAATCGAAATACTCCTTCGCCCTTCCGACATTCCCGGCCATAAGATAGATCAACTGAGTATACAATTCTGAAACAATACCCTTTTGTGCATATGTATCTGCAAACAGAATAGGGTTCTTCCACCTCTCCACCATGGGCAGCCAGAACGTCGTCAGACATCTTCCCAAATCATCGGCAGAAGTTATGTAACGCTTTTCATAATCACTTCCCCAGTATTCCCCAAACGGATATGGAATGATATCAAATAGAAGAGTAAACACTAATGGATTGAATGACAACTTCCTTCCATTTATTTTCTTGAACAGCCGGTTCGGCTCCATATCTTCGAACTCCAGGAAAGGGGACATCCTGTAATCCATCTTTGGACCGTGGCGTTCACCTAATGAGATCCTCGTAATGAAGCGCCCCTCTTCCTCCCTGACAAAAAATCTTTTATAATATCCTTCCCCAGGTTCGAAACCAAGGTCTTTCACTACTTCTACCATTTTCGGCCTCTCTTCGGAGACGACTTCTTTCCATTTCATAATATAAATTATGCTTTTCACGCTGGCATGGTTCAACCCCTTATGTCAACGACTTTTAATCAGTCACTTATTTGTAACCTGTTTTTCCATGGTCGCAACTGTTTTTATACAATCATATCAGTTTAGTAGATCAATAATACGACAATATTGTTGTAAAAACAAATTAAAATCATGACAATCAACAATTAATCTATCGGAAAGACAAAAGACCCGATTGCTTTAGAATCGCTTGCGAAACTTAAGTGAGTTGACTACCTTTGATACAATGTTTATAAAATACAATTTAATGAAAATAAGGTCTTTGATTGTTTTCGCAGCTCTTGTTGCCTCGGTTGCGACGGCAAGCGGTTTCGAAAAAGAACCATCCGGAAACCGATCCGGAGACATAACCATATTCAAGGACAGCAGCAGTCCCTATGAGATAGTGTGTCCTGTAGAAGCGAACGTGGCGATCACAGAATATGCCAAGGAATTCGGAACGAAGCTTGAAGAGGATGGTGACTGCATCATAGGCTCGGCTTCCGATAGCGACGATGCAGGCGAATATGAAATCCTTATCGGCAAAACCAACCGTAAGGAAAGCGTAAAACTATATGAGGATATCAAGGATTTGGGAAGGAAAGGATATATCGTACGTATATGCGGTAAAAAGTTGCTTGTCGGAGGCACGGACGAATATATGGTTTATTGCGGTCTCGGATATGTGCTGGAGAGGATAAAAAAGGAATATAGCGGAAAAGCGAGCCTCGTTTTTCCTGCGGATTTCGAATATGTATCCGATAGCAAAATCAGCGAACCGACACCGGAGGAGGTCATTTCTTCCGGAAAAAGATTTGCGATGTATCCGGTCGAAAAGGTAAAGGCCATTTCCAGAATAGGCAACTTCAAGGTTCTCCAAGGGGGAGGTACTGATGGTAAATATGCGTATGAAGCACTTTTAAACAAAAAAAACAACACTGCTGTCATCGTAAAAATAGATCTCGCGACCTGGAAAACTGTAAAAGTATCGCAGCCGCTCAATACGGGACATACGAACGATATTACCTTTAATCCCAAGCTCGGCCGGCTCGTCGTCAACAATTCGAACGATTCATGGTGCGGGATATCGTTCATCGACCCCGAAACGCTGACTGAGACCGGATATCATGTCAACGCAATGAGCAGCCGCGGAATCAGCTACATAGAAAAGACCAATCAATATGTTCTCGGCGTCATGAAATACGATTACTGCTTTACCGATTCCAAATTCAATCCGCAAAAACAGTTTACCGACGGCAACCCGCAGTATGTAACACAGGGACTTTTCTGCGACGGGACATATATCTACGATGTCCGTTACAAGCCTGAAGATGATTCCAACTATATAACTGTAAACGATATCGACGGCAAATACTGGGGCACTGCGACCATTCCGGGGATCAAAGCCGAAGCCGAGAACATATTCCGCATCGGAAATGATTTTTACATCTCTTACAACAAGGCCTTTGCCATTTTTAGGGCCCACCTCCTACCCGCAAGCTGGTAACCCGGGTGTCAGCCGGGATCCAACCGAACTGGGAAGTACAACCTGGTTGGTGCCCAACTCGGGAAGTCCAACCGGAGCTTCGACACCGAGCTCATGGTCCCAAACCGGGAGACCCAACCGGAGCTTCGGTTCCCACACAGGCCTCAGACTGCTCTCCGAGGCCGATTCACCCGAAGTGGGAACCAAACCGGAGGTTCGACAAACAACAGGTTCCTCAAAATTGGCCCGGGATACATCTTGGAGGCTTGTTTATCTGATTTACCTACGGCGAAAAACGTTCCCGAAGGACGAGGACTATTTTATCGTAGGTAAACTGGGTACTGCCATTGACAGTCAGTAAGTTAGCCCTCTTTGGAACCATATATCGATCAGTTATCGTCTGACTCATTCCCGAAAATCGGCCTTGGAGACATCTATGGAACCTGTTTACCCAATTTACCTACGGTGAAAACTTGCCCATGAAAGGCAAAAGCCTTTCTGTACGATGCACAAACGTTCCTCTGATCAGGAGGCGGCGGCCGACGTGCATTTCGAGCGCAGCACTTTTCTCCCCAATGTATGACAATCAAATATTTACACAAGACGAACCTGCCATATCCGCATGTATGATATTCTTCTAAAAGACAGATTACAAGCTATTTGGAAGAAAAGTGCTGCGCTCTCGCCGGGCTCTACCATTGGAACAAACAGATAAATAAAATAAGCCGGACGGTGTCTGTCGTCCGGCTTATTTGGTCCCCATTTTGGCCCCTCACTTTCATAAAGCATTGATAATCAATACTCGTTGTGGAGAATAAGAGACTCGAACTCTCTACCTTCAGATTGCGAACCTGACGCTCTACCAGATGAGCTAATTCCCCTCTTTTGCGGCGCAAATATAATCAAAAATCCCGGAAGGAATCATTTTTCGCCGGGCAATTCCGGACGGGCGGAAGGGACGGGTCGCTTCGGGTTATCCTTGCCTCCGAGCTCGATCAACTTGTTGGCGGATCCCACCACGCTTTGCTGTCCGGTATACACTTTCTTCATGCACGAATCGAAGGTCTCCTTGGCCTTGTCGAGCTTGATTCCAACGTCGTCGAATTGCCGCACGAAATCGCCGATCCTGTCGAGCAAAACGCTCACCAGACCGTATATCTTTTCCTGGTTCTGGGCCTGTTTGACCTGGGTCCAGGCCATCTCTATCATATGCAGGGCAGCAATCAGATTCTGGCCGCTTGTAATGAACACCCCTTTTTCGAAAGCATTGCGCCACAATCCGGAATCGTTGTTCAATACCAATTGCAACGCGCCCTCGTTCGGAATGAACATTATCACATAATCCAGAAGTTGGTGCTCCTTCGCTATGTTCCTGCTGTAATCCTTCCTCGACAGCTCGTTAACGTGCTGGGTGACACTCTCGATATGCCTCTTCAATGCCACGGAACGCGCAGCTTCGTCCGTCGCGTTCTGATAATCCACGAATGCGGAAAGGGAGACTTTCGAGTCGATTATGGCATCCTTGCCGTCCGGGAAATGAAGTATTATGTCGGGAATCATGCGCCGTCCGGTCTCGCCGTTTATTATCGGCCTGCCGTCGGCATCCTTCAGCTCGGACTGGACGTCGAAATGGACTCCGGCCTCCAATCCCTGGCTCTCCAGCAGTTCCTTCAAGACGAGTTCTCCCCAGTTGCCCTGGGTCTTGCTTTCGTTGCGAAGGGCGGAAGCCAGTTTGTCCGCTTCAAGGCCGACCTCGGTAGTGCGTTTCATCATGTCTTCGATCGACTTCTCGAGTGCGGCGGTATTCCTGTTGTGCGAATCCCTGTTGTCCGCCATGCTCTTCCTAACCTCGTCCATGGTATCCTTCAACGGCTTGACTACTATATCCATCTGTTCCTTGTTGGTGGTCCGCAGATCATCCTCGCGTTGCTTCAGGATCTCCTGCGTGGCATTCTTCAGCTGTTCCTCCACCAGTTTCAACTGCTTTCCGAACTGCTCGTCGCGCTCCGCCTGCTCCTTGCCGGCCTGTTTCATCATCAGGCTTATCTCAGTGTCCTTGCTTTTGCACTCGGCATTCAACCTGCCGTTTTCTGCGACGAGTTCGTCGTTTTTCTTCGAGGTCTCGGCAAGCCGCTCCTCGGTGATCCCGAGCAACGCCTTCATGCTTCTCGCCCTTGCCAACAAATAAGTCACCGCGATCACAAGGAGCACGCATACCACCGACAGTATTATCGTTCCCATACCTTATTTACTATAGATTAGACTTTGTAAAAATACACAATATCCTGCACGAAGAACAAGAAAAGCTCTATGCCGAACACTTCATCGTAGGTAAATTGGGGACTACCATTGAGAATCAGCAAGTTATAGTGATATTGGGCTCCGTTTCATTTCCCATTCGAATGTTCCGGGTTCCAAAAACGGCCTTAGAGATGCTTCCATGGCCGTTTTACCCAATTTACCTACGATGAAAAAGGTCGGCCCCGATGAAAAGGTCCATCCACCCGCCCTAACCGAAAAAATGCCGGTCGACTAATGCCGGCCGGCATGTGAAATAACAGATGGAATGTAAACAAACTTTTATCTTTCAAATATTTTATCTCAACTCGAAACGGATCACCAAACTGTACACCTCATCCACCGGCTTGCCGTCGCAGATCGCAGGTTCCCATTTCGGTGAAGACTTGACTACCCTTTCGGCTTCGTCCAGGAGACTCTTGTCCGCCGCTTCCTTATCCTTTTCCGAAACCTGCGCTGACTCATCGCTGCCGTAAGCCACCACTACTATTTCGTTTAAGGGTTTGCCACTGCTTTCGGGCCTGGAATAGTACTTATAGGTCTTGACATCCCTTACGCTTCCTTCGCCGTCAACCTTGAAATTCACAAAAACACGCATGGACTGCCGGCTCTTCTTGGCAGCTTCCGGATAGATCAGATTCATGCTGGCCCACTTCGAAAACTCGTTACTGTCGCCTCCGTTGAATTTTGCATCGGTAATTTTTTTCGTAACGATTTTTATGACGCCGTTGGATCCTTGTTCGCCATAAGCTGAAACTGCCGCCGAATCCTTCAGCACGGTTATGGTCTCTATGCTGTCGGAGGCGATCGAAGAGAGCACGTGACTACCGGAAACAACATTCCCGTCCACGATATATAACGGTTTACCCTTGCTGGCGGAATACAGCCCAGCATTGATTACTGTTTTTCCGTTGACAGTCCTGATGATGAGCGTCGCAGTATCCCCGCCGGCCTTCAAATCGGAGGAATAAGAAACAGACGTACATTTCAGGGTGTCATTTTGTTGGAAATTACTAACTTTGACATTTGAGATTTCAGTGCATTTGCCCGAGACTTCCGGCGTCGAGAACGCCGTCGCCACGAGCAGCACCAAAGGAAGGACATAAAGCGCCTTGGCGTATGCCCATTTGCTTGACTTTGATTTTGACATCATAGTGATTCTTGATTTTAGATCATTGTGGTTAAAGCTGTTGGCCATCGAGTAGAGTCTGTGTCCAACAGCTTTTCTTATTAATAACATTTGATAATTGCGGAGGCTTCTCCCCTTTTCCAGGACCTTTTCGTCGGCCTGGTATTCGTGGACTTTCTGGAGCGACCTCTTGGTCAGCCACGAACATGGGTTGAACCATTGGAATACGATGAGGAAATTGCACAGAAGTATGTCCAGCGTGTGATGCAGGCGGATATGGGAGAACTCGTGATCGAAAATGGCCTCGTTTTCAGTATTCATGTCGAGGCGCGAAATCATCATGTTGTTCCACCAGCTGAACGGTACCATCTCGTTTTCACACACGTATACATTGATGCCGTCCCTTTTGAACAATTCGCAAGCCTTGCACTGCCTATGCAGCCGGATATACGAAAGCACGAATAGTGCAGCGAAAGTCAGGGCACCGGCCAGATATATGGCGAAAAAAACCATGACAACGGTCGGCAATGCCGAGTGTTGCGCGGAACTCTGGACGGATAAGGCCGTAACATTCCCGGCAACTGTTTGCATCGGCACTGCAGCCGCTGCAACGGACTTATGAGAGTAAGGAAAACCGAAATGGAACGACGGTATCACCACCGAAGCTGCGATACTAGCAAGCCACCATATACGATTGAACCGATGGAATGTTTCCCGTGACAGTAGCAGATTATTGAATAGAAAGAACAGTGTCAGCACGACCGCCACCTTGGCAACATATATCAGAAATGCGCCCATGTTTACTTTTTTTCTACGGATTCGATGATTTTCCTGAGTTCGTCCACAGAAATATCCTCTTCCTTCACGAGTGCTGAAACAGCATTCAGAAGCGAATTACCATAATATTTCCCTATAACCCCCGACAGCGTCTTTGCGCTGAACTGTTCGCGGGTGACAACCGGATAATACTGGTATGTAGCTCCGAAAACCTTGTGCGAAAGGAATCCTTTCTCTTCAAGGCCCCTGACGATCGTTGAAACGGTATTGAAATGAGGCTTCGGCTCAACATATAACCGAAGCAGTTCACGGACGAACATCGGTCCCCGATCCCAGAACCAGTTCATCACCTCTTCTTCTTTTGCCGTAAGTTTATATTTCATCTCCTTGGATTTGTTACGACAAATATAACTAAAAAAATTAGTTATACAACTATTTTTTTTAGTTTTCGAATACCACACGTTGCGAAAAATGCGGCATACGATCAGTAATTATTGATCTTCAGGAGTTTTATAGAAGACAGTGGAATTGGCCTGCGCGGTAGGCATGATCGTCATGTCGTTTATGTTCACGTGCTGCGGGCAGTTTATCATGAACATTATAGCGGCAGCCACGTCTTCCGCCTTGAGAGGTTCGAAACCTTTGTAAACCTTGGCCGCCTTCTCCTTGTCGCCTTTGAACCTGACTTCGGAGAATTCCGTTTCCACCGCACCGGGACAAATTTGCGAGACCCTGATGCCGTATTTGAGAAGGTCAAGTCTCATTCCTTCGGTCAATGCGGCTACGGCATGCTTTGTGGCACAATAGACATTACCGTTCATGTAGGTCTCCTTGCCTGCAATGGAACACAAGTTGACGATATGCCCGCTCCTGCGCTGAACCATATAATTGGAAACGATGCGTGAAACATATAGCAAACCCTTGACATTAGTGTCTATCATCCTTTCCCAATCGTCCACGACGCCCTCGTTGATCGGATTCAAACCGACGGCGAGCCCAGCATTGTTGATAAGCACGTCAATATTGCGCCATTCAGCAGGCAGGCCGCCAATATTGCTTTTTACTTCCAATGCCGAACGGACATCGAAGCAGAGCGGCAAGACTTTCGCTCCACCGGATTCGAGGTTCGAGGCAACCCTGTTCAGGAGTTCGCCCCTTCTTCCTGTAATTATAAGATTATAGCCCTCTTCGGCGAGGGATTCAGCCACCGCCTTCCCTATTCCGGAGGTGGCACCGGTTACCAATGCTATTTTCATATTCCATAAATATAAAAAAAACATGCGATTTACAAAAAAAGGAGGCCGGATGACATATTGTCGTCCGGTCTCCCCGTAAGACGGCGATGACCTACTCTCCCACCTGGTTGGGCAGTACCATCGGCGCTCGTGAGCTTAACTTCTCTGTTCGGAATGGGAA
>JALCST010000011.1 GCA_022653675.1 Bacteroidales bacterium | reverse complement strand
CTGAGTATCACTCTAATCAAACATTCCCATCTACTGGCACCTACTATCGTCAACCATTGTCGCCACCCATTGCCGACATCTGGCATTGATATATGCTATCGCTACACATTACCGATTACCGAAATCTGACGTGGACCCCTGCTACCATCACATATAGCCGACAGCTGACGCTGACTTCTGCTGTCGACACCTATGGCCGACGTCTGGCGTCACAGCCGCCTGCCTCATTTGAACCAATTGCCTATATTTCATCATCTTCCGCTCCCGACAAGCACTCCCGCTGCGGACCATAAAACAGCTTGGCAGCGACATAGCCAGATCGCGTAACATTGACTTCACCTCTCCCAATAGCTCAACATTGAAATTTTATCGCAGGTAATTTGGGTACTGCTATTGGCAGTCAGTAAGTTAGCCCTGTCAGGAGCCATATATCGATCAGTTATCGTCTGACGCATTCTCCAAAATCGACCCGTGAAATATCTGTGAGACAGGTTTGCCAGATTTACCTACGGTGAAAAGCGTTCCCTAAAGACGAGGACTATTTTATCGTAGGTAATTTGGGTACTGCTATTGGCAGTTAGTAAGTTAGCCCTGTAAGGAGCCATATATCGATCAGTTATCGTCTGACGCATTCTCCAAAATCGACCCGTGAGATATCTGTGAGACAGGTTTGCCAGATTTACCTACGGTGAAAAGCGTTCCCTAAAGACGAGAACTATTTTATCGTAGGTAATTTGGGTACTGCTATTGGCAGTCAATAAGTTAGCCCTGTCAGGAGCCATATGTCGATCAGTTATCGTCTGACGCATTCTCCAAAATCGACCCGTGAAATATCTGTGAGACAGGTTTGCCAGATTTACCTACGATGAAAAGCGTTCCCTAAAGACGAGAACTATTTTATCGTAGGTAATTTGGGTACTGCTGCTGATAATCAATGCGTTATCGCCACCAGGAGCTAAATGCTACTTCACCTTCAACAACTCGAAACCTAAAAATAAGCCTCTGACTTATCTGCAAGGCCATTTTACCCAAATTACCTACGATAAAAACGCCGACGCCCCCTGAAGGCATACTCCGCAGAAAGCATCGTCCCAGCCGGCAATATGCTCATACTGAAATCATTCCCCCCACTTGGATTCATTTTCTCCCCGCTGAAAGTATCCCCCACCTGGACACATCTTCTAGCATCCTACTGTTTGAAACGAATCTCCCCATTCGTATCATTGGAATCCACCGATCGCCCATCCGTGAAAGTAGACGACAACCTTCGTAAGCGGAAATCTGATCATTAAAACTTCCCAACCCGATCGCGAACCCACAGGTTTATGAAATCAATCGCATACCGAAGGTTTCACAAAATCTGGTCTGGCGCTCGCGGCACCCTCGAACTATGATCTCAGATCCGAAGGCCCCGGCCCCAGACAACATTGACTTCCTACCCACAACCATAAACCTCAAGGCCCCGAAACCGGCTGCGGGAAAAGAGTAAAGAAATTTGTTTGTGGTTGAGGAAAAAGTGTATATCTTTGCAACCCCTTAGGGGAAATCCCATTATGGATGGGAATTTGACTTGGTGGGTTCATCTAACGGTTAGGATACAAGATTTTCATTCTTGGCATATGGGTTCGATTCCCGTACCCACTACTTAATATTTTATAAATTAAGCAATGGCACAACACGCATCAGCAAAAAAGTGCATTCGCCAGACAGCGAAGCACAACGAGCATAACAAGTATTATGCTAAGACTACCAGAAACGCCATCAGGGCGATTCGTAACACTACTGACAAGTCCGCTGCAGAAGCATCGGCACCGAAAGTTTATTCTATGATAGACCGTCTTGCAAAGACAAACGTCATCCACAAGAACAAAGCCGCCAACCTTAAGAGTGGAATTGCGGTTTATATCAATAAACTCGCCAAATAGTTTAGAAGAACCAATGCGTATTAGGAGTGGCCGGATTTCCCGGCCACTTTTTTTATATCCGGCCTCGAAACACCCCGACTACATGACCACCTCATTGTCTTGCCAACCTGTTTCACCATCGGCAACCCTACCCTGCCGTGGAGCACTGGGAAGTCCGGCCGAACCGGGAGCCCAACCGGAGGTTCGACACTGAGCGCATGACCCCAAACCGGGTGACCCAACCGGAGCTTCGGTTCCCACACACGCCCCAGACTGCTCTCCATGGCCGATTCCCCAAAAGAGGAAATCAAACCGGAGGTTCGACAAAATACAGGTTTCCAACCCGGCCTTTAAGATATCTTTGTAGCCTATTTGCCAGATTTACCTACGGTGAAAAACGTTCCCTAAAGACGAGGACTATTTTATCGTAGGTAAATTGGGTACTGCCATTGGCAGTCAGTAAGTTAGCCCTTTCAGGAGCCATATGTCGATCAGTTATCGTCTGACGCATTCTCCAAAATCGACCCGTGAGATATCTGTGAGGTAGGTTTGCCAGATTTACCTACGGTGAAAAACGTTCCCTAAAGACGAGAACTATTTTATCGTAGGTAAATTGGGTACTGCTGTTGGCAGTCAGTAAGTTAGCCCTTTCAGGAGCCATATGTCGATCAGTTATCGTCTGACGCATTCTCCAAAATCGACCCGTGAGATATCTGTGAGGCAGGTTTGCCAGATTTACCTACGGTGAAAAACGTTCCCTAAAGACGAGGACTATTTTATCGTAGGTAATTTGGGTACTGCTGTTGGCAGTCAGTAAGTTAGCCCTTTCAGGAGCCATATGTCGATCAGTTATCGTCTGACGCATTCTCCAAAATCGACCCGTGGGATATCTGTGAGGCAGGTTTGCCAGATTTACCTACGGTAAAGACTTGCCGACGAAAGGCAAAAGCATTCCAATCCGATGTACAAGCGTTCCTCTTGTCGGCGGGTGGCCGATGAGCATTTCGAGCGCAGCACTTTTCTTCCTAATCCATGACAATCAAATATTTAAATAAGACAAACCTGCCATATTCACATATGTGGTATCCTTATAAAAGGTAGATTACAAGATGTTTGAAAGAAAAGTGCTGCGCTCTCGCAAAGTTCTCCCAAGAAAGCCCCAGATGGAGGTTCGACACCCGCCCAAAAGTTTAATCGGTAGTCCCAACTAAGAGTTCGACAATGAGCACCTGCCTCAGCTACAAAAATTTTTAAAAAACATAAAAATATTTGGCCATTCCAACAAGTTGATCGGTAGTGAAAAGACCTATCGAGATCAGTTGAAATACTCGACTTATTTTTTAAAAGTCAAGAATCAATCACTTAGATATAAAATACTTAAAAAGATTTAACCGAACTTGGCTAACAAAATATTGGAGCTGAAGAATGGAATTCAGAATGAACAAACGAAAGCCAGAAAAATGGATAGAAAACCGAAAAAATAGACGCAAAATCGGGAAGAATAAATGAAAAAAACAGGAGTAATGAATAAGAGTCTGGAAAGAAAGGGGCAAAAATCGGAAAGAACTGACGAAACCTCTGGGAAAACGAATGAAAGTCAGGGAAGAACGGATCAGGAAAAGGCAAGAACAAACGAAAAACAAGGAAAAAGAATCGGAAACCCCGAGGAAACTAACGAAAGGCCGGGAAGTACGGACGTGAGACCGGAGGAAACTAACGAAAATCAGGGAAGAACGGACGTGAGACCGGAGGAAACTAACGAAAGGCCGGGAAGTACGGACGTGAGACCGGAGGAAACTAACGAAAATCAGGGAAGAACGGACGTGAGACCGGAGGAAACTAACGAAAATCAGGGAAGAACGGACGTGAGACCCGAGAAAACTACTGAAAATCAGGGAATAACGGACGTGAGACCCGAGAAAACTACTGAAAATCAGGAAAGAATGAACGTGAGTCCGAAAGGCACGGACCGAAGCCCGGAAGAAACAGACAAAAAACCAAAAGAAATGAATAGAAAACCTGAGAAAACAAATGAAGGTCCGAAAAGAATGAACGAAAGCCTTGAGAAAATGAATGGAAACCAAGAAAGAATAAACATGAATCGAAAAAAAATGGATAGAAGATCGGGGAAAACAGACGAAAGTCCGGTAGGAACAGTCCGAAGTTCTGAAGGAACTAACGAAAAGTCGAAAGGGAGCGAATGGCTTGATGAGATGCGGCAAAGCGTCGCCGAAAACGAGATTTGCACATTGTCCGACGGGGACTTGCTGGACCTGATATTGAATTCCGGGAGCAGGTATATCTGTCCGAAAGGGACCGGAGAGTCCGTTTTGAGGGATAATGGAGGAAGCCTGACGGAACTGGGGAACAAGAAGCCGGAAGATATGATGCGATACAAAAACATCGGGCGATACCGAAGCTTCCTGCTGGCGACGGTCCTCGAAGTCGGCAAGCGGATGATGGGCGAGACACCGCATCAAAGACCCGTCGTCCAGTCGTCGGAATCGGCTTTCGAACTGATCAGGAACGACTTCCGGGGATTGGAACACGAAGAGTGCTGGGCGTTATATATGAACAGAGCCAACGGCCTGATTGCCAAGGAACGTGTCAGCATGGGAGGAGTTTCTTCAACGACCCTCGATCCCAGGATAATCGTCAAACGTGCGGTGGAATTGCTGGCGAGTTCCATAATAATCGCCCACAACCACCCTTCCGGAAACCTCCTCCCGGGAGAATACGACAAGTCGATGACGTCGGCCCTAAGGAAAGCATCCGCACTTTTCAGCATAACACTTCTCGACCATTTGGTAATAGCCGGGAACAAGTTCTTCAGTTTTTCGGACGAAGGTTTGTGATTTTTTGCCTACCTTTGGGTTTTGGCAGGAATCACTAACCGGTTCCTGACGAAATCATGAAGATTGTCAACCTCTCAGACACCAACTCCATTCTTAATCAATTCATTGCCGAAATGCGAGACAAAGTGGTCCAAAAGGATAGTCTCCGTTTCCGCTATAACCTCGAACGGATAGGCGGAATTTTCGCTTACGAAATAAGCAAAACCTTGAACTACTCATCCAAAAACGTTGAGACCCCTTTGGGAATCGCCAGCATAATGCTTCCGACGGAAAAACTTGTCATAGGGACCATCCTTCGCGCCGGGCTGCCCCTCCACAACGGAATTTTGAAATACTACGACAAGGCCGAGAACTCCTTTGTTTCCGCATATCGCAAATACGGAAAGGACAACAAGTTCACTATTCAGGTAGAGTATGCTAGCTCGCCGGGCATAGATGGGAAAACGCTTATACTCGCCGACACAATGCTTGCCACTGGAGCCTCTATTAACTTGGCCTACAATCGTTTGAGCCAGGATGGCGCACCTGCGAAGCTGCACATCGTAGCACCGATAGCAAGCATATCCGGTTTGAATTATCTGAAGAAATCGCTTCCAGGCAAAACCACGACGATCTGGGTCGGAGCCATCGACGAAGAGCTGACAAACAAATCCTACATTGTTCCCGGACTTGGTGACGCCGGCGACCTCGCCTACGGCAGCAAGAACTGAACTTCAGCAAGCCCTTAAATTTTTACTTCTAAGCCAATGCGACGCGACGGAACCTGCGGGATCCCGTGCCGGTAAGAACCTTCGTGCCAACCTGGCCTTTGAATGGCAAAAGAGCAAGGCAATGCGACGCATATCAAGAGACCTAAGGAAAAATCCTCGGGAAAAAATAGTGATTAAACATATGAAATATCCTGAAATGCGAATGGGAGTAAGATCCGAAGGATAAATTTGCAAAGGACCGAATTGGCGGTAAAGGGACTCTCGAGAATCCAAGGCGGAGGCGGGCGGGACCCTACAGTTCGCGGCGGAGGCGGGCGATGGGTATGTTCAGCTGCTCGCGATACTTTGCAACGGTGCGGCGGGCGACAATGTAACCCTTCTTGCTCAATACCGAAACCAGCTCCTCGTCGGTCAGGGGCTTATGCTTGTCTTCCGCTACTATGCTACGTGCCAGGATATTCTTGATCTCGCGCGTAGATACCTCGTCTCCGGATTCGGTAAGGAGACCTTCCGAGAAGAAATATTTAAGAGGGAAGATGCCGAACTGGGTTTGTATATATTTGCAATTCACCACTCTAGATATGGTCGAAATGTCGAGGCCGGTTTTTTCGGCGATATTCTTCAGCACCATCGGCCGGAGCTTGGTTTCGTCTCCTTCTAAGAAATAGTCGTGCTGGAAATCGAGGATAGCATTCATCGTGTTCTGCAAGGTGTTCTGACGCTGCTTTATGGCCTCTATGAACCATTTGGCACTGTCCATCTTCTGCTTCACGAACGATGCGGCCTCCTTTCCCTCCTTCGAATTGACATCCGCTGATTTCACTAGCAAGTCCGCATAGCGCTTGTTTACGCGAAGTTCCGGAACATTGAACTTAGGCATAGTTATGCTTAGATTGCCGTTGTCGTTATCAAGTATGAAATCGGGAACGACCTGCTGGGCCTGTTCGGAATACGAATCGTCGATCTGCCCCCCGGGACGCGGGTTCAGTTTCACGATCTCTTCGATGGCCTCCTTCAACTCCTGCTCCGACATTCCGGATTTGGTTATGATCTTCGGATAATGCTTTTTGGTAAATTCCGGAAAATAATTCTTAAGGACATTCAACGCATTGGTTTTCACCGGTCCTTCGCTATGCGATTCCATCTGAAGTACCAGGCATTCCTGAAGGTTTCTGGCACCGACACCGACAGGTTCAAACCCCTGGATGATCTTAAGCAGTTTCTCTATCTCTTCGGGAGCGGTTTCGATGTTGAGGCGGAACGATATGTCGTCGCACAACGATTCGATATCGCGGCGAAGGTATCCGTCGTCATCGAGCATACCTATTATGAAAGCCGCTATCCTGTAAGAGCGGTCGTCCAAACCGTAATATCCTAGCTGCTGCTTCAGGCTTTGCTGGAAACTTTCCCTTACGGAAAACGTATTGTACTCTGGTTTCAGATCCTTGCCCTGATTGTTGACATAAAGTTTGTACGAAGGAGTTGAATCGTCCCCGGAGTATTCGCTGAGGGAGACATCCTTGGCGCGCGTATCCTCCGAATCTCCGTCCTGGTCGTCGCTGTTATCGGATCCGTCGTCGAGAACCGGATTCTCCTCAAGTTCCTTCTTTATCCTCTGTTCAAGCTCAAGCGTAGGCAATTCGAGCAACTTTATGGTCTGGATCTGAAGAGGAGAAAGCCGCTGAACGATCTTCTGTTGAATTGTTTGCTTAAGCATATCTTTACAAAGATACGGTTTTTTTCTAAATTTGTACCGTAGCTTAAATCTTCATGGACACTCTGCAAATAGACATAGACGGCATAATCAAGGAAAGGACCGCGAAATCCGGAAAGAAAGTCCCGAAATTTCTGGTGAACTATCTGAAAAAAATAGTTCACCAGGACGAAATCAACAAGATACTTTCCAGCGGAGGCGACCTGGAAGGTGCGGAATTCATCGATCACACCCTCAATGCTTTGAACATCAGTTATTCTCCTCACGACGTCGTGAACCTCGATCCGGAAGGACGTTATGTGATAGTATCGAACCACCCGATGGGCGGTCTGGACGGGCTGATACTTATATCTTACCTTTCCAAAGCGTTCCCGAGAAAAGGCCTGAAGGTATTGACCAATGACATTCTGATGAATCTCAAACCTATAAAATCTCTCTTCGTGCCAATAAACAAGTTCGGGATGGTCAGGCATGAAGCTGCAAAGGAGATAGGTAACGTATTCCAATCCAACGTACAACTCCTAACTTTTCCCGCCGGCCTATGCTCCAGAAAAATCAAGGGACGGATCGCGGATCTCGAATGGAAGAAGAGCTTCGTGAAGAAAGCGGTCGAAAGCGGAAGAGATATCCTGCCGATATATTTCGCAGGTAGAAACTCTAACAAGTTTTACCTGATTGCGAAACTGCGCAAGCTATTGGGAATCAAGTTCAATATCGAGATGATGCTGTTGCCGGACGAGATGTTCAAGCAGAGAAACGCCTCCCTGGATTTCTACATCCGGAGACCTATTCCGATCGCTACTATCACCAAAGACCACTCGTACAAGGAGTGGACTGAATTTGTCAGAAACAAAGTATACAATGGATAAACCCGAAATGCAACCGATCATCGACCGTGTTGACCGGGAGTTGATAATCAAGGAACTGACTAATGACAAATTCGTCAGGACCACCAGGAGAGGCGGCAACGAAATCTACGAAGTCACCTCGGAGAATTCTCCCAATACGATGCGTGAAATAGGAAGGACTCGCGAGATCTCGTTCCGCACAGCAGGCGGAGGCACCGGCCTTCCTTCCGACATAGACGCATTCGACATCGACAAGGAACATCCTTACAAACAGCTCATAGTATGGGACCCGGAAGAAAAGGAGATCATAGGAGGATACCGCTACATACTGTGCAAAGGCATACATCCCGAAAACATGGCCACAAGGGAACTTTTCAACTTTTCAGACAAGTTCGTGAACGAAATCATGCCCGTCACGATCGAGCTTGGCCGTTCGTTCGTGCAACCCATGTACCAGAGACTTAACCTGCGCCGCAAGGGAATCTACGCCGTGGACAACCTTTGGGACGGACTAGGGGCGCTCATGGTCAAGTATCCCGAATACAAATATTTCTTCGGCAAAGTGACGATGTACAAGGACTACGATGTCATTGCGAGAAACTTTCTCCTAAACTTCATGAAGATCTATTTTCCTGACCCGGATAAACTCGTAACCTGCATAGAGCCTTTGGACATTGACGAAGCCAATCCGATATACTCCGAACCGTACGCCGGCCTTCCGGTCGACGAAGCTTTTCATAAGATGCAACACGAAGTGCGTGCCCACGGAGAGCAGGTGCCACCTCTAATCAATTCATACATAAGCCTTTCGGATACCATGCGGACTTTCGGGACGTGCAATAATTACGGTTTCGGAGGCGTGGAGGAAACGGGGATCCTTATTTATATTCCCGACATAAAGACGGAAAAGGCCGAACGGCATGTGCAGCCGATGAAAGACTTGGCCGACAAGCTTTTGTCCGACTGGTTCAAGAGAAGGGAAAAGATACAGAGAGCGGCCGAGGAAAGGTCCCAGAACTGGAAAAGGGCAGTCAACCGTGCACGGAAATTCGCCCGCCAGAATTCCGGCAAGGAATCCGACAGGGATGGCATGAAAAAGAAGCGCGAAAGGAAATCCTGGAGGTTCAGGATCAGAAGAAAAGGGGATAATTGATATCTTCCTTCACGAGAAAGACGGAAGGGTAATCCTTCTTAATCAGCGCCATGAATCGCAAGGCGTCGCTCTTTGTCCTGAAATCCCCCACCGAAACCTTGAAGTAAGGATTTTCATACTTCCTGTAAGCCGGGATCCATGGATAGGTGGTTACAAAGGAATCCTCTATTTCGGATGACCGGTCCCGCGCATCCTGGCTATTGTCGAAGAAAATCCTCACGCGGTACCCGATGATCTTGCGGGAAGCGTTAGCCGCTATCTGGTCGTGCAGGGCGCGCGTGATCATATAGGACTGCTTCAGAGTCACATTCCCGTCGTCCGGATCATTGGTCCGGAGGACTTCGATGATGTCCTTTCCGGCCATTGAATGATCTTCCCCGGGCTGCCCGACGAAACTAGTATCCCTTTCCTGGGCGAAAGCCACACAACCGGCGAACAGGCAGACGGCCGCCAACAAAATATTCCTTTTCATTTCGTCAATTACCAGAGCCTGCTCCGGCTATCCCGAATTCTTCCAGAAGGGCTTTCGCGGGCAGATTTTCATATACCAGATGTTTTGAAAGTCCACATCCGCCGCGGATCCTCATATCGAGGTTCACCGTATAGGCATCGCTCTTGAACGTATCAAGGTTTATGCCGTTCAGGAATCCCAAGGGATCTGTCATGGTTATCTGCAGCGGGACCCTGAGCTCGTTCATCGTCCGCGGAGCTATCTTCGCCTTTTCCAAAAGCATTATGTCTGCAAATTCGTCGCCTTTCCTGAAAAACTTTCCCGAAAGGCTGGATACGGTATACGAAGACGACGTAGGGTTATCCACCTTGACATTAAAGTCCACTTCGACATTAGACGAGCCGAGAAACTTGATATTGGTGACCTTGGTCTCCACGACGCGCAACTTTTCATAATTCCTGCTGCACGAGCAGAACAAAATCGCGCAGATGGCGAGCATTAAAAACGGAATAAGCTTTCTTTTCATCCTGTTTCTATTATATGACAAAGATATAAAAATTCTATCTTTGCATGGAAATCGTCAGGAGAGAGATGGAAAAGAAAGTCTATTTGGAAACTTACGGATGCCAGATGAACGTATATGACAGCGAACTCGTGCTGTCTATTCTCGGGAAAGAGGGTTATTCGCAAGTAGGGAAAGCCGAAGATGCCGACTTAATCTTAGTCAACACATGCTCCATCAGGGCGAACGCCGAACAGCGCGTCATGGGACGGCTGGGTTATTTCAAGTCTCTGAAGAAAAAGGACGGACATATCGTGGTGGGAGTGCTCGGCTGCATGGCTGAAAGGCTGAAGGAAAAACTCCTGGAACATCCGGCGGTCGACCTGGTGGCCGGGCCGGACTCCTACCGGGACCTCCCGAAACTGATTTCCGCACTGTCCGAAGGCGGGAGCCGGATAAACACGATTCTTTCGCACACTGAAACATACGCCGACATCTCACCTGCCAGAATGAACGACGGCGGGGTGAGCGGATTCATTTCGATAATGCGCGGATGCAATAATATATGTTCCTACTGCATAGTGCCTTACGTGCGCGGAAGCGAGCGCAGCAGCGATGCCGGCAGCGTTGTACGGGAAGCCCGCCGAATGTTCGAGAAAGGCTACCGCGAAGTGAACCTGCTGGGCCAGAACGTGGACTCATATATTTGGGAAGACAATGCGACAGGCAGCAAGGTGGATTTCGCCGACCTGCTGGAAATGGTGGCCGGAGTGGACCCTAAGCTGAGGGTGCGCTTTTCGACGTCGCATCCGAAGGATATCTCCGACAAGCTTATTTATGCCATGGCCGCCCATCCGAACATCTGCAAGCATATCCACCTGCCGGTGCAGAGCGGAAGCGATGCGGTCCTCGAAAGGATGAACCGCCACTACACCCGAGAGAAATATCTCGAACGAATAGCCAAGATCCGCGAGGTGATGCCAGGATGCGGGATCACCACCGACGTGATAGTAGGATTCTGCGGCGAAACCGAAGAGGATTTCCAGGAAACGCTGTCCCTCTTCAGGGAGGTCGGCTACGACTGGGCGTTCATGTTCGCCTATTCGCAAAGGCCGAATACCAAGGCCGCGAGGCATTTCAAGGACGACGTTCCTCCGGAAGAAAAGGAGCGCAGGCTACAAGCCATAATAGACCTCCAGTCCGAACTCAGTCTCGAGTCAAACCGGAAATGCATCGGAAAAACCTTCGAGGTTCTGGTGGAGGGACCGTCGAAACGTTCGAAAGCGGAACTTACGGGACGCACCTCACAGAACAGGGTCTGTGTCTTCCCGGCGGAAGGCAGAAAGGCCGGCGATTACGTGGACGTAATGGTGGAAACCTGCACGCCGGCGACATTAATCGGAAAAATCCTCAATTTAAAATAGGATATCATGACTAAAATGAGAACAATATATCTCGGAAACTTGCACAACGAAGTCGAGCACCTGCAATCCGGGACAAAAATCACCACCGATGCTCCCCTGGACAATCACGGGCTGGGCAAATCATTTTCACCGACGGACCTTTTCGCATCGTCGCTCAGCTGCTGCATGCTAACCATAATGGGCATCTCGGCTGAGAGTTACGGATTCGACATAAAGGGTACGACGGTCGAAACCGAAAAGATAATGGCCGAGAAGCCGCGCCGCGTAAGCGAACTGAAACTGGACATAACGTTCCCTAAAGGCAGGAATTACACCGCACAGCAGAAACGTCTCATAGAATCGGCGGCAAATACCTGTCCCGTCCGCCGCAGCATAAGCCCGGCGATCAAGGTCACCGTAAACTTCAACTACCAGGAATAGAGTCTTTTACTTTATCCATTGGATCTTTCCGGCGTCGCGCGGCTTGGCCTCGGGACTCTGGTGCGGGTAACCCATGGCGATTATAAGAGCCAGATGGTAACCTTCGGGAATATTCAATTTGGCCAGATAGCCGGCTTCCTCGGGCAACAGGAGCGCATCCGTAGGGGAACCGAGGGCTACCGTTCCGACGCCGCAGGATTTCGCCGAGATCATCAGGTTCTCGCACATCATGCCGCAATCGAACCCGGACCAGCGGCCGTCGTCCGTGGCGATGAAAACCACGGTCGGAGCTCCATAGAATAACCCCTTGAAATTAGGACTGGTGGCCATTGCAGCCATCCTCGCATTCTTGCTTTTCGCTCCGGCTTCCCTGAAGGTATCGTTGATTCCCGCAAGAAAGGCGGAATCGTCGGAAACGCGGATCGCCCATGACTGGGCGTTCATTGCATTGGGCGCATTTATCGCGCATTTCAGAATAGTGTCCATCGTGGCATGGTCGACGGGGTCCGCCTTGAAGGCGCGAATGCTGCGACGGGCCATTATGGTCTCAACAGTCTGATTAATATTGCTTTGCATTTTCTTACCGTTTTCGTTGCATCCTGCCAGAAATGCGAGGCAGACTGCAGCCAATGTAATAATAGTAAATCGTTTCATAGTTTCATATAGTTTTTTAATCTTTGTTTCAGCACATTCCCTGGCTCTTGAGAAGGGCGTCGGGCTGCGGGTCGCGGCCCATGAAATCGCGGAACAAAATATCCGGATCCACCGTACCGCCCTTGGAGAGGACCTTGCGGCGAAAATCTTCGGCGGTAGCGCGGTCGAAGACCCCGTTGTCACGGAAACGTCCGAATATGTCGGCTTCGAGCACCTCGGCCCATTTGTAAGAGTAGTACCCGGCGCCATATCCTCCTGCGAAGATATGAGTGAAGGCCGATGACATGGAGGTTCCCGGCACTTCGGGAAGAAGCCTTGAAGCATCGAACACCTTGTGCTCGAAATCGGGCACGGAGATCTCCGGGGCCTTGTCCAAAGTATACCATGCCATGTCCACCGTTCCGAAATCCACCTGCCTTATGCTGTTATAGCCGGCGAGGTAATTTCTAGAAGCGACGACCTTGTCCACATACTCCTTGGGAATGACCTCGCCCGTCCTGTAATGTTTTGCGAACGACTGCAGGTATTCGGCTTCGTAAGCCCAATTCTCCATGAGCTGCGAAGGGCATTCCACGAAATCGCGTTTGACATTGGTTCCCGTAAGGGTACCGTATGTCCCCTCGGCGAGCATCGCATGCAGGGCATGGCCGAATTCGTGCAGGATGGTGGTGAACTCCCCGAATGTAAGCAGTGAAGGCGTACCTGCGGCAGGCTTGGTGAAATTGGTCACCAGGGATACGAAGGGCCTCTCTTCCACCCCGCCGAATTTGTCCATTTCGCGGAAGGCGGTCATCCACGCCCCGCCGTGCTTGTTGTCACGGGGAAAGAAGTCTATGTAAAGCAGGGCCATGAAGCGGCCGCCAGAATCCGTGACCTCGAACGCCCTGACATCCGGATGATAGACCGGAATGTCGTCGTTCCGTTTGAAATTCAATCCGTATAGCCTGTTGGCAAGGGAGAACAACGCATCCTGGACCTCGGAAAGCTCGAAATACGGTTTCAAGTCCTCCTCATTGTAGGAATATTTCTCCTCCTTCAGCCTTTCGGCCCAATACGGGAAATCCCAAGGCATCATCTCCTCCCTGAAACCGTGCCCTGCGGCAAATGTGCGCACCTGCTCCACATCCCTCTTGCCGTATGGCATCGACTTGCCCCTCAGATCGTCGAGGAACGCATCCACCTTTCCGCAGCTCTTAGCCATCCTGTCTTCAAGCACGTAGTCGGCATAATTGGCATAACCCAACAGACGGGCCTTTTCGGCCGAAAGGTCCACGGTCTTGCGGATATTATCGGTATTGTCGAACTCCCCGCTTGTACACCGGGTATTGTATGCGCGCCATATTTTCTCGCGGAGAGGACGCACCTCGCCGTATTTCAGGAAAGCGCTTAATGAAGGCATATTAAGGGTGAATGTCCATCCATCCTCCTTTCTCGACTTGGCCTCCTCTGCAGCCATGGCCAGGGCGAAATCGGGAAGGCCGGCAAGGTCTGCCTTGTCCGTAACATTCATTTCGAAGGCATTGGTAGCCGAGAGGACATTCTTGCCGAACTTGAGGCCCAAAACGGAGAGTTCCTCCTCGATTTGGGAAAGCCTTTGCTTGTCCTTCGCTTCCAATTCCGCACCGCTTCTTCTGAAGGCCTTGTAAGTCTCTTCCAATAATTTAGACTGTTCCAGGTTCAACCCGAGGGAGTCACGCCGCCCGTAAACGTCCTTTATGCGGCCGAAAAGGACCGGGTCCAGCAGGACCGACATGTCGTACCGGCTCATTTCAGGAGCGATATCCTCGGCAGTCTGCTGCATGGTCGGATTCGTGCATGCCTCGTTGAGATTGTAGAAAATGCACGCGAACTTGTTCAGGTCGCGCCCGGCATATTCCAAAGCCTCGACGGTATTCCGGAAGTTCGGCGGTTCCGGATTTTCATCTATGGCCTTTATCTGCGCCCTTGCCTCCGCAAGGGCAGTCTCGCATGCGGGTTTGTAATCGGAATCCTTTATCTTGTCGAACATCGGCGCTCCGAAAGGATTGGTGGAAGGAGCCAGTATTGGATTGTCAGTAGTTTTCATCGTCCTTCAAATGTACAAATTTCCGGCCAACGCGGTAACGCAGGTCGAAACATCTGTACCACCTGAAAAACACGGTTTCCACCGATGCCGTAAAACATTTCGGGTCGAATCCGCTCCTGAGCAGAGCCGCCTTCGGGCAACTATGCTTGCCGGATGCAACCATCTGCCGCAGAAGATAATAGTTAGTCACGAGTGTCCGGTTGAAATCGCACAGCCGTTTTCTCTGGCGGCGGTATCTCCCGTTATTGTAAATGTTCCTGCACCTGTCGGAACAGAACTTTTTGTCAGTACGGCCTGCCAGCGGCCTGCCGCAGACCAGGCATCTCGCCGGCTGTGTTCCACTCCTCGAATCCATCTTCCCATTTCCATAATCTTCCCCCATCGCCATCGTTTGATCTTTCTCCTTTTCTGTTTTTCACTGTTGTCCGCGGTCACCACCATTGTCATTCCCGCCGATAAAATTAGCGGACCGCCGGACGGGAATCAAGTGCGGAGATGAAAATTATCGTTTGCAAAAGAATATTTATCCTTTATCGAATTCCGGATTTCGGATTATGGATTTATTAAACGTTTACAAACGCTTGAAGTATTGTTAGCCAGGATGCGGCGCACTTACTTCGCGGAAAAACGATAAAACACCAAAATGATGGAAAAGAAATCTTTCAACAGGGTAGAACTGCTCGGGCACGTGGGCATGGACCCGAAAATCATCGAAAAGGACGGGAAGAAGATGGCGAGATTCACATTGGCCACGAACGAACGGTTCCACGACAGGAAGGGACAGATCCAGGAGGAAACCACCTGGCATAACATCTCGGCCTGGGAGGGAGAGAAGATCATGAACCTCGAAGAGATCAGAAAGGGGCTCTATCTTCTGATACGCGGCAGCATACGGAATTCCAAATACCTGACCACCGACGGGGAGGCGCGGTATTTTTCCGAAATACGCGCGAATGCGATCAGGCCGGCCGGAGAGGAAGAAAAAGAGGATTAGCGGAATGTGCGCGCCTCTCCTCCGGTTTATGTTGCCCGAACGCAAAAACTTGGTAACTTTGTGTTGTAAAACACAAGGTTATGTCAAGAAACTTTTACCTGTACAATACACTGACACGCAAGAAGGAACTTTTCAAGCCGATCACGGAAGGCCGGGTGGGCCTGTATGTCTGCGGACCGACGGTTTACGGGGACCCCCATCTCGGGCACGCCCGTCCGGGAATAACCTACGACGTCCTCGTACGACTTCTGCGCCATCTCGGATACAAGGTACGTTACGTTAGGAACATCACCGACGTAGGGCATCTCGAACACGACTCGGACAATGGGGAGGACAAGATAGAGAAGAAAGCCAGGCTGGAGGAACTCGAGCCGATGGAAATCGCGCAATATTACACCGAGCGTTACCATACCGCCATGAGGCTTCTGAACACGGAGTCCCCGAGCATCGAGCCCAGGGCTTCGGGACATATAATCGAGCAGATCCAGACAGTACAGAAGATTCTAGACAACGGCTTCGCATACGTCAGCAACGGTTCCGTCTACTTCGACGTGGACGCCTACAATAAGAAATACCATTACGGCATCCTTTCGGGACGTTCCCTGGACGAAATAGTCGAGAACACCCGCACGCTGGACGGTCAGGAGGACAAGCACCATTCCTACGACTTTTCCCTCTGGAAGAAGGCATCTCCGGAACACATAATGAAGTGGCCTTCGCCATGGAGCGTAGGGTTTCCGGGGTGGCACATAGAATGCTCCACCATGAGCGAGAAGTATCTCGGAGAGGAATTCGACATACACGGGGGCGGGATGGACCTTCTGTTCCCGCACCACGAATGCGAGCTGGCCCAGAACTTCGCTTCCCGCGGACAGGGAGGTGTCCATTACTGGATGCACAACAACATGGTCACCATAAACGGCAAGAAGATGGGCAAGTCGCTCGGCAACTTCATCACTCTCGACGAACTGTTCCACGGAACCAACAAGACCCTAACCCAGGCCTATAGCCCGATGACCATACGTTTCTTCATCCTACAGGCCCACTACCGCAGTACGCTCGACTTCAGCAACGAAGCCCTTCAGGCGGCGGAAAAGGGGATGAAGAGGATGATGCAGGCCGCAAGGGATGTAAAAAAGCTCGAGCCGGACGCAAAAGCCAAGCCTGTGGCGGAGGTCGCCGCATTGAAGGAAAAGATATGCGACGCGCTGTGCGACGACATGAACACCCCGGTCGCCATAGCAAGCCTTTTCGATGCCGTTGCCTTGGTGAACAAGGTGAAAGAGCACCAGCTCGGCCTGGATGCGGAGGATACCGGCACCATCAAATTCCTCTTCGACGACATCCTATGTGGAATCCTCGGGATGAAGGACGAAGAAAGTGGCGGGGAATCGCAGCAAAAGCTGGTAGACGGCCTTATAGGAATGATCGTCGATGAGCGCAAGGCAGCCAAGGAAGACAAGCGGTGGGACGTAAGCGACAAGATACGCAGCGACCTGAAAAATCTGGGAGTACAACTGAAAGACACCGCCGGCGGCTGCGAATGGACCATAGAAAGCCGATGAACCATGGCCGACAAGATCCAGATTTTCCTGCCGGGCGAGGATAACACGGAACTCCCTCTAAGCGAAGGAGTGAGGGCAGGTTTCCTCTCCCCCGCCGAAGATTTCCAGAACGGCACACTGAACATAACGCAGGAAATCGTCAAGAATCCTGCTTCGACTTTCTATGCAAAGGTCAACGGCACAAGCATGATAGACGACGGCATAGCGGACGGCGACATCCTCGTGGTGGACAAGTCGGTCGAACCCTACGACGGATGCATAGCCATCTGTTTCGTGGACGGCGAATTCACCCTCAAGCACGTCGAAGTCCGCAAGGACTGCATAATGCTGGTTCCGGCCAACAAGGCATTCAAGCCCATAAAGGTGACCCCGGACGAGGACTTCATAATATGGGGAATAGCAAGGTACGTCATCAAGAAACTGAAATAGAACTATGTTCGCACTGGCCGACTGTAACAACTTTTTCGTGAGTTGCGAGAGGGTCTTCCGTCCGGACCTGGAACGCAGTCCGGTACTGGTCCTTTCGAACAACGACGGCTGTGTGATATCGAGAAGCAACGAAGTAAAGGCCCTTGGAGTTAAAATGGGCGTTCCGGTCTACCAGATAAGGGACGCGATAGAGCGCAACCACATAACCGTTTTCTCGTCGAACTTCACCCTTTACGGGGACATGTCGGACCGCGTGCATCTGACCCTGCTTCAGATGGTTCCGGACATCGAGATCTACTCGATAGACGAGGCGTTCCTCGACCTTAGGGGCATGGAAAACACCGACATGGACCTCCTGGCGAAGAAAATCTCAAAGACGTGCCGGCGGAATACCGGCATACCGGTTTCTGTGGGAGTCGCTCCTACGAAAACGTTGGCCAAAATCGCCTCGAAGCTCTGTAAGACTTACCCGAAACTTCAGGGAGGCTGCTACATGAACCGCCCCGAAGACATAGAAAAGGTCCTGAAGAAATTTCCGGTGAACGACGTATGGGGCATAGGCAGGAAGCACAATGCCTTCCTTTCCATGCTGAACATAAAGAGCGCCGCCGATTTCGCCGCCCTGAATCCGGAGTTCGTGGAAAAGCAGTTCAGCATAACGGGACTCAGGACATGGCGGGAACTGCACGGCGAACCTTGCATAGGCTTCACGAACGAAGTGCCGGCCAAGCAACAAATCTGCTCCTCACGTTCCTTCTCAAAGGAAATATACGAACTCGAACCTCTTTGCAAACAGGTCTCCCTATTCGTATCGATGGTCTGCGAAAAGCTGAGAAAGCAGGGCGGCGTATGCAACCAGGCGATGGTTTTCGTCCTTACCAACCGCCACAGGCAGAACCTGCCGCAGCAGTTCGAGGAAAAGATGGTGACCTTCCAAGTGGCTACCGACAGTACGCTGGAAATAAACGCGGCCATAATGAAGGCTTTGCCGAGATTGTTCCGCAAGGGTTACGGCTACAAGAAAGCCGGGGTCATCCTTTCGGAAATCTCATCCGGAAAAGCCGTGCAAAGCGCTCTTTTCGATGCCGTGGACCACGGCAAGCATGGCCGTGCGATGAAGGCCATGGACTACATCAATGCGAAGGAAGGCAAAAACAAAGTGGCCGTGGCATCGCAGGATCCCGAAGGAATCCGCATGAACCGCAACCACCTCTCTCCCCAGTACACCACCAAGTGGTCGGACATACTGGTCGTCAACTCCGGCTAATTACCTGAAGGTGCAATCGTAACCGTGGCAGGACCGAGTTCCGTGTCGCGGGAAGAAGAACCGACAAAAATGCGGTAATCTCCCGGTGCCACGACGAATTGCTTGGACACGACGTCGTAATAATGGAAAGCTTCGTCGCTCAGGGTTATTTTCACGTTTTTCTTCTCGCCTTTCTTGAGGTAAACCTTTTCGTATCCCTTCAGCTCCTTTACGGGGCGGACGACTTTCGGATCCACGGCTCCTACATAGACCTGGGCCACTTCGGCCCCATCGGTCTTGCCGGTATTGGATATGTCGAAGGAGATGGTATAAGCATTCCCCTTCTTCCCGGCTTTCTTCACCTTCAGGTTTGAGAAACCGAAAGTGGTATAGGACATTCCGTAACCGAACGGATACAGTGGGGCGACTCCGTTCCTGTCGTAGCCGCGGTAGCCTGTGAACAGCCCCTCGGCATAGAGGATCTTCTTGAGGTCGGTCTTTCGGAATCCAGACACGCCGCTCGTTTCGTGATAGGAATCATAGCACGGCTCGTCCTCGATACGCTTGCTTATGCTGTAAGCCAGCTTGCCGGAAGGGTTGACCTTGCCCGTTATTATTTCGGCGACCGCCTTTCCTCCTTCCTGGCCCGGATACATCGCATAAACTATGGCCTTGGCCTTGGAGGCCCAACCTCCGAAGTCCACCGCCCCGCCGCAATTCATCACGACGATCAGGTTGGGATTGATGGCGGCGATGCTGTCCATCATCTCTATCTGTTCCGCCGGCAGTCCGTAACTGCGGTCGGAACCTTCCCTCTCGATAGACTTGTCCAGGCCGGCGCAATAAACGACCGCATCGGCCGACGCGATGGCTTTCCGCGACTCGCCGGAAGCGAGGCTGGCACCGTCCTGGGAAACGAGCAGGGTGCTCTTGTATTTCTTCCCCATGGCGTCGAAAGCTTGCGCGAAAGTGACGGTAGTGATCGGATGAACAGCGCCGCTGCCTCCTCCGATGGCTACGTGATCTGCGTTAGGCCCCATCACCACATATTTCCCCTTGCCCAGGGGGAGCACGCCGTCGTCGTTCTTCAGCAATACGATGCCTTCGCGTGCGACTTCGAGGGCCACTTCGTCCGATTTAGGGTCGTTCAGCGGAATCGTTGTATCCTTCTGCGGCCTGTCGAACATGCCGAAGGCGATAAGCGTTTGCAGTATATGTTGCACTTTCTCGTCTATCGTCCTTTCGTCTACGACGCCGTCGCCGATGGCCTTCCTGAGGGCTTCGGGATTCATATATTTGCCGGAAGGCATTTCCAGGTCGAGTCCGGCGTTGGCGGCGGCGATGCCGGTATAGGTCGCATTCCAATCGGACATATAAATGCCCTGGAAACCCCACTGGCCGCGCATTATGTCCTGGATCAAATGGGGATTCTCCGTCATGTGCTGTCCGTTGAGCATGTTGTAGCTCGACATTACGGCGCCTACCTTAGCCTCTTCGACCGCTTTGCGGAAAGTGGTCAGGTACAATTCCTGAAGCGTACGCTCGTCTACCTCGGAAGAGACGTTGTGGCGGTCCCACTCTTCGTTGTTCCCGCAAAAATGTTTGACGGTCGCTATGACGCCTTTCCCCTGTACGCCCTCGATGTATTGGACGGCGGTCTCGGAAGCCAGGTACGGGTCCTCCCCGAAATATTCGAAATTGCGGCCGCAAAGCGGCGAACGGTACATGTTCACGCCCGGGCCGAGGATGAATCCCACCCCGCGAGCCCGGCAGTCGGAACCGATCTGTTCCCCCACCTTGCGTGCGAGATCCCTGTTCCATGTGGAAGCGGTTACGATCCCGCTCGGATAAAGGGTACTCTTCGTGTCGTTCCTGACCCCCTGGGGTCCGTCGGACATCTTGATCTCCGGAATCCCGAGCCTCGGGATGGCGCGGATATAGAACGAGTTGTAGCCCCCTATGTACTCCAGCTTCTCGTCGAGAGTCATCTGTTTTACCAGGCTGGCGGCCCTTTCCTTCGCCGCCTCGGTAATTTCCTGTGCGCTTGCGCCGAAAGCGAACAGCAATGCTACTGCCGCCGGCAAAATAAACTTAACTTTCATATATTCTTTGTATTAATGATTTGCACTAAGCCAATGCATCGGCCACAGCTTTTCCGAGCATCCTGCACTGTTCCCTGAGACCGGGAGTAAGCCCCTGCTTGCATTCCACCGGCTCCCCTACGAGTGCCATCCCGTTGTCGGCGGCAAACTGCCTGAGCGTCTTTCCTACCACCCCGCCCCAGGAAAACTCTCCGAACGCTCCGAATATGTGATTCTTTATACCCCTGTGGGCGACCGCCTCAAGCAGGGACTCGACATAGGGATACATCCCGTTCATATAAGTAGGCCCGCCCACGACAAGCGCACGGTACCTGAACACGTCTGACAATATGTAGGATACGTCGGTATGCGATACGTCGTACACCGATACGCTCCTGACGCCGGCTTCGACCAGCCCTCTCGCCACCTCTTCCGCCATCTCCCGCGTATGCCCGTACATCGAGCCGTAAGCTATCACGGCACCGCGCGAAGCATTGTACGAACTCCATCCGTCGTACAGTTCCATGATTTTCGGGATCGCCTCTTTCCACACCGGTCCGTGCGTCGAGCAGATCATGTTGATTTTCAAAGGGGAGACCTTTTTCAATGCCAACCGCACCTGGGTGCCGTATTTCCCTATTATGGACGCGTAGTAGCGGCGCGTTTCCCCATACAGGCCGGACACGTCCAGCTCGGTGTCCGTCACCCCGCCGTTCAACGCGCCGAAGGAGCCGAACGCATCGGCCGAGAAGAGCGTTCCGGAAGTTTCGTCGTAGGAGAACATGACCTCGGGCCAATGCACCATGGGAGCCATGTAAAAACGGACTACATGCTTGCCGAGATTGAGATAATCGCCCTCCTTAACCTCGTAAGTGTTTTCCAGATACCCGTAAAATCCCTCCAGCATAGACAGCGTCCTGGCGTTCCCTACGACCACCATCTTCGGATACTTCATGAGCAATTGCACTATCGAACCCGAATGGTCCGGTTCGACGTGGTCGACTATGAGATAATCCACCTTGCGCTCCCCGAGGCAGTCGTCCAGCTTCGAAAAGAACTCCGGGGCGAAACCGGCCTCGACGGTATCGACCAACGCTACCGTCTCATCCTTGATCAAATACGAGTTGTATGACACTCCTTCCGGAATCGGTATGTAATTTTCGAACAGCGGGCTCACCCTGTCGTTGACGCCCACATAGAAAACATCTTCAGCTATCTTTTTCATAAATCATCATTTAATTTACAAATATACAAAAAGAGAATAACCAAAGAGCCTCCGAATTTGTCCCCCACGTCACTGCCACACCGCTCCTCCACCTCACAGTCCGGGAGGCCCAACCGGAGCTTCGGTTCCCACACATGCCCCGGAATGGGCTCCAGGGCCGATTCTCTCGAAGTGGGAATCAAACCGGAGGTTCGACACCCGGCCGCAAGCACTGGCACCAGCACCAGTAGCAGCACAACGATTACAAATTCTTGTCGATGGTAAGCGAACCGTCGGAATTGAGTTTCTGGGCACAGGCAAAAGGTACCGGGTACCGTACACCTTTGTATTCCAATTCAGCTTTCAATCTCATGCGACCTGGACTCCATGACACGCCAGGAGGAAAAGGGAGCAGGCATTGCCTTATGCCGGAAGTCTTAGGGTAACCGGGATCAAGACATCCGCTTACATTTAGAGAACCGTCGGCATCATAAAGCGTCAGGCGCAATATGCCCGGAACACAGGCTATCCCGTCGTTGGCCATTCCTATTATCAACCCTTTGTCCATCCCGTTTTCGAAATTCCATATCCAGGACGGGCGCACCCTGTATCCTATGGAAGAAGCGAGGTCATCAAGGCCTGCCGGATATTTTTTATAGTAATCATATAAATGGTCGGGATTTATGTCATGCCAGTTCCACAGGGAAAAATAATTCGCTCCAACATCCTTGACATGCGAAATTATAGCTTCGTTATAAGGGATCCCGGAATTATCGTAACGCATGGTAGCTTCGCTGCCATCGGTAAGGGCACACTCACAGGCGGCGGCAATCCATGCCGGACGATTGGAAAGAGCTTCTATCTGTTCGTTCTCAATGAATATGGTATCCGTACGAAGCCAGTTGCAGGACCTTACCGTGCGATCCACTATTTCCGAGTTGCCCACACGGCTGAAATCGGGTTGGGTATTGGTAAGCAAAGGTATCTTGGTCCAGTATTTCTTCTGTATGTTGAAAAGCCTTAACATAACGGATTCAGCAATTTCCCTCGAAGGATAAGGATTGCCTTCGTAAGGCCAAGTATGGCCTTCCCCCCATAACCCGTACATGCAGGTGTCCATATATTCCACATCTGCCGCCCCATCGAGTCGTTCTGAAAGAAGACGTTGCAAGTCTTCGAAATATTCAATGAAATAAGGGTTGCCCATATCCGGCTGGAGATTGAGCTTGACCATGTCCCCAGGCTTTCTTCCCCAGCGTCCACTGAGTTTCTTCATCGGCACTTTGTCAAGTACGAAATCAGGAAGGGAATCGGCCATTATATCCGGATCGTTCATCATTATTCTGAAACCTACCTTCTTGCCATACTTTGAAGCTTTTTCGAAGGTGATTCTCCAGTAGTCGTCCGGTTCAAGCACTCCTTTTCTCTTTTGGATATGTCTCCATGTCGGACGGATATATACTTTGGTCGCCAGGGGAAAACGGAATAGGCCGTCAATCACCTCCTCCGTACTTTTACCGTCGACGTGCGGACATCCTTGGTCTCCGGATATATAAGAAGTGAGCCCCATACCGAAACAGTTGATTATTTGTTCCCCCGGTGTGGTCTGCATAATCACCTCTCCTCCGAAAAAATCCTCGGGACTATATTGTGGAAATGGCCCCTGATACAATCTGTCAGGTACTCCGGGGCCGCTTCCGAAGTCATAGCCTTCCCAATTGTGTTGTGGTACCCACGGAATAGCCGTCTCCCCTTTCAAAATGTAAGGGGCCACTGCCAGCGAAACTGCCGACACCAGCCCCTTCCGGATAAAATCGCGTCTATCCATCAATAATCCGAATTATGACTATTGCTTGTCCATAGCGATGGAAATGGCACTATCACCATTATAATAGAACGCATCCGCATCATTCCAGTCCCCGTCGTAAATCAAAAGGATGAACTTGAAGGAAGTGGATGTTATTTCCATTGTTTTTCGGCTGTATGCCCATTCGAACTTGGTGACATTTTCAGGAGTGGTTTCTTCGTGTCCGAGTACCATTATATTGTCGAGAATGGTAGCGTCGTCGATATGGGTCCAGTCGCCGTCAGTACTGCCGGTATAGAAATCATAACAAGGTTCGGAAGTCGTAAGGCACCCTTCCATAAGGTAATCGGCACCGATTCCGTCGTCCGGGCATCCGGTAGTGGCATCGTCATCAGCATCGCAACTGAACGATATGATGGCCGAGTCATTGGTAACGTTATCTTTCGCCGTGTTGTCCAACTCCAAATAAAGGTATATGTAATTGGCATCGTAGTCGAACTTGCCGCATATGACAGGAGATCCTTCCGATTCCCCGGTAAATTGGAAATCCGAGTATTGGACATTATCCCAATCATCGCATGTCCCGTCGCTCATGCTTACGAGGGCGGCTTTCGCAACGAGAACCTTGGTGGAAACCGTTTGTTCTTCGCCGTTATAGTCGCCTTTCATCTGTACCCAATAAGTATCCGGGGATGCGAAGGTATGGACGAACGTGTCGCCCGTACCCGTACCGCCGTCGCTGGAAGTCCAGCTTATGTCGGATGCATCCTCCGTATCCGAAGTAAATGTAAGGGTCAATCCGTCACTTTCGTATGAAAAGGCCAGATCAGGTACGGGATCGAGGTTCAGATCTCCCTGGTGTATGCATGAAACAGCGCCCAAAAGCATGAATACGGAAAACGCAGCGGTGATTTTTGAAAATATGTTATTCATCTCAGTATGCATTTTAAATTAATATCCTTCGTTTTGTACACAGGAAGGGTTATTGTTGACCTCTTGCGAAGGTATAGGAAATACTAGGCGGGAATAGGAAGCCTTGGTAACCACCTGGTCAACATCAAGGCCCGGAGCTTTGCTTACCGCCTGTCCTACGGAATACGTAAGGATATGGAATCCCCAATAATTGCGTATTATGTCCATGCCGTTACGTCTCAGGTCGAAAAAGCGTTGCGCCTCGAATGCGAATTCGATCCTTTTTTCCTTAAGTACCAGATCGAGTATAGTGGTGGAACTGTTTACGTCGGACGTTTTGTAAAGGAAGTCTTCCACCGTCGATCCTTCTATGGCGGAAGGATCTATTCTCTGGGCACGGACGGTATTTATGTCATCCAAAGCATCTGGTTCGTCCCCCTCGTGTGCATAAGCCTCCGCACGGTTGAAATACATCTCCGACAAACGGAACATCACAGGCGAAGAGCTTGTCTTCGACCCATCCTGGCCGCTGAACTTAGAGCATGGATAAAGCGTAAGCCCGTTCTTTATCACAGGATCCTGGACGAATCTGAAACGTACGTCGACCTTCTCCATATCCGTTCCGATTCCCATATCGGAAAGTATCGACGGAGAATAGCCCTCTTCGCCCCAGCAGCCGTCGCCTTCGGTCATTATCATGGATGCTATGGAACCCTCCTGCTTATCGTCTGTCTGATTCATTATTATGCACCATATGGTTTCGGAAGCATCCTTCGTATCCGTTATGTAATCCGGTATGTCGTCCGTTGTTTCAAGCGTATAATCCCCGCTGTCAATGACCTTGGTGGAATATTCTATCGATTTGTCCCATTCACCCATATAAAGGTAGACGCGCGAAAGGAGAGCCCTGACAGCTCCGATAGATGCGAATCCCTTGCTGTCCCGTTCCGAAACGTCTATGTCTTCCATGTCCGTTTCGGCCTCTAGCAAACAGTTTACGATATAATCGTAAGTATCCTTGAGGGAAGCACGTCCCTTGTTGTCGGTATCGGTCATGGATTCGCGGATTATTATGCCCGGATCCGTATCGACGTCAGCCTGAGTGTAAGGCTTGGCATAAAGGCGTACCAGGTTATGCATGGCGAACGCTTTCAGGAAAAGGGCTTCGCCTTCGATATGCTTGACGAGGTCCGTCTTTTCCTCGGCCCGGTCAGCGACATTCAAAGCCACATTGGCCGCATATATCAATTTATAGCTGTTTATCCAGAAAGTCGTTATGTTATCCAAAGCCGGCGTGCGCTCAGGATAACGGAAAATCATGTTGAGATTGTCTTCCGTTTCGTGTCCGTACGTAACGTCGTCAGAGGAGAAATCGGACATCTGGTAATATTGGCGGAGGTACCAGTCGTTGCTTTCCTGGTCTTCCTGATAATCCTTGAAAATGGTATAACAGCCGTTTATTATATCCTCCAAACCAGTTGGGGACTCGCTCATCTGGTCCCCCGTAAGGGAATTCGAAGGTGCTATGTCCAGATTGCAGCCGGTGAAGGAGAGCAGGCCGGCAGCAAGAATGAGAAATGAAAGTATACAGTTTATCTTTTTCATATATCGTTGCCCGTTAAAAAGTTAGATTGACCTGGAACACATACTGCTTGTTGTTTGGATACCTGTTCTCCCAAGTTGATATCTCGCCTGGCAGCAAGTCCGAATCGATGCTCATATTCACTTCCGGATCGGCTCCCCAAACATTCGTAAAGGTGCAAAGGTTGTCGCATGAAAGAGCGAGAGTCAGTTTGTTGTCGCTATGGAGAAACTTGTCGAAAGTATAGGAAAGGGTTATGTTGCGTACCTTGAAATAGTCTCCGCGCACGAGCATGCCAGTATCGTAAATCTGCGAAGACGCATATGCCGGGAGCCCAATGGTGGCGATATCGCCCGGTTGTTTCCAAATCACGTCTTCACTCGACGGTTCAAGCGAATTCTCGACGAAAATGGCGAGATCGCTCGCACGTTGGCGCCCATACAGGACATCGCCCCATACGAAGTTGCCCGTAGCACACAATTTCCAATTACCGTACGAAATGTCAGTGCTGATCCCACCTTCCCACGGAATAAGCGGGGAACCGGCCTCGACATAGCGGGCGGAAGCATAATCGAAGGTCTTGTCGCCGTTTTCGTCTATGAACTGCCTGCGCCCGGTTTCCGGATCTATACCTGCATAATCCTTGACGTACCAGGTATAAAGGGAACATCCCTCCTTATAAACCTGCATCACCCCGTAATGCGATGTATAAATTACAGTATCGCCGAATCCGAAGAGCCTGTTGTAATTATATGAAATCGAGAAATCGGCATTCCATTTCAACTTTCCATCCTTAAGTATATGGGCTCCCAATGAGGTCTCGAAGCCGGTATTCAGTACCGAGCCGAAGTTCTGCCATTGCTTGTCGAATCCTCCCGAAGGCGGCAGATCGCGATATACCAGTAGGTTGTTGGTGATATTCCGATAGAAGTTGAGGTCTATGTCCAACCTGTCGGCCAATGAAAAGCTGGTTCCGACGTTGAACTGCGTCGTCTGCTCCCATTTCAGATTCGGATTGGACATCTGTGTCGGAACGGCCGAAGTATTATCGTCATATTGGGTGCTGTATGCGAATTTCTCAAGATATTTCGAAGCCCCTATGTCCTTCATTCCGGTCTTGCCCCAGCTGGCACGGAGCTTAAGTCCCTTTATCAAATCGTTGCCTGCCATGAACGGCTCATTGCCTACCACCCAGCTTCCGGATATGGATGGGAACATTGCCGTACGGTTGGCCTTGTCGAAAGTAGACGACTGGTCGACACGGAACGAAGCGGTAACGAAATACTTGTTTCCATAATCGTAATTCACCTGCGAAATCAGAGACTGCATGCCGTTGGTATAATTCGATCCTCCGACGACATAAGTGTTGCTGGCCACGTCGAGTACGTAAAGACCGTAAGGCAGGCCCTTGCCGGAAGCGGACATCTCTTCCCCATATTCCCTCTGCGCCTCATAGCCAAAAAGTCCGCTGACAGTATGTTTACCGAAGTTGTACTTGGCCTTGAACATATCGGTCGTTATGCCGCTGACTACGAAGGTCTGCGACTCCTGTATGAAATCTCCGGACTCCATAGTTTCAACATTTGTAGTACGATGATAATGAGTTTTATCGGTCGAACCGGAAACCCTGTTCTGAGAATTGAACGAGAGCCATGGGGTAATCTTGACATCGACGGAAAAATCATAATCGAGTCCTATGGACTTAACGTTGTTCACGAGTTGGTTGTCCTCGAAAGCGAGGAGCGGATTCACTTTGTCCCTCATCCATATTCCGGTAGACTCTGAGAATTTGCGGAGATCGCCGTTTTCGTCATAAGGGCTGTCCCAAGGAAGGGCTTCGTCGAGATAATAAAGCAGGTTGCTGTCCATCGAACTGCTGGTACTTCCGTGAATGTCGATGTTGCTCGTTATCTTGAGCCAGTCTGTGAGATTGAAAGTATTGTTAGAACGTACGTTTACCTGCTTGTAACCCGTATTTCTCATGGTTCCGTCCTCGTCGAAATACGATATGCTGTCGTAATAGGAATTCCTGTCGGATTTGCCCATAAGGGAAAAGTAATACTGTTGGACGGTACCCGTCCTGAAAGCGAGTCCCCTCCAGTCCGTATCGGTGTTGAGCACGGACTTTGGAATGGCATTGTTGAATGCCACATCGTCCACCATATATGTCTCCGGATCGCGGAAATATTCGCGGTAATAGTTGTAAAGCTCAGCCGAATTCATCCTTTTCTGACGGTCGAAATCTGGGCGCGTGAAGCCGACATTGGCTTTGAAATTGAAAGTCATCTTCTTGCTTTTAGCACTCTTGGTCGTTATCACTATAACGCCGCCGTTAGCCTGCGCGCCATACATGCCGGTAGATCCGGCGTCTTTCAGGACCGTCAATGTTTCTATGTCGTTAGGATCATAGGATCCTCCTATGATGCCATCAACCACATACAAAGGTCCCTGAGGGGCATTCATGGACGAAATCCCACGTATGCGAACGAGAGGTTCGCTGCCAGGCTGTCCGCTGGAATTGACTACCGATACACCGGCCACCTTGCCTTGCAGCATGCTTTCTATGTTTTGGGAAGTAACATCGACAAGCTTGTCGGAAGAGATCACGGATACCGCACTCGTGATTTCGTTTTTCGTTTTGTTGCTGTAACCCATGACCACTACGTCATCCAATTTCTCCATCTTCTCGTTCATCGCCACGTTTATCAGTTCCTTTCCGTCAGCAGGAATCAGGACATCTTCGTAACCGATGCATGAAAATACGAGTATGGATTGTGCATCAGGGGCTTTGATGGAATATCTACCGTCAATGTCGGTGGTGGTTCCTATAGTGGTCCCCTTGATTACTACGCTTGCTCCGGGAATCGGTTCCTTGTCAGTTGCAGAAGTAACCGTTCCCTTGATCGAGACTTGTGCACTAAGGTTACATGTCACGAACAGCATGAGGATAATCAAATACTTTTTCATTAGCACTTTATTAGTTAGTTTGTTTGTTCAGTTTCAATAGTTCGAACCGTTTGAAGGAGACGGATGCGGAATCTTCCGCAAACGAGACAGTACCTAGTACCGCATCGTTCCAAAGGTCCTTAACCGTATATTTCGTCCCCTTATCAAGCCCCCTGAAATGTATGGTGCCGCTGAATTCCGGGGCGAAAAGGGAATAATAGAAGGTCCCGTCCCCCTTCCGGATCACATAAGTTTCCGGTTTGTCATAACCGATATCGTAAAGGCCTCCCAACATTTCACCTTCCGACATTCTTTCGGAGTCATATATCCCGAAGGCTTTCTTCCAAACGGCTTCCTTTTCCGGATCCAGGAAATTTTTCCGGCCAGGGTCCGAGCCGTATTCAGGCCATGTGAACTTGGTACCCGGCACGGCACCGACTCCAAGTTGGCTGGCGAAATCCTCCCCTCCGTCGGTAAGTTCGACATGGTCGCCGTAATAAGCGGTACCTGGAGCCAGCGAACGGAAAACGTACGCCTTGGTCCTTACCTGATAACTGCTTTCAGGATCGGATGCAACAGTCTGGTTCACATAAGGAAGGTTGAAGACGGAGAAACAGTCTCCGCAAGGGCAAAGTTGAACGACCGCATCCTTTTTAAGCCCCCGTGCGGTTTCGTAAATCGTCTTATAGAATTCTGGCAAATGGCGGCAGTCGTATTCCGGATCATCGGGATGATGTACTGGATTGTAGTCGGGATGTACACAATTGAGATGTTGTCCGTCCAGTTTCATACCGTCGAAGCCGTATTCCACGATGAATTTGCGCACAATCCTTTTCGTCTCGGCTATCACGGCCGTATCCGAAGGGCTCAGGTACCAGCTGTCCCAGTAGGAAATAGCATAAGGTTCACCTTTCCTATCCATGGAAACGGCATCGGGATGTTTCTTGAGGAATGCGCATCCGGGGTCTGCTGCAAGAGGCGCCCACCATATCATGGCTTTCATGCCGGATGCATGTATGGAATCTACAAGGTTTTTCATCTCCGCATCTCCGCCGGGAAAAGTCTTAGGATTCAGGTTCCAGTCCCCTTCGGCTATCTGGTAGCCGTCGTCTATGGAAACCCATTTTATGCCAAGTTTCTTAACTTCAGGCAGGGTGCCGAGAATTTGTCTCACAGTGAATCCGCGGCCGTATCCCCAAGCGCACCAGGCCGCATCGAAAGCGGAAGGTTCGCTCTCCGCCGGTCTTACTCCCAATCCGGAAAGAGCCTCTGCATATTTTCTCAGAGGTTCGAAACAGTCGCTTTTCCCATGGAATACGAACTCTTCAGGCAATGTCAGGCTGTCGCCCGGTTTGAGTACGCGAGGTTTTTCGAATACCCATTTTATGTACATCCTGACCGTGTCCCCTCTTTTTTCGACAGGGATGCTTAAATTCAACGGAACTCCCGAAAGGGCTCCAACCGCCAACGATTTTCCGACCGTCCAGACGACGGCGGCAGGAATTCCGCCTCCATAGTCCGAATCGTTCATACCCATATAATTGGCTATGCATGTATCCCTGTCAAGGGGTCTTATCCAATCCTCCCTGGACTCGGAAGAACTGCCTATGAAAGCCCAAAACGCAGGCGAAGCGTTTTCACCGGCGACTATGGAAACGGTATCGCTGCACCATTCCCCGACGGTAACGGATGTGTCCCCCCTGTTTACGAAAGACATGCGCCGTATTTCGACGTCATTGCCCTCCGTTTCCTTAACTGCGCATCCATAAAGCAGAAAGGAAAGAAATGCTGCAAAAACAATATTGCAAATCGCTCTCTTCATTTTCATATCTTTATCTCCTTACCGAAAGTCCGCGCGGCAACCCTTATGGATTCGGGCGAAGAGAAGGCCCCGGTACCGCCGGCGGCGGTAGTATTTATGGCTCCGGCCAGAATGCCGTCGGAAAGGCATTCGTTTATCGGGTATCCGCGCACATAGGCCGAAACGAAACCGGCGTTGAAGCTGTCCCCCGCACCTATCGCATCCACCACATGCTCGTTAAGCAAAGCAGGCATATCGTGCCTTTCGCCTCCCTTCAATACCAAGGTAGCTCCGCGGCTTCCCCTTTTCACGACCATAATGTCGACATAATCCGATACCGCCGCAATTGCGGCGTCGAGGTCGCTGCAACGTGTCAGGCACATGAGTTCCTTTTCGTTGGGCATGAATACGTTGATCATCGGCAACAGCTTTCGGAAATCGAAGTCCCACTTCTCCGAAGGATCCCACTGGGTGTCGAGGGAAACCGTAGCCCCGCACTTTCTGATGAGTTCCAATATTCCGGGAATGTCCCTCCTGAGATTTTCCTGAAGGAACAGCGAGGAAATATGGACATGCTTCGCCTGTCCGATCGCATCCCCTGATATCTCATCCAACCCCATGAAGTTCATCGCCCCGGGATATGTGACATTCGCACGGTCCTGATCGTAATTCATGACCACGGTCACCCCGGTATTGTATCTTTCGGAACGGATCAGGAGCGACGTATCCACGCGCCGCTTGCGAAGCGACTCTTCGATGTAATTTCCGAAGCCGTCATTGCCTACCATCCCGAGAAAAGCCACCGAACTGCCCAACGAAGCGGCATTTGCTGCGAATATGGCTGTCGAACTGCCGAGGGTCATAAGGAAATCGTCGGCGACAATCTCCTTGCCTATTTCCGGAAATCCCTGTATCCGGTTGAGGATCAAATCTACGTTCAGCTCTCCCAAAGCGATTATGTCGAATTTCCTGTCCATTTCTATAGATAATTGTTAAGGTCTATGAGATTGAAGGCGCGGTAGTACTTGTCCATATTTTTCTCGATCCCGGACGATACGATGTGCTCCGCGTCGATTCCGTTCTCTTCCATGTTTCCGTAAAGTTTCCAGCGGGCCGCCATAGCTTCGGGAGACTGCCATATATAGCGTGCACTTGTCCGGATAAGCCACCTGCGGCGTTCCGCCCCGATGCTCGAGAAGTCGTCGGACGATTCTCCCGGCAATATCCATTTCTTCCACCTTCCCGAATCTATTACCAGTCGTTCGAGGACTTCCGTCATTTTCGAAAGTGTGGCCACCCTGTTTTCATCATAAAGTTTCTTTTCGCGATTCTCAAGCTCCTCGAGGGCATCGTATTCGCAAACGGTGAATTCCGGGCCGACATTGGCCGCTCCCATCCCGGCCAGAGGATACTCTTCCGGATTGGAAACATCGTCAGTATAATGTCCCTTTATAAAGCTGCCGTATGGCCTTACCTTGTCGGCGAGATCCCTGGCGACTTTCGAATCGAAGAAAGTGGTATGAAGGTCGGTACCTACCTTGCCGACGATGAACTTCGGCCATGCGTCGCTGCAGCCCTCCCTTTCGAGGCCGGCCTTGAGCAAATGCAGGAACCTGTCGAATACGGCCTCGTCTGCCAGCCCGCCATGGACTTCCTCCGTTCCCACTTCATACGATATGCGCGGCAACCCTTTCGACTTGCGGAACTTCTCTATATGGGAGATCAATTCTACTGTACGTTGCGCAACCACTTCGATTTTTATGATTTCCCCCTTCGGAACATTTATATCTACCGTAGGATCCACATGTATCATATCGTAGCCTGCCGTTACCGCCGCTTCATAGGACCTCTTCACTGCCGCCATAGCCTTTTCATAAGGCCATTTTTCGATGCGCTGGATATCCTTGAGCCAAGGTCCGCCGTGATCTATCGCTATTATGTAGTCTCCCTGGTAACCGGAGCGCCCCGCTTCCTCACGGGCGGTGCGGACGAAATCCTCCTGTGTCATTCCGGTATATCCCCCGTCGCAATCGATCTGGTTCAGCGTTGCGGCGAATATGATAGGAGCGTTGTTCCTTTTGGCGGCCCTGAAGGCGGCCTTGACTACCGCAACGGAATTTGGACAGGCCGCAAAAAGCGTGACCGGCTTGTATCCCTTGGCATTGAGCTCCCCTATGCGGCCCAGTATCTTCTCAAGTTTTGTCACTTGTTCCATAACATGTGTTTTTAATATAATTTAACTCCGCTCACCACCCTGGAAATGACTCCGCTTACCGAAGGACTGTCCGGATTGAGCCCGTGATGGAGCGAAAAATGATAACCGAGTATCTGGCCTATAATGACATAAGCGACATAGGTGTAAGGATTTGCCGAGAATGGACTGCAATCCGGGGCATTCACCTGCATGTCCAGCTTTATGCCTTCGTCCTCCACTCTTTTTTTGGAAACGGCGACTTGTGCCATCGGGTTATGTTCGGCATTGATCTGGCGCATCAGGTCGTATTCGTACAGGCGCGAATACTCGTCATCGGAGAGCAGGTAAACCACCAGCGTGTCGTCCTTTATGACGGCCTTCGGCCCGTGGCGGAGTCCCATGAAGGAATCGTAGGCGCTCATGATGGCTCCGTCGGTCATCTCCTGCATTTTCAGATGGCATTCTCGGGCGATTCCCTTGAGAGGCCCGCCTCCGAGCACGACCGCCCTCCTTATATCGCGTTTTGCAATGTCAGCCACGGAATCCAACACTTCCGGAGCGAAAAAGTTGCCGGCCAATGCGGAAGCCTCCGCCACCTTCTCCCTCTGGGATGTTATGGCTTCCGGATCGCGCAGCAGCATGGCGGCAACGGCCATCGATGAGAAACTGCTCGTCATCACCAGGCTTACGTCGTCGGTCGGATCGGGAAGCACGAATACGAAATCCTTTTCCGGATCGGCGTCGTCGAGTATGTCACCGTCGCGATTGCACGTTATTATGACGTGATATGCATTTTTACAGAACCTGTTGAGCATCTTGTACGCCCCTATGCTTTCCGGGCTGTTTCCGGAACGTGCGAACGTAAAGGCGAGCAAAGTATCGTCCTTATGGACATAGAATTCGGGATTCGTGACGAGATCAGTAGTTGCAACGCTGCGCGCATTGCAGTACCCCCCACTTACGAAGAGGCACGAGACGGCATCCGCGACGAATTCGGAAGAACCGGCTCCGCAAAAGATAATTTCGGAAGACTTGCCGATCCCCTTGTCCGAAAGGAAACGCTTGAATTCCCCCATCCGTTGGGATATCAAATCGTATGTCTCCCGCCACATCTCAGGTTGCTGGAGTATTTCACGTTTGGTATTAAATCCTTTTTCAGTTTTTTTCACATCATTTAAAAGCATAATAAACCACTTCTTTTAATTTTCGATGCGAATGTATGCCTATTTTTTATTTTTTGCAAATTTCTATGTGATTTTTTTACATTTATTAAATATTTTCTACTTTTGCAGTAGATAATCCTTGAAAAAAGAAAGTTAATTTTCAAAATGAAATAAAAATTTACTTTTAATAAGAAAACCTTTGCTTTTGAAAGATTAACTTTTTATTTTTGTACAGATTTTTTTTAAAGATTATCATTATGAAACGCACATGTTCCTCTAAAGAGAGAAGAAGCAAGATTTTGAATATTTTACGCGATAAAAGGAAAATCACCGTAGCGGAAATGGCGAGCCTGTTCCAGGTATCCGAAGTATCCATACGCAACGATCTTCAATTCCTTGAAGAAAAAGAGCTTCTGCTGCGTGTTAAGGGAGGGGCCGTGAACATAAACACGGCAAACGAAAGCGAGGACATTGCGATAACAAAAAAACAGCAGTCGCACAGCGATGAGAAACGCATTATCGGAAAGGTAGCATCCGAATTCATAAAAGAGGGCGAAACCATAATAATAGATTCGGGAACCACGACCCTGGAAGTAGCTAAGAACCTCGAAAAATTCAACAACCTCACCATAATAACCAATGGTATCAATGTAGCCGAGCAATTGGCCCAGTACGACCGTTTTTCCGTAATAGTACTCGGAGGGTACATGCGTTCGGTATCCCTTTCGACGGTCGGCATGACGGCAGAATCGACCCTGAGGAACTTTTTCGTCGACAAACTTTTCCTTGGTGTAGACAGCTTCAATCTAGAAAAAGGGCTTTCGACTCCAAATGCGGAAGAAGCCAGCCTTAACAGGGCCATGATCGACTGTGCAAAAGAGGTGATAGCCGTATTCGATTCCAGTAAACTTGAAAAGCGAAGTTTCGCCTTCATTGCGGCAATGGACAAAATAAACGTGATCATAACCGACAACGGAATATCGGAAGAATACCGCGAAAAAATAGAACATGCGGGCATAAATCTCATAATAGCCGGCGAAGGGAACGGTGAACCGGAATGAAATCAGATCATAATAATATGACAAAGAGGAAGAACTGGCTTTTTTACGCCATAGTCACGACAATCACTTGGGGAATTTGGGGAGCATTCTCGGAAATACCAGTGAAAAAATTCAACTTCCCGAGCACCATGGTGTACGTGATGTGGGCCATAAGCATGATTCCATGTGCACTGGTCGCATTGAAGAACATCAATTGGAAACTCGATGTGCACAGGAAGTCGGTATGGCTGGGACTTGCTACAGGCTTCCTCGGTGCCGGAGGACAACTCGTCCTGTTCGAAGCGCTGAAAAGAGGACCGGCCTACATCATATTCCCGATAATTTCGCTTTCACCGATAGTAACCATCCTGTTAAGCGTGATTTTCTTGAAAGAGCGGGTCAAAGGATGGAGCTGGGCGGGAATAGCATTCGCGTTAGTATCCATATTCTGCATGTCATATTCGAGCGCTGACGGATCGACAGTTACGGGGCACGGATGGATCGTCCTCGCACTGATCATTTTCCTCGCTTGGGGGATACAGGCGTTCGTGATGAAAGTGGCGAATAATTTCACTCCAGATGCTGAAAGCATTTTCGTGTACATGGCAATCACCGCAGTTGCCCTGATACCTGTCGCCATTGCCATGACTGATTTCAGCAAACCGATCAACTGGGGATTCACAGGCCCATACCTTTCGTTCCTCATACAAATCCTAAATGCCGTAGGAGCCCTTTATCTCGTTTATGCCACGCGCTACGGCAAGGCTATGGTAGTTTCCCCTCTCACCAACGCACTCGCGCCGGTACTTACAGTAATAATCTCTCTTGTGATCTACAAGACCATTCCTCCTACCATCCAGATTGCAGGCATAGTTTCGGCAATCATCTCGATGCTGGTCCTCAGCCGGGAATAAAGAGACCGGAGGTTCGACATCGTCAGCCAAGTTTCCCTTTAAGTTCTTCGTTTTCCCTTTTCAACAGGGCATTTTCCGCAGCGAGTTCGCATATCATCTTCAACTCATTTCTATTGTCATACGCTGACGGTTTGCTGTTACGCTGACTGAATTTGACCTTATTTTCCTGCTCCTCTGCCGTTCTACGCAACATTTCCCCCTTGCCGGTGAAAAGCCAGTCCAGATCTATGTCATGGTAAGCCGAGAGAAATCTCAACAAATTCTCCTCAGACAGTCCATTTGATTGGGATAACACACCATTGGATATACCCGTGGCAATATAGAATTCATATCTGCTGATACCTTTAGTTTCCAGATATTTCAATATTCTATGCTTAAGGGTAGAAATTTCTCTCATATTTTTTTTGGAAATTGAAATTTCTCAATTATATTTGTTATCGTTGTTGCTGTTAAAGTTTAACATCTGTAAAGATATAAATAAATTTTCGCGTTTTTTCAAATGAAAGATCAAAAGCGAATAGTGGTTTCCTATGGGAAAACACGGAAGATTGCCAAATTTTTCAATGTCACTGACGCCATGGTAAGCAAGGCATTGAGGGGCAAAAGTAATACTAAACTGGCAAAAGACATACGTCAAGCAGCTATTGACGATTATGAAGGTCAGAAAATCATATTGGTTTCCGAAAACAAAAAATTATGAAAAGATTCTATGTATAGGGAAGAAAACGGGATACTATCCATGTTATTGAAATTCAAGGATGAAGAAGACATCTTTGAAGAAAATACGATGATAGCTTACAAACATTTCGAAAATGCAGAAGATCCGGCCGTACAGTTGAAGGACATCAAGGGCATATTATTGAACGGCCTTGCCAAACAAAGAGAGTTGAACAACGAATTGCAAAACATAATCTACGAAACGGAGAAATACAAAAAGCACAGGAACGACATAAGCATCAACGTCAACCACAAACTTAGCTCCTCTTTGAACGGCATAGTCGGTTTTTCAAACCTGATAGGGGATAAGGACATCCCAGAAGAAGACCGAAAAGAAGGTGTCAAAATTATTAACACCTGTACCATGCAGTTTCTAAGAGTATTGGAGAACACCTTGGAAATCGCCAAGGTAAATTCCGGCGATCTGAAAATCAATTATGTCGACGTCGAACTCAACGAATTTCTCGCTTCGATTCTTGCTTCATTCGAAAGTCTGAAAAGAATAAGGGGAAAGGACAACATACGTATTATAATGAAAACTCCCGGCGTGTCATCGTGCAAAATGGTCACGGACCCTTACCGGTTAAGACAAATTCTGGATATTCTTCTGGACAACGCCTTGAAATTCTCTGCGAAAGGGGAAATATGCTTCGGCTACGAAATAACCGGACCGGACATATCTTTCTTCGTAAGCGACGAGGGAATCGGCATCACCAAAAACATGCTCGATATGATTTCGGACGAGTTCATCAATTCATTACCAGAATATTACACTAAATACGGAGGATCCGGATTGGGATTGGCACTCTGCAAAGGACTCGTTTCACTTATGAAAGGAAAGATGTCCGTCGATTCCAAAGTCGGGGAAGGGACCACGTTCAGATTCGTTCTTCCATCACACCCCAAAACCAATCAAATCGTAGCCTAAGAATATTTGTGCTCGGAACGGGGATCGAACCCGTACGGACATTTCTGTCCACAGGATTTTAAGTCCTGCGTGTCTACCTATTCCACCATCTGAGCAAACTGCCCGCCTTGCACTGGCAGAGCGGGCAGCAATAAGTCATATTGAAAAACCTATCTGTTTTCTTCATCGTACCCGTCGAAGCAACGATCGTTGAAACGAAGTTTCTTGACCTCCTTTAGGTTGGTGTCGGCTTCGCTTACATTGCCCTTCTGAGCCTTCTTCAAATTGCGTTCCGCATTGTCGGGGCTGTTGACTTTTATGTTCACGCAGCCTAAATCGTTCTGAATTGCAGGAAGTGATTTCGCCTTTTCGAGATACGAGGCAGCGTCAGCGTAATTTCCTTTGTCATAAGCGCTCTTGCCTGCAAGATAATTCAGCTCCGGACAATCAGGATACTCTTTCAAGGCTATCCCGAGAACTTCGTCATATTTCCCGTCACTCTCGTCGAGTGTCTTGAGGGTACGGTAATATTCGCCTACGCAGATAAGTTCCGGACGGCTGTCCATATATCTGAGAACCTCTTCCGGGGAGAACAGACGTACTTTGTAAACCACATCGCAGAACGAGAACCTCGAACGCGGATATACATCCTTGTAAAGCTTGCGGTAAGGTGCGCCTCCGGCGATCTTCCTGAGGGCGGATTCTTTGGCATCGAGATTTTCCTCGCTGTTAACACATTCGCTCAAAGCTTCGCGATTGTCGGCATAAACCGTTTCCTGGGAATTGGCGACAGTAGCCTTAACGTCGTCCCAATATTCGCCTATACCTTTTGTGGAATAAAGTTCGTCGGCAAAACCGGTCTTCCCTTTCACGATCTTTTCCAATGTAACTGCACGGCGGTCGGACAGGCGCTGATTGTATTTTACCGATGCTTCAGGTGAAGCGACACCTTCTATGGAAACGCTCTTGACTTCGAACTTGTCTTCGTCGAGGCGCTCGATCTTGGCGATGGCGTCCGCATTCTCGAAGTAGCCATCGACACGCCTGGTGACGTTGACAGGGAAGAATATCTTTACTTTCTCATGCACGTCGTTCTTACTCTTGATGTAAATACTGCCTTCACCCTTGTCCTGGTTGATATAGCAGCGGCCGTCGTCGTCTATATCCAGAGGAGCCCATACCGGATTTATATCCAAAGGTTCTTCATACATTGGGACATTGCATAACTCATCCGTACCCAAATCCTCCACGCCGCAAGGACAGAAGCATTTCTTGGTCTTGAGAATGAGCTTGCCCCCGTTCATCCAAGGCTGTGAATCCACTACGAGCTGATAACGCACTTTCTGGTCTTCCGACGGATAATTCTCGACCCTGTAAGGGTTATAGGCATTCTTATCTGAATTGCAGTAATCGAAAGAGTAGCAATCTTTCGCATTATATTTGCTTGCTCCTGAAACAGTAAGGGACTGAAGCGTCAATGATCTGTCCGTGTTCTCATTCTCGAGTATGGGAGTGAATACCACGCTTTCGCAATCGTCGACCGTTCCGGCAGGAATCAAGAAGTTCATATCTATAACGAGAGCATCGTCTTCGAACATAACCTCCTCTATGGTAACGGAGAATGTTTCGTTAGCAACTTGTTTCTTAATCTCTTGTGCATTGATGTTCACCGATGCGAAAAGCATCAGCAAAACGGCTGCAAAGATTTTTTCCCTGGTTTTCATTATGAATTATTTTATAGGTTTTTCGTGTTTTAATCAGTCCATTATAAGAATGGTTGCCCAAAGTTACTATTTTTTTCCTATTCCAAAATTATTTTTTTAGCTATTATCGCTTCGAAATGCCGCAAGAAGGTATTTTTTGAAGGATCTTACCCCTTAATTTAGAAGAGCACTCCTTTTTGTCAAGATATCCCCACGCCGCTTCTGCAGCCTCCTTAGACTTATGTCCGGAAAGCAGGGCATCCACCCAGTCCGTCGGGAAGAAAATATCGCTTGTCCTCTGGATATCCGTTATATGCTCGAGAGCCGGCACGATGTATTTGACGGAATACCTATCCCTGAGAGGATGGTTCAAAAGTGAAAGCGCAGCCGACGCCCACGGCTCCGCCGGCCTTCCCGACCTGTAAAGCAAAGTGTTGAAAAGGCTGTCCCTGACGAGCGTATCCGGCGATACAGCGGCGGAGACGAAATCGAACCTCCTCAATCTGTCGGGTTGCGAGATACGCTTTCTCTGGACATCCAGCAAGGTTTCCACCGAGGCGTTCATCTCGGGAAGCTTACGCTCCTCCCCGCGTACGGCGAGTTCGAAGGCCAGTTGCGTCAGATCGCTCTCGGACAACTTTACCGGAGCCTTCGCGGGATTGAAGAAGAAACCGTACAACTTGCGAGTCGTGAAATCGCCGAAACAATCTTTTTCGAGCAGACGGAAGACGCTTTTCCTGCACTCCGGGGACCGCTTCGAATCCATGATCTTCCAAAGTTCCTCTTCCAGTTCTTTAGGAGCGAAAGCCGTCCCGCAATCCCGGAGACAGGTGAAATATACCTTGTCGAGGCAGCCGGCAGCCTGCGAAAAAAGGATCGGATCGTCCTCCCGTTCCATATATCGCAAAAGGAAGCGTGCGAACCGCGCAGGATCGAGGTTTCCCCTCCAAACGTTTTCGTTCAATGTTATGAGAATGCTGCTTCGCTCGGTTTCCGGCCTGCCGTAAATGTAAGGTCCGAGGGCAAGCCCTAGCGATGCGCTGTCGAGCAGGAAGCAGCCGTACGAGCGGGCATCCGGATTCGCGACCACCGCCTCCACCGGGGAATCGAAGACGACATCCTTGTTCCGGCCGTCGAGCCGTACCGTTATGTCCGAAGTATCCTCGGAAGCCAATGCCACCCTCAGAGCCAATGTTTGAGGATAAGCTGCATTTTGCTTGATATTCAAAACATTGGAATAAGAAGTGAACCTGATCTCGGGCATTCCGGCCCTGGTGATCCACATCCTGCTCCAACGCTTCAGTCCCCCCCTGCAATTGCGGTCCAATATCCCTATCAGCTGGTCCCATGTCGCATTGCCGTATGGAAACGCTTTCAGGTACTGTCTGATCGACTTGTGGAATGCCTCTTCACCGCATCTGCGGTAAAGCATATCCATCACGAACGGCGCCTTGTCGTATATTATGTTTCCATAGAGAAGCCCGGCATCATCCAGGTTCGCAAGATTCTGCCTTATGGCATTCGTACCCCTTGTCCTGTCCACCTCGTACGCCTTACCGGCATACTGCGCGAAGTTAATCCCGTCATCGACTTCGGGGAACGCCTCCTTCAACATTTCAGCCGCAAAGAAATTGGCGAAGACCTCCTTGGTCCATACGTCGTCGAACCATTTCATGGTGACGTAGTCGCCGAACCATATGTGGGTCACTTCGTGCGCCACGAGGCTGAAACGCGCCATGCGCTCCTTCAGGCCGGCATCGGCATTCAGGAACATCCTCCCGTCGTTGAAAAACGAAGCTCCGGCATGCTCCATGCCTCCGTACTGGAAGTTGGGCAGTACGGCGAAATCGTATTTTTCGAACGGATAAGGCACTCCCGTATAATTCTCCATCCATCGTATGGCTCTGTAATACAAGTCGATTATTTCACCGCACTGGGCAACCTTGTAAGGATCGTTCTCGCGATGGAACATCGTGATCGGAAACCCGTCCCTGTTCTCGGTATAAGAGTGGAACTCACCGGCCACGAATGCGAAAAGATATGTGGGAAGCGGATCGCTCTCTTCGAAAGAAGCCGTGGAATCCGCAAGCGCCGGCGCATTGGTCATAGCCACCCAGCCTTCCGGTATCTTCAGCGTAAGGCGGAAACGCCCCTTCATGTCGGGTTGGTCGAAGCAGGGAAAGACCTCCCTCGCCCTAGCCGGCACCAGAAGCGTGTACATGAAACCCTCATTGCGGTTCAAAGGGCCGTCGGAAGATCGGAACCTTATGCCTATGCTGTTAGTCCCCTCCGCAAGCAGGCTCCTGTCCAGCAGAATATGCTCGTTTGCGACCCGATAGGCCGCCGCCTTGCCGCCGATCGTGACTTCGGATACGGAATCCCCTTTGAAATCCAATACGAAAGGCTTTCTGGAACGCTTGCCTTTCCCGTTCAATGTAAAGCGAAGCACCTCTTCCCCGTCCACCGGCACCGAGCGGTCGGCGGGTATGTTGAAGCTCAGCCTGTAATGCAGGCCCGATATCTCCGAAGCGCGGCTCTCGGCCAACTTACGGCTGACGCCGGCTTCCGTATAATCGCTTACGCGTACGCACGAAAACAGGCACAGCACCGCTGCGAGGCATGCGCCGGCCTTTGCCCAAAAAGCCTTACCGATCGACATTGAAATCATTTTCAGCACAACAAGTTTTTTCACTGCAATGATCCGACTCAGTCTCGAACTCTATCGTGACATGATTTATGCCGAGTCCGAGAAGCCCGGTCTTTATCTCAGCTTTGGTTTCCGACATCCGCTCCGGATCCCTGATCACCACGTGGGCGGTAAGGGCCGTCTCGGTGGTACTTATGGCCCAGACATGTATATGATGCACGTCAACCACCCCGCCGGCCGAACGGATCTTCCGGCAAACATCTTCCATATCGATACCTTCCGGAACCCCGTCCATCGAGAGGCGGAAACTCTCCCTCAACAGGCTCCATGTGGAATAAACTATAACGCAAGCTACTACCAGCCCTATTATCGGGTCCAGCACATACCATCCCGTGAACATTATGACCACACCCGATATGACGACCCCGACGGATACCAGGGTGTCGGCGATAAGATGAAGGAAAGCCCCCTTGACATTCAGGTCCTTCCTGCTGTCCTTCATGAACAGGAAAGCCGAAAACGCGTTGACTACTACTCCGACGGCAGCGACAATGATTATCGTCGATCCCCGGACTTCCTGGGGTTTTATGAGTTTTCTGATGCTTTCCGATACTATCAGGCCGACTGCTATCAGAAGGATGACCGCATTTAGCAGCGATACGAGGATAGTACTCTTCTTGTATCCATAAGTATACCTGCTGTTCCCGGGAACCTTTGCAAGCTTGAAGGCCAGCATGGAAAGAGCCAGGCTGGCCACATCGCTGAGATTGTGCCCCGCATCCGACAACAACCCCATGGAATTCCCAAGCACGCCGAATACGAATTCGACCACGACGAAGCCGGCGTTGAGACAGATTCCGGTAATGAAAGCCCTGTTCAGCGAATTCAGGTGATGTTCTTGATTATGCGATCCGTTTCCCATTTGAATTATTCAGCAAGTCAGTTACGACCTGCAAATATACTTATTTTAATATTTAGTACATTTGTCGGCAATAATTATAAAGAGCGTATAATGTTGAAACTAATATTAATGGAGATAGTCCAGACGTTGCTTCTGGCAATTTCGCAGACATCTGTCAAGGTTGCCATGGGCCGCACGGGGGAATTCTGCTGGAAGTGGTCTTACTTCAAGAACATGCTGATAAACTGGCCTATGGCGTGTGCCGCGACGTCGGCTATAATAGCGATGATAATGTGGTTCTACATACTGAAGCATTGGGAACTGTCGATAGCATATCCCCTGCAGAGCCTAGCATATATATGGGGAATGCTCGCCGCCGCACTGTTCCTGCGCGAGACCATAGTCCCTACCCGATGGGTAGGCGTGCTCCTTATCATGGCCGGCGTGGTATTCATGGTGATCAAGTGACATGACTGAGGAAGAGACAAAGACCCTGTTCAGGGAAAAGCGCTGTTGCGTGATCGTCCCCACCTATAACAATGCCGGGACCGTCATGGATGTGGTAACTGAATGCTGCGGATATTGCGACGACGTGTTCGTAGTCAACGACGGCTCAACCGACGGCACCCTCGCCCTTCTCGAAGGCAATGCCGGCATTGGGACGACGGGAGCGACCTTCACCATGGTTTCATACGAAAAAAACCGCGGCAAGGGATACGCCCTCAGGAAAGGTTTCGAAGCCGCATTGGAACATGGTTTCGATTATGCCGTCACCATAGACTCGGACGGACAGCATTTTCCTTCCGACCTTCCTGCATTCGCGAAAGCGGTGGACAAACACCCCGGATGTATGATCGTCGGTTCGCGTAACCTGCGCCAGAAGAACATGCCAACCCAAAACACCAAAGCCAACAAAATTTCGAATTTCTGGTTCACCGTATTTTCGGCACACAAACTGCCCGACACGCAAACGGGATACCGCGCATATCCGATACGCAGAATGGAAAAGATGCGTTTCTTTTCTACACGTTATGAAGCCGAATTGGAAATACTCCTACGATGCACATGGCGCGGGATCGAACCGGTTCCCATACCCGTACAAGTCTATTACGCCCCGAAAGGCATACGTGTGACACATTATCGCAAATTCGCCGATACGACGCGCATAACGTTGCTGGACATATTACTTCTGATACCCGCCATTCTGTACGGTTATCCTTCCATGCTCATACATAGGATTTCCAGGAACGGCAAGTAAGCAGCATTTATGCCCAAAGGTACTTCGGATAGACTCCCTCTTCTATCAGCTTGTTGATCTTGGAAACCACGTCGGGGCGATCTTCCTTGTAGGTGACCCCGAACCAGCGAGCTTCGCAAGGGAGAACCTTCAATCTGATGGTGCCGGCCTTGATCAATTGGTTGACTACATAAGGAATATAGAACTCCGCCTTCAGATTATCGGTGTTTGCGGTGAGGAAATGCTTGAAGATCTCCGAAGAATGGTCGAAATATTCCGGGGTGAAGCCCCAGATGTTCATCGAGACCAGGCATTCCGGATCAAGTTCGGTGCGGGCGCCGCCTTTGCCTTCGTCGTCGAAACCGACCTTGCCGTCTTCGTATTTCTTGATTCCCAACGTCTCCACAACGTCCTGCAGATACCCTTCGGAATCCGTTTTGCAGACTCCCCTGGAAACGGATCCGTTTTCCGAAAGGGTATTCTTCAACTTGTAGCCGATCATGCAGTAGACGCCTTTACCACCTTCGTTTTCACGCAGGAAACCGGCGACTTCCATATAGGAATCCCTTCCGTAGAAATCATCCGAATTTATGACGGCGAAAGGTTCGCTGATACAACTTTGGCCCATCATCACCGCATGGTTGGTGCCCCACGGTTTGGTACGCCCCTTGGGAACCTGGAATCCGTAAGGGATATAATCGAGCTCCTGAAACGCATAATCCACCTCTATGCGACCACCGAACCGGTTGACGGAAAAGATTTTCTTGAAATCCTCTTCGAACTGGTGCCGTATGACGAACACCACCTTGCCGAATCCGGCACGTATGGCATCATAAATGGAATAATCAATAATAGCTTCCCCTCCCGGGCCCATAGGATCCATCTGTTTGAGGGAACCGTAACGGGATCCCATGCCCGCTGCAAGAACCAAAAGTGTAGGTTTCATTTCATGAATTTTATTCCGCAAATATAATAAATCGTCATCAGTTATTGCTCATCCCGAGTATTCTCCTGATATCCTGCTTGGCGCTTTTCCAGCGCGGGACGTCGACCTTGGCACCGAGCACCTCCACGGCCTTGGCCGCAATGACGGAACCCACCTCGCCGCACTCCTTCAGGGAGGCTCCCATGGAATGGGCGTAAAGGAATCCCGCCGCATAGGTGTCGCCGGCACCGGTCGCATCGATGGCATGCGCGCGTACGGCCTTTATCGGATAGAAGTCTTCGCCGCACTTTATCATGGAACCGTCCCGGCCAATCTTGACCACGGCTACCTTGCACATCCTGGCGATCGAATCGAGGGCTTCGCGCGGTTTCCTGCGGGTAAAAGCCTCCGCCTCCATTTCGTTGGCGAAAACTATGTCCACATAGTTCTGTACTATGTCGTGCAGAAAAGCGTTGTTGGAATCGACCACGTTATAACTGGCCATATCGATGGAGATTATCATGCCATGGCCCTTCGCCATCTCCACGGCCTTTCGCAGCAGGGGCTGGTTCTGTACAAGATATCCTTCGATATGGAAATAGTCGTACCCTTCGAAGTCGGAATGGCGCAGGTCATCGGGGCCGAGCTCGAGTGCGGCACCGAGGTAGGTTGCGAACGTACGTTCGGCATTGGCCCCGGTTATGAAGACCATGGAACGCCCCGAAGAAGCCTTGCCGAGCATAAGTTTGGGACTCACGCCGTTGCGTTCCATATCGGATTTGAAGAGCGAACCGAGTTCGTCGTCCCCCGTCTTGCCTATGAAACCGGCCGGCATGCCGAAAATAGCGCAATCGGAAATGGTATTCGCCGCGGAACCTCCGGCAACATATTGGGCGCCGAGCGGCTTTATGGTTTTCCATATTTTGTCTCCGGTTTCCTCGTCGACATGCTGCATGCTGCCGATCGGAAGATGGAATTTATGCAGGAGCGAGTCGTTCGGCAATCTGACCAGAATATCAGTCAACGCATTGCCGATACCGAGAATAGATTTCATAAATCGATTATTAACGTGCGAAGTTACTATTTTTAACTAATTTTGCCGGCACTTATGACCAAGAAAACGAAAAACATAATCGGCTATGCCATCGCATTGGTACTGGCGGTGGTCATGCTCTATTTCGCCTTCAGGGGCATAAAGTGGGGCGACTTCGTCAAGGGGTTGCGGGAATGCAACTGGTGGTGGATAGCCGCCGCGATGGTCACGGCAGTGCTCGCAATAGTGTTCCGCGCATTCCGGTGGCGCCTACTCCTGCTTCCGTTGAACAAGGACATAACGAAGTTGGAATGTTACGACGCCTATTCCATAGGATACCTCGTGAACCTCGCCCTTCCCAGAGCCGGCGAGGTAGGCAAATGCGGCATAGTGGCCATGACGAAAAAAACCTCCTTCGAATCCGCTCTCGGGACAATGGTGGTGGAAAGGTCGCTCGATCTGGTCTGCGCCATACTCGGGTTCATATTGATGGTGCTCTTCACCCGTTTCGGCGGATTCCTGATAGAAAAGATATGGAGGCCGGCGGTCGCCGGACACACCACAGCCCTCTTCATAGTGCTTGCCATAATAGCTTTCTTCATAATATCCTACATCCTGATACGGCTCAACCGCAAATGGCTCAGGATACACAGCAATCTCTTCAGGAAATTCGAGAAAGTCTGGAAGGGACTCGTGGACGGTCTGAAGACCTGCCTTACGATGAATCACAAATGGGCATTCCTAATATATACGCTAATAATCTGGGCCTGTTACTGGGCGATGAGCTGGTTCATAATCCTTGCGATGCCCGAAATGAGGGGACTCAATCTCATGGACGCGCTGTTCCTGACGATCGTCGGTTCGATAGGATGGATAGTCCCCGTACAGGGTGGATTCGGGGCGTACCATTTCATCGTTAGCCAGACGTTGGCCCCGATTTACGGAATCCCGCTGGACACCGGACTTGTCTTCGCAACACTAAACCACGAATCGGAAGTGGTAGTGTTCATAATATGCGGAGCCCTCTCCCTGATCAATGTATACTTGATAGCTCCACGTCTTAGAAGGAAGAAGATGGAAAGCAAATCATAACCCTCATTTCAGTTCCAGCACCATGGCCGATTTCGCCGGCACGGTCAAAGAGGGCGAAAGAGCTACAGTCAAGCCAGTTTCTATGTCGGTCCCTGTACGTGTGCCGCCCTTCAGCCCCTCTTCGTAAGGGGTCCAGTCGGTTATTTCTACGCTGCGCGAAGCATTGTTCATCAGCACCATCACGGTAGGAGAGCCTTCGAGCCTGCGGAAATAGACGTAAAGGTTGTTGTTTTCGGGACGGCAGTGCAACAGCGAGCCATACCGGAGTGCCGGAGACGTCTTCCTGTAGTTGAACAGCTTGGAAACATAGCCGAACAATTCGCGCTGCTTTGCGTTGCGGCCCTTGCGGGCCACGAAGAGGTTTATGGTGTCGTTGACCCAACCGCCCGGGAAATCGACCCTTTCGTGGATATCTCCGGTATGGCCGTCGGTACTGGCCAGCATCATTTCGTCGCCGTAATAGATTTCGGGAGTACCACGCATCGTTGCGAGAAGGGCCATGGCCATTTTCACGCGTTTCAAATCGTAACCGAGCTGGTAAGCCAGCCGCCTGGTGTCATGGTTGGAAGCGAATATGAGAAGGGAATTCGGATCGTGATATGTGAAATCCCGGGCGATGACATTGTAAATCCTGATTATTCCTTCGCCCCAGGCCGGATGCGGATCGTTTTCGTTGAAAGCCGGAACGATGGCTTCCATAAGCGGGAAGTCCATGACGGAAGGGAGGTTGGAAGTATATCCGTCGGCATTTTCGTGTGCGCCTTCCCAGTAGGAAACGGTAGCACTGTTATCCACCCAGCATTCTGCCACTATGTTCAGGGACGGATACTCCTTCATGATGGCTCCCGTCCAATCGGCGATGGCATGCTTGTCGCTGTAAGGGAATGTGTCGACGCGCAGTCCGTCCAGATCAGCATATTCTATCCACCACACCGCCCACTGCTTGAAATACTGGAGCACGTAGGGATTGCAAAGATTCATATCGGCCATGGTACGGTCGAACCACCCCCTGGTATTCATGCCATAGTCGTATTTCGTGGCATGAGGGTCAGAGACCGTGCTTATGGCGAAATTGGACTGGGTATATTTGGGAAAAATGTTTATCCAGTCATGGAAAGGCAGGTCGTCCATCCACCAGTGGGAAGTCGCGCAATGGTTCGGGACCATGTCCATTATGAATTTTAGCCCCTTCCCGTGCGCCGCCGCCACAAGAGCCCTGTAACTTCCTTCGGTCCCGAACCGCGGATCCACCTTGTAATAATCCGAACAGGCATAACCGTGATACGAGGTTTTCGGCTCGTTGTCGAGCAGAACCGGGGTCGGCCATATGCAGGTGACACCCAGTTCCGAAAGGTAATCCAAATGGTCCATGATGCCTTGGAGATCTCCTCCGTGACGTTTACCCGGTCTGGAACGGTCACATGAATCGGCGCATCCGGGCACATTGTCATTTGACGGATCCCCGTTGGCGAAACGGTCGGGAACAAGCAGGTAAACCAGGTCTCCCGAATCGAATCCTTTACGTTCGGCTGATCCTTCGCGACGCGCCTTCAGCTCGTACCTGAACTGAAGCGACAAACCGCCGCTGCAGATGACATCGAAACGAAGGACCTGCGGAACGGCATCGGGAGAGACGCCTATATCAGCGAAAATGTAGTTCGGACTGTCGGCATAGTGCACTTCCTTAACCTCTACGCCTTTTACCGGAGCGGACAGGACAACTTTCGCTCCCCTTAACCCGGAACCATGGATCATGAGTTGGAGAGGGGTCTTCATCCCGATCCACCAGCACGGAGGCTCCACCCTGTCGATACGCTGCCTTGCGGGGACCGGGGAAGCTGCGGATACCGCACCCAAACTAGATACAGACATTGCTACAGCCGTAAAAACGGTCAATAATCCTTTTTTCATTGGACCTCAAGCCCGGGTTTTTCCCTTTGCACCCCTGCATTCGGATCTCCGGCAGAGAAGATGAGCCTGTAACCGTACGCAGGCAAATCGAACAGGCTGTCCGCAGTAGCGGCATGCTCTCCCAGGGTACACGTTACTTCCGAATCCGAGAAATTGAAAAGGGCGAGACAGATGTCGCCTTCAAGTTCGCGCTCCATCGAGAAGACCTTTTTCGGCCTGTCGTTGGTGATCACGTACATTTTGCCACCGTCGGGCATGGCCCAAAGGCATTTGTGTTCGTTGCGTTCGGATATGAGATTACTGTAAAAAACCGTCATCGAATCGACGTCGTTGCTCCAGTCTATGGTATCCTTCTCGAAGAACCTGAGTCTCCTGTCCATCGAGACCTCTTCGCCGGAATAGATCATAGGCATGCCCGGAAGCACGAACGAGAGGACGGCGAACTGTTTCAAGGCATCGCCGTAAAGCTCGCGATCGGTTCCGTGCCAGGAATTCTGGTCGTGATTCGTAGTGAAATGCATCGGGATGGTATTTAACGGCATGCCGGTATTGTTCTCATAATCCAGAAAGAAATTGGCAAGGGAATCGGCCGTTATCTTCCCGGCAGCCAAGTCATAGGTACAGTTCATCAATTGCCAGGAGTAATAGGCGTCGAACGCCTTTTCCTGAAGGTCCGGCTGCTCGGCTTCAGCAAGCAGGAAGATGTCGGGCTTTATACTGCGCAGTACCTTAGTACATTTGTTCCAGAACGAAACGGACGGGCCGCTTGCGAAATCGCAACGGAAACCGTCTATTCCTCCCTCCTTCACCCAATACGACATCGCATCGATCATGGCATCCCGTACGGAATCGTTGGCATAGTCCAGCAAGGCTACGTCGGTCCAGTCGTAAGCTACGGCCAAGGTATCCCCGCTTCTCTTGTACCACTTGGGATGCTCGGCAGTCCATGCACAATCCCTGGAGGTATGGTTCGCGACCCAGTCCATGACAACCTTGAATCCCCTGACATGGCAGGAATCCACGAGAGCCTTGAAATCGTTCATGTTGCCGAATTCGGGATTTACGGCATAATAGTCCCTTACGGAATAGTAACTTCCGAGGGATCCCTTTCTTCCGTATTCCCCGATTGGATTTATGGGCATGAGCCACAATATCTTCACGCCAAGATCGCTCAGGCGGTCCAGATGCTTGGAGAAAGCTGCGAAAGTCCCCTCCGGAGTATACTGACGCACGTTGACTTCATAAATTACCCCGCTTTCCGCCCATTCTGGATGGGACACTTCGGTTACGGGATATTTGGTTTCACGGCTGCAACCGACGGCAAGGATCGCCAGGGACGCAAGTAGTAAAATGGTTGATAAGCGTTTCATGTAATTTAAAATTAGTGTTTTCAACTGGTTTTAAAATTAATGAAAAACCGGCGCGTCCGCAAATACGGCTGCGCCGATTCTTCCCAAGATATGCCGTCCTATTCTGCGGCAGTTACTGTAACTTGTTCGGCAGTAGCATCGTATGAAACATTATACTTCATTCCGGTTTCTGGAACGGCCATATTGGCACCGTCCTGCTTTACTCCGAATGCCGTACCGGGAGTGACGGTATAAGTGGCATCTGCATCGGCGCCGCGGTTCACTGTCCAATCGCATTTGTAGCGTATCTTGAACTCTCCGTTGATCGTAACTGGCGAAACGGTGCTCCACTTGCCTTCCTCGGTCTCGACGAGGAAGTAATCGGCATCCCAATTGGATGTGCCAACTACTCCTATCACGCCCCAGAAACATCTCTGAATCATTACGCTTCCGTCGTTCTCGTTGTAAACGACCCTGTAATATCCTTCTTCGGGAGCCGTGAAATTGCTTCCCCCGTCCACTCCGGTGACACCGGTCAGCGGCGTGAGAGCTTCGGGGCTGTTTGTTCCGCCCTTGTTGACGCTCCAGTCGCAGTTGTAACGGATCTTGAATTCGCCGGAGATTAGGATCGGATCGCTCGTCCAGATCCCTTCGGAATCCTTCTTCATGAAGAAATCCGTATCCCAGCTGCTACCTTCGATAGCTCCTATCGCCGACCACCCGGCGAGGTATATCTGCTCGTCGTTCGCATCATAGATCACGGTATATGTGCCGTCTTCTGAAACCGTCAGGTTCTTGCCGTTCTGGACGGCCGTTACAGGGGATCCCGCGGATAAGGCGTAAGGTTCCACATCCCCGCCGGCACCGCGGTTTACGGTCCAGTCGTGATTGTAACGTACCTTGAAGCCGCTTCCGGCTGTCAATGTTACCGGATCGCTTACCCAGATACCGGAGGACTTTTCTGTCATGAAGAAGTCGGTGCCCCAGCCGGTACCGGCAATATCGCCGATCAGGGACCAAGTATCGCTCGGAAGGGCGGCACTTACGGTGATCGTTTCATCGTTTGAGTTGTAAACCACTATGTAATCCTCCCCGGTGGCAGGTACCGAAATGTTCTGGCCTCCCGATACCGCAGTGAAAGGTTCTCCCAAGGTGACGACCAATGTGGAATCTCCGCCGGCACCACGGTTTTCATCCCATCCGCCATTGTAGCGGAGCTTGAATTCGCCGTTTATGGTGATCGCATCGCTTGTCCAGACACCATCGGATTCGGTCATGTAATAATCGGTATCCCATTCCGAATCCCCTATCATTCCGATGACCGACCATTTGTCGCCCATGGATTTCACGATGACGGCCTCGGCGGTAGTGTCATATGAGATCACGTAAACGCCGGCATCGGTTATCTTGAAGTTGTTGCCCGGATGGGCCACGGCCATGGAATCCCCGACGGTGACGGTGCCGTCATCTGCGGCCGCACCCGTAACGTTCGCATCTCCCCAGTCGTTGTTGAAACGCAACTTGAACTCGGAGGCGGCATCGAGCGTAAGTGCGGAACTCGTCCATACGCTTCCATCCCGGGTCATATAGTAATCTGTCGTCCAATCGCCGTTGACGCCGATGACGGACCATGCGTTGTCGGTGGTGGTACTACCTCCTCCGGAACTTCCGCCGCCTTCCTCGGTACCGTAAGCCGATGCGCTGATAGTGCATGTCGGGGTACTCCAGTTGTTCAGGTCGAAATATATTCGGTAGTTGCCTGAATCAATCGGTATGTTGTCGCCGGTGCTGGTCAAGCCGTTCTTGTCGCCGCCCCAGCAATTGTCCCAGGCTCCGTCAGCACGGAATTTGAATGTAGTGGCCGAAGCGATTTGCACATCGACATAGAAGCGCTGTTTGTAAGACGAATATGCCATTACAACGTCGTTGTCCCAATCACCGTCGATTCCTACTACACCTATCTGGTCGAATGCCAGGTTGCATGTCAGGAGCAGGGAATTCTTGTTAAGGGTAAACGAATAGTACCTGTGGCCCGTATAGTTTGTGATGTTGTCGTTTGAACCGTTGAGCAGCTGGGTGGATGCCGGATCGACATCCGTGCTCACGGTTGCGACTCCCCAGTTGCCCGTGCTGTTGTCCCAGCCCGCAGCTCCGGTGATCTTGAACGAATTGGTGGCATAGTCCTCGCCGAAATCTACCGCACCCGAATAATAGACGCCGTCTTCGGCATAATTGTAGAGATGGAGGGCCGTATCGTGGGACCAGCTGTTGAACACACCGAGAACATAAACGTTGTCGTATACCTTCTCGGCGTTGTAAGCGGTGAGGCTGGCCGTAAGTGTGTTGGAGAAAAGCTGGTAATCTGTAGCTTCGGTGCCTGTCATGGTAGCCACTATTCTGAAATCGATATCGGCCGCCACCCCCGCTTCGCAGCCAAGGGAGATAAGCACATTGTTCATATCCTTGTCCATCACCGTAATTCCGTCTGTGGACGAAGTGGAGGAACCGAGCGAATACGCCTTTTCGAAATCGTTGCCGGAAAGGCAGGCGTAAAGCTTGTATGAAGTTCCGATAGATACGCCCCAATCTGCAGCCGTGAATTCGAAAGTCGCCATTGTATCGCTTTCGGCCATCGTGTACGATGACGAATCGAGGGACGAAAGTACCGGCGCGACCGCATCGTCAGGATTGTAATATGGTCCTATCTTAGGATCCACGCAGGCGGATACTGCAAAGACGAGCAGCGATGCCGCCATTATGTTAAATATTTTATTCATTTCTTAGTATATCCAGGGTTTTGTTGGAGATTGCTGTTGGCATTGATCTCTCCGGAAGGAATCGGGAACAACTTGTAATGGGAATCCACGGCTTCGCCTTCATAGACTCCGCCTTTCCATTCCCAGAGATAGTCGCTTGTGGTAAATTTGCCGAATCTTATCAGGTCCGAACGGCGGAAATTTTCGAAATAGAACTCGTGTCCGCGTTCCTTCAGGATCTGGTCGAGGGTGACGGTATTCACCGCGGTCAGGCCCGCACGCGTATGCACGGCATTGAATGCCGCGAGACCGTCGGCGCTTACGCTGCCGTTTTCACGAATTTCCGCTTCCGGGAGCATCAGATACGCATCCGCGGTACGAAAAACAGGGTAATCCGTATCAGGGAAGTTAAGGGCGGAACCATATCCGCCGTCGCTGGTGCGGTTGGTGAATTTCATCGAACAATATCCGGAGGTGAAAAGCTTGTCGTCTATGATGTCTTTTGAATGTACCTGGGCGTCATAGTCTTCCGAATTGGGATCGAGGAATTCGCTCGCATCGGTAAACATCTTGCGGGAATCCTTGTCGTCGAACGAATCGATGAATTCCGGAGTGACTACAAGCCCTCCCCATCCGTCATTCATTCCGAGGGCATCCTGCCATTCCGAATTGCCTGAAACTATGGAAGCCTTTATAACGAAATTCGTTCCGCCGTAGGACTGCGTGTTGACGCCGTCCGATTCGGCCGCGAAGATGATTTCGCTGCTGGTGTTGTTGTCGGCCATGAAGTTGCTCTGCCAATTCTTCTGGAGATCAGGATATTCGCCTATGACCTGCTTGCACATGGTGACGCATTTGCCGAAATCCTTCTCTTCGCCGTCGGTATAGACTTCGCTGTTCAGGTACATCTTCGCAAGAAGTATGTGTCCAAAACCCTGGTCTACGCGGCCGTATTCGTTGGTCCCGACAGCCTTGAGGTCCGGGGTAAAATCTATGATTTCGCCGACGAGCCAGTCGTAAAGATTCTTCCGGCTTATCTGTTCGGGACCGGTTGAACCTAAGGAATTCTTTTCGGTTGCGAAAGGAACGTTCCCGAACATATCTATGGCATGATAGTAACTGAGGGCGCGCAGGGCACGTGCTTCTGCTATGTAAACCTTCATCGTGTCGTTGTCCGCGAATTTGGAAGCCTCAGAGCGACGGATGAATTCGTTGCACAGGCCGATCTGATAGTAGATCCTGGCGAACATGGCCGATACGAAAACGTCGGATGTGCTCCAGCTGAGTCCGTGAAGGCTATGGATGGTCTGGTCGTTCCAGCAAGTGCTGGCCTCGTCGGTAGGAAGTTCGTTGAGATAAAACAAGGCACGCATGTATTGGCCGAAACCTCCGTCGATACCCTGAATGTCCGGGTCGCTGTCGGGGCCCTTGGAAGCACTGCAACTGAGTCCCTGGTAGCATTTCGCAAGAACCTGTTCATAGGCCGAGACGCTGTTCAGCACCTCGTCCGGAAGGGAAAGGTTCGGGTCTATTGGAGTAACGTTAAGGTCGTTTACACAGGAAGTCATGACTAATCCTGCAACGACCGCAACAGCTGAAAGCAATATATATTTCTTCATAATGATTTACGTATTAAAAGATTAGAAGTTAAGTTTCAAGCCAAGAAGAAAAGTACGCGGACGAGGGTACATGTTGTTGTCGATTCCGCTGAAGATCTCTGGGTCGATGCCCTTGTACTTGGTGATGCAGAAAACGTTCTGGGCCGTCCCGTAAACCGTCAGCTTCATATCCTTGTAAAGGTCGAACATGTAACTGAGTGTGACGTTGTCGAGTTTCAGGAACGAAGCGTTGTGGACGTAATAGTCTGAAAAGTATTGGGCGGTCGTGAAGAACGCGTCCTGGGTACCGGCCAGACGGTTGGCAACGAAGTTGTTGGTCCACAAGTCGCTCATAAGTCCGTATTTGGAAGACATGTTGTCGTAGACATAGTTTCCCAGATTGGCATGGGCGGAAGCGGACAGCGTCCATTTCTTCCATTCGAATACGGTATTGAACCCGAAGGTGAAATCAGGGGCGGCCTTCTTGTAGCAGTACATGTCCTTGTCGTCGACCGTACCGTCTCCGTTGCGGTCCACGTAAGCTCCCTGTATCGGTTTTCCGTCGGTATCGTATATCTGTTCGTAGACATAGAAGCTGTTTACCGGATAACCTACCATGTAACGTTCGATATTGTTGCCGACGCCACCGTTTATGCCCCCCGTCGCAACTCCTGAGTAATCCGAACTGTCGTTGGTGGTCAGTTTCGTGATCTTGTTGTTGTTATAGGTAGCATTGAACCCGATGTTCCAGTAAAGGTCCCTGGTCTGGTAAGGCACCGCATTCACTTCGAATTCGACTCCCTTGTTCACGAGGGACCCGATGTTGGCGTCGAGATAGTTGGTCAGGTTCGCTCCTGCGGAGATCTGCGTATTGTTCAGCAAATCCGTTGTCAAGCGATAATAGGCGTCGATGCTTCCGTATATGCGGTCGTCCAGGAATCCCAGGTCGATACCTGCGTTATATGTGGTGGTCGTCTCCCATTTGAGGTCCGCATTGTACCCCTGAGGGGTAATTGGGACTATCAGCTTGTCCCCGAAATAGTAATAGCTGCCGAGGGTATTTGTAAGGTATGTGGCAAGCGTAGGATAGTAACCGGAATTCAGATCCTGTTGTCCGGTCTGGCCCCAGCTAAGACGAAGTTTCGTGCGGGAAAGTATATCGTTATCCTTCAGGAAATCCTCGTTTTTCAGATTCCAGCTGAATGCGACAGAAGGGAAGAAGCCCCATTTGTTGTTGGCAAAGCGGGAAGTACCGTCTTCACGTACCGTGGCGGTAACGAAATAACGTTCGTCGTAATTGTAGTTCAGACGGCCGTAGAATGAAACAAGATAGAGCTCGCCCGCTCCGAGCGGATGGTCCAGAAGATCTCCATCGGTAGCTTTCACCTGTTCGCTTTCGCTGTCGTAATAGAAACGCTGCCAGGAGTAACCAGCCATCAGATCGACGGAGTGCTTGTCGAACACGTGGCTGTAGTCGCCGTAAAATTCGAGGGTCTCGTCGAGTTTGTTCTGGACGTAATCCGTATGGTACCCGGAACCAGCTTGTTTCTGCGAATGCTCCGTCTGTTCGGCCCCGGCTGGAACGTCGACCGTTCCCTTGGATGCAGACCAGTCAATGCCCAGGTTCAGGTTGAAGCGAAGATCTTCGAAACCGTGTACCTTGTAATCGAACTGGGCATTGCCAATGAAACGTTTTGCATGGGACAAGTCTTTTTTCTGGTCGAGGGACGCGATAGGGTTGCATGTAGACTGAGTATTCAGCGAGCTGGTGGTGCCCCATCCGTAATAACCGTAGTTGCCATACTTTTTCGCGCTCATTATCTGGTTGAAATCGGAAATAGTTTCGGTACGGGAAAACGGGGTGCGGTAAGTGGAGTTGTAGGTCGCCCCGTCGCCGGTATAATATAGAGGATACTGTGTCGGGTCATATTCCACGGCCTGTCCTATGGCGTCCTGGTTGGCGAAACTGTTGCGGATGTACATACCCTTGCCGTTCAAATTGACGGTAAGGTGATTGTCTAAGAACTTCGGGCTGAGGTTGACGGATGCCGTCGCGCGGTCCATTGCCGAAGTCTTCAAGATGCCAGTCTCGTTTATGTAGCCTCCTGAAATGCGGTATGGCAGGGTATTGTTTCCTCCAAGGCTCACGTTTCCCGAAACGCTTCCGTTGGCTTCGTATGACTTGGCAAGCTGGTAAATTAGACTCTGCCAGTCCGTATCGGCATCGCCGAGGGCCGCATATCCCGGGTAGTCCTCGCTGCCGCCATATTTAAGCATCGCAGCCTTGATTTCGGCTGCATCCATTACATCCACCTCTCTGATCAACTTGCTGAGGGAACTGGTGAAGTCGAAATTGAATTTCGGCTTTGAGCTGACTGAAGAGCCTTTCTTCGTAGTGATGATGATGACACCGTTAGATGCACGTGAACCGTAGATTGCAGTCGCAGACGCATCCTTCAAAACGGTGAATGACTCGATATCGTTGGGATTGATGCTCGAGAGCTGATCGCTGACCCCGTCGATCGAAGAATTGGTGATGGGAAGTCCGTCGACGACTACCAGAGGGTCGTTGCTGGCGTTCAATGACGAACCGCCGCGAATTCTGATGGTCGCAGCGGATCCCGGAGCGCCGTCGCCTGAAGTTACGACGATGCCGGCGGATTTACCTTTCAACAGATCGGAAGGCGAAGTGACAACACCCCTGTCGATGTCGTCCGCCTTGACTGCGGAAACGGATCCGGTCAGGTCATTTTTCTTTACCGTACCATAGCCTATGACGACCACTTCGTCCAGGAACTGCGTATCGTCTTCGAGGACGACACGGGTTGCCTGGGATGCCGGGATAGTGATCTTCTTATAGCCTATGAAACTGATTTCAAGCACTGTGGATGATGACGGAACATTGAGTGTAAACATACCGTCAAGATCAGATTCAGTGCCGTGTTGTGTCCCTTGTTGAAGGACAGCAGCCCCGATGACCGGATCGCCGTTTTTATCGACGATCACCCCCTTGACGGTGTACTGCGCAAAAGCGGACGTCAGAGAGAAAGCCAGAATCGAGGCTAACAATGTAATCAATCTTTTCATAAAGTTAGAATTTGATCGGTTTTTTGGTTATATCTTGGTTTATAATTAATTACTAACAACATTCTTTTTTTTGAAAGCAAGGAATTGTACCGGATCGTCCTTGTCCTGGACGAAAAGAACCGTAATGCAAGCTATCAGGAGCAAGACACCGGAGAATACCAATGCATAAATCGCATGACCACCGTAAAGATGTTTTACCATAACGCCACCCAGCAGCCCATTGCATATCTGCGGGATCGTGATGAAAAAATTGAAGATGCCCATGTAAATTCCGGTCTTCCCGGAAGGAAGACACCCGGCCAGCATCGCATAAGGCATCGCCAATATGGAACCCCAGGCAATACCTACCCCTACCATTGATATTATAAGGAGCTTCGGATCCCTGAACACCATGAACGAACAAAAGCCCAACGCTCCGAAAAGCAGTGAAATGGCATGGGTTGCCTTGCGAGATATCTTCTTGGCTATCCACGGGAGGGCGAAGGCGTAAACTGCGGCGACGGCGTTGTAAACGGCCTGCAATACTCCCACCCAATCTCCGGCTTCCTGATATAGGGCTGAGTTAGGGTCGGTCACCCCGTAGCAATGTTCAGCGACTCCAGGGGTCATGTAAACCCACATCGAGAAAAGTGCGAACCAGGAGAAGAACTGCACTATGCCAAGCTGCATCATCGTACGCGGGATATGCCCGAAATCCTTGAAAATCTGGAGGAATCCGGCTTCTTTCTTCTGGCTCTCCTGGATTTTCCCGTCAGGAGGATCCTCGTTGGTGGTAAAAATCGTAATCAGTACGCTGCTGATCAAAACTATCGCCCCAATGTAAAAAGCGAGGCGCACGTTGGGAGCGGCACCCCATGAAGAAGCAGCCCCCGATGCATCCGTGGAGAGGACCGGAGGAGTATTCGAGACGTTAAACCAATTTTTCAGAATGAAAGGCAGCATTGCCCCGAGAACAGCTCCGATTCCTATCATAGTGGTCTGGAGCGAGAAGCCGAGCGTTCTCTGCTCGGAAGGAAGTTTATCGGCGACAAGCGCGCGAAAAGGTTCCATCGCCACATTTATGGAAGCATCCATCACCATGAGTATGCCCGCACCTATCATCAGGGGGGACATGAACGATGAAAGGGACGATGCGTTGGGCATCAGGAAAAGCATGAGGGAAGCGAGGATGGCCCCGGCCAGGAAATACGGACGGCGGCGTCCGAGCTTACACCACGTGCGGTCGCTGTAATGCCCGATGATCGGTTGCACTATCATCCCCGTCAGAGGGGCCGCCAACCAGAAATAAGAGAGGTTGTCGACATTCGCCCCGAAATTCTGCAGGATGCGGCTTACATTGGCATTCTGAAGAGCAAGGCCACACTGAATTCCGAGAAAGCCGAAACTCATGGTGAAGATGCTCCAGAAGCTCATCTTCGGTTTCTTCATAAGGCTATATCTTAGTAACTTCGCTTAAGCTTTTACACTAAAAGCAACATAAAAGTAAAAAGATATAATCTATAAAGCTGAACTAATATTGACGAATTTTAACAGAAAGTGGATGAATTGCTGATAAACCGTTACTCAATTTTTTTAGGGTTACCACCCCCTCCTTCCAGCCAGGTCATAAGTTGCGGGACCCTGGCGCGTGAAACCAGCATTTCGACTTTAGAAGCAGGCTTCAAAGTTACTTTAAGCCTCTGGTTGAAGTATTTGGATATCCTATCGATGGAATTCAGGCTTGCCAGGCAATTCCGCGAAATCCTGAAGAAAAGTGCCGGATCGACCTCCTGCTCGACCGTATCGAGCCCTTCGTCCAGAATGAACTGCTTCTTTTCAAATGTAACCAAATAAGTGGATTTGTTTTCAGAAATGAAGTAAGCAACTTTTTGAAGATCTATAACCACGATCTGGTTTCCGACGGTAATCGTATAACGTTGTTTATAGGCCTCTTTCCCTCGCCGGGCGGCATCTTCTTCAGCAGGTACAGCAGTCTTCCTGATTTTTATCATCTCCATGCAGCGATCCACCGATTCGCAGAACTGGGTATCCTCGATAGGCTTCAGAAGATAATCGATCGCCTTGGCATGGAAGGCGTTCAGGGCATACTGTTGGTATGCCGTGGTTATTATTACCATCGACTTGACTTCCACCATCTTGAAAATCTCGAAACAATTCCCGTCCGAAAGTTCGACATCCATGAATATGATATCCGGCGTATTCAGTTTTAACCATTTTACGGAATCAGTGATGGAATCCAGTATCCCGGCGATCTTCAATTCCGGATAATGTTTTGCCATCAACCGCAGGATCTGCTGTTGTGCAGGCAATTCGTCTTCAATAATCAGAACATTCATATCATCGGTCACATTTTACAATATCAAACTATCTGAACAGGGGAAGCCTGACCGTAAAATCGGCATCGCCCTTCTCAACTATTATATCGGCATTGAACAATATCCTGTATTGCTCGTTAATGTTATCCAGCCCCTTCCCACTCTTCCCGGAACTTTCTATCTTCGGATGCAGGGGATTACTCACCACAAGGTAATCGTCCTTTACCGATACGGATATCGGGAGCGGATTCTTCTCACTCACCACATTATGCTTGACCGCGTTCTCTATCAAAGTCTGCACCGAGCAGGGCACTACCTTGTAATGGTAATAATATCGGTCGACGTCGATATCGACGTCGAATCCGGAGGCGAACCTCTCGTGCATCATGTCGACGTACTGCTTGACGAACTCCATCTCCTCTTCGAGAGTGGCCGTAGTGCGGTCATCCATAGCCAAAAGGTAGCGGTAAACATTGGCCATCTTCTTCACGTAGTCGCTCGCCCGATTCTGGTCGGTATGTATGAGATAATCAAGAACATTCAAACTGTTAAACAGGAAATGGGGATTAAGCTGGTTCTTTAGGAGCTGGTACTTGTAGTTGGCCTGGCTGCGCATTTTCACGGCAAGGTCGAGAGCCTGCCTGTTCTTCCATCGGTTGTAGCATATCAGGTCCGCCAGCGTCACGCAAATGGTGTTTATGAAAAAGGCCACTATAAGCGACATCAACATATATACGTCGAGTGCGAAAGGCTTATTCATCATCATGATTCTCTGAAGGAACGCAATAATAATGGAAATGATGGCTATTCCTCCGAATTCCATCAGGGTACGCTTAACGGGAGCCACTCCGTAGCTTAAATTCCGCGTGATGACATAAATAAGTATCAGATCCAACAGCACCGCAAGTATTACCAGGGAATAATTGTTCAGAAATTTCAGGAGAACGGCGCTGAAAGTCACCCCTCCCTCGGAAAAGACCTTGGGCGCATCGAATTCGAACAGTATCCTAGCCAACAGGACTACGGCGGCTATTATGAAAATTTCTATAAAGCCGACCAGATTCCTCTTTTTCTCCAGCGGATTGTCCATCACCTTTTCTTTTTCTGGACCACGAGCAAAACTGCCGTGCCTAGAAGTATGGTGGTAACCGAAGTGACGATGACATTGTTCCATATTCCCCATCCTGGCTTGGCACAAGACATCCACCTCGCCCCGCTGCTTCCCAGGAAGTAGCCTGCGAAAACAGCCATGAATGCGAGCCCGAGAAAGACGTCGAAAGGACTGTGGTAAAATCGGATGAGGCAAAAGACCATGGCAATGGTAAGGATCGTCAGCCATATGCCGTCACCTAGCCTGGTGCCGTGAGTCAGAAAGCAGGTAACGGCATGAGCCAGCGCGAATAGGAGAATTATGAGAAATCCTTTCGCAGTATTGAGCCTGTTATTCATAGTCAAGGAGAATAGGTACATGGCGGTTTGTAATTAATTTAATGTAAATATATAATTTATATTAAAATTTAACAACTAGGCTCTTTTTAGTGCCATTTCATTTTCCTTTTTCCAAAGCTCGGAGGGATAATTTATCAATCTCGATATTTTTTTCTATATTTTTGCCGTGAAAAAAGCAAAACCTACAACCAATGCAGATAATTTTTAAAGTAAATTTCAACACCGTTCCTGGGCAGGAAGTCTACATAAGCGGTTCTATACCGGAATTAGGCAACGGGGAAGCCAAGTCCGCCATAAAGATGGAATACATAGAGAACGGAGACTGGATAAAAGAGATAAGGATATCGTCGCGCCAGGAAAGGATCATAAAATACAAATATCTGGTACGCAACGGGAGTGGCGGTACGATGTACGAGGTCGGCCAACCGCGAGTTCTGGCCATAAGCACGATAACCAAAAACATAGTATTGTGCGACGAATGGCAGGGGAATACTCCCACCGCTCCTTTCCTTTCTACCCCGTTCGCCGGGGTATTCTTCCAGCACCAGTGCAAAGGTTCGACACCCACGCATCTTTATTCAAGGGAACTCATCGTCCGGGTCACGGTTCCGAATGTGGAAAAAGGTTCGGTTGTCCTGATGTGCGGCGCAGCCGACGACCTCGGGGCATGGAACCCGTCGAAAGCCGTCGAGATGATTCCTGTCTATGGAGCCAAATGGGAAAAGCATTTTCCGGCCGAGAATATCGGCAAAATTATAGAATTCAAATTCATAAAACGTTCGGAATCCGGTGAGATAACCTGGGAAGAGGGTCGGAACAGGACATTCGAGATACCTGATATCAAGGTACACGAGACATACAGCATGGAATACTCCATGTGCAACCTCGGGATCAGGGAACCCCGTTTCGCAGGAACCGCAGTGCCGGTTTTCTCCCTTCGCTCTAAGGATGACTGGGGCATTGGCGACTTCTCCGACCTCAAGCAGCTCGTAGACTGGGCTTCAGCAACAAAACAGAGCATTGTACAGATACTCCCGGTCAACGATACATCTTCAACATTGACATGGACGGACTCCTACCCCTACGGCGGGATCTCCATTATGGCTCTGCACCCGATCTATCTCAACCCTTCGCTCATGGGTACGTTGAAACCGAAGGAGCCTAAAAACAAGAAGAAAAAGGACCAGGACGGGATAGAAGAAGAAAGGAAAAGGCTGAATGCGCTTCCGGCAGTGGATTACGAAGCCGTATTGAGATTGAAAACCAAATACTTCAGGGCGATATTCGAACAGGACGGCGAAGCGGATACGGCGGAACCGGAATTCTATACTTTCTACAAGAAGAACGTATCATGGTTGCTTCCCTATGCTGCATTCTGTACCTTAAGGGACAGATTCGGCACTGCAGACTTCTCGAAATGGGGCAAATTCACCAAGTATTCCGAAAGGCTAGTGAAGAAGATGTACGAAGAAGTTAAGGCAGGCAAGGAGATGCGTTACCATATTTTCCTCCAATACCACCTGCACAAGCAGCTCATGGCATCCTGTGCCTATGCGCACGAACACGGTGTGGCCATAAAGGGAGACATCCCTATCGGAATTACCCCCCACAGCGTGGAAGCATGGACCGAACCGTACTATTTCAACCTGGACTGCCAGGCCGGGGCCCCGCCGGATGACTTCTCAGTCAAGGGGCAGAACTGGGGTTTCCCGACGTACAATTGGGAAAGGATGGCCTCCGACGGCTACATATGGTGGAAACGCCGCTTCATGAAAATGGCGGAATACTGTGACGCATACAGGATAGATCATATCCTGGGATTCTTCAGGATATGGGAAATCCCTTCCACCGAGGTCACGGGGCTGATGGGGCATTTCAATCCGGCGATACCGTATTCCTACGAAGACCTGCTCGGCTACGGCTTCGATTTCCATTTCGAAAGGGACGCCAAGCCTTTCATACGCTTTTATCAGTTGAGGGAGATGTTCGGCGACGACTGTACTTTCGTCCAGGAAACATTCCTGGACTCCAACGAACTCGACGTCTTTACTCTCAAGCCGGATTTCTCGACGCAGAAAGCCATAGAGGCATGGTTCGGGATACACGGAAGCGAACTGAAATGCACCCATTCCTCAGCCGATCTCTGCGACGGCGTAATGGCGCTCGTTTCCGAAGTCCTTTTCATGGAAGATCCCAAACAGACGGGGAAATTCCACCCGCGCATATCCGCCCAATTCACATACTCCTACAAGGACCTTCCGGAGAACCAGAAAAATGCATTCAACAGGCTCTACGATGACTTCTTCTATAGCCGCCACAACGGATTCTGGCAGGAGAAGGCCATGCAGAAACTGCCAGAACTGATTTCCGCAACCAACATGCTGACATGTGCCGAAGATCTGGGAATGGTTCCTTCATGCGTTCCGTACGTCCTTTCCACACTGCGGATATTGTCTCTCGAAGTCCAGCGCATGCCTAAAGACCCGCATATACATATAGGCAATCCGGCCGACTATCCTTACCTGTCAGTATGCACTACGGGATCACACGACACGTCGTCGCTTCGCGGCTGGCTCGAAGAAACCAACGGAGGCAGCACGCCTACTCCTTCCCAGTGCGAAAGCATAATCCGCGATCATCTAGGTTCGCCGTCCATGCTCACGATACTTCCACTTCAGGACTGGATGTCCATAGATGCATCCTCGACATTCGGAGACCCGAAGGACGAACGCATAAACGTCCCTGCAGAAGTCCATCACTACTGGAAATTCCGCATGCCTGTTACTCTGGAAGAACTTACGGAGAACAAAGCACTAGGGGACAAGATGAAAAAGCTCATAACTGACTGCGGAAGATAGGCGGTCCGGAAAGGATTGCATTGTGGGAAGCTTCATTCGGCCTCGGAGGTTCCTTTCGCAGCCATCTCCCGCTTCAATGCACGGCGGGTTTCCCATTTGGCGACATAAGACTTCGTGAAAGGGAAGATAAACACGTCCCTGAAAGTATAAAACTTGCTGTAGAGAAATTCCGTTATGAAATTTATCAGCAAAGTCCCTACGAAGACGACATAATAGTTCCAATGGAGCCCCTCGGTCAGGGCGTTCCCCCACCAGGTGGACAGCGGTGTGAAAATTAAATAGTACACCGTTACTTTCATGAGCGCTACGGGAACATTGTTTGCAGCCTTGAACGTAAACTTGCGGTTGAGGGTGAAATTCCATAGCACCGATGCTATCAATGCTGGGAGATACGAAGGCCAATATTTGAGATGGAAAACTGAACTCAGCAGGGAAAACAATCCTGTTTCTATGATTCCGGCGGATGCGGAGAACATAGTGAATTTGAGAAACTGGAAAATAGACTTCACCCTGTCCTTTTTCTCTTCTTCGGGCATGTCATGTAGGTTTTAGTACGGCAAATTTAGCAATAATCCGCAAATGCATGTTTTCCCTATTAGTTCAACGATATTGCCTTTTTGAAAAATAGTTTCCTGCCAAAGCTTGACAACTTGGAAGTATTGGCTTATTTTTGCTTAAAATCTATGATTTACTATGAGTAACAGTCATTTTACAAATCTCCTGATCAAATCGGTCAAATTACCTCCGTTCAGGAGAACCATTCTCAAAAAAATGGACAGGGAGCTTCACAGGAGCATCGTCGAAAATGATAAGACCCACTTGAAGGCCATACAGGAAAAGAGATATGACTTCGTTGATTCCATGCTGCATATGGCCATCGGTAATCTCGACAAGGGATGGATAACTTCCAAAGAAATCGAAAAGCTGAGCGGCATATTCGTCGAAAATACGATGCTGTCGAATATAGCATCCAAACGGGAGATAAGGGACAAATTCAAAGCTGAGCACGGTTTTTCAGCCCCAAATTTCATAACGATTTCCCCCTCCCAGGCCTGCAACCTGCATTGTTACGGATGTTATGCCTGCAGCGAGGCCGACTCTTCGCCACATCTTCCTTTCGATGTTGTCGACCGCATCATCGGTGAGACACGCGACAAATGGGGGGCCAGCTTCGTTGTCGTCAGCGGCGGGGAACCCTATATGTATAGGGACGGAGGAAAGACGCTGGTCGACCTTTTCGAAAAGTATCCCGACATGTTCTTCATGACCTATACCAACGGCACTCTGATCGATGAAAAGATGGCGAAACGATTCGCGGAACTTGGCAACGTATCGCCTGCCATATCGGTCGAAGGTTTCGAAAAGGAAACCGACGGAAGGCGTGGAAAAGGCACATATGGTAAAGTGTTGAAAGCTTTCGACAACCTCCGCAAGGCAGGCGTTCCGTTCGGCATATCCGTCACGGCCACCTCACGCAATTGCGAAACACTGCTCAAGGATGATTTCTACGACTTTTATTTCGAACAGCAAGGCGCCACATATATGTGGCAATTCCAGTTCATGCCCATCGGACGCGGGAAAGGAGTGTTCGACCTCGTGGTCCCTCCCGACAAAAGGGTTTTACTTTACCGAAAATGGGAGACGCAAATGCACGAGAAAAAGCACTGCATAGCCGATTTTTGGAACAGCGGGGTGCTGACGCACGGATGCGTGGCCTACGGCGGAAACAGGGGATACATTTACATCGATTGGAACGGGGACATAATGCCTTGCGTATTCGTTCCTTACAGTGCGGATAACATTTTGAAACTTTTCGAAGAAGGCAAGACCATGACCGACGCCCTTATGAATACATTCATGCGGAAAGGACGAATATGGCAGAACGAATATTCTATCAACGACAAGATGCATCCCCAGAACTTACTGATGCCTTGCTCGATACGTGATCATTACATTAACTTTTCCAAAAACATCCTGACCGCCCAGGCTTCCGGCGAGAACAACGAGGCAGACGAGATAATGAGCGACGGGGAATATTTGCAAAAAATGGACGAGTACGACAGGAAACTCAGCTCCCTGACCCAGCCTATATGGGAAAAGGACTACCTGAGACGATAGTCCCGGACATTGTCAGGCCGCGTCAAGCCGGATAAGTGACGCAGGACGTTTTACGCTTTTTTTTGGTAAATATTGATTTTTATGTACTTTTGCAAACTCAAAACGCGGGGGTATGACTTGCGTTTTGGTCACGCGATAACGGCAATTATCGATGGCGAGGTAGCTCAGCTGGTTAGAGCGCATGATTCATAATCATGAGGTCGTCGGATCATGACCGACTCTCGCTACAAGGGGTGCTGAAAGTTCTTTTCGGCACCCTGTTTTTGTTTGAAGGTGTCGAAGCTCCGGTTGGGTCTAGTAAACCTTGACCGACGACAGTAAATAATCATGGTCTGACTGATTATTGCGAATTATCAAGGGCGGCGCGCAGGAAAGGGGCGGTCACCGAACCGGCGCAAGAAAGCATGGAGCGTGGGGTGCCGGAGAAAATAAGTTCGCCGCCGTCGTCACCGCCTCCCGGACCGATTTCCACTATGTAATCAGCCTGGGCCATAACATCCAAACTGTGTTCGATGAGATAAAGCGTATTGCCGGAATCGGTCATTTCGTTGAAAAGGTCGAGGAGCTTCCGGACATCGTCGAGGTGAAGCCCGTCCGTCGGTTCGTCGAGGATGAACACATCTCCCCTGCGATACAATTGGCTAGCCAGTTTCACCCGCTGTAGCTCCCCTCCGGAAAGTGTCGTCATGGCCTGGTTCAAATGAAGGTAACCAAGGCCTACTTTCATGAGAGATTGCAACCTTGGCCCGAAAAGAACGCCGTTCCCTGACAGGGAAACACGTGCGGCCATAAAGAAATCGTATGCCTCTTCCACCGACATGTCCATCACCTCCGCTATATTCCTTCCATGGAACTTGTATTTCAACGCTTCCCCGGAGTATCTGGTACCATGACATACGTCGCATACGGTCTCTATGGATTCCATGAAGGCCATATCCGAGACAATGATACCCTTTCCCTTGCATGCCGGGCAGGCGCCGAGCGAATTGAACGAGAAGAGTTGCGAAGATACCCCGTTCTCCTTGGCGAAGAGAAGCCTTATGGTATCGGATATCCCCAGATAGGTGGCCGGGGTGGAACGCATGTTTATACCTATATCCTTTTGGCCTATGAAAACGGCTTCGGGACAATAATTGGTCTGGAAGTATTCCATGAGGGAACTTTTACCAGAACCGGCAACCCCGGCTATCACCGTCAGGACGCCTTTCGGCAAATCCACTGCGACGTCCTTCAGGTTATGTAATGTGGCATGTTCGACGTGGAAAAATCCGGACGGGGTTCTAAGCGGACTCTCCTCGTCCTTAAGCGCGATATGCTGCCTGAGCATCCTGCCGGTGACCGTCGCGGAACTGAGCAGGCCTTCGTAATCTCCCTGGAACATTATCTCGCCGCCGTGACTTCCCGCAGCCGGACCAACGTCCACTATGTGGTCGGCCATGGAAATTATATCCCTGTTATGCTCCACGATCATCACGGAATTCCCGTGGTCGCGAAGCCCGCGAAGCGACGCCTGCATACGGGAGATATCCTGAGGATGGAGTCCCGCACTCGGCTCGTCGAGAACATAGGCCATATCCGTGAGTGCGGAATTTATGTATTTCGCAATCTTGATCCTCTGGGCCTCGCCACCGGACAGGGTACCGGTCGCACGGCTTAGGGAGATGTAACCCAATCCTATCTCCTCAAGCGCTTTCAAACGTTTGTATAACTCCTCCTTCAAGTCCGGTGCAAGAGGATCTTCCACCGAAGCGACGAACCTGACCGCTTCCGATATCGGCATATCCACGACCTCGGCTATGTTGCGGCCGTTTATCAGGCAACTGCGGACCCTGGCATTGACACGCGTCCCGTGGCATTCGGGACAAACCGTGGTACAGGCCATGAGATCGAGCACCTTTTTCTGCCGCTTCCCCTCCTTGGTCGGGATTATGCTGCGGTACATACGGGGATATATGCCTTCGAACTTCGCCGATTTAGGCCAGTTAGGAGGGGGATCCTTGAGCTTGACCTGCGGCGAATAGAGAAACAGGTCGAGTTCCTCCCTGCTGTAATTGCGGATTTTCTTGTCGAGATCGAACAGACCGCTGTATGCGTAACGCTTCCAGCGCCAGGCACCGGTAGTGAATGTCGGGAAATGGATAACATCCACGTCGTTTAGGCATTTGTCGAAATCCACGAGCTTGTGTATGTCCAGGTCCGTCACGGTTCCGAGGCCACCGCAACGCGGGCAGCTGCCAGCAGGATGGTTGAATGAAAAGCAATCCGAATAACCTATGAAAGGCTTCCCTACACGGGAAAAGAGCAGCCGCAGCAAGGCATATATATCCGTATAGGTGCCTACCGTCGAACGGCTGTTCGGAGAAGGTTTTTTCTGTTCTATGAGTATTGTAACAGGAAGATTCTCGATCCTTTCCACCTTCGGCCTGCCATATTTTGGCAGATATTGCTGGACGAAACTTGGAAAAGTGTCGTTCAGTTCCCTTCGCGATTCAGCCGCAATGGTATCCAGGCAAAGGGAGGTCTTGCCCGAACCGGATACCCCGGTGAAAACAGTGATCCGCTTTTTCGGGATCTCGAGCGAAATGTCCTTAAGGTTGTTTTCGCAGGCATGGAATATTTTGATTCGATCCATATATGATGATTACGAATCGTAAATATAACTGAATATTTCCAACTCATCGTAAACGTAAAACAGCAATAAAAAAACATGAAATAAGCGTTTTTCACGATTTATTAGGAAAAAACAAACATTTGATCCCGTATATAGTTAGAATAATCTAACTACTTTTGTCGAAATAATTAATCTAATATTAATACTATAATAAAATGGATACCAAAAAAATGCTCGAATTCATGACCAAAGCGACCCAGAATCCCGTTCTCAGTCCCATGTTGGTCAAAGAGATCGAAAAAGCACTTTACAAAAACATCGTTACAAACAATACCAAAAACCTGCCGGCCGTACAAGAAAAGAAATACGACTTCGTAAGCGCACTCATAAACTGCCTGATGAAGAACATAAGGAAACACGACATTTCCAAAGAAGCCATCGACAAGCTGGTCAACATATTCGCATACGACGGAATGATGAGTGCGAACGTAGAAAAACAGAAAGCGAACGACAGCTATATCGATAAACACGGATACAACGCCCCGAGCTTTCTGGTAATTTCACCTTCTCAGGCATGCAACCTGCACTGCTCTGGATGTTATGCATGCAGCGATCCCCATACTTCACCACACCTCTCCTTCGACGTAACAGACAGAATAGTCCGCGAATTCAGGGACATAACCGGCGGAACATTCGTAGTGGTCAGTGGAGGCGAACCACTTATGTACAAGGATGGGGACAAGGGTCTTCTCGACCTGTTCGCGAAATATCCGGACATGTACTTCATGTTTTACACCAACAGCACCCTGATTGACAAGAAAACCGCAGCCAGGCTCGCCGAGCTCGGAAACGCATCGCCTGCCATTTCCGTCGAAGGTTACGAGGCAGAGACGGATGCCAGGCGCGGAAAGGGGACCTATGCCAAGATACTGCAGGCATTCGCAAACCTGCGCGAAGTCGGGGTTCCTTTCGGTGTATCGGTTACCTCCACATCGAAAAATGCGGAACTTCTGCTTGAGGACAAATTCTACGATTTCTATTTCGAACAGCAGGGAATATCCTACATGTGGCAGTTCCAGTTCATGCCGATAGGCCGCGGAAAAGACGTCTTCGACCTTATGGTACAACCTAAGGACAGGGTACGCCTCTATAGGGAATGGGAACATCAGATGCACGACAAAAAACACTGTGTAGCCGATTTTTGGAACAGCGGTGTCCTTGCAAGCGGATGCGTGGCATATGGTGGAAACGGCGGATACGTTTACATAGACTGGAACGGCAATGTCATGCCGTGCGTTTTCGTACCTTATTATACCGACAACATACTCAAACTCTACGACGAAGGCAAGACCCTGGAGGACGCATACGAAAGTACCCTCATGAAGAATGGTCGCAAATGGCAGAACGAATACAGCCTGAACGACAAGATGCATTCGAGCAACCTGTTGATGCCGTGCTCTATAAGGGATCACTATCTTAATTTCAAAAAAGCAATCCTTACAGACAACACGAACGGTGAGAACGAAGTTGCACAGGACATAATGTCGGAAGAAGAATATGTGAAACACTTCGATGACTACGACCGCGAGCTGAGCGATCTTACCCAACCTATCTGGGAAAAAGAATATCTCAAGGCTGAAGTTAAGGAAAAAGAAAAAAAAGCGCCCGGAAACAATTAATCGGGCTATATTTGCAGCATGGATTCGGAAGTTGATCCCATAAGCGTCATAGAGGACTATCTATTCAAATCATCTTCACGTGTCGCCAACGGTTTGAAGGGAAAGGGGCTGACATATTTACAGCTCTCATATCTGAGAACCATAGACAACAAGGGTCAAACAACCGTCTCTGAACTTGCAAAAACCCTCAACCTGACTAAGGCTACCATTTCCTCACAAATAAAGCGCATGGAAGATTCCGGATTCGTCTCACGAAGGAAGTTGGAAAGGGACAAGCGAAGCGCAAGAATCGCCCTGACTGAAAAAGGGAAGGAGATCTGCACGAGCTGGCGCGACATACAGGCATCTTACCTTAAACGTATCAGAAGCCATCTCGATGCAAAGGAAGAGGAATCCCTCCAGAAACTTCTAATGAAAATAGTTAACGGACCACTGGTAGCCTGACAGCTAAAGGAGATCCCTCAAGTCGTCACCCTCATACGTAGGGGCGCAGTCGCAAGGAACATGACCGGGATTGTAATAATACTGGTCTATCCCGAACACCTGCGCCCCTTCGATGTCTACTTCCGGATCATCACCTACCATGATGGTATTCCCTTTCGTGCCTCCGAGAACATTCATAGCATAACCGAATATGCCGGGAGCCGGTTTCACCACACCTATTTCGTCGGATATCGCCACCACATCGAAATATTCCCTGATGCCGCATGTGCGGAGCTTGCGGTACTGAACCTCATGGAATCCGTTCGATACGATTCCCAAACGCTTGCCACGCCGTTTCAGTTCCACAACGACCTCCTTCGCATGCGGCATCATGCCATTCATTTCACCCATGTGCCACAGATATCCGGCCTCAAGACGATTCGAGAACCCCTGGTCGTCGATACCGAGTATCTGCTTTATCGCCTGGTATATCCGCTGGCTTCTCAAGGTATCCTTATCTATCTTGCCGCTTTCGTAAAGGTTCCAGTAATGCTTGTTTATCACTTGGTAATCCGCCCAGAACTTTTCATAATCCCCTACCGGCACGTCGAAATCCGCCAGACACATCTTCATCGAAGCCTTGGCGTTAGTCTCGAAATCGAAGAGTGTCCTGTCAATGTCGAACAGATAAAATTCGTATTGATGTAATTTCATTTTATTCTTTTTTTGAAGTCAACAATATCGCATCGGCGGTAACGGTCCCGTCAATTCCTTCCCCGGAAAGAGTAAGGACGGCGACTGAGTCCCTTTCGAAGTAGAATTCGCCGAGCCGAGACCATTCGCCCGAAGTCTGCCCCTCGAAGTACAGCTTTCCAAGATCCAGGGTCACCTTGTGTTCCGTTCCGTTCCACAACCGGTATGTACAGTACCGGCTACGATTCCATATGTAACGCAACTGGTATGCGTAAATATCATATAAACCGCTTTTCGGGACAGAGATTTCATAGCGCACACACTCCTCAGGACCGGGGGTTGCCTGAGGGCCCACACCAAGCTCGCGAAACGTCGGCCCGTAACATCCGGCATGCTTCCGCAGCACCCATCCCGAAGTAGCCTTCACGGCCGAATCACAATCGTCGACAATGACATCCGGTGCGGTACCGTCTAGATACGGATCCTTAGAAATGATATCTCCGATCATGGCAACCCCGACATCCTGAACGCATCCTACCCGGTCTTCGACGGCAAGCGCCGCCGCCATCCCTGCCGACTGTCCGAGGACCATAAAAACCGGTTCCATACGTATCGAACCGTAAGCGATATGGCTGGCGGAAAGACAGACGGGGACAAGCAGATTCACGCATTCTTCTCTCAAAGGTACTATGGCCCGGTAAGGGATCCGGTAAGGCGGATATCCTCCGGCCTGCACATCTCCCTCGTTCTTCACCATCGCCTTTCCGTCCTTGACGATCACCATGCGCCTGCAATTGTGGGAATCCATGGCATATGCCGCCATAGCTATTCCGTCACCGACAGAAACCTTTCCCTCGCAGTCGGATTGCGTCACTACATATCCCCCCGACATGCGCCTGGCTTCGCGGACATAAAGCTGAGGAGGCCAATGCCCGTCATTTACGAATTCGTCCTTGGGATATCCCCAACGCAGCATTTGTTTCCTGATTCCGGAAGGAACTTCCGGATCGTGTCCAAGAAAGTATAGAAGTCCTTTCGTATATTCCTCGTGCATGCGGAAAATATCCTTCCTGTCACCGTAAGACGCTTCCGGATAGGCACGGCTGTAACCGATCATATCGGTCGAAAAGGCGCCGTTGTCGTTTATATCGGCCTTACGGTTCCTCAGCATCCCGAAATATAGGTAATCGCCCAGATCGCGCTTGTCCGGCTGCGCTTCAATCAGCCGCACCAGCAACCGGTATCTCGAAGGGTCGTAGCCTTCCGGACGGTCAATGGGAATCATGTTTTCAACGCTGTCGGTCAGACAAACCCTGAAGTTGTAAGCCTGCACTGCCGAATCCCCGCTTCCCTGCTTAGCCGACTTATCCGGAATCGTATCTATTCCCCAAAGTAAACCGCTGCCGGGATCATTTTTAACCGAATACGGGTCCACTCCATCGGGAAACTGGTGCTTGTCGCGCATCTGTACCCCGTTGCAGGTCTCGCCATAAGTGGAGTCGGATTCCCTCCCGACCACATAGGACACCCCGGAGGCAGCCATCAGATCCCCTTCGTAAGTACAGTCGATCCATTCCTTCGCCCGGACACGATCGACGCAGGAACCGTTTCCGGTATCGGCTACTTCAGCAGAAATTATCCGGCCACGCACTACGTTGACTCCTACGAGCCTCTTCCCGGTTACCAGGGTTATCCCTTTTTCAGAAGCCAATGTTCGGAAAACGCTGTCTGCGACGTGCGGCTCGAAAGCCAAGCATTCAAATGTACCGTAGTGCGCACCGATCTTGCGATAAAACTGCCTGGCTATGCCGGTAACGACCTGTTCGTTGCCTATGTCCGTGAATCCAAGACCTCCGGAAGTCATGCCTCCGAGATGACCGGAAGGCTCCAGGAGAAGTACGGAACAGCCCATGCGCGCTGCCGACACGGCGGCCACTACACCGGCGGAAGTCCCTCCGTAGACGCAAACGTCGTAACTCTTTCCTAAAGGCATATTCCTTCCGCACCCGGAACAAAAGGCAATTGAAATAAGCATCCAGGCAGAAGCCGAAGCTGCACGCAATATAAAAACTAGATTACCCATACGATGATACCGGCCTGAACGGTTACAAATGTAGACAAAACATAGCACTTTTATTAACTTTGCATCTATGAAAGGTCCCGTTTTAGAAATGCCTCATCTTTCAAAGACATATGTCCTGAGCACTGCCGTCTACGGTGCGGCGGTACTCGCGACGGCTTTTCTCTTTACCGCACTCGGACTCAACGGCATGCTAGGAGCTTCCTGCATGCTGGTCCTTCTTTTCATAAGGCATCTGATAAGTTTGGCCGCATTGAACCGCCAGTGCCGCACGGTCTATGGCGAAGCGAACGAAAATACTGCTTACAAGTACTACTACAGGATGAGCAGTAACTTCTACATCGCATACGACATTTTCACTTACTGCGCATTCATTACCCTGGTAATGCATTACAGCGATAATCCTTGGATATCCCTCGCAGCAATAGCCATATTCGCCGTATTCACCATTGTGGTTACCTTTCTGCTTTATTTTCTGATAGTCCGAAAATTGAATGCAAGATATGATGACCCGTCGATGTTCGCTTCGGGTGTTCTGGTATGGATCACCACCGCGCTGCTTACCTATTTCAAGGTCATCCATTCCCTATGGCTTTCGCTGGTACTCTTCTGCTTCGCATTCTGCATAATGATCTCGATCCTGAACAACCTCCACTCCAACATGAAAATGCTGCTCGGATACGTGGCGGACAAGGATCCGGAGGTAATGGATACATTCGACAAGCGCAGCATCTGCGTGGGACAGGCCTATTCCACCGCCATTCTCATAATCCTGACGGTTTCCGCCACATTGGCCAATATTTCCGAAGAGATCTTTTACGATTCCATGCTGCTCGCACCTCTGATATTCCTGGTCAGTGCTTACTTCGCAGCCGTAGTGGAACCGATGGACGACACGCTGGCGAAACGTCTCCACCTTTTCGCCGAGAGGAAAGACAGGAACGAGGACGTCGGGGCTTTCAAGAAAGCCTTGACCAGATACCTCACGAACGAACGCAAGAAGTTCGGTGTAAGGGTCATAGCATGGATAATAAAACCGTATTTCAGATGCAAGGCTGAAAATGTCGAAAGCGTGGACGAATCCAAGGGGCCAGTGGTATTCGTTTCCAACCATCTCGAAATCTACGGCCCCATCGTTTGCGTTTTGCATCTACCCTTCTTTTTCAGGCCATGGATAATCAACAAGATGCTTGAGCCGGAGAAAGTGGAAGCACAGTTGAGGCCGGGCATCAACAGAATGTTCGGTTGGGTCCCGGTAAAAATACGCAAGAAATTGCCGGGCATTTTCAAGAATATCGTGCTTTACGTCCTGAAGTCCATGAGACCGATTCCCGTATACCGGGACGGCGTAAGAGAAGTGATAGAAACATTCAACAATACGGTGAAAGCATTGGAACAGGACGACAACATACTGCTTTTCCCCGAAAAGAAATCGTATGAAAGCGAAGGGGTATCTCAACTGTACACCGGCTTCGCCCAGATCGGGAACCTGTATTACCGGGAAACCGGCAAGCAGATAACATTCTATCCTATTTATATAAGCCGCAAGAATCAGAAAATGAGAATTGGCCCAAGCGTTACCTTCGATCCATCCCGTCCAAAAGCCGAAGAGAAACAGCGCATAGCCGATGCCCTGTTCGATGCAATGCACAGCATGAGCATAGATCTAGAGACCAAGAGAAACCGGAAAAAAGAGTCTTGAACCGGGACTTAGGGCTTATATTATTTCTCCATAATCAGCTTACCGTCTTTCAACGAAAGCGAATAAATTCTTAGTACGTTTTTGTAATAGATCCTTTCAAGGACCACACGCGGAAGGTTGAGCCCCTTCACATCGGCACCGCTGAAAAAGCCACCTCCTTTGACGGTATCGGCCGTTTCCAGGATCCTGAAGGTCCTTGCATACCGGGCGGCTATTCCCTCCGGATCCCCCTCGCTTTCGTCGGATACGTCGGTACCGTAGATTATCCTGTCGGCATACCTTATCATGAAGTCGCGCAGGTTATTGCGGTCCAGCAAACGATAATACTGGAAAGTCGCTGCTATGTCGATATATAAATTGGGATACGTATCCAGAAGGTATCTCATATAATCCAGTTGGGCATCCTGGTTATTCAACCACGCGCCGTGAGCAATGACGAAGGTAAGCTTTGGATATTTCCTGACCACATTCTCAAGCGACCTTATCTGTCCCCAGAAAAAAACCGGATCGGCGCACCATTCGCCTCTGTCGGAAAAAGGGCCGTTGGGGTCCGCGATATGCAGCGAAGTCATCGGCATACCGGACTTTTCCATCGCCTTGAACATCGTGGCAAGACGCGGGTCATCTATATATTTAATAAGATGTGTACTGTCGGTCATGCGCCTGTAATACGGACCGAACCAAAATTTGCATCCCAAGTATCCTTCCTTCTTTTTTTGGGCTATCTCTCTTGCCGTGTATATATGGACGTCATAGTCCCCGAAAGAACACAGCATTCTACAGTCGGAAGCTTTCACGATGGAATCCACAGACGTTATGGGATCCACCCATTTGTCGAGATTGATCCAGCAAGCCAGGTCGGAATGATATTCTTTCTTTATTATTTCGCTTACTCTCAAATAGCTCTTCACGGTTGAACATTTGCCGGCGGCATGGGTGTGCGCATCTATTATCGGTATGTCAGGATATCTCGAAACATATGGTTCGGAAGAGCGGTCGGCACAGGTATCCGGATAAAGCTTGGCGGTATCCGGGGATTTCCATCCCGCCGGCTGCGTAGGTTCCATTGTCAATTGGGCCGTGACCTGTTTCCCCTTCCTAGAGGATTTGTGTTTGGAAGATTGGGCAAAAGCCGGTATGCTTCCGGAAAAGACAAAAGCTGCGATCGCCAAGGCGGCGACGATTTTATTTTTGATTGTCGAACTCATGACTATATTTTTTTATTTCGTAAAATTATAACAAAATATTTACTTTAATAATATTTTAAGATAAAATTTATCTTTTTTTAAAATATTATTGATTATTTATATAAGTAAAGCTTATATAATGAAAGAATATATTTCGTTTTGAAACTTCATAAAATGACGCATCGTTCGTGCGCCAAGCAAATCAATGCTTTCTTGCGGACAACAGGTAGAACGGGATCGCCGAGAGTTGGGCGGCAACGGAGAATATGATCATGGCGGTGATGTTGTGGTCGTAAAGAATTCCCATAAGCCAGCTGCCGAGGAACCAGAACACGCCGAAAGCCGTCTGGAATATACCAAAACCAGTGGAACGTCCTGCTTTCGGAACTACGGCACCCACCGCGCTCTTCATTATGGATTCCTGGGCACCCATGCCTATGCCCCAAAGAACGACACCGACTATCAATGCCGTTTTACCGGTGGTCCCGAAAATCAAGAACGGGAAAGGGGCGGCTATGGCCGTGGAAATTGCCAGCGTCCTTACCCCTATCTTATCGAATAGGTAACCGAAGAAAAGCGCCGAGAAGGCATCTATCGCCATAGCCAAGGCATAAAGTAAAGGAAGCGACTTCTCACCGATCATTCCCAGTTTTGCCGTATGCATAGTTATGAGGTTGAAATCAACGTACCCCATTGCAAACAGGCTTATGGCTACGATATAAAGCAGGAACTGCCTGTTCAGCCTGAACGGCTGCACATTTTTGGTTTCCGGTTCGAATTTCTCCGGATTAGGAAACTTTCGCTTCGAGAAAAACACCAGGGCGACTGTTATCACGGCAGGGATACCGAGTATGGCGAAGCAGATGGAATACGATGCGAACGGGTCAACGACACCTTTAAGGCTCAAAGTTACGTACAATATCAGGGGTCCGATGAATGCGCCTATCTGGTCTAGGAATTCCTGGATTGCAAATCCTTTTCCCTGACCCTCCTGACTTGCGGCGAACGATACCAGCGTATCTTTCGCCGGCTTCTTTATGGCTTTGCCGGCACGTTCGATTATGATCAGGCAACAGGCGGCCATCCAGCCGCCTTTAGGGATCAACGCCAACGCAGGGATAGCAGCCATGTCGATTATATAACCGACAATAACCATTGGCCAATATTTTTTGGTCTTGTCCGCGACGATGCCGGTCAGGAGCCTCAGCGAATATCCCACCAATTCGCCCAATCCGGAAGTGAATCCGATGGCGGCGGCACTTGCTCCCGCCAAGCTCAGAAAAGCACCGAGCACGCTCGAAGCCCCTTCGTGGGTCATATCCGAAAACATGCTGACGATACCCATCAGCAGTATGAATGCCATCGCCGAACCGGCGGCTATCTTTTTATTTTTTCTCATTTGTCCAGAACGGAGGCACAAAGTTAAATTCAAAACCGAAAAAATGTTCCTCCTTTCGGTTTACATATCCACCGTTTGCTAACTTTGCAACGTAATGATAGTATTCGTGAACGGGTTGCTGGCATTCGGGTCTCCAATAGGCGGAAAAGCCTACTGGGGCAAAGGCTTCGTAACCGATGCCCTGGAATATTTCGGCGACGGAGAGGAGCCGTTTTTCACGAATGTCGGTTACGACATGTTTTCCGTAGCATTGAAAAGGATACTGGACGGAAACCTGTATGCATGCCAAAGCCAATGCAACGCGTTGCTTCATGCGAAACTTCCTCTCAGGTTCGTTTCGCACAGCATGGGAGGAGCATTCGCATGCGGTATGATGGAAGCTCTGGCAAACCGCGGAATCGATATGGACGCAGCGGTTTTCATAAACACGTTCCAACCTGAAAAATGCGAAGTACCGCAAGATTTGGGAATCGATGTCACGGATTACCGCAATACCGACGACCCCGTTCTGAATTTTCTGGACATCCGTTCGAGAGTCCGCGACATACCGCATGCCGACAGGGTCATACGGGAACCTTCGGGGCAACGCTTCAACTTCAGGCACAAATATCCGTTGAGTTCCCGCTCCGGATTCTGGAAAAAACTAAAGGGCTTCGATTAAAGCATCCACCGAAGATTCTGGTGTACACCAGCTGGTGCAGAAGCGAACGGCCGAATGCGTCGGATCAATCCTCGACCAGAATTCGAACGAGAAATTCCTCCGCAATTTCGCTATCACTTCGTCCGGCAATATCGGGAACTGCTGGTTGGTGGGCGAATCTATCAGCATCTGATAGCCGGCGCCTATGAATGCATCGCGAAGCTTAATTGCAAGCCCGTCGGCATGCTTCGATATCCTGAAGTAAAGCCCGTCTTCGAGCAAGGCCTTGAACTGCAATCCGAGAAGGCGGCCCTTGGCCAGCATTCCGCCGCGCTGCTTCATTATATAACGGAAATCCACATCCAACGCCGGATCGGTAATGACAACCGCCTCGCCGAACAAAGCGCCCACTTTTGTTCCGCCTATATAGAACACGTCCGTGAGACGTGCCAGGTCCGGTAAGGTCAAGTCGTTCGCATCGGACATCAGGCCGTAGCCGAGACGTGCCCCGTCCAGAAAGAGAGGAAGGTGTAGCTCACGGCAGGTATCGTGGAGATCCGTAAGTTCTTTTTTAGAATACAGCGTCCCGTATTCCGTCGGGTTCGATATGTAAACCATGCCTGGTTGTACCATGTGCTCGTGGTTCGCATCGTTCCAATGTTCGTCGTATGCTTCCCGTACCTCTTCGGCGGAGATTTTTCCGTCGGAGCCGGCGATTCCGAGCACCTTGTGCCCGGTGGATTCGATGGCTCCCGATTCGTGGACGTTGATGTGGCCGCTCAGGCAACATAGGACGCCCTGGTGAGGTCTCAGGATCGATGCTATAACCGTCGTATTGGTTTGCGTGCCGCCAATGAGGAAGTGGACCCCCATCTTCTCCGGATCGGAAGGCTGTCCGGAAACGGTGCAGAGTTTTCTTATTATGCCGCGTGCCTCTTCGCAATACGGGTCTTCACCGTATCCTACGGTCTGTTCCAGATTTGTCTTTCCAAGGAGTTCGATCACCTTGGGGTGAGCACCCTCGAGATAATCGCTATCGAAATATATCATCTGACTATTATTATTCAAACGCTTGTAAACGTTTACACTTCCATTTCCGGGGCATCGTCCCCGGGGTCCGGTTCGTCCGCATAACCCTGGGCGCGAAGCTTCAGTTCCACCCCGTCGGAGACGACCACTACCGCCCCGACCTCAGGACGTGCAAGGTGCCCTATTATGTCATAATCCTGGAAATCCTTCTTCAAGGTATCCACCTGACCTATGGGAACGGTAAACAAAAAACGGTAATCGTCGCCCCCGTTCAAGGCAGCAGTCATGGCATCCATATGAAACTCTTCGGCAGCTTCCCCGGTCCCGGGGTCGAGAGGTATCCTGTCGGTATAGATTTTCACGCCGAACCCGCTCCTTCCCTGCAATTCCTTTACACCGTTGGCAAGAGGGACCGAAAGGAAAACACCGCCCGTCGGTGTCACACCGAATTCCCTGAACCTGTCGACCACGTCCGTATACATGACAGGGCTGAGAAAATTACCCACTACATTTTTATAAGGTGTAAGATCCGGCTGTTTAGCCGCATTGCCGGCTTTGGAATAAACCTCTTTTTCACGCAGGAGCACCTGCTGCCCGAAAAAAGCTCCTCCGACATTACCGGAAAGACATACGAGGTCCATGTCGGCAAACGGAGCGAAATCCATGACGCGGTCGCCGACGGCATCGAGCGAAATAGCCAGGCCTGTCAGAGAAGGCTTCATATCCAGATGCAGCTCCTTGATCCCATGCTCTTTCGCAGTCGATACCATGCCGGACCAAAGTTCCCTGACATTATCGAAAGAGAGCTTTGAGGAAAGCCCAAGCACCACCGAAAGGCCGCGGGGCTTGCATAACTGCGCGTAAAGCCCGCCTATGGCCGACAGCACTGCCTTCCTTCCCAAATGCTTTAGCGGGGTAAACGTAAGATCGAAATCAACGCCTTCGAGCAGCAGCGACTGCATACCGGTTCCTCCATATTCCCCCGTCACGAATGTCAGTTCCCGACCATTCTCATAATCAGTCCCTTCGTAAAGCCTTTCAAGGGCGGTATATTTATTGATATTGTCTGTCATAGCACTACAAATGTACATACAATCCCAGATTTTGTCAAAATAGGGTTTGCCAAAATAGTTTAACTTTGCAGAGCAATGTCAGAAAAAAATAATTTGCTGAAAGAAATAGCGGCTAACGAATACCAGGAGGGATTCGTGACTCAAGTCGAACAGGACGTCATCCCTAAGGGATTGGACGAAAACATAATACATCAGATCTCGGCCAAGAAGGAAGAACCTGATTGGCTTCTCGAATTCCGCCTCAAGGCTTTCCGCCAATGGCAAAAGATGAAGGCGCCGACTTGGGGACACGTCACCGTACCCCCGATAGATTTCCAGGACATAAGTTATTACGCGGCTCCCGTAAAGAGAAATACAGGCGAAGGGAAAAAGGAAATAGATCCCAAGGTGGCCGAAACGTTCGACAAGCTTGGCATTCCCCTTCACGAGCGCAACATACTTGCCGGAGTAGCGGTAGACGCCGTATTCGACTCGGTGTCGGTCAAGACCACCTTCCGGGAAAACCTGGCGGAGAAGGGCATCATATTCTGCAGCTTCAACGAGGCGGTCCATAACTATCCGGATCTGGTGAGGAAATACCTCGCAACGGTCGTACCAATAGCCGACAACTTCTACGCCGCATTGAATTCGGCCGTCTTCGGTGACGGCTCATTCTGTTACATACCGAAAGGTATCCGCTGTCCAATGGAACTTTCCAGCTACTTCCGTATCAATGCCTTGGGCACAGGGCAATTCGAACGCACCCTGATCGTGGCTGACGAAGGCTCGTACCTAAGCTACCTCGAAGGCTGCACCGCTCCAATGCGAAGCGAAGCACAATTGCATGCCGCCGTAGTGGAGATAGTGGTCGAAAAGGATGCCGAAGTGAAATACAGCACCGTCCAGAACTGGTATCCGGGCGACGCCAGCGGAAAGGGCGGGATATTGAACCTCGTAACCAAACGCGGCATATGCAAGGGTGACAACAGCCGCCTTTTCTGGACTCAAGTCGAGACCGGCAGCGCAGTAACCTGGAAATATCCGAGCACCATACTCAAGGGGGACAACAGCGTCTCCGAATTTTACAGCGTGGCCGTCACGAACAATTACCAGCAGGCGGATACCGGCACGAAGATGATACACATAGGAAAGAACACCCGCAGCCGCATAATTAGCAAGGGCATTTCGGCCGGACACAGCCAGAACAGCTACCGAGGTATGGTCAAAATGCTTCCCGGTGCAACCAATGCGAGGAACTTCAGCCAATGCGACAGCCTGCTCCTCGGCGACAAGTGCGGCGCCCATACCTTCCCCGTGATAGAGAGCGACAACAGGACCGCGGTGCTCGAACACGAGGCAACCACCAGCAAGATAAACGAGGACCAACTGTTCTACTGCCGCCAAAGGGGCATAACCGAGGAGAATGCGGTAGGACTGATAATAAACGGCTACGCCAAGGAAGTGCTCAACAAGCTTCCGATGGAATTCGCCGTTGAAGCGCAGAAACTGCTCCAGGTATCGCTGGAGGGAAGCATAGGATAACCAATCTGACAACCGGCTCATGTTCGACATCGACAACATAGTTTTTTCACTTGCAGGTTACGGCGTAAGCTGGCTGGAACTGGTTTCCGTGGCAGCCGGCCTGGCCTGCGTATTCCTCGCCGCCAAGGGCAAGGTGGCAAACTTTTACGTTGGTTACGCATACAACGTACTTCTGTTCATGCTGTTCATGCAGAAGCATCTTTATTCGAGCATGCTTCTCCAGCCCATATCGATAGCGATCACGATATACGGCAACTGGCGCTGGACCCATCCGAAAGATGACGAATCCACGGCCGGTGGGGCATTGAAAGTTTCCACGATGGACTGGCTGCACCGCGGGTTCTGGGCGGGTATGATCCTCTTCATAGGAATGCTTTGGGGACTTTTCCTGCGCGAAAGCCCGGGCTTCTGGCCTGACGCTTTCCAGCCCGACCCCCATCCCTATCTCGACGCCTTCGCCACAGTAGGTATGCTGGTCGCACAAATGCTATCCGCAAAAAAGCATCTCGAATGCTGGATCGTATGGTTTGCAGTCGATACGACGCAAATCGCCCTTTACCTTGCTTCCGGCATACTGTTCCTTCCTCTCGTAAGCCTTGCCTACCTGATTCTAGCAATCTTCGGATTCACAGGATGGAGAAAAGAGTATAAAAACGATAACCTTACGACGACCGCCAAAGCGGCCGACATCAAACAATAAAAATATGTCAATGCTGACAATCAATAA
>JALCST010000010.1 GCA_022653675.1 Bacteroidales bacterium | reverse complement strand
CAATATCGTAAATACCGAATACGAATACTGCGAGCCTTTACCGATATTCGAATGGAAATTCCTTCCCGATTCCGTTTCGACCAAAGTGCTCGGTTATGAATGCAATGCTGCAGAGACCTCTTTTCGCGGGAGGAGTTACAGGGTCTGGTTCACTATGGAGATACCGTTTTCCTTCGGACCGTGGAAGTTCCGGGGATTGCCCGGTCTGATACTGAAGGTTGAGGAATCGACGGGTATGTTCAGTTGGGAGGCGGAAGGGATATCGCAAGAGAGCGGGCCGATTTACCTTTACACCCCCTCTTTCGTAAGACGGACCGGTCGCAGTCAAGTGGCTAAGCTCAAGCGCAAGGAATGGGACGATCCCATTGGACTTTCCGAGCAACACGGAATGACCTGTAATGTAATAATGGATCTTGATACGAAAAAGATAAGGGCGATGACGGCGGAAGACCGCGAGAAATTACGAAGACCTTACGTTCCCCCTCTGGAACTCGAGTGAAACGCGACATGTTTTAAAAACTCAAATACAAGTTCTGAGGAGGAAAGATTTTGGTGTTTTTATCATATTAATCTACTGATTCTTAATGTATTCGGTGCCGGAATGAGAATGTTTATGGAAGGGGCTACTGTCTCTGAACTCATTGTGGCTTAGTTGATTGATTGATAGCCAATTAGGCGTACAGTTTAGATTTACCCCGAAAGTCAAGTTATAAGTTGCTGTGAGTCAGGTAAATTAATTTCGTCGGTTTAGATTTTTTTTGAACCACAATGGAATTGAAGTATATGACTTTAACTAAAATATTTCAAGTATTTTTAATATGAATCGCAAAATCACAATGACATTATTTCTGCTTTTTGCCGGAACGATGGTTTCCAATGGTCAGTTCGATACCACTTGCGAAGTAAGGGATGTGGCCTTAAAAAAGAGCATCGGGGAGTACATGCTTTCCGTAACGTACGAATATGTGTTTGCCATAGATACCGTCAGCAGCATAAGGAAGACGGATCTCGAGAAGCTGGAGATAGGCCTTGAAATGAGCAGGTATTACAGTGTTTTTGCAAACAGGTGCGATTCGTTGATGTATAAAGGTAGGATGGAAGATGATGGAACGGAAAAAGGCATCAATGTGTATTCATGGATGAAGGATTCTCAACAGGCGATCTATGATGATTACTATCTGAATTACCCCGGGAAAGGCATACTGACATCCAGACAGATGATTGTCAATGTGGAGTATGAATACTCCGAGCCGATCCCGGAATTTGAATGGCGGATTCTGCCGGACACTACCGATACGGTTATGGGCTATCGGTGCAATATTGCCGAGACGACCTTCAGGGGTAGAAACTACCGTGTTTCATTCACCACATCCATTCCGTTTCCGAACGGTCCATGGAAGTTCAACGGTACGCCGGGTCTGATATTGAAGGCGGAAGAACAGACAGGATTATTCAGGTGGGAAGCCGTCGGCATAAAGGAGGGGAAAGGCCCTATTTATATATTCGATCCTAAGGCCTGCAAACCCACCAAAGGCGCTCCCAAAATGGTGATACGGAAAGTAAGCAGGAAACAGGTGCTTGCCCTGCAGAAAAAGAAGTGGAGTGATCCTGTCGGGCTGATAATTCAACATGGCGTTCAAGTAGCCACCTATGATCGGAAGACAAAGAAAGTGGTTTACCTTTCATCCGGGGATGTGCGAGGCAAGTATATTCCCCCTCTGGAACTCGAGTGAATGGAATCAACTATATGAAAAAGCCAATTGCGATAGTAGTTTTGCTGTTCTTATGTCTGTCCGCATTCGCTCAGGGCGAAGGAGGATATGTGGTGTTCAGCGGCACGGTCCGGATGAAGGGGAGCGGAGAGGCGGTGGCTGGAGCCAACGTGATACTGCAGACAAAAGACGGAAGTAACATAATAGGTTTCGCGAGCACCGACGCGAATGGAGAGTACGACATAAAATGCAAAGGGAAGCGTGATTCGGTCTCCCTTAAGGTGACCGGATTCAACGTGAAGCTCACGGTGGTCAAGGTGTCCTATCGTACCCAGACCGTGAATTTCTCCGTCGAGTACGAACGCATAACCTTGCATGAAGTTGTGGTGAAATCCGAACCGATCGAGCGTAGAAGCGATACTTTGAATTATTATGTGGCGAGTTATATCGATTCTTTGGACAGCAGTATCGGCGATGTGCTGAAGAAAATGCCCGGAATCGACGTGGAGAAGTCCGGTGAGATAAAATACAACAATAAGCCTATAAACAAGTTCTACATCGAAGGGCTCGACATGATGGGCGGCCGTTACGGAGTGGCTACTAATAACGTGCGGGCAAGGGACATCGCTTCGGTACAGGTGCTTGAGAACCATCAGCCCGTAAAAGCCCTGAAAAACATAGTCTTCTCTAATGACGCCGCCATTAACTTGAAACTGAAGGATAAGGCAAAAGGGACGTTCGCAGCTGAGGCCCAGCTCGGAGCCGGATACAGCCCGTTGATGTGGAATGCGGAACTGACGGCAATGAAGTTCTCGTCCGATTTCCAGACGCTCTGCACCTACAAGACCAACGACTCAGGCGACGATATCCTGGCTGAACTCACATCGTTCTATGGCGGTTTGAGCAAGGAAAGCGCTATGACGGGCGTGTACACCCCGAGCACGCCAGACATCGAAAACGGACGATACATGGACAATCTGACCCATGCCGTTTCGCTGAACGCCCTTTTCAAGCTGGATAATGACAACAACTTAACGGTCAACTGCAAGTATGTCCATGACCTCGAGAAGTTCGCCTCATCATCGACGACCATCTACTACCTTCCCGAATCATCCCCCCTGGAGATAAAGGAGACGGCGAATGCATCGGAGCTGACCGATGGCATGGAACTTGGCCTGAAACTGGAGAAGAATACCGAAAAGATATATCTTAAGGAGAACCTTGTGCTCGGTGCGGACTGGGACAGAAACGCAGGTATGGTACTGAACGGTTCGGACTCCGTCTTCCAGAAGTTCAAACTTCCAAGTATAAGGATCAAGAATAACCTGAATTTCATAAAAGTAATAAACGGAGTAAGGTTCAGTTTCCAATCAGCGGTAAATGCGGAGCAGTTGCCTGCCACTCTGACTGTTTCACCGGTAATATTTCCGGAAATCTTCGGGGCCGATGCAACTGGTGAAGGTGCTCTTCTTCAAAGCGTGGGGGACAGAAAAATTTCCACGACAAACTATCTTTGGACAGCATATACCATAAGGGACATCTATACTTTCTCGGCACGGGCCGGAGTCTCGGCGGACCTTCTGGGAATGGAAAGCTCTCTGTCCAGGACCGACAGCCCTACCGTGACAGCCGATTCCCTTAGAAACGACTCGTTCTGGAAAAGGCTGGACGGCAGTTTGTTTTTAAGCTTTACGTATCGACACGGAAATTATGATTTCAGCATAGGCTCTAATCTGGACTATATGAATCTGCGGATGAACGATTATGTTCGGACCGCAAGCGGTACATTGAACAGGTTCTTTGCGGACCCGAATGTCTCTTTTAATGTGAAGCTCTCCCCGAGCCTGAATCTATCGGTTGAAGGCTCCCTTTCCCATCGGACGGGAGCGGTCGGCAGCAACTACGCAGGATATGTGATGACCGACTACCGCATGCTTTCCAGTAGCGACGGGAATATCCGCGAATCCGTAATACAGAACTGCAACGCCAGACTTTCATACGGAGATGCGGTCATTTCCACTTTCGGTTCGTTAAACGTTTCATATTGGCGTGCAAAGTCGAATCTTATGTACGGTACGCAATATTACGGTTCGCTCAGCCGCATAGAATCGTTTGCAATAGACAACCTTTCCCAGGGGTTTTCAACAGTTGCGAGGATGGAAAAGCGCTTCGACGATTTAGCTACCACCGTAGGCATACCGTTATCCTATAACCGTACTTATATGGATATACTTCGTCAGGGAAAGATAATGAAAACCGTTTATGACAGTTTTTCGTCGGGACTCGAGGTGTCGTCCAGATTTTCCCGCCATGTAAAAGGCGACTACAAGATAGACTATGTCAGGAGCAAAAGCGCCATAGAAAACAGTTCTACGACCATTTCTCCCATAAATGCCTTGCATCAGAAGCTTTCTTTCTACTTTACCGTGTTAAAGTCTTTGACTTTTAATATTTCCGGTGACCATTATTTCAACGACGCCATAACCTCCGGTACTCGCTCCATGTTCTTTGCGGATGCATCAATTAATTATAAGACCCGTTACTTCGAGTATATTCTGGAAGGGCGCAACTTTCTGAATACCGATACCTACTATCAGCGCATTTACACTGATATCACAGATTACGAGTACGGCTATCACCTGCGCCCAGTCTCGGTAATGTTGAAAGTGAGGTTCAGCATCAAATGAGTTTTCCGAAATTCATACAGCACGATTCCGCGGATTGCGGGCCTACATGCCTTAAGATCGTGGCCTCGTTTTACGGGAAGGACTATTCTGTGGCGGAGCTGAGGGACAAGTGCCGCATAGGTATACGTGGGGTCTCGATGCTCGGGATAAGCGATGCGGCCGAATCCATAGGATTCCGGAGTGCGGGAGTGAGGATAACGTGGAAGCAGCTGCGTGACGATGCGAACCTGCCGTGCATAATACATTGGAACCAGAATCATTTCGTAGTGGTCTACCGGATACGGAAACGAGGTAAGAAGTGGTTCGTTTATATCTCTGATCCGGCCCAGGGGCTTTTGAAGTACGAGTCTGGCCAATTCCTGAAGTCATGGCTCGTCAAGGGGAAAGGCATCGCCCTTTTGCTCGAGCCGACGCCGGAATTCCGCAAGATGTCGACGGGGAACAAGGGGCGTCGCATGGATTTCCACTATCTGTTCAGGTATCTGCAGCCATACAAGTCATTCATAGTGCAGATACTACTTGCGATGCTGATATCGAGCTTGTTGAGTATGATGCTGCCGTTCGTCACCCAATCCGTCGTCGATATCGGCATTGCGGACAGCAATCTGCATTTCGTCGTCGTCATGCTAATAGCCCAGGTCGTCATCATCCTGTCGCAGGCACTCAACGACGTGGTGAAGAACAGGATAATGCTTCATGTGTCGTCGAGGATCAGCATATCGCTTATTTCGGATTTTCTCAGCAAGCTGATGCGTCTTCCGATCGCATTCTTCGATTCCCGCAAGGTGGGGGACATCATGCAGCGGATAGGGGATTATGACCGCATACAGAGTTTTCTTACGGGTTCGGTGATAAGCATGGCTATGGCTTTCGTCTCCGTCATCATCTATTCGATCATAATGGCGACGTACAATCTTGGGATACTGGCTGTTTTCATAGTGGGTAGCGCAATGTACATCTTATGGATAATCGCTTTCATGAAGAAACGCCGCAAACTCGACTACATGCGGTTCCAGGAGATGTCGAGCAACCAGAGCAACCTGATACAGATGATAAGCGGAATGCAGGAGATAAAACTCAACAACTGCGAGAAACAGAAACGCTGGGAATGGGAAAGGATACAGGGGAGTCTCTACAAAATCGGGATCAAGGGCCTCACACTAGGTCAGACACAGCAGGTCGGGAGCCTGTGCATCGAACAGACGAAGGACATCATCATTTCGTTCCTCTCGGCGAAGCTCGTTATAAACGGCAGCATGACGCTCGGTATGATGATGGCGATGCAATATATCATAGGGCAGCTCAATGCGCCGATATCGCAGTTCATCTCCTTCATTCAATCCACGCAGGATGCGAAGATCAGCCTCGAACGCCTCAGCGAGATAAACGAGAAGGAGGATGAGGAACCCGAAGGGACCTCGAGGATATGCGCCATTCCACTCGACGGTGACATTTCGTTCAGGGACGTGTCGTTCCAGTATGACGGTCCCCATTCGGAATATGTGCTTAAGGGTATAAACCTCGAGATTCCTTCGGACAAGGTCACGGCCATAGTGGGGTCGAGCGGCAGCGGCAAGAGTACCATGGTGAAGCTCATGCTTGGTTTTTACGATCCTGTCGTAGGAGAGGTACTTTTAGGAGGACAAAGTATCGGAGACTACAACAAGAATGCCTGGCGTCGGGAATGCGGCGTGGTTATGCAGGAGGGTTTCATATTTTCTGATACCATTTTGGGGAATATCGCCCCCGAGGACGAGGAACCCGACATGAAAAGGATACGGGAGGCGATGCACATAGCGAACATAGAGGATTACGTGGATTCGCTGCCTCTCGGCCTTTATACGCACATAGGTATGGACGGCCACGGGTTGAGCACGGGCCAGAAACAGCGCATTCTCATAGCGAGGGCGGCATACAAGGATGCGAAGTATCTTTTTCTCGACGAGGCGACGAATTCGCTGGATGCGAACAACGAAAAGACGATCATGGAACGGTTGCACAGGCTGTTCAGGGGCAAGACGGTAGTCGTGGTGGCCCATCGGCTCTCGACCGTCAGGGAGGCTGACAACATCGTGGTGCTCGAAGGAGGGAAAATAGTGGAGCAAGGCCGGCACAACGAACTGTTGGCCAACAAGGGTGCATATTACGAACTTGTAAGGAACCAGCTCGAACTGGGGGATGATTGAATGAAGAACGATTCTATCATAGGAGCGATACCGCCGGGTCTTCTGAGGAGAAGCATCATTGTCTCCGCCCTGACAGTCATAATAGTACTTTTGGGGAGCAGCATCATAAGGATCCCGGAAGTGATACGGGCGAGTGCCATAATCTATCCTGCCGATTCGACGGCAGTCGTCGAAGTACCGCGATCATCTTTGACGAAGATGCATGCGGGGTTGAAAGTGAATATCAAACTGGACAGTTATCCTTATGAGCAATACGGCGTTCTTGCAGGAACGCTTGGAACCCGGGAGGAAACGACGGACAGCACCGTACGGATGCCGGTATGCCTATGGAACGGATTGAAGACATCGTACGGCAAGACCGTTCCAGCAGATTCGTGCATAGACGGTACCGCGGAAATAATGACTGAAGGCAAGAGCTTGTTGCTTCATTGTTTGAAATAATTATTTGAGAGGTAATTTATGCTCCAGCCGCCATAACGCATTCCATTGATTATCAATATATTGGATAACAGTTTAGATTTTGTCGGGGATTCCGGAACTAAATGATTGACAATCAGGTAATTTAATTTCGATGATTTAGATTTTTTTTGATCTATGGCGAAATGTGAGAGTATAACTTTGCCGGTGAACGAGCGGAAACTGATTATACTCGCACTTAATCATGAAAAAATCAACTTACTTGTCATTTTTGTTATTACTGTTATTTCCATACATGGCTTCCGGCCAGGATCCTCATATTATCAGCATGGAGCAGGTCAACGTCTCGCAGGAGGATAACGGATACACCTGCTATCAATGGAACAAACCGAGGAACTGGGGATCGATGCAGGCCATTGATACTTCCAAGCTTACTGTAACTTATGATTTTTCCTACGCAGTAAAGGATGGGGACAGCCTGCGTATGTTAAGGGACATGGACATGCTTCAGATCGGAAGCAAAGTCAACAGGTTCTACAGCGCTTATTCCCAGCGTGTCGATTCCATCGCATTCAATTATCTTATGTCACTGGACCGGAAATGGCTGGACCAGCTGACGCCGGACTGGACACCGTCGAGACTGAAACGCAGATTGTACGACTGGATACCCGAGGGAGTCTGCCCGCTTTACATGGATGTCTATAGCTATCCTTCCGAGGAAAGGAGAACCGTCTCTTCGAGATTCCAATATGACGAGTACCGGTACTCGGAGAAAGCGGAGCCTTTCAAGTGGACCATGGTTCCGGGGACGGACACCGTCATGGGCTATCCGTGCAACAGGGCCGAGGCTATGTTCAGGGGACGCAGGTGGATTGCATACTACACTTTCGACATTCCGTACGGCTACGGTCCCTGGAAATTCTCTGGCCTGCCGGGGCTGATACTGAAGGTCACCGATGGGAAGGGGCTGTTCAGATGGGAGGCTGTCGGCATCGGCAAGCCCGCCGCCGAGCCGATCTACGACTTCGTGCCGGGATACAGTACGGACAGGAGGATATATGCATGGATTCCCGACCGCAAGGTCCGCAAGTGCAGCCGGAAGGAGATGGAGAAGCTCTGGAAGAGATTCTGGAACGCACCACTGTCGATCCGGGTCCTGGACAGGACGGAGGCTACCTTCGTGGACGGCAAAAACAGTATCAAGGTAAGCGTCTCCGACCCTGTCCCTGACGACTTCTATCCCAGGCTCGAGCTGGAGTAGGAATATGAGAAGGATCGTCCTCATAGCCTTAGTGCTGCTGACCACTTATGCCGAGTCCTTCTCCCAGATAGTGGTCAGCGGTACGGTGAGATATTCCGGGAACGGGGCCGCCGTCGACCTTGCCAATGTGATGATAGAGGACCCGGGAACCAAGACGGTCATCGGCTTCGCCACCACCGGGGAGGACGGGTGTTTCAGCATATCGTGCAATACGAAGAGCGGCACGCTGACCGTAACCGTAGCGGGGTTCAATGTCGAAAGGACCTCGCAGACAATAAAGGCGCAGAGCCGGAAGCTGGATATAGATGTAGGATACAGGGAGATGAAGCTCCAGGCTGCCGTAGTGAGGACAAAACCCATACGTCGCATGGGAGACACGCTTACCTATTATGTCGGCATGTTCTCCGATTCCCTCGACCGCTCCATCGGCGACGTGATAAGAAAGATGCCGGGCATAACGGTCGACAAGGCCGGGGGTATCAAGTATAACGGCAGGGCCATCAACAGGTTCTACATCGAAGGGCTGGATCTTATGGGCTCGCGGTACGGCGTGGCGACCAACAGCATCCGGGCGAAGGATGTGGCCGCCGTGGAGGTGTACGAAAACCATCAGCCTGTCAAGATGTTCAGGGACCTGACACTCTCCGGGAATCTTCCCGAAAATGCCGCCATCAATCTCAAGCTGAAAAACAAGTCCAAAGGTGCGATCATAGGCACTATGCAGCTTGGTGCCGGATACGGTCCGTTGATGTGGGACGGAGCGGTAACCGCCATGCTTTTCACGAACTCCTACCAGATGTTGTGTACAGTCAAGTCAAACAATTCCGGTCACGACATAGTGTCGGAACTTGCGGAGCAGTATGACAACACTGCGCGTCTCTCACCGTATATCGGCGTATATGCCCCGGAAACTCCTGATATTGATATGGAACGCTATATGGACAATACCACCCACGCAGTTTCCGTCAACAACCTTTTCAAGCTCGACGAGGATGACATATTGAGCGTCAACGGCATATATTGCTATGACCGACAGACTTTCAACGATTCCTCTATGACAGTCTACTACATGCCGTCCGCGGACCCGCTGACCATAAGCGAGGCGACGAGCGCGACGCGCAAGAAGAACGATGCGGAAATGCGGTTGAAGTTCACTGGCAATGCCTCCAAACGATATACGGAGGAGGCCCTGACCCTTGCAGCCGGATGGAATGACACCCAGGGAACCGTGTTGACAGGGGACGACCTCGTCAGCCAGGTTTTTGATATGGCTCCGAACCTTAGCCTTAAAAATGAATTCAGTTCCTTTAAAAAGGTTAAGGACGGAGTCGACTTTGGCGTCAACTCGGCTGTCAGTGCAGGCAGCCTGCCGGCGTCGCTTGAAGTAACTCCCGCCCTCTATCCGTCCATCTTCGGATATGGGCAGGCCGAAGATGGAACGGCACTTCAGACTATGGCCAACCGCTCGTTCCATACCAGAAATTATGTGAGTTTCATAGGCGATATGGCACGGGGACTTAGTCTGTATGCAAGTCTCGGCTTCACTGCGGACATTCAGAAGATGGAGAGCAGCCTTGGACTCGCATCGCTCACGGAACGTGCGGACTCGCTCCGCAATGACATCGGCTACGGCAGATGGGATATCGACGGACACGTGGAATTGAGCTACAGATACCGGGAACTGGATCTTTCGGCCTCCGCATATATGGACTATGCCTTTTTAAATGTGCATGATAACATCATCAATACGCTGACCTCAAAGTCCCGGCCGTTCTTCTCCCCATGTCTGGACATGGACCTGAAACTGGCCCTGAACCTTAAGCTGAATGTCCGGTCGTCGTATACCGAAGATTACGGTTCAATCACTGACATGTACAGCGGTTACATAATGACCGATTACCGCAGCATAGCCAAAGGTTATGGTTATCCAGAAGAGCATATGTGCGAAGGTATGATGGCCGACTACCGTAGTATAGCCGTCAGCGAGAATAAGAAGCTGAACTGCAGCGTCTCTCTCAAATATGCCGATGCGCTTTCGGCTCTTTTCGCATCGCTGGACGCGTCGTATTGGCGGACCGGATCGAACCTGATGTACGGCACCACCTTCGACGGGACGCTGAGCCGGATAGAATCCTATGCCATCGACAACGTATCGCAGGGATACGGCGCAAGCGGGAGGGTTTCCAAGTACTTCGACGGCATATTGACTACCCTGGAACTGTCTGTAGGGTACCGGCGGTTCCTGATGGATGTCCTGCGCCAGGGGACGGTTATGAAAACCATTACAGGCCAGACCAGCGCCGGGTTCAAGGCGATAACAAGCTGGAGCAAGAGGGTCAGGACACAATATGACGCGAGCTTCGAAAACATCGGGACGGAATATGTCGGCGGCAGCACCTCCGTCAGCCCGATCAATGCGCTGCATCAGAAACTGTCTCTCGACTGTTCCATAATGCCGGGCCTTGTGTTGAATGTAACCGGAGAGCACTACTTCAACAGCGCCATCGTATCCGGCAGCCGCCACATACCTTTCCTCGATGCGTCGCTCACATACAGGACCGGGAAGGTCGAATATCTGCTCGAAGCCCGGAACCTGCCCGGCACACGTACCTATGACAACCGGCTCACATCCGACGCTACGGAATTCGAATACCGCTACCTCCTCCGTCCCGCCTCGGTCATGCTTAAGATCAGGTTCAGCCTGAACTGAACAGGTGGCCGGTGGGGCCGGTGGCCTTTGGCGGCCCGACCGTGGTGGGTCCGACGGAGATGGTCCTACTATTGCGGTCCAGCTATGGCAGTCCAACTGTGGTTGCCCGACTTTGGCGGTTCAGCTGAGGTAGTTCGACTCTGGTGGTTCAACCGCTGGAGACCCAACCTTAGATGTCCAACCTTGGTAGCCCGACTGTGGTAGCTCGACCTGGCATCTTTCACTATTTCGCAAAGATCCTGCAATAGTGGTTGCTCGACTTTGGTGATTCGAATGAGGTACCCCGACCAGAGAGTTCCACTATTTCCGAAGTTTGGTATTATCTGTTTGGTGGCCTAACCGGAGGGTTGACTCTGGGTGCAAAGCCACAACCCGGAAGCCGGGAGTTCCAACTTGAGGTTCGATACTCGGGCGCAATGTCCTCAATCGGGAGGCTCAACAAGAGCTTCAGTTCTCACGCAGGCCTCAGACTGCTTTCAAAGGCTGATTCACTCAAGGTGTAAACCAAACCGGAGGTTCGACACCAGAGTACAAGGTCCTAACTTGGGAAACTTAACCGGAGATTCGACAAAAAATAGGTTCCCCAAAACCGACCCTTGAGATAACTAAAAGTCTGGGTTGCCAGATTTACCTACGGTAAAAACGTTCCAGAGAGGCAAGGACTAATTTATCGTAGGTAATTTGGGCACTACCATTGATATTCAGCAAGTTAGTCCTATTTGGAACCATATATTGATCATTCATCGCCTGACTTAGTTTCCCCAATAGGCCCGTGAGACATCTGTGAGGCCTGTTTACCCAATTTACCTACGATGAAAATTTGTTCGTAAGAAGCAGCCGAGTTTTTTCTGGACTATGAGTACAGAGAGTAAGGAGATCAAGGGTTATGGATGTCAGAAAGCCGTTTGCCGATATGGTGGAAGGGAATGGACGGTATGGTTCAGTCCGGAGATACCGGCCGACTGCGGTTTGTGGAAGTTTTCTGGCCTTCCCGGATTGATACTCGAAGCGTATGACGGAAGGAAGGATTATGTGTTCACGGTGAGGAGCATATTGCAGGAGGACGATCCTATAGTCAGATACGGAAAATATGGCAAGGCCAAAGTACGTAAGATGAGCCGCGAGGAGTTCCGTAAGACGGAAAGGCATCTGTATGAAGAGCCGATCTTGTATACGCAAGGAGCTTCAGGATATTTCACTTTCATTGATGCGGTAGGGGAACTGGGATACCTTCAAACGGTATTCACTGCGGACAACATGACATATCCATACAATCCCATGGAACTCGAATAAGGGTTTCGAGTGTGATTGTTATTTCAGCCTGTTAAATATTAAAGGTAATAACTTATTACATAATTATTTATAGAAGAATAATTCCGCGTTTTGGTTACTACAATTTATAGTATTGATTATCAATTAAATGGATGACAGTTTAGATTTTGTCGGGGATTCCGGAGCTAAATGATTGACAATCAGGTAATTTAATTTCGATGATTTAGATTTTTTTTGAACTACAATGGAATTGAAGTGTATAACTTTGAAATAAAAGGAATATCGTTGCGCAACGATAAGGAAGCACCCGAAAATCCTTAAGAGAGTAGGCATAATTATTTAAAAACAAAAACCATGATAACACAAAAATTGTCAAAAAAAGAGATGAACAGCATCGTTGGCGGTAGAGTATGGCAGTGCGTCTCAGATCCCGGTCCTGGTCCAAATCATACTACTTTTCTCGTAGATGCCGATACGATTGAAGAGGCCGCGGATGCGGTGCACAATGCAACTGGTTCCCTACAAGTAAATTGTACTGCAGCATAATAAATTTTGTTTTTGCAAGATTCTGGTCCTATTGGCAAGATCAGAATCTTGCTTTGTAATAAAAGTGTTCTTAATAAAGAATAATGATGAAACGAATCTTTCTTTTAATTTCCACCCTGTTTCTGTGCTGCGACGTTATTGCACAAGATCAGATACCTCTTGCCCAATCTCTCAAGATGTATCCGAAATTTAAAGTCTATGAAGGAGTGTACCGGTTCTGCCCTCCCCCTTTTTTCAGCGTCAAGATGGAAAACCCCATCAAAATCGATGACAGCTATTTGAAGGTGACCTATGACGTCAGTGTCGTCCTTGACACTCTTTCAGGAAAGCAATACAAGGACAGGGCCATATCGCTGATCGGCAAGGACTGGGATAAGACTTACGGAGAAGGGGAGTGGAAAGATAATAATATGGTTACTTTTGATCCCAGAGGAGATAAGGGTACATACAGGATAGAACGAGGTCTGGATAAGGTAATCTGTACGACGGTATTCCGCAACAAGAAGGAAGGCACTATCATCAATCTCGCGATATTCCCCTTAATTAAGGGAGAGTTGTTCAGATACAAAGAGAAGCAACCCAAGTTTTTTTGGAATTTGAGCGGGGAAAGCAAGGAAATCGACGGATACTGGTGCCAGAAGGCCGTTTGCCGATACTGCGGGAGGGAGTGGACGGTCTGGTTCAGTCCTGAGATACCGGCCGACTGTGGGTTGTGGAAGTTTTCTGGCCTTCCCGGATTGATACTCGAAGCGTATGACGGAAGGAAGGATTATGTGTTTACGGTGAGGAGCATATTGCAGGAGAATGATCCGATAGTCAGATACGGCAAATATGGCAAGGCTAAAGTGCGTAAGATGAGCCGCGAGGAGTTCCGTAAGATGGAAAGGCATCTGTATGAAGAGCCGGTCTTGTATTCGCAAGGAGCTTCAGGATATTTCTTTTACATGGATGCTATGGGTGGACAGGGATACCTTAATACGGTATTCACTGCGGGCAACCTGACATATCCATACAATCCCATGGAACTCGAATAAGGGTTTCGAGTGTGATTGTTATTTCAGCCTGTTAAATATGAAGGAAATAGATATATGGAGAAACCGGTATCATATATTACTGTTTATAGATTGCTTAGAGGAATAGGATGTAGGGAAGACCTCTATACCCTCAAGAAATTATATGATGTTCATACTCTTCCGCATAGCATAAGGTCGATAAGCGATTTGCTGGATGAAGTAAATCTTGACAGTAAGGTAGTCAGACTGTCAATAAATCAATTGAATGCATTGAAAAAACCGGTAATCGTGATGCTTAACGGCGTTTCAGAATCATTTTATGTCCTTTATCCGAAAGATGTTGGCCAGCCGCATATGTGTTTGGCCGGATCGAAACACAAACTCCTTCTATTGACGAATGAACAATTCATAAAATGTTGGAATGGAATAACATTGATAGCGAAAGTGCCTGAAGATAGGAAGAATGAGCCTTTGCTTGAATTTATAATAAAACAGTTAATATGGTTTTTTGAACAACACCTCTTTTTTGTCATAGCATTTCTTGTATTATGCCTTTCATTTTGTTTGAATTCCGTATTCGTATCAAAAGATATGAGAATTCTCAGTTCGATGATTATCAAAGGAATAGGGATTATGCTTTCTATCAATGCCGTCTCTCCTGTAATGAAACGTCAAAAATCTTATGGAAACATTTGCATGGGACCTTGCCATTTAAGGGAAGAGGTATTGGTTTTTAATTGGGTATCGTTATCTGAGATATCGTTATCTTATTTCGTTTCAACATTTATAATAGGATTGATATTTGAGCATAACGTTTCATTTCTGTTTTTATTGTTATCATGCATTTGCTTGGGGTTCTTGATATATTCACTGGCGTATCAGGCGATAAATGCAAGATGGTGTCTGAATTGTATTTTGATAGATTGTATCATCATAGCTGATTTCATTGCCAATATATATAATTGCAAAATCGATGCTACGGGGTTCTGGCTTATTTTTGCGGCATTTTGCCTTATATATCTTATAATCCTGTTGTCTACACATAATTTTGTTGAATTTCTCGGTTTGAATAAGCAACTAAATGAAGCGAAGTACAGAAAAGAGAGGTTGTTGGAGAACGAACAATTAGTCATGTATTCGCTAAAGAATGGGTTGTCCTTCCCAGAGTACGATAGTAAGCTGGCGATATCAAATGGAATAGATTCGGAACATAAGGTGACTCTGATCATGGGTTTGGGATGTCCCTATTGCAGGGAACTTTTTTATAAGATTGTTGGTATTGAAGAATACAGACTTGATATCCTGTTATCTTCAAATGGCGGATCGAATACCAAGGATATATTATCGATTTTACAAATATTCAAGAATTCCGGATGGGCAGATACGATCACGGCAATCGATGGTTATTATAAAAGAAATAAAGTACGAAACATTGATATAAAAGAAGATACTGTCAAAGCGGGATATGCATTAAATCGTTATTATCAAATTAATAAAATAGATAGGGTTCCATTGGTTTTGATTGATGGCTATTTAATGCCGGACTTTTACAGTACTGCAGATTTAAGTATAGTTATTTCAACTATTTAGGTTTTAAAGATATTGATAGATGCGAAACATAGCGATTATTCCTGTTTTTCTGCTCCTTTTCGGAGTGGTAGCGGAGAAAGTGGAGGCACAACAGGTACAGCCGACGGTTATCGACGGTTCGGTAAAGTTCAAGAAGAGTGGCGAGGCTGTGGTTGGAGCCAATGTTCTTCTGCAGACAAAGGATGGTAAGGTCGTACTTGGATTTGCCGGTACGGACAAGGACGGGAATTATGCGATTCGATACAATGGAAGACGGGACACCGTCATGCTGAAGGTTGCCGGCTTCAACGTCAAGCCGGTGATGCGTATCGTGCCGTTCAGGAGCCAGACCGTCAACTTCGAGGTGGAGTACGATAAGATTGCCATCCGTGAGGTAGTAGTGAAGGCGGAACCGGTGGAGCGGCGTGGTGATACGCTTAACTATTATGTTTCGAGTTACATCGATTCACTTGACAGGAATATTGGTGATGTGCTTAAGAAGATGCCAGGCATCGACGTGAAGAGCAACGGACAGATACTTTATAACAATAAGGCTATCAACAAATTCTACATCGAAGGGCTGGATATGATGGGCGGCGGCTACGGCCAGGCGGTAAACAACGTGAGGGCGCGGGACATAGCGTCGGTACAGGTCCTCGAGAATCACCAGCCTGTAAAGGCGCTGGAGGGCATATCATTCAGTGACAAGGCGGCCATTAACCTGAAGCTCAAGGATAAGGCTAAGGGCACGTTTGCTTCGACGGTAACCCTCGGAGGCGGCTACAGACCTTTCATATGGTATGCGGCGATCGCCGCGATGCAATTCTCGGCGAGCCACCAGTTCCTCGCGACTTTCAAGACTAATAATTGTGGGGAGGACATAACTTCCGAGTTGAGTTCGTTTTACGGCGGGCTCGCCGACCTCGATCCTCTTACGGACGTGCATAATCCTTCCGTGCCTGGCATCGACAGGGAGAGGTATATGGACAACATCACCCATGCCCTGTCGGCGAACACCCTTTTCAAACTCGATTCGGACAGGACGATAACGGTCAAATGTAAATATATACATGACCTCGAGAAGTTCGCTTCGCAGTCCCGGACGGTATATTACCTGCCCGTCGCCGAGCCGCTGGAGATAGCGGAAAACACGTTTGCCGCAGAGAAGGGCGACGCCATGGAAATCGGCATGCATTATAACAGCAATTCCAGGAGGAGGTATGTCGACGAGTCTTTCACCGCCCGTGCGGACTTCGACAGCCATTACGGTTATGTCAAGACCGGGGAGGATTCCCTTGCGCAGCGTTATGACGGAACGCCGAAAGTGCGCTTCGACAACAGGTTCCATTCGGATAAAGTAGTCCGGGGCGGTATACTTTCATTTATTTCCACGACCGATTACGGACAATTGCCGGACCAACTTACGGTGACGCCCGTCGTGTTCCCGGAGATCTTCGGCGAGGAAAAGATAGACGTCGGCAGCATAGTGCAATACGCAAACACCAGGAAGTTCGATACTAAGAATTCCGTAAACTTCGATTGGCGGATCAAGAACTTCGGCATTGCAGGCGGCTTGGGGGCGAATGCGGATATCGAGCGGTTGAAGAGCAGCCTTTGCCGGACGGATTCCTCCGGTTCGCTTATGACATCGCCGGATTCACTGGCGAACAACATATATTGGCGGCGGTTGGATGTGCTCATGCCGCTTTACCTGTCGTATTATGACGGAGGCCTGAGCATCTCGTTTTCCGCAACTGCGGACTATATGAATCTTTACATGAACGATGCCGTGCGCGGGACTGACCGGGAAATGAACCGTGTTTTCGTAAATCCGTCCCTGATGATATCGGGAAAGATAAGTCCGGACCTGAAATACCACTTCTACGCATTTACGGGCAATGAGATTGGCAGCGGAGCCTCGAATATCTGCAGCGGCTATGTAATGAGCGATTACCGGGTCGTATCCAGCTATGATGGAAAGATTACAGAAGCCAAGTCTACGAATCTATCTGCCGGCATTGATTACGGGAATGCACTGGTTTCCGTCTTCGGCTCACTGGAAGCGTCATATTACCGCAGGAAATCGAACCTGATGTACGGCTACGAATATTCCGGTTCCCTGACGAAGATAGAATCCTATGCGATAGACAATATGACGCAGGGATATTCGCTGAGCGGAAGGATCGAGAAGCGGTTCGACGACATAGCGACGACCGTGGGAATACCGGTATCGTACAGCCGTACATACCTGAGCGTGCTGCGCCAGGGAACGGTCATGCCGACGGCATACTGGTCGCTGCCGGTAGGCCTGAACATTTCTACGGACATACTTAAGCGAATGCTCAGGATAAACTACAGCCTGACCTGCAGCCGAAGCCAAAGCATCATCTATGGTAGTACCGAGGAACTCGACCCGATCGACGCATTGAGCCAGAAACTGGACGTTAATGTTACGGCCGTGAAAGGATTGACCTTCAATGTCACCGGAGAGCACTACCATAACAGCGAAGTGGAAAACGGCAGCCGCTCGATGTTTTTTCTCGACGCCGGCATAACATATAAGACCCCGACGATGGAGTACATTATCTCGGGCCGCAATTTACTTAATACCACCTCATTCAATCAGGCATTATACACCGACATAACGGCATATTCCTATATTTACAAGTTGAGACCATGGTCTCTTATTTTGAAAGTAAGGTTCAACATAAGATGATGAATGGTATAAGCCATTAGATCCAAACATATTACTGAGGGTGGAATTATAGGTTATTGATCAGAAAAGTTTTAACCTGACCCCGAGAAGGATAGTTCTTCCGCGGAGGTTGTATTCGTATTCGAACTGGTTCAGACCCGAAGTCTGGATCGTGGTGTAGGTTTTAGTATCCAACAGGTTGATGCATTTCAACGAGAGTATCACCGATTTCAGGTCGTATTCTACTCCGGTGCCGAGTATGGTGCTGCCCGAGCGCTCGTAATTGTTCCAATAGTTGCAGATCTTCGAGCTTAGCAGAAGTTTGTCGCCTATGTTGACCGTACCCATTATCTTGTCGGATATCCAGCACTGCATTTTTCCCGATTCTTCGCCGTCCACGTAGTTGCGACAAATCAGTCCCCGGTTTTCCGTCGCGATGGAAAACCATTTCACAGGGGAACAGTTGGCGTTCAACTCCCCGGTCAGATAGCGGTATTGTCCGACGTATGCCTTCTCATTGACGCAATATGTCCCGTTGGTGGTTCCCACACTGAGTTTTTCCGATATTTTGGCGTTCCATGCGAAAAAGCCCTTGCTGAGATATTCGTCTATCTGAAACATGGATCTCACTGCATCCTGAGAGAGATAGGAATGATATGTGAAGTTTTCTACTGTATTGTCTATGCCTGATGTTCCATAGACGTAAGACGAATTGAGAAGGACATCCGACGTTTTTCTGATATAGTCGGTTCCCAAGCTGAAAAACAGCATCCTGAAGACATCCTTGTATGTCAGATATGCCGATGCCGTATGCGTCTTGTCCTTGCCGATAGTGATTCCGTTGCCGTTTTTACTGAATGTCCTGTACGACGAATAGTATCCTTCTTTCAACAAATCCTCCAGGCCGAGATACGACCTTGCAAAGTTGTAAGATATTGCGAAATTGAAGTTGTCGCCCAAGCCGAATTGGGCGTTGAACTGAGGCAAAAAGCAGAATATGGGTTCATCGTAGGATCCTTCGCAGGAGTAATGATATTCCTGCAATCCGACCGGCATCCCGAAGGTGATTTGTGTGGAACCTTTATAAAAAAGTATCGAAGGGCTCGCAAGTAAGGAATACTGCAACTGCGACGAATTGGAATCGGTCTCCAGCGGATCCTTTGTCCTGGATTCGATCGAATTGTAAGATAGATTCAAAACAGCGGGCATATCGAATCTTGTGTAGGGAAGTATATAACTGGAGAAAACAGGTAACGTATTTTGCGTCGTGAATTTTCTGCGATAGAAATTCTGAGTGGTTTCAGAGCCGCTCCCGTCTCCGAAGGAGAGCGAAATCGGCTCCGACTTGAAAGAGGAGAGGGAATTTATTGTATATACTTTCTTTTGGGTAGTATTGATCATTATGAAACTGTTCGAGGCATCGATGGCCTTGTCGCCGTACGACTGGCTTAAGGCTATATCGTTATTTTGTGTCGATGCATTTCCGGCGTAATCCTGGTATCTGAAATTGATTTTGTCCTGGATATAGTGTTTGCCGCTGTTCAGTTTGTAATTTACGGAGGCGTAAACCGATTGCCTTTTTATTGTTGCGGCATTGTCCTCGGCTACGTTCATCGTGCTGTCGCCTGATATGTAATATTTGGAAATCGCGGAATTATCCTTGTCTTCCATGTCGTACAAATAATTTATTCCGTAGCTTATTTGTGCGTCGGCGTTTATCTTGTGCAGCTGGTTAGTGGAGGCGGAAGCGGAACGGTTGATGTAATAGGCCGATTCGTCAAGGCCGGAGGGGGAAGATGGAAGCAGTATGTCTACAGGCCGGTATTCGCCTGACATGTCGAAGCCGAGTTCCGTCGACAAGTTTTCCCCTATATCGTTTGACTTGATGAATGAGATGTTCTGCATGTTCTTGGAAAATCTCATAAGATTCGCTTCGGCATCCCATGCGAACGGCTTCCCGCCGGCTGCCAAATCGACATTCGAATTCCATGATGCTTTTGCCGATTCCTTCAGTTTCAGGTTGATGGCCGGTGCTGAACCGAGTTGCTTGTTTTCCAGGGCTTTAATGCCCTGATGGTTTTCCATGACCTGGATCGATGCGACATCCTTGGCGTTGATGTTGTTTATCGCTATGCCGTAGTTGCTTCCCAGGGCGTCCATCCCTTCGATGTACAAATCCTTCACCCATTTCCCGTTATACTGGATTTGCCCCGTTGAATAGACTTTGAGCCCCGGTATTTTTTTCATCACTTCCTTTACGGTCTTGTCCTGCGTCTCGGCATAGGATGCGACTGAATAGTTGATGGTATCGTGGCGCAGAGTGATTTTTTTGGCCTTGACGGTTACTTCCTTGAGCCGGATGGCTTTCTCGACCAACACGAAATCGCAGGCCTGGCTTTCGTTCCTTACCGTCTTAGTCTGCGAGGCGATATCCATCCCGCTGACGGTCAGATCTATCGAATCTGCTTTCGAGGTTATTTCCAGCCTGTATTTCCCATCGTTATCAGTCATTACATAACCCAGTATCTTTCCATCCGGGTGTGACTTCGCCGTAACTATTACAGCCTCGTTCGGCGACACTTTTCCGGTTATCACAGTCTGTGCCTTGGAAACGGCGGGAAGCAGGATCAGTAACAGCGCTGCCAACGAGATTCTTATTATGTTTCTTTTTCCCATCACTTGTGTCACTATTTCTCAATGGGATTATAATATGCTTTCCATTCTTCGCTTATCGGGCTAAAGCCTCTTTCCGAATTATCCCTGACTAAAACGTGTTCCCCTGTACTCTTAACGAACTTGCCTGCATTATCATACATGTTCTTCTTGAAGTCCAGCCATTTTTCCTTGCCCATATCCGTGTATTTCCAGTCGTATCTTACGATAGCTTTCCTGTTCTGGGATACTCCCACGCATTCGAACCTGAATTCGCCCTCCGTATCGTAAACTTCGAGAATGGCTCCCGGCAGGCCGCTGAATTTCCAGGGACCTGCATTCACCGGAATATCGTTAGTGTACCAGGCGATGTAGTCCCTCCCGAACAAATGGGCAGTCGCCTTGTGGCATTCGTAGCCCAGTACCGTTCGAGTCCCGTCGGACAACGACCAACTGATTTGCGGGACGGGTTCCGTATATTCATACACTTTGTGCGAATAAGGCAGCCGGTTGGTCACGGTCATCTTCTTTGCCTTGAGGTCGCAGTATATTTCATAACCCTGCCTGGAATCATCGGCCAGAGGGAACTGCTGCATCGTTTTCTTGGCCAACTCGGTACAGGTCGAATCGAGCCTGTTCAGGTTTTCGCTGTAAAATTTCGAATATTTTTTCCCGATCTGGAGGCACATCAGATCCTTTCCGCTAAGCGTGGTGTCTCCCTGATAATTGGCAAAGGAGTAATTATAGGTCAGTGTCAGGTAACTTTCGTCCATTACCTCGTATTTGGAGACGTCCTGATAAAAGATAATGAACGACGGGGAGTCCATTGCATATGAATAGGTTATCTGTGCGAATGCTTTTGTGTAGAGACAAGTCAATAATGACGCGAGAATAAAAGAATAAAGAAATGCATTTTTCTTCATAGCGTTCATGTTTTGTTTGCACAAATGTAACTAATTTTATTAGTTATACAACTATTTTTTTTAGTTATATCTTGGCGATGTTATTATATTGTCAACTGCCCCTTTTGACCTCCTCTCAATAAATCGGACCATTAAAAGTAGAATAATCGGGAAAAATAATAACTTTAAAACATTAGTATTCACTAAACTTTTCAAGTCGGCTTTATAAATGTTTGTTAATTAGATGACTGTATTCAAAAATGAATGCCCACGATTTGATTTCGTACATTTGAATGTAATCCAGTCAAATCAGTGACGCAATGAACTCTGGAAAATATGTTTTCGCACAGCTCAGCGAATTGTTGAGAGATATAAGGGGGACAAGTATGTCAAATTCTTCAGCTGTTGGAATCAATTGCTTGTTATGATGTATGGTCAAATTGCAGGTTGTATGAGTCTTAGAGAGCTTGTGGATATGCTTGCCGCACATGCTTCCAAGGCTTATCACCTTGGTCTCGGCAAAGGTGAGATAAAGCTCAGCAACCTGGCTAAGGCAAACGGTACTCGAAATTGCCAGATCTTTGAAGAGTTCGCCTACAATATGATTGATATCGCTCAAAGAAAGAGGATTAATACCTTTTCAAACTTCACGGCAGGTTCTATGCTGTTGATTCTACGACGATTGACCTGTGCCTGAAAGATTTTTAGTGGGCACCATTCCGGAGAAAGTAAGGAGGGATAAAAATTCATACAGTTTATGATGTAGTTACCCAGATCCCCATTTACTTCAACATTACTACTGCTGAAGTTCATGTCATGAACTTCATGGACCAGATCAAATATAGACCGAACGCCTACTATATCTTTAACAAGGGATACTTCGATCTCGCACGATTGTACAAAATCAACATTATGGAATCCCTGTTTATAATACGTCAAGGGTATTTCCAATATAAGATTGTTGATGATAAAAAACGTTTTAGGGAGGCAAAGACTAATTTATCGTAGGTAATTTGGGCACTACCATTGATAGTCAGCAAGTTAGCCCCATTTGGAACCATATATCGATCAGTTATCGCCTGACTCAGTTCCTAAAATCGGTCCGAGAGATATCTATGGGGCCTGTTTACCCAATTTACCTACGATGAAAATCGTTCCTGAAGTGCGAAGACTATTTTATCGCAGGTAAATTGGGTACTGCTATTGACAGTAAGCAAGTTAGCCCTATTTGGAACCATATATCGATCAGTTATCGTCTGACTCATTCCCCAGAATCGGCCTTGGAGACATCTATGGAGCCTGTTTGCCAGATTTACCTACGGTGAAAATCGTTCCTGAAGTGCGAAGACTATTTTATCGTAGGTAAATTGGGCACTACCATTGATAGTCAGCAAGTTATCCCTATTTGGAACCATATATTGATCAGTTATCGTCTGACTCATTCCCAAAAATTGGCCTTGGAGACATCTATGGAGCCTGTTTGCCAGATTTACCTACGGTGAAAACTTGCCGATGAAAGGCAAAAGCATTCTCCTACGAGCACAATCGTTCCCATGGTCGGTAGGCGGCCAACGTGCATTTCGAGCGCAGCTCTTTTCTCCCCAATATATGATAATCAAATATTTACACAAGACAAGCCTGTCATATCCACACATATGACATCCTTCTAAAAGACAGATTACAAGCTGTTCGAAAGAAAAGTGCTGCGCTCTCAAAAAATATTTGGAAAAGTCACGGAATGACTGTAACTTCGAATACCTTTATTTATCAGGCAGTGTTTCAATTTGCTTGTATGAAACCAGACAAAAGATCTAAAACACCACCGTAAATAAACCTGACTTATAAAACGTGTGTTATGAAAAAACTACCATTATTGCTAACCTTTCTGACTGCTTTTATAATCTCTTCCTGCGCAATGTTGCAGGAGAACGATGATAGGTATGCCATCATTCTCCCTATCAGAGCTTACAAATAGGCTGTCTCCTTTCAGGAAGGTAATGGCGACCTGCAGCGACAATGAATTTTATGATTTCTTCGATTTGACCGGAGGCGTCTATTATTGGGGAGTGAAAACCAACGATGGCCCTATTTCATGGCAATCGGGTACATCCAAGTCACTGCTTCTTGAAGCCAGTTCCGAAAACCGAATCGTATATTTCAAAGCCGAGAATGAATCATGGGTTAGCCCAACTTACAGTATGACATTGATGGGCTCCTTATTCCCCGATGAGCCAGTTATCGTCAATTCAGACTCGACTCTGTACGCGACCGGCAGTGATTCCACGTATGTCGCCGTAAAAAGTGAAGTCGGAAACTCCACCCAGACCTTCACATATTGCATCGATGGAAAAATAACTATAAGTTTGAACCATATCCCGACCAGTTTCGAATTGTGTAAACTGCTGATGGATGACGACAGTTTCAAGAATGATTATCTTCACAGGCTGAAGCCTTGGGGAGACGAAGATGTCTTGATCCTTAAAATTACGGTATCCACATCGGACGACACGGTTTCGGAAACCGGAACTTTAAAATTCATTTACAAAGAAAATTTCCCTGAATTATGAAACGCATATTAATTAACATCTTACTGTTTGTCTGCTGCGCTTTTACCTTGGAAAGCTGCGATTGGTTTGAATATTCTCAAAAAGAGACCAATTACGGAAAAAATGTTCTTTCATTTATGTATGATGATTTGCCATTCTACCAAGATGTAGGAGGTCGCCCAGTATCTAATTGTGCATTCCTGCATATCAATGACTCCGGGGATTCCGTTCACATCCATGCAAAGCTTATAGGTGGTTCAGGCCTTGGAGAGCAGGACATTTATCCTATTGGAGCGTCAATCTTCATCGCCTTGGACGATCTAAAGGATGGTGCCGTCATTAACGATAATGCCCAATATTGGTTTTACTGGTGTATAGGAGATAACTGGTTTTATTCAAGTCCTGAACTTGATTCATGCCGTCTGACAATAAGGAAATGGGACAGGGACAGCCTTGTCCTTTCGGGTAATTTCAGTCTGTACGGGCATGTTAAGGAACAGGCGTTTACCATAACGAAAGGCAATTTTGACGTTTCGCAAAATGATAAATTGAGGAAATTGTTTTATAATGATAGTTTTAACGAATATATAGAACAGTGGGATAACGGCGAGTTATATAATATGAATAAAAAGATAAATTAATGGTGTCCAACCGGAGCTTCGGTTCCCACATCGGCTCCATACTGGCTTCTGAGGCCGATTCACCCAAAGTGGGAATCCAACCGGAGCTTCGACAAACAACAGGTTCCCCAAACAGGTCCTTCAAAACCAGCCCTTGAGATAGCTATGGGGCCCGTTTACCAGATTTACCTACGGTGAAAATCGTTCCCAAAGGGCGAGGATTATTTTATCGTAGGTAAATTGGGTACTGCCATTGACAGTCAGCAAGTTAGCCCTATTTGGAGCCATATATTGATCATTTATCGTCTGGCTCAGTTCCCAAAATCGGCCTTGGAGACATCTATGGAGCCTGTTTGCCGGATTTACCTACGGTGAAAACTTGCCGATGAAAGGCAAAAGCATTCTCCTACGAGCACAATCGTTCCCATGGTCGGTAGGCAGCCGACGTGCATTTCGAGCGCAGCTCTTTTCTCCCCGATGCCTTATAATCAAATATTTACACAAGACAAACCTGCCATATCCACATATAAGGCATCCTTCTAAAAGACAGATTACAAGCTGTTTGAAAGAAAAGTGCTGCGCTCTCGCAAAGACCCAACCGGAGCTTCGGTTCCCACGGAGGCCCCAGACTGCTCTCCGAGGTCGATTCGCTCGAAATGGGAATCCAACCGGAGGTTCGACACCGGGCGCAAAGCCCCAAACCGGGAGCCCCAACCGGAGCTTCGATTCCCACGCAGGCCCCAGACTGCTCTCCGAGGCCGATTCGCTCGAAGAGGGAATCCAACCGGAGGTTCGACACCAAGTGCAAGGCCCCCAACCGGGAGACCCAACCGTAGGTTAGACACTGGGCTTGTACGGCACAATACCCTTAACCGCAAGACCACCTGGCAGACCTCAACCGGAGTTTCTACAAAAATGAGTCGGGCCTGCACTTTCACAGGGGGGACTATTTTCTATTTTTCCCTGAAAGGGTAGCGGATGATCTGGTTCATGCGTTCGTCCGAAGAGGAATAGCTGTTCCTTGCCGCAAATCCGAGATACAGATACCCGTCGTGGATTTTTATACCCTCGCCTTCCAGGGATCCGATTGTTGTTAGCCCGTAGTTGCCGAGTGCCGTCAAATCGTCGAGAAAGGCCACACGTGTACGCGGATAGACTATATTGCCGTCGTAATCGAAGACGGTGACATAGGCATTGGAGGACTCTGAAGTATCCCCGCCGTTGCTTTCCCCTTCGAAATAGAAGAGAAGTCCGTCATAGACGTCGAATCCCTGGTTGTCATAGTATCCCAGATCGTCAGGCGAAGATGGATTTACGTTTAGTTTTATGACATGGAGCGGGGTCAATGCTGAAAGGTTGTGCACCAGGGCTGTCGTGTTTTCTGTGACTTCCGGATTTGAGTCCCCGTAGGTCCCTCCGTATGTGCGTCTCTTGGAAAGAGTGACCTCGGTCACCGGAAGTGCTTCGGCATCTTTCAGAGAATACAGCGCGAATGTGTTGCTCGAATATGATATGCACAGTATGTCGTTGTCGACGTCGAGGGCCGGATAGCAATTGTGTTTTCCGGGAATATAGAACTGGTCTGCGCAATCTTCCGGCATTAGGGTCTTCCCGCTTTCGTATTTGAACCTCGCTACCGTCTGCGGATTTCGGTAGGATAAATCCGTTTCCTGTAAAGAACCGTAGCATCCCATCCAGATGTAGTTGTCCGATCCTACCTTTTCTACCGCCATATTGGTTCCGTGGCCGAAGTAGAGTACCTCCATATAGCTGTTCTTTTCCGATACGCTCCGTCTTCCATGTACGATATTGTATTTGAATGCATAGTTTCCGGCCACCTGGTCGTAGAAAATCGATCCGTTCGAATCGATGTCGAAGCTTTGCATGACACTGTTGTTCTTCAGGCAAGCGTTTTTACTGTAGATCATGCTGGCGGACAGTGGAGATGACAGCACCTCGAGGCCGGTTTCCTCAGGGGTTGTCGACGTGTCGGATACGGTCACGGTGAAATCGTCGGCATTTCCGTTCCCGGATTTTGCCGTGACGGTGGTTGTTCCGGCAGCCATCGCGTTCAGCACCCCTTCGGAAGTCACCTCGGCGACCCCGGATTTCGAATACGAATATGTAAGTCCCAGCTTCCCTATCTCTTCTCCCTCGATCACGGTTTTATCCTCTCCTTCATATAGAATTTCCATGGAAAGGGTGACGGAATCTCCGGTATTCAGTTCGTAATCCGATTGGCTGAATTTCATGTATTCAATCGTTTGGTCGTTTTCTTTACCGCATCCTGCAACAATGGCAATCGAAAAAAGAACCGGGAAGATGAATGCTTGAAAGTATTTCATTTTGACATATAAGTTCGATAGGCCTTAATAGCTGCAATAATCGGACCCGGCCGCCTGTCGTTCCGATATGGACGAAGTAATTTGGAAATGAATGCCTCCGGTATTACCTTTCGTCTCCGGTTATCATGGATATAGAAAACAAACAGGATGAGAAAACATTGTTAAGAAGGCTCAGAAAAGGTGATTCCGAATCTTTTCTAGAGCTGTACGACAAATATGCCGGCCGGATATACAATTTCATTTCGTCGATTCTTGCGGATAAATCCTTGGCGGAGGATATGACCCAGGATTGTTTCATGAAGGTATGGGAAAAAAGGGAAAACATAGACCCGGAGGGCAGGTTTGTCGCCTATATATATACCATCGCAAGACATTTCGTTTATAAGGAGACGAGAAAGAGGCTTTTAGGGGAACGTTTCCTCTCTTACGAGAAGGCGAATTCGAACTCGGCCGAGGATACGACCACAAACGAGATGAACAGGAAATATATCGAGGAAAGGATCGGGAAAATAATCGGGGGATTTCCGGAAGCCATGAAAAGAATATACTTGATGAATACCCGCGAGGGGAAAAAGCCGTCTCAGATTGCTGAAGAGCTTGGCATCTCGGTAAAGACCGTTGATACGCAGTTATACAGGGCAAGGAAAGCCCTCAGAAAAGGAATCGATGATTTTCTCTGTTTCCTGTTATTCTTTATTTGAAAAAATCATAAAATAATTATCAAATTTCTGTAAGTGATTCCATGTGCTTACGGATATATAATCTTGAAGATATGAAAAAAGACGAATACATAGGATTGCTGAAGAAGTTCTATGCCGGCGAAACTAATGAAAAGGAGAACGCCGAACTGGCCGAATGGATCAAGGACGAATCCGAAGAGGATCTTGAAGAATATTTTGGAAGAGTATGGGAAAAAAGCCCGGACAGGGTGGATTCGGTCACTATGCGTCGAATGAAGAAGGAAATCGCCGCAAGGATAAGGACCACGGCCGATGTGTCCAAGGCACATAAGATCCCGTTTGCAATCAGGATTGCAAGGTGGGCTGCCGCCGCAGCCATATTGTTTATGGTAGGCTTTGCGGGTTATAAATATGGGACTATGGGGCGGAAGAGCGAAATGTTTTCCGCCTGTACCGACAAGGGGGAAAGAAGCGAGGTCTTATTGCCTGACAGCAGCATAGTGTGGTTGAACTCCGATACGAAAATAACATATTCGTCGGATTATTCGAAGAAAGAAAGGAAGATAGGGCTGGAAGGCGAGGCTTTCTTCGAAGTGGCCAAGAACAAGTCGTGTCCGTTCATCGTCAATGCGGGTGCGGTATCCGTAGAGGCGCTGGGCACGAAATTCAATGTCAAGGCATATTCGGAAGACGACAGAATAACGACCACCCTGATAAACGGGAAGGTGAAGACCAGATCGAAGAACAAGACGGTCTACCTTTTACCCGACGAACGCATATCCTATTCTAAAACGGACGGGGGATTCGATTCCAAGGAAAATCTTGGGAAAGGATACCGGCTTCCTTGGAGAAACGACGAAATACTATTCGATTCCAGCAGCCTTGAGGATATAGCTAAGATTCTTGAAAGGAATTACGGTGTCAACATAGCTTTCAAAAACGAAGGGATACGGAAAATAAAATATACCGGGTTGATAATGAATACCAAACTGGAGAATGTGCTTGATCTTATAACGCTTACTTCAAATGTGGATTACGATATAATAAACGATACTATTTTTTTCAATTCAAAAAGTAAAAGAAAAGAATGAAAAGACTTGGGTTTTATGGATTGATCGTTTTTATGCTCTTTGCAACTTTTCCGTGCATGGCTCAGATTACGGTGAAATTCCATGACATACCGCTGGTACAGGCGATTAAGGAGATAGAGAATATCAGTGATTACAACTTCTTCTACAGCAATTCGCTGAAAGGCCTCGATTCGAAAGTCAGTGCGGACCTGAAGGGGCAAACGATAGAAAAGGTCATGGAAACCGTTCTTAATGGACTTGAAATCGGTTATGAGATAAAACCTGAAAAGCAGATAATCCTGTTCCATAAGGAGACCGGCGGTATTGAATCGAAGGAAATGCGGACAAACAGGATGATATCGGGGCATGTAAAAGATGCAAAGGGGCAACCTATAATCGGGGCAAGTGTTTTCATAGCCGATAAGAAAGTGGGTACGACAACTGATACCGACGGCAAGTACGAGTTGGAAGCGTCTCCTTCAGACGTAATAAGCGTATATTTCATAGGATATAAGAAGGCGTCCATGTCAATTGATGGTAAAGCGGTGATCGACTTTACGCTGAAGGACGACACCGAGCTGTTGAACGAAGCCGTTGTTGTAGGCTACGGCGTCCAGAAGAAAATAAATCTTACGGGTTCCGTATCCATGATAAATGCAGGCGAGATGGAAGCAAGACCTATTTCAAGCGTTTCGAATGGATTGCAGGGACTTTTGCCTGGAGTTACCGTCGTAAATCCGAGCGGACAACCGGGATCTTCCCTTACCACGATAAGGATAAGGGGAATAGGAACCATAGGGAATAATAATCCCCTCATATTGATAGATGGGGTGGAAGGCGATATGAGTTCCCTTAATCCGGAGGATATTGAAAGTATTTCCGTGCTTAAGGATGCCGCTTCTTCGGCTATATACGGTGCACGTGCCGCCAACGGCGTACTGCTTATCACTACGAGAAACATAGGAAATGGAAAGCAGAGTACGCGGATAACCTTCAATTCATATTACGGATTCCAGATGCCGGTCCGCTTGCCCGAAATGTGCGGTGCAGTGGATTACATGACGTTGGACAACGAAGCCAGAACTAATGTCGGTGCTCCCATTGCATGGACGGAAGAGCAATTCGATAAGGTGGAAAAACTCTCCGATCCTAATTATTTCGGCAATACAGATTGGGTAAACAGTGTGCTTGACACGTATGCACCGCAACAGAATTATTATGTGGGCATACAAAGCCATGTGGGGAACAGTGGGTACCTTCTGAGCTACAGGTATTTAGACCAGGATGGCCTCACGGTCGGAAATTCAACCGGTGAAAGGCGCAATAACCTGAGGTTCAAGATGGATTCCAAGGTTCTGGATATAGTCACGTTGAATTCTAACATAAGTTACACGTCAAGACATATCTGGGCGCCGGTAGGTGCGCTTACTAGCCAGGGAGGGGCCATTTACCAAGCTATGAGAATAGCTCCCAACGTGCCCATAAGATATACTGATGGAACATGGGCTTACGGAGGAGGCAATACGAATCCGGTCGCGATCCTTAACGATGGAGGCAGGACGACTACCGATTACGGCGAACTTTCTATCCAGGAGACGATGAAGGTTGATATAACGAAAGGATGGAATGTAAGTGCCACATACAACTTTTCCAATGCAGACGGGCTTGCGAACGCCTTGCGTAAAACTATAGAATTTGCAAATCCTGACGATAATTCGAGCTATAAGTACAATTATCCTAATTCCCTTAAGGTTACCGACGTGGTCAAGAAACAGGAAACCCTCATATTGCAATCCAATTTCGATTTCGACATAGGCGAACATAACATAAGCGGCGTGGTCGGTTTTTCGCAGGAGTCATACAAATACAAGACTTTCAGCGCTTCGAGGGAAAACCTGATAACGGAAGATAATCCCGCATTGAATTTGGGAGATGCCACTACCATGAGCAACGATGCTTCGACTTCGCAATGGGCTTTGCGATCCGGATTCGGTAGGGTCAGTTATAATTATGCCGGTAGATACCTATTCGAAACCGATCTTAGGTACGATCTCTCCTCTCATTTCCAGAAGGAGCACCGAGGGGGGCTTTTCCCGTCATTTTCCGCCGGGTGGAGAGCCAGCGAGGAGGATTTCATGGATTTCATGAAGCCAATGGTCGACAACCTTAAGTTGAGGGTATCCTGGGGAATGCTCGGGAACCAGTACGTAGGGTCGAGCGATTATCCTTACCTGTCCGTCCTGACTTCCGAAACGAGCGGGATCTCCCTTATAGGGACAAATCCTACGACCGGATATACGCAAACGACATTGGCAAATCCGGAATTGAGTTGGGAGAAAGTCAAGATGTTCAACGTCGGAGTCGATCTGAATATGTTCAACGACCGTCTTTCGGCCTCTTTCGATTGGTATGACAAGGATACTGACGGCATACTGCTGCAACTCAACTATCCGGCGCAGATAGGAGCTGTCCCTTCGGAAGAGAATGCGGGTTCGGTGAATAACAAGGGATGGGAACTGAACGTCGGATGGAAGGATAACATAGGCGCCCTGGGCTATTCGCTTACGTTCAATCTGGCCGATGTGAAGAACAAGATAACTGATCTCGGGGATACTGAACCGGATTTGAGCGGCTACCAGATAAGGATGGTCGGATATCCGATAGATGCTTTCTACGGATATGTCGCGGAAGGCCTTATGATGCCGGAAGATTTCGGATATTATGACGAGTCTGAGAAAAAGTACATGAATCCGAATGTGCCGGTTGTGGTCGGAAACGATTACCAGCCGGGCGATATAAAATATAAGGACATATCGGGTCCCGAAGGGAAACCTGACGGAAGGATAACTCCCGAATATGACAGGGTGGTACTCGGCAGTAACATTCCGAGGTACACATATAGCTTCGTAGGCAACCTGACATATCGTAACTGGGATCTGGGATTTACAATACAGGGAGTGGGCAAGTGTGACGGGTACTTGAAGGGATCTGCAAGGAATTGCTTCCAGGATATGGCCGCCTATCCCCAGATCGTACACCTGAAAAGGTTCAACCTGGAATCCAATCCCGATCCCGATGCGAGTTATCCCCGTTTGACATATAACGTGGGATATAACCAGAACACCTTTTCCACCTATTGGCTTGAGGATGCTTCCTACCTGAGGGTAAAGAACTTGCAAATCGGATATAGTCTTCCGGAAGGGATACTGAAAAAATGCAGGATAGACAAGTCCAGGATATACGTTTCCGCCGACAACCTTTTCACTTTCACCAAGTTCTTTTACGCATACGATCCCGAGACACCCGTTTCGAGCGGTGGTTATTACCCTCAGGTAAAGACGGTCGTATTAGGCATAAATATTACTTTCAAATAAATGGATCCGACAATGAAAAGATATATTTTCCCGATTTTGCTTGTGTGTGTGTTCCTTGCTTCCTGCAATGACAGTTTTCTGGACTTATACCCTCAGGATACGATCACCGATGAAAATTTCTGGCAGAACGAAAGCCACGTAAAAAGTGCGGCGAACGTCTTTTCCGCAGTCCTTGTCGGCAAGGATTATCTGAATATGACTGAGATAATGGCCGAAAGCTGTCCATGGGCCGTACCTACGGCTTACCGGACCATAGGAGGAGGCAATTATTCCACCGACATATCGCAGATAAACAGCATCTGGAAAAAGCTTTATTACTGCATAGGGGAAACTAACTATTTTCTGAACAATTACAAGAGGGCAGTCACCCTAAGCGACAGCATAAGGGAAAGGTATGCCGCGGAAGCGTATTTTTACAGGGCATACAGCTACTGGATGCTTACGACCTATTTCGGGGACGTGCCTTATATAACGGATGAATTGAATGTGAATTCCGCCGACGTATATCGTGGAAGGGATCCGAGAGATACGGTCATCGCCAATATAACAAGAGATCTGGAAGCACATTACAAGTACTTACCCGAATATATACTGGCCGGTGGCGATGAATTCGGGCGTATTTCGCAGGAAGCAGCGCTCGCGCTGCTGTCGAGAATTTACCTGTATAACGGTATGTGGGAGAAGTGCGTTGATGCCGCCCAAAGAGCTATGGCCATACCATATTACAAATTATACAGTACCGGTCATCCTGATGTGGATTATGTGAATCTGTTCAATTATACCGGAAGGGCTTCGAGAAATTCCGATGATCACGAAGTCATACTTGCTTATGTGTATAACTATGATTTGGGTGCCGATGCGCGAACATCCCATAATCTGTCTAGGGAAGCATGGGTTCCGAACGATTATGCGAGGTGGGTTCCTACCGAATCCATGATAGAATGTTATCTTACGAAGGATGGCAAGATATGGGATCCTTCCACCGCTGCGACGTACGAGGATGTCTTCAAGGATCGCGACCCGAGGATGTGCCAGTCGATACTGGCTCCAGGTACCGCATGGACAGGAGGCAAGGATGGCAACGTTGATAATGCGAACAACGGCATATTCACCTATCCGAAATTGAGCAACGACAAGAAGGGCTGCATGACATATTCCGGCTATTATCTGAGGAAATATGTGGAACCGTCGACGGTACAATATGTCGGACATGACGATAACGACATAGTGATCATCAGATATGCCGAAGTGCTGTTGAATTATGCCGAGGCTAAGGAACGTCTCGGAACGTTGACGCAGAATGACCTCGATATCACCATAAACAAGCTGCGCGACCGTGTAGGCATGGTTCACATGACGCTTGACAATCTGCCTGTCGGATCCGATATCCGTACTGAAATCAGGAGGGAAAGAAGGGTGGAAATGTTTTTCGAAGGCCAGAGGTATTTCGATATCATAAGATGGAAGGAAGGTAATCTTCTCGGTAACGATTTGCTTGGCGTGAAGAGGGAATGGCTTGACCAGTCGAAATTATCCACCGACCTTGACGATTTGAGCTGGGATAACGTGAACGGCGAGGATTATCTTCTTATCGAGAGCGGCAGGACATTCGATTCGGATAAGAACTACCTCCTTTCGCTGCCTTTCGCACAAATGCAATTGAATCCAAAATTAAAACCAAATAACCCGGGATGGGATTAAAGATATGAAGAGGTTTCTCATAATATTGTCAATCGTTTTTCTATCGGTTATTTCGGCCGAAGGCCGGACTATAAAGATACGGGTCATGACCATGAACATAAAGGAGGGAGGTGAACTTGCTTCGCATGAAACCGGACCTTTTGCCGAATGTATAAAGGAATATGATCCTGATGTGATTTCCGTGCAGGAAGTGGATAATATGACGATCAGAAACGGAGGGAAAGACTGGCTAAGCGAATTGGCCGCTGATTTGGGGATGTTCCAATTTTACGGCAAATCGTTTACTTACCAGGATGGCGGATTCGGCGTCGGAGTTTTGTGCAAGTACCCTTTCTACAAAGCAGATAAAGTGGTTTCCTATCCTTCCGGAGCACGTGAACCGAGGGCTACCGCTTGGGTATACCTGGAATTGCCGGACGGGAACATATTACGTATCGCCGCCACTCATCTTGCCGTGGAATCCGACCAAATCAGGGTAAGCAACATTGCCGACATAAACAACAAGATGTTTATTGACGATTCCACCCCGACATTGCTTATGGGTGATTTCAATGCCGACCCTGATTCTGAGACATTGCAGTATGCCATGTTCAAATGGCAGGATATCGGCAAAGGGACAGGGGATACATATCCTTCTGGCACCCCTGCATCAAGGATAGATTATGTCATGGGTTATCCCAAGACATGGAAAGCGACCTCCTACGAGATAGTGAACCGTCCTGATCTTTCCGATCACTGTTTTGTGGTGGCCGATTTGGAATTCGAATATTGATGAGATGAAAAGAGTATTACCGATAGCAGCGATTGTCTTTATGTTACCTTTTCTGGGTTGTTCCGGATTGGGCGGAAGCAATCAAAATAACGGAGGAGGAAATAAAGGCGATAGTGTTTACGTTGCTCCCGATCCTCCAGCCGAAGTGAACAAATATAATTTGTTCTTTGTGGAATTCTTTACGAGGTGCGACTCCGGAACTCTTTTCCAGGATAAAAGAGAGATGGACAGCGTGGCATCCCATATAGGCAGTTCCGAAAAGACCACTCCGTTGTTGTATTTTCTCGATCGCTCCGATGCATGCGCAGGATCGGCGGCTCCACATCTGGAAATAGCCTGTAGCGTCAAGAAACCTTCGCATTTTTGCCAGAATGGACTTTCAGATGATGCTTTCGAGGGGACCGGAATCATATCCAATCTCGGGTTCGGGTCTTGTGAAGGTCTTGTTGCCGGGGAAGGAAAGTTCGTTTCGGGGTGTACCCTTGAAGTTCCGCTTTATACGACCACGGAGATAACTTTCCTAACGTGCAGGGTGGATGATTTGGATATGGTGAGGATCCTTGTGGAAAAAGACAGTACTTTGCTGCAGAGCAACGGAATAGTGATCGGGTGCATCAAGGATGGACTTGCGGAAGAGACTGCGGACTATCTCAAGAGAAATTTCAGGGACTTTAGATTGACTTTCTGTAATGGAGGGATGGAGTACAGGGTTTTCATACTTTCGCCCGTCTGGTATGTGTGCAGGGAGACAGACAGAAAGAATTTATCATCATTGACATATTATAATATCGAAATCGAGAAACTTGACAAGTTGAGGTGAAATGAAGAAAATTTTGACGGTCGTAATGCTTTTCATGGTTTTGCACCTGTCGGCACAGGATTCTCTTAAAATCATGAGTTACAATTTGAGATTCGGGCAATTGTCGTCCATGGATTCCATTGCGCGCTTCATTTCAAGCGAGAATCCGGATCTGGTGGCTTTGCAGGAATGCGATTGGGCGACATACAGGGAAAGCGCTCCTGGAGAAAACGGGGTGAAGTTCATAAATGTTCTTGCTTATGAAACGGGTATGTTCGGACTCTATGGCAAGACCATCGATTATGAGAAGGGTTATTACGGTATAGGCATATTGAGCAAATATCCGGTTGTAAGTTGCGAAAGGAAACTGTTGCCGAATTCGGGTGTGGAAAACGAACCGAGGGCCATGCTGCTTTGCAAGGTGGAACTGCCTGATGGGGATATGGTCACGTTCGTGTGCACTCATTTGGATGTCGATTCCCCGGAACTGAGGGGGAAACAACTGGAATTCATAAACAGGGAGGTAAAAAGGATCAAAACACCTGTGATATTGGCTGGAGACATGAATGCCGTTCCCGAAAGCAGCGAGATAAGAAAGGGCCTTAAAGGGTGGAAGCACCTTACCGACAATTCCATGATGACGTTTTCAAGCACGGATCCCCATATTAAGATCGATTACATAGTCGGCCGGCCCGCCGGACGGATCTCACTCGTATCGACCGAAGTCTGCTATCATGTTTTCCTGTCGGATCATTTCCCCGTTATATCTACGATTAGACTTAATATTAACAAATAAAAAAGGTCATTATGAAAAATTTTAAATTATTATCAATTGCTATTTCCTTTGCCGTTATGCTGGCAGGGCTTTCTTCCTGCAATAAGAATGGCACCGCAAAGGAAGTGGACGCTACCATAACATTCACGTCTGTTCCAACCGGGATCCTCGCATATGGAGAACCTGCGGTCATAAAAGGGAACGTGACCTGCGATCAGGCCGTGACAGGTTATTGCCTTACCGGCATGAAGAAGGAGGATGAATCCTATACTGCAGTAGGGGAGGAACAGACTTTCGATGCCGGCGAAGGTGGAAATTTCGAGCTCTCGTTTTTCCCGGATAACGACGGTATAACGGACATAGAGTTCAAGGCCATGTTCGGTGAGAAATACAAGACCGAGTACATATCGATTTCTGGAGTCGAAGGTAGTGCGGAAGGGAGTGCATATTTGAATGATCAGGTAGTACTTTATGCCGACACTCTCGTATGGAATCATGAAAACCATCCGGATGTTTACCAGAATGAAAACACCGGTGCCGGTTCGGACACCAAGTCGTTTTTCTCCATCCATGGGGTAAATATTGGAGGCAATGTGGAACATATGCTTTCTTTGGACGAGATGAGGTCCGTAGATGGCCTGAACGGAAGTTTTTGCTTCCTTAATTGTCTCCAGAATACTTCCAATAATGCCTATATAGGGAGTCAGAGGGGATATATGTTCTCGAGTCTGAAGCATTCGAGCTTGGCAGGAGGAACTACCGGCCGCCAATGCGATGCCTATGAAGTCGACGGCCATGCCATAAACGACGATAACATAGATTATACGGAATTCAAGATAATAGCCGGGTCCTGGACGGGAGAAGCCTATGATGCAGCTCATAGGGAAAGATTCGAATTCGTGGATTCCCTTTTCTGTACGATAAAGGACGATACGTCTTCTGTGGGCAGGATGCGGGCTTTCTATGCCTTGTCACAGGTTCAACAGAAACTTGACAATGCCACCCTTGGCGTCACTGACAATCCGACTTCCCTGGGATCCAAGACCTACGCGCGAAGATATACCAATGCGGGAAGCTCGTCTAAGTCCGAACTTCAGGAGAACTTCCGTGCGGGCGACTACATAATCCTCAGGAGCAAGAGGGGAACGACCGACAATCCGAAATATTATTACGGAATAATGCAGATAGTCCAGATTTATGACGATTCCGGCGATTTCGCCGATTTCAACGGATTGAGCAAACTGGATCCTGACAAGGCCACGGGCCTCTTCCTGAAGCCATTGATACTGGATGTTAAAACCCAGACCGAATTTTGATGTCCCATCCCGTGCACCGGCGATCATATGGTCGCCGGTGCAATTTTTATGTCAAAGATGAAATGGCTTGAAGCAATCGCCGTCCTTTTATGCCTTTTTCCGGTATCCGCCCTTTGTCGTTCCTATAAAGTGCCGAGGCAGCAAAAAGCGGCAGTGGAGGTGATAGACCGCACATTGGAGGGAATTGGCATCGAACGTGGAAATGTGAAGGTTGAAATGCTGGATCCGTGCGACGTAAGAGACACTTTTTCCGTGATCGCGGAGCACGGTCTTTTGAAGGTGAAGGGTAGCAGCGCAAGTGCCGTTTGTTACGGTTTCTATTCCTACCTGAGAAAATTTTGCCATTGCATGGTCACATGGAGCGGGGAACATTGCGGGGCATTTTCCGGATGGCCTGACGGATGTGTTTCCTCTTCATCCCCTTATGAATTCAGGTATTTTCTGAATGTTTGTACGTTCGGATATACGATGCCTTATTGGGGATGGGAGAGATGGGAGAAGGAAATAGACCTCATGGTCTTGCATGGTGTAAATATGCCGCTCGCAAGCGTGGCTACCGAAGCGATAGAGAAGAGGGTTTGGCTGCATATGGGATTGTCCGAAAAGGATATCGATGGATTCTTTACGGGACCGGCGTACCTTCCATGGCACAGGATGGGAAATATTGACGGTTATGACGGACCTCTCGACGACGATTTTCTGGATGGCCGGATAGCCCTTCAACATAAGATTCTCGACAGGATGCGTGGCTTGGGTATGCATCCTGTAATCAATGCGTTTGCCGGTTTCGTGCCAGCGGCTTTCGTTGAAAGGCATCCGGAAGTAAAATGCACCCTTCTCGAATGGGGCGGATTCGATACCGTGTACAATGCTTATGTATTGCCTCCGGACTCGCCGTATTTTAAGGAGATAGGGTCGCTTTTCATAAGGGAATGGGAAAAGGAGTTTGGAAAGAACGTCTATTATCTGTCGGACAGTTTCAATGAAATGAAACTTCCGCTGGAGGAAAACGACAGGAAGGGAAAAGATGCCATTCTCAAATCGTATGGCGAAGCTGTTTACGGTTCCATTTCAGCCGGAGATCCGGATGCGGTCTGGGTGACTCAAGGGTGGACTTTCGGTTGCCAGCACGATTTCTGGGACACGGAGAGCTTGAAATCCCTGTTGTCGGGAGTCCCGGATGACAAACTCATTATAGTTGACCTGGCCAACGATTATCCAAAATGGATCTGGCATATGAAGCAAACCTGGAAGGTGCATGACGGGTATTATGGCAAAAGATGGATTTTCAGCTATGTGCCGAATTTCGGAGGCAAGGGTCTTCCAACGGGGGACATGGGTATGTACGCTTCCGCATCGTGTGAAGCCCTGAGAGATCCTGAAAGTGGAAGGATGGTCGGGTTCGGTGCCGCTCCGGAAGGGATTGAGAACAATGAAATCGTTTACGAACTTTTGGCGGATATGGGGTGGAGCAGAACCCCAGTGGATCTTGGCAATTGGTTCAGGGAGTATTGCCTTGCTAGGTACGGGGTCTTCGACGAAAGGTTCGGCGAGGTGTGGCGTCTGTTGTCGGGATCGGTTTACGGTTCATTGTATTCCTATCCGAGATTCACATGGCAGACTGTTGTGCCTGATAAGCGTCGGATAAGTTCCAACGCTTTGAACGACAGTTTTGGTAAAGCGGTCAAATTATTCTTGCAATGCAGGGACGTAGCTTCCGGTTCGAAACTTTACGTAATGGATGCAGTGGAATACGGATGTTTATGGCTGGGAGAGGTGGCCGACAGGAATTATGCCGCAGCCCTCGATTTCAAGGAAAGCGGCAATGACTCTTTGGCAAGGAAGTACCTTGATAAGACCATATCCATTTTGGAGGAAGTGGATGGATTGCTGGCTTCGTACCCTTCCATGGGGTTGTCCCCGTGGGTTGAAATGGCAAGAAGCTGGGGGCGTACGGCCGAGGGAAAGGACAGGTACGAATCGGATGCCAAAAGGCTTATAACTGTATGGGGAGGTCTTCAGGAGGATTACGCAGCCAGGTTCTGGAGCGGACTGATAAAGGATTACTACGTTCCGAGACTCAGGATCTATTTTTCAAGCGATTCTTCTGCTGTCGGAAGCTTCGAACAAAGTTGGGTGGAAAGTAGATGGAGCGACACCTCGGTTCCGTATGGTCATCCTCTGGATACCGTCGCTGAAATCGTCGACGGTGTAGATGTAAAACAATAAATTCATAACTTTGCCGCACTCGGAATACCAATAGAATCATAAATATGGAAGCTAACAAAAGTAACAGACTCGAATCCATCGATGCCCTGAGGGGCTTCGACATGTTCTGGATAATGGGAGGGGAAGGAATAGTGCTTTCCCTTGCTGCCCTTTCGGGTGCGGGATGGCTGCAATGGCTCGGATTGCAGATGCAGCACGAGCAGTGGGCTGGGTTGCATATAATGGATCTCGTTTTTCCACTCTTCCTGTTCATCGCGGGCACGACATTTCCCTTTTCGCTTGCGAAGCGCAGAAGCAAAGGGCAGAAAAAAGGACAGATTTACAAGCACGTGTTCACTCGTGCCATATTACTGTTCCTGTTCGGGTTGATATATAACGGGCTTTTGCAGTTTAACGGGGAGCCGAGGATAGCCAGCGTACTCGCACGCATCGGTTTCGCATGGATGTTCGGAGCCATTATTTTCATGAATACGAAAAAGACTTCCGTAAGGCTTTTGTGGTCATTCGGATTGCTGATCTTTTATGCGTTGTTGTTTTCGCTTGTGCCCGCTCCCGATGCGCCTGCCGGGACCGATATTTTCTCCGCTGAGGGGAACATAGTCGCATGGTTCGACAGGAAGTTCCTGCCGGGAAGCCTTTATGGTGGAAATTATGATCCCGAAGGTATCCTAGGCCTGATACCGGCTACCGCGAACGCCTTGTTAGGAATGATTACCGGGGATTTCCTGATGTCGGAAGGCAAGATCACTCCGGGAAGGAAATCGCTTTACATGGCGATTTGCGGGGCGGTTTTCATCGCCGCTGCATTTCTTCTGAATCCGGTCGTTCCGATCATAAAGAAATTGTGGACGCCGACTTTCGTATTGGCTACCGTAGGGATCGGCCTTGTACTGCTTGCTTTGTTTTATTGGATCATAGATGTAAAAAAGTGGAGAAAATGGGCTTTTCCGTTCCGCGTCATCGGACTGAATTCCATAACCATTTATCTTGGACAGGCGATCATAAGCTTCGATTTCATCGCCGGATTCTTTTTGAACGGCGTAGCTTCGAAATGCCCGAAGAATGTAGGTGATCTGATACTCGCCTGCGGTTATTTCCTCGTGTGCTGGTTTTTCCTCTGGTTCCTCTACAAGAAGAAGATCTTCCTCAAGGTATGATCATTGGCCCAGGCCAATGAAATTATTGGTCCGGATCGGGCAACGTTAAAAAAGTTTTAACCTGATTCCGAAAAGGATGGTTCTTCCGCGGAGGTCGTATTCCACTCCGGCGCCGAGTATGGTGCTGCCCGCTTCTTCGCCGTCAGTATCGTATAACTTGAGAATCCCTCTCGAACAGATGTGCTGTCGCCTTGCGACATTCGTACCCCAGGACCGTTTGCGTACCGTACGATAACGACCACTTGATTTGCGGAACGGGTTCCTCATATTTATATACCTTGTGCGAATAGGGCAGGCGGTTGGTTACGATCATCTATAAAATTAACTAAAAAGAATTAGTTGTGTAACTTTTTTTGGGGTGCCATATCTTGGCAGTTCAGCTTTAATAGCTGTTGCACAAGTAAGATTGTAGGGCAATTTGTGTTGTAATTCTAAAAGTTTTTCTATCTTTGCAACCCGCAAAACAGCGGAAAGAATATATAAGTATAAGACTAACAACTTATTATGCCAACAATCCAACAATTGGTTCGCAAAGGGCGCGAGGTTATCGTAGAGAAATCAAAATCCCGCGCATTGGATGCTTGCCCTCAGAGACGCGGAGTCTGTGTGCGCGTTTACACCACGACCCCGAAAAAGCCTAACTCGGCTATGAGAAAAGTAGCCCGCGTAAGGCTTACAAATCAGAAAGAGGTCAATGCATACATTCCCGGCGAAGGCCACAACCTTCAGGAACACAGCATCGTGCTGGTTCGAGGAGGACGTGTGAAGGACCTTCCGGGAGTGCGTTATCACATCCTTAGGGGTGCTCTGGATACTGCAGGCGTGGAGGGACGCAAGCAAGGCCGTTCCCTTTACGGCACAAAGAGACCTAAAGCCGCTAAGAAGTAGCATTTATCAATTAACTTTTAATTATCTAAGAAAATGAGAAAATCGAAGCCTAAGAAGAGGATTCTACTTCCTGATCCCAAGTTTAACGACCCTACGGTTACCAGGTTCGTCAACATCCTTATGTTAGAGGGGAAGAAGAGTATCGCTTATTCTATTTTCTACGATGCCATCGACATCGTAGGCGAGAAGATGAAAGATTCTGAAAAGGCTCCTATCGACATTTGGAAAGAAGCTTTGGCCAATGTGACACCGCAGATCGAGGTAAAATCCCGCCGTGTCGGAGGAGCCAACTTCCAGGTACCGACAGAAGTGCGTCCGGAAAGAAAAGTCTCCCTCAGTATGAAGAATATGGTACTCTACGCCCGTAAACGTTCCGGCCACTCAATGGCAGAAAAGTTGTCACAAGAAATAGTCGACGCCTATAACAAGACAGGCGGTGCATACAAGCGCATGGAAGATATGCACAAGATGGCAGAAGCCAACAAGGCATTTGCACACTTCCGCTTTTAATATCGTCGGAGACAAGTTAAATGGCAAGAGATCTTAATTTCACGAGAAATATCGGTATAATGGCCCATATCGATGCCGGTAAGACCACTACGTCCGAACGTATCCTGTATTACACGGGTAAGACCCATAAAATAGGTGAAGTTCACGACGGTGCGGCGACTATGGACTGGATGGTAGAAGAGAAAGAGAGAGGCATTACGATCACCTCCGCGGCGACCACCTGTTTCTGGCATTATAACGGTCAGCATTACCAGATAAATCTCATAGACACCCCGGGGCACGTGGATTTCACTGTGGAAGTGGAACGTTCTCTTCGTGTGCTCGACGGCACCATCGCTACGTTCTGTGCCGTAGGTCGTGTTCAGCCGCAATCCGAAACAGTATGGCATCAGGCAGATAAGTACCATGTGCCTAAAATAGCGTATGTCAACAAGATGGACCGCGTGGGAGCGGATTTTCTTGCTGTCATCGATGAAATAAAGCAGAAACTTGGAGCAACAGCAATTCCGATCTGTCTCCCTATCGGGGCCGAAGACTCTTTCAGGGGGATAGTCGATCTTATAGACCGGAAGGCCATCATCTATGACGAAGGCACCGAACTGGTCAATTACAAAATAGAAGATGTCCCTGCGGATATGAAGGAAGATGTCGAGATATGGCGTAACAAATTGCTCGAAGCCGTAGCCGGCCAAGATGACAAGCTACTCCAGAAATATTTCGACGATCCGGAGACCATAACCAAGGATGAAATAATCGCTGCTTTGCGTAAGGCCACAATCAACAGGACTTTAGTGCCTGCATGCTGTGGCTCTTCGTTCAAGGACAAGGGCGTCCAGTTCCTTCTCGATGCGATCATACGTTACCTTCCTTCTCCTTTGGATAAGGGTTCCATAAAGGGTACCGATCCGCGTACCGGTGACGAAGTCGAACGCAAACCGCTCGAAACCGATCCTTTCTGCGGTCTTGTATTCAAGATAGCTACCGATCCCTTCGTAGGACGTCTTGCATTCATAAGGATATATTCCGGCATGATAAAGGCCGGTTCTTATGTCCTGAACACCAGGTCTGGCAAGAACGAACGAATCTCCAGATTGTTCCAGATGCATTCCAACAAACAGAACCCCATAGATTTCGATGAAGCGGGAGATATCTGCGCTGCGGTCGGTTTCAAGGAACTGCATACGGGAGATACCATCTGCGACGAAAATCATCCAATTACCCTCGAATCCATGATATTCCCGAATCCGGTAATCGGGTTGGCAGTCGAGCCCAAGACCCAGAAGGATCTCGACAAGCTTGACATCGCACTCGGAAAACTGGCCGAAGAGGACCCTACTTTCACGGTCAAGAGCAATCCTGACACGGGGCAGACCATCATCAGCGGAATGGGTGAGCTTCATCTCGAGATAATAGTCGACCGTCTTCGCCGCGAATTCGGCGTCGAAATAAACCAGGGAGCTCCCGAAGTCAATTACAAGGAAGCTGTCACCACGAGTTTCCAGAACCGCGAACTGTTCAAGAAGCAGACGGGCGGGCGTGGCAAATATGCCGACATAGTATTCGAAATGGGTCCTGCCGACGAAGGGGTGACCGGCTTACAGTTCATAGATGAAGTGAAAGGCGGGCATATCCCGCGCGAGTTCATACCTTCCGTCGAAAAGGGATTCCAGGCCGCAATGGTGAACGGAGTCCTTGCCGGCTACGAAGTCCAGTCGCTGAAGGTCCGTCTTGTCGACGGCAGCTTCCATCCGGTGGATTCCGACCAGCTTTCGTTCGAGATCTGTGCGCGCGCCGCGTTCCGTCATACCATGCCTAAATGTGGCCCAGTACTAATGGAACCGATTATGGCACTTGAAGTAGTTACTCCCGAAGAGTACATGGGTGAGATAGTAGGTGATCTCAACCGTCGTCGCGGACAGGTTATGAATATGGATTCCAGAGGGACAGTGCGTATAATAAAAGCCAATGTTCCGCTTGCCGAACAGTTCGGTTATGTCACGGTTCTGAGGACACTTTCTTCCGGACGTGCCTCGAGCACGATGGAATTCAGCCATTATTCGGCCGTTCCACCTTCGCTTGCTAAGGAGATAATCGAAAAGCACGGCTACGTGACGAAAGAAGAAGAATAATATTTTATAATTATAAAAATGAGTCAGAAAATCAGAATCAAACTCAAGTCTTACGACCATGCTTTGGTGGACAAATCCGCCGACCGCATCGTAAAGACAGTGAAGGCTACCGGAGCTGTCGTTAGCGGACCGATCCCGCTTCCGACGGATAAGAAGATCTTCACCGTGAACCGTTCGACCTTCGTCAACAAGAAGGCACGCGAACAGTTCGAACTGAATTCGTTCCGCCGCCTTCTCGACATCTACAGCTCGACGCCCAAGACCGTCGACGCCCTGATGAAGCTGGAGCTTCCGAGCGGTGTAGAAGTAGAAATCAAGGTCTAAGCGACTTTGGTCAATGCAACAGGCCGTGCAATGCGGACTGTCGGGTCCCTTAGCTCAGTTGGTTAGCAGCACCTGACTCATAATCAGGGGGTCGTTGGTTCAAGCCCAACAGGGACCACAACAAGTATTGATTATCAATACTTTATAAGAATAGAGCACCAAATGGGGCACCAAAAAAGCCGAGCGGCAAACACCGTCCGGCTTCTTTTATGTTAAATCGTCCCTTTTTATTCCGGGGATTCCGTCAGCTTTTCGGCCAACGCCGTGAAGTCCTTCATCCTCTCTTCGAGCGCCTCAATAATGAAACGCTCCCTGGCAAAATCCGACATGTCCATGAGGGCATCATGAATCTTGGCCGGAACCTTTATAGTCATTTCAAACTCATTCATGTTGTTAACTTTAATTAATATGCAATCTCACGATTCTTTTATACTATTCGCAATAGTACCCAAGATTTCATTAGTATTATTTAACACTTCTGCAATATTAGTTGCCTTTTCTAATATATTATTCAAATAAATAACCGTTTTTTCTTTATACCTGCCATTATATTGACAATTAATAGTTAAAGGGACTTTTTTAATTTCATCAATAAAATTAGAATAGTCTTTATAATTTGTCTTATAATAGTCATAAGAATAAACCCCTGTAGGTAATTCGGGGAAAAGATAGAAGCACTGCTCATCAGTTGGAGGCAAGATGGATTTCCCTCTATTAATCTCATAACAATAGTCCTTTATTTTCTTTATATTAATTCGTTTTATAAAATCATCACATATTGTAATTTTTATTTCATTCGCAACACTCTTCCCATGATTTTTAATTTTCAAGCAATAAAAAGGCACTTTACACAACTGACTAATGAAAACAGATATATAAATGTAAGGTCTTTTTGTGTCTCTCCATAATTTATGATTTTGAATTATTGATATACACGTTGCAATAGCCATTAAGGCTGTAGCACCAGCACTGACTGCGATCCAATCAATCATAATAAATTCTATTTTAAAGTTATTATTATTTATAAGTTCGTTTAAGTCTATTTGCTTCTTTGCAAGAAGTCAAATGTAATATAAAAGTATAAAAAACAATTCGTTGTTATGCGAGGAATAAGGCAATAGGATAAAACTGCAACCGAACAGGACAAAATGATAAGTGCTTCTTTTGTCTGTATTTGCACGAAAAAGGCCGTCTCCCGACGGCCTCCAACATACTTTAGATGTATGCTTAAACTTTACCTAAATTTTTAGCTATGAAATCTTCGACTAATATACTACTTTTTCTTCAATTCTGTCCAAATTTCCCGCAAATCGATCATGATGCAGCCGCCGATGGTGAAAGCGCCCTGCTTGCGGACAGGGTCGTAGCCATAGCCTGCATAAGGCCCGATATGGACGATAGAATACGTCGGAACAGGAACGTAATTGTTGACCGTCCTGGACGCGATGTCGATACTATCAAGTTGGGGATTTACCCCCGATATCCATGCCCGGTACAGGCTGTCTTTATAATACTTTTGCGTTCTTTCGAGCGGAACGCCGACGGTATCCATATTATGAATATAAATCAGGGAGTCCTTTCTAAGGTAAATAGTATCTATCCGCCCCGTCTTGCGCTCTCTGAGGGCGACAGGAGAAGGGGTTTTCTGCCACTGCGTGATTACCTCTGTATGGGTAATGATTGGAATTTGGGACGTTTCCGTGCGATTGGCAGGCTTCCTTACAAGCAGTCCCGCCAAAGCCCCGATAATGAATGCCAACAGGAAAATCAATACCTTGTCATACCATTTCATATTTCATTTATAAATAGGTTCCATCCGGCCTCAACGTCGGCCATGACGGCCGGCACACCGTTCTCAACGAAAGACATTGCAGCTACAATCTTCACCATCTGAACTTCATTCCTGGTGCTTATTATTTCATCAGCTCCAATGCCGCTTCTCATGCTTACGGTATCTATATAGGTCGAAGTGTTATTTTCATTTGAGGGTGCCCATCGGCTTATTAAGCCTCGAATCGTATATAAACCATGCTTGGTCTCATAGGCATATAAGTTTCTAAAGGCTGCCCTATACCCGTATGCCATCGACGAAAACTGTTTGAATCTTTCGTCTGAACTTGTGATCTCTCCTTCATAAACATCGCTTGAACGCTTAAGGTTCAACGGATTCTTATTGTTAAGTCCTCTGCTCATATTATGCTGTCGCCTCCTTTAATCTTGCTTTTTGTCTTTTAATCTGCACGACGGGACAATCCGTCTCCGGGTTATCCACATGCTTGCATCCCATAGCTGCGCGATACTCCTCATTCTCGTTATTCTCGAGTTCTGTAACCCTGCCTTTCAACGTAGAGACTTCCTGATTCAGTTTGCCGATCTTAGTGTCTGAACTCTTTGACAGTTCTGCAATCTTCGAATCTGATTCCTGTTTATCATTTATTCTCTGCTGGTTTACGGCAGTGAATAGCTCTTGCCAGTTGTGGCCGATTTGGCTGTCAGCCTGTGCATCGGTCAGCTTGGCGCGTGCGACGGCATCGGCTGCCTTACCGGCCGCCTCCTTCTTCGTAGACTTCAAGGTAACAAGGGCTACGATCAGGGCTGTTACGGCACTCAGGTTGAGAAAGGTCAGGAGTATCGTGAGCCAGTTCATTACTGTTTATTGCTTGCTGTCGGATTGTCCTTCAGTCGTTTCGGCCGATTTACCGGATTCCGCCGCATCTGTCGCACTGTCGGATTTTACCGTTTCCGCAGTTTGATCCGGTTCTTTTGATTCCGTTTCCGTAATAACTGCCGATTCGGTCTTCTTCGCGGTAGTGGTGTTGTAGTCGTAAACCGCAATAAATACGGTAACAGCTCCTGTTATCATCGTGAGAATGCCCACGACGGTCTCGAAGCCGCCGTCTAATGCGCTGCAACCGCAGACAAAAATAAGCAATCCGAGCAGGGAGAATATTATCACCCTCGGCATCGGCTCAGCAAAAAACGCTTTGATTTTTTCAATGATCTTTTTCATTTTTTATAAAATTTGTTTTGGTTTTCCTCTTTAGTCTCGGTGGCTTTTTCCCGTTCCTCTTTTTCGATCTCTTTCCGGTCCTCTTCGTAAGCTGTCTTGTCCTCTTCGGAGGCATCTTTCCAGCCGCTGTTATCCACGTCGGTTATCCCTGTCGCCAGGAAAGCGGTCTTGACGAAAATGCCATTTCCGTTTGTGAGCCAGGCTCCATCCTCGGCCTGTATTGTCCTTTTATCACTATCGTATTTCATGTTCTTATTGTTTATTTATGCACTATAGGCATTAATTGTCAATCCGGCCACGGTCCAGTTTTTTGCTTGGGCCGCCGTTACCGCGGCCGCTAATGTGCCGGCTTCATCGTCGGTAAACGTTAGATTGAAAGCTACGGCATGCGCTGTTCCACCGGAATAGTCGTAGAGATGTGACAACACATTGAGTACCGATGCCAGTGATAGCTGGGTACAATAACTAAGATTTAGATTCGGCTTAATATCACAAGTGAAGCTCAGATTCATGAGATATGTTAGTTCCCTGAAGGGATTACGTTTTGCTGCTGATATCATGATATTTACTCCTGCCAAGTATTTGAATCTGACATTCCGGTTATCACAAGCGTCGTAAGGCTGTTGCATTCGGAGAACATATATTCCCCAGAGGTCAGAGAGTTAAGGTTGATCGTCAGTGATTCAAGCCAATAGCACTCATAAAAGGCATAGTCTGCCGTAGTAGCATTTCCAAGATTGATTTCCAGGCTATACAAATTTCTGCATCCTGCAAAAGCATTAGAGGCCTCTTTAGCTCCCGAGATGATGTCTGCATTCACTGTCTGTATCGCTGAATCGCAAAATGCGTAATTAGCGCGCTCGGCACTTGAAAGGTCAAGATTCAAAGAAGCCAGATTGATGCAACCCTCGAAAATGTGATTTACATAAAGTACAGCCGGCAGATTCAAGGTAACCGCATTTAGAGTTTTACAGTCTTTGAAAGCATAGTCAGCTCCCTCTGCAAGGGGGACGTCAATATCTACGCTTTGCAATTGATAACATTCCATACACAGTCCCTCTATTGCGATAGCTTTGGGCAGAGTGAGTGTGACACTCTCAATGAAAGTATGGAACAGCAACCCCGACGGGAAGATGCAGTCGGTATCAAAATCGCTGTCTGTCACTTCCGTTATCGGGTTATCCCAGTCTCTTACGGCCAGCCAGTTCGTCCAGTTCTTGTCTTTCTTCTTGGAGCCGGACCCCAATCCTATCGTAAGTCCCATATCAATAGCCGTATTTAAGGTTGATATCCGAGAGGGTGTCATCCGCTTTGATCTCCCTGATTATTTCCGGGTTCCAGCCCGCATCGAACTTGGTTTTGACGAACTCGCCTTTAGGCATGCCAAAAAGGTTTACATCGAGTTCCACGGCATCGTCGCCATCATTTTTGACGTTGAACGCTTTCCCGCCAAGGGAGAACGCCGCAGTGTCAAGGTCGGTGATTCCGCCGATGACGCTTATCTGCGCCGAAACCACATCCCCGTTTCTATTTGTACATTTTGCCATATCGTTATAGTTTTTATGTTAAACCAGTGATTGTCTTGTTGTGCCATTCATTAATTTGTCGTTGCAGTTAATTTCAGATATAAAGTTCCACTGATGCTGTTTGCCGAGCAGGAGTACCACTGCCCGCCAAGAAGGATTTTCAGCGCGTTGTCATACAGGTCGATGCCCGCTGTACCGGATATGGCCTTGAGATGCAATACATCGTTGGTGTCGGTCAGAACTATGACGAACTGGTCGTTCGCGCTTCCGACGCCGTGGCCGTTCGCGAAATATTGCGATACACGTCCGGATGAACGGTAGTGCATTGTGCCGAATGTCTCCCCGGAGAGCGTCGCAGCTACGGTCCCCGTAGCGACGTTCGGCACGGAAAGCGTCAGCTTGGTCGTGATGGTATGTGTGCCGACCGCGAGGAACAGCGAGAAGCTCACGGTTCCCGTGCTGCCCGAAGCCTTAGAGGCGAGCAGATGCCCGTCCAGATAGACTTCGCCGCGCGCGCCGCCGATAGCCGACATCCCCGAGCCGGGGGTATAGTTCTCCGTATAGGCAACGCCGAACGCCACCGTCCCCGACACCATTCCCGATTTCGACAGCGAGAAAGACAGATTCGTTTGCGTGCTGCTGACTTCCGTATTCGATTGTGCCGATCCTCCGGAGAGTTGTGCTGTCTTCGGTGTCGGAGTATAGTTCTGCGAATCGGACAGATAGAGGTCCGTCATCGCGTTCACGTCGCCGTTCATCGAGATGGAAGGGGTTCCGGAAGCATCATAAATGGTGATGTTATTGTCTTCCTTCGAGATCTCGACCCTTTTCCCACTTGCCGACGTCTGCAACATGCTGACCAGAAGGTCTTGAATTACTCCCGCTTCGGTGGCGAGGAAGCCTGTGGCAATATTTGAAAACGAGGCACCAAATTGGTTCCAATCAGCCGTATTGGTAGGTACTATGCCGCTGAACTTGCCTTCCGAATTGGCATCCTGAGCGTCATAGCGGGCTATATAATAGACATTGTTATACTTTACGATATCGACTCGAACGCTGTTCCCGTAATATGTTTTACCGGAATCGTATGTGCCGACAAAAGTCGGCGTCGCACCGAAATGCCCGTCCGCACCGTCGCTTCCGTTCAGCCGGACCGGCACGCTCCAGTTATCGACGAGCTTCGTGCTGTCCGATCCGCTTATCTTCGCTATTATGAAGTACAGGTATTGTCCTATAGTCAGCGTAGGCTGCGTTGTAGTCCATCCGGCTGGAGTTCTGGCCGTGTTATCCGTCAACGCCGGCGCGGCTGTTGGCGAACCGCTGACGGCATAGCGCATCTCGTAATAATCCGCATTCTCTCCGCTGTCGCCTGCATCGCCTTTGTCCCCCTTGTCGCCTTTGTCGCCGTCCTTGGCGTAATGTGCCCATAGTGTCGGGGTAGAGAAGTCTCCCCATACGCCCGCTGTCTTCACGCGTTTGGAGACATATTCGTAAGGCATAGCTTCGGTTACTCCCTGTTGATCATCCGACCACCCGGAAGGTACGAAGTCGTCCACGGTGGCATCGTCGCTTGTGCCTATCGTGATTGACGGGACTGTAGCCGTACTTGTGAGTTTAAATATGAACTCGATGCTCTTTCCGTCTGCACCGTCTACGCCGTCTTTGGAATAGCGGGCACAGATAGCCGGAGTGGAGTAGCTTCCCCAGACACCGGTCGTTCCCTTTCTCTGACAGACCCAACAATAAGGATTGGACGAGGTAACACTCGGCTGCGAGACGCTCCAACCGTCAGGTACGTTATCATCATCCGTAGTTGCGCTCGTCGGTGTGCTTGGGGCCGTGGAAGAGGTCGTCAGTTTGAATATTAGCTGGTATCCTACACCATCAGCGCCGTCTGTCCCGTCCGTCCCGTCTGTCCCGTCCGTTCCATTTGTGCCGTTAGTGCCATTGGTTCCGTCTTTTCCGTCTGCACCATTGACCCCGTCTTCCAATATCTTGGTCGGGCCGCTCCAGTCTGAGGCGGGTACTGCGGCATAGCCTACGGAAAGGTATTCTTCCCTCGCCTGGATTGCCCAAAGAGGGTTGCCGTCTGTGGCAGGTATTTTGGCAGTCCAGTTCCCGGTTATGCTGTTATTATTGAAATATATGTATGTAGTTGTCGGCTTTGCCGGGGATGTCGCTGCTCTTTGGTATAGCGTGATGATGATATACGATTTCCCGTTGCTGCCGCTGGCACCTGCAGCTCCGGTGTCGCCGTATGTCCCTATGATCACAGGGTCGGCAGTGGAAGTGGAACCGTCAGTGTAGGTGATAACCTCGTAATTCCACAGGTACTTGTTCGTGGCCGTTACCGTCTGTACCGAGGTAGTCCAACCCGAGGTGGATTTTGTCACGCCGCTGCTGGCGGATGTAGCAAGATAGTATTCCGTGATGCTGCTGATCCCTACGCCGGCGGATCCTGCGTCTCCTGTATCTCCCTTTGCAGCTATAATAGCCCAGTAGGTCGATGTCGAAGAAGGCTCTTGCCCTTTCCCTTGTACGATACATCTCCACGTCGATCCGTTGTATATCACGGTGTCGCCGACGTAATAGGTGTTAGCGGCGGAATACGTTCCCCGGTAGCATGGCAGCGGACTCTCCGAACCGTCCTGCGACTGTACGAGTGCGCCTTTGAAACGTACTATCCCATCGCCATTTGTGTTATACGTGAGTGCATCGGCAAGCTTGAAGGCCCGGTTAAGCAGGTCAAGATAGGCGCTGCCGTCGCTTGAGACGATCTTGTCGGCCGTGATACGCCCCGGCAGTATCTCCGTGAATCCGTACAGCTGGACGAAACTCCTCTCGCCTTCCGTCTCGGGATTGAGTATCCCGACGAGGAAGTGGTAGTATCCCTCGACACTTTCCATTGCGATTGCGGTAGCGCTTAACAGGAACACGCCCGTAGCGTCGCTCTTGCTGCACTTTGCGTACAGGTAGTATCCCGTGCTGGTATCATCCGTCAGTGCCGCACTCGTATATGCCGTCAGTGTCCAGTAATGGTACTCGCTTGCTGCGTGTGCATCTGACAGCGTCGTTATGCCGAGTGTAAGATGCTGGAGCATGGCTGCATTGTCCGTCAGGCCCCCGGCGACGGCCAGCGTCTTTGCCGTTGCATCGTATGTGACGGCGAAGGTGGAATCCACGGCAGGCGTATCAGAGTTGGTGACAAAACGGAACTGAAGGCTCTCATCCCCGACAAGCAGGGCCATAGTCTGCACCGACAGCGGGCTTACCGAGTCCGTGAAGTTCGCCAACAGGGACTCTTTGAGCATCGCGATAGTGCTCTGTGCATCGCTGAAACGGCGTTTCGTGAAGGCGATCGAGGAGTCCTTGCTCTCCTTTATCGTGACCTCCCGGGCACTGTCCGTATCCAGCTCAGTGCTGACGCCTGCATTGGCCGTTACGTTGCTTAGCGTCAGTTCCGGGTAATGTGGCTTGTTAAGGTAATCCTTGATGCCGGTTATCCTTATCAGCTCTCCGTCGGGCATGAACTGCGTGTCGGTGAACAGCACATATCCGCCAATTTTTATCTTCGCCCCTATGTTCGTCCAGTCGCTCGACGCCCACTTGCCGTCCAGGTCGCCCTTGAAATCAAACCTTGCATCCTCATTCTCCCACATGTAACGGACGCATGCCTTGAACATCTCCCACGAGGCGCCGATCTTCGAGGTGTCATCGCAGATGTAGGCGTCGGGAAGCTGTATGCCGAAGACCTTCAACGTGTCGCCCGCCTGCGGGATATAGCCGCTGTCTTCGTCGGGCATCGTTATGCCGTCCTGCTCTGCAGGTACTATCTGCAGTTTCCACCCTGTGAAGGCATTATCGGAATCGTAGACTTTGGTACATTTGATCTTCCCGCTGTCGCTCGTCTCGAGGTCAAACTCCCGTCCGGCCAGCATGCCGGTTTGGAATGTGATTGTCGGCGTCTCACCCGATATGTTTTGTTCGGAATAGTCGAGTTCCTCGGGCGCATCAATGACGATGTCGTACCAGTGCTCGTCCGCATTGACGAGTATGACGCTCAGGACCGTCTCAGTCCTTGTCGGGGATATGTCCGTGCAGTCGAGGCTGCTCTCCACGCCTGTGACCTGTTCCTTGTCGCTGCGCCTTACGTTCAGTCCGTCGGCGTCGGTGACATACTGCCGTGCCGTTGTGGAGTCATAGCCGTCCTCGTTGTCGAAGTATGTACCGTCATATCCCAGGCTCTGCGACTTGGGCAGCAGCAGCGTTTTGCTGCCGTAGGTGCTCCTGTCTATGTTGTCGCTTCCGCCCTGGGGGTAGAGGATCTCAAAGCCCGTCGAGTCGTCCGCATTCTCCCTGCCCACGTCGGGCAGGAAGCCGTTGCCCTTGCCGTAAGACAGTGCCAGCGGTGCGGACTTGTTGTATTCGATTTTCCTGAACGCCACGACCTTGTCGGCGAAGATGAATTCGGTGTCGAACTCATCAGCTATCATCTTGACGGCATCGTATATCGTGTTGAAAGAGAAGGCAACCACCTTCTGTTCGGCCGTCTTGCAGTCGCCGGCGGTCCAGCCGCTGCCGCGCATGTTCATGTTGTCGGCGATCAGCTGGGCGAACTCCGCCGGTGAGGCGCAGAATGAAAACGCCAGCCTGTTGTCGCTCGGGTTGCGCAGCATGTAGCTCTTGCCGGAAGCCTCATCACCCTCCAACGTGAGGGTATAGGTGTAGTATCTCGATGCTTTCTTGGTGAACTTGGAAGCCTTGCGCATCGTGTATTTCACGCCCTCGAACGTGATGTAGCACCCGATCGGTATGTCGACGTAATATGACAGCCGGAAGACAAGCGTCACGGCATTGTCCCCCATCAGCTGCCTGTTGCGGTATGCCTCGTCATCAGGCTGTACGGTCAGCAGCGTCGTCCCGTCGGCATTGTATATCGTTATCATCTCTAATCGTCCTCCATACGTTCATCGGCGATGACCGCAAAAGTCATCGTGAAATCGCACCATAAGCCCCCGCCCGGTTTCGGCACGATGTCGTTCACCGTGCAGGACTTGTAGTACACCGTTATCTGCCTTCCCTCGAACTGGATCACCCTCCCGCGGGGTTGGATGAGGTCGTGGAGGAAGGCTTTGGCTCTCGCCCAGAAAGCTGTCAACGTATCGGCCTTGAGGTTGAACGGTATGGCAATATCGCGTGTCCCGTAGTGCGACGCCCCGTCGTCATACTGCTGTCCCGCCACGCCGTAAGCTTTCACCGTGAGGTTGGCTCTCATCGGCGTCTCCTTCGCTATCGCTTCCCTCGCTCCCGATGTCGGCCTTATGCCGTAAAGCGCCATGTCGGTGCCGTCGATCAGGAATCCCGTGTCGGATATCGACTTCTCAGGTGCGGCATACGTGTAGCCGTCAAGGAAGTCGTCGTCGCAGGCCATCGTGAGGGTGAATGTGCCCTTGCCGTTGACGGTATTGATCGAGTCCTCGGATACGAGCCTCAGGCGCAGCGAAAGGCCGATCACGGCGAAGTTGAACGTATGGTACGGCGTCCCTTCAAGAAGCCTGATGAAGCTCGCGTAGCCTGTCTCCAGCGTGCAATAGAACAGCACCTGCACCTGCCTCGCGTCGAGCACGGGGTTGAGCAGGTCCGCATCTATGCCGTCCTCGTCATACCACTCCGTCGTGTTGACGCTGGCCATAGGAGGGAAAGCTGCCACGCCGTTGAGGCCGGACTGCGCTATCCCCACGCCGTAGAGCGTGGAAGCATCGTTGCCGTCTATGTATAAATCCCCTTTCATCGCTTCATATAGATACCGTTATCGTTCATCGAGCTTACCGCCTGCGCTATAAGGTTTATCTTATTGCCGTTGGCAGCCACGTCATCACGGAGTAACATTATCTGCGCCCTCGTCCCCGAGAGTGTACCGAGGATCTCGGTTGAAATGGCGTTCAGGTCGTTCACGCCGGTGACCAGCTGGTACGTGTGGCTCTGTATGGTCGTAAGCCTTGCATTGTTCTCATCCACGCTGTCCTGCGAAGCCGTCGCAACGCCTTCCGACGTGCTTGTCCTGTCGGAGTCGAACGTGATGCCGTATTCTGCCGCTTCGTCCTTGATCGCCTCTGCAGCAGTCTCCGCCTCCGAGACGATATCAGGCAGGCCGGAATAGATCTGGCCAATGACATCGGTGATCTCCGTTGCATCCCCCTTTGAGAATGCATCCTTCAGGGCGTCTTCGTATTGCGACAGGTAGTTGTTAATTAGCAGCTCCTTGATCATCTCCTGGGCTATGTTGGCGATGGCGTCTGCACTGACGTCCTCCAGCTTCTCCCAGGCGTCCGTGCCGCTGTTGACTATGCTGTCCCAGATGGCCGAAGCGAAGTCGTCACCTATTGAGCCGGTAACGTCACTTATCTCATCCTCGAGTGCTGACTCGGCATCGTCGTAGGCGTTCTTGAGGTCAATGGCGTTCTGTATCTGCGTGCGCTGGTCATCGCTGAGCTGCTTGTTCGTGTCAAGGAGCGTTTGTGCGGCGTCGGTGTCAAGCTCACCTTCGCTGTTCCACAGGTCCGGGTATGCCTCCGAGAGGCTCTCATATACGTCCGCATCGCCGAACAGGTTCTGCAGCCAGCCTTTGTCCTTGACCTTGATCTGCATGTTCGCTATGGAGGTGCTTGCCGACTGTATGGTGCCCGATATGTCTTCAAGGTTGGTGTATGTCGTATCTCCGTTCAGCGTCTTCTGGTAGTCCTTCAACGCCTCGGTTGCAAGCTCGGCCGCCTTCTTCGCTTTCGACAGCGACAGCGTCCCGAAGATGGTGTCATAGTCGTCGTCGTTGAGTTGCAGCTTCATCAGCTTGTACTGGTCCTGGAAATCCTTCTGCGAGTTGTTGTATGCGATGACGCTCTCCTTGGCCTGCACGAAGCCGTCAATGAGGGCGGAAGTGATGCTTGAGACGCCCGACACTACCGCCCCGACCCAGTTGCCGGAGGCGAAGCCCTGCAGGACGTTCTGCGCTATGCCCGCAACACCGCTGATCTGCTCCCCAATGTCTTGCAGGCCGCTGTTGCCACCGCTCTTGCCGAGGTTTGTGAGTGTGCTGCCTAAGGTGCTGGCCGCCGAGGTTATCGTGTTTATGGCTGCTCCGATGCCCTGTCCCTTAAGGTCATGCTTCAACCTGTCTATCGCGTCCCTGAGGTCGGTTATGCGTTTGACCGAGTCCTTGTCCGTGGAGCCGCTGGCACTGAAGATGTTTAACAGCGACTTGTCCGAGTTGAGCTTCTTCAGCGTCTGTGCGAACGTCTCCCAGTTGGCGGAGAAGTCGATGTCGCTGATGCCGTTCAGTTCGTTCCTGAGGGAGGCTATCTGTTGCTGGACATCCTTGATCTGGTCCGGGTCGGTGAGAGTCTTGAGGGCGTCTTCGGCCATGTCGATCGACTTCACGAGTTCGGTACGCGTCAGTGTCGAGGCGTCGCGGAATATCTGGACGAACTTGTCGCCCTGCTTGAAGTCTATCGAGCTGAGTTCCTTCTCCATCGCCTTGCGGGCGTTCTCGGCATTCTCGGTATAGCCCGCCTTGGTGAGGTCGTCGATTTTTTCTTGGTATTCCTCGGTGATCCGCTCTTTCTTCTGTTCCGTGGTCTCGTATTCCTCGACTTCCTGCTTGAGCACTTCGGCTTTGTCCGCTTCGGACTGGGCTGCGACAAGTCCCTTGCGGTTCTCGTACACCTTCGTGTCGGGGTTGTCGTTGCCGGCTTTCTTCTCGAGTGCGACATAAGCGTCTTCCTCTTTCTGTATGGCCTGTAACTTCCTCTCTTTCTCAAGCTCGATCAGCGCGATGCGGTCTGTGACGCCCGATTTCTCAAGCTCGTAGACCTGTTCCTCGTATTCCTGCTGCGCCTGCTGCTTATCGCTGAGAGCCTGCTCCGCGGCTTTCTTCTCCTCCTGCTCGGCGGCCTCTTCCTTTTTCTTCTCTCCATCTTTCTTCGTCGGAGTTGTTTGGTTAGGCTGTGTTTTAATACTACTATATGAATCAATATATGACTGATATTGTGCTATTTCACGTTTGAGTGCAGTCCCCTTTGCCCCCTTCGCCTCAATGTCTGTGAGCGCATCGAGTTCATCTTGTGCCGCTTGTTTTTTGTCCTCCCAGAACTTCTTGTTTTTTATGACGACCTGCTTTCCCTTCTTATCGTCTGTCTCTTCCTCGGAAGCCGGCTTTATAATCTTGCCGAACAAATCCTCAGCTTTTTTTCCTATTGTCTTGAGACGCTGCGCACCTTCTGCATAGTCGGCTGAAGCTTGCGAATATACCTTGCCATTGCCAACCATGTTACTGAGACCAGCCGAGTTGAGGGTGTTGGCTCCTTGAATGTAGAGTCGCGATTTCTCTTTCACATCCGTAGAGTTCGCTGCCTGCTCGAACGTATTGCGCAGCGAGGCGAACAGAGCTTCACCGAGATCCTCTCCTTTCTCCTTGATAAGCTTGTTGCGCAACGACTGGAGTGCATCGGTCATCTGCTTTGAAGCGATGTCACTCTCTGCCTTAACGTATGTATCTGCCGCACGCGCCCTGGCGGTTTCCTGAATGGCGGCCGTTAGAGCTTTTTGCGCAGCAGCGACGTCTTTGAGGTTCTTCACCTCGGAGCTCATCTGATCAAGGTAAGAGCCATACTTCTGTTGTATTGCATCTTTCGCAGCCGCATATTCCTCCGTGCCCTCCTTTGCCTTCTTAAGACGGTCGAACATGATATCAAGGACAGCCGTTTCACTCGTGAGCGACGTCTGATATTCGTCGACGGCTTTCTGTGCGCGTTTGGTGGTCTTTTCGGCCTCGCTCTGATAAGTTGCAAATTTGTATGTGCAGAGTGCCAATGCGGCCACGGTTGCGGCGGCAATCGCATACGGATTCATGAGCAGAGTAGCATTGAGTGCCTTCTGCGCTTTCTCCGTGAGAAGCATGGCATTGTATTGCGCAAGCTCCGCGATTGTCCATCCTTTAGTGACTGATGTCGCAACGGACTCTGTGGCGTTCAGCACAATAAGAGCTGTCCGGTAGACGCCGTAAGTACCCGCTAATTCAAGAAGGATACGGCCCAGTTTATCGTAGTTCTCGATCAGTTCCCTGACACCCTTGATACCCGTCATTATCACACCTTGCGAAGACTTACCGATGGAGTTCATCGCGTTGTCGAAGGCATCGCCGACCATTGAAATCTGGCCGTTGATAGTCTGGGCACCTTTTTCCGACATCTGATAGAACTTGCCGCCGGCGCTGGTGGCGTCGATGAACGCCTGCTGCACCATCTCGGTAGATATGGCCCCTTTCTCCATTTCCTTCTTCAGCTGAGCTATCGACTTGCCCGTCTTCTTGGACATCACGCTCAGAGGGTTGAAGCCCGCGTTTATCATCTGCAGCAGGTCCTGTCCCATAAGGCGTCCTGAAGCCGACATCTGCGAGAAGGCGAGGGAGAGCGCCTGGAAACGCTGGGCGTTGCCCTGCGATACGTCACCTATGGCCTTTATGAAAGTCGGTATCTTCTCCGCCTGGATGTTGAAGCCAAGCATCATCTGTGTCGCCGACGATATGCCTTCAAAGGACAGCGGCGATATCGCGGCATACTGCTTGATCTCGCTGGTAAGCTTCGCAGCCCTGTCGATGTCGCCGCCGAGCATGGTCTCTATGGAGACCTGTATCTGCTGGAACTTCGCACGCGTGTTGATGATTGCGCTGCCGAGTTGCTTGAGCACATAGACGCCGCCGACGGCCCCGAAATCCTTCTTGAGGACGGTGCCGAAGCTGTCCGCCGCCTTGGCGTTGGCGTTCATCTCGCCTTTGAGGTAGGAGTACTCGGCTCTCATCTTCTTGGTGGCCAGCGTAGCCTGTTTCTGCTGGGTCTGGAGACCGAGTAAGGCCGTCTTCTCCCTCTCGAGTGCTTTTGTGGCTGCATCCAGTTCGCTGCCGATGAATGTCTTCTGTGCGCCTGACAGGCCCTTGCTCCTGTATGCAGCCTTGAGTTCGCGTATCTTCTGCGTCATCTGCGCCACGACGCTCTTCTGGTTGATGATCTTCCCCGTGAGCGTGTTGCTCTCCTTCGCGGCTTTGTAGAACGCTTCCCGGTAGGCCGTATCTATGGCCTTGCCCGTCTCGGAGGCGCTCTTGCCGCTGTTGACCATCGCCTGGCGTGTCTCCTGCAGCTTACGCTTCAGGTCGTCATTGTTGCCCGTTATGTCGAAGTTGATCTTAACCTTTTCTCATCCCGTTTTTAATCGAACGCATCGTGCCCATGAACTGATCCCAGTTCAGGTTCGTCATGTTCGCGCCTTCCTTTACCGTCGCCTCGCTGCCGCCGCTTCCCTTGCCCGATAACGGAACTACCACCGTATCCACAAGCATCATGTAGAGGTTCAGGTAGCTTATGCCCCACATCGCATAGTCGTAGGTCCACCCGTATTTGCTGCATACCGGATCGATCATCGACCCCCACAAGGTGCGTCCCCCGATTGTCCCTCTATCCGACCCGCACCTTGCTTTTCTCTCGGCTTGTTTTGCCTTAATATCTTCGTCAATCGAATAGAGTTTATAAAATTTACGTAGTCGATCTGTGTCAGTATGGCCATCACCACCGTCGAGAAATCCGCCGGGCTTGAATGCCATCGGAAGAAGTCGCTGTCGGCACGTATCTTCGCATCGTCAAGCATGTCTTCGCGTGAGTTCTGCACCGCTACGGCCATAAGGTCGCATACAGCGTCCGTCTTCTCCTCACATATCCTCATCGTCTCCGTCTCGGGGTTCTTCCCAAGTGCCTTGTCGTCTATGTCCAGAGCAAGGTAACACTTCGACAGAAGCTGCATCTTGCCCAGACAAGGCGGGTTGATGACGAAAGGGCGTGTCTTCTCCACCTCGCGGGCTTTTGCCTTCATGCCGAGCCTGGCCCGTATCTTCCGTAACATGCCGCCTGCCGGAGGTGTCACCGTCTCCGTGTATGTCACCGTAAAGCGTATGGGCTTCTCCACCATCGCGTCGGAGACCATGCCTTCAATTATGCGTTTCTTGTCTTTCACTGTCATGTCGTTAATTTTGGAAGGGCGGGAGGATTCGCACCTCCATCTGCAAAACTGCCGCTCTGGCTGTTGAGCTATGCCCTCAGATAGATGTAGCCTTGTCAGGCTGCCGCTGCGACGGTACCGAACTGGAACATCTCGGCGTCATCGCGGTCAGGCCATACCAGGTCCACTTCGCATGTCCCCAGCCAGCCTTTGTCTTTCTGGTAGTCGAGGTCCATGTTGACGTACGTCTTCGCCGCCTCGAACGTGTCGCTCCCTATAGCCTTAGGGTTGGCGAGCTTGAAGCTTGTGGCGGTGTTGTTCACCAGTGAGGTGACTTTTATCTTCCTTGCCGTAGCGTCCGTGGTGTCCTCGGTGATAGTCCAGAACTTGCCCTTTGTCTCCTCGGTGGGGTTGATAAGGGTGAATTTCACGGCGAGTGAAGGTTCGAGTTTCAGAAGGTCAAGCAGCTTGCCGTTGATGTCCTTCAATTCGTATTTGTCGCCTGCCGTAGTCTCGATGGAGAAGTTATCCGGGGACACGGAGCCGACATCCGCCCACGCGGTGCCCATTGCGTCGCTGTCTCCCATGACAGAGAGGTAAAGATGCAGGTCGCCCCATGCAGTCTTTGTTTTTGTTGCGCTTAATGCCATAGTAATTAATAATTTGTGTTGTTAAAATCCAATTGTGTGTTTATGAAATGCTCATCCTTGCCATTGACTTTCTCGGTGTGCTGTTTGTCCGCGGTGATCTTGTAGTCTTCGTCATCGTACCGTCCCTGGCATTCCTTGAACAGGGCGAACGCCATCTTCTCAAGCTTCTCCAACCGTGCCGTGTCCGGTTCATACTGCCCGTCCTCCTTGATGTCAGGGACGTAGATGTTCAGGTTCACGACGCAGTGCTGGTACTTGCCTATGCTGCCGGACGTCAGGACCGATATCACGATATCCTCCTTGCTGGAGTTCAGCGGACGGTTCAGCTTCGTCACGACGCCGTCGACCTCATTAGCCAGGTCGGAGCCTTTGACTACCTTGTAAACGATGCTTTTGATGTCTTCTTCGCATAACATGGCTACCGTGTCGAAAAGTTCAACTGCCGCATCATACCGGGAAGCTCGTCTTCCGCGAACAGCTCGGCGTCCTTGAGCACGCATTTGTTGTCATGCGCCTCGACGTAGGAAGCGTGTTCGGCTCCGGCTACGACGTCAAGGCTGTAACCGTGGGAGTGGCTTCCGGCCAGCTCCGTGGCGAAGGCCTTGCCTTTATTGGCCCCGTCGAAGCCGTCCAGCACCACCTGGAAGCCGGATAGCTTGCATATCTGTCCGTCCTTGGCTACGGCGTAGCCGATGGAGCTTCTGAGGTTGCCCATACGGTTGAAGAACGTGTCGGTCTCCATGCGCCGGCGTGACATGTCCATGCAACGCTCTCCGAGAGCTGCAAGCATGTCAAGCACCTTCGCATCGGTCTCGGCAATGATCTTGCTGAAGCATGCGTCAAGCTCAGGCGTCTTTGTCGTCATCTTTATAGCCATAGCCTTGAGGATAGTTGATAATGATGGAACCCCTGTACCGTCTTCTCGCAGATAAGAGGACGTGTGCCGTCTTCTTCCTGTGAGCCGTAGAGACGGACTTTCTCTCCCAGCGCAAAATCCCTGCAGTCGGCATCGAGGTAGACCTCATAACTGTACACACGGGCTACGCCGTCGGCGAATGTGATCTCGTTGGCACGCCCGTTAGGTACGGCGTTGCACGGTATCGCACCCGTCCACTCCCCCTCCGATACAAGGATCTTGTCCCCGTTATCATCGGTGTCGTAGGTGTCCGGTGTGTGGTACTCTATGATGTATGGTCTGAACTCTACAACCTGTGCAGGAATGTTACTGAAGGGTTAAGCTTGTCTTCAATCCCGAGGTCGGAACAGAGGCTGCCATAATAGCTTTTCAAGGCCGCTTTGTCCCATGACATCGACACGCTTCCTTCGCCTATCGAAGCAGGGCGGGCCAGCAGTGACGGGATGAACAGGCATACCGCCTTGCGGACGGTATCAAGATTGTCGGCGGTCACGTTGGTGGCCGTGTCAAGTCCGAGCGGAAGGCACATATCGAGCAGGTCAGCCTCCGACAAGTATATGCCGAAGGACTTGAACCTGCCTTTTATGTAGTCCTTGATGCTCATTGAGCGTTCATAGTGGAGAGGTCGAAGTTCACAATCTTATTCGGATTGCTGATTTGCGGAATCCATTCCGCAGAGTATTCGAGATAACGGCCGTTCTTGTCTTTGTAACCACATACGAGCAGATCGCCATCGGCCTGCGTATAGGTACGGCCCGGCACGCCATCTGTCGCTTCATACGGAGTGTGATACCTCATGTACCCGATCTGATCCTGCGGCAAAAGGGTGATGCGGTCATCCGCGTATATCGCCTGATTGACGCCATCCTGATCCTCGACATAATCGTCTTTGATCTCAATTGCCGGCAAACCGATGCCAGTAAATACTTGGGAGGCCATCTCGGAAGTCATCACGCCGGGACCCATATAGAACTGATTCTGTCCAAGTACCATCTTGAATTTGTCGCCAAACTCACTCGATCCGATAATGTCTTTCACGAATGTCGCGCGGGACATGATCATTTTCTGGAAGGCACCATAGTCCGGCTTTAGAGCATTGATCTCATTCAACAGATAGGTGATGAAGTTCGCCTTGTCGGTTATTGCAGGAGTGATGGACTTAAACGGAAGGTCAATGCTGAGAAGTGTAGTGCCGTCAACATTGTTATCCTTGTTCTTTACTTCCGCCGAGCCTGTCATAAGCAGTGAGCCGACCACCAGATCCATGCGTTTGTGTGCTGCCAGGAGGACCTGACGATAGTCGTCATAGATGAAACTGATGATATCGTTCAGGGCCGTTACCTGATCCTGTGTCCTGGCGGCGTTGTATTTGTCGATCAAATCCTGCAAGTCGGAGAGCCGGTCGATGGACATCTGATAGGCATCGCCCAGATAGGCGACCTCACCATAACCGCTGCCGATATTCCGTCTTTCACGGATCGGCTTTTCTCCGTATTGCGAATTGATGGAACCTGCTACAACGCCGGTAACGGTACCGATATAGTCCTTGAAGACGCGTTGTGTCGTCTTACGGAAAGTCAAATACTGCTGCCAGTAGATGGCATCCTTTCTCGTTTGTAAAACCCTGTCTATCGTTGCGGAGACGATATCCGGATCATTGAATAATGTCTGAATTGTAAGTTGCATAGCTCAATTTTTTATTCGTTAAACTGGAAGAAGGGAAGGTTGGCTTTATCCTTATCACTGAAGGGCAAAACCAGCTTATCCGGCTCGATCTCGAAAGCTCTCTGTAAGAGGGCGACCAATACGATCCCGCTTTCTATCTTCTTGCGTCCGTAGAGTGCGGAGTTTGCGGTATGCTTTGCCGTCGTCCCTCCCACGGCTGCCGATTCAAAAAGGACCTTTCCGATAGCCAGGTTTGCACCAAAGGCGGCATTTATCGTCAAAATGTCGTAGTCATCATTCGATTTGTCAATCGAATTCACAAGAGCGCCATGAGAACCATTACCGACAAACATCCCCGCATAGGCAAGGGAGTTCTTCTCGATTTTGATTGTCAAGGCATTATCTCCGGTATTGTAAGCTTCCACCACTTTCACATTCCGTACCGGAACGGCCGTCTTTGCGACCAGATCCGCTTCGATAGGGGTGAAAGAAGGCAGATAGTTACCTACCGTCAGGTTGCTCGTATCAAGCTTGTACGCGCCCCTTCTCCGTATCCCGGACTGGACGTCATAGCGTTCCTCTTTCTCTTTTTCCGGGACCAGGTTGTAAGTAAATCCTGCTGCCATAATTTTTTACTTTTTTGTTTGTTGTTCTACAATCTCTTTCGTCCCATTACGGATAGTCTCTGCTATGCCCTTTTCTTCCGTGGGCATACCTCGGCTACCTTCGGGAGGCTTCACCCCCTCAAACCCGATGTTTGTGAAGTCCTGTTTCAGCGATTTGAAGTAGTCGTCGAGGTTGGCATCGCCGGCAATGTTCAGCTTCCCGACAAAGGCGTCCGGTATGCCGTATTCCTTTGCCTTGGCTGCGATGTCCGCGTTGCGTGTCTCGGTGACCTTCTGCTGTTCCAGTGCGGCGACTTTCTCGGAATAAGGCTTTAGGGCTTCATCGAACAGGGCTTTCACCTTCGCGGATGTCAACTGTTCTTCTTTACCTTCGTCTTTCTTGTCGTCGATTTCGGTTTTCTTGCTTTCACCGGCCTTCTGGTTCTGTGTGAGTTCCTCGATCTTCTTCGTCAAGTTGGACTTTTCCGTGTTCCCCTTGTCGATGCCGACCTGCAAGGCCCTCAGAACCTCCTCCTGCCCCTGTACCACAGTTGCAAGGTTTTCATCCGTTACCAGGCCAGTTGCCAGCAGGGAAGCTGCCAGCCCCTGAAGCGTAGCGTCGTCTACACCATACTTCTTTGAAAAAGTCTGTTTTAGACTGTTGAATATTGTCTGTTTGTCCATTGTGATGTGAGTTGGTTATTGTTGTCGGAAGTAAAATTAACACGCATTCATACTGTAATCAATGTTTTACGGCTCTTTGTCATGACTTGGGGCAGGTTGTCGTAAAATAGGCTTGAAGGCACGAAAAACCCCGCTCCCAAACAGGGCGGGGCACGGAAAGGAAAGGCGGTCTTAGTACGTGCCTTTACCTTCCCGCCTGTTGTTTTCCGGGCTTTGCCTGGGTCTCTTGAGGGCTTGCGACCTGGTCGGCGTTGGCAGTGTTGACTGCGTTGGGTGTATTGTTTGAAGGTGCCTTCTCGTCGTCTTCCTTTTGCATCTCCCTGAGTTCGTCATCCACCTCGTCGACGATGCCGGCCATGATGACCCCGGTCTTGCGTGATGCGACAGCTCCGCCGGAAGCCTTTACCGCCAGCTCCACTTTCTCCTCGAGGTTGTCTATAGTGTACGGATCCACTTCGGCGTCGATGTCTATGCTCTCTGCCGCCTTGCTGTAATAGGAGTTGATGCTCCCTATCGCCGCCGGAAGGAAATTATACCTGCGCTGGAAATGCTCGCCTACGATCTCGGCGTGGTTGTCGACGGCCAGAAGGGTGCCCATGAAGATGAACTTGAACGAGGTCCCGGACGGCACCTGGCCTATGCCCTTGAGAGCGTCCACGGACAGGCGCGGCGTCTTCGTCATCGAGTAGATGCGCTCCATGAGGAAGTCGAATTCGAGTTTGGCGTTTTCCGGCGTCTGGTTCCATGTCAGGTAGTAGACCTTGCCGCCGTTGCGTATCTGTATGACGTCCCCGTTCTCTTTTGTCGGCACTCCCACCATGTCGCCTTCGACGACAGGCTTTGGATAGAAGTTGTAGTCTATGCAGTCGGCGTAGTCGGAGACGAGCTTCTCGAGACTCTCGCGCATCGGCTTGATATTGTGGCAGAGCGTGACGGGACTGTATGAGTAGATCACCGGTATCTTGCCGAAGTGATGCTGGAAAGAAAGGCTCTTGTCCACCGTCCAGTCGGGCGAGCTTGTCCAGACCTTGACTTCCTTGTCATCGACATACATGAACTTCGTTATCCAGCTGTCGTTGTCATCCTTGATACGGTACTCGCGGCAGAAGGCGACAAGGTTGTGGTTATCGTCGAACTTCGGGTAAAGCCTGTCGCCGCGGAATGGCGACCACAGCGTGCATTTGAGCTTGTATTGTACGTTGTCCTTCAACCCGAAGGCGTTACGTATCTTGTTGCGCAGCTTCTTCCAGAAGGAGTTATCCTTGACGGCATACCAGTATTCGGCCACTTCCTGCTCGGCGAATACGGAGCGCACGAGGCGTTTGTTCACGAAACGCATCTTGTTCGACCTGTTGACGGCTTTCACCACCTTGAACAGTTCTTTTTCGCCGTCGTCGTCGGTGTCGCACGTGAGTTTTGGCTCCTTGCCTGCCGTGAATGCGGTATGTATGTCGACGATATCCTGCTCTATCGGCAGCGGTATGCGGTTGCGGCGGTCGGGGCGCGTCTCACGCGGCTGTGTCACCTTGCCCGTACGTTCATCCTTGATCTCGTCCCTGATGATCTTCACGCCATCGGGGTACTTCTCCTTGTCTGCCCATATCTCATGGCGGAACGGGTCCCATTCGTCCCACAACTCCGCCGCATTCGGCAGCGGCGTGTCACGCTTGCGCAGTTGCGTTATCTTCTCGGCTTCCGTGGGCAATGCCTTTATTTCTTCAATTGTCATTTTACTGTTGTTGTTTTGATGTTAACGGAATACCCCGGCGAAATCCTTGACCGGCTCTTTCTGGCCCATACGCTCCATGAGGCATACGTACCTTATGCCGTCGATGCAGTGGTTGTAGCTGTCGACAGGCACGTTGAGCCATTTGCCGTTCTTGTCCTGCTGCCAGGTATAGTTTTTCAGTTCCCTGATAAGGTCGATGCTGTTCTCGGTGACATACATCCTGTGGCCTTTCATCCAGTCGATGCCCGCCTCTATGGAGCCTGCATACTTGCGCACCGCCTCGATGTTGAAGCCGGCGTTATAGATTTCGTCGACAAGCCGCGGGTCGGCACTCTCCGACCATATCTTGCGACGCGGCAGCGGACGCAGGCCCTCGATGATGTCCTTTGTCAGCATGCCCGTCGTGTAAAACTTCTCGTCAAGGTATATCGCGTTGTCAAGGAAGCCGACTTCCTCACAGGCCGTAGGGTCAGACGAATAGCCGAAGTCGAGGCCGTAGTAACGCTCTTTCACCCACAGCGGCACTTCCTTTATGATCTTCCAGTTATCGAATACGAGTCCTTCGATCTTTGCGCGCTTGCCAAGGCCGTAGATGAGCCACTTTCTCTTGTCGACGGTCCCCTGTGAATAATTGTATTCGGTTGGTTCATAGGAGAGTATCTTACGCCGCATGTTATCCGGTATGAAAGGGTTGTCGATCATCGTCGAATGGTCGAAGTAGCAGTCCTTGCGTCCTATGACCTTGTCGTATATCCAGTGCTCCTCGGCCGAAGGGTTGTAGTCGAGGATCATGAAGCGGGAGCAACGCTGTTCGAGCTGGTCGAAGTCGTCCTTGTTGCATTCCATCGCCTCGTTGATCCATACGATGTCGCTTGTCAGGCCGTGCAGCTTCTGCACGTCGTCAAGCCCCACGAACTCGAATGTGGTGGTGTACAGGTGGACTATCTTGAGCGTCTTGTTGATGGAGCAGTCCTGCATCAGCCCCGTCATGACGAGGATGTTCTGGAAATCCGTCCAGACCGTCGAAGACAGCCATGTGCCTTTCTTGCGGGAGATGAGCACGCGGTTTGTCCTGTCCTGGTTGCTGAGTGCGTAGATGAGAAGGAACTGTATTATGGAATATGTCTTCGAGGAACGGGAGCCGCCCTCGAATACGAACACGTGGTACCTGTCAAGGCCGTGGGCCTTGATGAGCCGCGACAGGATAGGCGTTCCTTTTATTTCTAATTGTCTTTCGCCAACCCTACGTTGCTGTCCTTGTCCTGCAGATCGCAGTCCTCTTTCTTGTTATAGATGATCTCGACGGCCACCTTCGGCGGAGCAAGGGACTTGCCCTGCGACGTTATGTCGATGTTCTGAGCCGACCTCTCGCGCCATTCGTCGTCATGCAGGCGCAGCCACAGGTCGAGGGCCTTGGTGTTAGCCGGCTGCTCCGTCGTTATCTCCTCGTCCAGCCAGTCGTCGGTCACCGTGCCGTCCTTCAATACGATCCTCTTATGCGACTTGCTCATGACGGTGTCGCCGCCCATTGCGGCCTTGAGGAACCTCGCACGCACAGCGGCGTTGATTTTCAGGCGCGCCTGCGTCAATGTTTCGCTTATTTCCCTGATTTTGTTCTTCTTCTCGCTGAATTTCTGGTAGCACAGGCCGATGTTGTGCGCTATCTCCATGTCCGTCATGCCCGTCTGGGCAAGCTTTTCTATCCTGTCGAGGAACTCGGCGCTGCGGTAGTCGAACTTCGGTTTCCTGCCCCTTTTCTTCTTCTTCGTTATGTCTGTCTGCTGCTGTTCCATTGCCGGTTGTGTTTTTTATTCGACTCTCTCGATCATGTCGGAGAAAGCCTCACCCTTGATGAATTTCCCTTCCTTGTCGAAGCCGAACCGTTCCATGAATGATGCCTTGGCCTTTATGGTGTCGAAAGTGAGCATCACGTACGCTTCCATGTTCTCCGCCTTCTCTTCGGCCTTGTCGAGTATCTGCCCTTTGACGTTCTTGTTGTGGGCGATCTTCTGCTCGCTTGTCATCTCGGCTTTCGCCTGCTTCTCCGCCTCTTTCGCGGCGTCTACGGGTGCCGTGACCTCGTTAAGGGCGTCGGCTATCGCGCTTTCCTCCTCCGTCTTCATGGTGAAGTCCACGCCGATGATGTTCAGGTCCTCTGCCGTCAGCCCGGCCGCCTCGCAGTCGATGCCGGGGATGATCTCGCGCATCAGGTCGTAGTCCCACTGTCCCTGGGCGTTCGGGTTGTTCAGGAGTATGTTGAGTTGCTTCTCGTCCTGTTCGCTTACTTCGATGACGTCGACACGCAGGCGGTAGTCGTTCTCTTTCGTTGCGGCGTCGTATTTATTCAGCTCGTCCATCACGGCCACCCTCTGGTGCCCGCTGACGATCGTCATACCCGTAGTACGGTTCACGATGATGCCGCCGAGAAGGCCGTACCGGCGTATGCCTTTCTTGAGCGTCTTTTTCGCCTCGTCGGTGATCGTGCGCGGGTTGTAGTCCGAAAACCTTATCTCCGAACGCCTGACCTCCATAGGCACCGAATTGACGTATTTGCTAAGATCCGTTATTTTCCTCTTGTCTGTTGTCATGATCGTACAATATCTTTTCACTCATCGGAAACGCCTTCAGCACCTTCGCAAGGTCCTGCGGGTAGTGCTCCCTCATCCAGACGTAACAGTCCTCGTTGAATCCCACGCCACCGCTCGCGTTCCTGCTGTATCTCACCGGCTGCGGCAGACGGTGCTGCCGCATGTATGACAGCACGTCCTTTTGCGTCCACTCGGCCAGGGGATACGCCTTGCCGTTGTTGATGTAGTGGTTTGCCGCGTAGCCGTCGAGCATAAGACGCCTGTTCAGGCTGTCCGCCTTCTTCATCCCGTAGAAGGAGTATTCGATGCCGTATTTCAGCTTCATGTTCGCGTCGATGTCCTTCAGGGAGAGAAGCCGCATCTTCGGGTTGGGTACGCAGTACAGCCCGCATCGCATGATCCTTGTCAGGCTCCAGTGCGGCACCTGCACGAACACGGTGTTCGGGTAGCGGCCTTCGGCCCACCTGATGTATTTCTCTATGTGTTCAAGCCCCGGGACGAAGTACATGAATACGCATATCACGTGCCTGAACTTCGGGGCTATGAGATCAAGGACCACGAGGGAGTCCTTGCCCAGGGAACAAAACAGTATGGCAGTGTCAGAGTGTTCCCTGACGCTGCCGATACATTCCTCCGTGTGCCCGATCAGCCCCATACGGCTGTTATCCGGTGCTGAGACCGAATCCTGCACGGACCTGGCGGGCCTTCTGCTTGTGGCTCATGAAGCGCCCGCCATTGGTTACCTTGCCTGTGCTCGCGTCAGTGAAACCCTGTGATACATTCTTTGTTCTTAAAACCCGGTTTTGTTTTTAATAAGTTAACTTTTTATGATGCTACCTAACTGATAGTCTATCTCTGCATCGACGTACTCGCGTCCTTCATAGGTGTAGGTGACTTCGTTGCCTTTTTCGTCGGTGAGGAAGATGATCTTGGCGCCCTTGACCCCGACGAGGGCCGTCTGGCGGTCTTTCTGGTATCCGACATACAGACGTATCGCATCGTATTTGATCGGGCGCGCCTGCACGTAGTCGAGACGGTCCGCGGGTATGTCCGTATCCCTGGCGTAGACGGTGTCGTCCGTGTCGACGTATTCGATGTAACGGCTTGCGGTCTTCGCTCTCACCTCGCGTGTCTCTACTTTCTTTGTCCCGGCGACGATGGCGTCGAAATACTTCTGTTTGATGATAAGTGTCAATATTTTCATGATAGTTGTTTGATTGGTTTGGTTATAGGTGCGGGGGACGGACTCGAACCGCCGACCTCTTGCAGGTTAGGCAAGCAAGCTTATCCAACTGCTCCACCCCGCGCGGCATCTGTTGCTACAAATTTAGCAAGACAGATGCCTTTCGGGTATTCATAATACACCCTAATTTACGACAATGTTTTAATTGTCATGATAATAAATGTGCTTTTTCATGCAGGCAGGTCCTTGCACAGCGTTATGCCGAAGTCGCGGCCCGTGACCAGGGCGGCGCTCTCGTATTCCCTGCCGCCGATGTCGATGATGCAGCGGCCGTAGAACAGGCCGTTCTGCTGCACCTCGAAATAGTCCACCTTCTGGCGTTGTGGTATGGTCGTGATACGCTCTCGGAAGAAGGGGACGTCGGTGGCGTAGCCGCGCCCGAACTCGAAACCCCCGTTTGCGGCTTTCGCCTCGTGTATGGCATCCGAGATGTCGAACCGTCCCGTGATGTCGCCCGTGAAGATCGCCACGGTGCTGACACTCTGATATCCGTCCATCATCTTGTCCTTATTAGCCCCTGTCTGTACGCTTTCGTGAACGGGTCTTTGTTGTTGCAGATAAATTCGTATCCGCGCGGTGCATTGGCCGCATCCTCGATGACCGACCACCCGGCCGGTATGCGGCTGTAAATCCTCACTTGTCCATTTCCCATTTTATATGTCTTCATCGTGTATTTAGAAATTACCGTATTATGCGTTTACAAGGTTGAACTTCTTGAAACAGCGAAACTCGTGTTTCTCGGTGTCGTAGAACAGCTGCACCGTCGGGTTTTTCACCCGCCTGTCGTTGTCGTAGTCGTGTTGCGGCAGCCTGTCGAACCTGAGGGTGCCCCACGCCTCGCGCAGGGTGCCGTCAACCTTCATGAAATAGAAACGGGGCTATGCCGTTGCGCATACGGCGCACCACCTTGTAGTTCGCCCAAGCCTTCTTCAGGCACTCGCCGAAGTCCACGCCCGTCTGCCTTCTGAACTGCCACGCAAGCAACATGATCTTGCTTAGATATGTCTTTTTCATCGTATTATGCGTTTAATTGATTTGGTTTATCTTGCTGAGTTTGGTAGGTAAGAAACCTTTATCCCTTTCTATCTTGAGGCCCATAGGCAGCGTTGCACCCTCAAGCTCTGAGAGGGTGAAGTACCCGTATTCTTTTTCGCCGTAGCCGTTGATCACCAGCCCGAAGAACTCGTAGTCGTTGTTGCCTTGTCTCTCTGCCTCGGTAACATACCAGGTCCATCTGCCTGTCGGTGCAAAGAATTTGCATATTGCCGTTGCATCCCCGCCCATGCCGTCCTGGCTGTAAAGCGGATATCTTTTAAGTCTGTTTTCGATTGCTTTAGTAATGAGTTTCATATATCGTTTCGTATTATATTAAAAGTTGTCTGCCCTTTCGACTGACGACAGGTTGCCGTCGTCGTCATACCTGCTTACCGTCACCTTGTCTATGATATCCTCGTCCTCGTAAGGCCCGAAGATCACAGCGTCCTCGGGGTCCGTGAAGAAGTACCTTTTTACCTCGCCCTCTGCTTCTGCTTCGCAGGCGTCCTCGGTGTTATCCGTGATGTCAATGCCCCTGATGTCGAAGTGTCCGTAGCCGCTTCTTGCGAACCGCTCTATTGCGTCGTCGATGACTGCCTTCTGTTGACTCTTAAGTTTCATAATTGCTGTTGTGATGTTTTATTATCTCTTTTCTGAGTACAAAGATATATTATAATATTCACATAAGCAAATAAAGTTTACATTATTTTATATTTTTTTTGATTATTAGATACCTTTTAATATTTTTGCCTCATATTATAATATCACGCAAAATGGAGCTTAGGGTAAAGGAAATCTGCAAAGAGAAAGGTATAACAATGGAATCGCTTGCCGATCAACTCGGCATAGCAAGGACAAATCTCACAAAAACGATAAACGGGAATCCGACAATAAGTACCCTGAACAAGATCGCCTCTGCCCTCGATGTGGAGCTGATAGACCTGTTCAACACGAAGAAGGAAGATTTCACCGCCTTCGTCTCATGCTCCGGTAAGATGTACCGTTTCGACGATTCGGAGAGCCTGGCGGAGTGGCTCGAAAAAAAGAAGCCCCAGACCGGAAAGGAGTGAGGCTCTATATCCAATTATGGGTAATCTATAAGATGCAGATTATACTAAAACGTCTTTTAATACGTAATTGCTATATTGATTCAAGAATCTTTCATATCCACCCTTGAATAAAAAGACCTGATCATTCAAAGGTCCAACTTGGTTCCTATTTATAGCAGGAAACTCCTCATAAAATTGGATAATACCAATGGATACTTCATAAAGCCATTTTAATAATCCTTTACCATTTGATAGTGCCATTGAGTTTATCAAATCCTTTGTGATTTTCTCTTCTATATAATTGACAATTAATATTTTATTGTTAGTATCTAATGAAAGAAAAGATTTGAGCATTCTATTTATATCTGCGTCATCAAATGAATAACCAATAACTGTAATGATGTTGCTTTTTAGAATATCTGCCGCCATTTTCTGATAATAAAAGGCATATGGCAGGTGGTTATAGCATCCATCTTTTGTTTGCCCAGTAACAATGAAAGTATTAAAATTATAAGCAAATTTATCTTGAAAAATAGGTAGTGTTCCATCTATAAAATTTGAATTTAATTTATTCCACCTAATTTTATTAGCATTAGTGGAATTATTAATATAACAGGTATCGTTGGTATTGTCGGAGATAAAGCGCAAGTGCCCATGAGGGAATGATATGGTTTTTTTTGCTTTAGCAAATCGAGTTACATCAAGATAAAATCTCTTAGTTCTGTCATTTCTCCTATGAAAGCCATGATCAACATCTAATCCTTCAATGGAATCTAAGATCACATCATCATAGTTTAATGAAATAAGAGATATTTTATCGCCCGTATCTTGTTTTTCTATGAAGTTTTTTTGTTGTTTAAGCAGCTTTTCATAATTATCAACTTTACCTAAATTAAGTATTGATTCTGCGATTATCGTGCGAAAAAGAAATGGTACCTTCTCCCATTCAAACTTTTGTTTAGGTTGAATTTCATTCAGTAATAATATATCGCTAAAAAGGGTTATGCCAGGCCACGGACCAAAAGAAAATGAGGAAATTTTATCTACTATTTCACAGATTTGCTCGAAATTGTATTTTGGGAATTTGGATTTTATCTTGTATAAAAATGAAATTACTTCATTTGTAGTTATCTGTATTCCTCTTTTTTCCAATGAATCATTATAGCGATCAATAACTTCACGCCATTTTTCAGGATTCAATATTTGTTGGGTGAGGTATTCCGTTGTCAATGTCGGTTTGAAAAAAGGAATAGAGGCCCCCGCTCCGAAGATCATTGTAGTCATGGTAATATTTTTTAATTCTATTTTAACATTGATCCCTACCAGGATGCCGTGCTGAGTTCGGAGCCTATCTCATGGATGGTGTCGAGGATCTCCTCGGAGCGTTTCTTTGAAGGTGTCTTCAGCCCGCTGATGTAAGCTGCCAGAAGGCTCTGCTTTATCCCCATACGCCGTGCTACTGCAGAAGCGTTGATCTCCGGGTGCTTCATGAAAAGAAGATAGAAGGGACTGTGTTCCTTTTCCTCAAAGAAGCCTTCAAAGCTCAGGTCTTCGTCCAGCTCCTCCCAATGTATGCCGTAGTCGTCGGCGGTATAAGCCCTCCTCTGTTCCGGTGTGGCGTCCCTTAACCTTGGATAGTCCGCGAACTTCTCCGCTGCTGTCTTACCGTCCGCTCTCTGAACCCAGACGGCCGAGTCCGTAAGCCATATTTTAGTTATCTTATCCATTTTTCTTATCGTTATTAAAGTAGTTGTTCCACAAAGTTATGATTGTCTCCTTATTGTCTTTTATTACCTTTTCGGCCGTTCGTAACTCCGAATCACTCAGGCCGTCGTTCTCAATCAGTTTCACTGGCATAAGAGAGAATTTCGCCCTCTGTCTGCCCTTGACGACGTGTATATGTATAGGTTCGTGTTCATTCGAGTAAAACATATAGACAAAGCCGAATAGTTTGAATATCGTTGGCATCTTTTTTCTTATTTCTATGCGAATATAGGTAATAAATTTATAACCTGCAAATATATTTGCACAAAAAAAGGACGCAACCCGAAGGCTGCGCCCGCTCCAAACCAATTAAAATGCCGAGACCTGCCGTTTTTTTATCTCGCTCCAAATATACTTAACATCATCGCGAAAGGAACTGTAGTTCTCCCATAAAAATATGACATCCCTCACGTTGTCGGAAATTGCCGAAGGAGCGTTCAGCCCGAAGCATTCGGCCAGCACATCACGCAGTCCCTTTCCCATTTTCTCGCCGGAGAGAGTCGCAGGGGAATAGAGCAAAACGACAATAAGAAGGAACTTGTCGCGGTCGTATGTGCCCTTGATTTTCTCGCCGTTTCCGCGTTCGGCCAGTATCTCCTGGAACAGCTTCCAGAGTTCCGGTATCTTCGACATATCTGTCAGCACAGGTTCTGCCAATGTCTTGTTCCTGCACGTCAGTTCACTGATGCTTTTTCTATTCCGCGCCATCTCGTAGGTGCGCTCCAGCATAGCTGTAATACCCATTTCCGTATCTTTTTCGTTAACCCAGATAATTGTTTATTGTAGTCATGAATTGTTCAAATGATCGGCAGACGACATAGAGGTAGCCTTGACGTTCGATCGCTTCTTGCCAGTCCTTCTGGTTCTCCGACTGACGGCCAACTTTCGTCTTCATCTCGATTCTGAGGCCGTGGTAGCCCTGCCGGGCGACATCCAGATTCAGGTCCGAGACGCCGGAGACGATGCCTTCACGCTTCATGTGGACTGCTTCCAGCTTGTTGCGCGAACCGCCGTTCGGGACGGCATACAGGAGCGTAGCATACTGCCTGTACTGAAGCCGGAACCACGTTACACATGCCTGCTGAAGATTACTTTCTATATGTTGCCTCATGATTTAGTTTTTAGAATAGTTCCCCTTGATGTCTAAGTTCGTAAATGAATGGTTTATATGCTCTCTTGCTCGTCCATGCCTTATAGATTTCTTCGCTTTTTATATCTGGGAAGGTTTTCTGCAATTCATGAAAATCTCCATCTTCAACCATTTTTCCTATTGTTCTCACAATCGCAGCACGATATTTCGGATAACGCCTCTCTTGCATTCTAATGTCTTTTATTGAGGTCATTGGGCAAAATAGACAGCCAATACGAGTAAATCCCTCATCATATAAAGGACAATATTTCAATTTCTCTTCTCTTATAAACTCCCAAATGTCGGCAGTTTTCCAGTTAAGAATAGGTTGTAGCGTTATCTTATCTTTCCCAAGGACACAAGAATGCTCGACTTTATTCTCGCGGTTAAATTGATCAAATGATCCTTCAAATTTTCGCCCCATGATTCTTAGTTCTCCTGCGTGCGCTCTTTGCGAACTTTCCTCATGCCGCACCCCGGTTATTGTTACCGTTGAAGGGTGACTGCTTTCCTTCAAATATCTACAACAATATCTCATTTGTGCCATCGGTAAGATTTTTTGTTTTCGGATTAATTGTAAAAAAGTCATTTGGGGATAATCAGAGATAACCTCGGGATATTCTTTTCGTATAAATCTCACGTTTTCCGGCGGGTCAAGGGTTGTGACATTATAATGAGCTTCAAATTTTATATCTGCCATTTGTGCAAGGCGATAAATGACGATGCTATCCTTTCCCCCAGAAAAAGCGAGAATGAACCCCTTAGGATTCATTTCGAGGGCAAGCGGCTCGGCTCTTTTTAAGAGAGAAATGGATCCTTCTATCAAGAATTGCAATCTATTAGTCATGTTTCTTTCCTTTCCAATATCTGTTGTTGTTATGGTATGTCAGTTTTTAGAATAATGTTGGCTGAAACATCTTATCTCGGATTGCAGCAATGCCATGTAATGCTCTTCTTGCTTCCTGATCGTCATCTCTTTTTACAATTGTATTACTCGAGTTTTCCATATAGCTAAGACCATTAATAATAGCAGCATTCCTTGTGTCATAAAGAGGTCCCCAAATACTTGGGTCACAACCTCCGCCTTCTCTTTTGAACCAATAGTCATATCCGTAAGACCATTGTCCATTAGGATATTCACTTATTTTAAGAACAGCATAATTCAACTTATTACTCGAAATTTCAATGTCCTCAATTTTCGGTTTTTTATATTGTATCCAGCCGGCATCATTAATCCAAAAATTCGTTATCCCCACCGACATGGCCTGCTTAAATGTTGTAGCGTTATCCTGGATAGCTCCAGCATAGTGGCCAAGGCATTCGTAAAATGCCAATGTCGCCTTATCATCAGAACGAATAGCTCGAATCATCCTGTAATATTCCTTTCTTTCCCTTTTAGCATATTCCGCTTTTCTAAAACGGTCGGGCGCATAGCTCAGTATTTCTTCTATCGTAACCATTGCGGTTTATTATGACATGCGGAAAACATGAAATACGAGCTTACTGTCGTACATCTGGAATGTCCCTATGTAGGACAACGTGTAGTTGTTATCTATTGGGTTACCAGTGCCATAAACCCCGATTGTCACGGCTTCCGTTTCTTCCTCGTCATTGTCAATCAATGCCCAGATATAAGGGTTCCCATTCTGCATTTGCACGGTCAATATCTGTGCGTTTTTTGGAAGTATTATGGTCTGCATGTCCTCTACTTCGATTTTGTATTTGTAAATTGTCTTCATGATGTTTTTATTGTTTATTCATTTTACGATTTCACGGTAGTATTTGATCGGGATCTTCATCTCCCTTGCCTTGCCCATTTCCGCCTTCATCCCGGCCGATGCCTTGGCGGTGCCGTTGAGCAGGACAAGGACGTTGCATTTTTCGAGCAGCTCAAGGTCTTTCCTAAGTTGTTTTGCATGCGGTGCGGTGATCGAAAGGCCGTTATCGAGCGGATTGACTACGGCGTAGCCCATCGACTCAAGTTTGTCCTTTGCGCCGTAGAACTTGTGGTATAAGGCATCGAAGGTCTCACCGCTGATACGGCCGGAGAGGTAGAGTGTCTTTGTCCTGTCGACGTCGGCCCTGATCCCCGATGGTCCGAGCCTCTTGACGTATTCCTTGAATGTGTCGGAGACTTCCGTGCAGTTGCCGCATTGCAGCGCTTCCCTCAGTTTCCTTATGCCGTGGATGACGGTGGCGTGGTTATATCCCGACTGCCTCGCTATCGAAGGCAGGCTTTCCCCGTTGCGTCTCATCTCTGCGTAGATCATCGCCCTGTAAAGAGGAACGGGATAGTTCCTTCTTCTCATCAGGTTGTTTTCCGAGAGTTCGGTTATGTCCGACAGTATCCCTATGTAATCCCCGTATTCCATTATTGCTTCTGGTGTCTGCATACGGTAGGGAACAGAAGAAGGTCCCTGCCGATGGATTGATGGTAATATTCGCAGTATTCTACTTTGTCGATGATTTCCTTGACGCCTTTGTGCCAGCCTTTTATGGTGTATATGGAGCGTTCGTCACAGTGCCTGCATACCTGGGGGATGTCATCGTTTGTTATGGTATCCATGTGTCAGTGTCTTTTATTGGTTAAACAGGGTTCGGTCCTCTTTTTTCCTGTCGGTTGCCGTAAATCCTTTCAGTAACTCATCGACCTTTTTCTCCAGTTTCTTGCATTTCAGGAGTACCATGTAGTCATGTCTGCGGAAATACTCCTTCTGCGCATTGCGCATCTCACTTACGGCGTCTAAAAATGTCTTACTGTCCATTATCTTTAGTTTTTGTTTCTTTATTGATATCCGCTACAACCTTGAGAACGAGCAGGACTATGGCGTCGCGCTGGTTCCTTGGGAGCTTCGATTCATGCTTGCCTATCTTGTCAAATTCACTTTTGATAAACGGGACATTCAAGTTACCGTTCTCGCGTAAGCTGTCATAAGGGGTGCGTTTATAGCGCATTCCTTTTGGGGCAGAGGGGGTGCAAATGATTTTGTCTTTGATCCATTCTTCAAGACGTTTATCGAACACGTCCGGGCATATTCTGTTTTTTCCCATTGGTATTAAAATTTATGTATGTGATTCACAGCCTTTATGTTGAAGAGCGCGTGCTAATCTGTAGTCTTTCTCGTTGTTGATAGGAACGATGTTGAACAGCGCGCCGATACGGCTCACGGTACGGCTATCGTAACCAGCCCCGGTGTTCTTGTCCTTCACGAATGTCCCGAGATTTGTCGTGCCGAACGTAAGCAGGGCGCTTTCCAAGCGTCTGTCGATTATCTCGTCAATGACGTTGAGCTGGTTGCCGAACGAGTTGGAATACGTAGCCTCGGCCCCGATATCGTCGATGCACAGGAAAGGTGCCGCCGAGTATTTTAGTATCACGCCTATTCCTCCGGCGTTCGCATCCTGGTACTCGCCGGAAATCCGCCGCGCGTTGACTATCTTTAAGCGCAGATCCAAGCAGTGGCCATTAGAGTGATATTGCTGCTCGTCGAGTTTCAGGAAATAGGCGAAAGTGCGCATCAGAAAGGTTTTCCCGCAGCCGGTATGACCGCGCAGGACTATCCCCTTTGTGAACGACAGGTCGCTTTCCGGGATCATGTATGTCCAGCGTATCATCGTCGTGATCGCCTCTCTGAGTGGCTCGGCGTCATATTTTTTGCCTTCCGGCATAAGCAGGTGATTTGCGATGCCCACGAAGTACTTGAAAGCCGTATCTTCGTTGTCAAGGCATACGTGGCTGCGCCTTATGCCCACGTTTGCGTCTATTTCGTCCAATATCGTCTTAATATCCATATCTTTGATTTATAACCTGTTATCATATTTTTGCACCGAATCATTGTAGAATTCCCTTTGTCCTGACGGGCTTCTGGTGGAAGCCCTTGCCGGCTTACGTTCGTAGGAGCCTTCGAGCAGCCTCGTGAACGACTTCGCCTGAAAGATGAAGTCGAAATCCGCACGCCATCCGTTATCGTTGTCGCCGAGAAGGAAGCTGCACTGCAGGACTTCCCTGAAAGCCGTCATGATCGAGCGTTTCCCGTATTGGGCCACCCTTGCCCGTACGGCTTTCCTGCGCTGTTCGGTCATCTTCGTCATCTCCGGCAGCTTGCCCGCAAAGGTCGTGTTGTAATACCGCATCAGCCCCTCATAGTCGATCTTTGCGGCCTTGTCGCTCAGGCTTTCGGGGAATGGCGTAGCTGTAACATCCTGGGCCGTTCCCTTTTTGCTCTCTTTCCCATCCCCCCATAGGGGGATCCTTTCTCTGCTTTTTTCGGTTTTTAGAGAAGATTCTGGAGTAAGAAAAGATTGGGGTTCGGGGGAAAGAGAAGACGGGGAAGGAAGCACCTTTTTGCCGGAGCAAAAACCATTTTGGTTATTTTGGTTTCCAGAACCATTTTGGTTTTTACTATCTGTCTTGTTTTCAGTCTTGTGCGTTTCGGGCGTTTCTTTTGAGAAACCATTTTGGTTTTCGGAAACCATTTTGGTTATTTTGGTTTTCTCAGAACCATTTTGGTTTTTGTCCGTTTGGCCGTGTCCGGTAGTGACCTCATCAGTAGTGTTTTCCGATTCCTGAAAACCATTTTGGTTATTTTGGTTTTTCCTTGGCCGTCCGCCTTTCGCCCCGCAGATACGGTGTACCTCTGCCGCCGCTTCCAAACGCTCGTTGTCGGCGTCGATATCCGCCTTGATGAAAGCGAAGGCAGCCGAACATACGGGATCAAGCTCCGGCACGATACCTTCAAGTCCGTAGCTCACCGCAGCGTCGTATATGGCCGCCTTGGATTCGACAGGCATATCCTTGATGGATTTGCTCCATGTAGCGTGGAATATGAATCTGTCTCCTGGCATATCAATATCCCGACTTCGTGAGCCTGAGGTTTTCTTTCTCGAACGATATCTGGGTACGTATGTTGTCGCCCTGGTGAACGATGGCACGGTTGACGCGCTCCGCCCAGTTGACGATGTAGTTGATGTCCTTGGTCTGCGCCTGAATGAATTTCTGCGCTATGGTGGCTGGCATCTTGGTGATCTGGCTGAAGTAGGCCCCGAACACTTCGGCGGTCTTTGCCTCCTGTATGGCCTTTGCGTCCGCCAAGAGCTTGCCGCTTCGTGCAAGGTAGACATTCAGTTGGGCCAGACGGTCCGTCAGTTCGTCGCCGTTGTTCGACGTCGTTATTTCGAGGTAGTCCTGCATCGAGGACAGTTCCTTCGTGAATTCATCTATTGTCATTGCAAAGAATCTATCAGTGATTGTTTTAATTGTCTTTTATCGGTACCCCATTCGAAGTTTTGCAGGCACCATTCACGGTACCCGCGCGGAATGGAGACTATCTTTTCCCCTTTGTATTTGCCAAAAGGCATAAGCTCGACGGCCTTCTTCCTCTCCTCGGCCCTCTTATGTTCAATGCGGCTTACGTCCGTATGTGTGATTTTCCCGATGTCGGTTACCGGGATGCCGGACAGGAGTCTCCCGCCGGTGCCGAACATGCGCCAGATGGTGCCCTTCTCGAAAACGATGTCTTCGACACGGCCGAAACGGTCCACATTGCCTCCGAAGTCGATTATCAGGGCGTCATCCTTGCACGGGTCAATGCGTGTGGCTCTCCCGATGACCTGGTAGTATAATGCTATCGAGGCGGTCGAGATGCCGAGTATTATACAGTCTATGCCCGTATAATCAAAGCCTGTGGACAGCACCCTGACGTTGAAAATGGTCCTGATCCTGCCTTGCCTGAAATCCGCTATCACCTTTGCCCTCTCTTTCTTGTCCATGTCGCCGTAAATGACGGCCGAGTTCCCGTACCTCTTGGCAAAAGCTATCGCTTCCCGGACGGAAGGGACGAATACAAGTATGTGCTTGCGGTCTTTGTTCCTGTCCAGGGCGTCGATTATGCCGTTATTGATATTGTTCGCATTATATGCAGCCTTGACGCTCTCTTCCGTGAATTCGCTTTTTGAGGTGTTGTAGACCAGCAGGCTGCCGTCGAAGGAGACGCTTTCGTATCTCAGTTTGCTCCAGTAGCCGTATTCTACCATCTCCTGCACCTGCCCGACACAGATGATGTCCTTGTAGAAGTTGCCTTTCTTGCTGCGCGAAGTCAGCATGACGAGCTTGCTGTAACGCGAGCCGTACATGTCGTAGTTCGTCTGCAGCTTCAGGGGCGTGGCGGTGATGCCGAGGACGTGCGTGATGCCGCTGTCGGAAAGGAACGTGCCCAGCATGCTGTCGGCTTCGCGCGGGTAGAGGTGTGCCTCGTCGATGAGCATCTTGGTGAAGCCCATTTCCTTGAACTTCTGTCCGCATGACTTTATGCTTCCGATCGTGGCATAGGTTATCTGCGCTATCTCCTTGCGGTTGAAAGAGGCCGAATAGATCGCCGAGTTCATCGCCATGCCGCCGCAGAGAACCTGGTATTTCGAGTAGTTCTGTTCAAGCAGTTCCTTTGACGGTTGCAGGACAAGCAGCTTGTCAGTGCTGTTTTTCGCCACATAGGCCGTGAGTATGGATTTGCCCCAAGCTGTCGGCAGCACTATGAGGCTCGGCCTTGGCTTCTTCTCCTTGAAGAAGTCTATCGCCTTCTGCACCGGCTCGATCTGGTTCTGTCGTAGAGTGATCATGATTACAGTGCTTTTTGCATCCAGACGGAGTTTTCCGCGTCCCTGTTGTCGGCAAAGTCGACGAAGCCGGAGCGTTGGTACCAGGCGTGCATCCACTGCGTCCTGTCGGCGGATAGACAGAGGGCCTTTGCACCTGAAGAAGCGGCGATCTCCTCAGCTGCCTTGAGGATTTTTGTTCCAAGCGCTCTGCGCCTTACCGATTCATCAACGCTTAGTGAAGAAAAATATACGGTCTTGGGGTCATCTGTATAACGATACATCCTGCAAAACGCCTTGCCGTCTTTTCGCATTATTAAGATTGATGATCCCCAGCTTTCGCACTCGAAATGCGGTATGAACCCTTTTTCTTTTAGGGATCGTTTCAACTCTTTTGTTGTAATCATATTCTTATTAATCTTAAGTGGCCGGGGCAGGACTCGGACCTGCACGAAATACCCTTCTAAGCTCTCATTCGGCCTGACTTCCTATGTATTTCTCTCCTCGTCGTCAGCGTCTACCAATTCCGCCACCCGGCCAAGTCGCTGTTAGGGGCGACTCCCCGAAATAAAGAGACCCCAATGATTTTTTTTAACATCCTTACTTCGTGGTACGGTCTCCGGTCAAGGCGACCGCACCATGCTGTCTTTCCAGCTGCCATTGCATAATCAAAATCACGACGGTATGAGGGCCGTCAACCCTTTAATCGTCCGCCATCATCAAATCAATTTCATCCTCTTTTCCGTTTGATAAATAATGACCATCATTTTGATAAGTAGCGACAATTTCTCCACGTTTCGGATAGTCTGTGCGACAATATGCGGCAGCTATCGGCGAAATATAAGCATCTATATCAAAGGCAAGTATCCTTGCCTTACCTCCTTCGCGGGTGCATATTTTAGCACCAGCTTTTGCCTGTTCCAAGTTAAATGGTCTCATATTCGTTCATTTTAGTTGTGATACGGTAACCGGTCAAGGTTGCCGTACCTGCCCGTCTTTCCGGGCTGCCAAAATCTAAACTTAAACTATGAAAGCTCTCGGCGTGATTTAGGACGGGGCGCCAACCCTTTATACTTCATATATCACGATGTCTGGAGCTATTGCCTTGATCTTGTCCAGCTGGTCATCAATGACACTGGTGCGGGCGTCTTCGATGATGTCGTTGGCGGCAGGTGAGAGCAGATAGAAAATCACCTCACGGCCGTTGATCTGGGCGAAGGTCTCGACTTCTATGTCCTCTGCCGGCAGGCCTACGAAGATTGGCAGTTTAAGGTGGAAGCTCTTAGGCAGGTTGGAGTTTACTACCTGGGCGAAGTTGTCTGTATGATCGCCGTTCTCTTTCATCGAGCGTTCTATCGTGTTGTTCACTGTGGCGGTAAAGTGCATCAGTGTTGTCACAAGTGACATGTTTTCCGTCTTGTTCGGGAAGAAACTCCGGTGCATCTTCATGAACATTCCAAGGTCTGCAGGTGCCCATTTCGTGTCTTTATCGTTGATGCCGAACAACTCGTAAATGGCCGACGTCTTCAACGTACCCTTTACTTTGCCCATTTTGTATTCGTCGTCTTCGTTGGTGATAAGGGTGATGCTTATCTCCTCACGGTCGACATAGATGTTGCATCTCTTCTGGTTGATCTGATCTTTCTCTGAAATGCGTTTCGTGATAAATTCGAGCGTGGTACCGAGCATACCCTCAAGATCAAGCGGGATAGGCGGCTTTGGCTCGATTTCGTCCGGGGCTTCTCCTTTGCGGATGACTACTTCAGCTTTGGTCGTACCTTGTGGCAGATTAACCACAATCTTTTTGTCGTCTTCAAAATTTTCTTCTTCTTGTTTCATGATGTTAATTTTTTAATTGTTTATTGTTTCATGAAGTTAGCTGGCATTTGCCGTACCTGTCTTACCGAATTGGGGTTTGAACAGGTTGCCCTGCAATTCGTCCGCGTATGCCTGCCTGCATTCGATGAGGTCGCCGGCTTCGTTGTAGTAACCTACCTCGCGCGCTTTCTGGTCGATGAACTTGTAACATTTCTCCGTTACCAGCCTGGCCTTTCTTTTCAGGCCGTCGAGCGTCGTGACCCTGTCTTCATAAAGAGGCTTCAGACGTTCTTTGAAGTCCGCCTTCGTATCATGCAGTTCTTCTTCGAGATCACTGATCCTGATTTCCGTCTCGGAAAGAGACTCTTTCAGCTTTGTGAGTTCTTCAACGGAGTATTGCTTGGTGTACTCCTTGTCCTCCGAAGTGTCACAGTTGTCGAGCAGGAACGCTATCCTTTTATTGCCTGCCTCGATGTTTTTCCCTAATTCCTTTTCCATTGCCATTAGTGTTTATAATTCGATTCTTTGAAATTCGATCCCCTTTGCATTCATGAAGTCGCCGAGTGCGATGATGTTGTCCCGTGTCGTCCTTACCTTGAATGCCCTGATGTAGATTTCAGCCGGCTTCTCTTGCTCTTGGTTCTGTTCTTGCTGTATAGGTGGCGTAGGCTCAGGGATTTGTTGTACAGGGACTGTCCCGGTACAGGGCTTCGTCTCCGCCTTCTGTGCAGCCTGGATCTCCGCTTCCCTTCTGGCCCGCTCCTCTGCTTCCATCCGTGCCTTTTCTTCTGCCTCTCTCCGTGCCCGTTCTTCCGCTTCCCTCTGCGCCCTTTCCCTGTTTTGCTTCAGGGTGTTGGCATATTGTAGCGTGCTGTTGATATCGAGCGTATTGAGGTAAATGGATTTCAGCAGGTCCACGTCCTCGCCGATCGCCTCTATCGTCTTTATGTCGTAGTTGATTTTGTCGATCCTGGCGTCAATATCGGCGAAGACGTCCTTTGTCCTGACGGTCTTGTTCAGCCATCTCTCGTCGAAGATTTTGGACAGCCCGACAAGTGTAAAGCCCTTGCCGTCGAAATATCCTTTGATGACGGCGCGCTTCTCCTCTCTCGCCCTCTCGTCGCTCTGTTTCACAACCGTGTCGATCTTATCCGAACACTCGGATATCAGTTTCACCGTGTCACCTATGACGTCCTTGAACTCGCCGAAAGGCTTCATGAACTCACGCTCGAACTCGATACGTTTTGCCGTCAGGGCTTTTGCAGCCTTGTTAAGCATCGCCTTGTCCTTTTTGGCAAGGTCGATGTTGCTTTCGTCGTAGTTCGCTATGTCGTAGTATGGCAGTGCTCTTGTTACGAGTTCTTTGATCTGCTGGGCGTTGGTTACGAGTCTGCCCAGCGTCTTCTCGGAAACGACCAGTTCAAGGTCCTTTTCCTGCAACTCCACCTTTGCTAACCTCGTTTCCATTATAAAAGTGTCCTGTCAGGGGTGAATTTCTCTTTTGCCTGTGGCTGTCCGGATTCATCGTCCTGCATGATCTCGCCCGTTTCGGGATCGACGTCTATGTCTGTGTCCGGCGCATCGTCTGTCTTAGTCTTCTCAGGTTCCAAGGCTTTGGATAGGACGTCGGCAGCCTTGGCGTTCTGTTCTGCCACGTCGGCTTCGTTGTCGATATAATGGGCACCCTTGTCATCGAGTACCGCTTGGTCCGCCTGGATAGCCCCCTGCATCTCGACTGAGAGAGGTGCATACTTGGAAAGCAACAGCTTCAAGGCCGTCTTTTCCGCCATAGCTTCAAAATCTGTGGTCCACCTGCTGCTTTTGCGTATGTACGCCTTCTCGGATCCGAATGTCTGGCTGTACTTCTTCGCATGGTTGGTCAGTTTCTCTATTGTCCAGTAGGACATCTTTTCAAAGCCGTTGATGAGTGCGAAGTAGGATACGTAACCGATGATTGGCGCTTCTTCGCGCTTGTCGGCCAATTTCTTGAACTTCAATTCACCCGAAACGAAGTTCTCGTCCTCGATTTCCCCCTCGCGTACGTCGCGTACGTTGATGGTCCTGAATTGTCCTGAGCGCATGGCAAGCTGTATGAATCCCCTGTATCCTATCTGGAACTGCGCTTCCTGCCTTCCGGTCTTGCTGTTCCAGTAAGGGATCACGAAGGCAAAGCCGAGATTGGCATCAAGCGGCAGGTCGAGCGCCGTGGCTTTTATCGCTGCGTACATAACGCTTTCCGGCGTGCACTCCTGGAGTTGCCTGTTGTTGGATACAAGCGCGATGAGATTGTTTACGAAAGACGGCTTCTTTTCGCCGAGTACCTGCATGAGGTATCCCTGCGTCTTGTCGTTCGTGAGGTAGAGGTTGAAGCGCTGCATTGGTGTAGGTTTCCTCTGCCCTCTGTCGTTCTGGTTCTGAATGTCATTATTCATGTCTTTGGTATTTTAATTGGTTGATGATATTTGCTATTTCTGGTTGATCTTGAGGACCACCGAACTCTTGACGGTCGATGTCCTGAGGTACTCGTTGTACAGGTCAATGTGGTCCTTCTGGAAATTCCTGCTGTCGAATCTGGCCGACTGGTAGGGGGCCTTGTACGTTATTGCGAACATGTCGTTCTTGATCGAGCGGATCTTGTTTTCTTCCATCAGGGGCAGGAGCTTTGATTTGAAGTCGTCCACCTCTGCTTCGAGCGAAGACAGAAGGCGCAGCTTGTCCGAGACTGCCGCCATTGCGTTCTGCAAAGGTTCGGGCAGGTCGTTGGCTTCGAGTTCTTCACGCGGGGTGAAGTGGAAATCCTTTATGGCCTCGCTGATGTATTGCAGACCTGCCTGTATGTCGGCATCGTATCCGCTACCTATAGACAATGGTGTAATAGATAATCTGCCTGCATCAAATACGCCCAGCTTGTCGGGTTCGACCCAGTAATGTGTCAGGTACAGGTAAGGCGTCTTGCCCTTTGCGGCTGCTTTCTCGTTGACAAGCATGTAATGCCACCGAAGCTGTGCATCGTAGATGCCGATAGTCTCCTTCAGAGAATGTACCGTCGCCTTGTTCTCGATCCATACGATCGAAGTTGCATCTTCCATTTCGTAGTCGATATGGTCGAAGACGTCAAACCCGTATTTGGCAGAAAGCTTGTCCGACTTGTAGTAAGGGTTTGAAACGGCTTCGGGCCACTTCGTCTTTATGGCCTCGAACACGCGGTTTTCGATGTAGTCGCCGTACCGTGTCGCAGGCGTGGTGAACTGCTTGCGCTCGGTGATGCCCAGCATCTGGGCTAACCGTTCTTGATCCGAATAGCTCAGCGCCCTGGTGCGGCCTATCTTGACAACCATCTTCGCGTCCGAACTGCCGAGACCGCCTTTGCGTGTGGCGATGATGTCGGCCTTATAATCCTGTCCCTGCTCTTGCATGATGTATCGTATTTAATTGGTTTGTTTATTCTCAGGAGGGAGGAGGGGAATCGAACCCCTCAGCACTTAACTGTTTTTGCTTTTGTCGTGAAGCCAAATAACATCCTTTCTCCCCAGTATCACTGCGCTCGCGCCCATAAGCACAAGGGCTATCGCCTGCATCCACCAGCAGTCCGCGGCCAACAGAAAGAAGCCGACCGAAAACGCCAGGACCGTAACCGGATATATCTCTTTCATACTTTTTTCATCTTTAGAAGGTCCATAGCCTTGTCGGCGTCCACCGCGATCTTGCGCCCCACCTGTACGACCGCCTTGTCGATCATGCCGGAGTGGACTATCCTGAAAGCCGTGCTCTTTGAGCAGCCCATCAGCCTTGCAAGGCCGTCAAGGCCGTAGACGTACCTGTCCTGCCTTGACTGTGCAGGTTGTGTTGGCTGTGCAGGGGGCATCGTATCATAGAGCAGCTGTTTCAGCTCGCCCACGGTCAGCTGCCAGACGGGCGTGTCGTTAGTTGTCATGGTTCAATTCCCTGTTAAAAAGGTCCTCTTCGGGTATGCCGGTTTCCTCTGCCAGCACCTTGTAATATGTTTCCTTGCCCGGCTTGCCGTTGCCGCGCATCCAGTAGCAGGCGGTGTTCAGCGACACGCCGCACCTGTCCGCAATCCTGCGTGCAAGCTCGTACTTGCCGTATTTCATGCCTGCGTAAAAGGTCTTCAGGTTCTGCCTTGTCTTAGTCTTTTCCATTTCCATTGTCTTTATTGAATAAGTCGTGGGCGTCGGCGTACTTCACAAATTCAGCCTTCTCGTGTATGCCGAGCCTCTCGTATGCGTTTCTTATGTGGTTTCTTACCGTGAAGGGGGACAGGTAGAGTTTATCCGCTATCGGTTCTATGTCCCAGCCTTCGTAGACGAGCTTCAACACCCTCATCTCGCTGTCGCTGATATGTGAGTTGAAGTGAGGGTGGCAGACGATGTTCTCGCGCGGGCATTCGCCCCGCAAAGGACAGGGGACGTTCTCGAACTGTAAGGTGCCCGTCTTGTCGATGTCGAATTTGCTCTGGTCCGCCTGCCCGAAGTTGCACTTGCAGAACATGTTCACTATCCTGAAGCGTTTCAGCTTGAAGTCGAAGGGCAGCTTCTTGTAGTAGGCGTCCAAGGCCGCGAAAGCTTCGGGGTAGTTGTCCCGAATATGGTTGAACATGAAAGAGACCACCTCGAAGTCGTTTTCGTCAAGTTTCTTGCAGGTGCCGTCCATAGTCCTGTACCACACCTCGCTCTCGTAGGTGTAGAACTCAATCTGCTGTATATGGTTAGCTTGCGTCATTTTTCTATTTTTCGGGGCACCCCTCTTTATAAGGTGCCTTCTTTTTTATATCTTTGTTGTAGTTCTTCGGGGACAAAGATAAAAGAAGTTTCTATTATATACAAGAAAAATAATAGATATTTTTAATATATTTTACAAGTAATTGACAATAAGACAGATACAAACTAAACTATAAATGAAATTTCAATTATTATGACTGGGAGCGAGATAATAGAACAAGTGCTAACTTATGTTGGTGTCAAAGCTCCAACTTTTGCTAAGAGCATAGGTGTCAAATATCAACGTATCCTTGACATCCAGTCTGGTAAAGTCAAGAAGGTTTCAGGGACTTTAGCAAATCATATTATTGACAAATACCCTGAATTCAGGATAGAATACCTTTTGCAAGGAGAGGGAGAGATGCTCGCTGACAAACAGCCTAATAATGTCCCGCAGGTTGTGGAGAAGCCAAAACATATTATCCGCTATTGGGTTGATGTGGAGGCCACCGGAGGTAACCTCATTTCCTTTGACGACCTAAAGGAGTGCAAGCATATTGACATAGCCATACCGGAGTTTGAGGATTGCACCGACGCCATAAATCTGTATGGCAAGTCTATGGAACCGATGTTCAAGTCAGGCCAGATCATCATCCTAAAAAAGTGGGTCGAGAGCTTCATCGACTTCGGCAACCCGTACCTCATCGTTACCAAGGCGGGCAACCGCATGCTGAAGATAATTCGCTCCGTGAGAGACGACGACAGCGAGGTTAGCTGCGTATCCTGTAACCCGGAATTCGATCCGTTTATTCTCCACAAGGCTGAAATCCTGTCCCTGTGGCTCGTAAAGGGAGCTATCGAAAAAACGACACTATGAATAATTTACATCTTACTATGAAAGAAATGTTTCCAGAGTTTTATCCTTTAACTTCTGAAAAGATAGATGAAATCTGGGATAAGGGAACTATCGTGTTTGACACCAATGCACTACTCAACCTTTATAGATATTCAATAGAGACAAGGGATGACTTTATTTCCGCATTGAATAAATGTTCTGCCCAACTCTGGATGCCATATCAGGTAGGATATGAATATATGGATAATAAAAGTAAATCTATTGAAGATACAATAGACGCATGTAATCAAGCAAAAAAATTATTTAAAACAATCAAGGATGATATAGTTAAGACAACGAAAGACGAAAAAAACTTAAACAATTTGTTTTCTCCTTATCAACTGTTCAATGAATACATTAAGAATATTTATGATTCAATTGATGCTGGAGATGAATCAATAGACAAATTAAAAAATAAACACGAGGCCGAATACCAAAATGGAAATGATCCCGTTCTTGATGAAATCACTAAGTTATACGATGGTAAAGTTGGAGAAGACTTAAAGGAGGAAGGGTTAGATAAATTATATGCGGAAGGGAAAACGCGTTATAAAGAGTGTATTCCTCCCGGATTTTGTGATTATGAAAAAGCTAAATTTGGGCAACGAAAATTATATGGCGATCTTATACTCTGGAAACAGATACTAAATTATGCCAAGGAGAAGGGAAAAGATGTATTATTTGTTACTGCCGAAAAAAAAAGAGATTGGTGGAAAATAATAAATGATAAGAAAATTATTGCTCCGTTGCCTCAGCTAATTAAAGAATTCAGAGACGAAACGGGGGAAGAAATATCAATTATTAGCCCAGAGGAGTTTATAACACAATTTAAAGAGCACAAGGATATAAAAATTAAGGATTCTTCAGTTGATGAAATAAAAACAGTAGATCGAAATGATCTATTAAATTCCTTTTTAGAGAGTGATTACTATTTGAGATTGACGGAGCCAGAGGCTTATCCGTGGGCAACACAAGGAAGCATACATCTTGGGGGTCTTGGAATGGCATCAGCTAATCCTTGTACTTTTGTTAAAGATAATTCACTATTGGCAGCACAAGGAGCATACCCATTTGTAGTACAAAGGAGTGGTGTATATCCCGAGAACCTCGGAGTGGCGTCATTTAATTCTTTACAAGATGATTATTTACAAAGTGATATGGGCAAAACTGCGCAAGGAGCTTATCAACTTGGATTGCAAGGAGTTGGTATGTCTCCAGGGAGCCTTGGCATAGCATCATCTACTCCATTCCATTGTATTCTGGATAAAGATACGCCACCATTAACAGCACAAGAGACAACCCAAAGTGAAGATGACAAAAACCCTTAGGATGGCACTTCTGAATTTGGATCAAAGGATAAGGATGATGGAAAACCGCAATAAAAGGCCTGACGGGAGAATAATGAACGGGGAAGGATCCTGAAAAAATCTTACATTACAAGAATAACACACAATTTAAATTCAAGAATATGTTAATAGGTGACAACACGGAAACAAGAGATGTTTCAAGAATTGGCGATGAAGGAGTTCAACGTATAAGGGATTTCCTGCAAGGAATGGTATACTATTGGTGTAAAATTAACGGAGGAGCCAGATTTACAGCGAAGGATTTGGTGGGTGGGGATAATTCAATTTGGGATAATTCTCCTTTACGTTTCTTATATCCCGATCATTTAACAACAAGAGAGATTTCAATAGAGGTACATGATCAGGCGGGAAAAGATGTCGGTTATATCTTAAAAGAGATGCTCAAGCATGATAAGAGAACGTTTGAAACCGAAGAGGGCTTTACCCGTTCATATAGGTGGATTGAACAATAAAAGTTTAACAACTAAATTTATACATTATGGCAATATATGGTGCAGGCTCCATGTGGAGCGATGAAACAGGTGATCATGAAAAGAAAGGGGATTTTTTTAAGGAATCTATTTTCAAGATAGGATGGGAATATGATGACGCACAAGATTTGTGTATCGCATTATCGGAGCTTAAAGTAGGCGATATAATTTATCTAAAAGCAAATGCGCCCGGTAACCGGTCTATTAGGGTTAAGGGAATAGGCATTGTCAGAAAAACGGTTTTCGAGCTTATGACTGAGCATAAAACCGATTTAATTCATCCATGCGTTAAAGTTCAATGGATTACCAAAAAAGACTTTACAATTAATATTGATGAAGGTGATGGCAAATTGACTAACATAAGGCCGGCCACTTTATATGAAGAATCATTGCCAAGCGTACAAACCCAAATAATTGATACGCTTGTCAAGGGCTTAACCATGACGAAGGAGACCCCCATTTAGAAGTTTTAAGTTGATTTGTAAACATGGAAGTTCGGATGGAGTAAGAGGGGGCGGTTTCTCATTATTTATTAACTTGGCATCCGATTTGGGATGGATTATTAAATATTATTTGAAGGATAGGGATATATATCGATGACGATCGCAAAGGAATATAGAACGGTATCGCTTTTTTCCGGTTGTGGCGGTTTGGATCTTGGCTTTTCAGGAGGGTTCTCGTTTCAAGACAGATATTTTGAAAGGTTACCTTTCAAAATCGTCTTCGCCAACGATTTCGACCCCGATGCGGTCAACTGCTACAATTCAAACGGGTTGCTGATTAAAGACGGTACGAAGTGCACTCTCGAGGACATTAGAAACGTGGCCGATTCTTCGATCCCGGATTTTGATATATTGTTAGCGGGTTTCCCGTGTCAGCCCTTCTCCAATGCGGGACATAGAAGAGGAGTGAACGATGAAAATGGGCGAGGCACATTGTTCAAGGAGTGCGAACGCATAATTGAAGCGAAGATGAAGATCGGTCGGAAACCAACGGCATTTGTATTTGAAAACGTGAGAGGGATATTATCTTCTAAAATGGCCGATGGAACCACCGTCCCCACGGGAATCAAGGAGCGAATGGATAAATTGGGCTATAATGTCTCCGTGAAATTGATCTGCGCGTCAGATTATGGTGTTCCTCAAATGCGTTATCGCGTTCTGATAATAGGCATAGATAAAAGGCTGAAGAAGATTTTCGATTTTGCTGAAATGGAGAAAGTCGTAAGGGCCGCCGGCCTTCCTTCCGTTTCTTTTGGTAAAGATGAAGATCTGCTGATTGGTTCCGTGCTTCGGAATATCGATAATCTTCCCGATAGCGGTGACGTATGGGAATATAGCAAATCGACCATGAATATCGTAAAAGATATCGGAGGGTGCGAACATGGGGCGAATGCTTTGGAGTGGTTTAAGAAAGGATTCAAGAAGTCGTCTTTACCTGCGATCGCATTTATCGGCAGATCTTGGAAAGATATACCTCCCGATAAACTGACGCCGCGATTTAAAAAAATATACGATGATCCCAAAAGATATCATGCTCCGAAGTTTTTCAGGAGATTCGCATATGGCGAGATCAACGGAACCATAACCGCATCGGGACAACCTGAAAATTGCGGGATCACACATCCGGTATTCGACAGAAGGTATTCCGTTCGCGAGATCGCACGCATTCAATCTTTCCCCGATGATTACACGTTTTCAAGCATTCCTTTGCAATCCCGATATAAGGTGATCGGGAATGCCGTGCCTCCCGTTTTAGGCTGGGTGATAGCGAAGTCTCTGATTAATATTTTAACAAAATAGAATATGCCATATTTATCAAAAGAAGCGATATTGAAAGCTTACAAAAAGCTATCAACGATTAATACCGATCCGTCCTCGCAGGGGGCGACTCAAAATGTTAGCGGTATTAGATACTTTGTCGCCCTCGACGGATTCTTTCACGAAACCGGTCGTAATTGTGATACCAAAGACAGAAATGATAGGGATTTGTATATAAAACATGTCGGGAAGGTCGTCGGGATCAATGAAAAAGAGTTTACGAACGATTTTTATTATCCTCTTTCATTAGTGTCCACTAAACTTTTCAAGTTAGCTTTATAAATATTTGTTAATTAAATAATTGTATTCAAAAACAGGTGTCCACGATTTGATTTCGTACATTTGAATGTAATCAGTCAAATCCGTGACGC
>JALCST010000009.1 GCA_022653675.1 Bacteroidales bacterium | reverse complement strand
CGTCCTTCTTCGTCTTTGGAAGCCTAGGCATCCTCCGTTCGCCCTTGTTCTCTTCGTCTTTGTGTCTTATTTACACTCTTTCGAATGAATCTACTCTACTTTTCTGAAATTGCAGTCCCTTTATTTCACCTGCCATTCTCTGGCAGCCTCTATTACAGACTTGCTTTTTCTCTAGTTTTCTTACCTCTAATATCTCTCTCAATCTTTCAATGAACACTTCCGTTCTTTCGAAACGGGCTGCAAAGGTAAACACTTTTCTTCAGAATCCAAATAATTTTTAAATTTGTAAATCTAAACAAGAAACATGAGCGAAGAAACCAAACCAAAAGGGCTTCCAGAAAATGCTTATCGCGAGTTGAAGCCCGGAGAGACGTATCATCCGATAATGTCTCCGGAAAAAAAGTACAAGGAAGTCACGCCTTATTCTGTAAGTGTCGGTCTCGTAATGACCGTACTATTCTCCGCCGCTGCGGCTTACCTCGGCCTGAAAATAGGCCAGGTGTTCGAAGCGGCTATCCCGATCGCCATAATAGCGGTCGGGGTTTCAAGTGCCACTAAACACACTCTTGGCGAAAATGTCATTATCCAATCCATCGGGGCTTGCTCGGGAGCTATAGTCGCCGGCGCGATATTTACGCTGCCGGCGATTTTCATTCTCCAGGGTAAATATCCTCAGATGACCGTTAATTTCACGAAAGTCCTTCTCAGTTCGTTGCTGGGAGGCTTCCTCGGAATACTCTTCCTTATTCCTTTCAGGAAGTATTTCGTAAAGGACATGCACGGGAAATATCCCTTCCCTGAAGCCACAGCCACGACACAGGTACTCATAACCGGTGAAAACGGGGGCAAGAGCGCCAAGGTTCTTCTCATAAGCGGCCTTATAGGAGGTCTTTATGATTTCATTGTCTCCACATTCGGGCTATGGGCCGAAACCATTTCCACGGCAGCCACCAAATTCGCCGACAAGACCAAACTCGTCTTCAAGTTGAATAGCGGTGCGGCCGTTCTCGGACTGGGCTACATAGTCGGGCTCAAATACGCATTTATAATATGCTGCGGCTCTTTTCTTGTCTGGTTCGTCATCATACCCCTCATGAACCTTATTTGGGGACCCAATGTCCTTGACTTCATGCACTCCGGCATAACCCAGACTGTAGGATCCATGAGCGCGCAGGACATTTTCACCACATATGCACGTCATATCGGCATCGGGGGCATAGCGACTGCTGGCATAATAGGTATAATAAAATCCGGTGGGGTTATAAAAAGTGCTGTCAAGCTTGCGGTTGGAAGCTTCAGCAAGAAGAATAAGATAGCAGGAGAAGACGAAAGCAAAGTCGAACGCACCCAGCGTGACATCCCCATGAAGATAATCGCTATCGGGATCCTCGTCGTAATGCTCCTGACATTCGTATTCTTTGAATTCGGACTTATCCACAACCTCTGGATATCACTTCTTGCAGTTCTGGTTGTAGGAATCATAGCATTCCTCTTCACGACCGTAGCGGCCAATGCAATAGCCATCGTCGGCACCAACCCTGTCAGCGGAATGACTCTAATGACATTGATTCTCACATCGGTCATTCTCGTTGCAGTGGGATTCAAAGGAACGGCCGGCATAGTTGCGGCAGCGATAATAGGAGGGGTCGTCTGTACGGCACTTTCCATGTCTGGTTCCTTCATCACCGACCTGAAAATCGGTTATTGGCTCGGTACAACCCCGGAAAAACAGGAAAAATGGAAATTCGTCGGGACGATAGTCGCCGCAGCCACGGTAGGCGGGGTGATAATGATATTGAACAAGGCTTACGGATTCACCGGAAAAGGATCACTCGTAGCTCCACAGGCAAATGCAATGGCAGCCGTGATAGATCCCCTGATGAACAACGGCAAGGCCCCGTGGATGCTTTACGGAATAGGAGCAGCAATATCTATAATTCTTACACTGTTCAATGTGCCGGCGCTGGCATTCAGTCTCGGCATGTTCATTCCTCTCGATCTCAACCTTCCATTGCTCGTGGGCGGCCTGATTTCCTGGTTCGTCTCGACGCGCAGCAAGGACAAGTCTATAAATGAGGCGCGCAAGGAAAGAGGGACCCTTTCCGCATCCGGATTCATAGCGGGCGGCGCTTTGATGGGCGTCGTAAGTGCAATTCTGAAATTCGCAGGAGTAGATCTCATGTGCACCACATGGCAATCTTCCACCGCAGCACAAGTAATCGCCATATTGGCATACGCCGGAATCATAGCATATCTCATAATTGACTCACTGAAAGTCGGCAAACCTGAAAAAGCATAAAAAAAATGGAAACTGTAAAAGATAAATTTCTAAGGTACATTTCTTACGACACACAATCAAACGAGGACAACGAAAACCAGCCGTCCACGGAGAAGCAGCTCATTCTGCTAAAACTGTTGGCCGAAGAGCTCAAAGGCATGGGTATAGCCGATGCTGCTATGGACGAATACGGATATGTAATGGCCACCATACCTTCTAATTTGAAAAAGGAAGTTCCCGCGGTAGGATTCATAGCACACGTCGACACAGCTCCCGACGCTTCGGGAAAAGATATCAAACCGCAGATAATAAGCAACTACAACGGCGAAGACATAGTACTCAACAAGGGAAAGGGTATCACCCTGAAAACAAGCGATTTCCCTGAAATGACAGCATACAAGGGAGAGACAATGATAACGACCGACGGCACAACGTTGCTAGGGGCGGATGACAAGGCCGGCGTGGCCGAAATAATGGCAGTAGCGGAATATCTGACCTCCCACCCTGAAGTCGAACACGGCCCGGTGAAAATAGCGTTCACCCCGGACGAAGAAATAGGCCGCGGAGTCGTTAAATTCGACGTCAGGAAATTCGGAGCCAAATATGCTTATACCATGGACGGAGGAGCGGTAGGCGAACTGGAATTCGAGAATTTCAATGCGGCCAGCACAAAGATACACATACAGGGCAGCAATCTGCATCCGGGCTATGCGAAGGGCAAAATGGTGAATTCGATTATCATAGGCTGCGAACTTAACGGAATGCTTCCTGTGGAACAGAGACCCGAGTTTACGGAAAAATACGAAGGGTTCTTCCACATAATAGGATTCAAGGGAACCGTGGAAGAAACCACCATCCAATACATCATCCGCGACCACGACATGCAGAAGTTTGAAGCCAAGAAAAAAATGATGCAGGATGTCGTCGATTTCCTGAATCGCAAATATGGCGAAGGAACGGTAACTGCCGAAATAAAGGACCAGTATTACAACATGCGCAAGATGATCGAGCCACACTACCACATAGTCGCGATAGCTGTCCAGGCGATGGAAGCCGCCGGAGTTAAGCCCATCATACAGCCAATACGCGGAGGCACCGACGGAGCTAACCTGTCGTTCAAGGGATTACCTTGCCCTAACCTCTTCGCTGGTGGTCACAACTTCCACGGCAAACTTGAATACGTTCCGGTGGAATCGATGGAAAAGGCCGAAAAAGTCATCCTGAACATCATTAAAATATTCGCCGAGAGGTAAGATAGCCCTACCTGGCACGGCGCACCTCCGTCCAGAAACCGGCTGCGGTAGCCGAGAGTTTGTCGTCGTACATCTCCTCCACCTTTACGGCGGGCATGTAGAAACGGCCTTCGTATGTGGCGGTCAATTTGACCGGAACCCTGACCACGGCAGCGGCAGGCATATAATCTATATATGTGTAAACCCTGTCGTCCCTGAAATCCTGATACGAGACTCCGGAAGGATAATCGTAGTTCCCGTCGTAAAGGCGTCCGTTGCCGATCTCCCATCCCGAAGGGAATTCCTGGGTAAGGACGATGTTCGCGGCGGCGGAACCGGAAATGTTCCTGACGGTGGCTGTAGCGGTGAAATCAGTGCCTTGTACAACCGAAGCCGGATTTATGGATATGCCGTTGCAAACGTATGACACCGTCACTGAAAGTCCGTTGGAAGCCGTCCTTTCCTGTCCTTTATTAGGTATACCTTTGGATGATAGAGTAATATAACATTTCCCGGTTCCTCTGTTGGTCAATTCGACATCAAGCGAAGTTTCGTTCCCCTTTAAGAGCAGATCAGCGGAATCTGTGAATTTATCCGTAACCATTTCATACTTGTTACCGGAAACGGAAGCGGATACATCCACCCCTCCCTTTGCACCTCCGGCCTCGATATAGCTATGGACTGCGTATAATGCCCAAGCGATGGATTGCGTGCTCATGAAATGGCCGCCGTCATCCAGTGCTCGTGCAAGTTTCCGGACCACTGAAAATGCGCTCACGAAATTATTCGTCTTCAGATAAGCCAATGCCGTCACGGCATCGTCGCGATCCCGGCTCCCGAAGGTTTGGAAGGACATTCCTCCATCTCGGGCTTCTCCGATACCTTTTATTATCTCCTTAGCTACTGGAATCTGGCCGTCCTGCGCATAGGCGGCGGCAAGCATCCATTCGGTTCTCGAATCGTACTTGGACATTTCCTCACGCATACCATTCATGGCACCTCTCTGAGGCAGGCCTCCTAAAGCCATTACATAAAGAAAGTAAGCTTTCGTCAACGGATCAATGCTACGGTAAACATTATTTTTGAGATATTTCAATGTTCCGTTCAACAAACTTACGTCGACCGCGTAGCCACACTTTTTAGCCTCGATAAGGAAATGTGCCGCATAAGCCGTGCCCCACTCCGACGTTCCATATGTACCAGGCCAATAAGACATCGAGCCGTCCCCGTTCCGGAAGGAGGCCAGCCTGCGTATAGCCGCCTTGACTCTCTTTTCACAATCGAGCGAAGTTCCGGAATCGCAATCGGTTAACCGGTCGAAATACAACAGCGGGAAAACCGACGAAACCGTTTGTTCGACGCACCCGTGAGGATAATCAGCGAGATATCCGAGCCTGTTCTTAATATTCATGGAAGGCACCGAGGAAGCTTCGATCCCCGCACTGTTCGTTCCGGCCTTGCCTGCGAGAGCAAAATTCATATTCCTGCTCTCGCCGCCGTCAAGGACAAAAGATTCGGCGATTACAGCCGGAGATGTCCGGTCGACGCTTTCGAGTTCGGTAACGCTTCTGGATCCGTTGCCTCCGCCATCGGCCGTCACGGTAATCCTGCCCATGCCGACACCATTCGAAACGAGAGTGAAATATGTCATATACTCACCGGCGGAACCGCATTTGACCTCCCTTGACGACTCACCCTTGACGGTGAACGTCGAGTCTGTCCTTACATTAACTTTCGCCGAGGCGATACCTCCTTCCGTAGTAAATACAGTTACGGGAAGGACTATCTCCTCACCGGTCCCCACCTTGCGCGGGAGCGTGGCCTGCACCATAAGCGGTTCTGTGACCTTTACGTCTTTGGAAGCGCTTCCGTAAGCATTTCCGTTCGATGCGACGACCATGACCCGCAGCGATCCAAGAAAGAGAGGGACATCAATCCGGTGTCTAGCCTCCTTGCCCGCCTGAAGCCTGAAAGGTCCGAGATACCTGACTACCGAAGGGAACCTTTGCGGCTCGCTCCTGTCGACCCGTCCGACGCTTTCTCCTCCTCCTATTGCGAACAGCCTCGATATTTTTCCGCCGTATGCGCCGATCACGCCGTCGTAAACGTCCCACGTCCTGATCGAAAGGGCCTCCTTGGAAAAGAAGTGGTCCCAAGGATCAGGCGTCTTGAAATTCGTAAGACCGAGAAGACCCTCGTCAACCACCTCGAGGACGTAATCCATAGCCCTGCCCGACTTCTCGGAAACGGTTATGTCAAGCTTCTTTTCCGGCTTGACGCTTTCAGGCGAACTTATTACCGGCCTAAGGCGGGAAGACACATCCTCGACTTCGATGCACCTTACGCCGTAAAGGCGCATTGGAGCGTCGTTCAGAGTGCTGGAGTGAGGCTGTATCAAGGTTATGAAGGCATACACGTTGGGGAGCATTTCAGATGTGATCTTGACAGGAATGGACGTACTGCCTTCCTTGCAATTTATCCATTTGGCATACATGATATTGCCATTTTTCTCCAACGAAAGCAAGGCCCGGGCCTTACCTGAAGAAGGGATAGTTATTCGGGCGGTTTCGCCCACTTCATACTTTTCCTTGTCGATCGTGGTGCTAAGCTTAGTGGAACCGTTCCCTCCTCCCGTGGAACTTCCTTCCGACTTGGAATCAAGGACTTCGGCCAGGCATGCCGCCGCATGTCCTCCCTTGGGATCGCTTATCCTGAAATAATAAAGTCCGTTACTGGCATCGCTCAAATCCATGGTATAACCGGCCGAACCCTTTTCAAGGGAGATATCCGCACTTACGAGCGGGGTAATGCTTTCGTCTTCCATATACGATGCGAGATCCTTATCCGTGGAACTCCACCACCATGTCCAGTCCACACGGCACACTTCGAACTTGGCATCGCCGAGGGAGACCTTGTTCCCATTCTTGTCCAATGCAACGAAACTTACGGTTTGCGGCTCGTCCTTATCCACGAAACTATCCCCCCATTCCGTTTTTTTCTCTTCCAGCTTCATTCCCAGATAGGTTTTAAACGGCGACACCTCCACAGGGAACGACGATTCGCTGAAATCCCCGGAGCGTTCAAAAACTCGGACGGTTGTATTCATATTCAGGAATCCGGGAACCATACGGTTGCCTGCATTCGCCTCCCCGTTCACTTTCAGGCATCCGGCGGCATCCAGATTCCCTTCGAACAGCGGAAATTCGGAACGGTTGAATTTACGGCAGACATCTTCGAAAACATAATCTCCATAACCGACAAAAGAAGTTTCTCCCCTGGTCACGGTCGCATCTGCCTTCACTGCAAGACCAGCGGCAGGACCACCGGTGAGCCATTCCGAAGACAACGAACATTTGATATCCGATTCGTCCACTATGTCTCCTCCATCATACTTCAATTTTATTTTCAATCTGTTGGGTTTTACAGTCTCAATAAGTACCGGATTCTCGAAAGTTTCGTCGCCAACTGCCAGGCGGACCTTCCAACGTCCCGTTCGGTCTGTTGAAGAAGTCGTAAAGGGGAAATGATACATCCCGGATCCCTTGCTCTTACCGGTAAGAGTCTGCACTACATTCCCGTCGGGGTTCAGAAGTTCAGCTACGACAGGATAGCCCCCGGGAACGGCGTCCTTTCCAAAACTGGTGACGGCAGTTATATGTATGGTATCTCCGGGCCTCCACACTCCCCGCTCTCCGAACAGATATGCCTTTATTGACTTGGGAGCATCTACACCGCCTACGTCAAAGTTATCGGTGGAAAGCGACGACCCGTTGTCCAACTTCAAATAATTCACATCGTTTCCAAGATTGACCGCTACGGCAAAAGCCTTTTCCGTACACTGTACTTCGACCTCCCCGTTGGCATCGGTAACCGCAAGTCCGACCTGCTGATGGACATAATTGAACAGCCTGACATGAACATTCGATACCGGATTGCCTGTAATAAGGTCTGTAACGAACACATCGTAATAGCCGTTGGCATTTCCCTTCGCTATTATGCCCAGATCGCTCGCCACCACATCGCAATGCCTCTCGTCATAAGTGGAATAATCACCGAAATAGTTGTCGTTAAAATATCCGTTCACGGTCATGTTTCCGGTCAGGACGGGGTCAAGTCCGCGTATTTCCACCCTGTAAATGCATCCGCGCTCAGCCTTGAACAAATCCGGAAGGTTTACCCCGTAATTCGCACCCCCCTTTGCAGCTATTTCGTCCTGGCTTCCCAGTATGATGGTGGTATCGGCTATTACCTTGGCGACCTTGTCTATCGCATAATTGGCCTCCCACCGGTCGTATTGCAGGTACTGCAAAACATTGCTGCGGTAAATCCTCTTCACCCTTATTTCCGCCTTCATATAATTGACGGACTGGAAAAGCATGGTCGACTTATTGTCCGAAGGAAGCACATTACCGCTACTGAGCCATTTTATGGACGGTTTGGTATCCCCTATCGTAATGCTTCCCACGTATTCATCCGCCAGGCTCTTTCCATAAAAGCTCATCAGGTCCTTTTTTACCTTTATCTTGTAATCTCCCGCCTTACGTTCGTCAGGAAAAATCCTGATCTTCGAATTTTGGATACTGTATTTGTATCGAAAAGAAGGAGAAAATCCCACCAGTGCGGTAACGTCCTGGCCGACATCGAGAAAATCGGAAAAAGTAATCACCACCGACAAGGGTTCGTTTACCACAGATACGTTCATTATCGAAAAGTTCCCCTTTGCCGGGATACTGAAAGTATCTTCACCCTTGGCATTTCCGTCCATGGAAGTATAGTCATGGTACAGATTCAGGTTTTTCGTTTGTGATCCGCTCCTTATCCCGGCAACGGAAAAATCATGTGTACGTCCGTCTGCCGAGTGAACCCATTTGAAGGACGCATCGGTTCCGTCGATCTTCATTCCCTTTTCTATTTTTGCGGAATCACAATAGTCGGTTGTACTTACAGTTCCGCTGAGTACATATACCCTTTCGCTTTCCCCCTGCACCGCTTGGATTCCGTCGGTCACATCGAACCTGACGGGGGGAGTAGTGAAACGAAATTCCAGGGAACGGATTTCAGCTTTTGCCGACAATATCTTTTTCAATTTTATCCTTACCCTGTAAGTCCTGGAATTTTCAAGAGGAACGGAAGGAGTTATGGTAATGGTCCGGACCGATGTCCTGACGGCCTTGAACGGTACTTTCGGAAATATGGAAATCCCTTTGCCAAGCTCTTCGGAAGTAACTCCGTCCATTATTGCGGGAAGTTCCCTGCTGAACCTGACGACAACCGGAGATTTGGACGTGACAGATTCGGAATAGGAATCCAGGTATTTTGAAAGTACCTCCTGAGAACCGCCATTGTCACATGAAACGGCGCTCATCATCACCAGCAATGCTGCAAAAAGGATAAAACCGTATCGACGCATAAGAAAATGTTTAAGTATTTTTGCCAAAAATAACAAAAAAACGGTGAGACTTCTCCAACTTCATGCTTTCTACAAAAAACGCAGCCGTGTAATAATGTTGGCGGCCGTAGGTATCTCGTTGGTGCCTCTGTTCCTTTTCGTCTTCCTGCTTCCGGGGAAACTTTTCGATAAGCCCCGTTCGACCATCCTCTACTCTTCAGATGGGACACTGGCCGGGGCGAGGATAGCCGAAGACGGGCAATGGCGTTTCCCGGAATGCGACACGGTGCCTCAAAAATTCGCGAAGGCGATTGTGGAATGCGAGGATAAAAGGTTCTATATACATCCCGGCGTGGATTTTCTTTCAGTTGGACGGGCGGCCTTTCAGAATATGAGAAGCGGAAGGACAATCAGCGGAGCAAGTACGATAACGATGCAAACCATAAGGCTGATGCGCGAAGGGAAACCGCGCACATTAGGGGAAAAGTGCGTCGAAGCGGCAATGGCCCTACGCCTGGAACTTCGGTGTTCAAAAAGGGATATTCTGGCACTTTATGCATCCAACGCCCCTTTCGGTGGTAACGTAGTAGGTTTGGAGGCAGCTTCGGAAAGATATTTCGGGAGAAAGGCATCCACCATGTCATGGGCCGAAGCCGCAATGCTTGCCGTCCTTCCCAATTCTCCATCTTTGATACATCCAGGTAAGAACCGAGGGATGCTGCTGACCAAACGCAATGCGTTGCTGGACAATATGGCAAAAAACCGGATCCTGTCGGCTGAAGATTGCATGCTGGCGAAAAACGAGCCGTTGCCGGAAGCCCCTTACCCGATACCAGACTTCGCATACCATTATCTCGAAAAATGCCGCAGGGAACATGGGGACGCAATCATACACAGTTCAATCGACCTGCATCTGCAGAAGAGGGTGAACCGTATTGCAGCTAATTACGCCGAAAAATATTCCGGCAACTTCGTCAATAATATGGCCGTGATAGTGCTGGACGTGAAAAGCGGTAATCCGCTGGCCTATTTCGGGAACGTACGCCGGAAGGGATCAGTCCACACAGGCGGAGATGTGGACATAATAACTTCACCCCGAAGTAGCGGAAGCACGTTGAAACCGTTCCTGTATGCCGCCATGATAGACGAAGGAACGATCCTGCCGACCATGCTCATAGACGACACTCCTCTGTCTTACAAAGACTTCTCTCCTCACAACTATAGTCGCACATTCGACGGGGCGGTCCCTGCATGCGAGGTTATAGAACGTTCCCTGAACGTGCCTTCCGTCCGCATGCTGGACTCGTTCGGCATAGAAAGGTTCCTTGACCTGCTCAAGGAACTCGGATTCTCCACCGTAGACAAGGACGCAGCCCATTACGGCTTGTCGTTGATTCTCGGGGGAGCCGAAATAACACTCCGGGATCTGGCCCAAGCATATCGGGACATGGCCTTTGATCTCGAGGGAGGAACCCCGTTTCACAAAGGCATATTTCCTCTTTCCAGGGCCGCTTGCTGGCTCACGTTCGAAGCCCTTTCCGAGCTTAACCGCCCGGAAGAGGAAAGTTCGTGGCGGAATTTTCCGTCTTCGCGAAAAGTAGCATGGAAAACGGGAACCAGTTGGGGCAACCGGGATGCATGGGCGGTCGGAGTTACACCCGAATACGTGGTGGGAGTCTGGGTAGGCAACGCCGACGGGGAAGGGCGGGCCGGTGTAACGGGCGTAGGTTACGCTGCCCCGGTCATGTTCGACGTATTCTCGGCATTGCCACCTACAGGATGGTTTGAAGAACCCGTCGACGAACTGAAGGATGTGGAGGTCTGCTCGAAAAGCGGATTCCCGGTTTCCCCTGCATGTGAAAGTTCGATAGTGGTAAAAGTTCCAGCAAAAACAGCCTGCACGCCCGGACGATGTCCCTACCATCGGATAGTACATCTCTCTCCGGACATGAAATACGTAGTGGACAGCGACGTGTGCCCGGTTTCTGAAATAATGAACGTGCCATGGTTCGTCCTCCCTCCCACGGAAGAGTGGTACTATGAGAGAATACATCCCGAATACAAGCCCCTTCCCCCTTTGCATCCACTTCTCGCATTAAGGCGGGCGACTGACGGGGAAAATCCGGTCGAAATCATATATCCCGTTCCCGGACAAACCATAATCGCAACACGGGGATTGGACGGCCGGAAAAAAGGAGCCGTCTTCCGCGCCGCCGACCGCAATACCGGCTCGACGTTATTCTGGCATCTGGACGGTAAATATATCGGAAGCACTACGGATAATCACAACATGCTTGTAATACCTTCAGGGGGAAAGCACGTCCTCACCCTTGTGGACCAGTCTGGCGCCCGGCAGAGCGTCACATTCTATGGAAAATGACAAATCGACTGTAAATGTAAACGGTCACTTGACTTCTGCATTCTCGGCATCGCCGTATATCGAATCGAAGACTATGCTCTTAAGGCTTTCGAAGTTTATAGGCTTGGCGAGGAATCCGCTGAATCCGGTCGAATTGATCCTCTCTTCGTCCTCCCTCGTGGCAAAAGCCGTAACAGCTATCACCTTGGCCTCGGGATCGGTCCTCCTTATAATGGAGGTAGCCTCATAACCGTCCATTATCGGCATTTTGATATCCATCAGGACTAGATCAGGTTTTTCACTGCTGAACATATCCACGGCTTCCTTACCGTTCCATGCATGTACAAGATTGTATCGCTTGCCGATGACCGTCTTTATCAAACGGAAATTGCTGTCGTTGTCTTCCGCGACCAGGATCTTTTTCTGCTGTGAAGCGGATTCCTCACCACCCGCCTCTCCATGTTCGCTTTCAGCCTCTTCCAAATTTTCGCCGAGCGGTCTCCCGCATATGGAATACGGGAACTCGGCCCAAAAAGTCGAGCCTTTGCCCAGAGTGGAATCCACCCCTATCTCGCCCTTCATGGTATGTACTATGACTTCGGACAGCGACAGGCCTATTCCACTGCCCTGGGAATAGGGATTGAGCTTTACGAAACGGCCAAATATGGTCCTTACGTTTTCGGGAGCTATTCCGCAACCTGTATCGCTGCAGAAGAAACGGATCTTCGAACCTCCATCCTCCATTTTGTATCCCAAGACGATGCTTCCTTCCTTGGTAAATTTCACGGCATTGGTCAGGAAATTGGTCAGGACCTGTGTCAACCTGTTGCAATCTGTGCGCATTATGCATTCGTCTAGAGGTTTCTCCTCCCTGATCACGACGCTTCCCGAAAGTTTCATCTTGAAATTCACACTCTCTACGACTTCGGAAATCAGCTGGTTTATATTTACATCTGTATAGGTGAATTCCATCACGCCGGCTTCGATTTTCAACATATCGAGTATATCGTTGACAAGCCTCAGAAGCATGGCATTGTTGCTTCTGATGATCTCGGCATAAGATCTTCTTTCATTCGGATCTTCGGTTTCGGCTATTATGTTGGAAAATCCGACAATGGCATTGAGAGGGGTACGTATTTCGTGGCTCATGTTCGCCAGGAAGAACGATTTCAAACGGTTGGACTCTTCCGCCTGGGCTTTGGCCTCTACAAGCGAACCCTCGACCTTCTTGCGGTCGGAAATATCCCTCGAAACACCCACTATGTTTACAGGGACACCAGTATCGTCACGTTCGCTTACGATGGCATAGGATTCGAGCCACACTATTCTATTGCTTATAAGCGATTTGCATCTATATTCACGGGTTATTGTATCGATCGTCCCGTTTTTCATGTCCCGGATGGCATCGTTCAATTTGGACTGGTCCTCCTCAACGATATTGCCGACATATTGCGACATCGAGATGGAACTTACTCTATTTTCAGGACCCGTTTTCTGGTCCTGATAAAAGTTCACGTAATCCACTTTCATTATGTCTGTCTTGATGTTCCAGTTCCATGTGGCCAGGTGCAGGGCTTTCTGAACCAGGGTATATTCCATATTCAGGCGCTCTATGGTCCTCTCCTTCTGCTTGATATCCGTGATATCCAGAAATGATGTAAGGATCCAGTTTTCGTTCCTGATGGAATAGCGTAACAGAATTTTGGATATGAGGCTATACCTTATTTCGCCCTTGAAATCGAAGGACATTACTTCGTTGACGATGCGTTCTCCGGCCGCAGCCAGATTGTCGTAGGACGAAACCTTTTCAGCCACTGCGGGAGGCAAACATTCGGACACTGTATGGCCAATTATCTCTGATGACGGTATTCCCCAATATATTTCGGAAGACTTGTTCCAAACCGCATATTTGCCTGTTTCCACATTCTTCATGGTAACAGAAAGGGGAACGTTGTCGACCAGGGTTTCAATCATCCTCTGATATTCCTGCTGGCGGCTTTCACGTTCGACGAGGACAGTAACATCCCGGAAGAATGCCATAACCTCATCGCTTGAATAAGGTATGAACTTGGCATTCAGCCATATGTCCTTCCCGTCATGATGAATGCTGAAATTCAGGTTCTCGACGCTCTTCTCCTTCAATGTCTTGGAAAATGACTGCTCGATCTCCCTCAGAAGGGTCGGATCGCTGATGAAATCGTGATAGCTGTATTTCGATATATCGTCTTCCGGATCAAATATTCCTATCGAGAACGGCGAAAGGCGCCTCAAGAACTGTCCTCTGGAAGATATAAGGAATACTACTCCGTCCAAAGAGGATATGATGCGCCTGTTGAGATCGTTTTCGTCCTTTAGTTTTTTTGCGTGGATTGCCATCCGTCGGGAATAGGCAAGAACAATAACCGTTATGACTACCACGAAGAAAAGCAATATCAACACAGCCGTTTTGTTACGCTTGTAGAATGATGGCGGCTTGAAAAGTATGACTGAATTGACCGGAGTCTTGGCTGCGACGTGGTATTTGGAAAGTACGTAATAATCCAGGATGGTCTGGGGCGTACCGACAGTCTTGGAAGGTATGGAAGAGGCTGAATTGCCGGAGAGGACCTCATCAAGTGAAGCGCCCACCATGTCGCATATTTTGGAAACCGTGACATAGCAACCTCCGATTGCATCTCCCTCCTTCACATTCACGTCCCTCAAAATGAACAAAGGGACCCTCGAAACCCCGCAAACTATATCCTTCAGCTCTTTCTGAAGGAAATTCTCCCCCTTACCGGCATTACGCACATCGAAGGAATCGTAAAGTACGACCGAAGCGGAATCCTGGGAAGAGAGTTTCCTGAGAAGGTTGCCGGTACCCATATCACGCGAGGACAATATTTCATAATCCTTTTGGGGATACTTTTCGGACATGATCAGCTTGAACTTATCCATGAGATACAGACGGTCGAATTCGCCGTCCGTCACCAGCGTCACCTTTCTCTTTTCCGGAAAAAAGTCGAAGACAAGTTTAAGCGTTTCGGACAGGTAATAATTCCAATATACTACCGTAGCATTATAATGACGCAAATAATTCTCCACCGAAACGGTATTCTCCGGTACCGAAAGCATGGCGGTATCGCCTTCCTTCTGCAAAACGCCTATGTTCTTTAGAATCTCCTTCGTCTGGCTTACCGCTATTATCGGGACGCCGGCCCATACGTTATCGAAAAGGGAGGTCAATGCCATAATGGCTCCAGATCCGTAAAAGATAACCGCTTCGGGAGCCGATCCGCTGTATTTCTTAAGTATGTCGTCACATTTCCTGTTAAGTAAAACCGAATCGGAAATATCTGTTACGGAAATCCTTTCATCACAAATGCATACCCTGGAACCAAACCTTTCCTCGATTATGGAAGCAAAGCCGTCGTCGAACGAATTGTGGGGGATGTCGACATTGAAAATAATCACATAACCGTTCTTTTGCAGAGGTTGTGGCGTGCCTTCACCGAAATTCTTCCTTGACGAGTCGGCATAAAGGCTGAAGGGAAACGCCAGCAGAACAGACACGAAAAAGAATATGGAGAACCGCAATTTCATCAGCCAAGTTTTTACAGATCCGGTTTATTTATCAAAAATATGAAAATTAAGGCTGTTTTTCAAAATATTTTTTCCATATTTGTAAATACACATAACTATGAAGAAAATGGAACTGACCATTAACCCTTCCGATTACAAGATCCTTGTTGTCGACGACAACGAATTCAACGTCCATTTGATGGACATCCTGCTGACAAAGGAAAAATACCGGATAATAAAGGCCGGAAGTGGAATCGAAGCTTTGGAAAAAGTGCGCACCGACAATCCCGACCTGATTCTTCTGGATATAATGATGCCGGATATGAATGGCTATGAAGTTATGGCCAAACTCAAGGCTGATGAAGAGCATAAGGACATACCGGTTGTCCTGTTGACGGCGGTCAGCACCCCCGACGACATCGTCAAGGGATTCAAGTTGGGAGCCAGCGATTACATTACAAAACCTTTCAGCAAAGAGGAACTATTGATAAGGATCAATCACCAGATTTCCCTGATAGCTGCCAAGAATCAGATCGTCAAGCAAAACGAAGAACTGAAAAACATGCTGGAAGAGCTGAACAAAAACAAGTCGGCTAAATAGCAAACCCTACCAGCACTGGTTTGTGGTCGCTGAATTCGACTGCCGGGGATTCGAACTCCACGGCCTTCAGCGAAGGATCGTGAAAAATATAATCTATCCTCAACATCTTGAGCAGGTGAAGATACGTATAGCAGTATCCTCTTCCCGCCTCTTTGAACGCATCTTTCATGCGTCCCCTGACCTTGTGATATGAAAAGGACGACGGAATATCGTTCAAATCGCCGCAAAACACCACCGGATACTTTGACGACTCGATCATCGATCTGAGTTCCAATGCCTGGGCCGCACGAACTTTGGCATTGTTGGCAAAATTATCCTCTGCCCTGTCCAAGGAGATATTCCCTTCCCTTTCATACTTGATTTTGGAAACGGAGAAACCGGTAGTCTGCAGATGGCTGGTAATGAAATTGATCGTTTTGCCCTTTATGTTTATGACGGCGTTCAGCGCACCGTTGCCGTTATTGATGAACCTGGTTATTGAAGAATCGTCGATAGGATATTTCGAAAGAATTGCGAATTCGCTCCGACGCACTATATAAGGGTATTCGGAAAATATTTTCTTGAAATCCCCCCCATCTTCAGGCGAACATTCCTGAAAACAGGCGATACCAATATCCCTGTTCTTGAGAAAATCTGCTACAGCATAGACAGATTCACCTTCGTTGAAGTGATGAACGTTGTATGTCAGCACCCTGACGTCTGCCTTAACGTCTGCTGCCTGGTTCTTCCTGAATTGCAGCACCCTGCTCAAATAGCCGATGTTGCAGACTATGGCGACTAGCGGGATCAGTACTTTCGGATTGAAAACAAGGATCCAATACAGGGCAAAAACGGCATTTACGATCAGGACGACCGGAAGGACTAACTGGGCATACTCGCAAAACGGGGCATTGTACGGATTTATATATCCCGATACAAGGCCCAATAAGGCAAGCATGCAGAAAATGACGGAAAGCACCGTCATGACGACGTGCCTCTTCCTTTTCCTTCTCTTCTTCCTCGACATGGCAGATTTACTCCTTATCCAATTTGTTTGAACGCCAAAATTAGCAATTAATGGACAAAAGGAATAACTTTGCATGACAAAATAAATAGCAATGAAAGGAGATACTGTTCTTGTAACCGGAGGCACCGGATATATAGGGAGCCACACCACCGTCGAACTTATTGAAGCGGGATTCAAGGTCATAATAGCGGACAATCTTTCCAATTCAAAGGAGGGGGTGCTCGACGACATCGAAAAGATCACCGGGGTTCGGCCTGCCTTTTACAGGGAGGACTGCACCGACAGGAAAAATTTCGGGAAGATTTTCAAGGAGAACGGAATCGATGCCGTAATACATTTCGCGGCCAGCAAGGCGGTCGGGGAATCGGTCCGGGAACCGCTGAAATATTACGGCAACAACCTGCTTTCACTTATGAACCTGATCGGGCTCATGATGGAAAACGGCGTAGGAAACATAGTATTCTCTTCATCGTGCACCGTTTACGGGCAACCGAAGGTCTTGCCTGCGACAGAAGAATCCCCACGGCTTGAAGCTACTTCCCCTTATGGAAACACAAAGCGCATCTGCGAAGACATCCTAAGGGACAGCATAACTGCATACGGGAATTTCAGGGGCATCGCTCTGCGTTACTTCAACCCGATAGGTGCGCATCCTTCCGCACTGATCGGGGAACTTCCGAACGGCGTTCCAAACAACCTGGTCCCCTACATAACCCAGACAGCGATCGGGAAACTGGAATGTCTTAGCATCTTCGGGGACGATTACGATACCCCCGATGGAAGTTGCATAAGGGATTACATAGATGTGGTGGATCTATCAAAGGCGCATGTGGCCGCCCTGAACAGGATGCTGGACGGCAAATCGGAAAAGCCATACGAAGTTTACAACATCGGTACGGGACGCGGGGTTTCGACTTTGGAAATCGTCAAGGCCTTTGAAAAAGTCAACGGCCTTAAATTGAACTATAAAATAACGGGCCGCCGCAAGGGTGACATCGAAGCCATCTGGGGCGACCCGTCAAAAGCCAACCGCGAGCTCGGCTGGAAAGCCTCCAGACCCCTATCGGAAACTTTGCGTTCCGCCTGGGCCTGGGAAAAACATCTCGCCTCGCTCGAGAAATAGCCGATTTCTAATCGGCATTACCGGAGGAAGCATTCTCGGCAATCGGAACGGATTCCGGTTTCTTTTCACCCGTTACCCTTTCAAGCCAGTTGACCATGGCCAGCATGGCTATCATGGATATTGCGCACACTATCACGAATACCAACCATACCATACTTATGTTCAACTTGTAATAAAGCAGAGGCCCTATCGACAGCAGCATGTTGCCTAAAGCCGTAGCACCCAGCCAGCATCCCTGCATGAGACCCTGCATCTTCCTTGGTGCAACCTTTGAAACGAAAGAGAGTCCAAGAGGGCTTATGAATAGCTCAGCGACAGTAAGAATCAGATATGTGGCAAGCAGCAGCCAAGGGGTAACGCGCTGCGAATCGGGCAGGCCGCCCATCTTCTGGACCTGGGCCAATTTGGGAAGACCGATGGAACCGATGGTCATCACGACATAAGCCAAAGCAGCTATACCCATACCGTATGCGATCTTGCGCGGAGTGGAAGGTTCCTTGCCTTTCTTGCGCAGCGAACTGAAGAGCAACATCACGAGAGGTGTCAACACGACGACACAGAACGGATTTATGGACTGGAAATCTTCCGCGGAAATAGGTTTGCCGAAAATGCTGAGATGAGTGTAGTCCTTTGCGAAAAGTGTCAGCGTAAGACCGTTCTGGTGGAATGAGAACCAGAAGAAAATCACGATAGCAAATACTGCAAGCAAAGCATAGATGCGCTGCTTGATCTCATTTGCATCCTGTTTGATCTCTTCGGCCGACATATCCTTCTTGTCGGTTTGTTTCTGAGGGTCGGGAAGACTCTTTTTGGAAGTAAGGAATATGGCCAAAGAAATCAGCATCGCGAAGATGGCTACTGCAAACGCGTAATGGAATCCGGTATTGAATGCGTTCAGATAATTGTTTGCGAATGAAGTGAGATTGGTAACCGGTTGCGTACTCACGCTGTTTGCAAGCGTATTAAAAGTTGCGAAAGCCGTCGAAGACGGGTCCAGCTGTCCGTTTAGAAACTGGTGGCAAAGATCGGACAGGTCGGAATTATATCCGAAACCCTGCAACTTCAGGAATCCGTTGCGTATGCCCGTCGCGATTGCCGGAGCTATCACCGCACCTAGATTTATGAACATATAGAAGATCTGGAACCCGCTGTCGCGCATCTTGTCATACTTTGGATTGTCATAGAGCTGGCCTACTATTGCCTGGAGGTTGCCCTTGAAGAGGCCGTTTCCGAATGCGATGACCATAAGGGCGGCGACCGCGAACCAAAGCATCTTTATCCCCGGAATGGCAAGGGCGACGTAACCTACCGCCATGATGACGAGACCGGTGGTGATGGTTCCTTTATAATTACGAGTACGGTCGGCTATTATGCCACCGACAACCGACATGATGTAAATGGCCGTTAAAAAGCCAGAATATATGGTGCCCGCTTTTTTACCATCCAGGTCAAATTGCGACATCATAAACAACGTAAGGATAGCCATCATGGTATAGTAACCGAAACGCTCGCCCATATTTGCGAGAGCCGCGGCAAAAAGACCCTTAGGCTGATCCTTTCTGTTCAGAAAGTACACCAATAAGGCGACGATCAGAACAAAGAGAGCCAGAACAATGATTTTCATTTGATTTTTTTATCAGTTTTTGTTAGTGATTTGCCACACGCAGCATTTTTCGCTGCGGTATGACTTTACAAATTTATGAATAAAAAATTAACTTTGTAAAACATATGATGCGACATTTACTCTGCTGGCTGATTCTGATACCGCTTTATATCCTCTCGCTCCTGCCTCTTTGCATTCACCATTTGAATGCCGGCATGATGGCGTGGCTGGCGAGAGTAGTTATAAGGTACAGGCGTGATGTGGTGCGTAGCAACCTCGCAGCTTCCTTCCCCGAAAAAAGCGAAAGGGAACGCGAGAAAATTGCGAGAGAATTCTACGTCTATCTGGCCGACATTTTTTGCGAAAGCATCTGGTCGCTTACGCGCCCGCCCAAATTCATACGCCGCATGGGAGTTTGCCGTACTGAAAATCCGGAAATCCTCGATAATGCGCTTGCCTTACACAAGGGAGTCGTCATTCTTCTCGGACACACCGGCAATTGGGAACTTATGGGAGGATTGCCGGATTACAGCCCATACAAGGAACCTTTCACTTCTAAAATAGGGACCGTAGCCTACAAGACCATGACCAACAAAACTTCCGAACTGCTGTTCAAATACATCCGTTTGGCGAACAACAGCGCTTCAAAAACCGGAGTAATAGCCTCGAATAGGATTCTGCGATTCATAATAGAGCACAAAGGGGAAGACAGGATCTACTTCTTCAGCTCTGACCAATGCCCCGACAAGAACGCGAAGTACGTGCGGACATTCCTCAACCAGCCCGCAAAGTGGAGTGCCGGCGGGGCTTACATAGCTAATAAATTCGAAATGCCGGTCCTTTATATGTATATCGACCGCCGTGGGCGCGGAAAGTATAGGATAAGGTATACCCTTATCGCTGAAGACGCCTCGAAAACAGGTATGGATTACGTAATAAATGAGTATATTCGCCTTCTGGAAAAAGATATACGCAGCAATCCTTCGAATTGGCTATGGAGCCATCGGAGATGGAAATTAAAAATTGATGAGAATGAAAAGGACATTCATCGCCTTGACGGCAATACTGTCGGCGGCGCTTTGCCCGAAGGCAGGAGCGCAAATGCTGTCAAACCTTCTTGAAAACGGAGGAGGAAACGTGGTCTACTCCCTTCCCTCAACCTCCATAACGCTTGACGCCGAAGCCGAATGCATCGCCTTCACGGCAGGGCCCTATGCAAAATACGCAGGCAAATATTTCGGCATCGATGCCGCCACGGAGAATTCCGTAACATACAAGCTCAAGTCGATCAAGCTTACTACCCGCCTTGAAGCCGATCCCAAGGAACTTTATTCAGTGAGACTCGGCAAGAACGATACACCTTATTTCTTGAAATTCACTTCCCAGGGTCTCGTAGTGATTCCTGGCGATTCCCGGGACGACAAGGACGAATGGAGATTCACGGGGAACGACTGTTTGAAACAACAATTGGGAGAGGGGCTCGAAAGCAATCTTACAGATGCCACCAATACCCTGTACAAGACCGTGCAGACCGAAAACGGATTCGAGAAAGTGCCTGTACAACAGAAACAGGTCGTGGAGAAGACCCTGGAACAGAAGGCCGCCGAAGCGGCACAACTCATTTTCGACCTGCGAAAAAGCCGCAACGACATAATAACCGGCAATACGGATGCCACTTTCAGTGGCGAAGCCCTCGGAGCGGCCATAAGGGAGATTGGACGGCTCGAAGATGAGTACCTGAGCCTGTTCATGGGCAGGAAGAACGTTTCCTTTCAGAAAATGAAGTTCGAGGTAGTGCCTTCGGCAGACAATGCGAAACAGCTCTATATCGCATTCCGGATCTCCGACACGGAAGGCCTTCAGCCGGCCGACATAGTCGGGGGACGTCCCATAGTGCTTGAACTTCAACGCGGGAAGGAGGACGACGGCAACAGGGTTTCAACGGCACCGCAATCGAACAAAAAAGGTGAAATCGTTTACTACCGCATTCCGGAAATCGTCACTGCCAAGATAATCGACGGACAGAACGTTCTGATGCAAACAAGGATTTCAGTCTTCCAGTTCGGTCATACGGCAATTTTCACTTTATAAACGCAAGCACGGCTTTGTAATGACAGAACTTACTTACAACAATAAAAACAAATATTATGACAATTCACGAATTAGAACCTAAACAAGTATGGGAAAATTTCTATTCCCTCACCAGGATTCCGCGTCCTTCCAAGCATGAAGCGAAGGCGATCGCATTTCTGCAGGATTTCGCCAAGGAACACGGCCTCGAGAGCTACAAGGACGAAATAGGCAACCTGATCGTCCGTTGTCCCGCTACTAAGGGAATGGAAAACAGAGTAGGCGTCATTCTCCAGGGACACGTAGACATGGTCCCTCAGAATAACAGCGACACTCCCCATAACTGGGACACCGACCCTATAATAACCAGAGTGGTCATGAAAGACGGGGAACCTTGGGTTTACGCCACCGGAACCACACTGGGAGCCGACGACGGTCTCGGGGATGCGGTCATAATGACGATCCTCGCATCCAAGGACATTCCACACGGCCCTCTGGAAGCCCTCTTCACCATCGACGAAGAGACGGGAATGACCGGAGCCTGCAATCTTAAGCCCGGCGTCCTCAAGGGCGACATCCTTATCAATCTGGATTCCGAGACCGAAGGCGAACTCTACGTCGGATGTGCAGGCGGCCTCGATTGCAATGCCGAATTCGCATATAAGACCATACCGCTCCCTGAAGGATACAAGGTATTCGAAGTAAAAGTCGACGGACTCCGCGGAGGACACTCAGGGATGGAGATAAACGAAGGACGTGGCAATGCCAACAAGATCATGGCACGCGCACTCGTACCGGTACTCAAATCGATGGACGGCGTCATGGTTTCAATAGAGGGGGGTAACATGCGCAACGCCATTCCTCGCGAGGCGATCGCCAAGATCGCGGTTCCTGCCGACAAGGCCGAAACGTTGAAAAAATGGATCGCGAAAGTAGATACCGACGAAAAAGCCGAAATCTCTGCGATCGACCCGAAAGTCAACGTAACCGTAAAGGAATCCTCGGCCGGCAAATGCATGGCCGGCAAGACGGCACTGAAGACGATGCAAGCGGTTTACGCCTGCCCTAACGCCGTACAGTACATGAGCCTGTCGATACCCGGACTCGTCCAGACCTCAAACAATCTGGCCATAGTAAACAGCGAGGAAGGGGAAGACGGCAACGGCACCATCCATGTAAAGACTTTGATGCGCAGCTCCGTCGATACCCAGAAGGAAGACCTGAGCGAAGCCATCCGTTCCGCATTCGAACTTGCAGGCGGCAAAGTAGTAATGAGCGGCGGTTACTCGGGTTGGAAACCTGACATGGAATCCCCTATCCTGAAAGCCATGGAAAAGACCTACAAACAGCTGTTCGGAAAGGACCCGGAAGTAAAGGCCATCCATGCCGGACTGGAATGCGGCATTTTCCAACAGACATACAAATGGGACATGATTTCCACCGGACCTACCCTAATGTCTCCTCACTCCCCTGACGAACGCGTTTACGCTCCGTCAGTACCTAAGCTCTTCAAATTCGTCTGCGAAACATTGAAGAATATTCCCGTAAAGAAATAAATGATTGTACCGGACTCCGGGTCCGGCCTATCATATAAAAAGAGGGCGCCGCAATTTCACAATTACGGCGCTTACTCTTTCTAACCTAAAACTTAACCTATGAAAAAACTATCTGCTTAAGATTAAGCAAAGCTCGTGCCACAATTGTTTTTCATGGTAAAGGATTTCCCAACGAATGCTAAAACATTTTAACATCGAGATTCTTTTGAAATATAAGTTCTTCCACCGAACGCTTCGGGACATGGTGCGTACCGTCCGGATCGCGCCAGTAACGGCAATCGTCATCCGCCATATCCTCGACCACAACCTTTTCTTTCGGCACGCCAAGTGCAAACACGTTTATGATCTTCATATAATCCGGCAGCTTCAGGATACCGGCCAACTTTTCGCGGCGTATGGAATTTACGATGCATCCTCCATAGCCGAGAAAGGTTGCTTCGAGCATCACGCTCTCCGCAGCAATACCGTCATCACAGGAATATGTGGGGGATACGCGGGTATCATGAAGCTGTACTATGTATGCCGACGGACGTTCACCTTCATCCGGCCCATTCCAATCCTTCAGATAACCGGCCCATGCCAAAGTGGGAAAGATTTTAGCACACAATTCCACTTCGTTACAAATGAAATATTTCAGGCTCTGCGTATTGCGGGAAGAAGGCGAGAAACGGGCAGCCTCAATCATCTTTTCGAGCGAAGCATCGTCGACTGGACGGTCCTGATAGAATCGCCTGTAACTCCTGTTCCGGCGGAACAGGTCCATCAGATCTTGACGTTTCCCGTTTTCGTCCCAGTTACCGATCTCTTTTCCGTCCATATCAGTTCGCTTTTTTCGGTCTCGGGTGTACGCCATTCTCCGGAACCGCCTTAGTTCCTGCAGCCGGTTTGGTTACTGCAGGCTGCTTTGCGGCCGCATCCTTGGCGACTTGGTTCACCGGTAATATGGAAATGATCTTCACATCGTTCCTCGGCCTGTCGTGACTGTCGGTAGGCTCGGCCGCGATCTTGTCGATGACATCGAATCCTTCGACCGTTTCGCCGAATACGGTATATGCCCCGTCCAGCTGCTTGCAGTTGTTTTCATTCTGTACTATATAGAACTGCGAACCCGAAGATTCCCTTTGGGGATTGGCTTCGTCCCCACGACGTGCCGCCGCCAGCGCACCTTTCTTATGGATATGATTCGAAAGTATTTCGGCCGGAATGGTATAACCGGGTCCACCGGTACCCAAAAGGTTCCATTTGGACGAGTCCTTGCTGTAAGGATCCCCGGTCTGGATCATGAAGCCGTTTATTACCCTGTGGAAAAGCATCCCGTCATAGTAACGCTGTGAAGCGAGCTTCTCGAAGTTGTTGCGGTGGAGGGGCGTATCGGAATACAGCTTGACGGTAATCGTACCGTCGGAGGTAAGTATTCTGAATACCGGCTCCGCGGCAAGGCTGTCCGGATTGAATGCAGGAACCGTCTTGGTAATAATTGCGTTGTTTTCAGTAGTTTTATTAACCTTCGGCTTACAACCGAAAAGGACGAGCGCCGCGAGAGCGACGGTCGCCATTAACATTAACTTGTCGGATTTCATAATAGAAAGTGTCGTGATATATGTTTCACGCAAATTTATACAAATTTCATAACTTTGCAGTAACAAGAATCGGACATGTCACATCCTCTCAAGCAGCTTGCCGGTGAAACGGCTATTTATGGTCTCAGCACCATCCTGGCAAGAATCATCAATTTCTTTCTCGTCCCTTTGTATACGCGCATCCTTACGCGGTCCAATTACGGGGTGGTCACCGAATTCATGGCCTATATTGCAGTATTGCAGGTCATTCTCACCCTCGGTCTCGAGACAGGCTGCTTCAATTTCGCCTCTAAGGACAACATCGACAAGAAGAAGGTATTCTCCAACGCCTTCTTCACCGTATTCGGGGTTTCGGCACTCTTCTGCTGCATGATGATCATCTTCGCGACGCCGATAAGCAATGCCCTAGGCTATGCCGGCTACTCGAACTGCATGATCTACATAGGCGGTATTCTCCTGATGGACTGTTCGAACGCAATAATATTCGCAAAGCTGCGTTATGAACACAAGGCGATGAAGTTCGCAGTGATAAAATGCATCAAGATCTTCACCGAAACGGGAATGAACCTAGTGTTCTTCCTTTTGATGCCGAAATACTTCGCCTCCCATCCGGGCAGTTGGATGCTGCATTTCATAAGCGCCACCCCCGATTTCTCATACGTCATATTCGCGATCTTCGTCAGCGCCATAGTGTGTACTCTGCTTTTGCTTCCAGAAATCCTGCGTCTCACATTCAAGTTTGACAAAAAATTGTGGAAAAGCCTGCTCGCCTACTCCTTGCCCCTGATGATAGCCGGCCTGCCAGGAATCATCAACGATTTCATGGACAGGATACTGATGCGTTTCTTCAACAGCAATCCTGCTACTTGGAGGGCTGACCTCGGAGTCTACCAGGCGGGCGTAAAGATAGCCGTGATAATGTCGCTGTTCATACAGATGTTCAGATACGCCGCCGAACCGTTCTTCTTCCAGCGGCAGAAGAACAAGGATTATAAGCAAATGTATGCCAAGGTCATGGATTACTTCGTGGAATTCTGCATGTTCATATTCCTCGGGGTCGTGCTCTACATCGACGTAATAGGGCTGCTGCTCGGCCGCGACTTCAGGATCGGACTCAGCATAGCACCCATAATGCTGATGGCCTATGTGTTGCTCGGTATGAATTTCAACATAAGCATGTGGTACAAGCTCAGCGGCAAGACTAAATATGCACTCTTCATAACTCTTGCCGGCATGATCGTAACCCTGGTCGTCAACGTAATATTCATGCCCATTTATTCGTACCATGCGGCTGCATGGGCACATGTAGCCAGTTATGCCGTAATGATGGGACTCAGCCTCTGGCTGGGCGAGAAATACTTCCCCATTCCATATAACTGGAACAAGATCCTGGTCACCATCTTCGTCGGACTCGGGCTGTACGGAATCAGCACCATGCTGCCCGACATGCGTCTCAGATGGAAACTCCTGGTCCATACGGCTCTGCTGCTGACATACGTTTTCTTCTGGATGAAATTCGAAAACGTAACGCCCGCAAAAATGAAGGATTTTTTTAAAAGCGAAAAGAAACAAGACAATGAAATTGAAAATAGTTAACGTATCTGGGAACCCTCTTCCCGGATATGCTACGAAACAGTCGGCGGGCATGGACCTGCGCGCCTCCCTATCGGAACCCGTAACAATCGGCCCTATGGAAAGGGCGATGGTACCAACCGGAATTTCCATCGAACTTCCCGACGGATACGAGGCCCAGGTAAGGCCGCGCAGCGGACTGGCCGCCAAACACGGCATTTCGATAGTCAACGCACCGGGCACGATAGATTCCGACTACCGCGGCGAAATCAAGGTTCTGCTCGTCAACCTTTCCAAAGAACAGTTCACAATAGAAAACGGCGAGAGAATAGCCCAGATGGTGATCTCGAAATACGAGAAGGCGGATCTCGAGGAGGTGCCGGAACTCGACGGTTCGGAACGCGGCGATGGCGGCTTCGGATCCACCGGTACGAAATGATCGGCAGTAAAAAACAAATCTTATGGAAATAAAAGAGTTATACAATATTTTCCGCACTTGCAGCGGAGTGGCGACCGACAGTAGAAACGTACCGGAAGGCTCGATGTTCTTCGCCTTGAAGGGAGACAATTTCGACGGCAACGACTTCGTGGCCAAAGCCATGGAAGCAGGTGCAAAATATGCGGTCTCGAGCCGTCCGGAACTGGCATCGGAAAAAGTAGCCTACTTCCCGGACACCCTCGCCGCCATGCAGGAACTCGCCGGATACAACCGCCGGCAACATTCCATACCGGTATTGGCTATCACCGGGACCAACGGAAAAACAACCACCAAGGAGCTCATCAAGGCGGTATTGTCGGAAAAATACAGGACGGTGGCTACCGAAGGTAACCTGAACAACCATATTGGGGTTCCCATAACGCTCCTGCACATCAGGGACGACACACGGATAGCGGTAGTCGAGATGGGTACGAGCCATCCGGGAGAGATCACATTCTCCACTTCCATGGGTCGTCCGACACTCGGTCTGATAACCAACATCGGGAAAGCGCACCTCGAGGGTTTCGGTTCCATCGAAGGGGTAAAGAAAGCCAAGGGGGAACTGTACGACTACCTTGCCGCAAACGGAGGGAAAGCCTTTTACAATACCGGCAATCCGATGCTCAGCGAAATGGCCGCATCGCGCAAAGGGTTGCATTGCATAAGGTACGGCTGTGAATTGCAGGGATGCAGGATACTGCCCGTTTCCGAAGGACATCCTTCGCTTCGCATAGAAGTTCCATGTACCGGTCTCATGGAAACCCATCTCGTCGGACAATACAATGCCGAAAACGTACTCGCCGCGGTTTGCGTCGGAAGGTATTTCGGCGTCCCGTACGAAAAGATAAGAAAGGCCGTGGAAAGCTATGTTCCGTCTAACAACCGTTCGATGATGGTCCAAAAGGGAGACAACCTGCTCGTCGTAGATGCATACAATGCCAATCCCACCTCAATGCGCGCCTCCATCGAAAGTTTCGCGGCCACTTCGTTCCCTCACAAATGCGTAATTCTCGGCGATATGCTCGAATTGGGCGCTTCTTCAGGCGAAGAGCACCACAGGATTCTGGATATGGTAGCGGGATGCGGATTCGAAAGGGCGATCTTCGTCGGCAGGGAATTCTCAGCAGCAGGCGCCCGGCCGGCATACGGCAATACCGACGAACTGCTCGCCGCATTGGCGGCGGATCCCTTGAAGGGAAAAACCATACTCATAAAGGGATCCCACGGGATCCACCTCGAAAAAATAGCCGCCAAAGACTGATACGGAAAGCATTCCGTATCAGGTTACGCGTCAACGGTCTTCTCCGTTGAAAACATATGGGGCATATGTATAGCCGAGGTGGTCGTAAAGGGCTCTCATGCGGTCGAGACGTTTCAGGAATTCGTCGTAGTTTTTCTGTGAAGGATCACACCACTGGTCTTCGCAAAGGGCGTCGGCACGAGGTATCATCATATGTATCACATGATCCCCTGTCGGCATGTACTCAGTCCATATATTGGCCTGGGCTCCGAGAATATGTTCCCGTTCCCCCTCCTTCAACCCTTCGGGCATCGGATCCCAATCGTATACATTCTTGACGGTTATGCAACCTCCTATGGCCAGCGGTTCGCGGGCCGGGTTCGGGGTCTGGTAATAGTCGAAATAGCAGGCCGTATTTGGGGACATGACTACGTCGCACCCTTTCTTTGCAGCTGTGATTCCCCCTTCGGAACCCCTCCATGACATTACTGTGGCATTGTCCGCCTGACCTCCCTCGAGGATTTCATCCCATCCGATCACTTTGCGGCCGCGGGCCTCGATCACCCTCTCGGCGTATTTCATGAACCACCCCTGGAGTGCATCTTCCCGGGAAGCCGCACTTTTGACGGTATCGAGATGTTCGGCAGCTATGAGAGCCTGGCATTTCGGGCATTCCTTCCACCGGTCCCTCGGACATTCGTCCCCACCTATATGGATGTACTTGGAAGGGAAGAGATCCATTACTTCGTTCAGCACTTCGGTGACGAAATTAAGCGATGCCGGATTGCCCGGACACAGCACATCCTTGGAAATCCCCCACTCCGTCAAGACAGTGTAGGGGCCGCCGGTGCAGCCGAGTTCAGGATATGAGGCCAGAGCCGCCTGCATATGCCCCGGCATGTCGATTTCAGGAATTATTTCTATGTGGCGGGCTGCTGCATAAGCAACGATGTCACGGATATCATCCTGCGTATAGAAACCTCCGTAAGGCTTTCCGTCGTATTTGCCGGAATTGTGCCCGATGACGGTTTCGGAGCGCTTGGACCCTATCTCAGTAAGTTTCGGATATTTCTTTATCTCCACTCTCCATCCCTGATCGTCTGTCAGATGGAGGTGAAGGGCATTCATGTCGTGCAAAGCCATTATATCAATATATTTCTTCACGAACGATACCGGGAAGAAATGGCGGGCAACGTCAAGATGCATGCCTCGATAACCGAAACGAGGATAATCGGCAATATGTGCGGAAGGCATACTTACGGAACCGAACCTGCCCGCCGGAACCGATTTGCATAACGTTTGTATGGCATAAAACTGTCCTGCAGGGGAACCGGTGACGACAATCGAATCCGGATTTATGTCAATGGCATAAGCCTCGCCGCCAGCACTGTCCGGAGCATTTCCATCTACGGCATAGCTGCGGATTATAATGACATTGGAAGTATCATTGCCACCATCGATTACCTCGGCACGTATGCCGCAGAAATCATAGAGTTCATCCGAAAGGAACCTGGCATTGGCCTGTGAAGCAGAGTCGATGCCTGATGCTATTACCGTGGAAGGCGAAAGCACGAAGCAGGCGGTATCCTTGAGGGAAACCGATTTAGGAAGGGGGATGACCGAATAATCGGCTTCCCCTTGTTTTCCGGAACAAGAAAAAAGCGCGCAGCAAACGCACATGAGAAGAGTTGTTTTGAATGAATTATTCATAATGGCATAAAGTTTTTCGAAAAGTGTTGCAAATGTGATAAAAATGCTTGAAACGACCAACCTCCAAAGATGATTTTTCATTACATTTGTAACAACAAATTAATAATCCCTTAAACATGGAAGAAACCGACCGCCGCGATTTTCTTAAGAAATCCGCAATTCTTGGAGCTTCTGCCCTAATAGCTCCTTCCCTTTTAAACAATTCAAACGACCTCGATGCATCCGAGCATCACACTGCACAGACATTGCTTCCTTCGGAAGGCCCCGGTTCACTGATAGTTCCCAAAGCCAACGGCCTACCCATCACCGGCACTTTCCTGGACGAAATCTCACACGACATACCTCACCAGAACTGGGGTTATGCCGAATGGGATAAAGATTTCCAATATATGAAATCCATAGGAATCGATACCGTAATAGAAATCAGGGGCGGTTACCGGAAATTCATAACCTGGCCTTCGCCTTACCTTCTCAAGAAGGGATGTTACATGCCGAGCGTCGATCTGGTGGATATGTTCCTATCCCTGGCCGAGAAATACGGGATGAAGTTCTACTTCGGCCTTTACGACAGCGGGAAATATTGGGATACCGGAGACCTCAGCTGGGAAATAGAGGACAACAAGTACGTAATCGACGAAATCTGGAAAATGTACGGCACGAAGTACAGGAGCTTCCGCGGCTGGTACATCAGCGGGGAAATCTCACGCAAGACAAAAGGCGCAATCGGTGCATTCCGTGCGATGGGCAAACAGTGCAAGGATGTTTCCGGAGGTTTGCCGACATTCATTTCACCTTGGATCGACGGGAAGAAGGCGGTCATGGGTACAAACGGAGAGCTAACCAAGGCCGATGCCATAAGCGTAGAGGAACACGAAAGGGAATGGAACGAAATATTCGACGGGATCCACGATGTCGTGGACGCATGTGCCTTCCAGGACGGGCAAATCGACTACAACGAACTTGACGCATTCTTCAGCGTGAACAAGAAGCTCGCCGACAAATACGGTATGAAATGCTGGACTAATGCCGAAAGTTTCGACCGAGACATGCCGATAAGGTTCCTTCCGATAAAGTTCGACAAGCTGCGCCTTAAGCTCGAAGCCGCCAGGAGATGCCACTACGATAAAGCCATAACCTTCGAATTCAGTCATTTCATGAGTCCTCAATCCTCATACATCCAGGCTCATCATCTATATGACCGTTACAAGGAATATTTCGGCATCATATGAAAGGAAAAATCAACTATTCCTACATGGTATTCCTCGCATTCGCCGCTGCGCTGGGAGGAATCCTGTTCGGATACGATACGGCCGTGATAAGCGGCACGGTATCCCAGGTCAAGACACAGTTCGCATTGACAACGGCACAATCAGGATGGTACGTCGGTTGTGCACTCATAGGATCGATAATCGGCGTATCGTTCGCAGGCATAATGAGCGACAGACTGGGAAGGAAACTTGCCATGTCCATTGCCGCCGCATGCTTCACCGTATCCGCCATAGGCTGCTGCATACCTGCGATGAGCTTCAGCTTCAAGGCCCTGGTCGCATACCGCATCGTTGGGGGGCTGGGAATCGGGGTGGTAAGCATAGTCTGTCCCCTTTACATATCCGAAGTCTCGGCAGCCAAGCATCGCGGGACATTGGTCTCCATGTACCAGCTCTTTATAACCGTCGGTTTTGTATTGGCTTACCTTGTGAATTTCAGGCTTATGGCTCAATCACAGGATGTGACACGCTTCAGCGGCAGTCAAATGTGGCACCGGATATTTGTCGACGAGGTATGGCGCGGTATGCTCGGAGCCGAGACCATTCCTTGCCTTCTTTTTCTAATCATGGTTTTCTTCATCCCCGAAAGTCCGCGCTGGTTGATCGTCAGGAACCGCATTCCGGAAGCCAGGAAGGTGATTTCCAGGATTTACTGCGACTCTGAAACCGTGGAAGAGCAAATCAATGCGACACGCGCCACACTGAAAGGCGAGACAAGCGCCAGGAGCGAGTGGGCCATGCTGCACAAGCGCGGTATCATGGTTGCAGTTCTCGTTGGGGCAGGAATAGCGATATTGGGACAATTCATGGGAGTCAATGCGGTATTATATTACGGTCCTACAATCTTTGAACAGGCCGGACTCTCGAGCGCCGATTCGCTATATTCGCAAGTTTTCGTGGGATTGGTCAACATGGTTACTACGATAATAGCCCTGCTCATAATCGACAAGGTGGGACGCAAGAAGTTGATCTACTACGGCGTCAGCGGGATGATAGTGACATTGCTCTGTATTGCCGCCTACTTCAGGTTCGGACAGGCATGGGGACTTTCCAACACCTTCCTGCTCGTCTTCTTCCTGCTTTACATATTCTGCCAGGCGATCTCGATAAGCGCTGTCGTATTCGTACTGCTCTCCGAAATGTATCCCAACAAGGTAAGGGGACTCGCCATGTCAATTGCCGGTTTCGCTTTGTGGATAGGGACATATCTCATCGGGCAACTCACTCCGATAATGCTCGAAAAACTGACGCCTGCCGGAACATTCCTCTTCTTCGCTTTGATGTGCATACCTTACATACTCATAATGTGGAAGCTCGTGCCTGAAACTACCGGGAAAAGCCTTGAGGAGATAGAAAAATATTGGGACAAATACGAAAGAAAAACAAACTAAGACATATAAATGGACAGTTCAGAAAAATCCTATCTGCTGGAATGCAGATCACGTTACCTAAAAGACCTGAAGGGCAACATAATGCCTTTCTGGATGAAGCACGGCCTCGACCGCGTTAATGGCGGAGTCTATACGTGTGTAGACCGCGACGGAACCCTCATGGACCCGACAAAGTCCGTATGGTTCCAAGGCAGGTTCGGCTTCATCGCAGCCTACACTTACAATAACATCAGCAAGAACCCTGAATGGCTGGAAGCTTCCCGCAGCTGTATCGATTTCATCGAAAAGCACTGCATAGATTCGGACGGTCACATGTTCTTCACCGTCACTGCCGAAGGAGCTCCCGTGCAAAAACGTCGCTACGTCTTCTCCGAATGTTTCGCCGCCATGGCCATGGCCGAATACTCGAAAGCGACCGGTTCGGAAGAATATGCCCGCAAGTCCCTGGACATGTTGAAGAACATCCAGAAGATGCTCAACACCCCGGGATTCCTTCCTCCCAAGACATATGTCCCAGGACGCAGCCATTCCATCACCATGATGCTTATAAACGTAGCAGCGGTTATTCGCCAGGTGATCCAGGACCCCGATATGGAGATACAGGTCGACAAGTCCATAAACGACCTGGCGAAATACCACATGCATCAGGAATTCAAGGCCCTGCTCGAAAACGTAGGACCGGAGGGCGAATTTCAGGACACATTAGCAGGACGGACGATCAATCCGGGACATTGCATCGAGACATCCTGGTTCATTCTCGAAGAGAGCAAGCGCCGGGGCTGGGACCCTAGGACCAGGGACATCGGGCTCCGGATTTACGATTGGGCATGGAACTGGGGCTGGGACGAACCATACGGCGGAATAATCAATTTCCGCGACTGCAGGAATTTTCCACCTCAGGACTATTCTCAGGACATGAAATTCTGGTGGCCCCAATGCGAGGCCATAATCGGCTCGCTCTATGCATATCTCGCGACCGGGGACGGAAAATATCTGGTCCGTCACAAAATGGCCCACGATTACACATACAGGGTATTCCCCGACACGACATACGGAGAATGGTACGGTTACCTGCACCGCGACGGGACAGTAGCTCAGCCAGCGAAAGGCAACATCTTCAAAGGACCGTTCCACGTACCGAGGATGATGGTGAAAGCCTCCATGCTCATAGAAGAAATATTGAAAAACGAATAAAAACAAACCAAAATCACAACCTATGAATCAACTCATCAAACCGTTAATTGGTGTGAAAATGTTAGCCGTGCTTTTAGCATTGCTTACTTTCTCAGCCTCGGCGTATGCGCAAAAGGAGATCACCGGCATCGTTAAAGATGATCGCGGCGAACCTCTTCCCGGAGCTTATGTCGTCGTAAAGGGCACTTCAACCGCAACGATGACCGATAATTCGGGAACTTATTCCATAAAGGCCAAAGTAGGAGATATCCTTACTTTCACCTACCTCGGAATGACCGACCAGGAAATCGCAATCGGTGAGAAAAGCGTCGTCAACGTGACCTTGAAGCCCGCTTCCACATCCATAGACGAAGTAGTCGTGGTCGGCTACGGACAGCAGAAAAAGACGACTCTGACCGGTTCCGTATCCCAGATTTCCGGAGAAGACCTGATCAAGGCTCCTTCCACCAACGTCTCATCCCTCCTCGGAGGCCGCGTTTCAGGCATCGCATCCGTCCAGGAATCCGGGCAACCGGGCGCAGACCAGGCATCCATAACGATCCGCGGCTCCCGTTACGGAGTCACGTATATCGTCGACGGCATGCCGCGTTCGCTCGACGAGGTAGACCCTAACGACATAGCCACCATTTCCGTATTGAAGGACGCATCGGCAGCCGCAGTCTACGGGCTGACGAGTGCGGGCGGTGTCATAATAATAACGACCAAGAAGGGCGACATGGGCAAGAATACAGTAAATTACAACGGATCGTACGGGGTTTCCGTCAATGCAAATTTTCCGAAGTTCATGAACGCGGAACAGTTCGCATGGTATTACAACAAAGCCTGCGAAATGGACGGCTACAGTACAGTATTCACCCAGGAAGAGGTAAATCTGATGACAAACGGGGACGATTCAGACGGTTGGGGCGACACCGACTGGATAGACGAGGTCTTCGGGATAGGACAGAACCAGAAACACAACATATCAGTTCAGGGCGGCACCGAAAAGATGCGATATTTCGCATCCATCGGATATCTCGGACAACAGGGGAATATAAAAAACTATCTATACGACAAATACAACGTCCGTACCAATATCGAATCGCAGATTAACAATAGCCTGAAGGTAAGTCTCGGTATTTCCGGACAGGCCGACAAAACCAGTCAGCCCGGATTCTCTTCAGGCGGTTCCGAATCAGACGACACATGGATGTCCATCGCACGCCAGACCATCGCATCCCTCCCTTACCTGCCCATGACTTACGACGGATTGCCGGTTGCGAGCGTAAACAATTACGGCCAGGGAGTAAGCCCCATAGCCGCCACTGAAGAATCAGGCTACAACAGGACACAGAGCTACGACCTTCAGACCAACATTGAGATAGAATACAAACCTCAGTCTATAAAAGGTTTGACTGCTAAGATAGTCGGATCCTGCGACCATGGCTATACCACAAGCAAGATACTTGCGACCCCGTATTACGTCAATCTGGCATCGCTTCCTACCGACGGAACGACCAATATGGTTTACACCAAGACGCTCGACGTACGCGGCACATCGTACAACACCCTTGGAGAAGGATTGAGCCAGTACACGCAAATGATAGGCAACGCTTCCATGGAATACGTCACCACAATCGCCGAAGACCATAATCTCGACGTTATGGGACTAGCCGAAATCCGTCAATATCAGTATAACGGATTCGCAGCCTACGGGAAGGAACTTCCTTTCGCCGAACTTCCGGAGCTGAGTTTCGCGACTCCAGCGGACAGCCCCATAAGCGGATACAGCGGCAAGACACGTTCCATCGGCTTCGTCGGACGTATACGTTACAATTATGCCAACCGTTACATGCTGGAAGCTTCCGGCCGTGTCGACGGTTCCTATAAATTTGCCGGCGACACCCCGAGTAACCGTTGGGGATTCTTCCCGGCCATATCGGCAGGTTGGAGAATTTCAGAAGAGAATTTCATCAAGGATAACTTCGCGGCCATCAATAACCTGAAGCTCCGTGCATCTTTCGGGGAACTTGGCAGCGACAGCGTCTCGGAATACTCGTTCCTAAACCAGTATTCGTTCACAACTCCGCTCTATCTGGGAAACGAGCGTTACAACGCCATGTACACCTCCGGTCTCGCCAATACGAACCTCACATGGGAACGCATACGCTCCTACAATGTAGGGATCGACTTAGGACTGTGGAAAGACATGCTTACGTTTTCGATCGACGGATTCTACAACTATAACTACGACATACTGCAATACATGGGTGGCAGCTACCCTCCTTCTATGGGAGGTTATTATCCCTCCTACGAAAATTACAGCTCGACGGATACCAAGGGCGTAGATATAACTATAGGGCACAAGAATACCATCGGAACCGGCAAAAACGCATTCACTTACAGCGCAAACCTTAATGTCAGCTACGCATACAGCCGCTGGCTGAAATATCCGGACAGCGTCAACACTCCGGAATACCAGTGCCTGACAGGAAAGGAAATGGGCATAATGCTGGGCTGGATTTCCGACGGGCTGTACCAGAGCGAAGAGGAAATCGACAATTCGGCATGGCCTTTCGGACAGCGTCCCCGCGTAGGCGACATCAAATACGAAGACCTGAACGGCGACGGCGTCATAGAATATGCCGACAAGGCTTTCGTCGGTCGTACCAACCGTCCCGAACTGACGGCCGGATTGAACCTGAACGCAAGTTGGAGGGGATTCGACCTGTCGATGCTCATCACCGGAGCCGCATTGTTCGACATCTCCCTGACAGGTACCTATTACAATGGAAACGACGACAACACCATTTTCACCGAAACCTTTAAGGAAGGAGGCAATTCTCCTCTTTACCTAGTTGAAAACGCATGGCGACCGGACAACACCGACGGAACCTATCCGCGCCTTACCATGAATTCCCCTACTAACAACAACGGGCTTGCCTGCACATTCTGGTTCAGGGACGGCAAATATATTCGCCTGAAGACCCTTCAGCTCGGATATACCATTCCCAAAGAGCTTACCGGAATCATAGGGAGTTCCAACTCGAGAATTTACGTCGAAGGATCCAACCTATTTACTATCAGCGGACTGCCGCAAGGCATAGATCCCGAATCTCCTGGCGTGAACAACGGTTATTACCCGCAGCAGCGCACCTTCATGGTAGGAGTTTCCGTAACATTCTAAATAACTGGAGGAAAAATCATGAAAAAAATATTATACACGCTTGCCGCACTTGCCTTCATGGCCTTGGCCACCACCGGGTGCGATTACCTGAACATGACACCCACCGATTCCGTTTCCGACAAACTAGTCTGGTCCAACACCACCTATGCCGAATACAATATAAACTCCTTCTACCATTACATCTCTGAACTCGGGCAATTCGATACCGGCCAGTCAAACGTGGGTCTTACTGAAGGTATGACAGATATACTCAAATACGGTTGCACATCCCTTAACGTCCACATGTGGTTCGCCAACGAAATAGCATACAACGAATCCGGCCAAGGCATCGCAGCGAGTACTGCTGCATATTATCTTGGAAGATGGAGTTATCTATACGGCAACATCGAAACCATAAACCAGGCGATGTACGATCTCGAAACCTACAAATCCAATTTCAGCGACGCAGATTACGGCCGCCTTATGGGAGAATGCAGGTTCTTCCGCGGGTGGATGTACTTCGAGCTCACCAAACGCCACCTGCAGTGCATTCTTTACGACGAGGATATGACAAAATATACCCGCAACACCCCGCTCAGCACGGAAGAAGAGTGCTGGGACTTCGTGGAGGAGGATCTCGAATACGCCGCAGCCAACCTTCCATCCACATCGTCCACATACCGCGTCACGAAAGGAGCCGCCTATGCAATGCTTTCACGCTCGATGCTCTATGCAGAGCGCTGGGACGTGGCACAAGCGGCAGCGGATTCCGTAATAGGATCAGGACTATATTCATTGATGCCATCCTACAAGGATGCTTGGTCCGTCCTGGCATCGGAAGGCAACACCGAATCGATTCTCGATTACGAATACAACAAGGAGGGACTGACGCATAATTTCAACGACAATTTCACACCAGGAGGCGACACCCACTCGAGCATAAACGCTAAAGGTACTCCGACGCAGGAAATGGTGGAAAGCTACGAGCTGGCTACTGGAGGCTACCCGGACTGGAGCGAATGGCACACGGCTGAAGGTACCACTGATACCCCGCCATGGGATAAACTTGAACCCCGTTTCGCAGCCACCATCCTCTATAACGGATGCCAATGGAAAGAACGCACCATAGAAGCTTACGTCGGAGGAGAAGACGGATTCCAGGCATGGAAGACGAAGCCGACCACAGACGGCAAGTCGACCACCGGATACTTCCTGCGCAAGCTGCTGGATGAAAACTGGGACTACAACGTCTATTCAGGCAGCCTGGAGCCGTGGATAGCCATCCGCTATGCCGAAGTACTGCTTAACGGCGCCGAGGCATACTGCCACGGTGACGATTTAAACTACGAAAAAGCCCGTTCATATGTAAACCAGGTACGGACGAGGGTCGGACTGCCGGGACTAACTTCGACGGGCGACGACTTGTTGAACGGCATAATGCACGAGCGCAAAGTCGAGTTGGCATACGAAGGACAGCTTTATTGGGACATGAGACGCTGGAAACGCGCCGAAAGCGAATATTCCAACTATCGCGTGCATGGCATCCGAATCGACAAGACAACTGCAGGATACACATACACCTACGTCGAAGCCGATGATACCGACAGGGAATTTCCGGAAAAACTTTACCAGATTCCACTGCCGGAAGATGAACTCGAGAGCAACTCGTCCGTATCACAATTCACGGGATGGGATTAACATCTAAAGAATACCATAATGAAAAACAAAATACTGATACTTTTAGCCTTCACTGCCCTGCTTTCAGGATGCCACGAACCGGAATACGTACAACCAACCACTACCGCAATCGGCATCAACTCGGTATCGGCACAGTTCACGAAAGGCGACTATGCATACAATTCATCGGCCATTTTCACCACCACGGTCGATTCCCTCGACGAGGACATAGTGATAAAGATACCTTACTATTTTCCCGAGGACAGTGACAACGAAGTACCCGATTCACTCCTCACGTCGATGAGAATGACTGCTTCCATCGATTACAATTGTTTCATAGAACCGGCCTTGTGCATGCTAGACCTCACCCAGAGGAATGAATTCACTTTTACCGACGGGCGCGGCGACAAACATACGATCTACATACGCGGAGAAATCTCCGGGTTGTCAGGAAACGACTTCCTCTCTTTCCAGATGCTTTATCCTGAAACAACAGCATTGATAGACAACGACAAAAACACCATCACCATAACCTACAACGAAGCGATGGACATGACGGCCTGTCAAATAGATTACACACTCTCGCCCCACGCGACATGCGACCTGCCGACAGACGGATGGGTGGATCTGACGAAAATAAAGTATGTAACGGTCACGGCACAGGACGGATCCACGCATAATTACAGCATAGTGCTTTCCAATGTTACCCCCGTAAAGATCAATTACGGATTCCGCACCGGCAGCGAGAAGCAGTTGTTCAGCCTCGACATGGAAAACCTGGGACTTCCGCGCGCAGAGACCCGCAACACGTCACTCGCGGTACTGGGATCCTATCTGGTCATAGCAAGCGGCGACGGTACCACTCCAATATATCTGAACAAGACTACCGGAGCCAAGGTTGGATCCATAAATTTAGGGACGGCAAGCGGCGACGGATTCATAAAGAACGACGACGCAGGGCACTTGATTATATGCAACCACTCCAGCACTGAGTTCGACATATGGACGACATCTTCGGTCACCGAAGCCCCTACCCTTCTGCTAAGCTACTCTCCGACTACAGGATACGAACTTGGCGGCAAACTGACCGTTCAGGGCGACATCACAGGCGATGCCGTAATAGCAGCACCTTACGAAGGAAACGACGAGGGAGCTACGAATCAGGTTGTTTACTGGACCATAAAGGGAGGAGTGATCTCCGACGCTCACGAAGTCAATTTGACTGGATTCGTAGGGCTGGTATGGGCGAACGGATATTGGGGACAGGCGGATGGTATGCCGGCATTCACTCCGATTTCATCGAACGCAGACGATGGATTCCTCTTCAGCGTCTACGACGAGAACACCACCTATGTAACCAATATATCCGAAGACGGAACCTGTACTATGACATCGCTCCTTACGCCGGATTCCGACGGAAGCAATTTCAACTACAATAACTGGGATATCAAGACTTTCAACAACGCCAGGTATGGTGCATTGCTGATCACCGGCTACTTCCCTTCATGGGGAGGCTCCCCTTCGGTTTACGTATATGACATGACCAACCTGTCAAACGTTTCAGGAGATGCCACGACTTCATCGGCAATAGCCATTTCCATTACGGGACATACCTTCTACGACCAGGGTGGCGGAGTAGGCGGCAACACGCGCGCGGCAGGCGATGTCGTCCTGTATACGACCACCGACGGTTATTACATGAACATGTATTACATAGACCAGAATAACCGGATAATCGAAGGATATCAGATGGACTGCATCCAGCAATAATTTCAACCGGAATCCGGTATGACAAAGATGAAAAACACAGCATTAAAATCTCTAATAGTAGCTTTCTTCACGGGGTGCATTGCCTTGTCGTTTTCTGCATCCTGCAATAGCAAATCCTATGTTCCTCCTTGGGAATGGGGGGATTCCGGCACTGTGGTGAATCCCGTCGTACCGGACACTACGGGCAATGACACCACGGTAGTCAATCCCGTAAGCCTGAAACCGCGGTTCATCTGGATCGACGCCAGTGCCAATTTCCCGGATTACGCCAACGACTCGATAGCCATTTACAACGACATGGAGAAGGTCGCCGCAACTGGATTCACTGATATCGTCGTAGACGTCAGGCCTTCCATGGGAGACGCCCTCTTCCAGACATCCCATGTCGACCAGGTACGGGAACTGGACGTGTGGGAAGGTTCCAGCTACCGTTTCTATCAGAGAACGGCCACCTGGGACTATCTCCAGGTATTCATCAATGCCGGACATGCAGCAGGGTTACGCGTGCATGCTGGATTCAATACTTTTGTCGGCGGGAACCACTATCCTTACGGACTGGGGGAGCAGGGAATACTGTTCAGGGACGAATCCAAGAAGGACTGGGCAACCTGCGTCAATCTCGATTCAGGAATCACGAATGTCATGGACATAGACGACTCAGATTACGGCACCAAGTTCCTCAACCCGTCGAATCCTGATGTAGTCTCGTTCCTTCTCGATCTGCTGCGCGACCTAGCCTCCTACAAGGACCTCGATGGAATAGTCCTGGACAGATGTCGTTATGACGATCTCGCAGCGGATTTTTCCGACATTTCGCGCAAAGCGTTTGAAAACCATATCGGGCGGAATGTCACGAATTGGCCTGATGACGTTCTTGCTCCGGGAACCACATCGCTGCCGTCCGTTTACCCTACCTATATGAAGCAGTGGCTCGAATTCCGTGCGAAGACCATATACGACTTCGTTTCGGAAGCCCGAGAAGCCATAAAAAGCGTGAATCCCAATATAAAATTCGCCTGTTACGTCGGTGGCTGGTATTCCTCATATTACGGATCCGGAGTAAACTGGGCAAGCAATACTTTCAATCCTTCCATTTACTACAGATGGGCGACGTCCGACTATATGAAATACGGTTATGCCGAAAAACTCGATTATATATTGATCGGAGCTTACGCTTCCGCCTCCAACGTTTACGGAAACGGGGAATGGACCTGTCAGGGATTCTGCAAGGTAGCCGGGAACGTTATCAGGGGTGCCATTCCATATTATGGGGGTCCGGACATCGGAAACTGGGATACTACCGGCGTCACAGATCTGGACGCCGCCGTCACCTCAACCGTGGACGCCTGCATAAATGCAGCCGACGGTTATTATGTCTTCGACCTCATACACGTGAAGGATTACGATTACTGGAGCGCCCTGAAAGCGGGCATAGGCGCCTACATAGATGCAAATTCGAACTAAAAAAATGAACAAGACCTTAATATCGCTTCTTATTGTATTGACGCTGCCTTTGGCTGATGCCGTCGCGCAAACAGGCGGCGCGAAAGGAGTGGAAAGCTTTCCTGCTGACAGCCCGGAAATACGTTACGGCGGCAGAACGAAAACGGAAGCGGACGGCTCGGTCAGTTACGACTGGAGCGGCGTCTATTTCGAATTCGACTTCACTGGCGGCTATTGCGCCGTAAAAGCCTCCGATTCCGGCAAGAACAGGTTCAATCTTTTCATAGACGGAACTCAGTCGGGAGTAGTGAAATTCGCTCCTGACACTACTGTGGTCCTTTTCGATGCTGCCGGCCTCTATGATACCGATTCCTGTTCCGGGCAAAGGCACACTATAAGACTGCAAAAACGCACCGAAGGCTCCCAAGGAATATTCACCTTGAAAAAGGTATTGCTTGCGGAGGATGGAGCATTGATTCCGACTGAACTGCCCTCGGAAAAACGCAGGATCCTTTTCATCGGCAATTCGCTTACCTGCGGCTATGGCGTCGAGTCCGCTTCAAACAAGGAACATTTCAGCAACCTGACAGAAAATTGCGACAAGGCCTTCGGATGTGTAACCGCAAGATATTTCGACGCCGATTACGTCCTGATCTCACACTCGGGCATCGGGGCGGCGCGTAACTACGGCTACAATAAGAAAGTATCCGAATATACGATGCGGGAAGAGTTCGGCCAGACCTTCGACGGCAGGAAAGACGAGAAATGGAATTTCGAAAACGATGACTTTCGTCCGGACATAGTTGTCATCTATTTGGGAACCAACGATTTTTCGACGAAGCCATGGCCGGATTACCGTCAATTCTCTTCAGCTTACCTCGACATCGTCGGGCAAGTCCGCAAAGCATACGGAAACGTTCCCGTCCTATGTGTCTCGACCTACATTATCGACCCGGCCCTGGAATATATACGGCGCATAGTCGATGAAGGCAACGGTTCCAAATCGGAGCTTCTGCACAACCTCCATTTCGCCTGCATAATGCCCGAATACAGTAACAGCGAGACGGAACGCGGGGCCGACGACCACCCCAACGCAATCGGCCAGATCAAGACGGCAATGCTGCTGATACCCTACATCTCGACTATCACCGGCTGGCCTGTCCAACCGGAGCCTTGACAACCTTCCCGAATCTGTCGGTTACGCGGATTTCGATGCGGGCATCGGGATCTTTCGGCGTCGCGGCGAACATGTGGCCGTTCGGAATCGGAGATATCCAATCGTATTTGATTTTCTTCTTGTCGGAGCAAAGCGCAAGGGCTGCAGGATCAAGTCCGGTAAAACGTCTCATTGACCCCGCAAGAATACCGTTTTCGTACCATTCCACTTTCCATGCCTTGTCCCAGTTCCACACGTTCACGACGAAACAATTTGAAAAGTCAACTTCACTGGAGTTCACAGATGAATTGCCAGAGGGGACGATCGCGGAATAATCGCCTACCGGATAAGCCCTGAATTGGTAATCCGGATCGTGGCCTGCGGAACGGTATGTCCATTTCAAACCGGTGCCGTCGACGGTATAGATTCCATAACCCTGAGGAGTACCGTCAAGGCAAATGTCACCGCACCACCACGTCCCGCAGACGGCTGCGGTATTGTGTTCGTAAAGGCTGTCCGAGTGGACGATGTTCAGATTGTAATGCATGTGGCCTGAAATCAGATGGGTGTCATAACCCTTAACCAAGTCGTACAGGGCGGTCGCATTCACACACTGGTCGGCGATCGGGCTGTAACTGTATTCAAAAGGCAATTGTTTCTCGGTCAACGAAGCAGGTATATGGAACAACACTATCAACAAACGATCCTTCGGGACATGCTCCAAATCGTGGCGTATGAAATCGAGAACCGCATGGTCGAAATAACCCATATAGTAATAATCGCGTCCGAAATAGAAACAGTCGTCAACAACCAGATAATGGGCCCTTCCTCGGTTGAACGAGTAGCAAACAGGTCCGAAATATGATTCGAAGCGCGTGTATGAAGACTCGAAATCGGGGCCGTAATAATTCATATCGTGGTTGCCGATCGTACGGTAAGAAGGATATCCGCCGGCGTCGGTAACATTCAGGTAACCCGGATATATCTGCGGACTGTCCCCGACTATGTCGCCACAATCGAGCACGAACTTGTCGCCGGAAATACCGTCGAGGTATCTGCACTGCTCCTCGTAAATCGGTTTGAAGCTATTCAGTTCCCCGAACGAAGTCATCTGGACATCGGCATCGACCGCAAAAGTGTGATGGAAATCGTCATAAGGGTTCCTGTAAAGTTCGAAATCGCAAGACAATGCTACGTCCCGTCCGATACCGGCTTTTTTTTTCAAAACTGCCAGTCTCTTATAAAACAGAGGTCTGCTGCCATTACAAGGCGGAAGGTAACCTGAAGGTGTCGATATGTAAACGAACCTCGCACGATAATCTACAGGAAGGGAATAAGTTCCATCGGAAGCAGTTGACGTGAAATCATAACCGTCGGTTACAACCACCCCTCCTACTCCTTTTTCACCGCAAAAAACTCTTCCGGAAACCATAGTAGCACATGGGACAGCTTTGGAAACGCCGGTAAGGCCAACACTTCCGCTGCCCCTCGGAGCTGAGCCACAACTTACCATAACTACCACGGCAACAGCAATCGTGGTACCGTGCAAAAAATCCAATGTTTTCATATTCCAATTTTTACTTGACGGAGATAACTACGACCGTGGAGACATTGCGTTCCGAAATCTCTATGTTCGTGCCGCTGTCTGAAGGTCGGTTCAATACGGTACCGTCCCTACTGACGAATGTGGACGAACCGCCTCCATCCAGATTGACGGCAGCCACGGCTCCCAACGAAATGAACTTTCGGGCCATTTCGGAAAGAGTGAAACCGGACGAGCCGTTCTGGGTCCGGCCATCGCAAACCATAACTATGATCTTGCCATCGGAGGTGGCTCCTACTGCAGTACGTGGTTCGCGGTAAAGCCCGGCAGTACCGCCCTCATCCAGGACTTCCTTCCAATAATTCACGTCGGCTACATCCTCTCCGTTCTTAACCACCATTGGACCGCCGCCGATAGCTTCCACCGGAGTCCATATCGTCGCTCCGTAATTGTTGTGCTTCGGCGGTACGGACATGAAAGTATGCGTCTCCTCATTATTCCTTAGGGGCGAAGGATATGAATAAGGTTGGAGTCCGGTTTCGGAAGGGCAATAGACCCATGTAGCCTCGTAGGTACCGTCACTCATAAGGCCGAATGCCGCACGGACAGGATAGACCGTCACATTCCTGCCATCTACGGTAACCCATGCCATCTGTGTAGCAATGGACTGCACGGTTGAATCCGATACCAGCAGGCTCAACGATTTTCCGTTGTACCAGTAACCACCGTTTACGGCTATCAGAGGGGTTCCCTTCCCTAGCGTGGAGAACCTCGAAAAGGCTTCCGAAGGCTTCATCGGATCCGGAAGGTTCATGGCGTTGAATCTCAGTTCCGGATAGGCTTTCGTATTCACGATGGCATACCAACCGACGCATTTCGCATCCGCATCCAGCCAGTCGGTGAACGATACGACCTTCATTCCCTCAGGATATCCCTCCAAAACGGTTTCGGTATTTCCGGGAATAACAACAGTATCTACCGGATTTACTCCGGTGGAATCCTTACCCGACGGGAATTGGTAATTTTCCTTATTATTACAGCTGCACGTGCAGGCGGACACCACCAGCATCGTCAAGGAAGCAGCCATCAAAGTCCCCTTATGCATTGCCATATCAAAAATCGATTTCAAATTTAGTCACTTATTTTGAAAGTCCGACCGGATGTTTGACAAAGAGAGGGAGGACAGCTATTTTTTAGCTATCCTCCCTCTGGATATTAGATTTTCCTTCTCCTTTTTAAATTTTTAAAGAGGCATTGCAAAACATTCGATGGTATTGGTATTCTTCTGGACCGTATAAAAGTACAGGTAACCGTCCGCGGCACACATGGAAAGATCGGAACCGAAGCCGTACGCATCCTCTCCGTCGGACAGGTTGGTAGTGAACTCGGGCGAGAAAACGGAGATAGCGTCGATAGTCGAACCAAGTGCATTGGTAAGGGTGCTTACTGGAGCTACGTATAATTCCCCATAGAAATAATTGAAGAATGTCCCACCAAGCATGGCAGCATAAGGAACACCATTGGCATCCCTGATTTCAAGGGCATTGTATGCATAACCCCATGCATTTCCATCGCTTTGAGGTTGGGCAATGGCAGTACATGCTCCTGTAACCGGATTTACCCAGTAGATCACGTCTTCGTCATAACAGCTGAATACGAATCCGTCGTTCACGTTGGAAGAGATCGGAGCGAAAACGGGTCCCTGATCGGGATATGTAAACCAATATCCGCTACCAGCCCACGAAACTCCGGTGAATCCAGTGAGCTCCAGCTGGTTTTCGCTTTCTACGGCCCCGTCCTTGATTACCCAATAGTAAACAATATTCGAATAAGATATGCCATCTATTGCTTCGGTGGAAGCAGTGATGACAGCATTTCCGTTCACGTCGCCGCGGACTTCTATCTTGGCGCCTACGGGCATTGCAGGGGTAAGATCAATGATCTGTACGGGAGTCCCGTCAACAGCACCCATCTTGTAGACCTTGAAGTTGTCGTTCCACCACGTCGTTTCGGTATCATAAATAACCCTGTTGGCTATCAATAAGTTGCCCGCATCATCATTTTTTATTGACCCTACCGATATGTCGCCAACACTCAATGTCCCGGATTTTTCCTGGGTAGACTTGTTGATCAGAACTGGAGCAGTCCCGTCACCAGGGGAAACTATGAAGTAGTCGCCGAGTTCGGCTGTAGTGATCTGGGAAGCATTCGATATGTCTACATAATCGCTTAATTTGGCATTCCATACGTCGGCGATTTGCCCTACCGTAAGCGTATCTGTAATGGAATTATGTTTCACATAAACGGAACCTTCACGATAGCATCCCCAATCATTGTATGCGACATCGACAGCTATCTTGCTGTCAACAGTGCCCTTTGAGAAGGTCAACCATGAAGAGCTCTCGTCATCAGTGGAATATGTATAATCTATATTCGACGATATGTTGACATCAATCTCTCCACCCAACTGGTTTATCTCATAATACGTGCTCTCGTCGCTTATCGAGAAGTCGGGACCTATCTGACGACATTCAATAACCAGATTCAGATCTTCCATGGAAATGGTGACGGTGGCGGAACGATCGGTGAGTCCGGTATTTTCATCAGCGGTCAAAGTAACGGAAGCGGCATCGGAAGTGCCGGATGCGGGGGACACGGACACCCAACTTTCCGAAGATGTAGCTGTCCAATCATAGTTTGCATTGAATGTCACGGTTTTCGTCTCACCTCTGACATCAAATTCCAGATTTGAATCCGACGACGAGGTAAGCGTAAGGACAGGGTCAGGGTTACAGGAAGCTGTAATGACGATGGCTGCAATAGCGGCCAGATAAAAATAAAATTTTTTCATGTAGGGATGTTGGTTAAAAGAATTATTGGAGTTAATTTTAGTTAAAGCATTACAAATATAAGCACAAAATAGATATAATATTTAACTAAAACCACTCTCGCCGTAAGAAACCGTCTATTCGAGGGCGCTGAGAACTACGTTGTGATCCCGACCTACGGTAAACACGTACAGTTGTCCGTCATCGTTCACCACCATGTCGGCGGCGACTATCGGTTGCGAATTCATGCTCAAACCATCACTCCAGACGCCGTCAGCCTTGTCGTACTCGGAAACGTACGGATAAAGTTCCCCGACAGCATTCCTGATCGTATAAAGGTGGTAAATGTCGTTCGAATAGGAAACGGCGATATCCGAGATAGAGTTGCCGTCGAAACCTTCGTCCACATAACCGCCCAACTGCGTTATGCTACCCGTAACGTTGTCGTAAACCAACACACGCTGGCGCAACCCGGTACCTTCGCAATCGTTGTTGACCGCCATGAGTATGTCCCCGGAAGGATCAGTATCTATGCCGAACGTGCCCACCTGCATGGTGGAATTGCCCCCGGCGGAGTTAGGCTGGCAAAAGTCGTCGGCGAGAACGGACCATTCGAAGCCCGTGTAGCGGCAGATTGAAATACCTCCATTCGATTCTGAGGAACGGTAAACCACGTCAAGCCCCGAACCTGCCTTGACGATATTCGGATAAACGCCGTGCAGGGAGAAATAAGGGTTTCCCACACCATGAGGCTTCTGCCATGTAGTGACATCGCATATGCTTACGCTGTCAGATGCGAATACCGCAAGTTTGTTGTCAGGGGTGAAGCCCAGGGCCGAACCCGTATGCTCGCAGTCCCTGTCTATTTTCCGGCCGGCATACTGCCATCCGGTAGTCTTGTAAATCACGCAAAGATCGCTGTCCTCATCAAGGTAGGATATATAAGGTAACGCGGTTCTCGAGAAGGCTAGCCCTACGTCCGTACCCTTTACGGCACTCCCGTCCATGGTGATCTTTTCTGCCGAAAGCGCCGTACCGTCATAAGTCAGGTAATACAGATATCCGTCCGTACCGGATATTGCTGCTACGGGATAACCGGTCAGGGTATCGATAGCCGCCTTTATTTCGGATACCCCGAGCGGGAAAGTGGCGCTGGTAGACCAACTGAGAGGGTCGGCCTTGGTTACTACGACAGTATAATAGGCGTAGTTCGTTCCGTCACGTACGGCATACACCACAGGTGACGAGAAATCGTGGCCGCTTTTGTTGGTCTTTTGATAAGTGTCGTTGACATAAGCCGAATCGTCCTCCGACATTTCAAACGATGGAACGAGAAACGTGATATCTGCCTTATAAGGAAGTTCAATCCTGACGATGGAATCGTTTTCACCGACATCGACACAATAATCGTTGTAAAGGTTACCCTCGTTATAAGCCTGGTAAAAGCCGAAGCTATACAGCTCAGGATCACCGGAGTTATCAATCGTCTTCTTGCAGGAGGACAGGCCGGACGCAAGCGCCAATGCAACAAGGATAGGCAGAATGGATTTTTTCATCGGAAACAAAATTAGTCTTATAATACGGACTATATTAAACAATTTTTGAGCCAATAACAATTATTTGGAACCCTTTTTCAGCATTCCGTCCAGAGTGGCATCGATTACCTTCACTAGATACTTGTAATGGGCCCTGTCCACCATGTTCGAACCGGAATAATTGTTCATCCGGTCGCGAAGCCTTGTGAGTTGGTAATAAGCCACTGCTATCGCATCCCCATCATCCTTCCCAGGATTGGAATTGGCGAAAGCAGGCATGCCCTCTCCCTTTATTATCCCGCAAAGGGCCTGCACATAAGCCTTCTGTTCCACTCTCTTGTATGCGGCGAGAGCCTGATCCGAAGGAAGGGGCCCCATGATATCCCTGTTCAGGTCTTCAAAATATTCATCCATGGAGTAAGCCTTGGAACCGTTGGCCATCATGTCCTCGTTTATGTTCATGAGCGTCCTCTTGGAAACCAGCTCCCGGAAAGCACGCGAGTAGCATTGGTCGAGCACATATTCCGGCTTGCGCACGGTCTTGTAAACTATATTGTCCGGCACGATCCAGGCCGGAACCTGGAACAGGTACTTGTCCAGCCACCGCATTGCCTCCTTCTGCTTGTCCCTCCCTACGAATTCGCGGACGGGTTCGCCGTCATCGGTGCGCCGGGGGGTTTCGTAAACGCCGCCGACCCATTTCGCCACGTGGCCGACATAACGCCTGTATTGCACTACGATCTGATCGTAGAGATCGGTGAGGTTCGTATAATCTTCGTCCGGAACATAGGACCACTCTTCAAGGTTGTCCATTATATATTTCAGGTTCTTTATTCCCAATGCATTGGTTTCCATCTGGTCCGCTCCTATGTCCTCGCTCTGGAGACGCGGGTCGTTTACGGACGATTCCGTCCCGAACGCCAGGCGCGGATTAGCAGCCAGGGAATCGCGTATCAGCTTGTCGATTGCCGGTATCTCGGAATCAGGATCCTCCTTATCCGTAATGTAACGCTTGTATCCCCATTCGATGGCCCATTTGTCGTAATCATTGATGCGTGGGAAGAGCATCCATTCCGGGATATTGTCCCCCGGCTGGGCCACATAGTCGAAACGCGCGTAGTCCATTATGGAAGTTGCGTGGCCGTACTTGCGCAGATACGAAGAGTCGCGGAGTTGTGCGGCCGTGCCCCAATTAGAACCTATGAAGTTGTGTCGTAGCCCGAGTGTGTGTCCTATTTCGTGCGAGGAGACGAACCTGATCAGGTTGCCCATAAGTTCGTCGTTGAAGACAATGTGACGCGCAGCTGTATCGACCGGCGAGCATTGCACGAAATACCAGTCGCGCAAAAGCTTCATGACATTGTGGTACCAGCTGACATGGCTTTCTATTATTTCGCCGGTGCGCGGGTCGGATACGTGAGGGCCCATGGCGTTCTCTACAGTAGAAGGTTTGTAAACGATCGCTGAATGGCGGGCATCCTCGAGGGAGAATGTGGAATCCTGCCAGTATGCAGGAGCGACCTCGGCGTGTATGGCGTTCTTGAAACCGGCCTGCTCGAAGGCTTTCTGCCAGTCGTTCACTCCGGCGATCAGATACGGTATCCATTTTGCCGGCGTCGACGGGTCTATATAATAGACTATGGGATGTGCGGGTTCGACAAGCTCGCCGAGCTTGTATTTTTCGACGTCCTCGGGCTTGGGTTCGAGGCGCCACCTGGTTATCATGCGCACCCTCTTCACGCCCTGCGGATCCTTGTCGAAATCGTTGCGGCTCACGGTGAAATATCCGACACGGTCGTCGAAGTAGCGTGGTATCATAGGCTTTTCGGGAAGCAAAACGAAAGAGCAGTTCAATTCGAAAGTAGCTGATTCGTCCCCGCTGCTCTTGTTGTATGTCTTAACGGTCTTGACTTCGGTATTTATAGGGAATGTCTTGACTGAAGAGATATATGAACGGCTCTTGTCGAGACCTGCTATGCCGAACTCCTTCTTGCTCCTCTTGTCGAAGTACAGGTAGGCGTTGTCGGAATTGAAGAAATCGGTCACGTCGATAACACGCGAAGTGCTGTCCTTGCCGAAAGCTTTGACATCGAATGAATTGACAATCGTATTGAGATTGGAATTCTTGACGCACCGGCACATTGGCGCACCCTCCTTGGAAAAATCGGAATAACTTATTTCTCTGATGAATATCTTGTTCCTTGGACCTTTCTCGAAACGGACAACCATTTCATTGATTTCGTCACCCGCATATCCGTCGAACCTGTGAGGCACGTCGGCCGCTCCCTGGGATATGCGCGCAACCATAAGGATATCCTTTCCGAGAATAGAATCCGGCACCTCGAGAAAATACTTGTCATCCTGCATTATTACGGGTGTCATCCCCTGCATGACCTTTGCATCCTTTTTCATGAACTTGTCCATGGATACCGGACCCTTGCACGGTGCAGGTTTCTTATCGGTGGAATCCTTCGCTTCCGTCTTTTCCGTTTTTGCCGTTTTGCGATCGCGCCGGCGGGCTTGGGCCTCTGTCGGCGAAGCTACCACTAAGGATGCGACAGCCAGACTGAGAATCAAAATCTTGTAGTTCATTTCAATTTTGTGGATTTAAATTTATCAATTGCTTGGCCGCCTCCCAGCATACTATGCCGGCGGAGACGGAGACGTTGAACGAATGTTTGGTCCCGAACTGGGGAATCTCTATGCAGGAGTCCGACATGTCGAGCACATCCTGCTGCACCCCGTCCACCTCGTTGCCGAAGATAAAAGCATATCTGGCATTCCTGTCGAGTCGCAGGTCCTGAAGTTTCGTGGAATTTTCGGCCTGTTCGACAGAAACGATATGTACCCCTTCCCTCTTAAGCCTCACGATCTCCTCAACGGTGGATTTGCAGTACTCCCATGCCATGCTGAACTCGGCTCCAAGAGCCGTCTTGTGAATGTCGGCGGAGGATGGTGTCCCGCAGATACCGCACAGGATTATCTTTTCGAAACGGAAAGCGTCGCATGTGCGGAAAATCGAACCTACGTTGAGCCCGCTCCTGATATTGTCGAGTACTACCACAGCCGGCAGCTTCTCGGAACGCTTGAATTCCTCCCCGTCCATCCTTCCAAGTTCGTCGTCAAAAAGTTTTCTGAATTGACCTTCCATATCAAAAAAATGTTATCTTTGTAAAGATATACCCTACCCTCCTGACGGGCAAAGTTAGAAAACTTATCAATTATTATAACATCATAGTATGAAACAAGATCTTCAAATCTCTGAACTTATAAAGAAGGAGGAGGAACGCCAGACTAACGGCATCGAACTCATCGCTTCTGAAAACTTCGTGAGCAATGATGTACTTCACGCGCTCGGTTCGGTACTCACCAACAAATACGCGGAAGGTTATCCGGGACACCGCTACTATGGAGGCTGCGAAGTCATAGACCAGGTGGAGCAACTCGCCATCGACAGGCTTTGCAAGCTCTTCGACTGCGAATATGCGAATGTCCAGCCTCACTCCGGGGCACAGGCCAACACTGCCGTTTACCTTGCGTGCCTGAAACCCGGCGACACCTTCATGGGCCTGGATCTCGACTGCGGAGGGCACCTTACCCACGGGTCTCCGGTCAACCTGTCAGGAATGTGGTACCATGCCGTACCATACGGACTCACTCCGGAAGGTTACATAGATTATGACGATATGGAAAGGAAAGCCCGCGAATGCCATCCAAAGATGATCGTAGGAGGGGCTTCCGCATATTCCCGCGAATGGGATTACGAACGCATGCGCCGTCTCGCCGACGAAGTCGGGGCGATCCTCTGGATCGATATGGCGCACCCTGCAGGATTGATAGCCAAGGGACTTCTGAAAAACCCGTGCAAATACGCGCACATAGTGACCACCACGACACACAAGACCCTTCGCGGACCTCGCGGAGGAGCCATCCTGATCGGCAAGGACTTTCCGAACCCGTGGGGGAAAACGACTTCGAAGGGACAGGTAAAAATGATGTCCCAGATAATGAACAGTTCCATATTCCCAGGAGAACAGGGAGGACCTCTGGAACACTGCATAGCCGCCAAGGCCGTCGCATTCTACGAAGCACAGCAGGAAGAATTCGGGACCTACGTAAAGCAGGTACGCAGCAACGCCCAGACCATGGCGAAATGCTTCATGGAGAAGGGATACAAGGTGGTTTCCGGAGGTACGGACAACCATCTGATGCTCATAGACCTGCGCACTAAATTCCCGGACATGAGCGGCAAGCTGGCCGAAAACACCCTGGTCAAGGCGGGCATAACGCTGAACAAGAACATGGTTCCTAACGACAGCCGTTCCCCGTTCCAGACTTCCGGCATACGTGTCGGGACTCCGGCAATAACATCCCGCGGCTTCGTCGAAAAGGACATGGTTTCCATAGTTGATCTCATCGACCAGGTACTGTGCAATTACCAGGACGAGTCGGTCATAAACCGTGTCAGGGACAATATAAGGATGCGCATGAGCGGCGTTCCATTGAACGTCTGGTAACCTGGAAGACGGCATCCAGCCCGGCATCTGCGGGACATCGCGTCCCGAAGATCGCCGCTGCGCCAGGAATGGCACAGCGGCGATTTTCGTTGGATTTACTTCTTTAAACTTACTTTACTATCTTTGGTTATTAAAAACGAATATCTGATACGATATGAAACGATCTTTTCTTGTTTTAGCTGCTTTGCTCCTTACCTTGACCGGGTTCGCGCAAGGCAAATACGCAGGGTACGACGCCCTGGTGGAACTCGACAGCACACATGTTTCTGTCAAGGAGAACGGTTCCGGCACCTTCGACATCTGCCGCCGCATTAAATTCCTGACCGGCAAGGGTGCGCTCGACAACCGGGCCATAGTCTACGGCTACGATCCCCTGACGGCTTTCGCATGCTTCAAGGAGGCTAGGATCATCCATACAGACGGAGAAGTCACTCCTGTGGACATTTCCGACGCCTGCGACTATGCCGGACCTGCGAACATGATTTACTGGGGTTCTCGCCAGATAATGCTCGAAATCGGAAGGATGTCGGCGGGAGACGTACTCGAATACGAAATAGAAAAGAAAGGCTTCACATACGCCCTGCTCGCAGACGGCGGGAATTACTTCTATATGAAGGACAATAAGCCGGACTATGACGAATCGCGCTTCATTCCCCCGATGTACGGCCAGTTCTACGATATCGTTCCCCTCTGGGTCGACACCCCTACGGTGAGAAAAGTCTATACTGGGACTTTTCCGTCCTCGATGAAGATAATTTCCAACGTATACAACGGAAAATGCGACGAGAAGGTGGAAGAAAGCGACGGCGGAGAAATCCGCACCTACACGATGACCGACCTGTTTCCGCTCATTGGCGAAAAGGGGCAGGTCGACTGGTACGACTGCGGCCCTATGCTGCTGATATCGTCCACTCCTACCTGGGAAACAAAGTCCAAATGGTTCAACCATGTGAATGAAGAATACGGCAGCTTCAAGGCGTACGGACCGGCCCAAAAGAAAGTCGACGAAATAATAAAAGGAAAGAAGACCGACATGGAGAAGATCAGCGCCCTGACCCACTGGGTAGCCGACAACATACGCTATGCCGGGCTGACTATGGGCAAGGGCGAAGGGTACACGCTCCACAGCTGCAAGATGGACTATACCGACCGTTGCGGCGTGTGCAAGGACATAGCCGGAACGTTAATATCGTTCCTTAGGATGGCCGGGTTCGAAGCCTATCCCGCGATGACCATGGCAGGCAGCAAGATAATGCATGACGTCCCAGTCGACCACTTCAACCACTGCGTCGTGGTCTGCAAGCTCTCCGACGGCACCTACATGCCGCTCGACCCGACCTGGGTACCTTTCACCCGCGAGCTTTGGAGCAGCGCCGAGCAGCAGCAGAACTACCTCCCAGGCATTCCGGAGGGCAGCAACCTGCGCGAAACACCTCTCTCCCCAGCCGCCGACCACTACCTCAGGATCTCGTCTTCGAGCAAGCTGTCCGCGGACGGGACGTTGAAGGGGACGGTCACCGTCTCCGCCGAAGGCCAGACTGACCGCTATATGAGGCGCATCTTCACTTCGGGCTGGCAAAGTCAGTGGAAGGGCGAGATGGAAAGCCAGCTGCTCGCCGTTTCGCCGCTTGCCAAATTGGTGAAGGTGGATTGGGGAAAGGATCCGAAGGATTACCTGAGCGGCCCGCTGTCCATCACCTTCACCTACGAGATCCCCCGCTACGCCGTTCTCGGCGTCGGGCACGAGATGATGTTCAAACCGTTGTCGCTGAACAATTTCTACAATTCGCTCAAGACTTACCTGCGCTTCGACAGATCCTTGGAAACCAGGAAGTACGGCTTCAAGGACGCCTGCTCGAGAGAGGTCGACATAGTCGACGTGGTAAAGGTGCCGCGGGGATACAGTATGGTCGACGAACCACGCGAAGCCTCGAGCGACGGCACGGCCGCATCGTTCAAAGGCAGCCTGACCTGCAAGGGCGGCAGGATAACCCTTACGCAAACGCTCAAACTCAACAAGCGCGTTTACGAAGCCTCCGACTGGGAGGCGTTCCGCAACGCCGTGAACGGCAGCGAAAGCTTCGATTCCTATATCACAGTCAAAAAATAGCCCGAAATGAAAAGAATTTTAATCGCCATACTTGCGCTGGGCATTGCATTAACCTCAGCATCCGCCAAGAACACAAACAAGAACGAAGCGGAGTACCTGTACCGCAACACCACTTACACGCTCGACGCCGACGGCAGCCAGTCCGCCCGTACGTCATTTGCACTCAAGATCTTCACGCATACCGCCATGAACAGGACCTACGGGGAGACTCGGATCATGTACAACCCCGCTTACCAGAAGGTCGTAATCAATTCGGCCTATGTGGTGCAAGGCGACGGCACGCGCATTGACGCACCTGAGAACTCGATTGTCGGGTTCCTGCCCGGAGAAGCGGCCAAATCCGCATTCTACAACAATATACGCACCGTATGCGTAGTTCATGCCGGACTGGAGCTGGGATGTACCATCTATTTGGACTATACCGTGGAATCCTCTCCGGATTACCTGCCGGAACTGGATGTATTCCAGGTCATCCAGCAGTCGTCGCCCGTGGACGCCATGAACATCACATTCAATGTCCCGTCCGGAAGGAAACTGCGCTACAAACTCCATGACGCCGGTATCGACTACGGGGTATCCGACGTCACCGACGGCGACGTAAAGACCGTCAAGTTCACCATGGCCGACGTCCCGGCTTCCTCGAAGGACCCCGGCACTTCCATACTGTGCGGGGACATTCCCTTCATCTCGGCCTGCACCTGGGAAAGCAATGCTGCCCTCACCGGATATCTCGCTTCACAGCTCCAGGTGGTATCCCCCGGAGACAGCACAGTCTTCGCCGGCTCCGTTCCAGGCAAGCTCGGGACCGCTTCGGAAATCCGCGATTATTGCGGCGACAACATAGCATACCTCCCTCTTCCCCTTTCCGCCGCCGCCTTCAGATGCCGTTCCGCCGAAGATGTCCGCCAATCGGCGATAGCCACCGAATTCGAACGCGCTAACCTCGAGAACGTCATGATGACCCTGCGCGGCATTCCGGGCACAGTCGGGGCATCGTTCGGGTTCAATGCAGCCGACTGCGACGTATTGACCCTTGGAGCCATAGACCACATTTTCGCAGGACAGCCAGAGGGTTGCCGGTTGGAACCCGCCGTATGCCTTTCCGGGAGCGGTTTCGAAAAAGCCGCAGCCCCGGTCAGGCTTTCGTTCAAGGTGACCGTGACCGTCACCAGGGATTCCGTTTTATGTGAAGGACTCGGTGCCGGGAAACTGGTCAAGACCGCCGGGACGCCGATAGTCGTTCTTCCGGGTTCCGACAAGGGGCTTGCGAAACACAACGGCTACGCCCACATGCCTGTGACCCGTACCGGTTCCCTTCTGCTTCCGTACCGGTCCGTAGACGAATCGTACGAATACGAAATCACGGTAAAATTCCCAAAGATGCCGGTAACCTTCAGCACTTCGCCAATAGACATCGTAAACGGGGTGGGTTCGGTTTCCCAACGCATCATAACCACCGGCGAAGGCTTCCGCGTGACACGTTCGCTGCATATCGACAAACAGATCATCACACCGGAAGAATTCCCCGATTTCCATGCGCTCGTAGCCGAGTGGTACCAGATGTTCAATTAGCTCCCCCGCCCAGGGCCTGGTAAAGCGAAATGGTGCCGCTGATTTCGGCGAGCTTGTTTGTTACGTCGTTGATTTGCGCCGTCAGGAGGGTCTCCTCCGCCGTAAGCACTTCGAGATAGGTGGTGGAACCATGCATCATGAGCTGTTCGGTACTGCTTACCGCCAGCTTCAATACGTCGACCTGTTTTTCGAGGTAAGATGCCTTCTCCCTCGCCGCCTTTACGGAGACGAAAGCATCGTTCACCTCCGTTCCCGCATCTATTACGGTTTGCGTGAAGGTGTTCCCGGCCGCTTTCCGCTGGGCTTCCGCTATTTTGAGGTTGGCGGAAAGCGTTCCCTGTTGGAACAGGGGCTGGACGAGGCTGCCGATCACGGATGAGAGTTCCTCGCCGAAATTCAACGTTCCTGAAATGGTTATGGAAGGATAGAAAGCCGACCGCGCATTCTGTTTGGAATAGAAAGCCGCAGCCAGACCGTTTTCCGCTTCCCGCACGTCCGGCCTGCACGAAAGCAACCTCACCGGAAGCCCGACATCCAACAATTCGGGCGACCGCCACTCCCCGATGGTCCCTCTCGCGATGGAACGGGGAGTCTGTTTCAACAGCCGGCAAAGGGTGTTTTCCAATTGCTTGATCTGCTGGCGAATGTCTATTACGGAATTGCATACTCCGTAATAGTCCGCCTCCGTCTGGTACAACGACGCCGCAGTGTACTCGCCGGCATCCATGAGGGCACGCATGGTCTCCACGTTTTGCTTCCAATTGGCTTCCGTCTCCTCGTATATCTTCAACTGTGCATCGAGCGCAAGCAACGAATAGTAATCCGCGGCGACGGTGGAGACCAGTTCCGACTGCACGGCCTGCCTGTAAGCTTCGCTTTGCTCGAGCAACGCCTGCTTCCGGCGCTTGGCATTGCGCAGGCTTCCGAACAAATCTATCTGCCAGCTCGCCTTGGCTGGCAGTTCGCTGCTGAAGCTGCCGTTATAGGTGGCGGAAGGGTCGAACGAGGCGGAAGGCAGGAATGCCAGCTTGGCCGCCTTGAGGGAGGCTTCGGCCTCGTCTACTTCGAGTTTTGCGTTGGCGAGGTCCGTATTCCTCGCCAGGGCGGTGTCGATAAGGGCCTGCAGTTTTGCGTCGGGGAAGAAAGCCCGCCAGTCCATCATAGCCAGGCTGGCGGTATCTTCCGTCGCTATGTCCCCGTAGGCGGTTTCAGCCTCGGGCACTGCCGGCCTCACGTAGCATCCGTAGATGCCGCAACCGGAAACCGCCATTAACGGCAGTATAAAAACCATGTATTTTAAATCGCTAATTCTCATCATTCTGGAATTTGATTGGTTTTATTTTTTCCTGGATTCTCTCGAATACCACGAACAGTGCAGGAACTACGAACAACAGGGCAAGTGTCCCGATCAGCATTCCGCCGACGACGCTCGCGCCGAGGGCGTGGTTACCGTTGGCTCCGGCTCCCGAAGCATAAAGAAGCGGGAGCATTCCGAACAGCAACGTGAGCACCGTCATGAGGATAGGACGCAGGCGGACCTGTGCGGCGGAAAAAGCCGCTTTTTCGATAGGCATTCCCTGCCTGCGCCACGTAACGGCATATTCCGTGATTAGGATGGCGGTCTTCGACAGCAATCCGATGACCATTATCATTCCGGTTTGCAGGTAAATGTTGTTTTCGATTCCGAATATCTTTGCGAAGGTGAAACATCCCAGCACGCCGAAAGGAACCGCAAGTATCACTACCAGCGGTATCAGGAAGCTTTCGTAAAGCGACGAAAGTACGAGATAGACCAGAATTATGCATATCAGCAGGATGAAAACGGTATTGTTCGTCTTGCTCTCTTCCCTGGATATGCTGCCGAATTCGTAGCCGTAGCCTTCGGGCAGGTATTTCTTCGATACCTCCCTTATTGCCTTGATCACGTCTCCGGAGCTGTACCCGTCCGCGATGGTGACATTGCACGAAATGCTGTTGAACATGTTGAAACGGCTCAGACTGGCTGGCCCGTAGGTTTTTTTCAAAGTGACGAACTGGCTTACGGGAGCCATCTTGTCCCCGTTGCGGATGAATATGTTGTTCAAGGAATTCTCATCGGTCCTGTACTTCGGGTCGGCCTGTATGATGACCCGGTAAACCTTTGAGAAACGGGTGAAGTTCGAAGCATAAATGCTGCCGTAGTAACCCGATATAACGTCAAGCACATCGCTCGGCGAGATTCCGGCACGGAGGCATTTGGCCGCGTCCACGGAAACTTCGTACTGAGGATAGTTGATGGCGAACTGGCTGAATGCGGACATCACTTCGGGACGCTTGTTCAGGGCGGCGAAGAAGGATTGCGACACGTCGTAGAAATCGTGGATGTCGCCGCCTTTCTTGTCCTGCAGGAAAAGCTCCACGGCGTTGCCCTGCCCGTATCCCTCTATCATGCTCGGCGCCATGACGAAGACCCTGGCTTCCTGGACCTTCTTCATGTCGCGGTTCATCCTCTCCATGATGGCGGTCGAACTGTGCTTCCTTCCCTTGCGCTCGCTCCAGTTCTTCAGCTGGATGATTACCATGCCGCTGGAAGAACCGGCCCCGGCCCCCATGCTGAAGCCTACGGTCTTGGAATAGGCCTTGATCTCCGGATAGGTCTTAAGGATGTTCTCCACCTTGTCCATGACCTGCTTCGTATATGTCAACGAGTTGCCCGGCGAAGTCTGTACCGAGACGAACAGGGTTCCAGTGTCTTCGTCAGGGACCAACCCGGTCGACGTCGTTTTCATCAACACTACGGAAAGACATATGGCACAGACGATGGCAACCCATGCCACGCCCTTGTGCTTCAACATCCAGCTCACCCCTGAAGAATATTTCTTGAACAACGCGCCATAGGAAGCGTTGTACGCCTTACGGACCACCGAGGTGAAGCGTCCCTGCTTCTCGCCCGGTTTCAACAGCAATGCACAGAGAGCCGGAGAGAGCGTAAGGGCGTTTATCAGCGATATGCCCACCGCCACGGCCATGGTAAGGCCGAATTCCTTGTAGAACGTCCCTGCGGTGCCGCCCGTAAACGAGACCGGTATGAATACGACGATAAAGACAAGCGTACAGGTCACTATGGCGGCCGTTATGTCGTGCATGGCCGCATTGGTAGCCTTGACAGGCGACTTCTCCCCTCCGTCTATCTTGGCCTGCACGGCCTCCACAACCACTATCGCATCGTCGACCACCGTACCTATTACAAGGATCAGGGCGAACAACGTGAGCAGGTTGATCGTAAATTTCAGCAATACCATTGCAGCGAAAGTCCCTATCAGGGATACTATCAGCGACAGCGCCGGGATCAGGGTCAGCTTGTAATCCTGAAGGAAGAAGAAAACCACCAGCATTACAAGCAAAATGGCTTCTATCATGGTTTCGAGGACCTTCCTGATCGAAGCATAAAGGAAATCGTTGGTATTCTGCAGATATATGTAGTCGACCCCTGTCGGGAAGTTGCCGTGCATCTGCTTCATCAGCCTTTCTATCTCGTTGTTTATCTCGGTCGCGTTCGACCCGGCGGTCTGGTTTATCATTATGGTGACGCCCGGATGTCCGCACATGTCGCCGGTATAGGTATAAGACTGTATGCCCAGCTCGATCTTGGCCACATCCTTCAACCTCAAAATCTCACCGTTCTTTTCGGCCCGGATGACCAGGTTCCCGAACTCTTCGGGCTTGTCGTAGCGCCCCCTGTATTCCATGACGTACTCGAACGAATTGTCGCTGTTCTCGCCGAATTTTCCGGTAGGCGATTCAAGGTTCTGCTGTGCAAGGACATTGCTTATATCTGACGGTTCCAGATTGTACTGGGCCATCTTGAGCGGGTCGAGCCATATGCGCATGCTGTAAGGGGAGCCCATGCAATTGACCTCGCCGACTCCCTGTATGCGCTGTATCTGAGGTATGATGTTTATTTCGGCATAGTTGGCCAGGAATTTCTCGTCGTAGGTGTCGTCGGGACTGTATATGCCTATGATCGCCAGGGTGCTTATCTGCCTCTTCCTGGTCGTGACGCCGACCTTGGTAACCTCGCTCGGCAACTGGCCCTGCACTGAACTGACCTTGTTCTGCACGTTGACGGCAGCCTGGTCGGGATCGGTCCCTTGCTTGAAATAGATCTCGATGGACGCGCTTCCTGCGGAAGAGGTGGATTCCATGTAGGTCATGTTCTCGACCCCGTTTATACCCTCCTCCAAAGGAATGGTGACCGCTTTCTGTACGGTGGAAGGGCTTGCCCCCGAATAGGTCGCCGATACGTGGACCGTAGGCGGGGCTATGTTCGGGTATTTCTCAACCGGAAGCGAGCGCAGACCCAGATAACCCAGAAAGACGATGGCGATTGAAATGCAAATGGCGAATACCGGCCTTTTGATGAATGGATTTTCTCTCATGATGGGACTTTTCTCCTATTTGCCGTTTCCTGCTGCAGGCATACTCTTTACGTGCATGCCGTCGCGTAGCAACCCGGCACCGTCCGCTATGATTTCATCTCCTTCCTGCAACCCGTCGGTCACGATATAATCCGTTCCGTTGCTTGACTCGGACACCTGTATCCTCGTCGATTTCGTGACGCCGTCAACCACCTTGTATACGTAAACCTGATCCTGCACTTCGTAGGTAGCGACCTGCGGAATGACTATGCAGTCCTTATACGTGCTCGGGATCAACACGGTCCCGGACGTCCCGCTGAGCAGCAGACGGTCGCCGTTCGGGAAAACAGCCCTCAAAGAAGCGGATCCCGTCTCCTTGTCGACCACACCGCTGATGCTTTCTATCCGTCCCGTCTGCGAGTAGAAGCTTCCGTCGGAAAGCTTCAAGCCGACGTCCGGCATCTTTTCGAGGGACTTGCCGAGCGATCCGTATGTCCTGATGAGCGAAAGCAATTGTTTCTCGTTCATGGAAAAGTATACGTACATGGCGGAATTGTCGGAAATCGTCGTCAGCGGTTGGGAAAGCGAAGAACTTACCAGCGTCCCCTGCCTGTAAGGCAATGTGCCAGCCACTCCGTTGGATGGGCTTCTGACCTCGGTATAAGACAAGCTGTTGCGTGCATTGACCTCCTCCGCCTGCATCTGTGCAAGCGAAGCCTTGGCGCTGCTCAGGGAATTGTATGCCGTCTTCAGTTCGTACTCCGAAACTATCTTCTGGTCGTAAAGGTCCTGTTTGCTGTCATACGCCAGCTGTGCCGTAGCCACACTGGCCTCGGCGGCCGTAACATTGGCTTGGGCGGTTCTCAATTCGGCTTCATACGGAACCTGGTCTATCACGAACAGCAGCTGGCCTTTCCTTACGGTCTCGCCTTCGTTTATGCATACCTTGGTAAGGGTTCCGGATACCTGCGGATAAATATCTATGTCCTGCCGCCCCTCGATGGAGGCTGAATAACCGGTTTGCAGAGTCTGGTCGGAGAGATGGACCTTAATGGTCCTGTAGCTCTCCCCGTTCGTAGAAGCGGACTGAGGCCCCCTGCAGGAACAGACTCCCAGGACGCCCGCCGCTAAAGTTAAAATCAAAGGATTGATTCTCATCTTCTAATTCATTAATGGTTCACCTGAATAAATTTCTGCAAAGTTCCTCTATTTGACAGAATGAAAAATGTCTCGATGATGACATAATTTGTCATTATGGAACATTTTGCCTATTTTGCTTTCCAAACGTAAATATTCCATGACCATGGAACCGACAAGAGACCCGCTGGTAAAATACACAGAGGACAACCTCGGCGAACTGTTCAAGCAGATCCATAGGGACAAGGGTATCCTCTTTGTCCATTTGGATACCGAGAATTTCATGTTCCCGGAGAGAAGGGTCAGAAAACCGCTTTTCGAGGTATTGCTGGTCTATATCATCGTGGAGAAGGGATCTATAAACCTGAACATCGACTTCAGGTTGGTCCATTGCTCCCCGGGCAAGAACAACCTTATCGAAATACCTCCCCACATGTCCGTTTACGACATGCAGATGAGCCCCGATTTCAACGGCTATCTTATCGCCCTTCAGAAATCGTTTCTCGACGACAACAAATCCATGATCCAGTTGAACCTTCCCAACGACGTAGGGCAATTTACCGAAAAATCGTGCTACACCATGTCGCCGGACGAATTCGGGCTGATGATCGACGGATTCCGTAGGCTGGAAAACAACTTCTTGCGCAAAGGACACCGTTATCAGCATCAGATCATCAATTTGTCGGCATTGGAACTATACCTGGAAACCCTGAACCTGATTTACGGCAAGAGGCGGCTGGAGCCCGGGAACGAAAAGGCGAACCGCAGGGAGGAAATCTGCAGGAACTTCGTGACCCTGCTGACGCAATATGTCAGAAAGGAACATGAAGTCTCCTTCTATGCCGGCCAACTCTGCCTGACCCGGCAATATCTCAACAAAGTCGTAAAGGAATCCTACAATCTGCCCGTAAAGAACATGATAGCGAACGCCATCGTAAGCGAAGCGATCGTCCTGCTACGACAACCTAACATAAGCGTCCAACGGATAGCCGAAATGCTGAACTATCCCGACCTCGCCACCTTCAGCAAATTCTTCAAACGCCACGTCGGCCTGTCCCCCACCGCCTACCGAAAAATGAACAGGTAACCCCGAACCGGGAGGCCCAACCGGAGGACAGTCACCTGACCTTCAATTCCAAAATCACATATTTGGCCAGTCCACACCGCAGCCCGCCAAAGTAGCTGCAACCATCACAATTACCACATACAAAACGGATTTTCTCATAAAAACCAAGAGTAATTGACTACGGAAATGTTCAGGCCCTGGTTTTGAAAAGGGAAACTTCAACCGCAGCCGAGACCAATGACAGAAGCATGGCCACCCCGGCAAGCCAGAAAAGCGAACGGTTAAAAGAGATTACGGCCAACAGGAACATAAAACCCGCAAACCGCACATCTATGCCCTTCCTGCAAACGGCTTTTTTCTTACTTAAAATAACGCCCCTGACAATCAATGCCAGCACGCAAACCACAAGGAGAGCTCCGATGACATACAAAACCGTTTTGGACCGGACGATCAGAAACCCTATCAGCAAATACATCATTACCGACGTAATACAATCGATTATCGAATCTTCGAAAAATTTACCCATATCTTTGATTATTATACCGTAAATATACGATTTTTTGACAAGCGCAACCTAAGTAAGGAACCGATCAGTGTAATCAAGAAATCGCACTAAACACTTACTATTTTAAATTTTATGCATATATTTGAATAACAAAAAACATAATATCAAGTCAAAAATAAAGGATATCCTCGACCAGCCGTCCTGCCTGACGCCGGAGCAGAGGAAAACCGTAACGGACTTCGAAAAACTCGGGAAAACGAAAGCTATCCTCGGGTTGATATGCACTACGACGACATCTTCAGGATAGACGTCGTAGAAAATGTCATATTTTATTCGGACGGGCATTCTCTAAAGGTCACCCCGGCATGTATCCGCGAACTGATGCTGCATCTCCGCCACGGGGACTTCTACAGGATCAACCGAAATACCATACTGAACCTGAGATATGTGACCGAATTCGACGGGAACACGCTTTACACCGGCAACCCACTGAATGGCACCCCCTTCGTCATTTCAAGGGAATACAGGGCCCTCGAGGAACAGTTCTGCTACATCGGAAGCATCAGGCTAAGAAAGATAGCCAACATATCGCATTACCTTTTCATCTACGACGGAAAACGTTACCACGTACATCACGTGTCGGAAATAATATCTGCAAAATCGGCCCGGGCATACACCAGGATAATATTAAGGGACGGGAAAGAGTACCTGCTCTCCTACTCCCTGGGCAGGATCACCCTGTATCTCCCTTCCGAATGGTTCGTGAGGGTGAACAGGCGGACGACGATAAACGTGATGCACGTCACACTTTGCAGGCGTACCTTTCTGATAGCTGGGAACGAAAGGATCCCGGTTGGTAAAGGGAAACGTGCGGAAATCCTCTCTGCCATGAAAAATGCCGGCTTGATTTAAGCGGCCGCTTCCGGCGGCGTTTTGCTGAAAAAGTATTTTCCGAATGGTGTATTTGCCTCCAAAAACAGCATACGCGTCAAATGCGTTACGCTCTCCGGGCAATCTGCATTTACATTTGTTCCGCAGGCGCCTGCAGGGAAAAACCCAGAAAATCCCAATATCAAACAGAGTATGGAAAAAAGACTATTCATATGTATATAGCACAATACATGGATTCTCCGAACGATGCATCCGCACAGGCGGACATTCTCAAGGACTCTCAAGTCAACGGCGTACAGAACGGAATATGTTTCGCGCTGTGCGCGCAATGGCTGGCTGACTGGGCATCCAACACCCTCCGCTCCCCGAACGAGGTATGGCACGAGATGAAGGATCCCGTTACCATGAAGCAGATCGAGCGGAACCATCAGTCCTATAGAAACAACAACCTGAGCCTTAACGACGTGATAATGCTCGTTTCAAGAAACGGGAACAGGATCGCAAACAACGCGGCAGCCGGCAACAGGTTCGCGACGGCGGTGGCATTGTCGAACCTCATTACAAATTCAGCAGTTTCCATGCATCTCCTTCGTATCACGCTCACAGATCGGAACAACAGCACCTTCGGGCATGCGGTAGCCTGCATAGCCTTCAACGGAAACCATTTCCTTTACGACCCGAACATCGGGGCCATGAACGACAGGCAGCAGAACGGGAACCCTGCGGGGATGACGGGATTCATGTTCCAATTCTATGCCGGAGCTAACCTCACCGTCTCGGGCAATTTACTGGATGTCATTTAACATTAAAAAAATCAAACCATGTCGAAAGTAAAAGACGTAATCAACAAATTCGACCAGTCGTCGAATGCGATGGCCGAACAGAAAGAAGCCGTAAAAGCCCTCGAGGAATTGGGCAAGGCTAAGGCCGACATTTTCGAGAAGGAGATAAACAAGGACCTTCTTAGTGCCGGCAAGGACGAGACCAACCAGAAAGTTCCCATATCATTCATAGTTGGCAGCACCTACGAGGTACGCGCATTCTCCAAATCAGAAGTCGGCAACATAGGAACCGTCGTCAGCGATTCCCTCACCAATTTCCTGTCTGGGGACAAAAAACGCATAATCGGAGGGATAGGAAACCTCATAACCAGTACGTTGGGCACATTCCTAGGGGAATCGGAAGCCATGACGGAAGACAGGGGCATGTATTGCATCGGAACCGACGGCCTCTCCCCGGTAAGGATCGACGTACGGTCGTGGTACTACGGTGTAACCGCCGAAAGCATAACCAAGAAGATGGAACGCATAACGGCAATAGTAGCCGTCAAGTCGGTTATAGATGTCACCCAAATCGATTTGGCGACATTCCTTTACCTGTACCAGAAACAGTTCGAACCCCTTAACTTTACACCAGAAGAGATGAAAAGACTCCTGAACGATGCAGCAGAAATATTCAACATCTTCGTCTCGAAGAACGCCCCTTCCAACCCGGCTATCGCCAAGGCCAACACCCCGGACGATGCTAAAAAAGCCTATGCCAAAACCATAGGGGTAATGAGTTGAAAGGTTCCGGAAAAAATATGGAAAGGGCTTTCGGCACGATGGCATCACTGCTTACTGCCATGGCCCTTTTCTTCTCTACGGGCATATCCCTGCAAAAGCATAAGGTGAATGCCATAGGGAATTTCAACGGGCTTGTCATTCTGGCATCGTTCCCCGACATGGGATTCCACTGCGACAGCCCGGCGGAAGAATTCGACAGCCTGCTCAATGCCGTAAACAGTCCCGCCGCTGGATCGCACGGAAGCGTCCGAACTTATTTCCTGGACAATTCAGGCGGGAAATTCCGGCCGTCCTTCGACATCATCGGACCAGTAACCCTGCCTCACGACGTCCGTTATTACGGAGAGAACGACTCCACCGGAAACGACATGAGGTCGGGAGAACTCGTTACGGATGCATTGGAAGCCTGCCCTGCTAAGGTGGATTTTTCAAGATACGACAACAACCGCGACGGGACAGTCGACATGGTATATGTCATCTATGCGGGCTGGGGGGAACAGTTCAACCGTAAACATCCGGAATACATATGGCCGAAGGCCGGGGAACAAGATTCCACTACGGTCCGCCCCGGCGTAGCCTTCGGAAGATACGCGATATCCTGCGAACTCGCCGGGAACAGGGACCTGCCCGATTCCCTCGAGTCTGCGGGAGTCGGAACCTTCTGCCACGAATTCAGCCATATCCTCGGATTGCCCGACGTATATAACACGAAAAACGGCAGCGGAATGACTCCCGGAAGTTTCGACCTCATGGACAGGGGCAACTATCTCGACGGACAGCATACGCCATGCAACTACAGCTGTGTGGAAAAGGAGATGGCTGGATGGATCCGGGTACAGGTCCTGAAACCGGGAGACACTATGGCACTCGCTCCGCTTTGCGAAGCGGTCGAAGACACGACCCTCCGGTACTGCTGCAAAGTCGAGACGAAAACTCCTGGCGAGAGTTACTATCTAGAATACAGGACCACGTGCGGATGGGACGCCTTCCTGCCCTCTTCGGGAATATTAGTATACCGCATAGACGTGTCGAACCCAGAACTTTGGGACAAAAACGAAGTCAACGGCGATTACCTGCACCAATGCTACAGCCTCATAAGGTACGGCGGCCCATACTGCCCCGACAGTACAGTGGCATTTTCAGTCTCCAAACCACGAATTTTTCAAAAGAGCAGAGCCGACTCCGCACAAACGGAGCCGGCTCCACACAAACACTCGGCCACAGATTATTTAGAATTTGTATCTGAGTCCGATAGCTGCATTGTAGTAGCTGACCATATCGTGGGCTACATTGTCATTATTCCCCAATAGGTTCAGCATCGGACGGTAATCCAGGCTGATCGCGAAATGGGGACTGCACTTGCACTCTATGCCGAGCTGCCCGCCGACATTGAGGCGCATACGTTTTGTTCCGCTTGAGTAAGCGCTGCTGATGCCGTAGCCTACCCCCGCTGCAGGGCCAAGGTACACGTCAAACACGTCGCCCGCATTGAAAACCCAATCGTAAGCCGCAGTTAAATCCAGCCACGAAGCGGCAGAAGATTTCCAGATATTTCCGCCGAGGCCGGCCGTAATATCCAACATAGTCTTGGAAGAGAGTGTCTCCTGATAAGAAAGTTCCTGTGAGACATAACCCAGGCGTACGCCGAGCGCACGAGGCTGTGCATTGCCCGCAACGACAAGCGCGCAGAGCAGAGTTAGAGTCAAAATGATCTTTTTCATCGCATAAAATATTAAAGTTGTTCAAAGTATATTTTACTTCGGATCGCGGAATAGTTCCGCGTCCGCGTTCTTGAGCTTTTCCAATGCCGACATGCCGGCATCATCCACCTTAAGCATGCCCGCCCACCGGACAAACGAATCCAGCCTGTGAACATCGGTCCCGACGAGATCATACATGCCGCGTTCCAAAAGATCCCGCGACTTCTTCAATGCCAACCTTCCGTAAGCCCCTGTCAATGAGAACAGGTTTAGCTGCAGCATGCAATCCTTGTCTTTCATGCTCTCGTAGTCGCAAAGCTCCATGTACCTGTACCTCTCGGGATGGGCTATGACAGGCACATATCCTTCCGTCGCCACATCATAAAGCATTTCGGCCACGTTGTTCAACGGATAAAAGCAGGAAGTCTCCACCAGCACCATTCCCTGCCCTATTTGTAGCAGTCCCTCCTTCAAATGCGCCGGGAACCCGGAATCGAGCATGTATTCCGCCCCAAGCCGGAGCCCGACATCGCCGGAATATGAGGATAGGAACTCTTCGAACCTCTTTTCCAGCGAACCGCGCGTATTGGAAAGTTCAGCCATAACATGCGGAGTCAATACCATATCCGCAACCCCGATCGAGGCGAAGTAATCCAGCGCCGCAAAGGAATCCTCCTTCTTTCCGAAGCCATCGTCCACTCCCGGGAGCACATGACAATGACAATCGCAGAAGCCGTTGAAAAAACCGCTTTCCGATAACTTCCTATTATGACGAAACAGTCGCATTTCCTGAACCCGATTCGTCGCCGACAGAATCTTCCACTTCGGAATCCTTCTTACTGCGGCGATGCCTGCGGGAGCCTTTGCCCTCGTCGTTTCCATAACCGTAACCATAACCGTAACCATAACCATAGCCGTAACCGTAATGGCCATAGCCGTAATGGCCGTAATACCCGTATCCATAACCGTAACCCACCTTCCTGAAGTCTATGGCATTCAGCAGTACGCTCATATTGTTAAGCTTGCCTGAATCGTACAACTCCTGCACATCAGGAAGCTGGCGCTTGTCGAACATCCCTGAACGCACGATGAAAACCGTCTGGTCAGCAAGCTTGGCGCAGAGAGCCGCATCTACAACCGTACCATAAGGAGGATTATCAATTATAATGTAGTCGTAATCATTCCTCAGCTTCGAAATCAGCTCTGTAAGCCGGTCGCCCTTCAGAAGTTCGGCCGGATTCGGAGGCAGTACCCCTGAAGTTACTATATAAAGGCTCAAATCCTCTTTACCGTCACGTACCTGATGCACGAGGGGAGTCAAATCGTCGGTCTTTCCGCTAAGGTATTCCGACAATCCCCGCCTGTGCTGTATACCGAGCTTTTTTCTCAGGGTACCCTTACGCAGGTCGAGGTCGAGCATGATGACCTTGCTTCCGGCCAATGCCATGCTCATCGCAAGGTTGACCGAGACGAAGGATTTGCCGGCATCCGGATTGAATGAAGTGATCTGTACGACCTTGCCCCCGCTTTTAGCATTGTTGTCCATGAACTCGAGATTGTCGCGGACTATCTTGAAAGCCTCGCATATACCGTCGCGGCTCCCTTCGCGAACCACGATGTCCCTGTCGAACTTGCGTTTCTCCTCAGGTATCTCCCCGAGGAAAGGAACGTTGAGCGCCGCCTTTATCTCCTTCTTAGTCTTGACGGTCGTATCGAGCAGAGAAGCGAAGTAAAGCCACAATGAAGGCACCGCCAAGCCGATCAGCAATGCCACGAGCATTATCTGCATCTTCTTCGGAGCCACAGGGCTCTGCGACCCCATGGCCGGATCGACGATGCGACAGTTGCTCTCGTTTATGGCGTATTGCAACTCGTTTTCCTGTTTCTTCTGCAGGAGATATAGGTAAAGCTCCTCCTTGATCTTCTGCTGCCGCTCTATGCTTATCACGTTCTTCTGCTGGGTAGGCACCGAGGAGATCCTGCTCATATTCTCGTTTTCCTTCTTCCTCAGGTTTTTGACCTGTATCTTCAAAACCTCCACCTGATTGTCGACCGCCTTTATTATAGAAGCGCGCATGGAAGCGAGGGAATTGTTCAGATCCTGCACGAGAGGGTTGTTGACGCTGCTGTTCGACACGAGATTGTTCCTGCGCAGGAGCATAGTGTTGTAATCGTTTATCTGCGATTGGATACCCTGGTCTATTATGCCGCTGGCAGCCGGTATCAATTCGTTGGTTTTGCTGTTGTCGGCAAGATAGTTCTGTATGTATTCCGCCATGTTGAGCTGGTTTTCGGCACTGAGCCCCTGGTTATTAAGGTCGTTAGAGCTCTGCATGTAAAGGGATGTCTCGGATGTTATGTCCGTCAGCTTATTCTCTTTCTTGTAGGTCTCTATCTGTGCGTCTACCCCGCCGAGTTCGCTCTCGATCGCTGCAAGGTGTTCGTCCACGAATTTCGCGGTATTGAGAACCACCTTGTTCTTGTCTTCTATCGCATCCTCCTGGTAAACGTATATCAGCTTATTGATCACATCCTCCGCCCTTTTGGCATTCTCGTCCTCGAGCGAAAGGGTTATCAGGGAGGAACTTTTGGCAAGCGAGGCGTCGAGTCTTGCACTGTAAGCCTCGGAAACAACCTTCTCGCTTCCCTTCGAGAAGAATACCTCCTTCCCGAGCCACCCTTCGTTCATGAAAAGTGTCGCCCCAAGCATAAGCCTTCCTAACGGAGTGGACAGAGTATCGCCCTCGCGTGCAATGATCTCCCCTTTCACAGACTTGCCTCCGAGGTGCATATCCTTGATCCTGACCTTGCCGCTATCCAATATGACGGCGGTGAAGCCCATCGTTTCGTTCGGCTCGGCATCGAACAACGTGACGTTCACGGGAGAAGAGGTGTACAGTTCCGTCCTGCGCAGCTTGTTCTGGTACCTGTAGCTCTTGTCCAGCCCGAGCCTTTCGGAAACTATGCCCATGAGCCTCTTGCTCTTGAAGAAACCGAGTTCGTTCTCGGCGGAGACATTGCCCAACGTGAATATATCCTGGAAAGCGGACGATTCGCTGTTAGCCGAACCTCCGCTTTTTTCATCCTTGATCATTACAGTAGCACTTCGCGAATAGCGTTTCGGCGTCGTCCTTACTATAAGATAACCTACGACAAGGCAGACAAAAACCGACAGTACGAACCACCATAGGTTCCTCCTGACAACGGCCCATACGTCCGCGAAAGAAACACCGTCTTCCTGGGAAGCATTCCTGTTTTCGTAATATTCCTGGTTCTGGTTTTCCAGATTTCTGTTCTCCATATCTTTAATTTTCTTCCTATTTGACAATACTGATTATCAGGGTAGCTAAAGAGACGAGCATAGATGTGGCCGATACCCATGTGCTGACCGTACGGTTTTGGTTGATCTCGCTCTGTCCCGCCCTTGCGTTGTTAGGTTCGACGTAAACTATGTCGTTCTGCTGCAAGTAGTAATACGGGGAATTCAGTATGTCCTTTCCGCGCAGGTCCACCGTAGCGATCGTTCTCTTTCCGTCTTCTTCGCGCAAGACCTTGACATTGTTGCGTCTGCCATAAATCGTCATATCCCCGGCCTGGCTTAGAGCCTCGAATATCGTAATCCGGTCACTCGTTACATTGAACGTTCCAGGCCTGTTGACCTCGCCGATAACCGAAACCTTGAAGTTCAGGAACTGGACCGTGACGATCGGATCGTTGACATATCCTCCGGTAATAAGCCTGTTTTTCAAGTAATCGGCCAACTCATTACGAGTCATTCCCTCGACCTTGATTTCGCCGAGCTGCGGGAAATCGATATTACCGTCCTTGTCGACAAGATAACCCAAGTACTGATAATTGGACCTGAAAGTACTTGCTGTAACACTCGACGAAGCCTGGTTCATTTGATACCCCACCACCGGCAGGTTAAACATCTGGGCGAGTTCCTGGTCCTTGCTGTTCACCTGTACGGAAAGCATGTCGTCGGTATGTATATGTATCTCGTAGGCCTTCGGGATCTCCTGTATGTAATTCGGCGGCAGATTCTGCAGGTAAGATATCTCCCGCGACGATCCGCATCCGGCAAAAGCCAGTACGAGGCAAGAGGCGGAAGCCGTAAAAAGTATTTTAGCGAACTTATTCATAAAAATATCTGTTTTTCAAATCAAAATCCATATTTCCAATCAACACCCTTTCCGCTCTTTCAATGGCACATACCACACATACTTCTCTCTTCATTACTACTCTTCTACTTTTCTTTTTTTCTTTCTTCTTTTCTTTCTTCTTTCTACTCTCTTCTTGTCTTGTCTTTCTACTCTACTCTTTTTCTTTTCTACTGTCTTTCTACTCTTGTCTTTTCTTTCTACTTCTTTCTACTCTTTATCTGTCCTTTCTACTCTATCTACTCTTCTTACTCTCTTCTCCACTCTTCCTCTCCTCTTCCTCTTCTTCTCGTCCAGCACCCACAGGGCATTATTCCCCTGCATGGCAATGCACATAATCCTTTCCCACAAAAAACACCTATTCCACGTCAGGATCGCACGCCGTATCAATACCTATGCATTTCCCTCAATTTCCTTATATTTATATCAGCAACAAAAATATCTTTACCCCATAACGGATTGACACTTCCCATCCTTAAATCCTCATAACATCCGCGCCAACCTAACTTACACTAGTCAGACTCCGCATCTCTCCCTTTTCAAAGTCCATGATCCATCCCTCTTGCACTTGTACTTTCCCCTTTCCTGTCAAACATGGCACCTTTCGTGCACCATCTCCTACTTCCATACCTCTCCCCCCCACGGAACATATCGAGAATCAAAGATAACTATTTTTGACAATCTTTATCATATAGTAATAAATGTTGTGCAAATGCATTGCTTACACGGTTTTACCTTGGTAAAGCCGCCCCGGGGCCTGCGGCCGCCCCCCCCGGGCGGTGCAGCCCCCCGTTGGTGCAGCCCGCCAGCAGGCAGGCTGCCCCGACCCCACCCCCACACGCACACGCACGCAATCCAAACCTCGGGTTTGGTGGCAACTATTGCCCCACAGAGCGTATAACGCACTTTTGGTTACCAAACCTCGGGTTTGGTAACCAAAAACGCCTCACAGCGCATATAACACAACTTTCGCATCCAAACCTCGGGTTTGCATTGTATGCAAAATATATTACCTTTGCACCTGACTAATTAAATTAGTTTAATTATGAATGATATTAGTAGAATTAAGGTAAATGCTGAAGCCGTTGAACAACAAGCCATTGCCATCACAGAGGAATCGGGGTTCATGAGTCTAAGCATAAAAAGAGTAGCGGAAGCCTTGCGTATCAAGAGCCCTTCGCTATACAATCACATCAAAAGCCTCTCCGACCTACAGAAAATCGTAATCGAAAGGGTCTTGAACGATCTGAAGGAAGAATTAGTCGAGGCGGCGATCGGGCGGTCCGGTACGGAAGCGTTGGAAAGAATGGCCCTCGCATATTTACATTATGCACTCAAACATCCTAACCTCTACGAATGCATCCTTTTCATACCTTCGGTCTATAAGGAATCCCTAAGCGCAAAATCGGAACAGTTTCTTTCGGTCGTATATAAGGTAGTAGATCCCGTGATCAAGGATGAGGACTTGAGAATCCTATTCGTAAGAGGCTATCGCAGCCTGCTGCACGGCTTCGCTTCACTTGAAGTAGCCGGATATTTCAAAACGAAAATCAATCCCGACAAGAGTTTCGAATACCTCGTCAGAAATTACGTCAACGATTTTTTCGAAAGGGAAATAAACAAATAGGAAATGTATTGGTTAACAATAGTCGGTTTTTTCATTGCAGTTCTGGTCGTTAGCCTTGGTGGCGGCGGTGGCATGGCATATGTCGGAATTTTGGTCGCATGCTTCGGCATCCCACCGGAAATAGCCGCATCGACTTCACTGGCCACCATAATTCCTACTACATTGGTTGGTACTATCAGTCATATAAAACAAAAAAACATACGATATAATTACTTGTATATGATGATTCCGGGCGGCATCATCGGAGTCGTAGCGGGCACGTTCCTTATGCACGGCATCAACCCTTCGGTCGCACGGAAGATCTTCGGGATAGCCCTCATCCTATTGACCATACCGATGTTTCTCTCGGTTTTCAAGATAAACGTCAAATCCAAGAAAAAGCAGAGCAAATACAAACACGAGGATTTGTTGAAATCGATAATTTTCGGATTGATGGCGGGATTGATGACCGGAGCCTTGGGACTCAGCGGCACGGCCCCCGTAATACTCGGATTGATAAGTTTGGGATGCTCTGCGCTCGAAGTAATCGGGACGTCGCTGGCTGTCATTTTCGTCTTATCGATAGCCGGATTCCTCACCCATCTGAGCGTGGGTTCGATAGACTGGAAGATAATAGGATGGCTGCTTGCAGGCACCATCCCCGGGGCCTTGGTCTCCCCTCTTTTATTGAAAATGATAAAGAAAGAAACACTCGAAAAATTCGCGACACCCCTTCTCATCATAATAATACTGGCTTCCGGTATCCTGTTGCTGATAAAGTGACACGCTACACGCTGTACAAACCTCGGGTTTGGTGGCAACTATTGCCCCACAGAGCGTATAACGCACTTTTGGTTACCAAACCTCGGGTTTGGTAACCAAAAACGCCCCACAGCGCATATAACACAACTTTCGCATCCAAACCTCGGGTTTGTACCGTAAAAATGGGAAGCAAAACACCGTCAAAACAGGAAGTAAATAACCGTAATTTTCGGAAGGAATATTTGCAACGCAGGATATATTTATTATTTTTACAGCCGTAAAACAATGAATATGACAAGTAAGGAATATTTACCGAGAATATGTGACAAGCTCTTGGCAGAATCGCTGAAAGCCGCCGGCGCAGTCCTCATAGAAGGAGCGAAATGGTGTGGCAAGACCAGTACCGCTTCTCAAGCTGCAAAAAGCGCCCTATATATGCAGGATCCGGACAATGCACCATCGTATATGCATTTGGCCGACACAAAACCATCTTTACTGTTGAAAGGGGATAATCCTCGTTTGCTCGACGAGTGGCAAATGGCACCTGTCCTTTGGGATGCCGTTCGTTTCGAAGTAGATAAGAGAAGCGATAAGGGACAATTCATCCTAACGGGATCAGCAGTACCCACCGACAATTCGACGGCACACACCGGAACCGGGAGATTCTCACGTTTGCTTATGCGTCCCATGACCCTTTATGAATCCAATGAATCAAACGGATCCGTTTCCTTGCATGACATTTTCGATGGGAAACTTGACATCGAAGGGGAATCACAGCTGACTATCGAACAGATAGCCCAGGCAATATGTCGCGGAGGCTGGCCGGCTGCCATCGGATTGGAGGAAAAACAGGCGCTCAAAATAGCTCGGGACTATGTTGATTCAATAATTAATTTCGATGTTTCACGTGTAGATGGAATAGATAAAGATCCGGAAAGGGTGCGGCTCCTTTTACGTTCGCTGGCACGAAACGAATCGACTCTGGCAACCATCGAGACGATAAGGAAAGACATCAAAGCTACGGACTTCGATATCTCCGATAAAACCATAGCCCATTATATGAATGCCTTACGCCGCATATTCGTCATAGAAGACCAGCCGGCATGGACACCATCCATGAGATCAAAGCGGGCAATACGCGCATCTGCCAAACATCATTTCGTTGACCCGTCGATAGCGGTTGCGGTGCTGGGAACAAATCCGGAAGGGATATTGAAGGATTTCGAATCGTTCGGATTTTTCTTCGAATCGTTATGTACGCGTGACCTAAGGGTATACGCACAGGCAAATGACGGTCTGGTCTACCATTATCATGACCGTTACGACCTTGAATCGGATATTATCATACAACTTCGCGACGGCCGTTGGGGTGCCGTTGAAGTTAAATTAGGTAATCGTGAGATAGAAAATGCCGCCGGACACTTGAAAAAACTGGAGGAATTGATCGATACCGACAAAACATATCATCCTTCTTTTCTAATGATACTTACAGGTGGCCAGTTCGCTTACCGTCGAAAAGACGGGGTGCTGATCGTACCGATAGGGTGCATGAAACCTTAAACGCAACCGCTGTACAAACCCGAGGTTTGGATGCAAAAAATGGTATTTTTGTCCTCGCATAAAGAAAACTAATAAAATGAGTATTTACAAAGGAAACGACTGGTTTACAATTGAAAAAATCGACGACGATACTTACGTCATCAGCGAATACAAGCATTGGGAGGAGACCCATTGCTATCTTCTGAACGGCAAGGACAGAAGCCTGTTGATCGATACGGGACTCGGAGTGGGAAACATATGGGAACAGGTGCGGACACTGACCGATAAACACGTCACCGCCGTCACGACACACGTGCATTACGACCACTTCGGCGGACATAAATATTTCCCGGATTTTTATGTGCACGAGGCGGAAAAGGATTGGATAAACGGAGAGTTTCCGCTGACGATAGAACAGGTGCGTTATTTCCTGGCTGAAAAGCCTTGCGATTTCCCCGAGGATTTCGATATAAACAAATATCAACTTTTCAAGGGCACTCCGACAAGGGTATTGAAAGATAACGACACGATAGAGTTGGGAGGACGCACTCTCAGGGTTTTACATACTCCGGGACATTCTCCGGGGCACATGTGCTTCTTCGAAGAGGATAAAGGCTATCTATATACCGGAGACTTGATTTATATCGGCGATCTGTTCGCATATTTCCCTTCCACGGACCCTGTCGCCTATATGAATTCGATAAAAAAATTGCTAAAATTACTGGTTAAGAAAATCCTGCCGGCTCATCACGACCTGAACGTCCCGGTATCGATAATAAAAGATATGGACAAGGCTTTTACCGATTTGTACGAAAGCGGGAAATTGAAGCACGGAAGCGGAACCTTTTCGTATTCGAATTTCGGGATAAAACTGTGACGACACGTTGTACAAACCCCGGGTTTGGTGGCGAAAGTCGCGCTACAGAAGCTGTAAGCCATTTTTGGTTACCAAACCTCGGGTTTGGATATTAAAATATGATACTGAAAGGACACCTTTTTTCTCAAACGCTGGAAATGGAAACGGGCATTTCCATCCTGTCTTCCGACAAAATGGGAGACGAACCTCATAAGGCCGTATATCTATTACACGGACTGTGCGGAAGAAGTGGTGATTGGCTGGATTATACGATGTTGCCCGCCTACGCAAACGAATACAACGCGATTTTCATAATGCCGGAAGTCGCGCGAAGTTTTTATTCGGACATGAAATCGGGACCGAAATATTTCACCTATGTCACCGAAGAGTTGCCCAAGATCTGCAAAAAGACGTTCAACATATCCGAAGATAGGAACGACACGTTCATAATCGGGGCGTCGATGGGCGGATACGGCGCCCTGAAATGTGCATTATCAAAACCGGGGCAATACGGCACGTGCTGCGCATTCGCATCCCCGTGCCTCTTTTTGAAGAACGACTTGCAACGTTGCGGCGGAGCCTTGAAATTCAAGGAAATGTACGGCGATTCCCTCTTCAGGGATTTTCAGGCGATATTCGGCGAAAGCATGCATTTGAACCCCGGAGACGACGTCCTGGAACTCGCCGAAGACAATGCTGAGAACCCGGATAAGCCAAGGATTTACATGTCCTGCGGAAAAGAAGACCGCCTGTTGGACGACAATAAGAAATACTACGGGCTGCTTAAGGATCTGGATTACGATATCGAATTCGAAGAGTTGGACGGAAACCACAACTGGCAGTATTTCAACGAAGCGCTGGAACGGGCATTAAACCACTGTTTTTAACGACACACTGTACAAACCTCGGGTTTGTACAGTAAAAACGGGAAGCAAAATACCGTCAAAACAGGAAGTAAATAACCGTAATTTACAGTTCTAATATAAATACAACGGAACGCTAAAGGAACTGGGTACCGAAAAAGTTATTCGCCCTCCGGCCCTACCTGAACCTGATCCTGTCAGCCAGCTGCAGGAAATAGTCGTTGGACCAGATGTCAAGGCCTTCCTTATTCCTTAGGAAGGGCTCTACATCCCGCTTAACGGATTTCATGTCGGTCGTGGCAAGCCTTTCCCTGAGCAATTGCATAAATTCGGCTTTCGACATATCCTTCCCGTTGAATTTCCTGATACGCTCCTGCAGGTGCGCAAAGTCGAGTTGCACTCCGCTTTTCACATACCATTCGAAGTCGTACCAATCGCGGCCTTTGACGCGATTCTTCCAATTCCTGAAAACAAGGGCGTGCATCTTGCCTGCGAACAGGCATGGGAGCGTGAAGCATTTCGTCATAAACGATGTCGGCTGAAGCAGCAGCTTCTCTTCCGTAGCGAATTTCAAAGGCGGTCGGGTATCGATTTCTATTTTGATCTTAATGCTCTTTCCGGCTTTGAGGGTGACATCGTACATATCAGTATCTCCTTTCAGAAACGCGGATTCGACATTGCAGGAATTGTTCTTTTCCTTTTTCCTGATTTCAACCTCCCTGCCGACCAATGCGAATTCATTTACGACAGCTGGGAAAAACCGTTCGAATTCATAACCGTCATCCGGCGAGAGGAGCGAAAAGTCCATATCCTCGCTGAACCGATCGAGGCCATGGAATATCCTGAGGCATGTCCCACCATAAAACGCCGCCGTATCGAAGAACCCTCCACGGCATAAACCGGAGAGGATTATCTGTTGATTCACTTCGAAAACGGCGTTCCGCCGGGCCTGTTCGGTCGACATGTCGTAGGCGGACAGCATGTTTTGATATATGCCGTTCATTTGCCCAGGATTTTAATCAATGTGCCGATAGCGGCTCCCTTTTTCCCGTTCCGGGCACATTGGCGGAATATCCCGACATCCATATTAAAGAATGCGTCCATGTCGAAGCGGATGTCTTCACTTAAAAATGCAAGGATCTCCTTCCGATAACGCAGGTTCAACCCCGGCGTGTAGGCTATAAGATCGCAAAGCGCCTTTTCAGGCGTTGCTATGACAAAAGAAAATTCATGACCCGATATCAGGGTGACGCCGATGGAAAAGTAATCCTTCGGGCAACAGACGTATTCGAAACGGCCGAAACGGTTTTCAAAGTCCCGCGAATGCTTGATCGTCATGGATCGCATCGTATATACCGTTTCGGGGATAAGCCCGTAATAGCGCAACGCCGACTGCATGGAAATATACGACGGGCCATAAAGGTGATTGGCGATAAGTTCCGTCGATATGACCTTGCCGCTGACTTCGGGATTAACTACGTACATGCCGCGCTTGAGGCGGATGATCTCATTCGCCTTCTCCAGTTCGCTTATCTTCTGGTTCTTTCCCTTGATATCGGGATACAGGGAACCGATTATGGAACTGTCGACCGGTATGTTTCCCAAATCTGCCAATACGTTCATAGCGCAATGATAGTAAAATTTTGAACACTAAACTATATTTCACATGATTTTCTGTTCATTTTTTTACCAAAACCGCTGTACAAACCCGGGGTTTGGTGGCAACTATTGCCCTACAGAGCGTACAACACGACTTTCGCCACCAAACCTCGGGTTTGGAGACCAAAAACGCCCCACAGCGCGTATGACACGACTTTCGCATCCAAACCCGAGGTTTGTATAGCATTTTTCTTATATTTGGGTTGTGAAAACACCACTCGAAGTCAGACTTGTCGACGAGGCACGCAAATGCAGGGCCTGCCAATGGTTCTGGGGCGCGGAGCCTCCATACGGGGACTTTCCGGTCTACGACTGGAGGGAGGACTACCCCGAAGCGGTCAGGGACCAAAAACAGACTACGGATTACATTGCAAATAAGGCCCTTATAAAGGTAAGGGCGTGCGGCCAGGGGCAGGTGGATCCGGGAATAATGCACGGCTGCCGCAAGGCGCCCATCATGACCGTCGGGATCAATCCCAACATGACGGCCTATTTCGCCAGCAACGCAGGCGCGGTCTGGGCCTATCCTAATTTCAGCGACGATGCGCGTTATGCATATTATTATCGGCACCATAACGTGTACCAGGAGAGCCTTGGCCTCGATTTCATAAAGCGTAACATTGAAAAAGGCACCGAAATAATAGCCGAACAGGACGGCTGGCTGATTTCCGCCGACCGTTGCGCAGACCACCGCTGGATGCTGCTGACCCTCGAATACGTCGACGGGGCGAGAAAGGAGCTGGAGGTCGCATGGAGCGACAAGGCGCGTTTCGTAATCCTGGTCAACGCCAACGCCAAGAAGGACCCCAACAAGCTGAGTTTCAGGAAAGGCGACGTGATCGGCGGCAAGATCTCGGGCCTGGCGGCAGATAGCACGCAGCTGTACAGCAACAGCGCCGGCTACTACCAGCGTTACGTGTACGTCCTGGAACGTTTCAAGAAAATGATGGCCGGGCAGCCGGTTTCGGAAGCGGACCTTTCGATTTCGGAGGATGTGGCCCAGCACGACATGATCGCCTGTGCGTCACCAGGTTGGAGCTCGAAATACGACATACCGACCGAAAGGATAACGAAGAATTGCGTGATTGACCGCGCGTTCCTCGTGTCGCAACTGGTCCAGACGAGGCCCGCGGTCATCGTCATCGTCGGCGGAAGCTCCCTGGAGATGTTCGCCAAGGTCTTCGGCCCGTTCCTCACCGATTTCGACTACTTTTACGAGGAGGAAACCGGCGACGGGGAAAAGACGAAGGTCGTCAAGGAAACATACCAGCTGCTCCGGGAGACGACCGAAAGGCAGAAATTCCTCCACATAAAGATCGGCGGTTACGAATTGAAATCGCGGATCGTCATCTCGCCGCACTTCTCCTACCCCGCCAACTTCGTGGAACATTCTCGCCTGTCGGCCGCCGCGTGGAAGGCCTTCCAGGCCGATTTCGTCGATGCCGCCCGCATACTGAAGGAGGAGGGCCGCGTCCAGGACAACCCGTGGAACTCGATCGTCCCGATACTCATCTCCGGCAAGGACGACGCCATCCGCGAAAAGCTGAATTCCGCGGCGTGGGACGTGCTGATGGCCTATTATTACGACCCAATTGGAATGCTGGCCGATGTGCTGAAGCAGGAATACGGCGCGGGCCGCATTGCCTACGACGCTTCGATCAAAAGGTTGAAGCGGACCGAAGGGCCCTGCAGGTTCTGCGCCAATGCTACGTGGCGGTTTCCGGAAGGCTGTCCCTACGGCAAGGATACCCTCACCCCACCCGCCGACGGCGAGCTGGAAGCGGTAGTTACCGCTGTACAAACCTCGGGTTTGGTAACCAAAAACGCCTCACAGAACGTATGACGCAACTTTCGCCACCAAACCCCGGGTTTGGATATGAAATAGTTAAAAGACGATCGGATCCAACTGGCAAAATCCCTGAATTCGCAGAAAGAACGTCTTGAAAAACGGAAATTCCTGATAGAAGGGGAAGAAGCCATCGACTGGGCAATCGAAGCGGGAATAAGACTCGATTTCATACTGGTCTCCGGCAAGTTAAAGACGCTTGGTGCAAAATATCTGAAATATCCCGTTTTCAAAGTATCCGAAGGGCTGTTGAAAAAAGTAACCGACACTAATTATGTCATTCCAATGGTTTCCGTCAGAAATATGCGGAGAAATGCTTCAAGCACAGATTTTTGCATTGTGCTCGACAACCTGAACGATTTCGGGAACATCGGGACCATCGTGCGCACCTGCCATGCTTTCGGCATCAGTAACATTGTCAGCACAAAACACGATTTCGACTTATTCCAAAAGAAAACGGTCGATGCGTCACGGGGACGAGTTTTCAATACCAACTTGAAAACGTTCGCCAATCCAGAGGAGACGATTTCATACCTGAAAAGCAAAGATTATCAAATAATAACGACTTCGCCGCGAGGCACGAAGCTGCAATCGTTGGTGAACCTTACCGGTAAACCGGTCGCATTGGTCGTCGGCAACGAGACTTGCGGAGCATCGGATGCATTCATGAACAATTCCGACGTCACGATTCAAATTCCGATGTACAGCGAGGTCGAAAGCCTCAACGTAGGTGTCGCCACAGGAATAAGCATTTACGAATTAAAATTAAAGCAAATTTTGGGAATGATTGAAAAGCAGATAAAATCGACGCTCGGACGTGAAATCAACGTTACGGCAATGCTGATACGCGAAGCACTCGATGCGGAACTAAAAAAAGTATCGAGCCTGTCGAGCAGTCAATTAATCTTTATGATGGTGTTGAAATGCGACACTACGATGAGCCTTTTCGACGCGCAGAAGCAGTTCGGCATACCAGACAGCGAGATAAATAAACACTTTCAACCGCTTATAAACGCCGGCTATATAAATACCGACTGCGCAGGCAACTTCACGATCACCGAAGCCGGCGTCGAAACCATCGGGAAACTCTGGACCACCATAGAAAATACCGAAAACCGGATACTCGAAGATTTCAGCGAATCGGAAAAACAGGAATTGAAAATAATGATCGGCAAGATCAAGGCGAAATGTGTCGAGATCACGCAATACAAACCTCGGGTTCGGTAACCAAAAACGCCCCACAGAACGTATGACGCAACTTTCGCCACCAAACCCCGGGTTTGGATTGCGTTACTTCAATGACAAAAGGTTGTTCTTTGCCTGGGGAAGAGCATCGAGCATGTACCCGACCACCGGACAAGTTTCCATATCGGGGCATTCGGCACACGTGGCATAACCCTTCTTCTGCACGCATTTACGAATTTTACATTCGAGGCAATGCCCTATTTTCGCTCCCTCGGTCCGGCACCCCGTGCAATTAATCATTTCGGCAGTAATCTCAGGAACCCCGTAAAGCGCCCGCCACTTTTCAGCGACTTCGTTACGAAGTTTGTCATCGTTCTTGATGGTGGCGATACGCGCATCGCAGGTCTCGCAGTCAATACCACAGCAGGCAATCAATTCATTCATAACTCTTAATTTTAGTTGTTCGCAAATTTATGATTTCTTTCCCAGCTGTACAACCCCCTCTCTTCTAACCAGTGGTTTGGAGACCAACTTACGGATATTGGCTATCTTTGATACCCAAAGTAAAGAACGATGACAAGTACAGACTTTGAAAAATTAAATTCCAAGAATCCCAAAGTAAAGTACGGATTCGCAAAAGAGCTGCTGAAAACGGGAGCCGAGAATCCCGAGCAGCTTTATGAAGACTTCGACTACTGGGTCAAGTTAATGTCAGGCGACAATAACGTGTTGAAATGGACGGCCATAGACATAATCGGTTACCTCTCGGCTGTCGATAAGGGAAACAGGATCGGCGGCATACTGCCCGATCTGATCAAAATCCTCCACGGAGGCGCATTGATTTCCTGCAACCATTCCATTTTTTCACTCGGATTGATCGCCCTAAACAAACCAGAATTCAAACAGATGATATTCAATGAATTCATGGCAATATCCAGCGACAGGTTCGATACGGACGAATGTAAAAACATCGCCGTGGGGAAAGTTATCGAAGCCCTCAAGCCGTTCGTCCCGGACATTAAAAACGACAAGAACATCATCGGATTTATCGAAAACGCGGCAAAATCCGAAAGGGCCTCGACGAGGAAGAAAGCGGAACATTTGTTAACCGCTGTACAAACCTCGGGTTCGGTAACCAAAAATGCCCCACAGAACGTATAATGCAACTTTCGCCACCAAACCCGAGGTTTGTATCGCGTTACTCGCCCTTGCGATGCAGTTCCACTACCTTGCCGAGATGGTAGACTATCATCCAGAATGCGGCGGGACCGTCGTCGGTGAAAACGACTTTCTCCTCGCCGTCCAGCGTGAAGACCATATCCTTACCTTCCTGATTCTTCTCGATTTCGAACGTTATTCCCGTCACTTCGACCAATGCCTTGTCCCGCTCCTTCGCATAACCGACGGCCAGGCTCAGATATTTATAGGGAATGGCATCGAAAGGGAAAACGCCACCGTTGAAAGCGCTCAATCCGCATTCGTCGACATTGGCTTCGTCTACCTTAACGCTGTCCCGATATAGGATGCAACCATCCTTATTCACAACCAGATACTTTTTATAGGTCGTATCCTTAACCTCGCGGTATTCCTCCTTCTTGGTCCCCGCGACGATCTGATCGAAATACGTCTGCTTTATAGGCAGGTAAAGCGTGTTTTCCTTATTAGTTTTTTCCATTTCCAGCCGATTTTTCTGTGTCAAAGTTACAAAAATGGGCTGACACGTTGTACAAACCCGAGGTTTGTATCACCAGAGATCCGGGACCTGTTCGTGACCGCGGGCATTCACAGGCTCTTCCGAGAAAGGCTTTCTTATTCCCGAATGAACTTCATATAGGACTGCCGAAGTCTCGCTTACCGCATCGACGAGAGCTTTGTATGGCCTGTCGGTAACATCGACAAGTCCGCAATTGTAGTTCTCGCCATCGTAACGGCCCGTGATGTCCTGGTCTCCCCATTGGAAATAACCGGTACCTATCAATGCAGGATGAGAATATCCTTGTTCGGTGTAGTATCGATATGCGACACCTCGCTGTTCCTGTGATTCCACTTGCCAGAGAGACTGAGCCATTCCTCTGTCTACAGTGCCGAAATGGTATTCCCCTATCATCATCGGAAGCCCCATTACAGCATATGCATGGTCAAGCATTTCGTATTTCGGCTTCAACATATAACAGTTGAAACTGAACACATCGAAATGCTTTGCACAAACGGCGAGAAGATCGTCTCCCAAGGTATCGGGATCTCCCAAGCGCATACCGAGATTCAGATGGTTGGGGTCCGCCTTCTTCAACAGATGATTCACTTTATCAAGGAAAATGTCAAACGAGTGAAGGACAAACTTACGACGTGTAGCGTCATTATCCCCATTTGCAGAAAGCCATTCTTGCAGAGCCTTCTTGACCGGACGGTCCGGGCCATCAAGGATGATGCTGCAAAGTCTGGTTTCCTGATTAATCCATGCAGGTTCATTACCAATGAAATAACCGATCAGATAGCGGTTGTGCAGATTAGGCGTTATCGTTGTTATGATGGATTTCTCCGCCATCGAATCGAAGCTTGGGTCATAGACATCGGCAAGGCCCATCAAACCGGGATCCATCCTTATGTCGTCGAGAGAAAGGACAAATGCCTTCTTCCCCATATCGATCACATCCATGCTTGACCAGTTTGCGATGGTATTCAGTCCCCATTTATCCATTCTTTTAATGATCATTTCGTCAGCTTTCTCCGCATATCCCCGGCCATAGCGACGATAGAGGTTCCATGCCCCAAGGGAATAATCGTTCCCTCTCGATCCTTCGTGTTCCGAAGGGAAGATGTCCTTCGGCGGCATCGATTCGAACATATTCGAACGTTTTTCGTAATCCCTGACGCGGCCACCGTTTCCAGGGCTTACGCAGTCGACTCCCACAGACAGGAAAAGATACCCGTCAGGATCGACGAACCACCATTTACCGTCAATCTTTTCCGTCCTGAAATACCCCGTAGCAGCTGTTTTGTGCTGAAGATATCCCCCATATTCCGAATAGTCGTATTTTTCTTTCGATACAGGTTCGGCATCTTCGGCCGCCCAATATTCCCTCAGTTCGGAAATCGAAGAAACCTTTTCCGGATAATTCATGAAAGTGTTCTGGCCGAAAGAGTCAATGGCCGGATGTTTTTCAAGATATGCATCTCCCGGATCTTCCTTATAAAGTTCGATATCCCTGATTTCGATGTACGGAGAACCTATTGCCCTCCTGATCCTGAAGCCGACCGAATCGACCCCGTGAAGCGGTCCCCTGGAGCCGCCGAGATTGATCCACCCCGTATACCGCGGATGATTATATGTCGAGGCAAGTTCGGAAGCGGGATCGGGAAGTTCGGTATAATACTTTAACGGAATAACGAGACGGTTCCATGCCTTAGGGACATAGCTCATGATCCTAAGCTCGTTATATCCGTCGTCCGTTGTGAATCCGACTTCGAACCTTTGAGATGTACTTATTTTGAATTCAATGGCAACGAAGTCATAACCATCCCAATCCTTGGGAAGACGAGGGTTGATGTCCTTCAATGCAATTTTTCCTCCGGACATTTCCTTCGATCCGTCAAACCGGATCGTATGGATTCTGCTGCAGCTCGAAAGGAGGCAGGCTGATACAGCAAGCAGAAGGATTATTCGCTTTCCCATATCAAGGTTATTTTAAGAGCATTGAGCTAATGTAGTCTTCAAGCGGATGGCATTTGTCGAATTGCAATGAGTCAACGAAATCCTGCATTGCTTTCCAGGCGACAGCCTGATCCGGACGGGAGGATCTGATTTCCGCAAAATCGCCTCTGGGAGCTTCTGCGAAGCTGACGATTGTCTCGTCCCAGTTCGCCGGCACATTAAAGGCAACCATACATTCGTTATCCCTTTTCTTATATGGCCAGAAGGTATAGCCTATATTGCAGTCCTGCAGTGTTTTGCTGTAGATTCTCTGCCATTCGCAAGTGTTGTGGCCGATTTCTCCCATGTACATCGGGAGACCTGTGGAATCGCGGAAACCGATATATTCCCTTATGCCTTCGATACCGGGCTTGCCGCCGTAACGGTGACATGTGAGCATAAGTTTATTGTCAAAAGAGACATCCGTAACAGGCTCGAAATTGGTATTCCACTGTGGAGCCCCAATTAATATTATATGATTCGTGTCTACTTCCCTGATACTTGAGACCGTTTTTTTGCAGAGCGGCATGAATTTGCCGTTAAGTTCGTCCAAATTGTCGAAATATGGAGCAATAGGTTCATTCATCAATTCATACCCCAGAATCACCGGTTCATTGGAATAATGTTCCGCTATCCTTTTCCAAATATTGCAGAAGAGTGCCTGGCTTGCCTCGCTCTCGAACAGCCAAGGATAACCGTAGCTGTCGTCTATGTTGTCTCCGGTTTGTCCGCCGGGGCAGTCATGCATATCAAGTATCACATGAAGGCCCGTCTCTCTGCACCATGTCACTACCGAATCGATCCGAACGAATCCGTCCTGATCACTTTGAAGGCCCATATAATCTTCGTCCGTGAAAAGCCTGTAATTGAAAGGGATTCTTATGGTATTCGAACCGGTCGATGCGATGAATTGAATGTCTTTACGTGTAATATAATTGTCTTTGAACGCTTTCCAGAATTCGGCGGTTTTTTCGGGTCCGACGAGTTCGCAGAACATCGTGTTTATAAGCCTGGCCGAATTCGTTTTTCCGAAACCGAACATATATCCCTCCGGATTTAGCCAGTTGCCAAGGTTCGTGCCCTTTATGAAGTATTTGCTCCCATCCGGAAGCACAAGATCCTCTCCGGAAACCCTAATGTACCGGTTACCTTGAATTTTCTGGGATCCGCCGCCTGAACAGCTGACGGACATGACGGCAATGCATAGAACAAAAAGTAATCTTTTCATATTATCTTTTAATAAAACCCCGCCTGATGTTCAGGCAGGCGGGGTTTCTTATGATTATCGGTTTAGTGTTAAAGATTAGGATTGAGAAGCGTTTCGCTTGCAGGAAGCGGGAACGTGTATCTCGAATCCGTTGAGGAGTGAAGATTGGAAGGATCGTATTCGCTGTTCTTGTTCTCGAATGATTCGGGAACCATTTCAAGTCGCAGCAAGTCATACCACCTTACGCATTCTCCGGCAAGCTCCCACGCCCTTTCCTGAACGACCTTATCTATGAAGTCCTGGGTTGACAGGCCGGAATATTCCGTAAGACCGGCTCTTGTCCTGATTTTATTTAACCATAGATAAGCCATAGCGTCGGGACCGTCGGAACGTGCCTTAGCTTCAGCGTAAGTAAGGGCAGTCTGTGACAGGCGCAGCATATGGGCAGGCAGAACGGAAGAACAGTTTGATACGTTGTTCTTTCCACCCTGGGGGTATTTCATCAGTTTGCGGATACTTGGATGCTTATCGGCCCAGTTTTCCCAGCTCAATCCCGTATCCGTAACCGTATAGAATGTGGCGTCCTTTCTCGGACCGTCAGGAAAATTCTGATAGAATCCCACTTCAGAGAATAGGATGTTCCATCCCCCGATTTCACCCGGTTCGCTCCAAGCCCCATAGAATACGACATAATCCGTCGTGCTTGCAGGAATAACGAACAGGTCCTCCGTAGTAATGTTGTCTTTCTCTTCCATGTTGATATAGAGGTCAGAGCAATTTTTAACCAGAGACAATCCCTGTGCGGCGCTACCATCGAGAACTTCCTTTGCAGCGGCAGCCGCCTTTGCATAGTAACCATCCTTTTTCAAAGGCCAGCCGGCTTCGGTAAGATATATTTCAGCCATCAGTGCTTTTGCAACGATCTTGTCCGGACGGCCGATTTCTCCGTTCCTTCTGCTGTCGCCCAGCATTTCCACCGCTTTGTTGATATCGTCTTCGATGAGTGTGTAAACGTCCGCTTCGGATGCCGTCGACATAGTGATCCCTTCTTCAGTGTATCCCGATGTCGTGACAAGAGGTATCTCGCCCCAAAGTCTTACAAGAATGAAATAGGCATACGCCCTGAGGAAATAAGCCTCCCCTGCCATAACCCCGATTGTGGCGGCGTCTCCGGAACAGTTTTCATAATTGTTAATTACCTTATTGGCACCTAGAACAACCTTATAGAGGCCATTCCAAGTGCTTCCGAATGAACCGTTCGAGTCGGTAACACCGCATCTGTCGAGTTGGGTTCCGTTAGCATCCGTAGTAGGACAATAGATGTCATCACCTCCGGAGCATAACTGCTGATAGGTTCCATTGCAAATACCATATGACCATGGAGAGTTCAATCCTCTATAAGCTCCTGTCAGGGCTGATTCAAGTCCTTCCTGGGTTGAGAGAACGGACTCGTTTACCTGGCCTCTCGATTCCTCCTTAAGAAAATCGGAACAAGCCGAGAGGATCGTCACGACGCAAATTAATGCAGTCACATGTAATAATATCTTTTTCATTATGAATTGTCTTTAATGAGTTAGAATTTGACGTTAAGTCCAATCGTGAATGAACGGGAATTCGGATATGCTCCGTAGTCAAGACCCTGAGTGACATCTGAATCGCTTCCGACATTACTTGCTTCAGGATCAATTCCCTTGTATTTGGTAATAGTAAACAGGTTTGTCGCATTGAGTGAGACGGTGAAGTCGGCAAGATCAGGAACGCTGAAGTCGTAAGCAACGCTGAGATTCTTCATGCGGAGGAAGCTTGCATCCTCAAGCCACAAGCTTGAAACAGGATACCATTTGCTTGTCGTGCTCCATGAAGGGAGATATGTATCTTCCTGCACACCGGGAATATAACGTTCGAGAATCTCTGTAAATCTGGCTCCACGGACATCGCGGGACGCCATCATGTTGATACATCTGTTATAATTAAGTTTGTCCGTTCCAAAGACTCCCTGGAGAAACATATTGAACGAGAAGTTCTTCCAATTAAAGGAAGTGTTCCAGCCAAGGGTGTATTTCGGCATTGCATAACCGATGATCTGGTAGTCGCTACTGTCATATATCTTGTTTCCGTCTCGATCCTCATATCTTGCATCGCCCGGAACACAGCCGTATTCGGCAGCGAGATCCGCTTCGTCCGCTTGCCAGGGTCCCAGATATTTCAGTCCGAAAAGAGTACCGAGGGGCTGACCGACCCTGTAAATGAGATCATATGCCCCATCGTTGATTCCGGTAAGGTTCGTTGATACATATACCGTCTCGTTGCCACCAAGATCAACGACCTTATTCTTGAGAATTGAAAAATTGACAGACGATTCAAGGGAAATGTCCTTCTTTTCAATAATCTTACCTGTAAGGGTGAAGTCGAATCCGTTGTTGCGCATCTTGCCTATGTTGGAAGTGATGCTGCTTCCACCGAGATACGCAGGAACATTTTTGTCAAGAAGAAGGTCCTTGGTATCCTTAACATAGTAGTCCGCTTCAAGGGAGATTCTTCCGTCAAAGAGACCTATATCAAAACCTATGTCCTTCTGTTCGGTAGTTTCCCATTTCAAATCAGTGTTGGCCGGGTCACCGGCGATTATACCGCTTGTGGATGTGCCCATGGAGAAAGGATATGTGGTTCCGTCAAACAGATACTTGGTCGCATAAGGGCTGATTGCCTGGCTTCCGGTGAAACCCCAGCTTGCACGGATCTTGAGGTTGCTGATTACGGTAACATTCTTCATGAATTCCTCCTTACCGAGGTTCCATGCAACGGCTGCTGCAGGGAACGTGCTGAATTTATTATCGTCGGAGAATTTTGACGAACCGTCCCTTCTGATGGAAACTGAAGCAAGATATTTGTCTGCGTAGGAATAATTGACACGTGCTATATATGAAAGTAACGTCCACATGGAATAATCGCTCGCCGTCTCTTTTGAGGTTGCTTGGGATAAATTATCGTACTTGAGGGAAGGGAAAACAAGACCGGTGGAAGTGGACTGATGGCTTGAATATGTATAGGATTGTGTTTCCACGGCTGCAACCGCATTGATGGAATGATTTCCGAAAGTCTTGTCGTATGAAATCTGAGAAGTGGTTTGAATGGTTCTCGCTTTCGAATCCGTAAGTCCGGCACTTGGGGTTCCCCTCGAAGCATAGGTGCCGCTCCAGGATTTGTCCTTGAGGAATTGCTGGTCCGAAGCAGCTTGAAGGTCGATTGAAAATCCATCCATGATCTTGTAATTCAATCCTCCAAGCATTGTGATAAAGGTCTTTTCTGCAATAGATTCGGCATCATATATTAGTGCCAGAGGATTTGCTTTCAATGATCCGACAGGGTCATTCGTAACATATGTCCCATCTTCATTATAAGGATCAGTAGTAGGTGCCCAAGCTATCGCCTGGTTAAGGACGGTAGAGGCTCCGCTATAACCACTGTTATTGTAACCATTCGAGGTGCTGGTATTTATGTTAAAACGAAATGACAGTCTGTCGTTGACATTGGTGTTCAGGTTAGCTCTCACATTGAACCTGTCATATGAGGATTCCTTGACGATCCCCTCCTGGTTAAGATAATTTCCGGAAATACGCCATTGGGTCTGTGTGGTACCACCCGATATGCTAAGCTGATGCTGGTGTGAAATAGCCGTACGGAGAACGGCATCTACGTAATCATAGCCTCCGTTCTCATAGTACTCGTCAATTTCATCCTGTGTGAACTGCGGATTCAAACCGAAAGCTTCGGAGTGGGCATTATAGGCTTCTGCATATTGTCCGGCACTGAGAAGATCGTACTTCTTGATGATGTTGGAAACCGTAACGCTCCCATCATATGTCACGTTAATCTTACCGTTCTTGGAGCCTGCCTTCGTTGTGATAAGGACGACCCCGTTTGCTCCCCTGGATCCATAGATGGCTGTCGACGACGCATCCTTCAGAACTTCGATCGAAGCGATGTCTTCAGGGTTGATGGATGAGAAATCAACGCCGACAAAGCCGTCGACTACGAAAAGAGGGCTGTTATCGCCAAGTATCGAATTGGCACCGCGGATACGTATTCTTACATCTCCGCCGGGAGCTCCAACGGTATTTGATACCTGTACACCTGAAGCCCGCCCCTGAAGAGCTTGATCCACACGTGTGACTTTCTGATTTTCAAATGAACTGCTGCTTACCTGAGAAAGTGACCCGGTAAGACTGCTCCTTTTGGAAGTACCGTAGCCGATGACCACGACCTCTTCCAGATTGGAAACATCCTGTTCCATATTGACATTTATGACGGATGATTCTCCGACAGCAAATGTTTGGGTCTTGTAACCGATGAATGTAAAAACAAGAGTAGCTCCATTCCTGACGGTAATTGAATAATTACCGTCAATGTCAGTGGGTGCTCCGTTGTTCGTTCCCTGCTCGGTGACAAAGACCCCTACGAAAGGTTCGTCGTTGTCCCCTGTAACCTTGCCGGTGATTGTCCGCTTGTTTTGGGCAAACGCGACACAGCTCAGTCCGAGAAGCAATAAGGTCAATAATTTTTTCATGGGCTTTTTTTATGGTTTAATGATTAGTTTTTAAGATTTGTGATTTGTTATTAATAAATGTTTCAAACCGATTTTTTCATTGTTCCTGAAACAAAAATATTTACTTTTATTTCCATATCTCCGCTATGTGATAAAGAAGTGGATTCCGGGGGGAACCCGGGTAGTGTTTCAAAAAGTGTGTCTGGAACCAGACCAATGATTTAAAAGAGCGATCAAAATTAGTGTTTATTTTTTGTTTTTATTAAACATTATCTGTCAGTCCGGGAAAAGGGTCTTGTCACGATCGATACCGGGCAACTGCCGGTAATAGGCCTCCTTGTCCATGGCCGTCTTACCCATCAGGAGCAGGACCGATTCCTCGTTAGGCATAGCCCCACGCATCCTGGTAACCCTTCTGAAGTCCTTCTGGAGCCGTTCTATCCAATTCGTCGTATATATCATCGACTGTATCCTCGGATGGTAATTGAGATACGTGAAGTAATTTTTATAAAGCGGATCGCCGGACATATTTCGGATCGACCGGTAATCCTTACCCCATTTCCCACAAAGTGCCTGCCACCTGTCCCACGCCTTTTCCACCGTATATGATTCATCCCCTGTACGGAATACCTGCCTCAGGTCTTCTGCAAGTTCGGCTTTGTCGCCATGACGGACGCGATTCATCATATTGCGCTTCAAGTGTGTCGTACATCGCTGTAATGGCGTTCCGGGGAAAGATGCGGCCACAGCTTCGTCCAATCCGCCGAGACCGTCCGCTACGATAAGACCTATCTTCCCGACACCCCGCTTGCGGATCTCGTTCAACATCTCGCACCAACCCGTTGCGCTTTCCGCAGGACGATCATATATGCCAAGTACTTCCCGTGTCTTGTCGTCTTTCACACCAACCATAACATAAAAGGCCTCAGAAGCACAGCTCCTTCGTCTGTGTACCTTTATGAAAACGCAATCTATGAACAGCACGGGATAATATTCGTCGAGTGACCGGCATAACCATTCCCCAACGTCCTTCCGCAGGTACTCCAGCATACGCGATATGCTCGCCTTGCTGTAGTGTTCCCCGTATATCTCCTCAAAGACATCTCCCACTTGACTCTGCGTCAGTCCTTTCGTATATAACACCCCTGCCAGCTTCTCGCATTCCTCCTCCTGGTCCTTCAATATCGCAAGTATCTGGGGATGAAAATTACCGTAACGGTCTCGCGGTATCCGGAATTCCAGCGTCCGCCCTTGGCCGTATGTGTGTCCAAGCCTATACCCGTTACCCTTGTCGCCACTCCTGTCTCCTGACAGGTATTCCCCTCGTTCCGCACTCATCATGCTCTCCAGCATTATTTCCAATAAATCCTGTAATCCATGTTCCCTTTCCGTATGTTTGCTTATTAACTCGGAAATTTGTTCCTTTGTGTACTCCATAAGGCCTTTGTTTTTAAGTTGTACTCTTTTTTGTTTTACAAATCTCTTAAAAATATTGGCCTTTGTTTTTCTCAGACACACTTTTTGGAACACTATCGGAACCCGAATCGTTCTATTATTTGTTTTACACAATATTATCGCAGGAACGGAAGTAAAAAAAAGTGGATTTAAGGGGTTATTCAAATACCTGAATTAAGCGATTCCCCCCATTTTGCTAAACAACTCTAATAATAAATGCCGTTTGCCGTATCATCTAGTACCGCTGTACAAACCCGAGGGGGCACGAGTGCACGCACCGCCGTACAAACCCCACGCTGTACCCTTTAAAACCCGCTGCAGTACAAACCCGAGGTTTGGTAACCAAAAACGCCTTACAGCGCGTATAACCCAACTTTCGCACCCAAACCCGAGGTTTGGAGTACAATCATCATTAATATGTAGTCATTGATAATTGTATATCAATGTTTTATGAAGTAAAGTCACATTAAGAACCCCCGTACAAACCCGGGGTTTGGTAACCAAAAATGCCCCACAGCGCGTATAACGCGACTTTCGCACCCAAACCCGAGGTTTGGAGTACATCAAAGTCCAAATGATGCTTTTGTTGATTTAAGTGTGTTTTCACCTACTGTATATGCATAGCATGCTACTGGCAGGAACTGGAGTATACCGAACGGCATTTCCTTCATGCCTGTTGTCGTCTTGGTCGTTACCATAGCATAATCCATAGAGTTTCTTTCCATATAAGTTTTCAATGACGTGAGGTCGTCTGGTTTTTCATAATATCGGTCCGACCATTTTACCTCAACGGCCCATTCCGGCTTTAGTTTAGCCGGGTTTATGCCGACTATATCAACTTCACCTCTGTCCTTTCTGCTGAAGTTCCAGTTAGCGTAACTGATGTTGGTCCCGATTCGCGGAATCCATTGTGCATACACAGCCGTTTCAACCATATTGCCGATTTCCTCGTCTGTTTCTTTGATCGGTTGGAAAAGGGCACACCTAAGTGAAGGATTTGTGAGATAAATCTTGAAACTGGTCTCCCTTTGGTAGTTCTTTGCCGTGTCATCCGTCCTATGGATTACTTTGATAAGGAACGCAGCTTCAAGATATTCAATGTATTTCTTCAACAAATCCTTACGTACACCGGATTCTTTCGACAAGGCTTCGTATGAGAACTGTTTTCCTGAATGATATGCAATCATCGTAAAAAACGAATTGAGTTCCTGGACATCGGAGATACCGTATAAACTCGGCAAATCCCTGAGAAGGACCTTATCAATGATATCGTGCCTTACGAATTGTCCGGGGTTTTCCCTGATTTTATCAGAGAATACTACTTCAGGATATCCTCCGTAATTGATATAATCGATAAATAATGCATTGAGTTTATCGATATCTACCGAAGTATTGCATGGTATTTTGTGTCCGTGCCAAAGGATTTCAGATTCGGACAGGAGCTGTTTGTAATCTTTCAAATGGATGTATTCATAGAATGTCAAAGGTGGAAGATTGAAATCCGTAAACCTGCCCGCGCCGCTTTCATCACTTTTTTTCTTTAGCTCTGCAGCAGCTGATCCTGAGGCTATAAATTTCATATTTCTATATGTGTCAACGAGAGACTTGAGATTAACTTCCCATTCTTTTAAGTATTGGATTTCGTCGAAAAAGACATAATATGTAGCATTATCCCGTTCTGGCTTATTGAGTGCCTGTTTGGCAAGGTTGAGGAGTTGTTCAAGATATATATTGTTGTATATCGGGGTTTCGACGGAGATATAAATGATGTTTTGTGGCGAGACACCACTGTCTATCAGCTTCTGGACGGTATGAAATATCATGACCGTCTTGCCAACACGCCTGGGTCCCATAAGGATCAAAGCCCTGCGAACACTAAGGTCGCTGACAAGAGGATAAAAGATATCAATGTAGATACGAGGTGTCATATCTCTGTAAAATTGTGGGATTACATTCTCAGTCCACCATGGATTGTCAACTCTCAGGCGTCCTATAATTTGCTTCTCAAGTATTTCCGTGTATTCCATTAGGCAGGTTCTTTTCTTTGGTACCAAAGTTAAGAATTATGTCCTATTAATAATAAATATTTTAGCTTATTTTGCAATACTTATTCATCTTAAGCAGTAATTAATAGCCTTAATAAGCATGGAATCGAGGACACAAGTATTAGCATGCAGCCATTGCTGATTGTATATCAGCGTTTTATGAAGTAAAATCAGATTAAGCATTTTTTCTTGTGCTTAATTTGCACCTATGAGAACCCCCCGTACAAACCCGAGGTTTGGTAACCAAAAATGCCCCACAGAGCGTATAGCCCAACTTTCGCCACCAAACCCGAGGTTTGTACAGGTGGTGCAGGAGGTTTTTTTGCAACATTTAGTTTATATCGTATCTTTACGACGTTTTCCACTGAAAGTAAGGCGTTTAATACATTTAAAATTTAACGTTATGTTACAAACAGGGCAACAGTATTTGAATTTTATTCACCTAAATCATGAAAGATTTGATAAATCTTCCGGGAAAAGATAATGAAACGAGCCAAATTAAAAATATAAAAAAATGAGAACAGATACTATTACAAAAAGTAAGGTCGTGATCATCGGCACCGGGATGGTCGGGATGAGCTATGCTTATTCCCTGCTGAACCAGGGAACCGTTAACGAGCTGGTTTTGATCGACATCAATAAAGAACGCGCCGAAGGCGAAGCCATGGACCTGAACCATGGAATGTCATTCGCTCCAAGGATAATGAAAATCTATGCCGGTGAATATGAGGATTGTGCAGACGCCGACATCGTCGTAATCACGGCCGGCGTTTCGCAAAAAGAAGGGGAAACGCGGCTTGATTTATTGAACAGGAATGCGGCCATCATGAAAAACGTTGTAACCCAGGTAATAAAAAGCGGGTTTGATGGGATCATCCTGGTCGCGTCGAACCCGGTCGACATTTTGTCGTACGTCGCATGGAAGGCTTCCGGCCTGCCGTCGTCAAGGGTGATCGGCAGCGGGACGTCCCTCGATACGGCAAGGTTACGGTTCGAAATCGCCAAAAAAATCAACATTTCGGTGAAAAACATCCACGCCTATATCATGGGCGAACATGGTGATTCCGAATTCGTTTGCTGGTCGAACGCCTACGTTGGGGCGAAACCGCTTGTGGACGTGATGAATACAATCCCGAATGCCGATTTCAACGATCTGGAAGAGATCCACAATTCGGTCAAGAACGCCGCTTACGAAATCATAAAACGCAAGAAAGCAACCTATTACGGAATAGGCATGACCCTTGTAAGCCTCACCTCCTTCATATTGAACGACGACAACCGGATCGTACCGATTTCGGCATATAACGGCGGTACTTACGACATTGTCAAAGACTTGTACATCGGGTTGCCGGCCGTATTGAATGCGACAGGCGTCAATCATGTGGTACGATTGAATCTGAACAAGGAAGAGCAGGCGCAGCTGGAAAGTTCCGCGACAATGCTACGCAAACTCCTGGACCAAATGGACTTGTAGCATTTAACCCGCCATCCAAACCCGGGGTTTGGTAACCAAAACCGCCACACAGAGCGTATAACCCAACTTTCGCCACCAAACCCGAGGTTTGTACAGAGTTACCCCACCTAGAAACTTAACAAAAAAGTGAAGTTTTCTTCATTTGCAATGAGAAAGTTTGTATCTTTGTATTCCAAATTTATGGAATGATGGGGAAGCTCGAACTATTAATGGAAACCGATAAGGTAAGCATCTATTCGCCGAAGTATGACGGCGAAGAAATGACAGAGTTCGAGAAGTTTTTATTGAATCACTCATCCCATAGCGAAGCTCAGTTGAAGTGCGATTTCGAATCAATCATTGCTGCAATTGATAAAATGCTGAAAGATTGTGGAGCGCGGGAGAACCTTTTCAGGCCGGAGGGAAGAAACGTAGTTGCTATTCCATTGGTTATCCAGCAAAGAAGAAAAAAAGACATCGGCACCATAAGATTGTACTGTATCAGATTTTCAGACCGTTTGCTGATAATAGGCAATGGCGGAATCAAAACAACTCGTAGATATGAAGATGATCCGATTTTGGCGGATATCGTCGAAACCCTTAGGAAAATAGAACATTCGATATTTGCCAGAAGCAAAAAGCTTAAGTTAGACTACGATGATTTTGACACCCTTAAGAAAATTTTAGAAACAACCATAATATAAGCATAAAATGAAAAAGAATGCCCTATTTGAAAAATGTCTTGCAAACGTTTCTTCCGAAATCAAGGAGGAAGCAGGTCTTAATATTGACATAGCCAATAAGATCTATGACAGTCTCAAGGCAAAAAATATGACACAACGAGAATTTGCAACTCTTATGGGTAAAAAAGAATCCGAAATTTCCAGGTGGTTGACTGGAGATCACGGTTTTACCACAAAGACTCTTGCCAAGATCCAAACCGTTCTTGGCGAACCGATCGTCGAAGTTGTCAAACAACGCCACCAGGATAATGCTATTTTTATCAACGTCAACCCATTTTCCATTTTGAATAACGAAGAAGCAAGCCGTTACAGCGCATCGAACTATGATTCATGGAAAACAAACTTGCAAAAACTAACCAATTAGATATGGCAAAATCAAATAATAATATTGAAATGCGGCTGCTGTCAGTCAATGAAGAGAAATTCATGATGGCTGCAAACAAGTGCGACGGCACTACGGCCCCGGAAGATCTCCAACTTGAGTTTTCCAATAGGGTTTCTCCGAACACTGAGACAAATATTATTGATATTTCCTTCGGAGTAAGATATGTTCTCAAAGAGGAACCTATCCTCGAAAGCGTCTATCGCTTTTCTTTCGAGGTCAAGAATCTTTCCTCATTCGTTGTAAAAAACGATGACGGCAACATGACAATCAACGATATCATGCCGCATTTGCTGAACGTCGCCGTCGGAACCATGCGCGGAATTCTCGTAGTTAAGACTGCAGGAACCAATCTTTCTAAATATCCGCTACCAATTATCGATGCGACTACCTTGAGCAACAATCTTTCGTCAAAAAAATAGAGTACCTCCCCGCCCCTGGCCTGTACAAACCCGAGGTTTGCAGGTGAAAAACCGCCAACTCGCCGAACGACTTTTAGCCAATCGGCCGAACAAAATCGCGCCAACTCGCCGAATTATCCAAAACAAGTTGTACCTTTGATTGCAAAATCAATTGATATGAAAGATTATAGACCAAGAGTAGCCGATGACTTGCTTAAAAGGAAACTTGCCGGCAAAGGTGCTGTTCTTATAAAAGGGCCAAAGTGGTGCGGGAAAACGACCACAGCGGAACAAGTGGCTAAAAGTGCGCTATACATGGCCGATACAGGCAGCCGTGAACAAAATATCAAGCTGGCAAACGTTAACCCACATTTAATCTTGGATGGTCCTACTCCGCGTCTGATCGACGAATGGCAAGTAGCTCCTGTTTTATGGGATGCCGTCAGATTTGAAGTCGACCATCGTAAAGGTCACGGCCATTTTATCTTGACAGGATCGGTCGTAATGCACGATAAGAAGGAGGAAGAGGAAAGACTTATTCAACATTCCGGTACCGGAAGAATCGCCCGGCTTATCATGCGTCCGATGAGCTTGTGGGAATCTGGAGATTCGAACGGATCCGTCAGTTTGAAGGAGTTGTTCCAATCTCCGGAAAAGATTGCCGCGACTTGCGACCTGGACCTGAAAGACATTGCATATCTTACGTGTAGGGGCGGATGGCCGGACACATTGACGATGGAACGCGACGTCGCATTAGACCAAGCATTCGATTATGTCGATGCCGTGGCAGAAACGGACATTTCGGAAGCCGACCATGTCAAAAGGAATCCTGAACAGGTCCGGAGGTTGTTAAGGTCATATGCGAGGAACCAGGGGGCCCAATCTCCATTGACTACGATTCGGGATGATATGAAAGCCAATGAGTCGTCTACATTCAATGAAGATACTGTCGGTTCTTATATAAAAGCCCTCAAAAAAATATATGTAATAGAAGATATGTCGGCTTGGAATCCCAATCTTCGTTCGAAAACCGCAATCAGGACCTCGGATAACAGGTATTTCGTCGACCCGTCCATAGCGACCGCAGCCTTAGGTCTCGGACCGAATGACCTGATCAACGATTTGGAAACATTCGGTTTGATCTTCGAGACTTTATGCGCACGGGACTTGCGTGTCTTCGCGGATGCCATGGATGGCAAAGTCTACCATTATCGCGATAAAGACAATCTGGAATGCGATGCCGTGGTACATCTTCGGAATGGTTCCTACGGGTTGATCGAAATTAAGCTCGGAGGAGACAGCCTTATAGAAGACGGCGTAAATACGCTGTTGACCTTGTCTAATAAAATCGATACGACAAAAATGAAATCTCCTTCATTCCTGATGGTACTTACCGCCGTTGGGAAATATGCTTTCAGAAGGGATGACGGAGTTTATGTCGTTCCAATAGGCTGTTTGAGGGATTAGCCCGCTGTACAAACCCTAAACCGGTAAACACAAAAGATCCCCGTCTTTTCGCAAATCCTTTGTGTATAGAAGATATCTGTTCAGGATCCTTCCAGAATATTTGGCAGTGAACGCATCCAGGGATGTGTGGGTTTTATAACTCGATGATTTCACCTCCACGGGACAAATCTTATTCCCCCCTGCCAACAAAAAATCTATTTCATAATTATGGTTGCCGGTTCCGTATCCGACTTATCACTTAGAAGTTTCCGATAAATGACATTTTCCGTGAAATCCGGTACCACATAAAAACATCCCGGCACTCGGATCATTGGCCTGATACGCAAGATTGACGGTCATCGAGTCCTGGCATATCCGCAACGATTTCCCTTGCTCGGTCACGTCTCAGGTGTCTTTTGTCTGAAATAGCAAAATGTTTTTAGCCACGCAGTACAAACCCGAGGTTTGGAGACCAAAAATGCTCCACAAAGCATATAACGCAACTTTCGCACCCAAACCTCGGGTTTGGAGTGTGTGTTGGGATTTGCTAAGCCAATGCTACGCGCAGCATAGGATCCACCCGCCGCGCCGAAGCGGGCAACCTGCTAATCTGAGCTACAATCATGAACTCAATAAATATCAATACTTATGGCTGCCCACGATTTTCATATCGGCAGTATATATTCTTTTCGGAATTATTAATAATACTTCTGGACAAAACGAGTATTAAGCGCGTACAACATTGATAAATAATTCTTTACCTTTATTGAAAATTTAAACGAGGTAAAGAAACTATGAGAAACGAATGTCCAGTTGGATAATTGGTCGAGATAAAGGAGAAAGATTTGCTTTTAACAAGACATCGTTTTAGACCATTTATTTACATCGGAATTATAAATGATCCGGATCGAAGAGAGAAGAAACACGAGCAAAACAAAGAATTTGGTCACGTGCATATTATCGGCGACAAAACGACCAGAGAAGTTACCGAGAAATGGGAAGAAGAACATATTATTGAATATATGAAAAATTATAATAACAAGACTCCTCATTTTAATAAAAATGAGGAGTGCAAATGATTTTATTAGTTTTTCAAAATTTACATAACTGGAGACAAGCCAAGAAAAAACACGTATGACAAGAAAATTAAGGAATGAGTAACATCCTCCTTAAATGTTAATAATTTATGTTCGATCAATCTTTTTCATCCGAGAACTATCTTATGATTTTCAATGAAGAAAACCGTAAGGGACACATCGCCTTCGATGCAATGCCAGAGACGTACAGGCGCATTGTCATGGAAATGAAGACACTGAAAGATAAGGCGAACGATATCACCAAGAAAAAAAAGACAGACAGAACAACCGACGAATTAGGAGAACTTGAGAATATTCGCATAGAGATAAAAGATAAGCAAAATAAGCGTGACGAGGAATTGATAGCTGAGTTGAACCGTTATGCAGAAGTTGCCAATGTTAAGGACTTTACATTTCCGATGAGTAATTATGTGAAAGATGACAAACAGATATTCACAATTGACACGACTATGTGGGTGAATTTCTATGCTATTAAGAACTTACAGCGTTCATTAAGGGGTTTATTCGATGTGAAGCAAGCCAATAAGCATCAAATAATGTCGAATGTAAGGCTTTTACTAAACACATCACGACCACTCTTTATTATTCGAACAGATATATCTGGATTTTACGAGTCAATCCCGCAAGTACCTCTACTAAAAAAGGTAGATGACAACAATCTCGTTAATAACAAAACTAAGGGGATGATTCATGGAATACTGAAAGAGTATAACGATCAGAAAGATTCAACAAAGATAAAAGCTGATTGTGGTGTACCGAGGGGCATTGGCATAAGTTCATACTTGTCAGAGATATACATGCACGACATAGATGAACAAATAAAGAATAGAGAAGAAGTTATTTTTTATGTTCGTTATGTAGATGACATATTCATGATTCTTGTAGGTCTGCCTGATAAGAAAACAATATTACAGTATTACAAGGATTTGAAAACCCTGTTCCTGAAATATGGATTGGCACTAAAGAATAATGATTCTACTGAAAAGAAATGTAAGTTGATAAATTTCTATTCGAGTACTGCTGATCAAGAGGTTACATATCTGGGCTATAAGATTTTTATGAAAAAACAACCCATGAAAGAGTTAGTATCCACCTTTAAAATGTCGGATGACAAGTTTGACCGAATCACTAAAAAGATTGATGCAGCTTTTAATCATTTTGAGAAAGTAAGTATGTTTGACATTAAACGGGCTGAAAAAGATTTGATCGATTCCCTCAATCTAATATCTGGTAACTATCGGTTGACGAAGTCTAAGGCGATGGTAAAAGCTGGTTTGTATTATGGCAGTGACTTGCTGACTGACTTTGAAGATTTAGAAAATCTTACTGGTTATTTGCGAACGAAATCCATTACCCCATATAGCGAGGTGCTAAAAGGTACATCTGATAGAACAAAATATATTAATAGAATTGAAGGTAAAGTTCAATCTATTGACTTTAAAAGGCGTTGGCAAGAACGGATTATGTTCAAGTTCAACAGTAAACGATTGAAAGAAATAAGTAACTGGCTATGATAAGGAAGAGAAAAAAAAATACGACTGAAATACAAGAAAGAGCGCGTATTGCTATCTGACGTTCTTCCATACGAGCTGCCGGTGATTTTCAGCAATCGCTACTTCTATTGTTTTCTTGTCAGCAATAGCATCGAACTGAAAGAAGATGAATTGTATTGGAAAAAAGATATCAATAAGGATGCACTTGCGGTACTCAATTTTATGTTTGGACCATATCTATCAGTAGACTTGAAAACATTGACAATAAATCATGTTAATTTGGATAGAGAAAAGCGCAATACGGTTAGCATACCTTTCTTATACAAGATTCAACATAAACCCAACAGGTTACGGCGCCTTGCATTGATTCACCCTGTGAATCAGATAGAAATGATTTCTTTTTATGAAAAGTATAAGAGTTTGATGCTCTACTATTGCGATCAAGATCGGTTCTCCTTGCGGCATCCAAAGAGTGTGGCATGTTTCTTCTATTATAAAGATAGATTACATCACACTTTGTTGGGTAAAAAAATGGATAAACTGGAACTGTTCTTTAATGAATATGAAAACCTGAAAACATATTTCAGCTACAAGGAATATTCCAATATTTATAAATTCTACGAGGACTATCGGTATCAGAATGCCGAGAAAAGATTTGCTCATCTGCATAAATCCGACATTCAGAGCTGTTTCGACAGTATATATACACATTCTATAGCATGGGCTATTTGTGGTGGCAAGTATGAATATAAAAAACAGTATAAAAATAGTAAATCGTTTGGTGATGCGTGGGATAGCATCATGCAACGCATGAACTATAACGAAACCAATGGAATCGTTATTGGTCCTGAGTTCTCCAGAATATTTGCAGAAACTATCCTTCAATATGTTGATAAGCGTGTTGCCAAGGTATTACTAGATGCAGGTTATAAGTGGAAGGAACAATATGAATGTTACCGATATGTTGATGACATATTTTTTTACTATAATGATAGCAAAGTCTTGGATGTGGCGATGCGTGCTTTCGAAGACTTACTTCATGAATATAAACTGAGTATCAGTAAGGAGAAGAGTGATGATTTAGAAAGACCGTTCATCACGTCAATTTCCAGGGCTAAAATCAAAATTGATGCTTTGCTTTCCGATTCTATTAAAATGCATAATCCTCAAGAAATGGCACAGCCAGAAAAAGAAACAGAGACAGAAGTAGAGGACGAAGAGGTTGATATTGATGAGCAAAAAATCAAAGAAGCTCTTGAGAGCAAAGACTTTGTCCATATAAATTCGAAAGAATTCAACAGGGCGTTCAAATCTATGATGGTTGAGAATGGCGTAAATAGCAAAGACATAATGAACTATACGCTTGCAGGGATAGCTACAAAGCTGGAACGTCTTTTCAAAAAGTTTGATAATGTATTCTATGTGCTTTGTAAAGCAATAGATAAAGGCGAACATGTGGAGGATTGCCGAAAAAAGAAGCTCCAAATGGAAAAAATGCTTCTTCGTTATCTCATAGGCTTGCTCGACGTTATATTTTTTCTGTATTCTGACTGTAAGCGTGTAAACACGACATTAAAAATGATGAATATCTTAAATAATATCATCATCTATCTGGGAAATAACTACGAAGAAAAAGAAAAAAAGATTATCAAGCGTTTTTCACTCGCCATCCGAGATGAGGTGTTTAAGAAAATTCAAAGCGAGATTGGAATAGTCTTTAAAACCACATCATTTGATGTTGACGCTCAGATAGAAACTTTGTATTTTCTGATTACACTAAAGTCAATGCCAAAACAATACGGTATTGATGCGGAATCATTGGAGAAGTATTTTACTGATGAAAATGGAAATAGTATTGACATGTCTCAGCTTAATGCATTGTCAATCATCATACTGCTATACTATTACGGAAATATAGAAACATTTGAGAAGGACAAAAAAATACTAATAGAAGGAATTAACAGTAAATATGAGAATAGCGGGTTGCCTGACCCAAGGAAAGATGCAGAGTTGATGATTCTCACGCTTGACTTGATGGCGTGTCCATATCTCATACATAACGATAGAAAAAAAATATGCAAAGTCATGAATATAGACAAAACTGCGCAAATGTGCATAGAACGATATTTTAGGCGACACAAGTTCATGTTTACAAAGTGGACAGGTATTGACTTGACAAAGGAATTGGGCGCGAAAGTTTCGCAGGAGGTATATACTTAGTAACTACTAGTAGCTACTATCCTTCAAAATTTTCGAGTAACGTGTAGCAGCAAGGCTTTCAGTATTTTCACACACATAGCTCTACATAAGACCTTTTAGGCCTCGCCTAATAGAATGGAGTTTCGGGAGTCGGACTTCATTCTTTTTTGTTTGTCGTACATGATTATTGCTTAGTGGTTCTTAAGCCACCAGATAACCGCGTATTCCGAGTGCATAATTCAGAACATAGTCTGCATTGAATCCCGATGTTGTTAACAGAAACTAAGAATGGTTCTTCGTTACGTAATCCGGAGCATAGTCTGCCACAGAATCCAGCCTAAAAAGGTTAAGAATGAAGCTCGTTCACCTGAATAAAAAGGTGAAAAATGAATAAATGTTAACAGAAATGAAGAATGGTTCTTCGTCAAATTTGGTGAAGATTGGGAATCATTGAAATGATAAGCAAAATCACAGTTAAACATTTGGATAACAGATAAATAATATGTAGAAACATTAGCAAATCCGACAAATTATATTTAACTTTAAGTAATTTATAATCAGATATTTAGATATAAAATGAATGGATTTGCCAAGAATAGCGAATACTGCTTTTTCAATACCCTGTTACAACTTCCCGGAATAATCATCAATGACGTGCATGTTGAAGAGTCAAGAATAATCATCATGGCTCAAACAAAAGAGAAATACGGCACATGTCCCTTGTGCGGGAAAAGGAGCCACAGGATTCACAGCGTTTACTGCAGGACTTTGCAGGATTTGCCGGTTTGTGCAAGAGAAGTTTTCATAAAGTTGCAGATCAAGAAGTTCGTATGTACCAATCCAAGGTGTAAGAAAAAGGTGTTTTCACAACGATTGCCTTCCGGGATACGCAGGTATTCGAGGAGGACGGGACGTGCGGAGGAACAACTGACACAGCTTAGCCTTGAAGTCTCCGGCAGGAAAGGTTCATGGATCTCCAAACTCATCTGTTAACAGAAATGAAGAATGCAACATTTTCAGAAACGAGGATTGCAACGAATTCGGAAGCAACCCTGCAACATTTTCGGAATCAATGGTACAACGATTTCGGAAGCAATGCAACAACGTTTGCAA
>JALCST010000008.1 GCA_022653675.1 Bacteroidales bacterium | reverse complement strand
TTACAAGGATGCGTTCGCCTCCTATGTTTCGGATTACGGATCCCCGAGTTCTGCCAACGAGGTGATAATAAATGTTTTCAACTGGGAGAAAGGGTCGTCGCTGAAAGTCACGGAAAACGGCAAGGAACTGGTTGTAACGAGGTTTGCAGGGAAGGATCCCCTTCACATCATCTCCTATGAGGCTCCCCGTTTGAATGCGGGAGCTACGCCGACGAGTTCATTCGTCACCTGTACAACCGCCCATCTTTTCAAGTGTACAGCCTCTTCTGCCACCTCGACATTGGTGATCACGCTGACGCAGCCCGACGGCGACGTGTTCACCCAGACGATGGAGAGGCCCAAGGATTTTTCCGTGTCAATGCAATAAAATACATAACCATCATTAAACTAACTTAAAAAATCGACTTATGAGTTTCAAAAACTACCTGATGAAGTATCTCGCAGTGCTTTTTCTGCTATTGTGCGGCACCGCCGCATTAGCACAGGAGATGACTGTGAAGGGAACTGTGCTTGAGACTGACGGAAAGACCCCTGTTTTGGGTTGCGGCGTTATTATCAAAGGCACAAGTACGGGAGTGATGACTGAAACCGACGGGACATACAGAATCGTATGCAATAAGGGTGATGTCCTGCAGTTCCAGTGTCTTGGTTACGAACCCCAGGAAATTGTAGTCGGTGATTCGGCAGTCATCAATGTGAAGATGAAATTATCCGCTGAGCAACTCGAAGGAGTCGTAGTTACGGCGCTAGGACTTACCCGTGAGGAGAAATCCCTGGGGTATGCAGTCAGCAAAGTGGACAGCAAGGCCATCACCCAAACGGCTTCGAGCAATTGGCTGAACGGAATGAACGGTAAAGTCGCCGGCCTGACTTTCCAGTCCGCAAGTTCAGGGCCTATCGGTTCCCTTCGTGTTACCCTTCGTGGTGACCAATCTTTAAACTACGGCTCGAACGAGGCACTGTTCATTGTGGACGGGGTTCCAATCTCTTCCGGAATGTCGGCCGTTTCAGGTTCGAGTTACACTTCCGCTTCGGCTCCGGTCGATTACGGCAACGGGGCATCCGACATCAATCCGGACGACATCGAATCGGTATCGGTCCTGAAAGGACCTGCCGCAACGGCTCTTTACGGCTCGCGTGCAGCAAATGGGGCAATCGTCATAACGACTAAGAAAGGGCGTACCGAAAAGGGGATCGGAGTTACTTTCAATTCTTCCGTAGCTTTCGAACAGGCAGGATACTGGCCTGATTTCCAGACAGAATATGGTTCAGGCTCCGACATGGGATTGAACGAGTTCTGTTTCTGGACCCTTGACGAATCGCAGACTGGAACGTCCGACAATCCGTCTCGCAACGTTTCAAGATATGCGTGGGGGGAAAAATTCGATTCCAGCAAATACCGTTACCAGTATTCCAGTTATAACTGGGAAACAGGCGAATTCACGGCCAAGCCTTGGGTTTATGCCGACGACTGGTATACCGGCATATTCCGCACAGGTGTCACTTTCAACAACCAGATCGAGATCTCAGGAGGTAATGGGAAGGGTACGAGCGTGCGTCTCGCAGTAACCGATACCCGCAACAAGTGGATACTTCCGAATACGGGATACTCTAAGGAGACCGTTTCGTTCTCTTTCAATACCAAAGTGAACAAGTACATCGACATCAATTCCAACATAAATTATTACTCCACCGACAGCGGCAACATGCCTGCCTCCGGCTATGATGAGACGACCGTTATGTACGACCTGTGCTGGGGATACAACAATAACCCCATGAGTTGCTGGAAGGACGAATATTTCAACAACAGATGGACGGCCGAAAACCGCAATTCCACTATTTCTGCTGACGGCAAGTCCCTTGTCGTAGCAGGGACTGGTTCTTACAACCCTTACAGGAACCTTTACGAAAACATCAACACGAGTAACAAAGGGCACTTGGTAGGGCAGGTCGGAATTGCGATACACTTTTCTCCGCATCTGATCCTTACGGCGAAAACAGGCCTTGACCAGAAGCTTGAGTTCCGAACCAAGCGTTTCCCTAAGTTGACTTGCGGTTACGAAAACGGCTATTATGCCGAACAGACGCTGAACCGTTTTGAATTGAACTCCGATTTCCTGCTAAAATACGACAACTCCTTTTTCGACGACAGGTTCACTTTATCCGCTGCATTCGGCGGCAACAACATGACATACCATTATAAACGTGTCGACATCACTCTCGATGAACTTGACATAGATGGGGTCTATAATGTCAACAACGTAGCGAGCGGTGTATATGCAACTCCTTACGGCTATCGCAGCAACAAGGTGGTCAACAGTCTTTATGGCCTTTTCTCCCTTGGATGGAAGGACACTTTCTATCTCGATATTACCGGCCGCAACGACTGGTCGAGTACGCTTTCAAGCGGGAACTGGTCCTATTTCTATCCATCGGTAGCAGGCAGTATCCTGCTAGACAGGCTTTTCAACTTCTCCGAGCATATTCCTTGGATAACTTATTCCAAACTGCGTCTCAGTTGGGCGAATGTCGGCAACGATACTTCCCCTTACTCTCTGGACAGTTATTACAGTAACAGCTCCATTTCAGGAGGCTTCACGCTGCCGGGTAATATTCCAAACCCGAACATCAAGCCTGAGAACGTGGAAAGCTGGGAAGTCGGACTCGAAAACAAGTTCTTTAACAACAGGTTAGGTTTCGACGTAGCCGCATACTATTCGTCTACGACAGACCAGATCGTGGATGTGGATGTAGACCAGGTTACCGGAGCGACTTCCACCACGATCAATGCCGGTGAAATCTCGAACAAGGGGCTCGAAGTCTCGCTGCATATTGTTCCGGTCCGCACCAAGGATTTCGAATGGTCCATAGACGGCAACTGGGCACGCAACATAAACTGTCTCGTGAGTCTTCAGGACGGATGGGACGATTCCACCCCTCTTCAGACTGATATGGGTACTACGATAGGGGGCCGTCTGTATGTCTATTCCTATGTGGGGCAAGAGATGCATCAACTTTACGGTTATGCCACCAAGAAGGCCCCGGAAGGATCCTATTATCTTGATGGAGACGGGAATAAGATGGATTGTTCCGGACAGGTGATAATAGATGCCACCACCGGGCTCCCTACCCTTGTTGCGAACCAGTATCTGGGCAATGTCAACCCAGACTGGAAAGGTGGTTTCAGCACCTCGATACGCTACAGGAACCTTTCCCTCAATTGTATGTTCACATACCAGTGGGGAGGCCATCGCTATTCAGTCACCGATGCCATCCTAAGCTATCAGGGAAAACTGGAGAATTCCCTCGAAGGGCGTTATGACGGCATCGTCCCTTCGGGCGTGAACATCATTGGAACCGATGAGGATGGCAATTCCATCTGCCAGGTGAACAATACGGTCACCGAGAACGTCTATACCTACTATCAGAGTTACGCCCTTTACCGTTATAACATGGAGGCGCACACATATGACACTTCTTTCCTTAAATTCAAGGAAGCCCGTCTGGACTATTCCATACCGCAGAAAGCCATAGAGAAGACCAAGGTCCTGCAGGGAATCAGTTTGGGAGTTTTTGCGACCAATCTGTTCTGCCTTAGCAAGTGGCCTCAATATGACCCCGAGGGTGGCGTTATGCAGAGCGGGCAGGTATACGAAGGGATAGAGTCCGGAGCTTTCCCTATGACGCGCACGTATGGATTCAATATAAAAATAAAATTCTAAAGCTGCACGGAAATGAAACAGATCAAATACATATTTTTGACGGTTTTGGCCATGGGAGCTTTAGCTTCCTGCACCGCCAATTTCGAAGAGATCAACGAAAACCCGAACAAGACGACAGTCGGGTCCATACAGGCCACAGGGATGTTCGAACCTTTGCTGTATTGGTCGGCAAACAACTGGATAAACGACAATATTTATTACAACAACGAATTGATTCAGGTAACCGCCCACACTTCTGGGTACACCCGTGAAGAGCACCGGTACAAGATAGAGGAGCAGGATTGGGCAAGCGAGTGGAACTTCTATGCCAGGTATGCCAACAATGCCGACCATATGCATGAACTTGCCGTTAACGACGAAAATGTGGCGCTTCAGGCCATAGCCCTTACCATGAAGGTACTGTTCATGTCCAATATGACTGATATGTTCGGCGACATACCTTATTCAGAAGCATTTTCCGGACGGAAGGTAGGTGGCACATTTACCCCCGTATTTGATTCCCAGGAGGAAGTTTACGAGGAGATGTTCACCGACCTTGAGACCGCCAATACCCTATATGCCACTAATCCCACTTTCATCAAGCCTGAAATGGACGGAATGTACGGAGGGGACGTAAAACATTGGCAAAAATTCAACAATTCGCTTTATATGAGGCTGTTGATGCGTGTGAGCGGACGCTCTTCGATGAATGTAGGGGAAAAACTGACCGAGATGGTCGACGATCCTTACACTTATCCAATATTAACATCGAACGACGACAATGCCACGGTTAATTTTTCCGGTATAGACCCTTATATCAGCGAATACGGAACTTCGACCGAAGCTTCCATAAACGCACGACGCCTAACCAGGCAATGGATCAAGATGAATGTCCTGACCGACGTCTCCGGCGAACAGTACTACGAAGATCCCCGCCTTTCGATCCGTTGCAGGAAATGCACATACACTTCCACCAACCCGAAAGATATCTGGATCGGGACCATAGCCGGCTGTACGATCGCACAACAGATAGAATGCGATCCGGGGACGTCGTGGATCAATTATGAAATCCTATGCCAGAAGGATGCTCCCGTCACATATATGGATTATGCCGAGGTGGAACTGATTCTGTCGGAAGCTGCCGAGCGCAACCTGATTTCCGGAGGGGAAAGTGCGGCAAAAGCCTATTACGAAGCGGGTGTCACGGCATCATGTGAAAGATGGTCGGATCTCGGGAATGAGTTCCTTTCGACTCCGGTCACCATTTCTTCCGCCCAGATAAAGGAATACCTCAAATCCGACCTCGGCAGTTGGGACCGTTATGACGACAAACTACAGGTCATTGCTGAGCAGAAATATCTATGCCTGTTTGAAATCGGCATGGAGCAGTGGCACGAATACCGTCGCACCGGATTCCCGGAACTGACGATCGGTGACGGGGCCGTCTATAACGACGGCGTCCTTCCTACCAGATTCGCATACCCGAGTGTGACCATGTCTACCAACAGCACTAATGCCAAGGCGGCTCTGGCCGATATGGGAGATTCAGAAGGGGAAAATACGATGGGGACGCCTGTTTGGTGGAGTAAAAAAGCCATAGAATCAGGAGATTAGACATAAGATAATTAAAGATAAATGAAACGATCAATCTTCATATTTTTTCTTCTTGTCCTGTCTTCAGCACTAAGTGCCCGCAATGTAAGCGGAAACGTAAGATGCGGCAAAAGGGGGATTTCCGGAGTAGTGGTTACGGACGGGAAGAATTTCGCAGTCACGAGTGCTGACGGGAAATATGCTCTAGAAGCGGACGAAAACGCATACTTCGTATACATTGTCGTCCCGTCAGGATACAATCCTCCGTTCGGGAGTGGCACGCCCCTGTTCTACAAGAAGTTCAAAGAGGGTAAGAATATTTATGACTTCAAGCTTAAGAAAAGTGCAAGTAGGGATTCATATACCCTTTTAGCTTTTGCCGACTCGCATATCAGAACCGAGCGCGGGCTGAAACGTTTCCGCAGTGAGATAGTTTCCGACATGGATTCGCTTTCGAAGATCTATATTGCGAAAGGGAATACGGCAATTGCGGGAATAGCTCTCGGAGATCTTGCATGGGACAAGCTTGAAAGTTTGGGAAAATATAAAAAGGCGGTCAGTAAGTTGTCTTACCCCTGCTATCCCGTCATCGGAAACCACGACCACGACAAAGCCGTCAGTGATGACGGTCTTGCTGCAAGGCAATACCGCGACAAGTTCGGCCCCACTTATTATGCGTTCAATCTAGGGCATGATTATTATGTGGTGCTCGACGATGTCCTATACCATGGGGACAGGAAGTACGACAACCTGATATCCGGTGAACAGCTGGAATGGTTGGAAGGTTATCTGAAGTATGTCCCTAAAGGGTCCCACGTAATCATAGCGATGCACATACCATATCTGATAAAGTTCAAGAATTTGAAGGTGAAAGGGCATGAAAGGCTTGTGGGGATGCTCAGGGATTACAAGGTAAACTTCATGTCCGGGCATACGCACGTTCTGGGAACCTATGAAGCCGAGCCCGGGATAATAGAGTTCAACATAGCCGCCGCATGCGGGGCATGGTGGATGGGGAACTATTGCGTTGACGGTACACCACTGGGATACAAAGTCTTCGAATCAAAAAGAGGAGAATTTTCCTGGTATTACAAAACCGCGGGGCGTAACGGTGACTTCCAAATGGAACTTTATGACAGAGGTGAAGTGGATGACGATAGGGAATATGTCTATGCCAAGGTGTGGGGATGGGATTCCGAGTGGAAGGTGGAATGGTACGAGGACGGAAAACCTATGGGAAACATGGAGCAGTGCAGCGAAATAGATCCCCATTATGCCGAAGCAGTCGAGGCTGCTTATGCCAGGATTCACAAGAAGGTGGCCGAATTCCGCAAGCTGCGCGAATCGTTCTTTTTCTTCAAGGCTAAACCCGATGTTGGAACATCGCGAATCGAAGTGGTAGCCACAGACCGTTTCGGCCGGAAATATGAAGGTCAAATCGTTTTAAAATAGAATAAACAAGATATGAAAACTATATCACATGCAATGAGAAAATGCGGCCTCTGCCTGACGGCATCGATGCTGCTTCTTTCATCAGCCATTCTGACGTCCTGCAAGGATAACGGGATCACGGTCGATCCGACGATAAAAGATTATTTTACCGTCGAGGACAATAAGGTTGCCGGCTTCACTGCTCCCCTGGCGGGGAATACCGATTCCCCTGAAGTTTATATAGTACGTTCCAATGCTTCCTGGGTCATAACGCCTCAGGGAGATTATGACTGGATAAAGGTATATCCTTCAGAAGGGAACCTGGATGGCACTTTCAAGGTTTACGTTGACGAAAACCTTACTTTCGAAGAGCGAACGGCATATTTCGCATACGTGGTCGACGGTATTGAACAGCCTACGCTGATGACCGTAACACAGCCGGCCAATGTGCCTGCGCTTTCCGTCGCAGACGAATACAAGTGTTCCAAGGATGGAGGGGAATTCAAGATCCCGGTAACCGTAACCATCCCGTTCGACTTCGAATATCCCGAAGCTACATGGTTCCGCGTAACTGCGGTTGGATCAAGTTATGTCACGATCGACGTCGACCCGGCTTCCGCTCCGCGAAAGGGAACCTTAACCTTGGTTGGAACGGGAACATATTCCGACATGAGCGCCTCGATTGTAATAATTCAAGGTTCCAATCTTCTTGACCTTCCGGTTTATTGGGCGTTCAGCGCCGATCTGATGGCTGATTACAAGGGCACTTTTACCGATGATGATAACAACGCCCTTCCTGCGAATACGGGAGAGGGGTATATTTCGTTTCATTTCGTCAACTCTTCGCTCGATACGGACGGCAAGGAGATGCGTTACGTCGGCTCTACGGGCCATCCTTACGTTACCGGCGTCTTTCCGGGAGATTATTGGGAATTCAAGATTCCCGCCCCGAACCTTCCTCAAGGGACGAAGATTCGTTTCACTGGTCTTACGCGCCCGTCTGCAACGGGACAGAAATTCTGGAGGATGGAGATTTCGGACGGCATTAACGCGGATTCCACATATAAGTTCAGGGACGTTCCGGAACTCAAGGATACGACACTCAACGGTACCGATGTCCAATATACCCACGAAATGCTTAACGCATCCAATATTCAGATCGACGAGACCTTCGAACTTCAAAACAGCGTAACCGACGGCTACTTCATAATGCGATTCATTTGTGCGGCGAACTGGCAGGCGAACGGCAACGGTGCACTTTCCGTCCCTAACGGAGGTACCCACCGCTGGGCGGGAACCGAAACCGACGCTCCTAAATTTGAGGTCGTTTACAACCCTAACGAATAATAGAACCTATGAAAAAGATATTGAGATTGATTTCCGTTCTTACGGTCCTTTTCACCCTTGCTTCCTGCCAGGACGGCGAACTTGTGTATCCGGAAGTATCGGTTACCCCTACATCGCTTCCCGCCGAAGGCGTAAAAAGTACCATTACGTTCAATGTGACGGCAAATGCTTCATGGAAAATCACTTCCGATGCCGAATGGATATCGTTTTTTCCTGTCGGGGCAGGCGGGGCTGTGACGGATTATTCCGTCAACGTTATTGTGGATGCTAACGACGGCGATGCACGTACGGCTGTCATTACCGTGACTTGCGGAGACCTTGCTACGGCTACCGTCGACCTTTCCCAGGCTGCAACCCCTGCAGCTTACGTAACAGTCGACGATGATGATTTCACCATGTTCGCAGAAGGCCAGTCCAGGGGTATGAAAATCACGTCCAATTTCGACTGGACGGCGGAAAGTGATTCCGAATGGTTGACTATCAGCCCCTCGAGCGGCTCTGCGGGCGAAACGACCATCGTATCCGTGACTGCTGCGGAGAACCTTGAACAGGCTGGACGCGAAGGCAACATCACAATTACTGCGAAGAGCCCGTTGGGAGATTATGAAAAAGTGTTGGATGTAAAACAAGTGGCAGCTGATGAACCTTTGATCCAGTTCGATGTCGCAGACACGTTGGACATACCGGCTGAAGGCATCGATGAAAGTGAAATAAAGGTTACGGGCAACTTCGACTGGACGGCTTCATGCGATTCCGGGTGGATAAGCTATTATCCGGAAGGCGGAGTAGCGGGAGATGCCGTTTCCGGCAGCCAAAACAGCGAAAAAACCACTTTGCTGACCGTTGCGGCGAATACCGGCATTTCTCCCCGTACAGCATGTATAGCGTATGAATGTAACGGGGCAACATTCTATCTTACCATAATTCAGGAATCCGTTCCGGTGGAGCTGAATGTCAGCGACCCTTCCGTAATACTTAAATCCGGTGGCACTTCCAACTTCGCAGTAGAGTCCAACTATCCATGGACTGCAACCACCGATGCCGACTGGATAACGATCAGTCCGGACAACGGAGCTCCCGGAACCTTCAATCAGGTCGTACTGACTGCCGAAGCCAACGCAGGCATAGTACGTACGGCCGAAATAACCGTGACTGCCGGAGACCAGACTAAGACGGTGATCGTCAGTCAGGACGGCGAGGAACCTTACCTTACGATCGACAAGGAGAACACTACGGTCGTCGCTGCCGGAGGCACGGTCTATGTCAACGTATCGAGCAACCTGGACATCACGGCAACTGCGAGCGAAAGCTGGATTACGGTTACCAACGACGGCGATTCCTATATCCTGAATGTGGAAGCCAATCCTTACGCCGCCGCCCGTACCGCACAAGTCGTATTTTCGGGAGAAGGGGCGGATTTGACGGCCACGATTTCCGTCACTGAAAAGGGGAGTGACGACTCCATAATCCTGAGTGAAGATTTCAGCTGGCTGCATTACGGCTCGACTGTATTCTACGATGTGAAGGGGGAGACGAGATACGATTACTGGACCGATGAGGAAAGGGCGCACGGCTGGACCTCCACCGTCGTCGAAGTGACCAATTCGCCTTGCTTGTATGCCCGCGATGGATTCGTGAAACTCGGCAAGACCAAATATGCCGGCGACCTCATTTCGCCGAAACTGAGTGCGATCAACGGTACGGAAGACGTAACCGTCACCTTCTATGCCGTCGCCTATGCAACGGCTGCGGGTACGAAGGACGACAGCCTTCTGACCGTTTCGGTGATAGGTCCCGGGACGGTTTCGCAGAGTGCGTTCCTGATAAACAATTGGCCCAATGTCCAAAACTGGTATGACGATTCTTACGATCCTTGGGGCGAGAGCGTTGCAAAACGCAGTTTCACTATCACCGGAGCGACTGCCGAGACACAGATCAAGTTCCTTGGAGGAGCCGACTACCAGCTTTCAGGTGTGGGTACCACAAAGAATAGGATATTCATAGACAACATGGAAGTACGCCGCAGTTCTTCCGAGGAGCCGATGACCGGCCTTGATACCCCTGTGCAATGGTCTTTCAATGCAACCGACAAGGACGGGTATACTTCGGCCTATGTCGACGGCAACGCACTTCCTGCAAAGGAGGGGACCGGATATATCAGTTTCAATTACCTTCCTGAAAATACCGCCATCGATGTCAATGGCAAGGAGGCCCGAGTAATAGGAGCTACAGGAGAACCGTATAATACCGGAGTGTGGCCCGGTGACTATTGGGAGTTCACGGTTCCGGTAAAGAATTTCAAGTCGGGAACCAAAGTGGAATTTTACGGCAACGCGCGTGCATCCGGTACGGGAATGACATATTGGATAATGCAGTACAAAGACGGTGACGCTTGGAAATATGCAGGCGACCTGGTGACCGGGACGGTTGCTTACAATTCCTATACCCTTGATGTATCCTATACTCATCATATCCCTAAGACTAATGTTACAATAGACGAAGTGATGCTCTTCGAGAATGCCATATCTGACAGTAACGTAGTCATAAGGCTGACGTGCGCCGCCAACTGGCAGGCGAGCGGATCAGGTCCGCTGGCGGCTCCAAACGGGGGGACTATCCGTTTCTCCAGCACTGAGCCGGATCAGGACACTTCGACCGATTCCACAGATCATAGTCCTTATATGCAAGTTGTCGAATAGCAGTTGTGCTGTTCAATCTGTTAAGGCGATACCATGCCGGTGTCGCCTTTTTGTTGCATTGTCACAGCAAATTGCTACTTTTGCGATAATAAATAAAGCTAAATACCAATATGAAAACAGCTAAGATTCCTTTGCTATCGGCTCTCACGGTGAGTCTCGTTTTACTATTTCCTTCCTGTAAAAAGGCTGTCGTTCCTACTCTGGAAGTAACTCCCGCATCCATAGAGTGCACAACCGGGGGGGAATCGCAGTCCCTTTACATAACCACCAACGTGGACTGGACGGCATCTTCCGACGAGGCATGGTGCGCCGTATATCCTCAGTCCGGAAGCGACGATGCCACTTTGAAGGTCTCCATTTCTGAAAATGCCTCCTTCACCGAACGCACGGCTACCATTACGATTACGGCCATGACGTTGACAGAAACCGTGACTGTAACCCAGAAAGGCGTAATCGCCGCAATTTCAGTTGTTCCTACTGCGAAGGAATTCGATGCTGCGGGCGGAGAGCTTGCGATAGCCGTTACCGCCAATACCACTTGGAATGCAGTCCTCGACGGTGACTGGTGCACGATAGATAAGACGGAGGGTGACGGCGACGCCGTGGTTAACCTTACGGTCCCGGAAAATACGACGGTTGAATCGCGCGGCGCTTCGATAACGTTCACCGAAACCACAACGAATACAACCGCAAAAATAGATATTGTCCAGGCTGCCAGCAATCCTTCCATTACCGCGACTCCGACTGAAATCGATTTCGATGCCGAAGGTGGATCCTCGCAAATCGGGATTGCCTCTAACGTAGCCTGGACGTGTACTTCCAATGCGGACTGGTGCACAATCGATGTTGCAAGCGGTACGGGGGACGGAACAGTTATCGTTTCCGCTGCTGCAAACAGCGAGATGGAAGCGAGAAATGCCATGGTGACAGTTACGAACGGGACGGATTTGACAGCAGAGGTGACGGTCAGCCAGGAAGGCATTGAGGCCGGAAGACGGACCGATTCACTTGCGCTGCTGTCGATCTACAAGGCGGCGCAGATCGAAGAGACCGAAGGCGATTTCGATCCGATACCGAGTCCCACTTCGCAACAGACGACCATTTATTACAACTCTTCCAAGCCAATCGACACATGGACCGGAGTGACTGTGGAAAATGACAGGGTGACTCGCTTGGTGTGGGCTTCCAAATCCGTAAAGTCTGCATGGACCCTTCCTGCCACAATAGGACATCTTACAGAATTGCGCAAGCTCACACTGTATAATGTGGCTCTTTCCGGCGAAATACCTGAAGACCTTTACGACTGTGTCAAGCTGGATAGCCTCGACCTGCACCAGAATGCCGGCTTGACAGGCACGATTTCAAGCGGTGTCGGCAATCTTACGGAGTTGGTTTATATAAATTTCATGAGCGATACCGGCCTTACGGGGGAACTGCCTGACGAACTCGGCAATTGTTCCAAGATACAGTGGTTCAATTTCTCCTCCGCCGGTTTCACCGGATCCATGCCTGAAGCATGGTCCGGCATGACATCTATGGTGAATTTCATGTTCTATTCCAACCATCTTACCGGTCCGGTACCTGAAATCTTCGGCAACATGGAAAATCTAAACATCGTCATGCTGAACAGGAGTGCGGGACTGACGGGGACTCTGCCGAAATCGATCGTTCATTGCAGTAAGCTGACGTCGTTCCAAGCGTTCGAATGCAATTTCGAAGGAAACATACCTGAAGAGTATGCCAACCTTTCAACGACGTTGAACCAGTTGCGCATACAAACCAACAGGCTTCACGGTGTTGTTCCTGCCGTTGTGCAGGCCCACCCGAACTGGACCAAATGGACTCCCGACAAGTATATCCTGCCACAGCAGGATGGCTACGGGTTGACTCTTGAATGAAGTTTATGAATGATTTCGACGGCCGTTTCACGTATGGAACGGTCATAGGAATCGACCTTGAATTCTGCGGCTGCTTCGTAAAGAGGTAGCCGTTTCTCGTATATGCGCCTTATTCCCCCGCGATTGCGGCATCTTGAGAATATTGCGTATTTCCTGTAATTCCCGATTCTTTCAAGTGCGATTTCATATGGGATGTCCAGATAAACGCAACGGGTGTTGTTATGTATTAGACCTAGCGATTCGGGATTTAGAATTGTGCCCCCTCCCAATGAAAGGATGAAATTGTCCTTCTCCCTGAAAAGAAGTTCCTCTAGGGTTTGAAACTCAATAAGGCGGAAATGTTTCTCACCCTCTTTGTAGATCAATGTCTCTATATCACCATATTCCTTTTCTATCAGGCGGTCCAGATCGAAAACCGGTGTCTCGAGAAGCATACCAAGAGCTTCTGCAACCGAACTTTTGCCTGCTCCCTTGAAACCTGTTAAGGATATGATCATTCCTTTATTCGAACGTACAATTCGCAGAGCATGAGTATTCCTCCCCGGAATCGGTGACGAATTTTATTTCGAAACTTTGGTTCTTCGAAGAGGTAGGTTTCGAAATAAAATGTAGTATGCAGAAAGGCATGTTGCTGCCATAGTAGACTTTTCCTCCTATGATCGCCAAGTCGTGTTCTCCTATATTGTTTATCAGTTCAAGTACAGGGGACTGGTATTTGTCGATAAGTATGGTGGATGAATACCACCTTCCCCAGATGTCGTCGCCGTCGATGTCGCTCCAGTCGTGTGTCTTGGTGTAGTTGCTGCTTATGAACGGATATTCCGAACATGTATTTACGGTCACGATGTCACCCATGTCTGAATTGGCGGGATGTGAATCGTCATAATTGGATTTGCTGGTAACGTTGATCTTTGAGAATTCTTCCGCCATAAACACCGGAGAAAGTTCGTCGTAATTGTATGTCCTTGTCTTGTTATATGAAGTATCGACATATTTTGTGCATAGGGAATCGTACATTGCATTCAGTGAAGCGTCCTCCGAATTGAAATAATAGAGCTTGTTCCCGTCGATAGTCCGGCACATTAAGATCGCATCCAGGGAATCCAGAAATTGTGCAGAGATAGATTTTATGCCGCAGTATCCTATGTTGAAAGATCTGGTCGTCAGTGTATAGTAACTTGTAGTATTTTCCTGTAAATTACAGGAGGTAAACATCGCTCCTAATAAAATAAGAAGCATCAATCCTTTTCTTTTCATTGCAGTATTTTGTCTCTTTATATTGGATAATGCAAATATATTGCAATTGCTGCATTAATTGTGCCGGATTATTCGTATCTCAACGATTCGATGGGATCGAGTTCGGCTGCACGTTTTGCCGGTATATAGCCTGAGAATATGCTTACAAGGAGGCAGACGACAATGGCTATGAGAATCCAGAGCCAGGGAATGACAGCTTTCACCTTTATTATAGCCATGGTTACGTTTCCAGCTACGATCCCGAGGACGATTCCAGTAAGCCCCCCTATTTGTCCGATTACTATCGCTTCCATGAGAAATTGTTGGCGTATGGTTCTTGCGGTAGCTCCTATGGTCTTTCTTAGCCCTATTTCGCGAGTACGCTCCTTTACAGAGACGAGCATTATGTTCATGAGCCCTACTGCAGCACCGAGAATCGTTATGAGGCCTATTATCAGGGAAACGAGGGTCAGAGTATGTTTCAATCTGTTGAATTCTTCCACCATCTGGGTGCTGGTGTATATTTGGAAGTCGTCCTGGTCCCGTGGGGACAAGCGTCGTACGGCCCTAAAAGTAATTTCGGCATTGTCGATCGCATTCTTGTAGTCGGTTTCAGGGTCAGGCATGATGGTTATTTCGAACGATGCGTCGTCTCCCAGAAATTTAGAGCGCCCGTTTGAAATGGGAATAAGCACATTGTTGTCGAAGCCTCCGCCGAATGTAGCACCTACTGGTTCCGTGGAACCAATGATAGTATAATTGATTCCATTGACATTGATCACTTGCCCTATTGGGCTATTCCTGCCGAACAGGGTCTTTGCTACGGAAGCACCGATTACTGCCACGAACGAAGCTTTTTCAATGTCGTTTTTATCAAGATTCCGTCCCTCCTTGACGGAGAATTGGTGTGCATAAAGGTAATTTTCGTCTCCGGCAGTGACATAAACTCTCGGTTCGGTTTGTTTTTCTCCCGCCTTGACTATGATAAGCGAAAGGGCAGTGGTGCTTATGGAAATCTTGGCAGGGGTCGAGAAGGCTTCCTTGAATCGGATCGCATTGTCATAAGAGACGGCGGATGTGTTTCTTATGCGTTTGTGTGCACCTTCGCTTCGATATTCCCTGTCGATGGAGAAGGAGGTCGTACCCATTTTGCTGAAACTTTCGGCTATCTGGTTTGAAAGTGCTTCTACCGCCGTCTGGATACCCACGAGAGATATTATACCGATGGCTATGATGGCAATGGTCAGGATCGAACGCAGCCGGTTGCCTGACACTGATTGGAGCGCTACATTGAAATTCTCTCTTTGTAAAGGGGTTAGAATCTCGAATCTCTTTCTTCCCATCTCTCTCACTTTTTAAATTAATGGCTTTCAAATGTAGGAAAATCTAAATGAAAAACATACCTTTGCCGCCACTTATTGCTTTTAATGAGTGTAACATATTAACATTTAATGGAAAAAGATTTTGAAGGACACTCCGATGAGAGATCCGGACGTCCTGAAGGCAACTTCGAGGGAAGGCCTCGGAGAACTTACCGCCGTTACGATGAAAGCGGCGAGACTGCCCGTGAAGGCAGCCGTTCTAGTGAGAATGAATCCGAAAGTGGAAGCAGGTCACGCTTTCATTCCGACAGGCCATATCGTTCCAGCGGGGGATACCGCTCAAATAGCTATCGCTCAAGCAGCTATCATTCAAATAGCTATCATTCGGACGACCGTCGTCCTTATCATAAGTACGATAACGACAGAAGGGATTACCGTTCCGGTGATGGAGCGGAAGGAGAAGGGGAGAAAAGACCTTATCGCTCGGACGACCACCGTCAGGGTGGATATCATTCAGACAACCGACGTTCTGGTGGATATCGTTCCGGTGGATATCGTTCCGACGGTTACCATTCCGATCGTAGCCAGGGCGGCTACCGCTCCGATGGTTACCATTCCGAGCGCCGTTCTGACGGCTATCATTCAGACCATCGTCAGGACGGATATCGTTCCGACGGTAAGAGCGACGGATACAGGTCTCGCCGCCAATACGACGACCGCCGTCCATATGAACGCAAGCCTTTCAGGAAACGTGTCAGCAAACCGGTACCCCAGCCTGTTTCTACAGAGCCGAAGGACCCGAACGTTGAGCGTCTGAACAAATTCATCGCGAATTCCGGAATATGTTCGCGCCGTGAGGCCGATCAATATATCCAGGCCGGAGTCATTACGGTCAACGGTCAGGTAGTGACTACTCTCGGAGCCAAGATCGATATCCACGACGATATCCGTTTCAACGGAGAACGCGTAAAGGGAGAGGAGAATGTTTATATATTGATGAACAAACCTAAGGATTTTGAGACGACCACGAGTGATCCCCATGCCGAGAAGACGGTGATGGATTTGATCGACAAAGAAAAATGCCCTGCAAGAGTCTATCCCGTCGGAAGACTAGACAAGGATTCCACCGGAATCCTCCTTTTCACCAACGACGGCGAACTTACCGAACAGCTTACCCATCCTTCCTATAATAAGAAGAAGATATACGAAGTGGTTACCGACAAGGATGTCACGAAAAACGATTTCGATACCATTCTCAAGGGAGTCGAACTCGAAGACGGGCTCATGCACGCGGACCAGCTTTCATACGTGGACGGGAAGATGACCAAACTTGGCGTAGAAATACACAGTGGTGCTAACAGGGTGGTCCGTAGAATGTTCGAGGCATTGGGATATAAGGTCAAGCGTCTGGATCGGGTCTATTTCGCCGGTCTTACTAAAGGTAAACTGCGCAGGGGTGCCTGGAGATTTCTCACCGAAAAGGAGGTTTCCATGCTGAAAAGCGGCAGTTACGAATAGTAAATATGGCTGAGGACAAGCACAAAGCCGGATTTGTCAACATAGTGGGAAATCCCAACGTAGGCAAGTCTACCCTGATGAATGCATTGGTTGGGGAGAAGCTTTCCATCGTCACAGCCAAGGCCCAGACCACGCGCCATCGAATAATGGGGATCGTAAACGGGGAAGATTACCAGATAGTCTATTCCGATACTCCTGGTATTCTGAAACCGAAGTACCTGATGCAGGAATCCATGATGGAATTCGTGAATTCCGCTATCTCGGATGCCGATGAAATCCTTTATGTGACCGATGTGGTCGAGACATCGGATAAGAACAAGGAATACATCGACAGGTTGGGCAAACTTGCGTGTCCCGTAATACTCGTAATAAACAAGATAGACATATCCGACCAGCCGTCGGTGCTTGGACTCGTAGACCGGTGGCATGGACTTCTTCCCGAAGCGAAGATAATTCCTGTATCGGCAAAGGAAAAATTCAATCTTGAATCGGTCTTCGACGCCGTACTTGGAAATCTTCCGTTCGCTCCTGACTGGTATGACCGTGATACGTTCACAGACAAGAGTATGCGTTTCTTCGCTTCGGAAATCATACGTGAAAAGATATTTACCAATTACTCGCAGGAGGTTCCATATTGCTGCGAAGTGGTCATAGATTCGTTCAATGAAGGGGAGGAACGTTACGACATAGGTGCCGTCATCAATGTGATGAGGGATTCCCAGAAGGGAATAATAATCGGTAACAAAGGCTTGGCACTCAAGAAAACAGCCACTGAAGCACGTCTGGAGATGGAGTCTTTTTTTGAAAAGAAGGTTTTTTTGCAGATATTTGTCAAGGTCGATCCGGACTGGAGAGAGAACAGGAAAGAGCTTAAGAGGTTCGGTTACATAAAGGAAGATTGACCTTTTTTCACATGGCGCTCATGGAATGATTACCGAGGATATTGACATAGACGACGCTTTGGAAGACAAGCCCCTGGAAGGTGAAGAACAAAGTTCGGGCAAATATGAAAAAGTGCTCAAGGACGGTGAGAAAAAGTACCGGCTGGCCGGTATGTACAAGAACTGGTTCCTTGATTACGCTTCCTATGTGATTCTGGAGCGTGCCGTACCGCATATAGAAGATGGTCTGAAACCGGTTCAACGCCGTATCTTGCACGCCCTCTACAGACAGGAGGATGGACGTTTCCACAAGGTGTCGAACGTAGTAGGGTATGCAATGCGCTTCCATCCCCACGGTGATGCCTCCATAAAGGATGCGCTTGTCCAGCTTGGACAGAAAAACCTCATGGTGGATACCCAGGGGAACTGGGGTAACATACTTACAGGTGATTCGGCCGCTGCCGGCCGTTACATCGAGGCCAGGCTCTCAAAATTCGCGCTTGACGTTGCGTTCAATCCTAAAATAACGGAGTGGGCCCTTTCTTATGACGGAGGGGACAAGGAACCCGTAACATTGCCTGTCAAATTCCCTTTGCTGCTGGCACAGGGGTCCGAAGGCATAGCGGTAGGATTGGCGGAAAAAATACTTCCGCACAATTTCAACGAACTGCTGGATGCATCGATAGCTTACCTGCGCGGGGAAGATTTCGTGCTTTATCCCGATTTCCCCACCGGCGGCATCGCCGACTGCTCCAAATACAACAACGGCCTTCGCGGAGGGCAGGTAAAAGTTCGCGCCCGCATCGAAAAGATCGACAAGCATACCATAGCCATAACGGAGATTCCATACGGAACCACTACGTCGACATTGATAGATTCCATAATCAAGGCTAACGACAACGGGAAGATCCGCATAAGGAAAATCGACGACAATACCGCTGCGACTGCGAAAATCGTGATCCATCTTCCCGCCGATGTTTCTCCCGACAAGACGATAGACGCCCTTTATGCCTTCAGCGACTGCGAGGTTTCGTTGAAACCGAATGCCTGTGTGATTTCCGGAGGAAAACCCTGCTTCATGGGCATCGACGAAATCCTCAAGTACAATACCGACCATACCCTCGAGTTGTTCCGTAAGGAGCTGAACATTCAGCTTGGCGAACTTGAAGACCAATGGCACCGTTCGTCCCTGGAGAAAATCTTCTTCGAAAAGAAAGTATACCGCATACTGGAGGATGATGCCAGGTCGTGGGATGACCAGATAGCCGAAATAGAGAACAAGATGCTCGAGTACCAGCCGCTTCTTCACAAGGAGATCCGGCACGAGGACATACTTGAGCTCGTCAAGCTTCCGGTGCGCAAGATTTCTAAGTTCGACATAAAGGCTGCCGATGAAAAAATACGAGGCATAGAGGCCGATATGGAAGAGGTCGGGAACAATCTGGAGCATCTCGTGGATTTCACGATTCGTTTCTTCGGTTACCTAAAGAAGAAATATGGCGCCAATTTTCCTCGCAGGACCGAAATCGCGGCTCTCGATGCCATTCAGGCCGCAAAGGTGGTGGCCAGCAATGCGAAACTCTATGTGAACGTAAAGGAGGGATTTGTCGGCATAGGCGCTATAATGAGAAAAGACGAGAATGCGGAATGTGTCTGCGAATGCAGTGATATAGACGACTTGATAATCTTCCTTAAATCAGGCATTTACAAGGTGGTAAAATGCTCCGACAAACTTTTCGTAGGGAAGGACATCATTCATGCCGCAGTCTTTCACAGGAATGATGGAAGGAACGTCTACAATGCCGTATATCGCGACGGCAAAGGGGGAAGTTACTTCGTTAAGCGTTTCAGCGTTACCGGAGTGACCAGGGACAGGGAGTACGATCTGACGCAAGGAAAGGAAGGATCTTATGTCGCATGGTTCACTTCGAACGGCAACGGAGAGGCGGAAACCGTCAACGTTTACCTGCGTCCGAAACCGAAACTGAAGAAGCTCTCTTTCAAGTACGATTTCTCAACCCTTGCGATCAAGGGACGCAGTTCAAGAGGAAATCTTCTCACGAAGAATGCTGTCAGGACCATCCAACTCTCCAAGGCGGGAGTTTCCACGATAGGAGGGAAGGAGATATGGTTCGACACAGACATCAACCGCCTGAACGAGGACGGACGCGGCCTGCTTTTAGGTGAATTCTTCGACGGGGACAGGATCCTCGTCGTTTGCAGGGATGGCACATACCATACATCGTCTTTCGACCTCAGCAACCATTATCAGGGCGACATATTGCTGATAGAAAAATTTGATCCTGGAAAGATATTCACGGCATTATATTATGACGGGGAAAAGTATTTCTATGTAAAACGTTTCCGTTTCGAACCTTCTGACAACAATGTTCAAAAGTTCATTTCGGACGGCCCGGGTTCCTACCTTGCTGCACTCTCGAAGGACGCTTTCCCGCAGGTTGAGATCAAGTTCGAAGGTAAGAATTCCGGTCGTGATGACGAGTCAGTAGACATAGCTCATTTCATCGCATGCAAGGGCATAGGTGCAAAGGGAAAGCGGATGAGCAATCTGGATGTGGCATCAGTGCGTTTCATTGAACCTCTTGCCGTTGAGCCTGAGCCTGAATCTCGACCTGAACTTGAACCTGAATCGGAGCCGGAATCGGATGCCGGAAAAACGGAGAATAGTAATGTGGATGAGGATGGCCTTGACGGCGGCGAAGGAGACGGTGATACGATAGAACTGACCCTTTTCTAGACATACCTTCCGGTTTTCCCGTTATTTCAGATGGAAAATGTAAGTGATCGTGCCTTCCTGTGCCACGGATGATCCCGTAGAAAATTTGGCTTTCAGTGCTGCTTCCCTTGCTGCTTCCCGCATTTTACTGTTACTTACGGTAGTGCCCTTTGGCTGGATTGTGGCGCTGGTTACGTTTCCCGAAGCATCCACTATTATTCGGATCACGACGGTCCCGGACTCGTTTTGCGAATAGGATGGCAGTGGAAGACTCCCCATTATTTGTCGTCCGGCGAGTTGTGCTGAAGGTTCTCCAGCCAATGTACCGCTCTTCGTATTCCCTTCTGGATGTCCTGCAGTCAGTGCGTCTGAAATGCGTTCTGCCGTTTGGGCAGCAAGCGTATCCTTTTCACTGTTCTTTGCGCTGCTGAACAGGGCCCGCTTGTCTATCTCCTTTTTACGTGGGGGTTCCGGAATGTCAATGTCACCCTTGTCTCCGACAGTGGCCTCGTCGGCGAGGTTCTGCTTTTCTCCTTTTTGTTGTGCTTCGGATTTTTGAACGAGCTCGACCGGCTTGTCTGGATTGGGTTTGGGAGTACGGGGTTCCACTCCGGCTTCGGCTTCAACGGGCTTTATGTCAGTTTGAGGGACGGGTTCCGATATCGGTTGTATTAGAATGCCGGTTTCGGCAGGAGGCGGATACATGTAGCTCATCCCGCATAAAAGGGAAAGCCCGAGCAAAGACAGGTGTACCACAACCGTTACTGCGGCTGCGATAATCTTTGGCCTGTTTCTGTCCCCCTTTTCCCTTATTTCCATAGATATGCGGCATTATTCGGGCCTTGTGGCCAATATTACCTTATAGTTGTTTCGCTTTGCGATGTTCATTACTGCTACCACTTCTCCGATAGGAACGGATTCGTCGGCGTAAATGGCGAACTCCGGCTCTTTTTCACCCTGCAGGAGTTGCTTCACATCAGGTTCCACCATATTGAAAGGTACCGGGTTCAAATCGCCGTTTATGTGGTATGTGAATGTATCGTCTTCAAGGTGATGCTTGATTGATACGCTGACGGTGGCTTTCCCAGAAACCTGGCCCGTGCTGCGCGGAAGCAGCAATTTCAACGCATTCGGATTGACCAGGGTGGAAGTCACAAGGAAAAAAAGCAAAAGAAGGAATACGATGTCCGTCATCGACGACATCGGTATTTCCGCCATCAGCTTTGTCCTACGGTTTATTCTCATCTTTCAGTGCCTTTGTTATCACTCTCCATGCCGGTGGTTTCAAGTATGTCCATGAAGTCAAGCTGGGCATTCTGGAGCTTGTATACCAGCCTGTCGATCCTGGAAGTCAAATAATTGTATCCGAACAGCGCCGGAATACCTACTATGAGGCCCGCTACCGTGGTTATCATTGCCGTGTAAATGCCTCCGGAAAGCAGGGTGATGTCTATGTTGTTGCCCGCATTGGCCATGTTGAAGAAAGCCTGTACCATTCCGATGACCGTTCCTAGAAATCCTATCATAGTCGCACCGCCGGATATGGTAGCAAGCATCGGAAGCCCTTTTTCTACCCTGGAAACCTCTATGTCGGCCTGGTTCTGCATCGCAGCCTGGATATCTCCGTACGGCTTGCCAATGCGTAGCAATCCTTCCTCCACCATCCTCGATATTGGGGAATCGACCTTTCTGCAGAGCATTTTGGCGCTTTTGACCTTGTTATCCCTCAGGTAGTCTTCAATGTCGTCCATGAAATTCCTTTGTTGGCGGTTGGCCCTGTTTATCACGACCAGCCTGTCTGCGAAGATGTAGATGGCTATGATTGAAAGAATGAGCAGGACCACCATAAGCCAGCCGCCCTTCACTGCCATATCGAGAAGCGACATGTGCATCTGTGTCTGTGCCGGAGCACCAGCAGAAGCTGTCGTTCCTGCGCCGGCCTGAAGAATTGTTAATAGCATTGAATTGTTTTTTATTTAATGTGCAAAAATAATCAAAATAACGCTTGTAATTATTGCTGCTTCTGCTCCCTTTCGCCGAAAAGTGGATACGGATATGTTATTCCGGCAAGGAACAAAGGCTCGCCTGGAACGGACTGGCCCGCGACACTCCTGTCATTGGATTTGAGCACGTCCTCTATCCATTCCGGTTCCCTGCGTCCTTTTCCCACTTCCAAAAGCGTGCCTACGATGGCGCGCACCATATTTCTCAGGAATCTGTCCGAAGTAATGGTGAAGACATGATGCCCCTCTTCCGAAAGCGGGCTCCAGCATGCAGCTGCAATTTTGCATATGGGAGTGGCACTTCCGGAATGTGTTTTCTCAAAGCAGGAAAAGTCCCGTTTCCCGATAAGCAATGTTGCAGCACGGTTCATCCTTTCGAAATCGAGATGGTATGGCCAATAAAGGGAACGTTCTGCAAAAGGATCTTTTACCGTATGAAGAAAGTACTTGTATGTACGGCTTTCGGCATCGAACCTGGCATGTGCGCCGTCAGGTACCTGGCATACGTCAAAAACGGCTATATCATTGGGAAGAATGGCATTTATTTTGTAAATGTTTGCGCTGATGTTTTCCGCTTCAGGGGACAAGGTGTCGAAGTGCAGCACGTAATATGAAGCGTTCACTCCAGCATCGGTCCTGCCTGCCCCGGTAACAGAAATTTTCTCTTTCAAAACTATCGACAGAGCACGTTCCACTTCGGCCTGGACTGAATCGGAGTTCTTCTGGATTTGCCAGCCACCATAACGGGCACCGCAATAGGATAGTAAGAGGAAAAAACGCATTAGAAGAAATATATTAATTTTGCATTAATCAAAAACAAAAATACTAAAACATTCGATATGGAACCCGTAAACATCAAAGAACTTAACGACCGCATCCAAAAGGAGAGCGCATTCGTGGACATCGTAACGATGGAGATGCAAAAGGTCATCGTCGGTCAGAAACCACTGATCGAAAATCTCATGATCGGTTTGTTGGCAAACGGACATATTCTTCTCGAAGGTGTACCTGGGCTTGCAAAAACGTTGGCTATAAATACGTTAGCCCAGATAATGGATGTAAAATTCAGTCGTATCCAGTTTACACCGGACTTGCTTCCGGCCGATTTGATAGGTACTATGATCTACAGCCAGAAGAGCGAGGACTTCAAGATCAAGAAAGGTCCCGTCTTCGCCAATTTCGTTCTCGCCGATGAGATCAACCGTTCGCCTGCAAAGGTGCAGAGCGCATTGCTTGAAGCCATGCAGGAACGCGAAGTCACCATTGGTGACGAAACTTTTCCTCTTCCCGAGCCTTTCCTTGTGATGGCGACCCAGAACCCGATCGAGCAGGAAGGGACATATCCTTTGCCCGAGGCACAGATCGACCGCTTCATGTTGAAGGTGGTCGTTACTTATCCGAAAAAGGACGAGGAAAAGAAGATCATAGTGATGAACAACGAGGGTGAATTCCCAAAACCTCAGAAGGTGCTCAAGCCTGATGACATCATTGCGGCCAGAAAGGTGGTCCGTGAAGTCTATATGGACGAGAAGATCGAAAAATACATCGTGGATATAGTTTTTGCTACGCGCAATCCCGAGGAGTACGGGCTCGGGCAACTAAAGAACATGATAGCTTTCGGGGGTTCTCCGCGTGCTTCCATTTCATTGGCGATGGCATCCAAGGCCTATGCCTTCATACATCGTCGCGGTTATGTGATTCCTGAAGACGTACGTGCTGTTTGCTACGAAGTCCTGCGCCACCGCATCGGCTTGACCTATGAGGCCGAGGCCGAAAATATAACTTCAGAAAACATCATCACCGACGTGATGAATGCTGTTCAAGTTCCTTAGTGTTTCGCCGGATTATGGATCAGAATGATTTGCTGAAAAAGGTTCGCAAGATTGAGATCAAGACCAAGGCGTTGTCCCACCAGATCTTCGCAGGGGAATACCACTCCGCATTCAAGGGGAGGGGTATGGCTTTCAGCGAAGTGAGGGAATACCAATATGGCGACGATGTCAGGTCCATGGACTGGAACGTTACGGCACGTCTCCGTTCGCCTTACATAAAGGTTTACGAGGAGGAGCGCGAACTTACGGTACTGCTGATGGTAGATGTCAGCGGTTCCCGTTTTTTCGGAACCGTGAACGAACTGAAGAGGGATCTCGAGGCCGAGATAGCGGCTGTGCTCGCCTTTTCCGCATCCATAAACAACGATAAGGTAGGAGCCTTGTTTTTTTCAGGCAAGGTGGAAAAATTCATACCTCCCAAGAAAGGCCGCAGCCATCTTCTCAGGATAATAAGTGAACTATTGGATTTCAAGCCCGAGGATAACGGTACGGACATAGGTGAAGCTTTCAGGTATCTGACTAACGCCATAAAGAAACGCAGTACGGTTTTCCTGCTTAGCGACATGACCGATTTCGACGACAATCTGCATCCTCGTTATGAAGATGCACTTAAGATTGCCTGCAACAGACATGATATCAGTGCTATAAATATCTATGACCCGCGTGAGAGAAGTATTCCCGACGTTGGTATAGTACACGTGAAGGATTCGGAAACCGGGGAAGATTCCTGGGTGGACACTTCTTCCAGGAATGTCCGTGCCGCCTATTCCAAATGGAGTTCCGATGCCTTCAATGCAACCCGGCAGGTTCTCAACAAGTACAGGATCGACACCGTGAACATATCCACGGCCGACGATTATGTTAAAGAACTGATGACGTTTTTCAACAAGAAAGGATGAAACTTATGAAAAGTTTTAGATTCTTACTCTTTTCAATTATGCTCGCTGCATCCGTGCCTGTCTTCGGACAAAAGGCCGTCATGCTGTCGGGAGATACTCGGAATCCGCAAAGGGATACCATAGATGTCTCCGATTATGCAAGCCTCCCTTCGACCATTTCGAAGGATTCCATACTGATAGGGGATCAGATCCAGTGGACGATGCCTTTTACGCTGAAGAAGGGGGAAAGGTATGCTTTCCAGGATTTCGAAGATGACAAGCTGACCCCGTTCCTGGAAAAGGTAGGTCCCTTCAGGGTCGATACATTGAAAGCTAAGAAGGGAGATACCGAAATGCACCTCGAAGGCAAGTTGACGATCACTTCATTCGACAGCGGAACGGTCGTGCTTCCTCCGGTAGCTATTCTCTTCGTCCGTAATGACGGGACAGCTGATACCGCCTTCTTCAAGGCGCCTGATCTGGAAGTCAAAACCATTCCGATAGATACGGCTACGTTCAAGCCTTTCGATATCAAGGGGCAGATTCCCTATCCGGTGACTTTCAGGGAGATGGTACCTTGGATATTGCTGTTTTTGCTGTTCGCAGCTCTTGTATGGCTAATCGTCCGGGTTATAAGTACACGTACCAAGGGAGAAACTTTTTTTGGCAAGCCCAAGGTTGTCGAACCGCCTCACATAACTGCGTTGCGCTCGCTCGACAGGATAAAAAGCAGGAAACTGTGGCAGAACGGTAAGCAAAAGGAATTCTATACTGAAGTTACAGAGGCTTTGAGGACTTATATCTCCGCCCGTTACGGCATCTCCGCCATGGAGATGACTTCGAAAGAGATGCTGGATCTGTTGGCGAAAGAGGAGGTACAGCCGGAACTTTACAATGAGATGAAAGATCTTTTCAATATGGCCGATTTCGTGAAATTCGCCAAATACGAAGCTGATACTGCAGCAAATGAAGAGGTTATTCCTGCGGCGGTCAAATTCGTAAATGAAACCTACATGCAGGAACTCGAAAAGGAGCGCGAAGCCGAGGAATCCAAAAAAGCGAGGGAAGAGGAGTCCAAAGGTGCGCAGAAGGAAGAAAGTGCTGCCGGCGGTGCAAAGGGAAGTTCCGCAGGAAACGAACCCGAGGTCCATGATAATAAGAGTTAGTGCCTTATGTTTTTCGAATATCCAAAATTGCTCTATCTGGAGCTGATTCTGATTCCGCTGATCGTCCTCTACGTTTATCGTGAGTTGAAAGGAAAGCATCCTTCCATCATAGTGTCCAACGTAAGGCAGTGGGAGAGCAGAGGAAGGGAAAATTTGTGGGCCATGGTTGCGCGCCATATCCCGTTTGTGTTGAGAATGTTGGCGTTGGCCGCCATAATTTTCTGCATTGCGCGTCCGCGTTCGGCCAGCGAGCTTCAAAAGGTAAACAGCGAAGGAATAGATATAGAAATGGCTATGGACGTCTCCTCGTCCATGCTTGCCCAGGATTTCAAGCCGGACAGGATCGGGGCCGCAAAGGACATCGCCATAGAATTCATAGCTTCCCGACCGGCCGACCGCATAGGAATAGTGGTCTTTGCGGGAGAAAGCTATACGCAGTGCCCTCTGACTACCGACCGGGTGACGCTTATCAACCTGATGAAGGATATACAGACCGGGCTTATTGATGACGGTACGGCCATAGGGAACGGCCTTGCCACCGCGGTGTCCCGTCTCAAGGACAGCGATGCCAAAAGCAGGGTGATAATCCTTCTTACTGACGGTGTCAACAACTCGGGCGAAGTTGCTCCTCAGATGGCTGCAGAAATGGCCAAAACTTATGGGATAAGGGTTTATACCATCGGTGTAGGGGCGGAGGGGATGGCTCCCTATCCGGTCCAGACCCCATGGGGAATCCAAATGCAGCAGATGAAAGTGGAAATAGACGAGGACCTGTTGAAAAGCATAGCCGATACGACGGGCGGAAAATATTTCCGCGCCACAGACAATGCCAAGTTGATGGAAATTTACGGGGAAATCAACAAAATGGAAAAGAGCAGGACCACGGTGGACAAATTCCCGGTATATACCGAACTCTATCCGAGGTATGCACTCATTGCGCTTATTGCGCTGCTGCTTGAAGTCCTGTTCCGTTTTGCATTGATCAAACGTTTACCTTAAAGAATTTTATAGCAATGATATATTTTGCACAAGCCAAATATTTGTATCTGCTGCTGCTGATTCCGCTGCTTTTCCTCTTCTACTGGCTATACCTTCGGGTAAGAAGCAGAAGGATCGGGAAGTTCGGGGACAAGTCGCTTGTAGTGCAGCTTATGCCTGCGGCTTCTGTCGCAAAGGGATGGCTGAAACTTTCTTTCTTCAGCTTGGCCATGTTGTGTTTCTTCATCGGGATGGCCCGTCCCCAAATGGGCGCAAGGCTCAAGAAGAAGGACACCGAAGGGGTGGAGGTGATGATTTGCCTTGACGTATCGAATTCGATGCTCGCGCAGGATTATACTCCCGACCGGCTTGATAGGGCCAAGTTCGCCATATCGAATCTTGTGGACCGTCTCAACGGGGATCGCATTGGCCTTGTCGTTTTTGCTGGCGAAGCGTTCGTACAGTTGCCTATTACCACCGACTATGTATCCGCGAAGTCATTTCTGGGCAGTGTGAACACGGAGTCAATTCCCATTCAAGGGACTGCACTTGCCGATGCAATCAATACCGCCTCCAGGAGTTTCAGCACAGGCAGTGCCAAGAGCCGTGCCATCATCCTGATAACTGACGGTGAAAACCACGAAGGGGATCCGGTCTCTGCCGCCAAGGATGCTGCCGGGAATGGAGTAAGAGTTTATACTATAGGCGTAGGAACTCCCGAAGGGAAACCTATTCCCATGTCCGACGGTTCCCTTCTTAAGGACAAGGACGGCAATATCGTCGTGACCAAACTAGATGAGCAGACACTCAAGGAGATAGCGTCTGCCGGAAATGGAATTTACGTCCGTGCCGGAAATGCGGAATTCGGCCTGAATACGGTGATTGACAATATTAAGGAGATTAATAAAAAGAAGTTCGAATCGGTCGTCTTCGAGGAATACGACGAAAAATACATGTATCTTTTCGCCGCCGCCCTGCTTTTCTTCATAATCGAGATGCTGATTCCGGACTGCAAGTTAGGGAGGAAAAGTGAAATATGATAAAGGGTTTGCCATTACGTGCTGTGCTTTGCATTGCCTGCCTGACGCTGGCTTCCGCCTCATGCTTTGCCCAGAAGGACCGCAGCGAGGTTAGAAAGGGAAACCGCGACTTCGGCAGGTCGCATTGGCAGAATGCTGAAATCGATTACAAGAAAGGGCTTCTGAAGGATTCGATGTCTGTGGCCGGGAGATATAACCTGGCGAACGATTACTATAGGATGAAACAATACGATGAGGCTGAAAAGGTGTTTGGTGCCCTCAAGGATACCATGTCCAACAACGGGAAGTGGGGAGCGTCCATGTTCCATAACGAGGGGAACTCCTTCCTTAAGAAGAGGGATTGGGGCCATGCCGTTGATGCATACAAGGATGCCCTGAGACGGAATCCGGGCGACATGGAAACCAAGAGCAATCTGGCGTATGCGCAGAAGATGCTTGAGAACCAGAAGAAAAACGGTGGCGGAGGCCAGAACGATAAGAACAACAAAAACAATCAAAACAATAAGGATAACAAGAATAAACAGAACCAGAACCAAAACCAGAACAACCAGAATAAGAACCAAAACAATAACCAGAGCCAGAATCGGGATCAAAAGCCTCAGGGTGGTCAGGGTCAGCCGAAAATAAGCAAGGAAGATGTCAATCAGATGCTGCAGGCTATAGATGCCAAAGAGAAGAAGACCCAGGATAAGGTTAAAAAGGAGAAGGCCCTGCTACAGAAATCAAAACAGAAAGAAAAGGATTGGTAGTATGAAACGTTTTTTTTACATAGCTGTTCTGCTTTTCGTCACATCCTTTACCGTATATGCGCAACATAATTTCACGGTAGAGGCTCCGAATGTAGTATCGGCGGACGAAACATTCAGGGTGGTATTTACGGCTGACGGCAAGATATCGGACTTCGATTGGCCAGGTTCTTCCGACTTTGACGTGGTGTGGGGACCTCAGTCGGGATCCTCGTCCAGCGTTTCAATCATTAACGGAAAGCGCACATCGTCTTTCAGCGAGACTTATACGTACGTATTGCAACCTAAAAAGGAGGGTAAATTCACGATTCCCGCCGCCACTTGCAAGTTGGGCAAGAAAACGTATGCATCCGGTTCCGTAACCGTCGAAGTCGTCAAGGCGCAAGGTAATGCGGCTTCCCAAAGTCCTTCCCAGGGATCCGGTGGAGGAAGCAACGACTATACCGCAAGCGAATCGGTACCGGCGGTTTCCGGTAAGGACTGTTTCATCAGAATGCTGTTGAGCAAGACTTCTGTCGTTAAGGGCGAACCTATCGTAGCCACTATAAAGATTTATACCAAGAGCGACATATCGGGTTTCGACGATGTCAAGTTCCCGGATTATAACGGATTCTGGAGCCAGGAGCTTCAGTCGCCCCAGAAAATCGAGTTCCATCGCGAAAATGTGAATGGTTCCATTTACAATGTTGCCCTCCTGCGCAGCAACCTTTTGATAGCTCAGCAGACCGGAACCCTTACCATAAATCCTGCGGAGGTCGGAGTAGTATTGAGGGTCAGGGGAGAATCTTCGGGTAACTCAATTTTCGACGACTTCTTCGACAATTACAATACGGTCCACAAGAAACTGACTACTCCGGCTGTCAGCGTTAAAGTGCGTCCTTTGCCTTCAGGTGCGCCTGCTTCCTTCAAGGGTGGTGTTGGACAGTATAAAATGAGCGTCAGGCTGAGCAGGGACAGCATAAAGTCCAACGAAGCGGCCTCACTGATAATAAAAATCACCGGAGAGGGAAACATAGCCCTTCTTGATGCACCTGAAATAAATCTTCCGGCCGATTTCGAGGTTTATGACACCAAGGCCACAAACAACGTTACGAACGGAACCAAGGGAATGAGCGGAACCAGGACTTTCGAAGTCCCGTTCATCCCAAGAAGCCGCGGTTCGTATAAGATAGATCCCATAAGTTATTCGTATTACGACAATTCAAAGGGAAGGTACGAAACTCTCTCGAGCGATACTATTTATGTTAATGTCTCCAAGGGAAGCGACGTTGCCGGGGGCGGAGTCGCGGTTCAGGGAGTAAACCGGAAGGATGTCAAAACCCTTTCCGACGACATACGCTTCATAACAACAGGCGATCCACACCTCAGAAAGATAGGATCATCATTCGTCGGCAGTCTTCTTTTCTATTTGATTGCTGGGTTGATACTGCTTGTGGCGGTTGCCGCCGGTTTGCTTCTGAAGTCCGTTTCGGCACGTCGCATGGATATCGCCGGTACCAGGAACCGCAAAGCCAGCAAAATGGCCCGAAAACGCCTTAGGCAGGCCGAAAACTTTATGAAACAGGATCTATATTCCGCTTTCTACGAGGAACTGCATAAGGCTGTACTTGGTTATGTTTCCGACAAGCTTACCATCCCGATGGCCGGCCTGTCGAAGGAAAACATCGCTGAACGTCTGCTGGAGCGCAGCGTTACGGAAGATACCGTAAAATCTTTCAGTGACATTATCGATGCCTGCGAATATGCAAGATATGCTCCCGATTCAACTCATAAGGAAATGGAAAATATTTACGGGCAGGCTGTAAAAGCCGTGTCCGACATAGAATCCGAAATACGCTCTCCCAAGCAGCCGGGGAAGACCTCTGCGAATGCGGCAATCGTAATAACCCTGCTTGTGGCGTTGGCTTCGCCTGTTTTCAAGGCAAAGGCTGATCCAGTGGTCGACACCCTTTGGTCGCAGGCGAACAGGGCCTACACCGAAGGAAGTTATGATACTGCTTTGCCGAAATACAAGGCGATCGTTGAACAGGACGGGCTCGCATCCCCCGAACTTTACTGCAATATCGGCGATTGCTATTTCAAGATGTCGCAAATTTCCGATGCCATCCTCTATTACGAGAAGGCGTTGAAACTGGATCCTTCCTTCGCAGATGCGGAAAATAACCTTGCGATATGCCAGGCGCGTATCGTTGACAGGATCGATGTCCTGCCGGAGTTCTTCCTGACGAAGTGGACGAGAAAACTCAAGTATTCCATGTCTTCCAATGCCTGGGCGTGGATCTCGCTGATTTTGTTGTCCGTTACCGCTATCCTTTTGCTGGTTTATTTCTACGGCAGGTCAGGCAGGGTCGCCGCTCTGGTCTTTTCCTGTATTTTCTTCGCATTGACGCTATGTTCCGCAGGGTTGTCGTTCAGCGAAAAACGCGATGCCGCGGTCCAGAATACGGCCATAGTCATGCAGCCTGCCGCGACGGTGAAGAGTTCGCCGGGAGATTCGGGAAATGATGTATTCGTCATCCACGAAGGTATAAAGGTTAACGTTCTAGATACCCTTGGGGATTGGACAAAGATAGAGATATCCGATGGAAGGCAGGGGTGGCTTCCGGAAAGCTACATTACCAAAATATGATTTTATTGCTAACTTTGTAAAAACGTCAGAAATTGGTTTTTACAAATGGACGGAATACCTTTCGACTATGCAGGATGTGCTTCCGGTGAGGATTTCATAGGCAGGAAGGGCGACGTATCCAAGCTTCGGGATCTTATCCGCCGGCGGAAAAACATTTTGCTCAACGACATCGAGTCGGCAGGAAAGGAGTCCCTGGTGGAGGAGGCCTTTTCCGGGTTGAAGCGTGAATCACCCAATTATTGTTTGTGTACGGTCGATTTGTTCAATGTCCGTTCTTCCGGGGCTTTTGCAGTGAAGCTTTACAACTCCGTCGCAGAATCCGTGCATTCTTCCGGAATGGTCCCTGTTTCGGACATGGGGGAATACATTTCCGACAAGTGTGTCGCCGAACTACTCGATTGCTGCGAAAGCTTTTGCGTATCAAAGGGATGCTCGCCAGTTATCCTGCTGAAGGAGTTTCAGAACACAGCCCTGTTTCAGGATGCGGAAAAATTCTTCGGATTGCTTGACTCAGTTTGGAGTCGTCATGAAGGCGTAACATATATTCTGTGCGGATCCGGTGTGAATCTCATGAAATATGTTTTCGAAGGTAAGAAGTACCTTTACGGCTTCGCAGAGCCCCTAGAATTGTCCAAAATAGACAGCGGGGATTTCCAACGGTACATAAACAGGACTTTTCTCAAGGCCGGCAAGGTGATAGAGAAATACCAGATTGAGAAAATATGCAGGGTTACCGATTGCCATCCCGGTTATCTTCGCCAGCTCTGTGCGATCTGCTACGGACTTACCCGCGGTTATGTAACGGATGAGATGGTCGATGTTTCGATCAAAATGCTTCTGCGTATTCATGGTCCTTATTTCGTTTCCGCCATGGACGGTATTACCGCCAATCAGATCAGGTTCGTACAGGCTGTCATAGACGGGAACGATAGATTCAGTAGCGAAAATGTGATTTCGAAATACGGCCTCAGGTCTTCCGCCAACGTTTTCCGGGTAAAAGAGGCTTTGCAGAAGAAGGAGGTAGTAACCTTCGATTCGGGGGAGAGGGCGTGGATTATGGATCCTGTTTTTAGGTATTGGCTTGAAAATTATTATTTTGCAAATAAAAAAATATGATGCAGAAACTAGTTGTTCTTTCCGGCGCCGGAGTCAGCGCAGAAAGCGGAATGAAGACTTACAGGGACAGCAACGGTCTTTGGGAGAATTACAACGTACAGGACGTAGCCTCTATCGACGGATGGTATCGCAATCCGAAGATGGTGCTCGAATTTTACAACATGCTTCGAAAGAAGCTTCAGGCTGCGCAACCGAATGAAGCCCACAGTATAATTGCCGAACTTGAGAAGTATTACGATGTCGTGGTCGTGACGCAGAATATAGATAATCTGCACGAACGCGGTGGTTCCACCAATGTCATCCATCTTCATGGGGAACTTACAAAAGTCCGTCCGGTCGACGACGATGCGTGCAGACATGTAAAGGACATAGGTTATAGTGATGTCAACCTGGGCGATTGCGATAGCCGCGGAAAACAGTTGAGACCCCATGTCGTTTGGTTCGGGGAGCCGGTTCCAATGATTCAAAAAGCTGCCGTGGAAGTTTCGACTGCAGACATACTGTTGATAATAGGAACTTCCATGAATGTTTACCCTGCGGCCGGGCTTGTAGGTTACGCAAAACGCGGGACCCAGATATATCTTATAGATCCGCAGCCCATACGCTTGAATTACGAGCAGTTCTACCAGATTCAGGAAAAGGCTACTTCCGGAATGCGCAGGCTCCGGGAAATACTTCTAAAGGAGGTCAAGGACCCGATGCAGCAATGAAAGGCATAGTGCTAGCGGGAGGTTCGGGTACAAGGCTTTACCCGATTACCAGGGGTGTCTCCAAACAGATGCTTCCCGTATATGACAAGCCGATGGTCTATTATCCGCTTTCGGTTCTCATGTTGGCCGGCATAAGGGATATATTGATAATCTCTACTCCTTTTGACCTCCCGATGTTCCGGCGTCTCCTTGGAGACGGTTCGGATTTCGGGATAAAGCTTTCCTATGCGGAGCAGCCCTCTCCGGAAGGGCTTGCTCAGGCTTTCATAATCGGATCAGACTTTATTGGCGGCGACAGCGTCTGCCTTGTTTTGGGCGACAACATATTTCATGGTCCCGGATTTGGTAAATTGCTTGCCGATGCGGTAGGGAATGCAGATGAGAGGAGACTTGCTACCGTCTTCGGATACCGTGTGCGTGACCCTGAACGTTACGGAGTGGTCGAATTCGATAAAGATCTTAACCCTGTGTCCATAGAGGAGAAACCTTTGGAACCGAAGAGCAACTATGCTGTCGTTGGTCTCTATTTTTATCCGAACAGCGTGGTGGAAGTGGCATGCAATGTCAAACCTTCTGCCCGAGGTGAACTCGAGATAACATCAGTGAACGATTATTATCTCCGATCTCACGAATTGAAGGTTGAGTTGCTGGGCCGAGGTTTCGCATGGCTCGATACGGGTACCCACGATTCCCTTGCAGAAGCTACCAATTTCGTACAGGTACTCGAAAACCGCCAGGGATTGAAGATAGCTTGTCTGGAAGAGATAGCTTTCAACAACGGATGGATGACCAGGGAGAAGCTCATTGAAGTCGCAAAGCCGATGATCAAGAACCAGTACGGGCAGTATCTTATGGAATTAGCGGAAAATGAATAGGATACTGGTCGCTATCCTGGCAGTGTCCCTTATCGCCGGGAATTGTACTGCACAAAGTTCAAATTCTAAAGGGAAAACTCTCCGCTTCGCATATCTTGCAGATACCCATATAGCATTGGGGTCAGACAGGATCGGTTTTCTCAGGCAATGCATAAGGGACGTCGACTCACAACCGGATTTGGAATTCGCCATATTCAACGGCGACATAACGGAATTCGGAGCCGACGAAGAGATAAGGCTTGCCAAAACCATCATCGACAGTCTGAATATTCCATATTGGATTTCTGCGGGAAACCACGACGCGAAATGGTCCGAAAGCGGATGCAACACTTTCAGGAAGGTGTTCGGCTATGAAAACTATACTTTCGTAGCCTCTGACGGGATACGCTTCATAGGGACCAACAGCGGCCCGAACATGAGAATGGCCCCAGCTCTGCTGCCTCATGAGACGGTAGTATGGCTTGATTCCCTTACCGATGCGATTCCTGCGGATCAGCCGGTCATATTTGTCAACCATTATCCGCAGGATACTTCCATGCTGAATTACTTTCAGGTGCTTGACCTGGTGGCCCGCACGAATCTGCAATTGGTCATGGGGGGCCATTGGCACCATAACGCTTCCCTGACATACGATGGAGGGATCCGCGGAATGATCGGTCGTTCGCCGGATCCCGATTCCAAAAGGGAAGTAGGCTACAACATAGTGACTGTCACCGATGACAGTATATTCGTTTGTGAAAAATATGTGGGTAAGCCGGAGATGGCCGCATGGTTATCTGTACCGCGAAGCTCGTCGCCTCGCTATCTCGGCATTGTCAGGAAGGACAAGCCGAAAAAGGTGGATGGTAATGATCCTAAAGCTTTGTCCGAGTTTTATGCTCTGCCGGACGATTTTCCCTGGATGAATTTTTCTGTCAATGCTGAATCCGGGGTCCGGACCTTGTGGAGAGTCCAGGATGTTTCCGATGTGGGGTGCGGGGCGGTGACAGACGAAAGCGGGACTTACGCCCTGTATGCCGATGAAGGTGGTACTGTTACATGCCTCAGGCTGAAGGATGGCTTGAAGGTTTGGAATCGTACGCTGGGAGGAAAAATATTCTCTACTCCCGCCGTTTCTTGTGGAAAGGTGGTAGTGGGTTGTTGCGATGGGGGCATTTACTGTTTCGGGCTTTCGGATGGAAAACAGTTGTGGAAGGTGGAATGCGGCAAATCCGTTCTTGGTTCGCCTATGGTATATGGAGAAAATGTTTATATAGGTGCTTCCGACGGGATTTTCCGGGCTCTGAGGCTTAAGGACGGCAAGGCAGTATGGACTTTCGAAGGCGTGAAAGGATTCGTGGAATGCAAGCCTTATGTTGACAAATCCCAAGTCGTTTTCGGAACATGGGGGAATACGCTTTACAGCCTTTCTTCGTCCCGAGGAACTTTGCAATGGAAATGGGAGACTAAAGGTTCCAGGATGTATTCCCCTGCTGCAGTCTGGCCTGTCAAGTCGGATGGGGAAATCTTTGTAGTGACTCCCGAACGAAAGTTCTATGCCATCGATGCGGTGAGCGGCAGTACGGTTTTCCAAGGGAAAGGGGGGAGGGAGGCCATAGGCCTCTCGGAAAACGGCAAGGTATTTTATGTGAAAACCATGTGGAACAAACTCATGGCCGTCGAAACCAAGGCCGTGGAACATCGGCCCCGTTATTTGTGGACAAATTCCGATGCCGGTTTCGGATACGAAATAGCTCCCTCTCCCATAACTTGTACGGACAGTCTCGTCTTCGTCCCAACCGACAAGGGCAATATATTTTGTTATGACGCTTCCGACGGAACGTTGCGTTGGAAGTACAAGATTTCGGTTGCATTGATCAACTCAATACTTCCGCTCTCCGATAACCGCTTGCTTGTTTCCACGATGGACGGCGTGATAGCGTTGTTGAAATACAGGTAATCGGTTCCAGTACATGTTTTTTTGAAAATATTTTGGCTTTCGGAATATTAACGTTATATTCGCACTCCCGTAAGGGAATAATATGACCGATAAGCTAGTGATTAAGAGATACTTAAGTGTGTCCGCTTACGGTCGGAAACTTATAAGCAAAAGTTTTTATGTACGCTATCGTAGACATCGCCGGACAGCAGTTCAAGGTCGAGAAGGGAAGCAAGATATATTGCAACCGCCTTCATGCTGAAAAAGGTGATGAAGTGAATTTCAACAAGGTTCTGCTCGTCGATAATGACGGTGCCGTCAAGGTCGGTGCTCCTTATGTGGAGGGAGCTTCTGTAAAGGCCAAGGTCCTTGATCATCTGAAAGGAGACAAGGTCATCGTATTCCACAAGATTCCTCACAAGGGGATGGACAAGAAGAACGGGCATCGCCAGTGCCTTTCCAGGATTGAAGTTGAGGAGATCATTTAATTAAAGGAGACAAAGAATTATGGCACACAAGAAAGGTGTAGGTAGTTCGAAGAACGGACGTGAATCCCACAGCAAAAGATTAGGCCTCAAACTTTGGGGAGGCCAGGTCTGCAAGGCAGGCAACATACTGGTTCGTCAGCGTGGTACGGTCCATTATCCGGGTGATAATGTCGGAATGGGGCGTGATCATACCCTCTATGCACTATGTGACGGTGTAGTCACTTTCCGCGTAAAGGGCAAGGACAAGTCCTACGTTTCCGTAGTTCCTGCGGTTAAAGCCGAGGCTCCTGCCGAAAAATCTCCTCAGGCAGAGAAGAAGAGCGAGATTCCTGCCGAAGGGCCAAAGGAAGAAGCTCCGAAGGCAGAGGCTGAGCCGAAGGCACAGAAAGTCGCGGCGAAACCGAAGGCGAAGAAAACCGCCGCGAAGAAAACCGCCGCAAAGAGTACGAAACCCAAGACTCCGAAGGCGGAAAAACCTGCTGAGGCACCGGAAGCAAAGGAGACTCCTAAAAAAGAATAATCCGGTATTGTAAAAGATGAAAGGGCGGCCCCGTCGGGGCCGCCCTTTTTTTTGTATCGTGGACAGTCACAGTCCGGTTGTGCGGAACCTGTCCGGAATGGTTATGACGATATGTCTGCCGAACTTTCCCGGTTTGTTCCATGCATAGAAAGGACGGAATGTACTTTGCATCCATCTTGTCTTTGGAAAGAGAGAATCGCCGTCGAATGGTTTTTTGTTCGTACAAAAATCTATTGTCCTTGCACGCCTGCCCAGATGCCTTTCCCAACCGGCTTCCATCAGGCTGCCGTCGTTCAGACGGCTCTTCAACATTTCCATATCGCAGTATCCGAGATGAAATAGGTAAAGATTTCCGTCTATGTGGAAATTGTGCCCTTCGATTCTGTGGAAACCTGATCCCCAGCGGGAGGGATGCAACATTATTACCGGTTTCGTATAGCGGGAGCATAGTACTGCAAAACCGCGCTGTTCCAAAACCGGTTTTTCGCAATTGAGTGGAGCCTCTGTACCTGTTTTTTGCCCCACGTCGATACCCAGGGCGGAGACGGATGCGTAATTGTCCGGAAGCCGGCTGAGGTATTCTGTAAGGGTGGCATCGCAATCGGGATCTAATATAAGGTATTCGTCCGCATCGCATCCTATCACCATGTCGTATCCTTCTTTATTGAAAAGTCTTGCAGCAAGTTCGTTGACCCGGTTCACGCGGGATTTGTCTCCGGCTGCCACGCTTTCTTTGGTATGCTCGCAGACGGTAATGTGTGCGTCTCCGGCGTTTGGAGGTATCTTTTGATCTTTGCCATCCAGGAACATGTAAAGATTGTCCCTCCCCAATTCGCGGCCGTAATGTTCAAGCCATTTTGAAGCGAAGAAGGGGTTGTTTCTCGAAGTCGTTATCGCCGCCACCCTTTTTATCATCAAGGAATCATTTTTTGCAAATGTAAATCATTTTGTTCTGAAATAGCTATCTTTGCGCCCGTTAAAGGTAATTGAAAATGCTTACACTCAAACTTCTCAGGGAACACCCAGATTTCGTTATTGAACGTCTAAAAGTTAAAAATTTCGATGCCACCACCATAGTTTCCAAAGTACTCGAACTCGATAGGGAACGTCGTAACCTTCAGGGTGAACTCGACGCCAATCTTGCCCAGCAGAAAACCTTGAGTGGCGAAATAGGCAGGTCAATGCGTGAAGGCAAAAAAAAGGAGGCTGAAGCCGCCAAGATTTCTGTTGCCGGTCTCAAGAGCAAGTCGGATGAATTGCATGCCGATTTCGAAAAAGCAGAGAGGGAGATGCTCGACCAGATAGTTTTGTTGCCTAATATCCCTTACAAGCTCGTTCCGAAAGGAAAGGATTCCAGCGAGAATCTGGTGGTCAGGACGGGTGGTCCGGAAGTCAAGCTCCCGGAAGGTGCCCTTCCGCATTGGGAACTTGCCAGGAAATACAACATAATCGATTTCGATCTAGGTGTCAAGATCACAGGGGCCGGTTTCCCGGTATATATCGGGCAGGGAGCCAAGCTGCAAAGAGCTTTGGTCCAGTTTTTCCTGGACCGCAACGTAGCCGACGGGTATCTTGAGGTGGAGCCTCCTTTCATGGTGAATGAGGCTTCCGGCTTCGGAACGGGCCAGATACCTGACAAGGAGGCGCAGATGTACCACATAGGGCTTGACAATTTCTATATGATTCCTACTGCTGAAGTTCCAGTTACGAACATTTATCGTGACGAAATCCTTCCAATGAGCGAATTCCCGATCAAAATGACCGCTTTTACCCAGTGCTTCCGCCGCGAAGCCGGTTCCTACGGTAAGGATGTGCGGGGATTGAACCGTCTGCACCAGTTTGACAAGGTGGAGTGCGTATGGCTTTCCCTCCCCGATAAATCTTATGATGCTCTCGACAGTATGGTAGACCATGTCGAGTCATTGGTTAAGGATCTAGGCCTTCCTTACAGGATAGTCAGGCTTTGTGGCGGCGACCTGAGCTTTACAAGCGCCATAACTTACGATTTCGAGGTTTTTTCTGCAGCCCAGAAACGCTGGCTTGAAGTCAGTTCCGTCTCAAATTTCGAATCCTATCAAGCCAATCGTCTCAAACTCAGATATCGTGATGAAAACGGCAAGATCCAGCTCGCACATACCCTTAATGGCAGTTCGCTTGCTCTTCCACGCATAGTCGCGGCATTGCTGGAGAACAACCAGTATGACGGCGGCATCATGATTCCCGAGATTCTCCGTCCATATACCGGTTTTGATCGAATCAACGGCCGAAATGGCAGAAAGCTCTAAAAAACAGCGTATAATCATGGGCGTCGATCCGGGTACGAATATTCTCGGCTATGGCGTCATCCTTGTCGACGAACGCCGTGCCCATTTCGTCGATGCCGGTTACATAGATCTTAGAAAGGAAAGGGATCATTTTATCAAACTGAAAAGAATCTTTGACGAGGTCGGCGGTCTGATGGACAGATATTCCCCCGACGATCTTTCCATAGAGGCTCCGTTTTACGGCAAGAACCCTCAGGTCATGCTTAAATTGGGAAGGGCGCAAGGAGCGGCCATTTCGGCCGCCCTTCAAAGACAGATACCTGTTTTTGAATATTCTCCGCGTAAGGTCAAGATGGCAATAACTGGGCGTGGCAGCGCATCGAAGGAGCAAGTGGCTTTGATATTGTGCAAGACACTCGATATTTCCATAGAACCCAAGTTTCTCGATGCGACCGATGCGCTGGGAATAGCCATGTGCCATTTTTATCAGTTGACCAATCCTATCACTGACAGATCGGGATCATCCAATTGGGAAGAGTTCGTAAAGAGCCATAATGACCGTGTAAAATAATTTTTATGTGTCATTTAACTTTCTTCGCTTTTGCTCGTCTAATTGTTGATGTTTTTTAAGTATCATTCATTTTAAACCAATATTATGTTTTCAAAAGCAGCACGTTTATCGGTGCTTTTTCTCTTTTGCACCGTTTTTACCTTGTCTGCGCAAGTTGGCAATTACACTTTGAAGTTAAAGTTGATAGAAGAGGGCAGCGGCGACGCCATAGAATTTGCGACCGTTTCCCTGACGGCCAAGGGAGCGACAATTGCGCACAAGTATGCATTGAGCGATGACAAAGGGACGGTTACAATAGGCAAAATAAAGAAGGGAACGTATACTCTCAAAGCGGAACTTTTAGGCTACAAGGATCATGTAGAAGAGATTACCTTCGATAAGAACGTGACTGTAGATCTGGGAGATGTTAAAATGGCCGAAGAGGTGAATGCACTGAGCGGTGCCGTAGTTTCCGATGTGGGCAATCCAATAATAGTCAAGAAGGATACAATTGAATATCAGGCTTCGTCTTTCAAGACCACCGACAACGACATGCTAGAGGACCTGCTAAAGAAGCTTCCTGGTGTGCAAGTTTCATCAGACGGGTCCATCACGGTTAACGGCAAGACGGTATCCAGGATTACAATCAACGGCAAGACGTTCTTTCTCAACGACCCGCAGCTTGCATCCAAGAATATCCCGGCCAATATAGTCGAAAAGGTCAAGGTTCTCCAGAAGAAATCGGACGAGGCGGAATTTACGGGCATAGAGGATGGGAACGATGAAACTGTAATCGACCTTAATGTTATGAAGGGGATGATGAATGGTTGGTTCGGCAGCCTGTCGGGCGGAGGAGGATACGATTTGAGATCCGGACAGTCTGACGAAGAATCTTCTGTCATTGATCAGAGCGTGACAGAAAATAGCCCGCGTTTCCAGGCTTCAGGTATAGTGGCTCGGTTCAACGAAGATAACCAGTTGAGTTTCATAGGTAATGCCAACAATACCAATAACCGTGGCTTCACCGATATGGCTTCGAGCATGATGTCTTCCGCAAGAGGTGGAAGAGGGATGGGCGGCGGCGGCCGCGCCGGTTTTCAGGGTAATGGCATCACGACATCCTATATGACAGGTTTCAACGGAGGTAAGACCTTTGATAACGAATCCGAAATGATGGTCAATACGATGTTGAGCGGCGATAACCGTTATATCGAAGAAGGTACTTCGAAGACAATTCACCAGGCAGACGGTTCGACGCTGCTTTACAATTCCAACGGAACCAGTAACAGGGAAACTTACAATATCAATGCAGGCGGCAGGGGAGTATGGAAAGTATCAAAAAACACCTCTTTCATTTTTCAACCTTCGTTCAACTTCGGCTGGGGCAGTTTCGATGAAAACGAGACTTACAATACGAATTCACAAGCTGCAGGTGAAGAGGCGACGTCCAATGTCAACAAAGGAGAGAGCCGTTCGGCAGGGTATAACAATTCCAAGAGTGGAAGCGGATTCTTACTTTGGAGACAACGCCTCGGCAAAGCAGGAAGAACGATATCCCTTAACTTAAGGTATTCTCTGTCCGACAATGATATCAGCGACGGACTTAACAAATCTGCTACCTATACCTATGGTGACGGAACTAATGTAACCGATTCCAGCATAGTAGACCAGAAATACAATACGAACGCAAAGTCCTACAGCCTTACCGCGAGGATGACCTATAACGAACCTTTAGGAAAGAATTTCTTCATTCAGGGAGTATACTCCTACGGCTATTCGTACAACACTTCCAATAAGGTCACCAATGATTACGATGCCGCCAATGGTACTTACGATATCCCGAACAGCACGTATTCGAATCGGATCGACAACAAGGGCATCGACCAGCGTATTGGAATCAATTTCATGAAGCAGGAAGACAAGTATAACCTGACCGTAGGCGCGGCTGCAAGACCTTCCAGAATAATCAATACCACAACTTACGGCGACAATAACATCCACATCGATACCCTACGCTGGAATTTCTCTCCGGAGGCGCGTTTCGATTACGATTTCACCGATTACAAGTCTCTGCGCATCCGGTATCGCGGCAATACGACGCAGCCTACCGTAACGCAGTTGCAGCCTGTCGAGGACAATTCCAACCCGACATTGATAACCCGCGGAAATCCCGGTCTGGTGCCTACCTTCTCGCACAACCTGATGTTCATGTACAATTCCACCAACATGGACACTTTTTCATCTTTCAATACCAACTTGGATGCGACCTACAATGTCAATAGCATTGTAAACGGTTCCTGGGACGATGATTCGGGGGTTGAGTATACCGTTCCTATGAACAATGACGAAGGGACGTTTTCTCTGAACGACAGGTTGATGTTCAATGCTCCAATCGCCAAGAGCAAGTTCTCCATCATGACCTTCGCATTCGCCAATTACAGCAAATCCCTCAGTTATGTCGGGAATAGAACTATAGATGGAAGCGATTCCGAATCTTATCTCGATATGGCAAATTATACCGTGAACCATTACCAAAGTTTGAGTGCCATGATGAATCTTCGAGGTGTTTACCGTAACGACATAATAGAAATCACCCTGGGGGGCAGACTGTCATACAATCAGTCCTGGTATGATAATAAGAATACCAATGTGGCACCTTCGTTCACAGATGGAATTTCAGCGAGCGTCAATGCCACTCCGGGAACATGGGCTTTGGTCGCCGATGCTAACTATACTTTTTACCAAGGATATGTAGCGACATACAGCGATCCTACGCTTGTCATAAATGCCTCCGTAGCCAAGACCCTGTTCAAGGGTTCGGGGACGGTACAAGTCAAGGTATATGACCTTCTTGACCAGAGCAAAAACCTTTACAGGTCGATCGCAGACAATTATGTAAAGGATACCTGGAACAACACTTTGGGACGTTATGTGATGCTGTCATTCACGTACAGGTTCGGAACTTTCAAGCGTCCCGAAGGGGGCCGGCGACATGGTAGGGGAATGCACGGTGGACCTGGAGGACCGGGTGGTTTCGGGGGCCCTCCGAGATTTTAAAGGAGATTAAGCATTAACGGATATTATGTCGGCGGGGGTGATTTCCATGAATGAAATCAGGTCCGCCGGCTTCATCTTAAGCTGCAAGCCCCTGATTCCGGCACTGACATATATGTATGGAAGGCGTAGGCAGCTTTCATGTATGTATTCCGGGAATCTTTTCTTCATCCCTATGGGGGAACATCCTCCGCGTACGTATCCCGTTACCGATAACAGATCCTTGACATGAATCATGTTACAACTCTTGTTTGCCGAAATCTTTGCTGCTTTTTTCAGATCGACTTCCCTTTCTCCCGGAATTATGCAAACGAAATATCCGGTCCTGTCCCCTTCGAGTACCAGAGTCTTGAAGACGGTATCCATATTTTCGCCCAGTTGGGTCGCCACATGTACGGCGGAAAGATCGTTTTCATCGATCCGGTAACCTACCGTTTCGTATGGGATGCCTGCCTTATCGAGCAGGCGGGCCGCATTTGTCTTTTGGATCTTAGCCATATCATTTGCCGTTTATAGCCTTTACGGCTTCGTTTCCATCAGTATAACGTTTCCATTTCCCGATCAGCGCGGAAAAATCCTCCGGCAGTTCGGAATCGAAGCGCATAATCCGTTTTGTAGAAGGATGCACAAACCCTATCGTCTTCGCATGCAACGCCTGCCTGGGCATTGTTTCGAAACAATTGTCTATGAATTGCCTGTATTTGGAATATATGGTACCCTTCAATATGCGGTTTCCTCCATATCGGTCGTCGTTGAACAACGGATGCCCGATATAGTCCATGTGAACTCGGATCTGATGCGTCCTTCCGGTCTCGAGAACGCATTCGACAAGCGTTACGTAGCCGAACCTTTCGATCACTTTGTAATGGGTTACGGCGTGCCTGCCCCTCTCTCCATCTGGGAAAACCTTGAACCTTAGCCTGTCGTTCGGATCCCGCGCGATATTTCCCTCTATTGTTCCGGAGTCGTCCGTAAGGTTGCCCCATACCATCGCCACATATTTTCGCTCGACGGTGTGGTTGAAGAATTGCGATGCCAAAAATATTTGGGCATCATCGTTCTTGGCTACCAAAAGAAGCCCGGAAGTGTCCTTGTCTATTCTGTGGACCAGTAGGGGCATTCTCGTATCCCCTTCCGCACTTTCTCCGGCCGGAATTCCGGCATGATAGGCGAGTGCGTTGAGGAGGGTGCCTCTGAAATGGCCGAATCCGGGATGGACGACAAGTCCCGCCTGTTTGTTTATTACCAGGACGTCGTCATCTTCGTAGACCACTTCGAGCGGAATGTTTTCGGATGTTAGTTCGGATTCATGTCTCTTGTATGGCAAGAGAAGTGAAAGGATGTCGTCAGGTTTGACTTTATAGCTGCCTTTCAATATCTTGTCTCCACAGCGCACGTAACCTGCTTCAATAGCAAGCTGAACCCTGTGGCGGGATGTGCTTTCCATGTGGTCTGCTATGTATTTGTCGACCCGCATGGGAGTCTGTCCCTTGTCGACCACGAAACGGAAATGTTCGTAAAGTTCTTCTTCGTTAAAATCCTCTTCTATCCTATCTTCCATCTTTATTTTTCAGCTTTGTACGGTCCGTGGAAAGATAAAGGTTCACTTTCGCGCCGCGGCTGCATGTGACTTCGTCGGAATAGGAGGGGGTTTGGCCATAGACTACGGCATTAGACGAATCGGCGTAGTTCCTGACCGAATTGTCGTAAAAAACTCTTCCTACGTTGAGTGAGTTGTCAAGAAGCATGTTTTTTGCGACCGAGTAGTCATATCCTATGACAAACGGGACATAAGTTTGGGAGTCGTTTTCGTTCAAGCCGAGAACCAGGTCGATCTCCGAATCGAAAGGGACCTTTTTACCTCCGGGTATATCCTTACTTCCGTATTGTTGTGCGAGAACGTTATTAGTTGCCATATCGCTGGTATATATAAGCTTCCCGACCTGCAACCCACTTGACGCAATCACGGTTTTCGCCTGCCTGAGCGAGAACCCCACCACTTCCGGCATCTCTACCATTTTCTGTACCTTTGCATTCTGAGTTATCAGGATTCTGCGTCCTTTTTTTACCCTGCTGCCTGCAGGTGGATTTTGGGAGTAGACGGCTCCGCGCGGGATATTCGGCATATAGACCGAATCGGTGATATCCAGACGCACCTTTGCGCTATCCGCCATAATCACGGCCTGTTCCATGGCCATGCCTGCGAACGAAGGGACGGTTATCTCGCGATTATGCCTCGTCACCAAGCCGAGAATCCCGTTAGCGACTAGAACTATAGCCAACACCACTATTATTCCCCAGATTATGTTTCTCAAAATGGAAGGTCCCTTTTCCCCTTTTGGGGATTTTTTCCCTCCTTTTTTATTGGGATGTGTCTTTCCGTAACTATTCCTTCTGTTTCTGTCAGGATCCATGTCGAAAGCAGGTTTTAATCGCAGCAAAAGTAGCAATTATTATCATAAATTAAAAAAGCTCCTCCACTTGCGTGAAAGAGCCTAACTTATTAAATACAATTGAATTGTTCTTTTAAAAGAGGTCTTCGGAAGAGACAGTCAGTTTTTTGCGTCCATGGCGGCGGCGAGCTGCTATCACGCGTCGACCGTTGCGCGAAGACATCCTTGCACGGAATCCGTGAAGATTGCGTCTCTTACGCTGCGATGGCTGAAATGTACGTTTCATATTATGATTTTTTTGTTTGTTCCAAAACGGATTGCAAAGGTAACGCTTTTGAGCTTAAATGCAAATTATCGGCCGACAAAAACTATTTTTTTTTCGAGAAAATATGACTCCTCGAACCAGTCACTTATGTCGAAAACCGATATTTTTTTCCTGTCGAGGCCATATCTTCCTATGCATGGCTCAATTTCGGAATAAACGTTCCCTCCCTTGAGGGCGAATATCCCCTTTCGCCATTTTCCCATGATCCATGGGAGCAAGGTGTCAAATGCGGCTACCGAACGTGTAACGACGTAATCGAAATTCTCTTCGATATTTTCGGCCCTTTTGTTCACGACCGTTACGTTTTCGAGTCCGATTCCCTCAGAGACGGCTTCCGCCACTTTCGCTTTCTTTCCTACGGAGTCGCAAAGCGTGAATATACTGTCGGGGAAACAAACCGCAAGCGGGATTCCGGGAAATCCACCTCCTGTCCCAAGGTCGAGGATTTTTGTGCCGGGTTCGAATTTTGCCACCTTGGCTATCGCGAGTGAGTGGAGTATATGGTGTCCATAAAGATTCCCGATATCCTTGCGGGATATTATATTGATTCTTTTGTTCCATTCACGGTACAGAGCCCCCATTCCCCGGAACTGTTCCTTCTGTTTTCCGTCCAGGTTTTCGAAGTACTTGAAAACGATATTCTCTTCCATAGGGGCTTTAAATCATTGTTGCCAGTTTTCGACGTGCCCTGTAAAGCCGGATCTTGACCGTTTCGATCGAAACGGAAAGTTTTCCGGCTATTTGCCTGTAACTCAAATCGTCGATATAACGTAGCCTGGCTGGTTCGGCGTATTTTTTCGGCAGGTTGTCGATCATTTTAAGAATCAGGTTTTCCCCCTCTGAAGAGATAAGCCCGTCTTCCGGTGAAGAAGTCATACCGCCGTTGCCGGTGCCGCGTTCGTCTATCGACTCCGTTTCCAGAAGCTTTTTCTTCCGTATATAGTCGATTGCGGTGTTTTGGCAGATTCTGAGAAGCCATGTCGAGAAAGCGTAGGTGTCGTCATATTTTTCTATGTTGCGGTAAGCCTTGATCATGGATTCCTGCACGATGTCTTCGGCATCGTCATCCAGAATCCTGACGGCAAACCTCTTTACAAAATCCATCGCTTTTTTGCGGTAGCGTGCCGAGAGTTCTGCGAACGGTTTGTTCACGGCATTACCCTTGCGACTTTCGTCGGCGGCCATGCAGGCCAGTATTCCGTCGGACAAATCAGTGAGCTTCAAGCCAGTTGCTTCCATAGCTGCATTCTATCGTAAGGGGGACCGAAAGCTTGCAGACGTTTTCCATCTCTTCTTTCAGTATCTTCGTCATAACATCCTTTTCTTCCTTAATGGCATCGATGACGAGTTCGTCATGTACCTGAAGTACCATCTTGCTTTTCAATCCTTCCTCATTCATTCTGCGGAATACTTCAGACATCGCGAGTTTTATGATATCGGCGGCGCTTCCCTGGATCGGGGCGTTTACCGCATTTCTCTCCGCTAATCCCCGGACAGTCTGGTTGCGGGAATTTATGTCGGGTAGATAACGCTTTCTTCCGAATATGGTCTCTGCATAACCGTTTTCCTTCGCACTTTCGATTTGTGTGTGTATGAATTCCTTGACTTTGGGATATTTGGCGAAATAGGATTCTATGAATTCCTTGGATTCCGAACGCGGAATTCCAAGCCTTCGTGAAAGCCCGAAGGCGGAAATACCGTAGATTATCCCGAAGTTGGCTGTCTTGGCTCTTCTACGTTGCTCTTTCGTTACTTCTTCTTCGCGGACTCCGAATAGTTTTGATGCAGTTGCGGTATGTACGTCCTTTCCTTCGAGGAAAGCCTGCCTCATGTGCGGATCTCCGCTCAGATGCGCCATGATGCGCAGTTCGATCTGTGAATAATCGGCGGATATTATGAGTCCGTCCGGGTTCGAAGGCACGAAGGCCTTTCGGATTTCCTTGCCACGCTCTGTACGCACCGGTATGTTCTGCAGGTTCGGGTGGGAGGAAGAGAGCCTGCCGGTTGCTGTGAGGGCTTGGTTGAATGATGTATGTATTTTGCCGTCCGCAGGGTCGATCAACTTTGGCAGAGGCTCCACATAGGTCGACTGGAGTTTCTTTACCGCTCTGTATTCGAGTATCGTATCTATTATGGGATGTTTTTCCCTTAGCCCGTCCAGCGTTTCCTCATCGGTGGGATAACTTCCCTTGGAGTTGGGCCTTATCCGTGGGTTCAGTTTGAGCTTTTCGTAGAGCAGTGGACCTATCTGTTTCGGTGAACTCAGGTTAAGATCTGGATTCCCGGCCATCTCCCGCGCTTTTTTTTCGAGTTCTATCCTTTCCGAATCGAGTTCCAGACCATATTTTTCGAGCTGGCCGACGTTTATCTTGACGCCGGTCCTTTCCATATCGGCGAGTACCCTTATCAGTGGTTCCTCGATCTTCAGGTATAGTTCTTCGAGCTTCTGTTCGCGTACTTCCTTAAGTATGGCGTCGCAAAGTAGAGTTAAAACGGCACTCTCCCTGTAGGCCGATTCCCTGTCTTCCACGGCCTCCTCCGGCGCAGAGAAAAGGTCTCCCTGTATCGCTTCATCCTCTTTCCCTGCCTCCTTGCAGATGTCGGCGTGCAGGTAGCATTTTGCAAGTATGTCGAGCTTGTGCGTGCGTTCCGGATTCAGTATGTAGTGCAACAGCTCTATGTCCCAAAGTCTTCCTTTCAATGCTATGCCTTCGTTCTTTAGCGAGTTGATCTGCTCCTTGAGTCCGTAACCTACTTTTTCAACCGATGCATCTTCAAGTATGCCTCCGGCCTCGCTTGGTGTGCAGACGGCATATTCGGAGCCAATGCTGAGAATCAGCTCTTTCTTGACATTCAATGCCACGCGTTTGCACTTGGCGGCTTCGTCCGTTATCTCTCCAGCAGTGCGCCTTATGGCTTTTACGGCGTATCCGGAGGCTCCGGTTCCGATGTTTTCCGCTCCCTCTTGGGGAAGCATCTTTACAAGAGAAGGGAATTCGTAATAATTGAAGATTTTTGCAACTTCTTCGCTGTAAACAGGGTGGAGACGCATTTCTTCCGGGTTGAATTCGACGTCCACATCCGTCTTGACGGTTACCAAAAACTTGCTGAGCCCTATGTGATCTTCCGCATTCCTGAAAGCGGTCTGCTGTTTCTTGGAGAGTTCCCCGAGGTGACGGTAAATGCCTTCCACGCTGTCGTATTTGGAAACCAGTTTCGCCGCCGTAAGTTCCCCGACTCCGTCGACCCCCTTTACGTTGTCGGCGGTGTCGCCCCATAGCGTCAGAATGTCTATTACCTGTGAAGGGGTATTTATGCCGTATTTCTTGCAGACCTCTTCCGTTCCGAGTATCTCGCTCTCGCTTCCGCTTTTGCCCGGTTTGTACTGGAAGATATGGTCGCCGACGATTTGGGCGAGGTCCTTGTCCGGGGTGACTATATAAGCGTCGAAGCCTTTTCCTGATGCGATCTTTGCGATTGTGCCCATTACATCGTCGGCCTCGACTCCAGGAATTGTATATACCTTGATACCCAGTGCATTGACGATTTCAGTGCAGGGGTCAAGCGCTTCCCTGACAAGTTCCGGAGCAGCAAGCCTTGTAGCTTTGTATTCGGGATAAATCTCGTGCCGGAAAGTCTTTGCAGGAGCATCGAACATTACTGCCATGTGGGTAGGCGACTCCTTGCCGATGAGTTCGAGCAGATATTTAGTAAAACCGAACAGTATGGACGTATCGGTGCCTTTGGAGTTTATCATCGGCCTCCGGAGGAAAGCGTAATACATCCTGAAAATCAAGGAGTGTCCGTCAATTAGAAATATTCTGTCCATATCTGGATGCCATATGATTATGGAAGTGCGGGTAAGAGGACTCGAACCTCCACGACCGAAGTCACAAGATCCTAAGTCTTGCGCGGCTACCAATTACGCCATACCCGCATATCGTAGGGAATACAAAATTACCAACTTTTAGCGAGGCACAAAATTTAATTTCTCCAATTTCAGGGCAGCCCAGTCTTCATCCTCCTTACGGGAAAGGACTTTAAAACCGTTTCTGCCGCATTCTTCCGTCAAGGCTGTTACTTCGTCTGTTAAGAATCCGCTGATATATAATATTCCACCTCGCTTGAGCGACATGGAATACGTGCTCATATCATCGATGAGAATTTTTCCTGGAATGTTTGCGAGTATTACGTCGTAGCGTCCCATTTCTAGAATGGTGGAATCGCCGCGAACGGTTCTGACGAGCTTGGGAACGCGGTTTATTGAAGCGTTTCTTCTGGCTGCGAATACTGCTCGGGTCGATATGTCCAAGGCTTCAACAGGGACTGCACAATGGATCTTTGCCGCAAGTATGGATAGAATCCCTGTCCCGCATCCCATATCGAGCAGTTTTTTCCCCTTCAGTTCGTGCCTGTCCTCCAGCATATATTGCAGCATCATCTTCGTAGTCTGATGGTGAGCTGTGCCGAATGACATGTCTGGATCAATGATTATGGCATATTTCGTCCTCGCGGGTTTCCCTTCGTGCCTGGATTTCACCGTGCATCCGCAACCGTTTTCACCGGCAGTTACAACTACTGGATTGAACTCCTTTCCCCATTCCGAGTTCCAATCGCTTTCCCTTATAAGGTCTGTCCGGAAAGAAACGCGGAATCCTGAAAAAGAAAAACCGCCGAGCACGGTATTCAAATCCTGTTCCGAATATCTGTTCAGCGGTATATATGCCTTTAAAAGCGGATCTTCCTCGCAGAAGCTCTCGAATCCTATCTCCGATAGATCAGCCGTTACGATTCCGGCATTTTCCTCGGAGTAAGGATTGATAGTTATCGAGGCTTCTATGAAATCCATTTAGTAGGACTTCGCGATGGCTATGAAGTCGTCGGGCTTCAGGGCAGCCCCACCTATAAGGCCTCCGTCTATGTCCGGGCAGGAGAAGAGTTCCTTGGCGTTCGAAGGCTTGCAGCTTCCGCCATAAAGAATGGTCATTTCGTCGGCTACCTTCTCCCCGAATTCGGATGCTATGACCTTGCGTACGTGGGCGTGTATCTCTTCGGCCTGGGCGCTGGTAGCGGTCACACCCGTACCGATGGCCCATATTGGTTCGTATGCCACCGTCACATTGGCCATATCTTCGGCCGTAAAGTTGAAGAGGACGTCTTCGATTTCTTTTCTTGTAACCTCGAAATGTTTCCCTGCATTGCGTTCGTCGAGGTTTTCGCCGATGCAAAGTATGACCCCGAGTCCTGCGGCGAAGGCGAGCTTCATCTTTTCGACTATCTTGGCCGAGGTTTCGCCGTAATAGGTGCGGCGTTCGGAATGGCCTAGAATCACATATTTGCATCCGCAGGAAGCTATCATCTTCGCGGAAATTTCCCCGGTATATGCACCTTTGTCATGGTCGGCGCAGTTCTGTGCCGCTACGGCTACCGGAGTACCGCTGAGAATCTCTTCAACGGATTCAATATTCGTAAAAGGTGGGGCGACTATGAGTTTTACATTCGAAGGGACTTCTGAAAGGCGTTCCCTGATACCTTTGGCAAGTTCTACTGCCTCGCAGAGATTGGTGTTCATCTTCCAATTCCCGGCAACGATTTTCTTTCTCATATTATGATCATGTGTAAATTCTTTTCGTTTGCAAAAATAGAAATAATAGCTCAAGAATTGAATAACTTTGCAAAAAAGACACCCATGCTGCATACACCACACGACAGAAAGGCTCTTTTGTACATCGTTCTGGCGGCTTCCGTTTTGTTGCTGTTCATCCTCGACGTATTTCTCGGAAGTTCGGATATTCGTCCACGGGAAATCCTGGCCGCCGTTTCCGGGAAGGAGACCGATCCTCTTATCCGCGACCTCGTTCTAAGCTACCGTCTGCCTAAGGCCCTTACCGCCCTTCTCAGCGGTGTAGCCCTTTCCGTGTGCGGTCTTCAGATGCAGACACTGTTCCGCAATCCCCTTGCCGATCCCTACATTCTCGGTATCAGCAGCGGAAGCGGTCTCGGAGTCGCTATTTTCCTCATGGGTGCATCCGCCCTTGGTGCCGGGGCGGATTCAGTCTTCATGAGTCTCGGTGCCGCCGGCTCCGCTTTTGTCGGAGCTGCACTCGTGACATTGCTTATAATTTCCATATCCGGTCGTCTCAGGGACAATCTCAGCCTCTTGATCTTCGGCGTGATGATCGGTTTCATAGCCAGTGCCATGATAAACCTGCTCCAGTATTTCTCCTCTTCCCATGCCCTTAAAAGCTATGTCGTCTGGTCTATGGGAAGTTTTGCCGGCCTTAGCGCGGCTCAACTCTCGGTTCTGGCTGCCGCTGTCGCCGTCGGGCTTTTACTCTCGGTATACAATATCAAGGATCTCAATGCTTTGCTGCTTGGAGAGCAGTATGCCGTGTCGGTCGGAGTAAGCCTCGCCGGAATAAGGATCAGGATTTTGGCCGTGACGGCCCTTCTTGCCGGTAGCGTAACGGCTTTTTGCGGACCGGTGGGTTTCATAGGTATAGCTGCGCCACACATCGCAAGGGCGATTTATAAGGATGCGGACCACAGAATTACCATTCCGGCTGCCGCTCTTGTAGGTGCCTGTGCAATGCTGCTGACGGATGTGATCAGTTGCCTGCCGGGAAGAGGTGGAATCATTCCCGTCAATACGGTGGCATCGCTGCTCGGAATTCCCGTCATCCTTGTCATACTTTTAAAACGCAGGCAGTAATGAACGATATTATACTTGAATTGGGGAATCTTTCGCTTGGCTACGGCTCGAAATGCATCTTCGGTGGGATAGGGGCGTCGGTCCGTTCCGGGGACCTGATAGCTTTGTGTGGAGCGAACGGGGTCGGGAAGAGTACCCTGCTTCGTACCATCGCCGGACTTGAGCCTGTTTTTTCCGGTAAACTGTTCTTGTCAGGGATCGATTACCGTGAACTGAGACACAAAAGGATCGCCGAACAGGTGGCATTCGTACCTTCTCTACCTGCCAGGGCAAGGAACCTGAGCGTCGGGGAAATGCTGGCCACGAATTGCTATTTCAGGACCGGTATCCTGGGTAACATAGGAAGGAGGGACAAGGAACTGATTTCCGAAGCCCTTGAAGAGGTCTCCCTCGGAGGATTCGAGGATCGTGATTCCTATTCCCTGAGCGACGGCGAGTATCAAAGGGTAGCTATTGCCGGGGCTATAGTTAAGGACGGTGGTGTCATAGTTCTGGACGAGCCTTCCGCCTTTCTCGATGCTGCGAACAAGGTCCTTGTAACCGATTTGCTGAAACAAATTGCTCACGACAGAGGCAAGGCCGTTATTTTTTCGACCCATGACATTCCTTTGGCCCTGGACTACTGCGACAGAATGTGGCTAATGTGTGCCGACGGCTCTTTTTACGACAAAACCCCACAAGAAACAATTTCCAGCGGGGTTTTGGACAAAATATTTAAGATAAGCGATTTAAAGTACGATCCTCTCAGGCATGCCTTCCGTAAAGTTCGTTAATTGAATCAGAAAGACGTTTGACGCCTTCGACTATCTTTTCGTCGGTGGCGTAGGAGAAATTTAACCTCATGGTGTTCTTGCCGGAACCGTCGCAATGGAAAGCTTCTCCTATTACGAAAGCCACGTTTTTCTTTATTGCTATGTCGAACAACTCCCTGGTGTCATACTGCTCAGGCAACTTGAGGAATAGGAACAGGCCACCTTCAGGATTGGTCCACGTAACGCCTTCCGGCATATATTTTTCAAAGGATTGAATCATAAGGTCCTTTTTGTGGTGGTAAAGTTCGCAGATTTTTCCGATGTTCTTCTCGTAAAGACCGCTCTTCATGTATTCGGCAGCCACCATTTGGTTGAATGTAGGGGTGCAAAGGTCGGATGATTGCTTCGCGACCACGATATGCTCTATAATATCATGGTTGGCAAGAATATATCCGAGCCTGAAACCGGGAACGAAAGTCTTTGAGAATGTGCCGAGGAGAATGACTCTGTCCGGAGCCATGGAATACATGGTAGGCTGTGGTTCTCCCTCGAATCGGATCTCCCTGTAAGGGCTGTCTTCTATTATGTACAGATCGTATTTTCTTGAAAGTTCGATGACGTCTTTACGCTCCTCAAGAGTCATGGTTACTCCGCTAGGGTTCTGGAAATCCGGAATGGCGTACAGGAATTTCGGCTTTTTACCTTGCGATATCAGCTTCTCCATTATCGCGAAGTTGTCTTCTCCATCCCTTACCCCATAAGGCTCTGCCTGATAGGACCAGAATGCCTGGAGGGCGCCGAGATAGGAAGGAAGGCCGCACAGGACTACGTCGTGAGGGTTTATGAATATTCTTGAAATAAGATCCAAAGCTTGTTGGGAGGCAGTGGTTATTATCAGGTTGCCAAGATCACCGGACATCCCATTGGCATGGCATCTTTTCAGAATTTCCTGCTTGAACGGAATGTATCCTTCTGTAGGTCCGTATTGCAGAGCTATTGCTCCCTGTTCGTCCATGATTTTCATCATTATCTTTTTCAATTCTTCTATCGGGAAGGTTTCCGCATTTGGGAAACCCCCGGCGAACGAGATGATTTCAGGACGTGTCGCTACACTGAGAAGGTCACGTATGACAGATCTTCTCATATTGAGAGCATTATCCGACAAGAGAGGTTTTAAATCTATAGCCATTGGTGATTACTGTTTTTTTATTTTTTGTTGTGCAAAAATAACAATTTGTAATTATAAAACAAAAAATAATAATGATTTTAAATCAACGGCTACAATATACTTAATTAGTAATGAGGAAAGCGAAAATACTCTGGATTATGCGAGTATCGTTGCCATTTCGGCTGCGACACGGCTTGCTGAAGTGGCGGCGGCAGAGGCGAAATCCTCGCCGTGAGATGCATATATTATCGAGCGCGAGCTGTTTGCGATGAGACCGCAGTTCTTGTTCATTCCAGCTTTTGCGACATTTGAAAGCGAACCTCCCTGCGCGCCTATTCCCGGTACTAGGAGAAAATGGTCGGGACAGTATTTGCGTATCTCGGCGATTTTCTCCGGTCTGGTGGCTCCAACTACAAACATGGTGTTGTCTTTGGTCCCCCAGTTCATGACCTTTCTGATGACATTGCTGTACAGAGGTTCGGCGGGTACGTCTTCCTTGCCGTCAATCTGTTCCATCTCGAAATCTTCGGCGGAATTGTTTGAAGTAAGGGCAAGGACAATGGACCACTTGTCCTCATAACCAAGGAAAGGGAAAATGGAGTCCCGTCCCATATATGGAGAAAGTGTTACCGCGTCGAATCCGTAGGTCTCGAAAAAAGCTTTCGCATAATGGATGGCGGTGTTCCCGATGTCGCCACGCTTCGCATCGGCGATGATCAGCATCGAAGGATATTTTTTCCTTATGTACTTTACGGTCATCAGCATCTGTTCCATCCCTCTCGTCCCTTCCGCTTCATAGAAGGCCGTATTCAACTTATAAGCAATACAATAAGGTGCAGTAGCATCTACTATTTCCATGTTGAAGGAGAAAATAGGGTTGGTGTCTTTCTGTAAAAGCGACGGAATCAGTCCGGGATCTGTGTCCAGTCCCACGCATAGAAAACTGCCCTTCGACTTTATTGCATTAGATAACTGACTGTAAGTCATAATACATTTTATTGACCGGTTTCTGCAAATATAGAGGTTTTTTTATTAATTTTGCCACCCTCAATTGAAATGACTTTAGACAAATTATAAAGGGATGAATATCGCTACAAAACAAACAGACGATCTGAACAGGACCGTAACGATCGAAATCGAGAATGCAGATTACCAGGAAATGAAAGTCAAAAGACTGAAGGAATTCCGCAGGAAAGCAGAAATAAAGGGTTTCAGGAAGGGAAATGCTCCGATGGGACTTATCGAGCATCTGCGCGGTCCCGAAGCGCTTGCCGACAGTATAAATGAAGTCGTCTCCTCTGCACTTGAAAAATATATAAAAGACAACGAATTGAACCTTCTCGGAGAACCTATCCCAAGCGAGGAGGAGGACAAGAACGATTGGAACAATCCTGACAAGTTTTCCTTTTCCTTCGACATGGGACTTGCCCCGAAGATCGATTTCGATGTGACTAAGGATGACAGCATCCCTTATTACGACATCAAAACAGATGATAAGGCTGTAGCTGATTACCGGGAGAGCATGCTGCGCCGCTTCGGTAAATTAGAGGACGCTGATGTCTCTGGCGAAGAGAGCTTCATGACCTTGAACATGGAACAGGGTGACAGGAAGTTGGAAGATGTTTACATAACCCTTCCACGCATAGCCGACAAGGGGCAGCGTGCAGTTTTCATAGGAAAGAAAAAAGGGGATTCGTTCGATGTAGACATGACCAGTACTTTTCCGGACGAGACGGAGCGTGCTAATGTTCTTCGCGTCAAGAAGGAGGAACTCGCCTCTATCGATCCGGTGTGGAAGGCTTCCGTCGTGCAGATAAAAATCTTCGTGAAAGCCGAGCCGACCCAGGAAATATTCGACCAGTTATTTGAAAAGGGTACCGTTACCTGTGAGGAAGAGTTCGCAGCAAAGATAAGGGAACGCCTTGCTTCTGAGTACAGCCATGAGTCCGATTTCAGGTTCATCACGGATGTGCGTTCATATTACATAGGGAAAACGGAGCTTCCGCTTCCGGAAAATTTCCTTAAACGCTGGATTTACAATGCCAACAAGGAAAAGTATTCCAAGGAAGACATAGATAAGGAGTTCGATGGCTTTGCAAAGGATTTCCGGTGGCAGATGATCAGCGGTTATCTCATGAAGAAATACCAGTTGAAGGCTGATAAGGAAGATATGCTGAAACAGGCAAAGATGTATGCTGCATATCAGTATGCCATGTACGGAATTTCCGATGTCCCAGACGACCAGTTGACTGCATTCGCACAGAATATCCTCTCAGATAAGGATCAAGCACAGCGCATTCTTGAGAAAGTGGAAGAAGAGGCCGTAGCCGGTTATGTAAAGGGCGTGGTTACTCTCGACAGGAAATCCGTGACTCTCGACGAATTTCGCCGGCTCAAATAGAAATCACAGATGCAAATGAAAACAGATTTTGAAAAGTATGCATTGGGAAATCACGGAATAAGTAGCATGACCCTTGATCGTTACAAGTCAGAGGTCGATAAGGTCAGGATTCCGTATTCCAGTTATATAAGTCCGACTATAATTGAAGAGAGGCAGTTGAATGTGGCCCAGATGGACGTATTCTCCCGCCTTATGATGGACAGGATAATTTTTCTAGGTTGTGAGATCAACGACGACGTAGCGAACATAATCCAGGCTCAGTTGCTGTATCTTGACAGTACGGATTCTACAAGCGACATACAACTCTATATCAATAGCCCAGGCGGACAGGTATACAGTGGGCTCGGAATTTACGATACGATGCAGCTGCTTTCCACGGATGTGGCGACAATCTGCACCGGAATGGCCGCTTCCATGGCAGCCATATTGCTTGCAGCCGGAGCCCATGGCAAGCGCAGTGCACTGCCTCATTCCAGAATGATGATACATCAACCTATGGGAGGGGCCGAAGGTCCGGCATCCGATATCGAAATCACAGCCAAGGAAATCGTCAGATTGAAGAACGAGCTTTATGAAATCCTCTCTTCCCATACGGGAAACAGCGTCACACGCATATATAAGGATGCTGAACGTGACTATTGGATGACTGCCCAGGAGGGAAAGGATTACGGAATGGTAGATTCCATTCTGGCAAGGAAGAGCAAAAAGGTTGAGGAAAAAAAGTAATGGCTGAAGGAGGAAGCGGAGAAGATTCGAACAAGGGATCGGGAAAGAGAAGATGCTCTTTCTGCGGCCGCAGCGAGGACGAAGTAAGGATTTTGCTTGAAGGGCCGGAAGGGGCCATTTGCGATACGTGCGCTGAACTTGCGCACAAGTATGTGCAAAACGCTCTTCATCAATCCGTAGGGGAAAGCGGCTGCCGGGCAGGGAAAGTCCCCGAATTCAAGCTGAAACCTAAGGACATAACCGATTACCTAGACAAATATGTGATAGGGCAGGAGGAGGCTAAAAGAACTCTTGCCGTAGCCGTTTACAACCATTACAAGCGTATAAGCCAACCTCTGGACAACGATTCCGAGCTTGAAAAGTCGAATATCCTTCTGGTAGGCCCCACAGGGACAGGCAAGACGTTGCTCGCCAGAACAATAGCCAAACTTCTCAACGTCCCATTCGCGATTGTGGATGCCACAGTCCTTACTGAAGCCGGATATGTCGGGGAAGATGTGGAAAGTATTCTGACTCGTCTTCTGCAAGCCGCCGATTTCGATGTTTCGCTGGCAGAAAAGGGTATAGTTTTCATAGATGAGATCGATAAGATAGCCCGTAAGAGCGATAATCCCAGCATTACCCGCGACGTTTCCGGAGAGGGTGTGCAACAGGCCCTTTTGAAGCTGCTAGAAGGCAGTATAGTCAACGTCCCTCCTCAAGGCGGAAGGAAACATCCGGAACAGGAATTCATACAGGTTAACACTGACAATATCCTTTTTATTTGCGGTGGGGCGTTTGAAGGAATTGAACGCCATATAGGGAATCGTCTCAATACACAGGTAGTAGGTTACGGCAATTCGGTAATGGGCGAAAAGATAAGCAAGGAAGATCTTATAAAATACGTTTCTCCTCAGGATTTGCGTTCCTACGGGTTGATTCCGGAGATTGTTGGCAGGCTTCCGGTGGTGACCCATCTTCTTCCCCTGTCGCGCGAAGCGCTCAAAGATATCCTGACAAAGCCGAGAAACGCCCTTGTCAAGCAGTATAGGAAATTATTCGAAATAGACGGCGTAAAGCTGGTAATCAAACCTGAAGTACTCGACCTTATAGTGGATACGAGCATAAAATTCAGGCTTGGGGCCCGTGGCTTGCGTGGAATATGCGAGGCGATAATGATGGATGCCATGTATGAAGCTCCCTCTTCAGAAAGGAAAACATTCACCGTCTCCCTGCAGTATGCGAAGGAAAAACTCAAGAACTTTACCGGAACGGAAATGTCATGAATCTGACTTTGAATAGTCGTCAGATTCCTCTTTTTCCCCCTCCTTGCGTTGCCGCTGTTCCTCCGCCTCCTTCTGCAGTTTGTCGAAATTCTTCTTTATTTTGGCATTCTGGGTAATTATGATGTCGTCCGGTTCCCCCGGCTCGTCATCGTCGTCATCCAAAGGAGTGATATGCTTGTATTTGACTAGCCGTTCTTCCCAGCGTTGCTTTGCAAGTTTTTGCATGTCAGCCACTTCGTCCTTCTCATCCGTGATCTCCAAGCCAAAGATAGTCTCTATTATGTCCTCGAGGGTTATGATACCCTGGAATGTGCCGTATTGGTCGATGATAAGGGCTATCTGTTCCTTAAGCTCGAGCATGGACTCCCATACCGTGCTTATGGATACATCTTCGCTGAAGCATGCTATGTCGCGCTTGATATCCCCAAGCGTTACGTCGAATTTGTCGTCCGCAAGGTATTCCAGTATCTGTCCCCGCAGCACGTAGCCAGTTATGTATTCGGGGGAATCCGAGTAAACTGGAATCCTCGAATGGTGAAGGAAACTTTTCTTCTTGTAGAATTCCTTCAATTTCATATTCTCCGGTGCTATTGCCGATACCACTCTCGGCGTCATGACGTCTGAAGCTTTTATGCTACCGAGCTTAATGAGATTCTGAATCACCTTGTTCTCCGTTTTTTCGATACTGCCTTCCTTCTCGCCGAGATTGGCCATGGTGGAGACCTCTTCGCGGCTTATGGTGGAATCGTATTTGGACGGACGTATTAGCTTGGTGATCCATTCGGATATGATAACAAACGGGAAGAGAACCACTATGAGGATTCTTATTGTGTTTGCAGTAAAAGGTATCAGTCCCTTCCAATAGTTCGAACCGATATTTTTCGGAATTATCTCGCTGAAAACCAGAATCAGGACCGTTATGGCCGCAGATATGTAACCGAAATACTGCTCCCCGAAATATGCCGTGGCCGTCGTTCCTACTCCCGCCGCACCTACCGTATTGGCTATGGTGTTTAGGGTCAGAATTGCTGCGATGGGCCTTGCGTTGTTTTCCTTATACTTCTTGAAGAGTTTGGCTCCCTTGGAACCCTGCTCTACCTTCATTGTGACATATGACAATGGAGTGGACATCAGGACCGCTTCTAGAATGGAACAGAGGAAAGAAACGCCGATTGCCAAAATCAGGTATAGGAATATGGGGCCCATATGGAATTAGCTCAATTTGTCCCCATTCATTGTGACCAGGAATTCTTCGTTGCTTACGGTTCTTTGAAGCCTGTTCTTCATGAATTCCATGGCTTCGACTGAGGTCATGTCGGCAAGATGGTTGCGAAGTATCCAAATACGGTTTAGATATTCGTTAGGATACAGAAGGTCGTCGCGTCGGGTGCTTGAAAGGGTGACGTCGACTGCAGGGAATATACGTTTGTTGGATAGCTTGCGGTCAAGCTGCAGCTCCATGTTGCCAGTTCCCTTGAATTCCTCGAATATCACCTCGTCCATCTTGCTGCCGGTATCGATGAGGGCGGTCGCCAGTATAGTTAGGGAACCTCCTCCTTCTATGTTGCGCGCAGCACCGAAGAAGCGTTTCGGCTTATGCAGGGCGTTGGCGTCGACGCCGCCCGACAGTACCTTGCCGGATGCCGGCTGTACTGTATTGAATGCACGTGCCAGACGTGTTATGGAATCGAGCAGGATAACTACGTCGTGTCCGCATTCCACCATTCTTTTTGCCTTTTCGAGAACCATGCTTGCCACTTTCACATGATGGTCGGCTGGTTCGTCGAAGGTGGATGCTACCACTTCGGCCTTGACGCTGCGTTCCATGTCCGTCACCTCTTCAGGGCGTTCGTCGATCAGCAGCACTATCATATATACTTCCGGATGGTTGTCGGCTATCGCATTTGCGATATCCTTAAGGAGCACCGTCTTTCCGGTTTTCGGTTGTGCCACTATAAGTCCGCGCTGTCCCTTCCCGATAGGGGTGAAAAGGTCCACGATTCTTATTGAAATATTGGTTCCATGGCCGTGTCCGCAAAGATTGAATTTCTCGTTGGGAAACAGCGGCGTCAAGAAATCGAACGGAACCCTGTCGCGGATCATTTCGGGATCAAGTCCGTTGATCTTGTTGATTTTTACAAGAGGAAAGTATTTGTCGCCTTCCCTCGGAGGTCGGATTTCCCCAAATACGGTATCTCCTGTCTTGAGAGCGTAATTCTTTATCTGTTGCGCCGATACGTAAATATCGTCAGGTGAGTTCAAATAGTTGTAGTCAGATGAACGCAGAAATCCGTAGCCGTCAGGCATTATTTCCAGGCATCCGGAAGCTTCCACTATCCCTTCAAAGTTTGTGTGCGGCTCCTTTTCGGGATGATTCGGATTCTGACGTATGTTTTTCTGCTGATATTGGGGACGTGGTTGACCCTGTTCCTTTTCTTTTTCCTGTTCCTTTTCCTGTCCCTGCTTGGTGGCATCAGCCGGCTTGGCTTGATCCGCATGCCTGTCGCGTTGGTCGTGGACATGGTGGAACTGTTTTTGATCCTTGAAGTTTCGTTCTTCCACAGTTGCGTCCGGTTCGGTATCGTCCCCGTCGATCTCATTCAATACTACTTTTTTCTCTTCTTTGACGGGAGACGCAGGATGGACTGATGTGGAAAAAAGCTGTTGCGGTGATCCCTGCCTTTTTATTCGCTGCCGCGGGTGACGTTGTATCTCGCTCTCGGTACGCTGGTTGTTCTGGACCGGCTGTTTGCCGCTCTCGGGCTTCGCATCCTTAACGGTTGGTTGGCTCTGAGTTTGCTGTTGTTTATCCTTTACAATGGCCGGTTGGGAAGGTTGGATATTCTGTGCGGCCACCTTAGCAGGTTGTTGCATTTGTGGGTTCACCGCGGCTTTTGCCGGGGTAGCGGCCGTTTTTTTCTTGTTCTTGCTTCCCGCCGGGCGTCCGCGCTTCCTCTCGGGCGGCCTTTGTTTGGAGGCTTCCTTTTTTTTCGCATCTTCGGTTGAAGGATCCCCTGTTATCGAAGAGATTTTTTTCTTTGGCGGTTGGTTCTTTTTTATAGGTATGTCTTTGCTCTGTTCCGCTTGTGCGTCTATTATGGTCAGAACAAGATCTTCCTTATTGTAAGATTCTGGCTTGGGAATGTTTAACTCCTTTGCGATGGCAACCAAATCCTCTATGGTTTTGTTGTCCAGTTGAAATTTATTATACATAAAGATGTAATTGGAAATAAAAATAGGAAATTCCGGACCACACCGGATATTCAATTGATATTGCAAAAATATGGAAAAAATGGGAATACAACAAAAAAACGACTAATTGTCCCAATAACTTGAAGATTTCTTGTACTGCAGGATGTCGGAGAGTGAGGCAGCATTGGCTGCTATCCGGAAGCTCCAGCTTGCCCACTTGCCGCTAGGCACCCATGAGACCGAGATGTTGAAACAGTGAAGGTCGTATGTGGCGCTCAGCTGGGTTGTAGTCATCTTCATCTTTGCGAGATCGAAACCGGTATTCAGGTTAAGGTTCATGCGCGGCGTCAGGTGTACCTGACCCGATACGCTCATCGTTTCTACGTTGGAGTTCTTCGTGACCAGGGTTTCGTTGGCGTATTGATAGGATCGCGAAAACGAATAGTTGAGGCTGAAGCTTAATGACCATGGAATCGAAGGATTGAGATAGTATACCCATCCGCCCGGGATGTATTCCCCCGTCATTGGGTTTTCGTAAACCCTTACGTAATCGGAGGAGCTGCCTTTGCCCGAACTGCTCCCCCCGTTTGTGCCGTGTCCGTCGTTACCCTTGATTTCTCCCTTTCCGTTCAGGGAGTATGACAGCGATGCGCTTGCATTGGTCAGCCTTGCGATTTTGAAATTTCCGGGTTCCAGTATCTGCAGTTTGTTTATGGGAGTTCCCCTGTAATTTACGGCATAAGGGTTAAGGGTCATGTTGCCGCTCAACGCCATTTTGCCGAAGATCGTGGTGGAAGCGGAAACGGAAATGTTGGAGAGTCTAAGAGAATCTGCCAGAAAATTGTACGAACCGCTGAAATTAAGCTGGTCGAGAAGCTTTACCTTCTTTGTCCCCTTCCCGGTGGTGTCGGATGGATTCCTGACCTTTGCTTCGAGGTTGTTTCCTACTGAAAAGCTGAGGGCTGCGGTTCTCCCCTTGCCTGGAGGGGAGTAAAGGTTGCCGCTGTATTTGTTGTATTCCACTGTCTGTTCCTTTCCGTTGTTGTCGGTGTAGGTGAGCGTCTTGAAACCGTTTAGGGGGGTGCCCAGTTCGGGCTTGTAACTGATGCTCAGGGAAGGGGTTATCATATGCCTTATGGCTTGAAGTTTAGTTCTGTTACCGAATTGGAAGAGGCCGTATATCCTGGTTGACATGGATACTCCGGATGAGAATGTCTGTGAAACGCCGAAATGACTGAACTGGTCGCTATATGATGTTATGACCGAATTGCTCTTTTCGTCATAACTCTTTGTCATCTCCCTGAAGTACCAATTCATCCCGTAGGAAACGGACGGGGAAACGTTGATGTAGTTCAGCAGGGTGAAGGAAGGGAGCCCTATGGAAAAATTGTGCGTCATGCCGTTCTGCAGTTTCGAAAGGAAATTCATCGTGTCGAGTTCCGCCGTGGTGAAGCTTATCTTGTTCTGCAGGGTGGTATTGTAGCTGAGGGATATTTTTTCCCAGAACTTTTCAGAACCTACGCTCTGTTTTCTTTTGAATGGGTAAAACCTGTTCAATGTCAGGGTGACGTTAGGGAAGGTTATGCTGTAGGAACTGTCGGTCGAGTTCTGGGTGTGCAGGGCATTGACCGAGATGGAGCCTCCCGTAAAGGTCTTGGAATAAGAGATTGAAGACGAGGACTGGTTCTGTAGTCCCTGCGAAACGCTTGTGGAGTTATACCTGCTGTTGGAAGGGCTGGAGAAGTTGACGGAGGCCTTGAATGATGTCCCGGGGTTGGCTTTTGAGTCCTGGGAGTGGGACCATGTTACGCCGAAATTCTTTGTCTGATAAAAGTCGGGACTGTCCCTCTCGCCCGTTTGATCGACCGAATACTTTAGCGTGAAACTTCCGTCGAACTTGTATTTTACCTTATACCGGCTGGTCAGATTGACTGCCCATGATCCCAGGGTGTAATAGTCGCCTGTAACGGAAAGGTCGAAGTAGTTGCCGAACACGAAATAGTAACCCAGTCCCTTTATGTACAAACCTCTCGACTTCTCTTCCCCATAGGTAGGTATGAGAACTCCGCTCGCCCTGTCGGGCATTTTGGGCACGAAACCGAACGGAACGCCGATGGGAAGGGGAACATCCTCGACGACGACGTACGCCGGGCCGAAAACGGTCTGCTGCGTCGGTTCCGTCATTACCTTGACTGTAGTCATCTTTAAATAATAATGGGGATTGGGAGCATCGCAAACGGTATATTTCCCGTTCTTAATATTGAAGCTGTTGTCCGGCATCTTCTTCAGTTTCGCCCCTTGAAGGGTGCCGTCCTGCTGTTTGGTAGTCATATTAGTGATTCTGGCCTTCCGCGAATTGAAGTTGTAGAGCAGGGTTTCCATTTCGTAGTCTGTAGATCCCTCGGTCATTTTGGGTTCACCTGTTAAGGTATGCGTTATGGTATCCATTGTCCCCTTGCAATATACGGTGTTATGTTCGAGGTCATATGCCATATAGTCGGAGGTAATCGTTATGTCGCCGTATTTGACCGTCACGTCGCCGTAGTAGTAGATCATCTTTTGTCCATTTGTGAAATCCTCGATGACCGAATCCCTGGCGTTAGAAAATGCCGGCATGGCAAGCGATCCCTTTGGCTTGGGAGGACGTTGGGAAAGGGAGGTATCGTTGACTTGCGACGAGTCCTTCGCAAAGGCCACGGAGTCCGCATGCCTTAGGATGGTAGTGGAATCGATCTCATGTCTGCTTGTATCGGCCGGAGCCCTTTGGGCGAATGCCGGTAATGTGGCCGAAAGCAGTGCCACGATCATAAATAATGTGAGGGAGTGCTTCCTAAACGACATTATGAATTGATAAATGGAGCAAATTTTTTTACATTTGCAAAGAACAAAATTAACAAAACTTTTACAATTTATATGCCATTGCCGGTCAAGAGAGCATTGCTGGTCACTTTTTTTGCTGTCCTGTGCCTGACGGGTTACTGTGCTTCAAAAAACGGCGTCGTGCGTCTCAGGAGGGTCGTGATCGATGCCGGCCACGGTGGCGTTGATCCAGGTTGCCTCAGCCAGGACCGCAGGCTGCGGGAAAAAAATATCACCCTGGATGTGGCCATGAGGGTCGGCCGATATATAAAAAATGATTATCCGGAAGTCGAAGTGCTATATACCAGGACGAGGGATGTGCAGGTCGAACTCAATGCCAGGACCGATTTCGCTAATAAGAAGGATGCGGACCTGTTCATCTCTATACATGTGAATTCGGCGCCGCAATCTCCCCGGGCCAATGGCTCCGAAACTTTCGTCATGGGAACTAACAAGAGTTCGGCGAACATGGCGGTATGCAAAGCGGAAAATTCCGTCATCCTCCTTGAAAATGATTACGAGACCAGATATCAGGGATTCGATCCTTCCGATCCCGAGTCTTACATATTTATGAACCTGATGCAAAACGCATATTTCGAACAGAGCCTTGCATTAGCAGCGGACATTCAAAAGAACCTTTCCAAGGGGCCTATAAAAGGTAATAGGGGCATAAAGCAGGGCGGGCTTCTTGTTCTTTGGAGGACGGCGATGCCAGCTGTACTTGTGGAACTCGGATTCATATCGAACGTCGGGGATCGCAGGATCCTGGCTTCGGAAAGCGGAAGGGATCAGATGGCTAGAAGGATAGCCGATGCTTTCGGTCAGTTCAAGAAACGGTATGACAGCAATGTCGAACTTGATAATGAGGGTGGCTCTGCCGTCGATTCCGCCGTACGGGTAAAGGAGAAGACCGATGGGGTGTGGAGGATCCAGCTGTTCGCTGTCACCAAACTTTTGAAGAAGGGCGATTATACTTTAAAGGGTGTGGAGGGAGCCGAGCCTATAAGGGGAGGTTCCTTTTATAAGTATTGCGTAGGCTCGTATGCTTCCCCGGAAGATGCCAGGGCCGCACTCAAGGAATATCGCCGGAATTTTAAGGATTGCTTCGTGGTTTATGTGGAAAACGGGGTTATAGTCAATCGGTGAATAGGGATTAAAATTCCTCTAATTTCTAAATAGGCATTTGACAAATAGATAGAAAAAAATACACTGCTAAGTGTTTTATTGTAAGATATTTATAAATTATCAAAAAAATCATTCTGATTTTTAGATTATTGCGTTTTTGCGAAAAAAATAAACCTATTTTTATTTTTTTTTTGAGATTATTTTATCCAATTTTGTTGCGATAAGACAAGTGAACCAAAACCTAAGAATGGAAAACCTTAAATATAATCAGGTCTGGAAAAATTGTCTTAACATAATCAAAGCGACAGGGATAGTATCCAAGCAGCAGTTCGAGACATGGTTTGCTCCCATTAAACCTATTTCGCTCGAAGGTGCGACTCTTACCATCGAAGTCGGATCTGATTTTGTTAGGGAAGAGATAGAAGCCAATTATATCGACCTCCTCGGAAGTGCGATCCGAAGGGAAATCGGTAAGGATGCCAAATTGGTATATAAGGTTCGCGTTGTTTCCGGGGAGAAGCCCATGCTTCTACCCCAGGATTCCCAGATACAGGTTTCCAACCGTTCCATCAACCCTGCTCTCGATCCGTCCAAACCCATACAGAACACTTATGTTATTCCAGGCATTCGGAAAATGGATGTCGATTCCCAGCTCAACTCGTCGTTGAACTTTGACACTTTTGTGGAAGGGGATTGCAACCGCCTTGCGCGGGCTGCGGGTCTCAGCATTGTCCAGAATCCGGGGAAAAGTACCTTCAACCCGCTTTTTATTTACGGTGGGCCAGGGCTGGGCAAGACACATCTCGCACAGGCCATAGGAGTTGGGGTTAAGGATAGAATGCCGGATAAACTGGTCCTTTACGTAAGTGCGAGCCGTTTCCAGACCCAATTCGTCGACGCCACCATGAATAAGAACCAGATGAACGACTTCCTCCTTTTCTATCAGAGGATGGATGTCCTGATAATCGACGATGTCCAGGAGTTTGCAACCAAGACCGGTACGCAGAGCGCGTTCTTCAACATTTTCAATTACCTTCAGAACTCCGGAAAGCAGCTTGTCCTTACTTCGGACTGTGCGCCGGTAGAATTGAAGGGGTTGGAAGAGAGGTTGCTGTCTAGATTCAAATGGGGGTTGACTGCTGAACTCATGGCTCCTTCATACGATACGAGGGTGGCTATACTGAAATCCAAATGTTTCCATGAGGGAGTAGATCTCCCCGAGGATATAATAGATTTTCTCGCTTCGAAGATCAAGGACAACATACGTGATCTTGTAGGTGCATACAGATGCCTTATAGCGAATTCCATCCTTGCGAAGAAAGAAATAACGATGGATCTGGCCGATTCCGTCGTAAAGAGCCTGGTTTCGGAAAATAATCGTGAAATTACCGTCAATACAATACAAAATGCGGTTTGCAGCTATTTCAACATCGTACCGGAGCTGCTTCATTCCAGATCCAGAAAACGCGAAATAGTGCAGGCTAGACAGCTTGCCATGTACCTGTCTCGCGAGATGACGAATTCTTCCCTCTCTTCCATCGGTTCACAGATCGGCGGGAAAGACCATGCTACCGTGTTGCACGCTATCAAGACAGTCAGGGACTTGATGGAGACCGACCGAGGCATACGCCAGTACGTAAACGACCTGCAGAAGAAAATTTGCGGCGAATAATTTGGCTTGACCTTCGTTTTTTCGGTGCAGGCCGTTCAATGGGGTTGAAGTGTGTCAGAGACGTGGCGGGATTATTGCAATGGTTTCCTATGTCGAATTTTTAAATACAATCTTAATATGAGTACAGAAAAGGTTCTTTCTTTCTTTAAGGAAATAACACGTGTGCCGCGTGAATCGGGACACGAAGAAAAAATGCAGGAATTCCTGCGCAAGTTCGCATCCGAAAGGGGTCTTGATTGCAAGACCGACGGAGTCGGCAATGTCCTCATAACCGCTCCTGCGACCAAGGGGATGGAAAAGGCCCCGACTATCGTACTTCAGGCCCATCAGGATATGGTGTGCGAGAAGAATGCTGGAGTGCAGCACGACTTTACGAAGGATCCTATAAAATATGAGATCGAAGACGGCTGGATGATTGCGAAGGAGACGACTCTTGGAGCCGATTGCGGGATAGGGATAGCCGCCGCCCTTACCGTTCTTGACAGCAAGGACATCAAGCATGGGAAGGTAGAAGCCCTTTTCACTACATCAGAAGAGACCGCTTTGGTTGGAGCCAACGGCATCAAACCCGGATTTTTCACCGGTGACATACTTCTCAATCTCGATTCAGAGGACGAAGGACAGATTTTCGTCGGCTGTGCCGGAGGACTCGATACGGTAGCTTCATTCCCTATATCGTTCAAGGAACTTCCTTCCGGCGCCGTTACCTTTAAATTCGGGCTTAGAGGCTGTATTGGTGGTCACAGCGGGGACGATATAAACAAGGACCGTGCAAATCCGGTCCAACTGATCGCTCGCTTCGCTGACAAGGCTCTCGATTCCGGTGCCGAACTTTGCGATATCGAAGGAGGGAACCGTCATAATGCTCTCGCACGAGAGGCCAGCGTGGTGCTTGCGTTCCCTAAGTTCGAGGAGGAAAAGATGACAGGTCTTTTCAATGCTACGGTTGTAGATATAAAGAACGAATACAAGCTTACCGACCCAGGCATCGAAGGCTATGCAGAACCTGCCGCGGGAATCAGGTCGGCCGTAGAGACGCATACGGCGAAGGCTGTCGTAAGCTCTTTGCTCGGCTGCTTGCACGGAGTGCTGGCCATGAGCCACAGTGTCCCTGGAATGGTCGAGACATCCACTAATCTCGCATCCGTACGTACCGACTATAATGGTAAGAAGATAGAAATAGCAACCATGCAGCGCAGCAACGTCAATTCCTCAATCGGATATGCTGCTCAGAGGGTCGCTTCCTGTTTCAAGCTGGCAGGAGCCGAAGTCGTTCATTCAGACGGTTATCCGGGATGGGAACCAAGGACCGATTCGGAAATACTGAAAAAAGCGGTGGCATCATACAAAAGGCTTTTCAACAAACCGCCTGAGGTGCTGACTATTCATGCAGGACTCGAATGCGGCCTTTTTACCGAGAAATATCCTAAGCTCGACATGATTTCCTTTGGCCCAACGCTTCGCGGGGTTCATGCTCCGGGTGAGAAACTCGAACTTGCGTCTTTGGACAAGTTTTGGGCGTTGCTTGTAGACATACTTGAACACGCGTGATATGGCTGAAGTGTCTCCATCACTTCTCTCTGCAGATTTTGGAAATCTCAGGCGCGATGTCGGGATGCTTAACAGTTCCGAATGCAGTTATATACACCTAGATATAATGGACGGGATTTTCGTCCCGAACATATCCTTTGGCATACCCGTCATCAAATCGGTGGCGTCTTATGCCCGGAAGCCTCTTGATGTCCATCTGATGATAGTCAAACCAGAGAATTGGGTGGACCGCATGGCAGACTTGGGCGTAAGGATATTGACTGTCCACTATGAGGCATGTGTGCATCTTCACCGGACTATTCAGGCCATACATTCGCGCGGAATGCTCGCCGGAGTCGCCGTCAATCCTTCCACACCGGTATCGGTGCTGGAAGATATTGCCGGCTGCTGCGACCTGATCCTCATGATGTCTGTGAATCCTGGATTCGGAGGGCAGTCCTTCATTGAACATTCTTTGGAGAAAGCGGTGCGCTTGAAGAAAATGCTCTCAGGATGCGGTTCAAACGCCAGGATAGAGGTTGACGGAGGGGTTAGCTTAGCTAACCGGGATTCCCTTATCGACGCCGGCGTGGACATACTTGTGGCGGGGAGCGCCGTTTTCTCGGCCGAAGATCCAGTAGAGGCGATACGCCTGCTCAAGCGGGGTAAATAGCGAATAAGATAAGAGGCTATAGGAGGTATTTTATCTCCTTGAAGGAGTATGAACGTAAGGAGCCGTCAGTAAGGCGGATTACGAGTTGACCCGGAGTATTTACTCCCAGGATGTTTCCCTGTACGGTATTTCCAGTGGAGGTTTCGGTGTAAGAGCGTACTTCTCCCAGCCTGTAAAGCCGTCCGATGTATTCCCATTTGATCTTTTCTTCCCTTGACGCTGAACTGGCTTCTGGAGTGGCATCTTCTCCGGAAAGTATGTCGCAGTATTTGCCTATGCTTTTCAGAATGCGGTTCAGCTCTTCGGCGATATCATAGGTCTTGCCAGTGAGCAGGGACAGGGAAATGGGATTGGGTAATTCGGGGCTGAAATGGCGCTGGTTCAAGTTAAGCCCTGTCCCGACGATAATGCCTGCCACTTTGTCATTATCTATGAACGTCGAAATGAGGGTCCCGCTTATCTTGTAATCCCCAACGTAAATATCGTTGGGCCATTTTATCTTTGAAGCTATACCCTTGCATGAAAGATAGTCGCACATGCCTAGGGAGCATACTTCCAGATAGGAGAATTGCTTGATTGCTTGGAAATTCCTCGGTTTGAAAATTATGCTGAACATTGCATTCGCATCCTTGTCGCTCGACCATTTGTTTCCCATTTGCCCTCTGCCGGCTGTCTGGAACTGGGCTGCTATGACGTCCTTGTCCCTGAGGGATTTGATTTCGCGTTCTGCGTAAGAATTCGTGGAATCGAGAGTGTCAAACCATTTGACGGTGAAAGATTTCTTCATAATTATGTCAGTTTGGATTCAAATAAAGAATGGCGGGATATTTGTTTATCTTTGCTTTTGCAAATATAATAAAAATGAGGAGTGATAATTATCAAATTAGAACCGTAGCCCGAGCGATGCTTGACAAGAAGGCGGCGAGAGTCGTTTCTTTGGATCTTCGCAAGTCCGGTTCGTGCATTTGCGATTATTTCGTGATTTGCGATGCCGAATCGGCCACCCAGGTGCAGGCCATATGCGACAATATAGAGGAGAGGATGCTGGAAAAGTGCGAACGGAGGGTCTCCCGCCAGCAGGGCCGTGAAAACGGTTTTTGGGTGATTCTCGATTATTCAAACATTGTAGTGCACGTCTTTTTGACCCAATACCGCGATTTTTACCGGTTGGAGGAGCTTTGGGCGGACGCAAAAAAGAAAACATACTCCGATGGAGACGAACAATAACAACAGGAACAGGAACAGAAACGGTTCCGGAAAACCAGGCGGCAACATGTCGAATGGAGGGAAGATGCCTACCGGACAGAGGATAAGTGTAATGCTTATCTGGTTTATTTTGTTTGCCGCAATAGCTTACATGTGGTGGTCGGCATCTTCCAATACCAATCCCGTTAAGGAGGAATGGAGCGATGTAAGGATCCAGATAGCTTCCGGAGATGTGGAAAAGATCACATTCATAAGGAACCAGAACCGGGGGGAACTTTCAATACGACAGGATTCTCTTTCCAAGTACGCCAATTTATTCGGAGGCGAGGCCCCGAAGGGATCCACGCAATTCTTTTTTTTGGTCTCAAACACTTTCGATGTTGAGAAGGAGTTGATAGACGTTCAGGACAATTTCCCCGATGCCGCCCGTTTCAAGGTTGTGATAGTTGACAAGACGAATCGTTGGCTGAAAGCGCTCGACTGGATCATATGGCCGCTCATGATAATACTTACGTGGTTGCTTATGTTCCGTCCTATCCGGAACCTCGGAAACGGTGGCGGCGCTGGAGGTGGTGGTATTTTCAATGTGGGAAAGTCCCAGGCACAATTGTATGAAAAGACCAACAATGTGAAGGTGACGTTCAAGGATGTCGCCGGTTTGCAGGAGGCGAAGGTGGAGGTTATGGAGATAGTGGACTTCCTTAAGAATCCGAAGAAATATACTGCACTCGGAGGCAAAATTCCGAAAGGGGCCTTGCTCGTCGGCCCTCCGGGAACAGGTAAAACATTACTGGCTAAGGCTGTGGCCGGCGAAGCCAATGTTCCGTTCTTTTCTATTTCGGGTTCGGATTTTGTCGAGATGTTCGTAGGTGTGGGAGCTTCGAGGGTCCGCGACCTGTTCCGCCAGGCCAAGGAGAAGGCCCCGTGCATAGTCTTCATAGATGAGATTGATGCCGTTGGGCGTGCACGAAGTAAAAACGGTGGATTTTCTTCCAATGATGAGCGTGAAAATACCCTGAACCAACTTTTGACCGAAATGGATGGTTTCGGGTCAAATTCGGGGGTCATAATACTTGCGGCTACCAACCGCGCTGACATTCTCGACAAAGCTTTGCTGAGGGCGGGACGCTTCGACAGGCAAATCAATGTGGAACTCCCGGAGCTCAACGAACGATACGAAATATTCAAGGTGCACATGAAAGGCCTTGAACTGTCGAAGGATATCGATGTCCATTTCCTCGCCCGGCAGACACCGGGATTTTCCGGTGCCGACATAGCAAACATATGCAATGAGGCTGCTTTGATAGCTGCAAGAAAGAACAAGAGCAAGATAGAGCGCCAGGATTTCATGGATGCCATAGACAGGATAGTAGGGGGGCTGGAGCATAGAAGCAAGGTCATAACCCCTGAAGAAAAGATGACCATTGCCTACCATGAAGCAGGACATGCTACGGTAAGCTGGATACTGCCGAATGCTAATCCCCTGCTTAAGGTGACAATAATCCCTCGCGGGCAATCTCTTGGTGCTGCGTGGTATCTTCCTGAAGAACGACAGTTGACCACTAAGGAACAGCTGATGGATGAAATGGCGGCTACAATAGGCGGGCGCGTCGCCGAAGAGCTCGTGAACGGGAGGGTTTCTACCGGAGCTCTGAACGATCTCGAAAAACTGACTAAACAGGCATACGCCATGGTTGCTTATTATGGTATGAGCGACGAAGTAGGCAACGTATCGTTCTATGATTCCACTGGTCAGCCGGATTACCAGTTCCAGAAGCCTTTCAGCGAAAAGACGGCGGAATTGATAGATTACGAAGTCAAGAAGCTTATCGACAAGGCGCACATGACGGCACAGAAGGTGCTTCGGGAAAACCGCGAAGGGTTCGAGCAGCTTGCCCAGTTACTTTTGGTAAAGGAAGTCATCTATTCGGACGATTTGGAGAGAATCTTCGGCAGACGTAGAGAAGAAGCGGTCAATCCGATAAGCGTAAACCCCGATAACAATCCTGATAATCCTGTTTCCACGACTTTGGCGTTTTCTAAGAAAGTTTGAGATGGATCCTAAACCCAGGGAAGAGTTAATGTTCGGCCGTGAGGCAAGGAAGGCTGTTACTGTCAGGAGCATGAGCGGTTTCGTATTCATGGCGTTGATGATAGCCTGCTCTCTCTGCAAGTATGCTTTCCCCGTAGTTATGGTCGCAGTAATCATTATAACGATGAACGAATATCTGGCCATGACCATCGGTAAAGGAGAAAGGCTTCAGAAATGGCTTTCCGTGACTGTTTCCGTTTCCGCTTTTTTACTTACTTACTTTTCTTTGGGGTTCGGTTTGCCTCGCAGGTACATCCTTCTTCCTGTCATTCCCATCCTGGCTGAATTCATTGCGATGCTTTATCTTAACAACAGCACGGAAAGTTATACGAAAGGTGCCAACCTGTTCACTGCAATGATATACATAGGGCTTCCATTGACGCTGGCCAACCTGCTTGTCTTCGATGTGCATGGGAATTACAGTGGAAAGGTTATCCTGAGTACGATGTTCCTGGTATGGGCTAACGATTGTGGTGCATATGTCTTCGGGATGCTTTTCGGACAGAATCCGGGACACAAGCTTTTTCCTTCCGTTTCTCCAAAGAAATCTTGGGAAGGTGTTTGGGGAGGTGTGTTATTTACGGCCGTAGCGGCGGTACTGATCCGCATATTCCATATTTTTCCGTTTGGTTGGTGGTACTGTGCGGCTATTGCCGTTATTGCAGTGGTATTCGCCGATTTCGGGGATTTGGTGGAATCCCAGGTCAAGAGGCATTACGGAGTGAAGGATGCCGGTACCATAATGCCTGGGCATGGTGGGCTGCTTGACCGTTTCGACAGTCTTCTGTTCGTCTTACCCGCCGCAGTGGTTTTTTTTAAACTATTTCAACTCGTTTGATTATGGCTTTGATTCACAGGGAAGGCAGATTTCTTTTGATTCTGAATACGATTATTTTCGCATCCATAGCGGTTCTGTTCATCATCTTTTGCCAGAATACTGCTATCAAGTGGACAGTCGTATTTGTTTGTTTTGTGATGATATCGGTTTTTTTCCTTTTTTTCCGTGTTCCTCGCAGGCAACCTGTATTGGATGGATCACTCGTGGTCTCCCCTACCGATGGAAAGGTGGTGGAGATAACCGATGTGGAGGATCCCGAATATTATTGCGGGAAAAGGACGAGGATATCCATTTACCTCAATTTGTTCAATGTGCACATAACTTGGTTTCCGGTAAGCGGGAAATGCGTTTATTACAAGTATTATCCTGGCAGGTATCTTTTCGCCTGGCTTCCCAAGTCTTCGGACAAGAACGAACATACAACTACTGTTATGCTTACGGAAAAAGGCGATGAAGTCATGTTTCGACAGATCGCCGGAATCATTGCCCGCAGGATAGTATGCTACTGCAGCGAGGGAGAGAACTTCAAGCAGGGGGAGGAAGCGGGTTTCATCAAATTCGGTTCACGCATAGATGTCTTTCTTCCTTGTGGCACGAAGATAAGATGCAAGGTAGGGGATAAGGTCAAGGGGCAACTCTCCGTGATAGCTGAATTCTAAAAGATAAATTGCCACGCCATACCTATCGCCAATGCGATTATCGCATTGATCGATTTGGCACGTACGAAACTTCCCGGCTCTTCCACAAGAAGCGGAAGCGAAGTGTGTCCGTCCTGTACTATGTTGTTGGCCAGCAGTACGCTGAATGGAATGAGCCCCTGTGAAAACATGGTTGCTATCGCGATTTGCGGTCCCGAGTCAGGAATTATGCCGATAAGTACGGCGAAAAGCAAAGTCAATGCTGGATACTTGTTCAGTATGCTTCCTATGTCGAAGAACTGTTCTGCGATTCCAAGGGCAAGCAGTGCTCCGAAACACCAGAAGAATATCCCGAAGGCATGTTTCTTTATCACGTGTTCCCAGATATGTTCCTTGAAAAAATGTTTCCCTATTTTTCCGTTTTTTTCCGTGTCTTCGTGATGTAAAACGAGCTTTTCGGCTCCCTTGTGATTAGGATTCCTTTTGAAAATAGCATCCGTTAGCAAACCGGTGAGGAAAGAAATGGGCAGCAGCAGCGCGAAAACGAATAAAGCCTGTCTCGGGTTCCTGGCCAACATTACGAATGCCGCATCGCCGCATGAAGCTGAGAATGCCGCCACCAATGCTCCGAAACTAAGCAGTCGCCTGGCGTAGAGGGATACGGCGGCAAATCCGCCGAAGCAACCCGGTATTATGCCGAGCAGGGATCCTACTGCCATTTGGCCTGCTCCCCTGCCATTCAAATGGCGTTCGAACCATTTGCCTCCCGACAGTACGTTGATCAGTTCTATAAGACTCATTATTACTGTCACGAACATCGTGATCAGTAAACCTTCCTTAAGCGCGCCTAAGAAAATTTTCCAAAAAACGGTGAATGTCATTTGCCGGAATTTTCAGGTTAAAGTTTTTTGTTATACGCCGTTAATAGTTCTTCCGCCGCTTCGAAAGAGTCTTTGTTTCCATTAAGGACCTCCTTTTCTATTTCGGGAAGCTCGGCCGCTATTTCAGGGTTGCCGTAAAAGCTGCTTTTCAGGGATTCGTTTATGCTTTCGTGCATCCAGTAGCGATCTTGTTCCCTCCTGTTTCGCAGATAATATCCGTTCCCCATGACAAGTGAGAAATAATTGAGGATCATTTTCCATATGTCTTCGAGTCCGGCTCCGGTCAACGCAGAGGATGTGACGCACGACGGTTTCCATCCCGAACGAGTAGGGGGAAAGAGATGCAGGGCGCCGTCATATAGGTTCTTCGAGCATTCAGCTCTTTCCGTATTGCTTCCATCTGCCTTGTTAACTGTTATTAGATCCGCCATTTCTATGATTCCGCGTTTTATGCCCTGGAGTTCGTCTCCGGCTCCAGAAAGAAGCAAAAGCAGAAAGAAATCGCTCATCGAGTGGACGGCGGTTTCAGATTGTCCTACTCCGACTGTCTCTATGAAGACGGTATCGAAACCGGCCGCCTCGCAGATCGCTATGGTTTCGCGTGTCTTCCTGGCCACACCGCCCAGGGATCCCGCACTTGGGCTGGGGCGTATGAAAGCCTTCTCTTCATTTGCCAAAGTTTCCATCCTTGTTTTGTCTCCCAATATGCTTCCGCCGCTTATTTCCGAACTTGGGTCCACAGTAAGGACCGCCAGCTTGTGGCCGGCTTTTATAGCCAATTTTCCGAACGATTCGATGAATGTGCTTTTGCCAGCTCCGGGTACTCCGGTAATGCCTATTCGCATCGTATTCATACCTGCGGTTTTAGCGCGGCAAGCCTTGACGATTTTTCCCGCCGTATTCCTGTCGGAAGACAGAGAACTTTCTATGAGAGTTATGGCTCTGCTCACGATCGGGCGTTCTCCAGCAAATATTCCTTCCACATATTCTTCGGCGGTGAGCCTGGGAGCAATCTTTGCTGAGGAATTCCCATAGGGATTTACCATAGGTGGTTGGGGAATTCCCTTCATCTCTTCGAGAGTCGATTTCAGAGGTCCTTTCATGGTGAAAGCCTATTTCTTTACGTCTCCCGTTACGAATATGTTGACTGTCGGACGGAGAGGGGAATTGGAAATCAATGAAATGACATAAAGGACGTCCTTGCCTTGGCGCGGGTGTTCCACTTTCGCAGTGAATTTGGTCTTTTCACCTGGTTTAAGAGTGTAAGGTGCTGTTATGTCTACGGAAATTCCCGGGTCGTTCAATTCTATCTTGTGTATGACCAGATCCTTCTTTCCCTTGTTTTCCAATTTGAACGTGCATTGGATCCTCTCTTTCGTGTTTATGGTGCCGAAATCGTAACTGCTCCTGTCAAGGAACGGCAGGGCGGCATCTTCCATTTCCCTGCTTGTCATCTCCCCGAAATCGTCGTTGATGAAAGCGTTCACCTTCAATTTTTCGGCTTGATTCCCTTCTGTTGAAACGGTAATGGAGAAAGGAGTGTTCCCCCATTGCTTACCTTCAGTTTTTCTAGTGTCAATCGTATAACTTAACGTGGCGGTTTTCTTAGCCGGGATAGGATTAGGATTGACCGAAGCTGTTATCCCGGGTGTATGTTCCCCAATATTGACGGTTACAGCTGCCTTCTTTATATTTGCGATCTCTATATCTTCGCTTTTGAACGAACCTTGGGGAATTTTTCCTGCATCGTAAACGGCGTTGCGGAATCCTATTCCGGAGAGACGGATCGGAAACCTTTCGTTCAGTGATTGTGGTTTCTTGTGCACGTTTCCCTTTATTCTCAGGTTTACCGGATGTTTCCTGTCTGAAAGATATACGGTTATCGTCTTATCGAAAGGATACGGACCCTGGTCGTTCTTGAAGGTGACCTTTATTTCGCCCGTTTCTCCCGGTTTGATTGGTCTTTTCGTCCATGTGGGGACTGTGCAACCGCATGAGGTTATTACGTCATGTATGACGACAGCCTCTTTACTGTTGTTCATATAGGGAAAGGAACAGCTGACTTTGCCGTCTGATTCCAGGATATCCCCGAAATTATGGGTAGTTTTCGTAAATTCGAATTTGCCCTGGGCCGATGCTGAAAAAGTGACAGTCATTACTGCAACCGCCGACAGGATGGCGCTTAATATCCTTTTCATTTTATTATCAGTTATTTGATGCAAAGATAAGGTAATTATGAAGAATAATCGAATTCCAAGCGGCGTAATGCAAAAATATGACCAAATGCAATTGAAGGCCAAATACATTTCCGGGTATCAATTTTGCAAAAAAACTTTTTGAAGATTTTTGTCCGATAATAATTATATCTTTGTGTAAAGAATAACAATCTAATTAATTTTAAAATGGCTTACAAAATTACTGACGACTGCGTTGCTTGTGGCGCGTGCATTGACGAATGTCCTGTTGGAGCTATCTCTGCGGGTGATGTCCATTATAAGATCGATCCGGACGTATGCGCTGAATGCGGAACTTGTGCGGAGGTTTGCCCTAACGGCGCCATTATACACGAATAGTACGCAATACAACATTGTAAAACGAAAAAGGCTGCCAAAAGGGCAGCCTTTTTCTTTGTCACGATTTTGGCATTCAAATAGAGAAATGAACTATATTTGTAACATAAAAAGGGAATCATAAGATGAATATAATCAAATCCATTTTCGGCTCAAAGGAGCAGCGCGACATAAAGGCCTTGAAACCCATACTTGCGCAGGTGCTTGAATCGTACGACAGGATTGACAAGCTGTCGGACGATCAGCTTCGCGAGGAGACGAACAGGCTGAAAAAAATAATAAGGGATGACAAGGCTGCCGACGAAGGGAAACTCGAGGATTTGAAGAAACAGCTTGAAGATGTCTCATTGGATTCCGAAACGAAGGAGAAGGTGGCAACCGAGAGCGACGAAGTGGTGAAGAAGATAGATGAAGACATAGAAGCCTCCTTGAATAAGGTTCTGCCCGATGCATTCGCCATAATGAAGTCCACCGCGAGACGCTTTAAGGAAAATCCCGAGATAAGGGTCAAGGCTACCCCGTTCGACAAGGACCTTTCTACTAATCACGATTTCGTCAGCATAAACGGTGAAACGGCGGTCTGGAAAAACAGGTGGATGGCTGGGGGCAATCTCATAACGTGGGATATGGTACACTACGATGTACAACTCATGGGAGGCATAGTTTTGCATCAGGGCAAGATAGCTGAGATGGCCACAGGCGAAGGAAAGACCCTCGTGGCAACTCTGCCGGTGTTCCTGAATGCGCTTGCAGGCAAGGGCGTTCATATGGTGACAGTGAATGATTACCTTTCCAAGCGTGACTCGGAATGGATGGGACCCCTTTATATGTTCCATGGGTTGAGCGTAGACTGCATCGACAAGTACGAACCTAATTCCGAAGACAGGAAGAGAGCGTACAAGTGCGATGTGGTTTTCGGTACTAACAATGAATTCGGCTTCGATTATCTCAGGGATAACATGGCGATCAACTTAAACGACATAGTACAGCAAAAACTGCACTACGCCATCGTCGACGAGGTCGATTCGGTTCTGATCGATGACGCACGCACACCTTTGATAATAAGCGGCCCCGTTCCACATGAAGAGGATGACCAGCAGTTCGTAGAATACAAACCGTATGTGGAAAAGGTCTATCAGGCACAGCGCATGATGGTCAACGGCATCCTTAACGAAGCCAAGAAGAAGATAGCCGCTAACGACATAAAGATCGAGGACGAAAACAGCGGCGCCGCCCTGCTGCTTCGGGCTAACAAGGGCCTCCCGAAATACAACCCGCTCATAAAGTACCTCAGCGAACCGGGCATGAAACAGCTCATGCAAAAGACCGAGAGCTACTACATGCAAAACAACAACGAGTTGATGTACAAGATCACCGATCCCCTCTACTTCGTCATAGACGAGCAACAGAATTCGGTAGAGCTGACTGATAAGGGCAACGACCTGATAGCCGGGAATCTAGAGGACCCTAATTTCTTCATCATTCCTGACATAGGCAACAAACTGGCTGAAATAGAGAAAAAGAACGCTCCCCTCGATGAGAAGCAGAAGGAAAAGGACGATCTGCTAAACGATTATTCTCTGAAGACGGAACGCGTACATACCATCATACAGCTGTTCAAGGCTTACACGATGTTCGAATTGAACGATCAGTACGTAGTGATGGACAACAAGGTAAAGATCGTAGACGAACAGACCGGCCGTATTCTCGAAGGGCGTCGTTACAGCGACGGATTGCATCAGGCCATAGAAGCAAAGGAGAATGTGAAAGTAGAAGCTGCCACGCAGACCTTCGCGACCATAACGCTTCAGAATTATTTCCGCATGTATCATAAACTGGCCGGCATGACAGGCACCGCATCCACCGAAGCGGGCGAGTTATGGAACATATACAAGCTTGATGTCGTCGTTATCCCTACGAACAAACCTGTGATAAGGAAGGACGAAGAGGATCTCATTTACAAGACAAGGCGGGAGAAATTCAATGCCGTCATAGATAAGGTGGTAGAATTAACCCAAGAGGGCAGGGCGGTGCTTGTTGGTACAACTTCCGTTGAGGTATCCGAACAGCTCAGCCGTTTGCTTAAAATGCGCGGAATCCCTCATCAGGTACTGAATGCTAAACAATACGCCCACGAAGCTGATGTGGTAGCACATGCCGGCGAATCGAAGACGGTCACCATAGCTACCAATATGGCTGGACGTGGTACCGACATAAAACTGGCTCCGAGTGTCAGGGATGCGGGTGGCCTTGCCATCATAGGTACTGAACGCCATGACAGCCGCCGGGTGGACCGTCAGCTGAGAGGCCGTGCAGGACGCCAGGGGGATCCGGGCAGTTCGCTGTTCTTCGTTTCACTTGAAGATGACCTTATGAGGCTCTTCGGAAGCGAAAGGATAGCCAAGGTGGTCGATTCACTGGGTATGAAAGAAGGGGAAGCACTTCAGAATTCGATGCTTTCCAGTAGCATCGAGCGTGCACAGAGGAAGGTTGAGGAGAATAATTTCGGTATCCGCAAACGTCTTCTTGAGTACGATGATGTGATGAATTCCCAACGTACCGTGGTGTATGCGCGCCGCCGCAACGCACTTTACGGCGATCGTATAGACGTGGACATAAGGAATATGGTAAGCGATTTTTGCGACAGCCAGGTGGACAAATATGGGAAATCACCTTACGAAGACTTCAAGTTCGAGATAATGAGCAATATGAGTATCGAACCTGAATTCGACGAAGATTTCTATAAGAATGCGAGTCCGGAACAGATCTCCGAAAAACTTCTCGACGATGTCAAGGAGGTTTACAAACGCCGCAACGATACCATGGTCTCCGAGGCCTGGCCCGTAATCAAGGACGTTTATGAGAAGCAAAGCGCCATTTATCAAAATATAGCGATCCCCGTCAGCGACGGTAAGAAGATGATGACGGTTTCCGTCAATCTGAAGAAGGCGTATGAAAGCGAAGGGAAAGAACTCCCAAGGACCATTGCCAAGACCATAACGCTCATAATGATCGACGAATATTGGAAACAGCAGTTACGCGACATGGACGATCTTAAGCAATCTGTCCAGACGGCTTCCTACGAGCAGAAAGATCCTCTTCTGGTATACAAACTCGAGAGCTACAACCTGTTCGAAGAGATGATGGATAACATCAACAAAGGCGTGATCTCGTTCCTGCTTATGTCTCATATTCCTTTGCGTCAGGACCAGCAGGCCAGGGTGCACGAAGCCCAACAGAAGCATGCCGACCTTTCCAAGATGCAGACCAGCCATAACAATTCGGCTGTCGGGAACGGAAAGGAAAAGAGCAATACTCCTATAAGGGTGAGCAAGAAGATCGGAAGGAACGACCCGTGCCCTTGCGGAAGCGGGCTGAAATACAAGAATTGCCATGGCAAAGGACTTTAAACTTTAATAGTATATTATGGAACAATACGATATAGTTGTAATAGGATCTGGCCCGGGTGGATATGTAGCGGCCATAAGGGCGGCGCAACTCGGGATGAAAGTTGCGGTAGCCGAGCGGAACGAACTCGGGGGCATCTGCTTGAATTGGGGATGCATCCCGACGAAAACCCTTCTGAAAAGTGCTCAGGCATACCATTATGCCGGGATGGGGAATTTTTACGGCTTCTCTGCCGGCGATGTTAAGCCCGACATTGGCAAGATGGTCGCAAGGAGCAGGGATGTGGCTGCACAGATGTCGCGTGGCATTGAATTCCTCTTCAAGAAGCATGGTATCACCCTGATCAAGGGGCAGGCCACCATACTTCCCGACAAGAACGTAAGGGTAGAAGGGGACGCGGAAACCGTTACCGTTGCTGCGAAGCACATAATCGTTGCGACCGGTTCCAGGCCGAAATCCCTTCCGTTTGCTCCGATCGACGGGGAAAAGATAATATGTTACTGGCAGGCCCTGGTTCCTGACTCGATTCCGAAGTCCATGGCGGTCATAGGTTCCGGAGCTATAGGAAGCGAATTCGCATTCTTTTACCGTATGCTGGGAACCGAAGTCACCGTGATAGAATTCCTCGACAGGATCGTTCCACTCGAGGATGACGACGTATCCGCACAGTTGAACCGTTCTTTCCGGAAAGCCGGGATAAAAGTCATGACTTCGGCGCAGGTAAAGGGAGTCGACACCTCTTCCGACATGAGCAAGGTCACTGTCGAAACGGCCAAGGGAACCGTGGTGGTGGAAGCCGAGAAAGTCCTTTCGGCCGTTGGCGTCATGCCCAATACGGAATTTATCGGGCTTGAAGGTCTAGGCGTTGAAATGGACAGGGGGAAAGTGGTCGTCGACAAATGGTATAAGAGTTCCGTCGACGGCATCTATGCCATAGGCGACATAATCCCGACTCCTGCTCTTGCCCATGTCGCTTCTGCTGAAGCTGTCTGCTGCGTCGGAAAAATCGCGGGGATTGATGTCAATCCCGTAGATTACGACAATATTCCGGCCTGCACTTATACCTCGCCCGAAATAGCGTCATGCGGATTAAGCGAACGCAAGGCCCGAGAGAGGGGGATTGCGGTGAAAACCGGCAAGTTTCCCTTCACGGCATCCGGCAAGGCTGCTGCGGCCGGCGCAAGGGACGGTTTCGTCAAGATCGTGGCCGATGCGGGAACGGATGAAATTCTTGGCGTGCATATCATCGGTGAAAACGCGTCGGAGATGATAGGTGGAATTGTAGCGGCGCGCAAATTCAAAATAAAGGCTTCGGAACTTGCAAGTACTATCTTCCCGCATCCTACTATGAGCGAAGGTATAATGGAAGCCGCCGGGGCGGTCAACAATGAAGCTGTTCAAATTTGATTCGAATTTAACAAAAGAAAAAGATATGAGCAATTACAGAGATGTCGAACCATCGGACCAGATTACCCGTTTGTCACCGGGTTCCGAACTTAGAGGTGGCAACCTTTTTTCAAAAGGTGATGTTAGAATAGACGGTAAATTCGAAGGCAAGATAGAGACGAGGGGTAAATTCATCTCGGGACCTACCGCTGAAGTCAAGGGAGACGTTTACTGCATGGGTTCCGAATTTTCCGGCAAGATGGACGGAAACATCTATTCCGGTGACTGCATAACGCTAAAGGGCGATTGTTCCTTCAGCGGGATATTGAATGTCACCAAGCTGTGCATAGAGAAGGGAGCTACTTTCAACGGCACATGCAAGATGATTTCCAAGGAAGAATTCGATACGGTCTGCAAGGAAAAGAACGGTACCAGGGACGATGAGAAAAAAACAGGGAATGCCAAGGTTGTAGAAGAGCCTGATGACGTGCAGGAAACGGTTCTTTACCCATCGGGAGCTAAGAATGAAAAATATCGTTAGCTAAATGGTCTCCCGAACGTTGTAATCGTTGCGGTTATAACTTGAGCGCGAGATCATTTCGCCGATGAATGCCGCCAGGAACAATTGGAGACCTAGTATTATGGCCAATAGCGCTATATAAAAGAGCGGCTGTTCGGTAACCGGGCGGAATATTCTTCCGTGGGCTTGGGCTACGAGTTTAGCTATTATCAGCCAGATCGCAATTACGGCTCCAATAAAAGCCATAAATGTGCCGTAAACGCCGAATATGTGCATCGGTTTCTTTCCGAATTTGATCAGGAAAGAGAGCGAGAGGAGGTCGAGGAATCCGTTCATGAAACGGTTCATCCCGAATTTGCTCTTGCCGTATTTTCGTTTGTGGTGATGTACCACCTTCTCCCCGATATTCGTATAACCGGCATTCTTCGCCAGGTAGGGGATATACCTGTGCATCTCGCCGTAAATTTCTATGTGCTTGACCACTTCACCCCTGTAAACTTTGATCCCGCAGTTCATGTCGTGGAGGTGGGTTCCCGTTACCCTGCGGGCTGTTGCATTGTATATCTTGCTGGGAATGTTTTTAAGGAAGACATTGTCGTAACGTTTCTTTTTCCAGCCTGAAACAAGGTCGTATCCATCTTCCTTTACCATCCTTATCATTTCAGGGAGTTCTGCCGGATCATCCTGCAGGTCTGCGTCCAGCGTAGCTACGAGATTTCCGCAGCAGACCTTGAATCCCTCGTAAAGAGCCGCCGACTTCCCGTAGTTCCTGCGAAAACGTATTCCCCTTATATGCGGATCGGAACCCTTTAGATCCTTGATCGTTTCCCAAGAATCGTCAGTGGATCCGTCGTCCACCATAAGAATTTCATAAGACATTCCTGTCGGGTCAATTGAAGAGTGAATTTCCCCGACCAACTCACGCAAGGAATCCTGCTCGTTATATATAGATGTTATTATCGAAAGATCCATCATCTAGAACTCATCGTCCGTATTGGTATCGGATGTGTCGGACATCGGGGAATTGTCGACGGTTTTCGTGCTTCCCGCGATGCTGAGAGAAGCAATGAGACCGATTATTGTGTACCATAGGAAAGAAAAGACGAACAGATACTGCGGCATCATTGGAATCATGTCGTTTATGGTATCCATGTTTTGCTGAATGGGCATTCCTGCCTGTTGGTATGAACTCAGGGTCTGTTCTATGACATTGCTTATGTAATCGGGTTTGAGATATTGGAAAACCAGGAAATTGAATGCAGCGCACAAAATCGACGAAAATAGGCAGGTTACGATCCCGAAAGAGAACGATCTTTTATAGGTGACTTTCCCCTCTGCCCTTGAATAACCGGCCATGAAACGCGATAGCAGCCATATCGAAGCTACTATCTTGACAAGGCTTGAGATGATCGAAAGCCCTTTCGGAAGATTCACGAAGTAATCCAGAGCGAGAAGGACGATCGAAACGAGCGAAAGGTATAAGCCGTCGGTAGCGGCTCTTCCCCAGAATGAAAGCCTGTTCTCCCTTATTCGCCTTTTTTCCTCATCACTTCGTTCAGGGATATTGTAGAAATCATCCTCCATTATCAAAATCTTTTAGGTGACAACAAAGATAAGAAATAAAATTTTTACCTTTGCAATCTATATAGGTAAAAACGATTGAATGATGGTAAATGTTACTTTTCCTGACGGTAGCGTCAAACAGTTCGAAAAGGGTATTACCCCTTACAGCATAGCCGAAAGCATCAGCCCGAGGTTGGCTGCGGAAGTTCTCGTGGCAAGTGTGAACGATCAGATTTGGGATTTGGACCGCCCGATTGAAACGGACTGTACCATTAAGCTTCACAAATGGGATGATGACGAAGCTAAGAAGGCGTTTTGGCACTCTTCTTCGCATCTCATGGCTGAAGCGCTGCAAATACTTTATCCGGGAGTCAAATTCGGGATAGGACCTGCCATTGAAACCGGATTCTATTACGACGTCGATCTGGGTGACGTGCAGCTTCAGGAAGCCGATCTCAAGAAAATCGAAGACAAGATGGTGGAACTTGCCGGGGAAAAAGAAAAATTTGTCAGAAAGGATGAATCGAAGGCCGATGCGCTGAAATATTTCACGGAAAAGGGAGACCAGTACAAGTGTGAGCTTATCAGGGATCTGGCCGACGGTACCATTTCGTTCTATACGAATGGATCGTTCACCGACCTTTGTCGCGGGCCGCACCTTCGCGATACTTCTCCAATAAAAGCCATAAAGCTCACTACGATTGCCGGAGCCTATTGGCGTGGAAACGAGAAGAACAAGATGCTGACGAGGATATACGGCGTCACTTTCCCGAAGAAGTCCATGTTGGACGAATATCTGAAGGTTCTCGAGGAGGCGAAGAAACGTGACCACCGCAAGATAGGCAAGGAGATGGATCTTTTCGCATTCTCTCCGCGCGTAGGTGCCGGTCTTCCGTTGTGGTTGCCGCGTGGTACCGCTTTGCTCCGCCGGCTCGAACAGTTTCTCGGCAAAATCCAGAAAAAATACGGTTACCTTGAAGTCATTACTCCCCATATAGGAAGCAAGCAACTTTATGTGACTTCAGGGCATTATGCCAAATACGGCAAGGATTCGTTCCAGCCCATCCATACTCCAGAAGAGGGAGAGGAATATATGCTGAAACCGATGAACTGCCCGCATCACTGTGAAATTTACCGTTTGAAGCCTCATTCATATAAGGAGCTGCCGTTGCGTTATGCTGAGTTCGGCACGGTTTACCGTTACGAACAGAGCGGCGAGCTCCACGGCTTGACCCGTGTCCGTTGTTTCACCCAGGACGATGCTCATATATTTTGCCGTCCAGATCAGTTGAAGGAAGAATTTTGCAAGGTGATCGATATAGTGCTGTATGTGTTCAAAGTGTTCGGATTCGACGATTATACTTCGCAAATCTCCCTGCGCGATCCCAATGACAAATCAAAATATATAGGTAGTGATGAAAACTGGGAAAAGGCCGAAAAGGCGATAATCGAATCTGCCGCCGAAAAGGGTTTGAAGACCAAGGTGGTACTTGGTGAAGCGGCGTTTTATGGTCCCAAGCTCGATTTCATGGTCAAGGATGCAATAGGGCGTCAATGGCAACTCGGCACAATACAGGTCGATTACAACCTTCCGGAACGATTCGACCTCGAATATGTGGGAGCCGACAACAACAAGTACCGTCCAGTAATGATACATCGTGCACCGTTTGGCTCGCTCGAAAGATTCATCGCCGTCCTTATTGAACACACTGCAGGCAAATTCCCGTTGTGGCTTACTCCTGATCAGGCAGTGGTCATACCGATCAGTGAAAAATATGGCGATTATGCAAAAAAAGTTTGCGAATTGCTTAATAATTACGAAATTCGCGCCGTTTTAGACGATCGTAACGAAACGCTCGGAAAGAAGATTCGCGAGAACGAGTTGCAGCGTATCCCGTTCATGCTGATAGTCGGAGAGAAAGAGGAATCCGGCAATACGGTTTCGGTAAGGCGTCAGGGTGTCGGCGACGAAGGAACGATGAGTGTGAAGGATTTTGCAGACATGGTTAATACTGAGTGCAGTAAACAATTAAATATAAATTAGGAGGAACTTACTATCGACAAATCCCATTACAGGCCGCAACCGCAAAGACCGCGTCCTAAAGTTAAATCCAATTATTTCCGTCCTTCGCAGAAAAAGGATGACGGATTCAGAATCAACGAAAAGATCACCGCACCAATGGTGCGTGTCGTGGGTGACAATGTGTCCCAGCAGGGTGTCTTTCCATTGAAAGAGGCGCTCTCGATGGCCGAGGAAGCCGGATTGGATCTTGTCGAGATAGCTTCTGCAGCTAATCCTCCCGTTTGCAAAGTGCTGGATTACCAGAAGTTTCTATACCAGCAGAAGAAGAAGGCCAAGGAGATGAAGTCCAACGCATCCAAGGTCGTCATCAAGGAGATAAGGTTTGGCCCTACTACGGATGAACATGATTTCCAGTTCAAGCTGAACCATGCGAAGAGTTTTTTGCAGGAGGGGGCTAAGGTAAAGGCCTATGTGTTTTTCCGCGGGCGTTCCATACAGTTTACGGATCAGGGCGAAAAGCTGCTTCTGCGGTTTGTCATGGAGCTCGAAGAGTTTGGAAAGGCGGAAACTATGCCGAAATTGGAAGGCAAGAGAATGATAATGATGATAGCCCCGATTAAGAAAAAGTAAATAACGCGATAAGTTACAGTTACAATAAAAGTTAAGGAAAAATGTCAAAAATGAAAACCAACTCCGGTAGTAAGAAGCGTTTTACACTCACCGGCACTGGAAAAGTAAAGAGACACCATGCTTACAAGAGTCACATTCTCACGAAGAAGACTAAGAAGCAGAAGAGAAACCTCACTCATGTCTCAATCGCCGACAAGGTGGATCAAAAGAGGATCAAAGCATTATTGCTTCAATAACAAATCAATTGTTTAACCGGACGTTCAGCCGGAAGTTCCTGAAGTGAGTTCAGGGCGCTGACGCCCAAAAAAATTAAAATTATGCCAAGATCAGTTAATTCTGTTGCGTCAAGAGCACGCCGCAAGAAGATTTTAAAGCAAACAAAGGGTTATTTTCTTTCCAGAAAGAATGTCTGGACGGTAGCCAAGAATACGTGGGAAAAAGGGCAGACTTATGCTTATCGTGACCGCAAGGCTAAGAAACAGGCTTTCCGCGCACTATGGATCCAGCGTATCAACGCTGCGGCGCGTCAGCACGGCATGAACTACTCCCAGTTCATGGGCAAGCTTTCGGCAAAGAATGTGGGATTGAACCGAAAGGTTCTTGCGGACCTCGCAATGAACGATCCCCAGGCATTCGAAGCTATAGTTAATTCAGTCAAGTAGTTTCGTAAAATAGAATGTAGTGCTGAAGGAATTTTTTGGTAACAGGTGGGTCAAATTCGCTTTCTGGGCGTTGCTCTACACTTTGTGGGTGATATGGCTCGGAAATTATTGGTGGCTCTTCGGGCTGGCGGTAATTTTCGATATATTCATCACTAGGAAAGTGCACTGGAATTTCTGGAAGAAGCGTTACAAACAGGGACAGAAGAGAGACACGTGGAATGATTGGCTCGATGCGATCATTTTCGCGGTCATCGTCGTCACCTTTATCAACATATTTTTCTTTCAGGCGTTTAAGATACCCTCCTCTTCCATGGAGAGAACTTTCATGACAGGTGATTTTCTCTTCGTCGGAAAGAATGCCTATGGTCCCCGTGTTCCCGAGACTCCCCTGACAGTCCCGTTCACTCACAATACACTGCCGATTTCACATAAGGAATCGTATTCCAAGCTGATTCACAGCAAATACCGCAGACTTAAAGGGTGGACCTCCGTCAAACGCGACGATTACGTTGTTTTCAACTTCCCTGACGGTGATACCGTTTTGAGAAGGCTTCCTACCGAAGATTATTACACGCACGTCAGGATCAACGGGAGGAAATATACCCAACAGATGTATGGACCGGTAATAGCCCGCCCGGTGGATAAAAAAGATCATTACATCAAGCGTTGCGTGGCTATTTCTGGCGATACGCTCGAAATCCGGCATTGCCAGGTTTATGTGAACGGTATTCCGCAGAAACATTACAAGGGGATTCAGACCACCTATACCGTCGTTACTGACGGAAGTTCAATCAATCCAATGATTTTCGAGGATATGGGATTGAACAAGAATGAAATGTGGTTCGATCCCGAACTGCCAGGATATCCCGATATGGACCTAGACAGCGCAAGCAGGGAGAAGATTTCTCATTTGCCGCTTGTTAAGCGGATCACACCTAATGATGACGTATATCCCCCGGATTATCCGGATTCCCCTGATATCCTTTTTCCTTATGTAGACAAGGGATGGACGAGAGATAACTACGGACCGATCTGGATTCCTAAAAAGGGGGCTACGATACGCCTTACCGCGGACAATCTTCCCATTTACGAGCGTGTGATCCGCGTATACGAAAAGAATAGCCTGGAGATGAAAGGGAATACGATATACATCAATGGGAACCCCGATTCCACATATACCTTCAAGATGAATTATTACTGGATGATGGGTGACAACCGCCACAATTCCCTCGATTCGCGTTACTGGGGATTTGTTCCCGAGGACCATGTCGTAGGGAAACCCGCAGTAATTTGGTTTTCCATCGATAAAAACAGGTCTTTCCCTAACAACGTACGTTGGAAACGCATTTTCAAAATTGTTTAGAAAAGATTTGGTAGTTTAAATTAATTTGGGGATATTTGCAACCCCAAAAACTGAATAAATAATAAGTTAAGATATGTCTAAGATTTGTCAAGTTACAGGGCGCCGTGCACAGATAGGGAAAAACGTTTCCCATTCCAAGAACCACACGGCACGCACCTTCGACCTGAACCTCAAGGAAAAGAAGTTCTGGCTTGAAGATGAGAAACGCTTCGTGACCTTGAAGACTTCCGTGAAGGGGATGAGGAACATCTACAAGCACGGCCTTAAGGAAACGATTGCCGAAGCGCAGAAGAAGGGTTATGTGAAAATCGTCTAACGTTCCAAAAAGTTAAGAATCATGGCAAACAAGAAAGCTAAAGGCAACCGGGTGCAGGTTATCCTTGAATGCACCGAGCAGAAGCAGAGCGGTGTCCCGGGAATATCCCGTTACATCACCACGAAAAACAAGAAGAATACGACAACTCGTCTGGAACTTATGAAATATAATCCATATCTTCGCAAGATGACCTTGCATCGTGAAACCAAATAGTAATTTCTAAAGATCATATATCATGGCAAAGAAAGCTGTTGCAACATTGCACGAAGGCGTGGCAAAAAACGTGGTCAAATGCATACGTATGGATAAGTCACCGCGCACAGGCGCCTATATCTTTACGGAACGCATAGTACCTACAGACAAGGTCAAGGATTTCTTCGAGAAAAAATAGTTTTTTCATTATATACGGGTTAAAGGGGCGGCTGAAATATAATTTCAACCGCCTTTTTATTTTTTTCTTTAGGGTAAATTGCGTCGAGATTGTAAATATGATTGTAAGTTCGACTTAATGAACGATATTTGTTGAAGCATTAATTGAAACTCTTATGGGAAATAAATTCAGAAAATTTATCATTTCGGTTGCCTGTTTGATGGCCGGCACCGCCGCCTTTGCCCAGCCGGTGAATCCGGTATCTTGGAAAGCGGGTTACAGCCATTTGAACGGTGATCTTTACCGGATCGAAATCAATGCGACCATCGACGCCGGATACCATATGTACGATTTCGGGCCGTATGAAACCGGAGGCCCCAATGCTACGTCCATAACTTTCGGCAAGGGAATTGGTTATGAACTCGTGGACAGCGTCAGGATGGAGGATTCCCCGGTTAGGGTTTACGATGACGTCTATAAAATGGATATCGGCTATTTCGAGGGAAGTGCAAAATTCTCCCAGGACATACGCCTGCATGCAAAGGAAGCAAATGTTATGTTCAACGTCGAATGGATGTCCTGCAATGACAATTCCTGCGTTCCTCCCGATGACGTGGACATTACGGTGGATGTCAAGGCTGCGGCCGGCAAGGGGACTTGGACTAAGGCAGCCGGAAGTTCAGACAACGGTACAATAAAGGCCATGCCTGATGCCAATGCCTCAGCAAAGGGCGGTTCTCTTTGGGCGTTGGTCCTGGAAGCAATAATCTGGGGCTTCGCCGCTCTCCTGACGCCGTGCGTGTTCCCTATGGTGCCTATGACCGTTTCATATTTCATCAAAGGCGACGGCGATTCCGGAATGGGGAAATTCCGTGCGGCAATGTACGGCCTTTTCATTGTGCTTCTTTATACCCTGCCCATAGCGATCATAATCATTCTCACGAGGATAATAGGAGGGGAAGCGATAACGGCCAATATTTTCAATTGGTTGGCTACCAATTGGATACCCAATATCATCTTCTTCATCGTTTTCATGGTTTTCGCCGCCTCGTTTTTCGGGGCTTTCGAAATCGTAATGCCGGAAAAACTGGTCAACAAGTCGGACAGCAAAGCGAGCAGGGCGGGACTCGGCGGAGTTTTCTTCATGGCACTGACTCTCGTTTTGGTCTCATTTTCATGTACCGGCCCGATAGTAGGGACCGTTCTCATAAAGAGCACATCCGGGGAGTTTTGGACCCCGATAATAACGATGCTTGCCTTTTCGATCGCTTTTTCACTGCCATTCACGCTGTTGGCACTGTTCCCTTCCTGGCTTAAGAAGCTTCCAAAATCCGGCGGCTGGTTGAATACGTTCAAGGTGGTCCTTGGCTTCGTCGAACTTGCACTCGGCATGAAATTCCTTCAGGTCGCCGACCAGACTTACCATTGGGGCCTGTTGAATCGCGAAATCTACCTTGCATTCTGGATCGTGATCTTCGCTTTGCTCGGGTTCTACCTTCTCGGCAAGTTGCGTTTCAAGTACGACGAACCTGTAGAGCACATTTCGTTTTTCAGACTCGTTCTCGCGATACTCGACTTCACTTTCGTCGTCTATATGATTCCCGGAATGTGGGGGGCACCTTTGAAGGCTCTTTCGGGTTATCTGCCTCCGATACAGACCCAGGACTTTGTCATACCATCCACCGAAGAGTTGCAAAACATGCTTCCGGAAGCGGGTACATATTCGATGAACGCAGGGGCGGTTTCAACTACCGCCGATTCGTCATCCGCGTATTATCCTGTCAAATATGCCGATAAGCTCAAGCTTCCGCATAGTTTGAAGGGATATTTCGACCTGAAACAGGCCAAAGCATACGCAAAACATGTAGGAAAGCCCATCTTTCTCGATTTTACCGGAATAGGATGCATGAACTGCCGCGAGATGGAGAGTCGCGTATTCAGCGATTCGAGGGTCATGAAGCATTTGAGGAACGACTATGTGGTTTGTGCCCTGTATTGCGACGACAAGTCCAAACTCGAAGAAGAGGACTGGATCACCACCGAAAACGGGAAGGTGCTTAAGACAATGGGAAAGGTGAATTCGTATTATGCCCTCAAGACATACGGAGTCAACGCCCAGCCATACTACGTGCTTTTGGGCAGGGATGGCAAGGTCCTTACCGCTCCGCGTGCTTACGGACTCGACGTTAACGAGTTCGTAGCGTTTCTCGAAAGAGGACTGGCCGAATACAAAAAGCAATAAAATTGGTATCTTTGCAATCACAAAGATTTACCGATGTCACTTTTTGGATTAGGAAAAACTAAGGAATCTATTTTCGGAAAGCTCCAACGTGCTGTATTGGGGAAAACCCAGGTTGACGACGAAGTCCTCGATAATATAGAGGATGCCTTGATCGCCAGCGACATAGGGGTCGATACTACTTTGAGAATCATAGATTCCCTGGAAAAACGGGTAGCGGTCGAGAAATATGTAGGTACGAACGACTTGAACCGGATACTAGGCGAGGAGATATACAAGCTTCTGGATGTCGAAGGTTCCAAATGCGCGGAACCGTTCGATTTTTCAAAGAAACCTTACGTGATTATGGTTGTCGGGGTGAACGGAGTCGGTAAGACCACCACCATAGGCAAACTTGCTGCCCAACTCAAGGGAATGGGCAAGAAGGTGGTGCTTGGTGCCGCCGATACTTTTCGTGCCGGTGCTGTTGACCAACTCGATATCTGGGCCGAGCGTGCGGGAGTGGACATAGTGAAGCAGGGAATGGGTTCTGATCCGGCTTCCGTCGCTTACGATACGGTGAAGAGTGCCGTGGCGAAGAATGCGGACGTGGTTCTTATCGATACCGCGGGAAGGCTTCACAACAAGGTCAATCTCATGAACGAACTTACCAAGATAAGGAACGTGATGCGGAAGGTCATTCCCGATGCTCCGCACGAAGTCCTTCTGGTGCTGGACGGTTCAACGGGTCAGAATGCATACCAGCAGGCGAAAGAGTTCGTAAAGGCGACGGATGTGACGGCCATGGCGATCACCAAGCTCGATGGTACTGCCAAGGGCGGAGTGGTAATAGGAATAGCCGACCAATTCAAGATTCCGGTAAAGTTCATAGGCGTAGGTGAAAAAATAGAGGATCTGAAGGTATTCGACAAGAAGGAATTCGTGGATTCCCTGTTCGTCTGATAATTAACGACAAATCTTTAAATTATGGTTATCTCATATAATTGGATAAAAGATTATCTTTCAACTGATTTAAGTCCCGAAAAATTCTGTGACGCCATCACTTCCATAGGTTTGGAGGTCGACAGTTTCGTGCAACAGGAAGAAATCCCAGGCGGCCTGGCTGGCGTTGTCGTCGGAAAAGTTGTGGAGTGTACCATGCATCCGGACAGCGACCATCTTCATGTTACCAAAGTGGATGCCGGCAAAGGTGAGCTTCTTCAGGTGGTTTGCGGGGCCCCAAACGTCACTGCAGGCCAGAAGGTGTTCCTGGCTACCGTAGGAAGCCGTTTCGTCAGCAGGGCCGGGGAAGAGATCAGGATAAAGAAGAGCAGGATACGCGGAGTGGACAGCTTCGGCATGATCTGCGCCGAAGATGAACTAGGAATCGGTCCATCGCACGATGGTATAATGGTGCTCGACGATTCCGCAGTACCGGGAACACCTGCAAAGGATTATCTTCATCTCGCAGAAGACCAGATCATAACTATTGATTTGACCGCAAATCGGGTGGATGCGGCTTCCCATTACGGTGTCGCGCGCGATGCATATGCTTACCTTCGCCGCAACAACTTGAAGGGGGATCTGAAACTTCCCGACGTAAGTGATTTCGCCGAAGGGGACGGGGATGCGATTCCGGTGGAAGTCAAGGCTCCCGACGGAGCTCCACGTTATATGGGCATAACACTTAAGAACGTCAAAGTAGGGCCCTCTCCAGAATGGATGCAGAAGAAACTTTTGGCGATAGGTCTCAGACCTATTAATAATGTTGTGGATATCACCAATTTCGTTATGATGGAGATTGGCCAGCCCATGCATGCGTTCGATGCAGCGAAGATAAAGGGACGCAAGGTGGTCGTCCGCAGGGCGTCCGAAGGCGAATCTTTCACCACACTCGACGGTGTGGAACGCAAACTCTCGTCCTCCGACCTGGTGATAGCCGACGAAAGCGAACCGATGTGCATCGCAGGTGTCTTCGGAGGGGAAAAATCCGGTGTCACCGATTCCACCAACGAGGTTTTCCTCGAGAGCGCGTATTTCGATCCGGTCAGCATAAGGAAGACGTCGAAACGCCACGGGCTTAAAACCGACGCCTCTTTCCGCTACGAGCGCGGAGGGGATCCCCATATACTCCCTTATGCTGCGAAGCGTGCCGCCCTTCTTTTGGAACGGTATGCAGGTGCAAGTGTAGTAGGGAAAATACAGGAATCTTATCCGGTCAGGATAGACAACAAGCGGGTAAGGCTTGATTTCAAGCGTATGGAAAACCTGATGGGCAAGGAGATAGGTGCCGATACCATAGTCGATATCCTGAAGTGGATGGATTTCGAAATCCTTTCTCGCGATGAGAGCAGCTGTGAAGTCAGCGTGCCCACTTACCGCGTCGACGTATATCGCGAATGCGATGTGGTGGAGGAGGTCCTGAGAATTTACGGCTACAACAACATCGGATTTTCGGAGAGGATGAACGCTTCGGTGAACACCTCCGAGAGTCCCGACAAGGAGTCGGTCCGCAGCCATGTTAGCGACTTGTTGACCGGCAACGGTTTCAACGAGATAATGAACAATTCGCTCCAGCCTGCGGCATATTGCGACAAACTCGTCACATATCCTTCCGAACGTTCGGTTATGGTCGTAAATCCGCTGAGCACCGACCTGAACGCGATGAGGCAAACCCTGTTGTTCGGAGGCCTGGAAGTCATAGCATACAATATCAACAGACAGCTGAACCATATGAAGCTCTATGAGCTTGGCAACGTCTACTGCTTCGACCCGAACGATCCGAAGGGAAAGGAGAGCCTTGATTCGTACCACGAGCACATGGACCTGGCCATGTTCATGACTGGTGAGAGCGACAAGTCCTGGCATAATCCCGTCGGAAAAAGCGACTTCTTCGTATTGAAGGGGTATCTTGAACTGCTCATGAAACGTTACGGCGTTGACTTGTACAACCTGCAGGAGGGGACCGCGCCTTCGGACATTTTTTCCGAGGGGGTCCAGTACAAGCTTCAGAACAAGCGTTTGGCTAACATGGGAGAGGTTTGCCAGCCGCTTCTGAAGCGTTTCGGCATACGCCAACCGGTCTACGCTGCCGAAGTCAATTGGGATGTATTTTTCACTCTTGTAACACGCGACAAGGTAAGGTTCAAGGAATTGCCTAAGTTTCCCGAGGTACGCCGCGATTTCGCTTTGCTGCTCGACAAGGATGTTCCCTATGCCGATCTGCGCCGTGCAGCATTGAATACGGACAAAAAATGCATAAGGCAGGTCAATCTTTTCGATGTCTATACCGGAGAAGGGATTCCTCTGGGCAAGAAGCAGTATGCTTTGAGTTTCATACTTCAGGATCCGGAACGCACCCTAACGGATGAATACGTTGATTCCATTATGAAGAGAGTGCTGGAAACGCTGAGCGGCAAATTCGGAGCTACCCTTCGTTAGGCAAGGGTCGAAATCTTAAAATACAGCAAGGTCCCGGCGATGACAAAGAAAAAAATCATCGCCGCTTTCTTTCCAAGTTTTTCAGAAAAAAGATAGAAGAGCAGGAATGCGATCGGCGTGAACAGCAACATTACCGAAAGATCCGGAAAGGTATAAGTATAAAACAGGATTATGGCAAGGGTACCGAGAAGGGTAAAAACTATCCTTATGTAGCCTCTGACGGTTATTACCTTGCTGTTCCCCATGTTGGTAGTGGCAAGTGCAGCTATAGCTGTTTCAAGTGCCAACGAACCGGCGAATAGTGCGGAGGGGAGCGTGAAGTTGAATTCCGGAAGGCCTGCATCTTTGAGGTACTCCAAGTAATTTGAGAATCTGGTTTCGACTTCGCTGAAATCCTTCAAAAGGTAAATAATCGTGAAATATATGAGGAAAGGCGTCAGAAGTGCAGCAATGTTTACTAGTACGTACTTGAATTTAGGCATGTCAGCGTTAATATTCAGGAAGAGGAGAAGCACGCCGAACCAAATGAGCGGAAGATAGAACAGTGAAGCGAGGCTGGCAAGGAAAACAGAGAGAAACAGTTGTTCTATATGCCTTTCGTTCATTCGGAAAACTACAAGGTAGTAGAAAGACCAGACCATGAGCAGGACCGCTATGTGGAAAGGGGAGAAGAAGCGGGATTCCGGAACGGAGGTGGAAAGCATAAGGAACATGAATGGAATGAAGGATATGTTGTTCCTGTCCGGAAGTATCCTGTTCCCCACATAATAAATTGAAAGGCAGATGAAAAAGAGGAAAATGCCTGCCGTCACAGCGGAAATCCATCCTGGATTGGAGAATACCGGCATGTCGAACAGAAAACCCAAGACCAGATCCTTGGGAAACTTCAGCGTTGCCGCCGGCGGCACGGCGAAGAATGACATCAGGTAAAAGCCTATGGCGCAGACAGCTGTCAGGACCGTCAGATGAGTTATGTTTGATTCATGGCCGTAAGTCCCGTACATTACCGTTTCATAAGGTCGCAGCCTATGTCATGGCGGCAATACATCTTGTCGAAGTCTATTTTTGCAAGTTCGCGGTATCCCTTTTCCCTCGCTTTCGCAATGTCGTCGGCTATGGCGGTAACCGCTAACACCCGTCCTCCGGAAGTCACTATGGCTTTTTTCGAGGCGGTATCCTTTCCGCCGGTTCCGGTTTCGGCGAATCTTGTTCCCGACTGGAAGATGGTGACGCTTTCAGCATTCTCCATTCCGTTGATACGATATCCCTTGCCGTAGCTTTCGGGATATCCTCCGGAAACGGCCACTATGCTGACCGCCGTGTCGCCGCTCACTTCTATCCTTTCCTTTTTCAGGTTGCCTGAAGCGGCAGCGTAAAGATGTCCAAGGAAATCGCTCTTGATGCGGGGCATGACGGACTGGGTCTCCGGATCGCCCATACGGCAGTTGTATTCTATGACATATGGATCTCCGCCGCAGTTGATCAGACCGAAGAAGACGAATCCGCGATATGGTATCTTGTCAGTTACCAATCCGTCGATCGTAGGCTGTATAATTCTTTCGCGCACCTTATCCATGAAAGCGGAATTGCAGAACGGAACGGGGGAAACGCTTCCCATTCCGCCTGTATTCAGGCCAGTGTCCCCTTCCCCTATACGCTTGTAATCCTTCGCTTCCGGAAGCAGCATCCAGTTGCGGCCATCCGTCAATATGAATACGGATACTTCTATTCCGCTCAGGAACTGCTCGATGACTACTCTGTGACCGGCCTTTCCGAATTTCCCTCCAAACATTTCTTCCAACCCTTTTTCGGCTTCGGTTTTAGTCGGGGCAATAATGACGCCCTTGCCTGCGGCCAGTCCGTCCGCTTTCAAAACGTAGGGAGGGGCCAATGTGTCCAGATATTCCATAGCTTCAGGAAGTTGCCCGGCTCCGTCGAAGCTCTTGAAATCTGCAGTCGGGATCCCGTACCTTTTCATGAATCGTTTAGCGAATTGTTTGCTGCCTTCGAGCATCGCTCCGGCCCTGCCTGGGCCTACGACTTTTAATTCAGGAATCTCCGCTGCCATATAGTCTGTTATCCCGTTTACCAAAGGGTCTTCTGGACCTACGACGAGAAGGTCTACGGCGTATTTGCCGATGATGTCTCTGACTTGGTCGAAATCCTTTACATCGCCGGAAACGTTTTCCGCAAAAGGTGCGGTTCCGGGATTCCCGTTCATCACAAATAGTTTGCCTAGAGATGGGCTTTGGGCTATTTTCCAGGCAAGTGCGCATTCGCGTCCGCCGTTTCCAAGTACAAGTACGTTGATTGGCATAATTTTCGGTTTTGTCTCTGCAAAAGTAATAAATAATTACCTTTGCATGAGAGTATGAGGAAACTTTTAGGAAACATAGTGGCGGTCGCAATATGTGCCGCTTCAGTGCTGCTTCTATCATCCTGCAGGGATGATCTGATTCCCCGCCGCAAGTTCGCAAGGCTTCTAGCCGACATGTATATGGAGGACGGTTATCTCGAAACCCGTCCTGATCTCCGTTCCATGACCGATACACTGGCCGTTTACAAACCTATCGTCGAGAGTTATGGCTATACGATGGAACAATACAGCAATACCTTGGGCCATTATGTGCGTGACCTTAAAAGATGGGACGACTTGTTTGCCGAGGTAAAAGCTATTCTCGAAAGCAGGCAGACTGCCGTCGGCATGCGTATTGCGAAGGAGAAAAAAGAAAGGGGAGAGGAAGTCGATTACTATGGAAAATCCATTTGGATAAGGCTGACGCTGGATAAGGGTTCCATATTCGAAGAGTCATTCATGAAAAATTTCATCGACACTACTTTCGGACCTCATATTCTAGTTCCGGAAAAAACGGCCCACGGCAAGAAAGGCGGCACGATAAAGTCAGACGTCAAAGAAAATGAAAAAGATCAGAGCGAAATACCTGTTTACATGCGAAGGGAGTCCGATTAGGAATGGTTATGTAGCATTCGACGACGATTTACGCGTAATTTCGGTTTCGGATTCCGGACCGGTAGAGGGAGAGAAGGAGATTTATTACGACGGTATCTTGTGCCCTGGTTTTACGAATGCGCACTGCCATCTCGAACTGTCGCACGAAAAAGGCCTTTTCAGGCAGGCTACCGGAATGGATGGCTTTATAAGGCAGATCAATGAACTGCGCGAAGTCGTCGGGGCGGATGAACGTCTCGCAGCCATGAAGCGCGAGATGAGTTCCCTTTGGGAGCAGGGAGTCGGTGCTATGGGCGACATCAGCAATTGCGACGAGAGCTTTGCGTTGAAGGCTGCGTCCCCGCTTTATACCCGCACTTTCCTGGAAGTATTCGGCACTGAACCCAAGGACGCCGACGGCATAATGCGCGATGTGATCGGGCTTATGGAAAAAGCTGTTTCATTTGGTATCGACGCTGCACCGACGCCTCATTCCCCTTATACCTCCAGCGCCTTGCTTATCCGTAAGGTTTCCGAGGAAGGCTTGCGGAGCGGTTACCTGTCGTACCATTCCCAGGAGAGCCGCGAGGAGGAGGATATGATAAGGACCGGAACCGGACCTTTGGCGGAAGACTATCGCAATCGCGGTTTGAGCACACCTCCAGTAACCGGGGAAAGCGCCTTGATATATTTCCTCGATATCCTGCAGAAGATCCATCCTGCGCCTTTCAGGGAACATATCCTTCTCGTACACGACGTCGTGGCCGACCAGGAGAGCATAGATGCCGCGAAGGAGGTCCTCAAGAACGTATTCTGGGTCCTTTGCCCTCTCTCTAACTGGTTTATCCACAGAGTCATGCCGCCTGTCGGCCTGCTGCGGGCTAACGGTCTGACGCTTTGTATCGGAACCGACAGCCTGTGCAGCAATACCGTCCTTTCGATGATCGACGAGATGAAATGTATTTCCGGACATTTTCCGGAAGTCCCGCTCGAAGAAATACTTGTGTGGGCTACAATAAACGGGGCGAGGGCTATCGGCGTTGATAACAGGATGGGCAGTTTCAAACCTGGCAAACAGCCGGGAGCCGTGTTCATTTCGAACGTCGGCGACGATTTCCGGCTGACAGGAGGAAGCGAATCCGAAAGAATTTTATAAATGGTATTATCGATATGCTTTTCAATGAAATAATTTACGGGCCGATCCACAGCCGCCGCATGGGATCATCCCTGGGCATCAATCTCGGGCCCAACTTCGGTAAGGTATGTTCGTTCGATTGCATTTACTGCGAATGCGGATGGAACAAGGATGGCATGAAAGACAGAAAGATCCCGAGTGCCTCGGAGGTGAAGGAGGCTCTTGGGGATAAGCTTCGCGAATGCAGGGAGAAAGGGATCTGCATAGATTCCATCACCTATTCCGGCAACGGGGAGCCTACCATGCATCCCGATTTCGGGAAGATAATGGATATTACGATCGCACTTCGCGACGAACTTTTCCCGACTGCTGCGGTCACCGTACTATCGAACGCCACCCAACTCGGCCGGCCTTCAGTAGTGGAAGCCCTGAAGAAGGCGGACAATGCGATCCTCAAGATAGACTCCTCGGATTTGGAGGCAGCTTGTTTCATAAACCGCCCGGCATCGAAGGATTATTCGCCGGAACGCGTCAAGGAGCAGATGAAGGCATTCGGGGGCGATTTCATACTTCAGACCATGTTCCTTCGCGGGACAGTCGGAGGCAAGGAAATTGACTGTACTCGTCCCGACCTGGTAGCCGGTTGGCAGAATCTCGTACGCGAAATACGCCCGCGCGAAGTCATGATGTATACTTTAGACCGCGCCACTCCCGCGCCCGACCTTTACAAGGTTTCGGTTGCGGAGATGGAATCCATAGCGGCACCGCTTAGATCGGAGGGCTTCGTAATCCAGATACGGGGTTAGTTAATAATATGTTACATTACAACCACGGATCGCCGAGATGAGGTTGTTGGCCATGCGGCTGGCTCCGAATCGGAAAAGCGACGGATCGAGCCATTCCTTGCCGAGTATGGTGTCCACTATGCCGTAATACAGTGCGGCATCTTCGGCCGAAGCTATGCCGCCTGCAGGCTTGAATCCGATTTTCCTGCCGCTTTTTTCGTGATATGCGTTTATGCAGTTGCACATTATCGCAGCAGCTTCGGGAGTGGCTGCAGGTTCGGTCTTTCCGGTCGATGTCTTTATGAAGTCGGCCCCGGCTTCGATTGCGAGGAACGATGCCTCGGCGATCTGCCCGTAGTTTAACGTTCCAGTTTCGAGTATGACCTTCAGGATGACCTTGTCGTTTATTTCCCGGATGGCATCGCCGATTCCGATTATTTCTTCCGTGGCCCTGTCGTAGTTTCCTCCTAGGAAGGCATTCTGTGCCAGGACTATGTCTATCTCATCTGCTCCGTCTTCCACCGCGTGCCTGCATTCCAGAATCTTGACGTCTTGAAAACTCTGGGAAGATGGAAAGCATCCGCCTACGCAAGTTATGTCTACTTTCCTTGCTTTGCGTGCCTTGACGGCTACTTTGGCAAAGTTCGGGTAGATACAGATCGACGCAGGAAGCTCCAGGTCCGGGTAGTGTGCCTTGAAGTTGTTTACTTTGGCCACCATAGCCTCGATCCCTTCCGGGGTATCTGTTACGTGCAGGGAGGTAAGGTCGACAAGGCCCAGGCAGCGGCGGTAAGTTTCCGCATTTTCCCATTTTCTTATGTCGGTTTTGATGTTCTCTACAAAGGCCTCGATTTCGGAGGCATCAGGGCGATAGCCGTATTTTTCAGTGAGTTCCATTATTCTGATAATTGTTATGCTAATTTAGTCATATTTTCTCTTTTGTATCTAATATTATGGTGACCGGGCCGTCGTTCACCAGTTCGACTTGCATGTCGACTCCGAAGATGCCGTGCATAACTGGCTTCCCGATAACATCGGAGAGCAGTTCGAGGAACCGTTCGTAAAGAGGTTTGGAAATTTCCGGCCTTGCGGCGTTGACGTACGAAGGGCGGTTCCCTTTCCGTGTGGATGCCAGCAGGGTGAATTGGCTGATTACCAGAATGTCCCCTCCGGCTTCGACTACGGATCTGTTCATCACCCCGTTTTTATCGTCGAATATCCTCATCGCCGCGATCTTGTGAGCGCACCATTCGAGATCTTCGGCGGTGTCTTCGTTTATGAATCCGCACAGGACCATAAGCCCTTTTCCTATGGAGCCGGCGACTTTGCCATCTACAGTTACTGAAGATCTGTTAACACGTTGAATTACTACTTTCATTTCCGGACCAAATTCCCAAAAGATTGCCCAAATGTATGAAAAGTGTGATGATTTTGTCGTTTTGCCTATGTTTTTTGATAATTTTTTATTAATTCTGCAGTATGGATGAATTGGAGCAGATACGTGCCGAAGTTTTGACCTGTCGAAAATGTACCTTGTGCGAAACAAGGCATAATCCGGTTTTCGGGGAGGGAAACAGGCACGCTCCTGTTATGTGCATAGGGGAAGGTCCGGGATATTATGAAGATATGGCTGGGAAGCCTTTCGTAGGTAAATCCGGCGAACTGCTGGACAAGATTTTCCTTGCATGCGGATTCACACGCGACAAGCATGTATTCATAGCTAACATAGTAAAGTGCCGGCCTCCTGAAAACAGAAATCCGAAAGCCGATGAAATGGCTGCGTGCCTGCCTTATCTCTATCGCCAGATAGAACTCGTAGATCCGAAAATAATAATATTGCTCGGATCCACCGCCCTCAAGGGGCTTATAGATCCGAATGCGCGCATTACGCGATTGCGCGGACAATGGCTCGAATGGCAAAACCGCTGGGTTATGCCTACATATCATCCTTCAGCCCTTCTTAGAAATCCCGAACTCAAGCGCGATGCCTGGGAGGATTTTAAGAAAGTAATAGACAAATACCGTGAAACGGTAGATCCGGCACATTATTCCAAGTATCATTAAGCTTTGATATGAATGGTGGGCTGTCTTGGCATTGTAAACTTCTAACATAAATATTATGGACCAAACGACAGCTGAAATGAAAGTCTTCGATGCATCCTGCATGCCTGACTCCATGGAAAGGGAAAAGATCATCGATTTCTTATTTTACAATCTTGAAGAATACGGCGATCCCCGACCCGATATCGCCGATGCCATGGCATATGCATTGGGTGAAACGAGTCCGTTGGGAGGTTATGTCATAACCGCTTGCGACGGGGAAAATCTCAGGGGAGCCGTAATACTCAACAGAACCGGGATGGAAGGCTACATTCCGGGAAACATATTGGTTTATATAGCTACCGATAAGAAATACAGGGGAAAGGGAATAGGCAGGAAGCTGATGCGAAAGGCGCTCGAACTTACTGGCGGGAGCGTTGCCCTTCACGTCGAACCTCAGAATCCTGCGAAATTTCTCTACGAGAAAATGGGTTTCACCAACAAGTATTTGGAGATGAGACATAAGAAGGAAGACTGATGGCTGTTCTGATATTAGATACCAAGAAACTCAAGTCCAATTTCGATTATCTGGACGCACAATTCAAGAAAAAGAACATCGAATGGTCGATAGTGACCAAGATGCTTTGCGGCAACAAGTTGTTCCTTTCCGAACTGTTGAAGTTCGACTGCATGCAGGTATGCGATTCGCGTGTCTCCAATATAAGGGAGATTAAGACTATCAATCCGAATATCGAAGTCATATATATCAGACCTCCTGCAAAACGCATGATACCTAGTATAGTGAAATATGCTGATATCAGCATGAATACCGAGATAGAAACCATCAGGTTGCTTTCGGAAGAGGCGAAGAAGCAAAACAAGGTTCACAAAGTAATCATCATGATTGAACTTGGGGAGCTCCGGGAAGGTGTTCTCGGGGAAAACGTGATAAATTTTTATGAGAACGTCTTTAACCTCGAAAACATACAGGTAGTCGGTATAGGTGCTAACTTGTCGTGCCTTTACGGCATATTGCCGAACCAGGATAAACTGGTCCAGTTGTGCCTGTTCAAGCAGCTTATCGAAGCCAAATTCAATAAGAAAATACGCTATATATCGGGCGGATCCTCGGTTACTATACCTATGATGCTAAAGAACGTTCTACCTAAGGGTATAAATCATTTCAGGGTTGGCGAAACATTGTTCCTCGGCACTAACGTATACGATAATACCAAGTTGAAGAAGATGAATTCCGACGTCTTCCGCCTTTATGCCCAGATCGTGGAACTGAAGGAGAAGCCAATGGTGCCTACCGGCGAGACAGGGCACAATCTCGAAGGGAAAACGTTCGAATTTGACCAGACAAATCTTGGCAAAAAGACTTACAGGGCCATAGTCGATCTCGGCCTCCTTGATGTGGAAACGAATCATATAAGGCTGGTTAAGGACGACATGAAAATCGTCGGTGCAAGTTCGGATCTCAGTGTCATTGATCTGGGCGAAAACAGCCGTAATTACAAGGTAGGTGACCTCATTGAATTCAGGATGGATTACATGGGTATGCTTAGGATAATGAATTCCAAATATATAGAAAAGAGAGTAGTCTGAAGAGAGGTGCCAAGCAGAATCGAACTGCTGTACGCGGTTTTGCAGACCGCTCCCTAACCACTCGGGCATAGCACCGTTTTGGGTCTGCAAATATAGGCTTTTATTCGGAATTAGCAAAGAACATGGTTTTTATTAATTTTGAGGCCGGCTGCAACTTTTTGCCTCATTTCCCAGTCTAACGGCAAAACATTAAAAAACACAATCTATGAGTGATGTTATCGTACCTGTTTTCGTGTGCTTTCTGTTACCCGTATGCATACTTTTCATCGTTTTCTACTTCAAGAGCCGCAACGAAAAGGCGCGTCTCGATTTGATCAACACCGCAATCGAAAGGGGAGTTGAGATAAATCCTGACCTTATAGCCCCGGCCAAGGAGTCCAAACCGCGCAAATCGAATCCCTATGCGATGCTTACCTGGGGCATTTGCCTGGTGTTGTTCGGGTTGGCGACATTCCTTCTCATATATTTCCTGGTCAGGAATGCCAACGGTTCGTTTGACGGGGCCCAAGCCCTGTCCGGCCATGCGTTCGGCATAGCCTGTACCGGTTTCATCCCGATGTTCATTGGCATAGGCCTTATAATCTCCTTCTACATGGGACGCCATTATGCGAAGGCCGACAAGTTGGAGGAAGCGGAGGAAAACCGGACGGCGACTGGAAACAAAACGGAATAATTTGACTTGATGACGCGCGAAGAGTATAACTCGTTCGTCAGGGAGCAGCAGGAGCCTCTTAGGAGGTTCCTGCTTAACTTGTCTGGGGGAGACCGTTATCTAGCCGACGAAGTGGCGGAAGAGGCATTCGTGAAGGCGTACGTTTCGCTCGGTTCCTTCCGCGGACGCTGCAAGCTGTCCACATGGCTCTTCCGTATAGCATATAATTGTTTTTACGATCATGTACGCCGTCAGGGCAGGGAGGTGAAGCTGGATACCGCGCGTGACATTGAAACGGAAGACCCGGTCCAACGCGGCGAACGGCGCGAAATCCTGCAACGGGCCCTCATGCAGCTCAGCGTGCCGCAGCGTGACGTAACCCTTCTGTTCTATATGGAAGACAAGTCGATCCGCGAAATATCCGGAATAACCGGCATGAACGGCAATACCGTCAAATCGCACCTGCGCCGTGCCAAACAGACTATGAAAACATATTTGTCAAAAATGTAAATTTGCAGCGTATGAAAAAGGACAGACAATTGGATGCGTTCTTCAAATCGCAGTCGATGCATATCGAAGGGGCGGAGTTCGAAAGGCATCTTTCCGAAAGGCTCGATTCGATAGACAGTACCCGGACCGCGCTTGCGCGCGAGCACCGGTCGTATTATGAAAGGCTGTACCGGATAGTTGCCGGGCGCAGCCGCAACATCTTCCGCCGCAGCGTCGTGGTACTCGCATGCAGCATGGCCGGCATTCTGATTTTCGTGTTCGCAGGCGGGCTTTCCTTCTGGAGCTCCCTTATTCCGTGATTATCGGATATATTGTGGAGTCGGTCCAGCGGCCGTAATCGTCGGTGACGGCCACGTAAAATTTCGTTTCGCCGGTCGATACGGTACTGCCCGCGGTGACCGTGAACGTTCCCGTGTAGGCGTCGGACGGATAAGTGTCCCCGATCCAGTCGGTCCCGGTCGCACCCTTGGAGAACGATGCGGCGGAGGCGGTGAAATTCCCTTCCACCACAACCTTGGCGCTGACAGGCACCGCCACGTCGAGATATTCGACGACGAACTCGATCTCCTTGCTTTCGTTGGGAGAGAATGAGAGTTCGTCATACAACGGTTTGAATTCCACCTTGAACATGTCGTGGCAGATGGTCTGCATGGTTATGTCCGAAACGGCATTGCGGTCGTTCTTGGAGTCGGTGACGGTAAGGCCGAAAGTGACCTTGCCGTAACTCTTGATGATTCCCGGAGCGGTTATTGTTATCGTGCCATTCCCGTCCTTGTCTATATCGCTGACGGATACGGCATAACCGTCGCTATCGCTGGTGCCGGCGCCCGTCGCAACCTGTTTGTCGAGATCGTTTACGGTGAAAGGCACCCGGACGGTATCCCCGCTTTTCAATGTGTCGCAATAGCTGCCCCACGAAATGGAGAGTGTGCCGTAATTTTTCGTGCAGCCCGCCGTCATAAGGCCTGCCGCCGCCACAGCGGCGATGCAAAGGCAAGTGATCATTCTTTTCATTGCGGGGCGAAAGGTACAGTTTTTATGTGGAAATGAATAAAAAAACTCCCACCTAAGCGGGAGTTTAGAGGCATTCGCCCCTTCGGCATATAGCCTTATTGTGGTAAGATGTAGAACTCTTACATGACAAATATATAAATTGTTTCTTAATAATGACAATAAATTAATATAAATTTGTAATACACAATCTTACATTAATCTAAACATATATACCATGGATAAAATATTGGGTCTTGATCTTGGGACAAACAGCATAGGATGGGCAATTGTCGAAAGGGATAATGAGAGTAACTGCAAACTTATCGACAAGGGAGTTCATATTTTTCAAGAAGGAGTAAAAATCGAAAAGGGTGTGGAATCCTCAAAGGCAGCGGAGCGTACGCAATTCAGGGCTTCCCGCCGTCATTATTTCCGAAGGAAATTACGCAAAATAGAGACATTGAAGGCGTTGCTTAAATATGACCTGTGTCCTTACTTGTCGGAAGAAGCGTTGTCCCTCTGGTTGAAAAAAAATCAGTATCCATTGGATGATGACTTCATTGCCTGGCAACGTACAAATGAGAATGATAAAAAGAACCCTTATTATTACCGTCATGTTGCATTGACGAAGAAGCTGGATTTTTCTAAGCGAAGTGATAGATTTATTCTCGGACGGGCATTGTACCATTTATCCCAAAGGCGGGGTTTCCTGAGCAACAGGCTTGAACTTACTAAAGAAAGTGAAGGCGATGTAAAGAAAGGGATAGATGAACTTAATGAGGAAATGGAGGAATCGGGATGCGAGTATCTTGGAGATTTCTTCTACAAATTATATGGTGAAAAAAAGAAGATAAGGAATCGTTATGTATCCAGAATTTCCCATTACAGAACCGAATTTTACGCCATTTGCGAAAGGCAGGAGTTACCTGATGATGAAAAGCGGATTTTATATCGTGCGATTTTCTTTCAGCGTCCTTTAAAATCCCAGAAGGGACGTGTAGGCAAATGTCCGTTTGAAAAGAATAAGACTCGCTGTGCTGTTTCCCATCCCCGGTTCGAGGAATTCAGGATGTTGTCTTTCATCAATAACATCAAGATTAAGACTCCTGCCGATTCCGAACTCCGTCCATTGAGTGAGGATGAAAAAATGGAAATCTTTCCTGTCTTTTTACGTAAAAGCAAACCAAATTTTCCATTCGAAGACATAGCGAAAAGAATAGCCGGCAAAGGCAATTACTCATATTACAAAGATGAGAATGATTTCCCATATGTTTTTAATTATCCTATGTACCAATCTGTTTCAGGTTGCCCTACTACTGCGCAACTTATTGACATCTTTGGGGCAAATTGGGTGGATACGATTAAAAATTCCTATGTAGGTGCAGGCAACAAGAATGATGAACAAATCATAAATGACATTTGGCATGTATTGAGAACCTTCACAGACGAGGATAAGCTTGTTGCATTCGGGAAATGCAAGTTGGGGCTTTCTGGGGATGATGCATTAAAATTTTCCAAGATCAGTATGAGAGATGATTATGCATCCTTGAGTCTTAATGCGATAAACAAGATTTTACCTTATTTGCGTGACGGGCTGCTTTATTCACATTCGGTATTTCTTGCGAATATGGGTAAGGTCGTTCCTGCCGAAGTATGGAACAGTTTACATGACAGGAAAATCATAATCGAGGAAGTAGTACATATTGTTAACACCTTTTCCGAAGATGACATAAAAAACAAAAGAACCATCGAAGGTAATATAGGGGATTTTTTATCGAATAATTTCAATTTGTCAAACGGAGCACTTGATAAACTTTATCATCCCTCAATGATAGATACTTATCCGGATACTTTGCCTGATGAAAAGGGCATTAAAATGTTAGGATCCCCCCGCACCGATGCCATAAGGAATCCTATGGCTATGAGAGCTTTTTTCAGGTTGCGCGCTCTTGTCAATGCCCTTATAAAAGAGGGTAAAATAGATTCTGCCACCAAGGTTAACATAGAATTTGCAAGGGAACTCAACGATGCAAATAAGAGAAAGGCGATTGAGAGGTATCAGCGGGACCGTGAGGCTGAACGTAAACAATATGTGTTGGCAATATGTGAGCATTTGCCGGGTTATGAACCAAGCGAAGATGACTTGTTGAAATATAGGCTCTGGGAGGAACAAAATCACAAGTGTCTTTATACGGGTAAAGAAATCGCGTTGACTGATTTTATCGGTGCCAATCCAAAGTTTGACATTGAACATACGATACCCCGCAGTTCTGGCGGGGATGATTCAATTGAGAATAAGACATTGTGTGATAGCCATTTCAACAGGGACAAGAAAGGCACAAAGATACCGTCCCAATTGGATAACCATTCCGATATCATGGCTCGCATAGGGAAATGGAAAGATAAATATGAGCAACTTGACAAGGAGATTGACGTTCAGGTTTCGCGCAGTAAGCGGGCAGCCACAAAAGAAGCAAAAGATGCCGCTATGCAGCAAAAGCATTACCTGATCATGCAAAGGAATTATTGGCGCAGCAAATATGGCCGTTTCGAAATGGCTGAAGTGCCTTCTGGTTTCAAAAACAGTCAGGGAGTGGACAATAGCATTATTGCCAAATACGGCCGTCTTTATTTGAAGACTGTTTTCCCGCGTACTTATACTGTTAAAGGTTTGGCAACGGCAGATTTCAGAAAATTGTGGGGATTGCAGGATGAATACGCTAAAAAAGAGCGGGTCAATCATGTTCACCATTGCATAGATGCCATTACCATAGCTTGTATAGGCAGGAAGGATTATGATTACATGGCTCACTATTTTTTCGATCTGGAACGTTATAGGAATTGTCAAAGTGGAAATAAGCCTGAATACCCTAAGCCTTGGCCAACCTTTACAGAAGATGTGAAGAATATTGATAATTCTGTATTGGTGTCGCATTATACTCCTGACAACTTGTCGAAACAGTCTAAACGCAAGTTGCGTGTCAAAGGGAAGATTCAATATGACACGGATGGAAATCCAAAATATGAACAAGGAGACACGGTACGTGGAGAATTGCATCAAAGTACTTTTTATGGAGCCATAATGAGAAACGACGAGTTGAAGTACGTCGTTCGCAAGAATCTGGGGGATTTGAAAGAATCGGATGTTGCCAAAATAGTAGATGATGTCGTAAAGGAAAAGATACAGAAGGCTATTGTTGAAAAGGGATTCAAAAAAGCTACCTCAGAACCTGTCTGGATGAACGAGGGGAAGGGTGTGCAGATAAAGAAGGTTCGTTGTTTCACACCTTCCATAGTCAAACCAATTCATCTGAAAAAGCAGCGTGACCTTTCCAAACACGATTACAAGCAGGATTACTATGTCGCAAATGACAATAATTACTGTATGGCTATTTATGAGGGGCTGGACTGTGATGGCAAATTGAAAAGAGATTTTGCAATAATCAATAATTTAGATGCGGCAAAATTTTACAAAAAAAAGAGAAATAATCCTCAGGAAAAACTTTTCAATGAAAAGAGTAAAAATGGATTTCCGTTGAAGTATATTCTTAAAAAAGGTACCATGGTGCTTTTCTGGGAGAAAGATCCATCTGAAATATGGTCCTTATCGAAGGAAGAACTGAAAAATAGGCTTTATAAGGTCATAGGAATGACTACTTTGATTGTGCAAAATAAATATTCGTATGGTATGCTGGATTTAAAATATCATCAGGAAGCGAGAATAAAAGGTGAATTAAATCCAAAGAAGGGGTTGTGGCTTTCGAATGAGAAGTATCGTCCATTAATTACAATAAACCACAACCAATTCAATGCTATTGTTCAAGGATATGATTTCGAATTTTCAGTTACCGGTGAAATTACTCCAATAAAACGTTAGCCATGTTAAAGAGGACTCTATTCTTTACCAATCCAATGTATATGTCTCTTAAAGACAAGCAACTCGTTTTTTGTCCTCTTGGAGCTGACGGGCCATTGAGTTCCGTGCCAATAGAGGATATCGGATACGTAGTATTGGAAAATCAAATGGACAGGGTAACCTTGCCTTTACTAAATGCTCTTGCTGATAACAATACAGCGGTCATTTTATGTAATGACAAGTCTATGCCCAATGCCATGTTGCTGAACCTTGATTCAAACAATACCCAAGCGGAAGGTTACCGTTTTCAGGTTGAGGCAAGTGCTCCCTTGAAGAAAAGTATCTGGAAGCAGACAGTTGAGTCTAAAATAAGGAACCAATCTTTTCTACTTAAAAAACTTGGTTATGATGGTGATTGTTTAAAAGTTTATTATATGAACGTAAAAAGCGGTGACAGTGACAATAGAGAAGGGATTGCAGCTAAGTCCTATTGGAAACTTTTATTTGGCAAGGATTTCATCAGGAGCCGTGAACTGTCTACGCCCAATAATCTTTTGAATTACGGATATACTATTTTGAGAGCCGCAGTTGCAAGGGCATTGATGGGTTCCGGGTTGTTTCCAGCTTTTGGCATCTTTCATCGTAACCGTTACAATGCATTTCCGCTGGCTGATGATATTATGGAACCCTACAGGCCTTTTGTCGATGAGATTGTGTATGAACTTTTTTTCAGTGGGGATACGGAGTTGACACAGACTGTCAAGGCAAAATTAGTTAGTGTTTTGACCGCAGATACAATGTTTAGTAACACCAGGCGTCCGCTTGACGTAGGTCTGTCAATGACTACGGCATCTTTGGCCAAATGTTTTGCCGGCAAACAAAAGCAAGTGTCATACCCAAGATTGAAATAAATATATGAGCGAAATCCGTCTAAGTGCTTATTTGGTTATGTGGCTTTTTGTGTTTTTTGATTTGCCTACTAATACAAAAACTGAACGCAGGCATGCCGCACAATTTCGCAAGCTGCTTGTCAAAGACGGATTTTCCATGATGCAATACTCGGTATATGTCAGACATTGCGCGTCAAAGGAGAGTATGGACGTTCATGTAAAACGTGTAAGAAGTTTTGTGCCCAAAGCAGGATTAATAAGTATTCTGTCAGTAACTGACAAGCAATATGGAGAAATAATAAATTATTGGGGGAAAATTGAAGCTGAAAGAATGACAACTCCCCAGCAACTGGAATTTTTTTAGTAAATTTGAAATATGAAATTCGCATTATATATTACTTCTTGGGATTGACAATGGTATTTCTATAAGATAGAAATACATGTAAGGACTTGATATATAACCATTAAAAGTCCCCACGTTGTGGTTTGATGTAGAATTGAAATATTGAACAACAGGTGATGGAGCCATCATGCCGGACAAAAGGTTGTGGTTTGATGTAGAATTGAAATATTGAACAACTACGATGTCACCAAGATAGGTGGTAAGAGGTTGTGGTTTGATGTAGAATTGAAATATTGAACAACTTGTCCTGTCTTGCCTCCTGTAGTGTCACAGTTGTGGTTTGATGTAGAATTGAAATATTGAACAACTTTAGCCTTGTCAGACCTGATCGTCTCACAGTTGTGGTTTGATGTAGAATTGAAATATTGAACAACTCCTTCTCTTCAATAAACGCGCGGATGCGGTTGTGGTTTGATGTAGAATTGAAATATTGAACAACTTAGAGCCTGTGCGCAGTTTCATCCACGCAGTTGTGGTTTGATGTAGAATTGAAATATTGAACAACCCTGGAAGATGAATTGAGGATAAACGAGTAGTTGTGGTTTGATGTAGAATTGAAATATTGAACAACCTGATGAATTTTACCGCAACGGTGAACAAGTTGTGGTTTGATGTAGAATTGAAATATTGAACAACAAAACAAAGGAAAGAAACAGGCGAAGCTTAGTTGTGGTTTGATGTAGAATTGAAATATTGAACAACTTTATAGTAAACTATTAACAAGCAGAATGAGTTGTGGTTTGATGTAGAATTGAAATATTGAACAACACGGCGGCGGAACTTAATAATCAGATAGCAGTTGTGGTTTGATGTAGAATTGAAATATTGAACAACTTAATCAGATCTGAAATACTGGAATCAGGGTTGTGGTTTGATGTAGAATTGAAATATTGAACAACAATGTAAAACGTTCGTAAGTATCAACCGGGTTGTGGTTTGATGTAGAATTGAAATATTGAACAACAGATGAAGCCTTTCAACTTATAATCACTAGTTGTGGTTTGATGTAGAATTGAAATATTGAACAACGCTGTGTAAGATGATACGTGATTTTAAGAGTTGTGGTTTGATGTAGAATTGAAATATTGAACAACTCGGAATGTGGCGCGGCTTATCTGAATAACGTTGTGGTTTGATGTAGAATTGAAATATTGAACAACGATTAATCAAATGGCTATCAACGTGTTATAGTTGTGGTTTGATGTAGAATTGAAATATTGAACAACCGTTGATGAATCGGTAAGGCGTAAAGGGCTGTTGTGGTTTGATGTAGAATTGAAATATTGAACAACTTGTGCAAAGAGTGAACCGCAAATATCTCTGTTGTGGTTTGATGTAGAATTGAAATATTGAACAACAAAATGCCAGTTCCTGCGGTTTCTCGAGAAGTTGTGGTTTGATGTAGAATTGAAATATTGAACAACTCATAAAGGTCATACCGGGCGATATAATAGTTGTGGTTTGATGTAGAACGGAAATCTTGAACAACACGGTCTCTTTCCGGATATGGGCATAGGACGTGAGGAACTGAATTGGCCGATCGGGGCAATACGCGACGTAAAGCGAAATGCCGGTATTCGAAATAGTTGAGGAAAGAGGGCTGCTCCATGTCATTGATTTTTATTTATATTTGCATTGGAGGAAACGAATCATGGGAACGACACTAACTCTGATCTGTATTGGCATATTGTGGCTCATAGGAGCCATGTGGGCATGGGACGGATGTCCTAAACTTAAAGATTGGAAATAAACGTCTTTCGATAAAAGTAAGCCACTGAAGAACGATAGTGTTCGAAGAAGTGGATCTGTGAAATAAAAATAGGCGGTTATCGTACCGCCCGGACATAATGAATAACAAAACCTCATCGAAGATTGTGAAGATTTTAGTTAACATTTGTTGTTAGTCCTAGATGGCTCTTAATCATAACAATGTGGGATTGAGATATGCAGGCCTGAGTTCGCAGACCGTTTTTTTCAGTATATTTGCTTTAAATCCGATGCAGTTACTGTGAAAAATCTGTTGAACATTTTTATTTTGTGCCTGTCTGTAGTACTGGGGTGCATTTCATGCAGGGAAAAGGAGACTTCCTACCTGAAAGAGCGTAAGCCTCCGACCAAGTGCGTCTTTTGAGGCAGGATGAAAGGTATTAGCTTTGCGTCATACCAACACACGAAAGAGTATGATGACAGAAGAAGAAGTAGCGGAGATAGTGTCCTACTGTGAAGGA
>JALCST010000007.1 GCA_022653675.1 Bacteroidales bacterium | reverse complement strand
GCAAAGCAAGCTTAACATCTGGACTGGCATGCTGGCGGCAGCGGTCATGTGTCTTATAGCATTCCTGAAAGTATCACCGATCTATATACTGTTGACAGTAGCAATACTTGCATTCGCAGTGTCTAAACACAAGGAAAGGAAGGGGGCCGAAAAATGATCATTTATCTCCAGCTCTTCTACGTTTTTTTTCTGATCGGGCTGTTTACCGTCGGCGGCGGATATGCGATGTTGTCGCTGATTCAGAGCGAAGTCGTGATAAAGCATGCATGGATGACCGCCAGCCAGTTCACGGATATTGTAGCCATTTCGCAAATGACGCCAGGCCCCATAGGGATCAATACCGCCACCTATGTGGGATATACGGTACCGATGAACATAGGCTGTTCCAAACTGCTGTGCGTACTAGGTTCCGTCACGTCGACATTGGCGGTCATACTTCCGAGCTTCCTGATCATGTTGATAATATGCAGGATGTATGAAAAAATCAAGGGAGACGCGACTTTCAAATCGGTAATGGGATGGATCCGGCCCACAGTAATAGGTCTCATAGCCGCTGCCGTAGCAATGCTGATGAACGGGGACAATTTCATAGACTGGAAATCCTGGGTCCTATTCGCCACAGCATTTATCTTAAGTATCTGGAAAAAGATCAATCCTATTATAATAATACTTGCCGGAGGAGTCGCCGGATTCTTCCTGTACTATCATTTCTGATTCGAATAGATTCCGTCTTCCACCTCATCAAGGAAACGGAATACCTGCTTGTAGAATACGCGTTCGTTATCCTTGCCCTTTACGCCGTGCCCGAGCCCTTCGAATTCCATGTACCTGTGCGGTTTGCCAAGTTCTGTCAGGGCCCTGTCGAAAAGGCGCGATCCTTCGATATCGACACGGTTGTCGTGATTGCCGTGGACCAAAAGTATCGGCCCGGTTATAAGATCGGCATGGTAAAGGGGCGAACGGTCCACGAGCCTTGCCTTGTCCTTTACAGGATCACCTGCTTCAAGAGTTATCCAGTCCGGAATGTTCGAATGGTAAAATTCGTAAATGATATCGCAGAAACCGGCTGTTTCTATCCCGAAACCGAACGGGAAAGAAGCCTCGTGACCGTTTACATGACCCGGAAAAGTCATCAGGCGCATGGTAGCGTAACCGCCGTGGCTGACGCCGAAGCATCCGACACGCGAAGGCGGAACGCCAAGCCTGTCTGAGATGTACTTGGCACAATAAATCATGTCTATCTCCTCGTTCCCGCCGAGGTCACCGTCGTTCATCGCGGCAAAATCACGCCCGAAACCGCTGCTGCCTCGTGGGGACGCGCTCAAGACATATATTCCCGCCGCATTGTATATTTCGTATTCCTTCTGGTAGCGGTTGTCTCCGCCATAGAATGACTCTATCATGACCATCGATTTATCCGCCGGCAGAGGATTCTTCGGGACGAAAAGATAGGCATGAAGCAATCTCCGTTTTCCGGTGGCCGGATCGTCATCGAACGTAGGGATTGAAAGTTTTTCCACCTTCCCGGTCACCAATTCGTCTTTCAACGAATCCGGCAAATCGAATATGGTCGACATCCGGGCCTCTCCCTTCCCGATTTTCAGTTTTTCCACCTTAACGACGGTACTGACCCCTGTCGCTACCATGCTCACTTCGTCGCCTACGGCTGCCCCGATAGTCCAGGCCTCTCCGGATGCCTGCGAATAAATTACCGAACAGCTGTCACAATCGAGCAACATCATAGTAGTACCCACAGGATCACCCTGGATGCAGAAAAGGTATTTCCTGCCGCCGATCGTTACGTATCTGGCATCGGTAAGATCCTTCTTGAAAAAAGTCATCTGCCTGACATCCCCGCCAAAGGCATCGAAACGATACAGGTTTCGATAACCATCCTGGTTCGAAAAGAAAAAGCATTCGTCATTATCAAACCATTTGTCCATCACATCCGTACCGTCGTAACTGGCGGTTCTCGAAGAATCGGTCAGCACTTTTCGGGAACCGGTATTCAAATCTATATAGAGCACACTGGCATAATGGCGGTCCATGTTTTTCAATGCCAAGAGCATAAGGCCGCTACCGTCCGGGCGCCAGCTTATGTTTCCCCAAGTGTAACGGAACTCCGGGCGATCCGTATCGATCAAAGTATCCTCCAAGGTTTTGAGATCGAGTATATGCAGTTCATCCAGACGCTGCTCGTTCTGTCCCATCCTGCCCACGTAAGCTATTTTGGTATGATCCGGATTGAAATTCCATTCGTAAATGTAAGGCACGTCCGTAAGCTTTTGCCTGCAGGGTTTATAAAGATTGCTGCGATAAATATTGACAATCTCCTCGTTGTTCTCGTCTCCTATCCAGTATACGCAGCTGTCTTCAGGATTATATTCCGTATTCCAGCAATTGCAGCGAGACAGGTCGATATCAATGGCATCGGCCGCCTTAGACAAATCGGTTCCCTTAGACAAATCGATCCACTGAAGGAGCCTGCCATCCTTGCGGAAAAAGAGTTTCGTCCCATCCTTGCTGAGAGTAAACTGGGTATAAGGGAATTCATCATAAAAAGGAGTTATGTCGACCTTCCTGCCTTGGAATTCCATTACAAAGCTGCCGTCATCCTTCCACCCATGATGGACGGTCTGTGCTAAAGACAGCGGTCCTGTCGCCAGAACCGCTGCCATTATCAACATATAAACATTAAAACACTTCATTGTGTGATCATCTCCAATATTCGTTCTGGTCCTCGGCCGTCATATTCGGGTTGTAATCCAGTTCGGTGAGAGGAATAGGGAACATGAAGCGCGGGCTATCGGCAGGAAGGTATGTGACCTTAGACCAATGGTCGACGCCGGTCCTTTCCAAAGGCTTGCGAAGGCGTTTTATGTCGGGCAGTGCGAATGCTTCGCCATACAACTCCTTACGCCGCTCCTTCCATATGCCGTCGACGGTAGCATCGGTCGTTGAAGCACCTCTTTTTACCTGCAGGGCGTTCAGGACACTTTTTGCTACTCCTGGATTACTCATTCCCAATTCGGCTTCGGCCTCATTCAGATAAGCCTCGGCAATACGCCCCATCGGATATTCGGCATCGCCGACACATGTCCGCCAGCCGAATTTGGAGACGAAATATCCGTCCTCCTTGTAGAAATAAAACGGAAACATGGCGCGGCAGTCTCCCTTGTCGAACATTGCAACGAAGGAGTTATTGGCACGAACGGTACTGTAGCCTTCCATAATATGGTTGTCATCCGAGTTGGATTCGACCTCGGAAAGGGTGGACAGCCTTCCGTAGTCCGCACTTCCGAATTTACTACTGCTGTTTATGCAGCTGGCCAGCCACCAAAAAGAAGGGATCGACGCATAATAATTGCATGTTTCGGGAGTAAAATTGAAATACCACAACCACTCGTCGTTATGGTCGGTAAAACCGCTTTGCCACTCGCTTTGGCTCATGAGATTGGAACCGTCGAAGACATCGGAAGCCGCCGCCTTGGCATAAGTGCTGCAATCTTCGTAATCGTCCATGGCAAGATAAACCCTGGAAAGCAGAAGGGCCGCGGATTTTTTGGTAATGTACTGGGTATCTTCGTTGGTGCAATTTTCATAGGCATACTTAAGATCGGAAATTATCTGTTCGTAAGCATCTTTGATCGTGGAACGGCCAGGGTCTTTCGACGCATCGGCAGAACCCGGTTCGAGGCGAAGCACGATGCCCGGACCGTCGGGATCGGCATTATATGCACCGGCGAAAGCGTCGCACATCTTCAGCATATTGTATGCCCTCAAGGCATGGGCCTGTGCGAGATAGTCGTCGCATCCTTCTGGAAGGGACTCTGCATTGGCTATTATTTCGTTGCACTGGTCGATGGCTTTGTATCCGTAACGCCAAATATATGAACAGTATCCAGTCCACCAGGGATTCGAACTGGGGACCTGGGCATAATCATACGAATACATTATCCAATTGTAAGTAGGGAAACCGTATGCTCCGCTGGATATATGGAAATCGTCCCCCATAACGTCGAGCGAAATATCCAATATGGTCTGGTAGCGGTAATCCCCTGTGTAGGCATATCCACCCATAAGCACAGCCTTGACCGTTTCGGCAGTCTTGATGACCGTTTCGTCCGACAGTAAAGTGGTAGGCTGCTGGGTCAGATCGCTTTCGGAACATGAACAAAGTAATGTCGAAACGATAAGTCCTAAAAACAAATATCTGTATTTCATTGTATTTCGATGTTAAAAAATTAAAAATTAAGATTGAAGCCGAACGATACGGTTCTCGGGGTAGGAATCGACGGATATGCCGCATAACCATCTATGCCATACATGTCCGGGTCGCTATATCCTTTCCATCCACCCGGGAACCAGGTACATAAGTTGTCTATGCTTGCAAAAACCTTGGCATGGGAAACCGTGTTCGAAACAGCTCCGAGATTGGTCGGGAGAGTGTAAGACAGAGTTATGTTCTTCACCCTCAAATTAGTGGAGGAATAAAGGAATCTGCTCGAAGTGCTGTTCTGCTTATCGGTATTGCCGTAATAGAATATCGGGATATCCGAATCCGTATTGGTTTCGGACCATGCATCCAGTTCGTCTTCATGGAGATTGGTGCCGGAACTGTTGCCTCCATGCATAAGCGAGGCGTACAAACCGTCGTAAATCTTGCCACCGAGGCTGTATGTCAAGAGAATCGAAAGATCGAAATTCTTGTACCAAAAAGTGTTGGTAAGGCCGCCGTATGCATAAGGGGTTGCCCTGCCTTGCAGTTCGTATGTTGCGGAGGAATAATCGCTGGTGGTGGTACGGTTTCCGTCAGAATCGACCACATACCAAAGCGGAGCTCCGTTCGTTTTGTCCACGCCGGCCCATGTCGGCATATAGAACTCGTATTGGCTGTATCCTTCCTTCCATATTTTCATCGTGGAAGAAATTATCTTGTCGCCGCCTTCTATGTACTTGATCTCGTCACCCGAAGCGGTTATATTGAAATTAACGCCCCACTTGAACGATCCTCTTTCTATAACATCCGCTCCGATAGTACATTCGACGCCTTTGTTGGAGATTTCCGCAGTATTCATGGTAATAGATTCGAGACCATTGGATGCAGCAATAGGGACATCGTAAAGAAGGTCGTGGGAAGACTTGTCGAAATATTCGACCGCCCCGTTGACCCTGTCGTTGAAGATGCTGAATTCTACTCCGGCGTTGAACATCCCCTGCGACTCCCAACGCAATTGGTCATTGACTAGTTGATAATGCCCGAGTCCGCCGGAAGTTCCATAAATATAATCGTCGCCGGCCTCCCACAAACCCAGGGAAGCATAACGTCCGATCCCCTGGTTGTTGCCCGAGGTCCCGTAACTGATCTTGAATTTCAATTCATTTATCCATTCAACGTCACGAAGGAATGATTCCTTTTCCATTTGCCAAGAAGCTCCCAGACTCCAGAAAGTTCCCCATTTGTAATCGGATCCGAATACGGAGGAACCGTCGCGGCGAAGGCTCGCTGACAAATTGTATCTGTCGGCCAAGGTGTATTCCGCACGGCCGAAATAAGACATCAGGACTTCCGTCGTACAATCTGACGAAGGCAGTTGGGACGAGGAACCGGCACTGAGTTCTTCCATGTCGCCGAGCATGTTCGTCGCAGTAGCCGACATAGTATTCGTGACATTCTTCCAATACTCCTGGCCGAGCATGAGATTTATGTGATGCACATCGCAAAATGCCTTGTCGTAAGAAAGGGTGTTGGTGGAAGTATAGCTTAGGCTGTGGGTCTGGAAACGCTCGGCCCGTCCGTTATATGCCGGTCCGTTTCCGTGGTATTTGTTCCAGAAAATCTTCTCGAACACCCCTACATAGTCGGGGGAGAAAACGGTCTTGAAATGAAGGTTGTCCAGGATTCTTACATCGGCGAAAGCGGATGCCAGCAAACGGTAGGTGTAGCTTCGGCTCATATCCATTTGGGGAATCGCAAGAGGATTGAAATCCTTGTTTGTCGGATTGGTGAAATTATATTGTTTTTCCCCGTTTTCGTCGAGAATATAGTTGCCGTCGCTGTCGACCTCGTAAACAGGCACCCCGCTTAAAAAGTACAATGCATTGTACATCGGACTTGCGCCAGCGCCCCCGGCTATTTCCGTATTTTGAACCGAGTAGGAATATGTGCTGTTGACCCCTACTTCAAGCCATTCGGTCGCCTTCGAGGAAATATTGGTCTTTCCGGAATAACGCTGGTAACTCGAAGAAGGTGAAATGCCCTTCTGGTTGAAGTAGCCGAGAGACATGAAATAAGAGGAATTGTCCGTACCTCCACTGACATTGAAATCATAATCCTGTGTGGGAGCGACATTGAACACCTCATTCTGCCAGTCGGTATCCACTACCAGTTTCGCTCCCGAGACGACATTGCCGTCCGCATCCAGAGGATTGTCGACATTATAAGGATTATGGGTGATAAGCCCTTGCACGAGAGAATTGGCAGCCGCTACCGCATCGCCTGAAGAAAGGCCCGAAGCAAGCTGCTGTGAATAAATCGATTTGAAATAAGTCTTGTAATAATCCGCAGATCCCATGGTATTGTAGGCTTGTGGAAGCGATGCCCATCCGAAGGTAGCATTGAAAGAGGTCTTCGGCTTTCCTTTCCTGCCATGCTTCGTCGTAATTACTACGACTCCGTTCGCCGCCCTGGATCCGTAAAGGGAAGCTGCAGCAGCATCCTTGAGAATAGTTATCGATTCTATGTCCGAAGGATTCAACGATGACATTATATTGGATGACGAATAATCCCAATCACTTGCTATCTGGCTGTAATCTCCTGAAGCCGTTGCGACTCCGTCAATCACATAAAGAGGCTCGTTGGAAGCAGTCAATGAACCCGCACCACGAATGCGGAAAGTAGTAGCAGATCCCGGTTGCCCCGAATTGGACAACACCCGCAAACCGGCAGCCTGACCCACAAGGCTCTTGTCGAAAGACGAAACCGGGGTCTCTATCTTACTATTATCAACAACCGCGGCGGAACCCGTGAACTCGGATTTTTTCACCGTACCATATGCGACGACAACCACTCCCTTAAGTCGGTCGGGAGATTCTGAAAGATAAATGGTCATTTTCGACTTCGCCGGTTCTTCGACACTTTTCATCCCTATACATGAAACCACAATGGTTTCATCATAAGAGGCGACGCCATTCAAGGTGAATTTGCCGTTGACGTCCGTTGTAGTACCGTTCATCGTACCCTTTACGACGACGGAAGCACCAACGACAGGTTGGTTGTCAGTCGTAGAGACAACGGTTCCGGTAACCGAAACCTGAGCGAATACAAAACCTGCATTGGAAAGCAAGCACATAAGAAAAAGCATAATTTTTTTCTTCATAGATCATTGGTATTAAATATTGGTAATTAAAACTGCAGAATTGTATATAAGGATCATTCGGTACTATGTAAAATCAAATTCTTTTTACATTGCAAATGTAAACACGTTTTTCAATAATAGCAATATATCAGACAAAATATCACTTGCAACAAGTAGTATTTCAAGCTATTATCTAAACTTACTAATCGTAACTAAAAAAGCCGGATGAATTAAAATTCATCCGGCTTTTCCTTAGATATTACAAATTATTCTTATTTTACCACTGGAAAACTCGGCACTTGTAAACGTTGGTTTCGAACTTGTCGAAAGGTACGGAAAGCACTTTGACTACATCGTTTGATCCGATATGGAATTCCTTAATATGGAACGTCCACCATGACTCTTCCGCGACGGTAGCCCATATTACGCCCGTGCTCTCGTTGTAATTCACTGATTTAACGGATGTCTCGCCATGAAATTGTGGAACTTCCGTAAAAGTCCTGTCATTCAAGTCATAAAAATATACACTGTTGCCTCCGCAGAGCAATTCGTCGTCCGATACCAAGGTCAGGTCGTGCAATCCCGTATGCGGAGCGGTAACGACATTCTCGACTTTAAGCGAAGGAGTATCCGTATCCCAGTCGACAAGCGAATATTCGACGAGACTTTCGTCCCCGATCGCATAAAGGCGTTGTCGCGAAGGAATCCACTGCACACCATGGGCGCAGAACAGAGGAACCTGGCATTTCACCACGTCCGGATCATCTACGTCGAAAACCAAAAGCGAATTGCCCCTGTCGGCATTGGTAGTCGAACATGCGACCACTACGCGGTTGTCAGGAAGCATGGTTGCCGAATGGGCATTATTGGCACGTGCATAGAAAAGGCATTTCTGGGTTTGACGATCTATTAGTGCACACCCTCCGGTAGAAGCTGATGAAGTGACGAGGATTTCAGTTCCGTCATTTACCAGCTTAGCATCGTCGCAATGCACGAACATGCCTACGAATTTGCTCGGGATATCTGATTTGGAGGAATCCCAATGCCATAATACGTCAAGACTGTCATCCACCGAGGTATCGGCATTTATTATGTAAACGTTCGTACTTCCCACGAACGCCAATTCGGTATATCCGAACTTGCCCGAAACCGTGGTTACGGTACCCTTTTCGAAATCGGTCGAGGAATCGAACTCGGTTATATTCGAATTGCCTTCCGAATCAGTCACGGTAACCTTATACCCTTTGGAATACGTACCTGGAGCAATGGCAAGGTAAACGCTCATGGAAGACGAGACTTCCAAAGGAGTCGCAAAAGTCACACTCGACACCGTGTCCGTAAATTCGCATTCGCCGGTAGACATGTCTACCGTCGCCTCACCTCCTACCTTTTCTCCGTCGTTGCCGGAGAACGCAATCTTGACAAGATTTGAGGCCGATATAGTGGAATTCGTTCCTATATCGACACGAACCAGCGCGAAAAGGGGAGTCAAGGTATCGTTTGGAGCCGATGTGGAATAATTGGAAAGTTTGCCGTTATAAACCGAAGCGCAATATTGTTCCATCTCTCCGGTCTGAGATGACAGATCGAAAGTGAGTTTGCCGTCTGAATAGTCGGTGGATTCGGCATACGGATAATAGAAACACATGTTTCCCGAAGCCGCTCCAGCAGGAATTGAAAAAACGAAAAGCAGAGGGCCGGATATGTTGTTTATGGCGCTGGATGTGATATGTTCCCCGTCATCGTCTATAAGCCCTACCTTTTCTCCGCACACCCAAGGCGATACTCCTGAGCCGTCGGTAGTTATGTAAGGATCCTTGGAGAGCCGGAACACTCCTGCGGAGTATTCCGTTATTTTTTCTTGTTGCACACAGGAAGCCAGGCAACATGCTGCAGCTATCAATGTCATTATGGAATAGATCATTTTCTTCATATCGAGATAAATAATTTTCAATGTTCATTTATTTCAAACAACTCGAACCGCATATATCTCCTCCACGTGAACACCACGAAGAAGCACGGTCGTTACCTATATACATTCCGAACAGGCCTCCGTTATTGCCTTTAGAACCTACCTTGCCGGAGAACACTGCTCCGTCACAATAATTGGTCCCACCCATGAATCCGGTGCCGCCGGAATACGACCATCCGTTGACAAGGCTGCCGGCATCGCTGATTTCGAGGAAAGATCCGTCGTTCATACCAGCATATACGTTACCGAGCGCATCGACCGAAGGGAAACAAAAGTTGAAGGCGTTCTTAACTGCTACCGTATACCCCCATTTCTTAGTCATATCCGGATTAACTGCGAAGAAAGCTTCAACTGGATCGGTGGAAGATGTCTTGCACCCGAAGTAAATGGTCCCGTCCGGGCCAGTGACCGGATTGTAGGCATTGTTGGTCAGGGCCGGATCGGTGAACGAGGATTGCGTATGAGTCGCAAGGTCCACCGAATAAAGCCCTCTGCCACTCTGTGTGGAATAATAAATTGTCTTGTGATCGATACTGGCCGTAAAACAACTTATTGCCGTCATGCCGTTCGAAGGTATGGTTTCGTCCGTCTTTACAGAGCCGTCAGTAGTGATGAAGTACACATAATTCTTCGTACCGACTATGATTTCATCAGCACCATCCCCCGTTTTCGATATCCCCGTTTCGTTCACGAGAATGCCTCCGTTTCCTCCCGCATCGCTTAATTCCATGCTCCATTTTACCGAACCGTCGTTCGGGGACAATGCATACAATGTATTACCGGAATCCATTACGTACACGGTGCCATCCGACCCTATGGCAGGATAGCTCTTGTTCACGGACTTCATCTGGCTATTTGACCATCTTAGGGTACCGTCCGGATTCAATGCGTAAAATTCTCCAGACGTCGAAGTACCGAAATATATAACGCCGGAATTCGGATCTACAACGGGAGAACACCCGTACGCTCCTCCCTGCGACTGGCATATATAACTCCATTTCAAAGTGGAAGTCATTATATCGAACGCATACAGGCCTGCCGGAGAGTTAAACGTTGCTGCATAAACCGTTTTACCGTCCGGAGAGAACACTGGAGCCTGAGCCTTCAGCCCATTGTATGAACCTGTGGCAATCTGATAATCTTCGTTATAGAAATATGTGTCGCGGACTACAAATTCGATTTCGACATCTATTTCGTCGCTATCGGAAAAAGTCACGACCAACGTAACCTTATGGTTCCCGCTCGTCATGAATCTGTGGCAAACGGATCTTCCAGCCATTTTAGTGCCATCGTCGAAGTTCCATACGACATTCCCGTCAGGTACTCCTTCGTCTATATTCAAATTCACTTCAGCTCCAAGACCAGGATTTGTGGTATTGACTGTGTAAAGCCTGCCTGGGGACGGCATGGCCTTTATGGATGTATCATCGGAATCACCGTTTGGATAATGCGCTACGAAAACGAAAGTGTAGTTTTTGTAGTTGGTCAGGTCGTTTATCGCCACCGATGTTTCCGATCCGGCGATATCGACGGAACCTGCCGTCTCGCCGGCAAGAGACCATGTCAACGTATATCCCGCGACGTTATCCGCCGGTTTGCTCCACTCGAAGTGGACAGTTCCGTCTCCAGTCGTCGCAACGACATCCGATATCGCTATCCTCGAAGTTACGGGAGTGCATTCCAACGAAACCTGCCCGGAAAGGCCGTAATCGTCATAATCGGCCTGTATGGTGAACGTGTATTTTGTTCCATTTTCCAACTCTTTGACAACCAGTGTAGTATCTGTAAGGGTCGTATCAGCGTCATTCCCCCATGTCACATAATATGAATCGGGAGCGAAATTGTCGTAAGAAGACCAACTGAGAGTTACCTCCCTATCTCCTGGAATCGCCACGAAATCTTTTACCTGGGCCCGGTTATAATCAGCTTTCGGGAGATCTTCCGGAACGCAGGCGGTCAATATTGCCGCAAAAGCGGCCATTATGGGAAAAATATATTTATTCATATCCAAAATTTATTACAACGTTAATAACCGGGATTTTGCCAAAGTATGGAATCGTCTCCTACTATTTCGATCTGGGCATTTGGAATAGGCATTATAAGGTTATGGGAATCTATCGTATACCCGAGAGAGGTAAAATAATCCGCGGCATAACCCATGCGGACAAGGTCGAACCAGCGATGTCCTTCGTATGCGAATTCCCTCTGGTCCTCGTCGAGAATTTCCTTGCGTATCCCGTCCTTGGAGGATACGTCGTTCGTAGTCAAAGCGACCAAACCGGCACGGGTGCGCGTCATGTTAAGGTAAGTCAGCGCAGAGCCGCTTTCCCCAAGTTCGTTGAGGGCCTCGGCCATCAAAAGGGTGACTTCGGCATAACGGATCATAGGGAAATCGTTGCCGACCACAGTATTATAAGTCGCATCGTAAGTATCGTACCATTTATTGAGAACGTAATTGTTACCGGTAGTCATCTTGGTCCATCCTAAAAGGTCGGCGCGATTGTCACCTGTGCCGTAGGCATCCTTCAGCCTTTCCGTAGGATTCGTAGCTTCCGAGGGAACAGTTATCGTGTACCATGCGCCATGGCCCAAATTGTCGGCCTTGTTATAACGTACCGAGAAAAGTATCTCCTTATTCTGCTTGTTGTCGACATCGATTGCGTCGGCGGTGGTAGCCACGAGTCCGAAATTCTTGTTCCCCATCGCAGCGGTCAGGGCCGTCACGGCATCATCGTATTTATGAAAGGTTGCTGCCACACGGCCGAGAAAAGCATTGGCGGCGCAATCAGTCACGCGGCCTATTTCATCTCCGGTGTATGATTCGGGCAACATGGAAGCTGCTTCTTTCAAATCGGTAGAAAGGTATTCGTACATTTCATCATCAGTGCAACGCGGCGCAAGAGCAGCCTCGGCCGGAGACAAAACCTTAGTGACAATGGGAACGCATCCGAAAACGCGGTAGAGGTTGAAGTGCGCCCACGCACGCAGGAACATCGCCTCCGCCATGTATTGGTCGTGCTTTTCAAAATCCCCGATGTCGTCGATATGGTCGAGCATGGAGTTGCAACGGTAAATCAGGTTATATTCGACGCTCCATTCGCTTTCGAGAATGGTATTCGTCGAGATATCCTCGAAGTGGTCCAGATCATAACGCGACTGCGTAGAAACAGCGACCGCATCCAGGTCGTTGCTGTCGCCCCTGTATTCTATCTCGGTCAAAAAGAATGAAACTTCACTCTTAAGCTTCTGGTAGCAGGCCGTCAAAGCCATGTCGAAGTCACTGGAACTTTCATAATAGCTGCTAGAAACCACTTGGTTGCTTGGTACCTGGTTAAAAAAATCGTCGCTGCATGAGGTGCAAGCAAGTGCCAGGAGAGTAAAAAGCAATATATTAAGTCTTTTCATGTTTCCTAAGTATTATAAGTTAAAGTTTATACCTATCTGCACCGTCCTGGAAAGAGGATATGAACAATAATCCTCCCCTGGACGAAGGGCATCCGTCGGACGTTTGTTGACTTCAGGATTATATCCGGTATAAGCCGTCCAAGTGAACAAATTCGTTCCCTGTATATAAACATGGAACTTGGAAATACCGTAATTCTTAAGCCATTTTTCAGGTAATGTGTAGCCTATGGACAGATTCTGAAGGCGCAGATATGATCCGTCCTCGATGTGGAACGTGGAAGTCGAAGCACCGTTACGTCCAGTCGACTTGCGGTTGGCACGGTTCAGATAACCGGAAACCACCGTATCCGTCGTATAATCGACCTGCGCCCTGTTCAATGCAAGCGCCATCATATTAGACGAACCTTCCATATTGCAGAGGTAGCGGCGTTCCAGATTCAATATTTCGCTGCCGTATGAACCTTCGAACGAGGCGCTCAAATCCAAGTTGCCGTAATTTACCCCACCCGAGAATCCGTAAGTGAAATCCGGCATATAGTTGCCGCATATTACACGGTCGTCGTCCTCTTCCATAATTCCGTTACCATTGGCATCAACGAACCTGAAGTCGCCTACATGGGTATTGGAGAAGTGGGGATACGAATCGAGTTCTTCCTGGTTATGGAAAATGCCATCCTGTACAAGGAGATAGTAACACCCGACAGGCTTGCCAACCTCAGTTATATAATAGGCACCTGAATATGAACTTTTCTTTATGATCGGCGCGTCATTGTCGCCGAGATGCAGCACCATATTGCGATTCAGTGCGAAATTCCCGGAGAAATTATAACCGAATTTGCCCCAATTGTACGAAGAGGTCAAATTGATCTCGATACCCTGATTCTGCATCGAACCAATGTTCATAGTGGCAGTAGACATACCCGATGTCTGGGCTATCGGTACGTCGAAGAGCATATCCGTCGTTACAGAATAGTAATAATCGAACGACAGTCCCAAAAGTCCCTTAAATGCCACCGCATCGAATCCAATATCTACCTGTGAGTTCTTTTCCCACCCGAGATCATCGTTTTCAGCAGCGGAAGGATAATAACCGGTAACTATGTCTCCGTCGCCCGCACCGGATATGTAGGTTAGGGTCGAGAGCGTCGCAAGATAATCGTAATTGCCTATCTGGGAATTCCCGGTTTGACCGTAACTGAGACGGAATTTCAAGTCGTTGAGCCATGTTTGTTGCTTCATGAAATCCTCGTCCGTTATACGCCATCCGAGCGAAGCCGAAGGGAAATAGCCCCACCTGTTGTTCTTACCGAAACGCGAACAGCCGTCACCTCTTATTGCAGCTGAAAGCATGTATTTACCTTTGTATGAATATTGTGCACGGGTAAGCCAGGAAGCCATCGTCCATCCCGTTATATTTGACGAAGTTCCGGAAGTCTCTATTTCGGTCGCTCCTGCAATGGTCCTGATCCTGTCGTCGGCATATCCCGTCCCCACGATGGAACTGGATTCGTTGACATTTTTCTGGGCCTGGTAAACCGCAACCGCGGAGATATTATTGTCCCCGAACGATACGTTGTAGGAAAGCTGGTTTTCAACGTTCCAGTTGTAGTATGAATTGGCGTCATGCTCCCCAGTTGCGGAAGAGGCCTGGCCATGAGTCGAGTTTCCCCGCTTTTCGAGATAGGAAGGGCGGTAATAGTCGCGGTTGTAGGAATAGAAATCGCCTCCCATCGAGAATTTGTACTCCAGTCCCTTGATGATCTCATAGGATGCATAGGCGTTTCCTAGCATAGACATCTTTTCCCTGACGTCGTCTATTTCGTTCGCAAGGGCGACCGCATTCAAAGTATTATTGTATTGGGTGTTCGTCTCCTCGAGGTTAAGCAGTCCGTTCATATCCCAGTTGTAGGATCCGTCCTCGTTGTAAACCGGGAAGATCGGAGCCGTCATCAGGGCGGATGCCACCACACCATCGGAAGTATATTGCGAATCGGCGTTTACATAGTGCTGTTTGGAATATGCCGGGGAAAAATTGAGTCCCCATTTCAATTTGCCGCGGTTTCCATCAAGATTTATACGCAAGCCGTACCGGGTAAAATCGGAATCGATTATGGTACCTTCGCGCCATAGGTAATTGGCCGAAGTGTAGTATTTCAAATATTTGCTTTTACCTGAAACCGAAAGGCTATGACTGTTGCTCAGCGCAGTACGGAAAATAGCATCCTGCCAATCCGTGTCTGTAAGGTCTCCGCTCGTATCGTTGAGGTAAAGAAGGACTTCGGAAGGAACCTGCCAATAGGTTTCCCCCGTACGCATCGAATTCGGGTCGTCGACCGAAGCATCCGGATTGTCGGTAAGATAAGAGCCGTCATGTCCATCCTTGTTCGCCTGTGCCCATTCGTACGCATTCATCATGTCTATCTTCTTGGAAACTGTCGACACTCCGAAATACGTGTTGTATGATATGACCGGACGATCTGATGTTCCTGTTTTCGTAGTGATGAGAATTACGCCACCGGAACCTCTCGAACCATAGATGGCGGCAGAGGAAGCGTCTTTCAGCACTTCCACGCTCGAAATGTCGCTGCTTGAAATATTCGCGAAGGAACGCGAATCTGTAGGAACACCGTCGATGACATACAGCGGATCGTTTCCGGCAGTCGCCGAAGAAATTCCTCTCACACGTATGGAAACTCCGCTCCCCGAAGGGTCACCTCCCGTCTGGAACACACTTACGCCAGGCATCTTGGCAACAAGGGTCTGACGAAAATCCGTTGCAGGATTATTAGCTATATCGGTGGCCTTGATGGAAGAGATGGAAGTAGTGACGTCGCGCTTGTTCTGTACTCCGTATCCTATGACCACTACTTCATCCAGGGAAGTATTCTCCTCCTCCAACAGGAAATCAATCTTGCCGTTCGAAGAAACGACATGTCTGGTAATACTCTTGTAACCTAAACATTGGCATTTCAAATCTACCTCCCCGTCCACTTTTATGGAATATTTTCCATCCATATCGGTACTTGCTCCGACACTTGTTCCCGGAACCCACACGGTAGCCCCAACGACGGGATCCCCCTTCACGTCGGTAACGGTTCCTGTAACGGTACGCGGTTCCTTCTCAGCCGAAAGTTTCGGCGCAGCGGCAGCCCTCGAAATCAATATTTTGTTGTCATCGACCTCGAATTTGACGTTCCGGCCTTCGAAAAGTGCCGAAAGTACGGATTCTATCGGGCTGTCCTTTATATTCAAGGTTATCTTGCGATTAATGTCTATATCGTTCGTGATCATTACGAATGAATAACCATAATCGCTTTTAAGAGTGTTTAATACGCTCTCCAATGGTACGTCTTTGACGTTAAGAGTAATATTTTTGTTCTGTGCTGACATGGCCTGAACGGCCATAAGGGCAACAAATACAAGAACCGCTCTTGAAACCGTCCTGAACGTTAGCTTCAAGTTGCATTTTTGTTTCATTGAAGATTTTTTTATTGTTAGTTAGTTAGTAAATGTCAATCACATCGTCCTTGCGGACAATCCTGAATTCGTTTTTCACGTTCAGGGAAGAAAGTATATCATCCACGTTTTCTCCGTTTACGAAAGAAGCGTAGAATCTCAGGGAAGCGCACTTCGGATTTCTCAAGACTATTTTCACCTTGAACCTCCTTTCAAGTTCCCTGGAAATCTCGTCAAGAGTAATGTTATTGAAATTAAGTTCGTCACAGTACCACATGGGAAGGTTGTACTCCTTGTTCAAATAACATTCGACGCTTCCGTTTTCGCGATCGAAAACCAATGTCTTGTTTGGCTGAAGTTTGTATATACTGTCGGAGACCGGAGTAGTCAACTGTATCGAACCGGTTACGAGAGTGGTGACGACATCGCTTTCGTCATTGTAAGCTTTCACGTTGAACTTCGTGCCCAGTACCCTGACGTTCACTCCTTCGGCAGTTACGATAAACGGATGCTTGGGATCTTTGGCTACGCTGAAGAATGCTTCGCCCGAAACATATACGTGTCTCTCTTTGCCATCGAATTTTTCAGGATAAATGAGTGTAGTCCCAGCATTCGTCCATATCTTCGTACCATCTTGGAGTACAAGCGAATCCATTTTTCCGTAGCCTGTAGTCATTTCCGCCCAGCGGGTGACGGAATGATTAGGCTTCAATGCCAGGAACAGGCACAGCGCTATCGCTATGACAGCAGCAGCACTCGATATCCACGCGATGGTACGTGAGAGACCTGAATTGCGGCGTTTCCCATAAATGCGCTCCTTGAACTCATCGAAAGCCGACCCAGCATTCCCACCGTATTCCTTACCGGTAGAAGTGTTCCAAACATCCTTCAGGAGTTCGTCGGCGGATTCTTCATCAATCGAAGAAAGTATGCGATTTATTACGTCACCGTCCCTCTCCTCGAGCGCCCTTGCGAACTCCTCCCTGATTTTACGTTCAACCATGATTCCCGTGTTTTATTATAAATACGGATTTTCATGACGGAACACGTACGGGTTAAAACATGAAAAGCTAAAAAAAAGTGAAACGTTAACCGTAAATAAAGAAAAGCACAATAATCAAAAGCATATAGGCTTTCAATGCGAGACGTATCTGTGCAAGAGAATTGCTGATGTGTTTCTCGACCGTCCTTTTAGAAATATTGCACTCCTTGGCTATCTCATCGTTCGTCATGTTTCTGTAACGACTCAATATGAAGACCCTTCGTCTTGCGACAGGCATGGAATCCACGACTCCATCTATGATTTTAGCAAGTTGGGCGGTATTGACTGGATCGTCGGCTTCGCCTTCTCCGCGGACAGTTTCAGCCAAACTCGACTGATATTCGCGAATATTCTTGATGGAACGGTAATAATCGAATATTTCGTTACGGGCTATCCTGAATACCAACCCCTTGAGATTGCCACCGAAGACTTTCAAGGTATTCCTGTGAGTCCATATCTTGATAAACACATTCTGCGCACATTCGTCGGCAGCCCATTCGGAACAAGTAAGGCGATATGCAAAAGAGTGGACTTTCGGATAGAAAAATTCGTAGAACGAGCGGAAACTCTCTACGTCGCCATCGCGCAACGCCTTCACAAGATTCGCAGATATGTCACCTTCGTCCATCAAATTCTTAACGATTCGCCTGCAAATGTAATAAAACAATTATGATTGGAACCGTATCCACAAAAATGAGACTAAAGTGTCATAAAAATGAAATGAATGACATATAAAAAAGGAGGATGACCGTTTTTCGATCATTCTCCCTTTTGTTTTTTAAATTGTGGCCCTACTCGGAAACCATAGCCAGCATTTCTCCCTTTTCTACGCTGTCGCCCTGTTTGGCAAATATGGCGACTATCTTGCCGGAAAATGCAGGAACCACTTCCTCAATTCCATAATAGGCCTGTACATAACCCATGGTCTTGCCGGCCTGCACTTCGGTCCCTATGTTCGGGGCCTGGGACTTGTCGGAGACATCCACCTGCCAAAGGACCTGCCCCTTGACAGGGCTCTGTACCGGATTGGCTTTCGGATACTTCGCCAATACGGCATCGGCATCCTCCTTAGGCATCTCGATGACCGGGCGCTCGACGATTTTCGGAGCGTTAGCCTTGGCTTTCGCCGCTTCGAGGTCGGCTTCGAAACGCTCCTTTGCTACGCCACTGCGGAAATCGAGGTAATTCTGACCGTGCATCGCATATTCGAACAGGTCTTCGTCATCCTTTCCAAAGGCCCATCCCCTTTCCTTCATATCCTTGCGGTACTTGTCGAGTTCGTCGGGAAACATGTCCTGAGGGTCTCCCGTATAGAAATCGTGTCCGGTATCCTTTGCGAGCTGTATAATTTCAGGGTCCAGAGGTCCGGGCAGCGTACCCATGCGTCCGGTGATCATGTTCCACTGGTTGTTATCTATCGATTGCCAGCGCTTACCTCCCCGGAGCGTATTGTACAGATTCATCAGAGAAATGTTCTTCACATACTGGCTGAAAGGAGTGACCAAAGGAGGATAGCCCATTTTTGGCCATACGTATGCCACTTCCTGGAAGAGCAGCGTAACGAGTTCCTCGAGAGTGAGTTCCTTCTTGTTCTGCTGGCGCAGGGAGGAGTTGATGGCCGGCATGAAACCGCCAAGGTCAGCCATCATGGACCCCATCATTCCACCCGGCAGGCCACTGCCTACGAGCATCGATGACATCTTGAAGTTGTCCTGGTTGATGAAATATCCGAGGAATTCGTCCATGAACGACTGCGTGAGCCTGCGGGCTTCCATGTAGGCGTCCATGTTTATGTCCTTTACCTTGAAACCTGCGTCAATCATCATCTCCCTTATGGTAATGACATCCGGATGGATCTTGCCCCACGACAGGGGTTCCATCGCAACGTCGAGGTAGTCGGCTCCTGCACGTGCGACTTCGAGCATCGATGCGGGAGAAAAGCCGGGACCGGTGTGGCCATGGTATTGGACCTTTATCTGAGGGTATTTCGCCTTGATTTGGGAAACGAGGCGGCCGAGAAATGCAGGGCGGCCGATTCCGGCCATATCCTTAAGGCATATTTCGTCGCAACCGTATTCCACCACCTTGTCCACTACGGACATATAATATTCCACTGTATGAATCGGAGAGTGGGTTATGGAAAGGGCGACCTGGGAAATCATCCCGGCCTTCTTGGCATACTCCACGGAACGCTTGAGGTTGCGTGGATCGTTCAAGCCGCAGAAGGAACGGGATATATCAGTACCCTGGGCCTTTTTGACCTTGAACATCAGTTCGCGGATATCGGCAGGCACCGGATTCATGCGAAGGGCATTGAGCCCTCTTTCCAGCATATGCGTCTGGATTCCGGCCTTATGGAAAGGCGCAGTCCATTCGCGGACTGCGATATTCGGATTTTCACCTTCGAGAAGGCTGACCTGTTCGAAGGCGCCGCCGTTGGTTTCAATCCTGTCGAAGCATCCCATGTCTATGATTACGGGAGCTATTTTTTTGAACATATCCACCCGCGGCACATAGCGTCCGGAGGACTGCCACATGTCTCGGTAGACGAGGGAAAATTTTATTTCACGTGCCATATCTTAAATATTGTTACAAAAACGAGTTTTGGTGCAAATGTAAGCATAAATCCCAACAAAAATTATGCTACCTTTGACAAAATTAAAATCCGGATGAGAAGAATCAACGATAGTTCGCCATATGTGGAAGGAGATCTATTCGGGCCTGTCGGCGAAGCGGAAAGCGGAGACGCACGTGCCAGAGCTAAGGCGACTCCAAGAAAGGTCGCTCGCCACAGGAAACGCGAGGCAATGGAGATGATAGATGAAAACGCCGGGTTCAAGGAGCCCTATGTAGCACCGGTAATCGAAATCTTCGACGTGCCGGCAGACGCACAGTTTTGAATAATCGATCAAGTGAAAAGACACAAAAAAACCGGACGCTTTCCAGCGACCGGCCATTTGGGTGGGAGGTGGGGCTCGAACCCACGACAACCGGAACCACAATCCGGGACTCTAGCCAACTGAGCTACGCCCACCATCGAATTGGATTGCAAAAATAACTATTATTTGAAGAGCCGCAAAAAAAAATTATCGTACGCAAAAAGGATTACATTTGTAACGAAACACACAAAACATATAACTATGAGCGGAATTTTCAAAGGAATGTTTAAACCGTCGTACGGATACTTCAGAGGCGCAGTCGCCATAATACTGGGTCTCGCCCTGATTATTTGGCCCAACAACACCCCTGAAACCATAATGATGGCGATGGGCGTGGTACTCGCCCTGCTCGGAGCGATCTCCATAATAAGCTCCCTGGTAAAAAGGAAGAAAGACAAATCGGCCAATGTCGACGTTCCGATCATCAACGGCATAATAGTAACCGTAATCGGTGTAATAGTTGCAGTCTGGCCGGGCGATTTTCTGAAATACGCATTCATACTGCTGGGTATCCTACTGGCGGTACAAGCCATAAACATGATTGTCATGCTGGTCCGCGCCCGGAAATACAGTCCTGTAGGCTGGCCTTTCTTCATATCCCCGATTCTCACCCTTGCTGCAGGATGTATCATCCTTTTCTACCCGATCAAGACCCAGAGCGTTCTTTTCATCATATTCGGAATATCGCTTCTCATATACGGAGTGGCTGAACTCATGACCACCATAGAAGTATGCAATGCGATGAAAGGAGCCGATGTCGTAGAAGAAAAGGCTGAAGTCGTCGAAGACGGGGAACCCTCGGAAAACATTCCCAATCCGGATTCCGATGAAGAAGAGACGGCGGAATAAAAAATGTGTAAATTTGCGGCGGTTTGCCCGACGCCCCCTTAGTATAATGGATAGAATTTGAGATTCCGGTTCTCACGATGTCGGTTCGATTCCGACAGGGGGTACTTTTTCTTTAACTGCCACGGACCATAAAGGACGCGGCAAGAGCTATGTTGCAAATGGGACTTTCGGCGCGAAAATTGCAACTTTTCTTCCGTTTACTAAAAACCAAACTATATATGAAATCATACGTATTCCCCGGTCAGGGGGCTCAGTTCCCGGGAATGGGAAAAGCACTTTACGACAGCGACAGCCGTGCGAAAAAGATGTTCGGCAAAGCAAACGAAATATTGGGATTCGATATCTCAAAAATAATGTTCGAGGGTACTGCAGACGAGTTAAAGGCCACCAAGGTCACTCAGCCTGCAGTTTTTTTACATTCGGTAATCCTTTCAAGCTGCATTCCCGACTTCAGGCCTGACATGGCTGCGGGACACTCTCTGGGCGAATTCTCCGCATTGACGGTAAGCGGAGCACTCTCGTTCGAAGAGGCTCTGAAATTGGTTTCCGTTCGTGCCACGGCCATGCAGAAATGCTGTGAAGCCAACCCCGGCACCATGGCGGCGATAATAGGGCTTCCCGACGAAACCGTCGAGAAGATATGTGCCGAAATCAATGCAAACGGCGGCACGGTGGTCGCGGCCAATTACAACTGCAACGGCCAGGTGGTCGTATCGGGCAGCATTGAATCAGTAAGGAAGGCATGCGATATGCTGACTGCGGCAGGAGCCAGAAGAGCAATTCAGCTTCAGGTCGGCGGGGCATTCCATTCGCCATTGATGGAACCGGCACGCAAGGAACTTGCCGAAGCCATAGAAAAGGCCAAATTCAATGTACCGCGCTGCCCCGTATACCAGAACGTGGATGCCAAGCCGCACACCGATCCTTCCGAGATCAGGCAAAACCTTCTGTTACAGTTGACTCATCCCGTGCGATGGGCGGAATCGGTGAGAAACATGGTCGCCGACGGAGCCTCCACATTCGTCGAAGTCGGCCCCGGAAAGGTACTCCAGGGACTGATCCGCAAAACGGCCGAAGGTGTGCAGGTCGAAGGGCTGCAATAGAGTCGGGGCACATTAGAATTATCTTTTTATATTAAGGTAAATAATTCCTAATTTTGAGGCTGCAAAATAATTTCGATCATTTGAATCCTGTTAAAATTCAACTCAAATAAAGATATGGCAAAAGAAAAAAAATTCATCACTTGTGACGGTAATGAAGCCTGCGCGCGCGTAGCTTATATGTTCAGCGAACACGCAGCCATTTACCCCATCACCCCATCTTCGCCTATGGCCGAACACATAGACGATTGGGCTGCTCACGGAAGAAAGAACATATTCGGCGAAACCGTAAAGGTAACCGAAATGGAAAGCGAAGCCGGTGCTGCCGGCGCCCTCCACGGATCATTGCAGGGCGGTGCTTTGACCAGCACTTTCACGGCATCACAGGGATTGCTGCTAATGATTCCAAACATGTATAAGATAGCAGGGGAACTGCTTCCGGCAGTGTTCCACGTATCTGCACGTTCCCTCGCGCTCCACGCACTTTCCATTTTCGGAGACCAGACTGACGTAATGGCCTGCCGTTCCACCGGATTCTCATTCCTTTGCTCCTCGAGCGTTCAGGAAGCCGAGGATCTCGCGGCCGTAGCTCATCTGTCGGCCATAAAGTCCAGCATGCCTTTCCTGCATTTCTTCGATGGTTTCCGCACATCCCACGAAATCCAGAAGATCGAGGCCATCGACATGGAAGACATGAAAAAAATGGTCAGCGAAAAAGCGATCGCACAGTTCCGCCAGAGGGCATTGAATCCGGAACGTCCCGTCACACGCGGCACAAATCAGAATCCGGACGTATTTTTCCAGGCTCGCGAAGCGGTGAACAAGTACTATGAAGCAATCCCGAACATAGTGGCACGTTACATGGGAGAAATCGGTGAGCTCACCGGACGCCATTACCTTCCATTCGACTATTACGGAGCTCCCGACGCCGAAAACGTCGTCGTCGCCATGGGATCCGTATGCGAAACCATAAAGGAAACCATAGATTACCTCGCCGAAACCAAGCAAGCCAAGATAGGTCTGATACAGGTACGCCTGTACCGTCCGTTCAGCGAACATTACTTCATGCGCATACTTCCTAAGACCGTAAAGAAGATCGCGGTCCTCGACCGCGTAAAGGATTCGGGAGCGATAAGCGAACCCCTTTGCGAAGACATCAAGGCTCTCTTCGCCAATAAGGAGAACGCACCTTACATAATCGGAGGGCGTTACGGACTCTCTTCGAAAGACACCACTCCTGCCCAAATCGTCGCCGTTTACGACAATCTCGCACTAAAGAGTCCCAAGGACAACTTCACGATAGGGATCGTAGACGACGTAACGTTCCTGTCCCTCCCCGTAAGCAAGGAAATCTCCCTCGCGAAGAAAGGCACCGTAGAACTGAAATTCTTCGGGCTCGGGTCCGACGGCACGGTAGGCGCGAACAAGAATACCATAAAGATCATAGGTGACCATACATCCAAATATTGCCAGGCATACTTCGATTACGATTCCAAGAAGTCCGGCGGATTCACCTGCTCCAACCTTCGTTTCGGAGACAACCCTATCCACTCCCCATACCTCGTATCCACTCCGGATTTCGTGGCCTGCCACGTATTCTCATACCTTACGAAATACGACATTCTCCGCGGGATCAAGGACGGCGGTTCCCTCCTTCTGAACACCCTGTACGAGAAAGACGAAACTCTCAAGAGAATCCCCGATTTCGTAAAGAAACAGATATACGAACACAAGGTAAAGCTCTATCTGATCGACGCTACAAAGATCGCACATGAAATAGGTCTCGGAGGACGCACAAACACCATCCTTCAGAGCGCATTCTTCAAGATCACCGGCATCATTCCTTATGACGACGCCGTCACATACATGAAACAGGCCATCGTCAAGTCTTACGGTGCCAAGGGTGAGAACATAGTCAATATGAACTACGCCGCAGTCGACCGCGGTGGGGAATACGTCGAAGTCGAGATTCCTGAAGAATGGAAAAACGCGACCGGCAAATTCGTAAACCCTAACTTCAACAGGCTGGCCCCTGAATTCGTGCGCAAAGTAGCCGACAGGGTCAATGCTCAGGAGGGCAATGATCTGCCTGTCAGTATATTTGCAAACGAACATCCGGACGGGACCATTCCGAACGGCACCGCGGCCTACGAAAAGCGCGGCATAGCCGTATTCGTCCCGCAGTGGAATCCCGAGAATTGCATTCAGTGCAACCAGTGTTCATTCGTCTGCCCTCATGCAGCCATACGCCCGTTCCTTCTCACCGAAGAGGAAGCCGCAAATGCTCCGAAGGGCCTGAAACTCATAGATGCTAAACCGGCATCCCAATTCCCGGGTCTCAAGTTCACCATGCAGGTAAGTCCGATGGACTGCACCGGATGCATGAATTGCGTAAACCTCTGCCCTGGTACCAGAGGAGTCAAGGCTCTCGAAGCAAAGACACTCGGAAGCCAGATGGATGAACAGGCCAACTTCGATTACCTGAATGCCAACGTAGGTTACAAGGACAACGTGGTCGACAAGTATGCCAATGCAAAGGCGTCGCAGTTCTCCCAACCTCTCTTCGAATTCTGCGGCGCATGCGCAGGATGCGGCGAGAGCTCCTATATCAAGGTCATCACACAACTTTTCGGTGACCACATGATGGTAGCCAACGCCACCGGATGCACCTCCATTTATTCCGCTGCATTCCCTTCCAGCCCATACACTACCAACAGGGAAGGACATGGTCCGGCTTGGGACAACTCCCTGTTCGAAGACAACGCCGAATTCGGGCTCGGGATGCATCTTGGGACCGAAAAAGTTCGTTCCAACATCGAAAGCCTGATGAAGGAAGCCATTGAACTCGACGATTGCAGCGAAGAAATAAAAACCGAATTCAAGAAATGGATCGATGATCGCGGAAGCTACAAGGTAACCCGCGAGGTTTCCGACAAGGTCGTTCCTCTCCTCAAAGAGAGCACCTGCGATCCATGCAAGAAGATCTACGAACTCCGCAACTTCATAACCTCCCGTTCCCAGTGGATCATCGGCGGAGACGGATGGGGCTACGACATAGGATACGGCGGACTCGACCACGTACTTGCAAGCGGCGAGAATGTAAATGTCCTTGTCCTTGATACGGAAGTTTACTCCAACACAGGCGGACAGTCGTCCAAGGCCACACCTGCCGGGGCTGTCGCACAATTCGCAGCTTCCGGTAAGCGTATACGCAAGAAAGACTTGGGAATGTGCGCAATGAGCTATGGATATGTCTACGTAGCACAGGTTGCTATGGGAGCCAGCCAAGCCCAATTCCTCAACGCCATAAAGGAGGCCGAAGCCTACGACGGGCCTTCCCTCGTCATCGCTTATGCCCCTTGCATCAACCATGGCCTGAAGATAGGAATGGGCAAGAGCCAGGAAGAAGAGAAGAAAGCGGTCGCTTGCGGCTACTGGCATCTTTACAGGTATAACCCTGAAGCTTCTGAAGGTAAGAATCCGTTTACCCTCGACAGCAAGGAACCTGACTGGACTCTATTCCAGGACTTCCTTAAGGGCGAAACACGTTACGCCTCACTTACGAAGTCGTTCCCGGACGTTGCGGTCGACCTCTTCCAAAAAACGGAAGAATTCGCCAAGATCCGTCTGGCTTCATATAAGCGCCTTGCATCGAATCCTCTCCAATAAGGAGTAACACAAATTGAAAAAGCGGATCCGCGAGGGTCCGCTTTTTTTTGTCAACAGGACAACTATCCTATAATTTTATGGACGACAGTATGGAATCCCTGCGAATATCGGATTCCCTTGCTATGGCTTCAGCCTCGGCAAGAAGACTCATGGCAACAGGACGATCGGTAAGTGACGCCGCATTGATCTTGACGTTGAGCCATGCGCCATGGACTGCAGCCCAGGCCGCAATCGCGCTTACACCGGCATCGGACACAGAATTGGGATTACCTATCTCAACCATGCTTTTGGCCAGGTCGAAGACCTCGAACGAAGATTTCATCGTCTTTAAAGGAACCTGGGTCGCGTACAATGTAGCTTCCTGTATAGACTTGGCACGTCTGGCCCTGTTCTCGGGAGTATCCTTTGGAAGTGAGAAAGCCGCCATTATCCCGTTGAACGCCGCAGTATCCTCGTCGACGGCTGCAAGAAGCTTATCGAGAAGTCCTTCCCCCCTTACCGCATAATCGGAAAATTCCTTCCAGCGGTCATCCCAACCGGGCTTGTGCGAAGAGAGATTCGCCACCATGGTCGCAAGCGCCGCTCCGAGAGCTCCCATATATGCCGAAACGGATCCGCCACCCGGTGCCGGAGACTCGGAAGCGGTCTCGTATGCGAAACCACTGCATGTTTTGTCTATCAGTCTTCCAGACTGCTCGTCCCCGATCAAATATTCTATCACCTTCTTACGGGGATCGAAAGGTCCGAGGTCGTCGAGACTCATCGATTTGACGGCTATCTTAATTATTTCAGATTCGGGGAGACCAGAAGACCTGTGCTGCTTGTCCAGATAATAGCGTCCGGCATCCAAAAGCACTCTCTTCGGGATCAAACCGACTATTTCCGTGCCGGTCACACGCATTCCGCGCCCGGCCGCTTTTTCGCAGACTTCGTCGAAAGCTATGTGCAAAGGGGTGGCATTGATATCGGTAATATTCATCGACACCTGGGAGATGCCGTATTCGGGAATGTACCAGCCGATGGCCTTGCATCCCTTCAACGTTCCCGGGACGTAGACCGTCTTACCTTCGGCATCCTTCAACACCTTGCCGGTAACTTGATTACCTTCCCGTTTTGGACGTCCCTTTTCCCGTACATCGTAAGCGACGGCATTCGCACGGCGTGTTGAAGTAGTATTAAGATTGAAATTTACAGCGACCAGGAAATCGCGCGCACCTATTACGGAAACGCCTGTACGCGCGACGGAATCGGTATACGAGTCAGGCCCGAAATCCGGTCTCCATGCCGGATCCCCGAACTTTTCGGCGATACCTTCGTATTCCCCGCGACGGCATTCGGCAAGATTCTTTCGCTCTGGAACAGAAGCGGCAGCTTCATAACAATAGACAGGTATTCCCAATTCGCGTCCAACCCTCTCCGACACTTTCCGCGCGATGGCAGCGCACTCTCCCAAAGTTATCCCCGCAACGGGGACGAAAGGGAAAACATCGGTGGCACCTATGCGCGGATGCTCGCCGTGATGGTGTCGCATGTCTATAACCTCCGCCGCCTTCTTTATGGAACGGAAAGCAGCCTCTGCGGTCGCTTCAGGCGATCCGACATATGTCACTACCGTACGGTTGGTAGCTTTGCCTGGATCGACATCCAACAGGTTTATTCCGTCGACGGAACGGATTGCATCAGTAATCTGACTTATCGCTGCAGCATCGCGCCCTTCCGAAAAATTCGGGACGCATTCCACGATTTGTTTCATCATTATCTTATTGAATTTACAATGTTGTCTTAACGGGTGGGGTCACCAGCGTTATTCCCGTATCGAGATAGCGCTTCAACATAGGAATGTCTATCCTGCCATAATGATACGGGTAAAGATACTTCGGCCTCAGGAAATTGGCACAAGCAATGAACTCCTCATCGGACATGGTGTAAACCGGATCCTTCGGCAGGAAAGCCAAATCCGAATATGGGAAATACTTCATATCCGGAATTTCTTCGGTATCGCCGGCTATATAGATCTTGAAATCTCCGAAAGTCAGTATATAACCGTTACCATCACCCTTAGAATGGAAAGGTGTGCCGTCCGGCTTGTGCTTCCCGACATTGTACGCCGGCACCGCAAGAACGTTTATCATGCTTTCTTCCCCTTCGAAGATATTGCATACATCACCGTTTTTCATAACCCTGTAACGATCATCCGGTTGCCCCACACTTCTGGAAACGATTAATATAGAGTCCTTCTTTTCGAGTTCGTCGACGGAATCCATATCGTAATGGTCGCAATGGTTGTGGGTGATCAGAAAAACGTCGGCCTTGGGCAGACCTTCATAAGACCGGACTTCGGAATACGGATCCACATAGATGTTTTTCCCTTTCCATCCGATGCATAACGATGCGTGCCCGAAAACCTGAATACTAATCTCTCCTGACCGTGTCTTGTAATTTTCCATATAAGTGTCCTCCTAAAATAACCGTATTGATCAACGGGGAAGTGAAGGCGTACGGCATATAACCCAGGGAAGGAATCTTCTCGGTAATTATGACATTACCGAGCTTCCCGCGTGAAACGGAACCGCATTCCGTACCCAGCCCCATGGCGCACGCCCCATTTATAGTAGCCGCATTCAAAGCTTCCTCGGGAGTCAAGCCGTATTTCACACAAGCAAGTCCGAGCATGAAGAGCATGTCGCCGTACGGGGAACTGCCGGGATTGTAATTCGAAGCCAATGCTACGGCAGCACCGGCACGTATAAGATCTCCGGCACGTGCATACTTCATGTTCATGAAAAACGTGGACCCCGGCAGCAAAGTGGCTATCGTATCGGAAGAGGCCAGAAGCTTTATCTGGGCATCGCCGGCATACTCGAGGTGGCATACCGAAACGGCATTGCAACGTATTCCGACCTCTACGCCGCCGCTGCAACTCATCTGGTCAGCATGTACCGTGCCGCGAATACCATATTTCGCAGCTGCATCCAATATGGCCTCCGTATCCTCCACCGAAAAAAAGCCCTTCTCGCAAAAAACATCGCAATATGAAGCGAGTCCCTCCTTCGCCACCTCCGGCAGCATTGAATTGACGATTTCCGACACATAACCTTTACGGTTAAACGCGAAGCGCCCCGGAACGGCATGAGCTCCGAGAAAAGTGGCGCGAACAGGCAACGGGAACCCGTCGGATATCCTTCGGATCACGCGAAGTATCTTAAGCTCGTCCTCGAGATTGAGACCGTAACCGCTTTTTATTTCCAATGCACCAGTTCCCTTCGAAATGACCTCGCGTACCCGTGCTGCCGATTCTTCGAAAAGTTCCTCTTCGGGATACGTATGCAGGAGAGCCGCCGAATTGAGAATTCCTCCTCCCCTGGCAGCTATCTCCCCATATGATAATCCTTTTATCTTGTCCACGAATTCCTGTTCGCGATTTCCGGCATATACCAGGTGGGTATGGGAATCACAGAAGCAAGGCAGGACTATACGCCCGGAAACATCATAAACATAACTGGCATGTTCCTGTATCTTCGGGTCCATATCATCCATCCTACCGTACTCCGCGATCCGGTTGTCGTTTCCGATCAAAAGATAAGCATCATCGACCGATTGCACGCGTGACATCTCCTCTCCCCTTTTCGGGGAAGTCATGCCATCCCCGGCCTGTAACAGGGACTTTATGTTGATAAGGAGTATAGACATCAGATATTTTGTTTTTTAAGGAATTGTATAGATTTGTTGATCAAAGGATACATTACCTCGTCTTCTTCTACGAAAGGTACGAATTTTCTGTAATCCGCGATAAATTGTTCCAGAATCGGGGAGGTACGCGTAGGATGGCGGAACTCGAAGGCCTGTGCGGCATTGAAAAGTTCTATCGCAAGGATCTCTTCCACGTTGTATACGACTTTAAGACATTTCGTAGCGGCATTCCCTCCCATCGAGACATGGTCCTCCTGGCCCTGCGAAGAATCCACAGTATCAACGCAAGCCGGGGTACAGAGTTGCTTGTTCTGGCTAGCGATACTTGCAGCGGCATATTGCGGGATCATGAAGCCGGAATTCAAGCCGGGGTGTGCGACCAGGAATGAAGGAAGCCCTCTCTTTCCTTCTATGAGACGGTACGTCCGGCGTTCGGAAATGCTGCCAAGCTCTGCCATGGCTATGCTGAGATAATCGAGGGCGATGGCAAGCGGTTCGCCGTGGAAGTTGCCAGCGGAAATTATCAGGTCCTTCCCTGGTAAAATAGTAGGGTTGTCCGTAGCACTGTTCAATTCGATTTCGAATACGCTTCCTACATAATCCAATGCATCCTTGACAGCTCCATGAACCTGTGGTATGCAGCGGAACGAATACGGGTCCTGCACATGGACCTTATGGCGCGAGATCATCTCGCTGCCCGCAAGATATTCCCTGACGGCCTTTGCCGTGGCTATCTGACCCGGATGCGGCCTGACCAGATGTACATATTCGTTGAAAGGCTCGATGCGCCCGTCGTATGCATCCAGGGAAAGTGCCCCTATCTTATCAGCAAGTGCGGATATGCGCATAGCATTGATGAAAGCCAACACACAGTGGGCCAGCATGAACTGGGTCCCGTTGAGCAATGCGAGTCCCTCTTTGGACGCAAGGGTCAGAGGCTTCCAGCCAAGTTCGGACAGAACCCCGGCGGAAGGCCTTTTCTCACCTTTATAATATACTTCCCCAAGGCCTATCAGGGGAAGGCACATGTTAGCCAGAGGCGCCAGGTCTCCAGAAGCGCCCAGCGATCCCTGCTGGTAAACCACGGGATAAACGTGGTTGTTGAACATATCCACAAGGCGTTGTGCCGTTTCGAGCCTTATTCCGCTGTACCCGTATGCAAGCGATTTGACCTTCAGGGCCATCATGAGTTTTATTATCGATATCTCGACCGGGTCCCCTATGGAACAGGCATGGGACTTCACGAGATTCGTCTGAAGGCAACCGAGGTCTTTTTCCCCCACACTTACATCGCAAAGGGAACCGAACCCCGTCGTCACTCCGTAAATGGGATCATTGGACGAAGCCACCTTGCTGTCCAGAAAATTCCTGCAATCCCGTATACGTTTCTTGGCATTGTCCCCCAACACCAGGAGACAGTCATCATATAGTAACAATTTAGCATTTTCAATGGTATGCTTGTTACCGTCTATTGTAAAAATATGCATAAAACTTAAAATTTGTAAGCAAAAAGTTTACAAATATAAATAAATATGCAGAATGATGAAACCTATTTCCGGGATTCGGACGGGTCCGGCACGGGGACCGTCGTGGAATCCGTAGCCATAACATTCTGTGGCATACCGGACTGGTTGTCACAGCCCAACGGTTTTACATGAAATAGCCTGCGGAAGAAATTTCCGATTTTCTGGAAGAACGTAAGTTTGCAGTTGCCCCGGACGGTTTCGGAATGTCGATCATTCCTGGACGCAACCGTCTTGGCAAGGGAATCCCTATGCAGCCTTACGAGCGAATCCATAACGGCCTGGCGATGCATCCTGACCACTTCGAGGGAATCGGCTATCTTGGCAAACGCAGCAGCGAACCTCTGTGAATCACGGACGAGGGAATCACAAATATCATTTTCCACCCCACTGGCCAAAGACTGGCCGGCGATAATGTCTTCATCCATCTTTTCGAAGAGCGGACGTTCCAACATCACATCGACCAACATATCGTCGGAAATACCGACCAAAGTACTGTCTATAATGCAGATTCCGGACGTATCCAGATGCGCCCCGACTACCGGATCATCCACGATGAGACGCCCTTCGGCATCAAGTCCTGCATAAACCCTCATGGAATCCTCATGGGCCTTCGCCCTGAGTTCCGCCCGCCTCTTCAGATCTTTACGGGTCGCTATCTCCTCCCTTATGCCATGTATGTAACCGGGGAAATAGATTTCGGACACCGGAAAATCCGGCTGTCTCAAATGGCTCCATTTCCTGCGTTCAGAGGCGGAAACATTAAAAGAAGTTACGGCAAACCTGTCGACCGGCCTTTCATCGCCCCTCCATTCGAAATCCTTCAATCTCTCGTCCGTAGAATCGGAGACGACCAACGGATAAGCATCGCTTTTGACGGTATCGAAATAGTACATCCTCTGGGCCTTGTTACCCTTTATGTCTGCCGATAGCATTTTCGCCTCCTTCAGGTTCACTGTGGTCAGCTCCCCGTGTTCTGCAAGGAAAAATACCGCAGAAGCCCCTCCCAGGGCATCGTAACGCACGAGGTGGTTGTCCATGAAATGCCCTATCATTTCGGTGGACTTTATCTGGTTGAAATGTATGGAATCTTCCTGCGTAATGATAAACGCATCGGATACCATGTTGCCCTTTGCAAGCTGCCGGTTGCGGATCATCAGCCGCATGCTGTCGGCTGTAAGCTGGTTGACAGTATCGTCCCACAGTACAGGATTCTTGTAAACCGTCCCGATGGAATCCAGAGAACAGGCGAAAAGCGAGTCGCAGACCAACTGCATATCCGTTCTGTAAGCCTTGACATTATCCTTGGCCATGAGGAACCCAATGATGGTGCTGTCCATTTCGGCAACCGCACCGCTGTCTTCCGCCTGAACGTTGCCGACGGATAGCGAAGTATCCCTACGGTTCAACAAAGCGCTCATCTCCTCTACCGTAAATATTGCGCCGGAATCCCCGCCATCTACCGCAGAAGTATCGATTTCCGTAACCGCCATGGAATCGGATGTCGCAGGCTTCGCTGCGGTACTATCTGCTGCAGTAATTGAAAGAGCCTTGCCGGCAGGAGCCCCTTGCCCCCTATCCATATATTTGCGGTTCTCGTTATACTCCTGTTGCATTTTCTTCGCATAAGCTTCGGCCTTCTCCTTCCTCATATCTCCGATCGGATCCTGAAACATCAGGTCGCGCAAATCGTCCCATTTCTTCACCTCTTCACTGGAAAGTTCATATTTCTTTTTAGTATAGAGCAGCATGGAATCGGCACAGAAAAAGAGGGAATCGGGCACGCCTGACTCGTTGTTTCCGAAATATATTATCGCAGCCTTATCCGAAAGCCTCGAGTAGTTGCTTTTTAGCGTATCGTTTTCATAAGTGAACTTGTTTGCGAAAAACGCGGTACTGGAAGCGGTATCGAGAACCTCCACATTCCTGTTCATTTCGATATAGATACTCGAGGAATCGCGCGAGCAGTAGAGCGAATCGGCCCATAATTCGTAATCGGGATCCTTGGCATAAACATTCCTGTCGAAAAATACGTCGCCGGTTTTCCTGTCATACCAGCCGTCGTCGGCCGAGAGAAAATAAGAATCGCGCCAAAGATAGGTCCCCTTAGAGAAAAACGCCTTGTCCGAATTGTTGTCATAGACAAGCTTCGACGTTTTCAGGAATAAGGAGTCGCTGAAGAATTCGACGTTATGCTCGAAAGTGAAAACGGAAGCCTTCCCGTCATATCTACCCTGTGAGCTTTCGATCAAATTGCCGTCCTTGTCACGCATGGAAGCACCGTCATAAAAAAGCCCTATGCTGTCCTTGGTATCGTAATCCAGGAAGCGCGTCTTCATGCAATTTTCATTTTTGTCATTCAATTCCACTACGTTACCGCGGAATTGCGCAAGATTGGAATCTATGATGTAATGCAGATCGTCGCTGGTAAGCAGTGTGCCCTCCTGTGCGAGCTGAACATGCCCCATGCAATCTATGTATTTCTCATCTACGTTCCAAAGTGCTGAATCGCATATCAGATATGTACCGTTGTGCAGGAAACGCGCCGGCCCCATGACTTTACGGAAGTTCCTTCCATCTATCTGCTTAAGTTCCGCCGACCTGGCACTGATCAGCCGTACTAGCGAATCTTTCCACTCATCCCTGGCACCCAAATAAACGGAGGGGAAAACGATAAGCAGAAACAGTATGGAAACCCTTCTGTAAAATCTCACGGTCATTTAATCCATCCTTTCCTTTTGAAATGGCACCCGCTAAACATCGGGTCGATCACGATATAGGCGCTCTTCTGTTTTTCGGAAATAAAAGCGTCAAGTGCAGCCTGTGATTTCTTGTTCTTTGCATCGTTAAGGAGCACGGTGTAATCGGTCTCGGGATTTGCGACATGGGAAGGAATGATTTTGTCCAAACGGATTATCTTGTAAATGGTATTACCGCTGCCTTCGTTGTCGGTCGACTCGAAAGGCTCGGAAACCTCTCCCTCCTTAAGGTTTTTCAATATATTGTAATCGGCTGGCTTCAACTGGTCCTTTTCATAATATGATGAACCGGTGTTTTCGTCCGCCATGAGACCGCCGTTGGTACGTGTTTTAGGATCGCGGGAATATATCCGGGCGGCATCGAAGAAAGTGAGGGTACTGTCCACGACGACAGCATTGCGGATGCTGTCTAGACGATTGAACGCCATATTACGGTCATTTTCCGTATAATGAGGCTTGAGAAGAATATGACGGACATTTATCATATCCCCGTTCCTCTCTATCATCTGGATTAGATGGAATCCGTCGGGAGTCTCAACGATCTGGGAAACTTCACCGGGTTTGAGGACCATGGCCGCATCGGAGAATGCAGGCCAGAATATGCTCTTGGAATGCACCCCCAACTCCCCTCCCTTGGAAGCACTTCCGGGATCCTGGGAATAGAGGATGGCAAGTGTGGCGAATTTCTCGCCCTTAATGATCCTGCGCCTGAATTCCAGCAGTTTCTCCTTGACAGCCATTACCGCCGAATCCTTTTTCGGATAAAGCACTATCTGACTTATACGGTATTGGGTGGAAATGACAGGCAGGTCCTCTTCAGGCATGGAATCGCAGTAAGCCTTAACATCTTCCGGAGTCAGTTTGGGAACCTTCTTGACGATTTCCTGCTGTTCCTGTTGTACAAACATCTGATCTGTAAGTGTTTCGCGCCACTCGTCGCGCAGGCGATACATTGCACGACCGAAATATTTTTCTACAGCAGCCTCGCTTCCAAGCTGGGAAACCACGTTGTTTACACGGCTGGAAAGCTCGCTTTCTACGGCTTCCTGGTTGGGCTTGAGACTGTCCAGCCTAGCCTGGTTCAGAAAAAGGTTTTGCGTAAGTATCCCTTCCAGAACTTCACAACGCGCATCTTTATCGGTGGCCATTCCCTGAGCTTGCATGACCTGGACCTCGCCTTCGATGTCCGAAAGGAGCACAACGTCATCTCCTACTATTGCGACGGTCTTATCTATGAGACCATTATTGTAAGTCTGCGCCTTTGCGGCGTAAGGGATCGAAAAAAGTGCAAGTGCCGCGGCAGACGCAATGAAAGAAGACTTAATCATTTTTATTGTACAGTTTTAATTTGCGGGTATTCAACGCATCATCTAGCAAGTCCCGTTCCAAATTCGAAAGAAGGTCCTGCTTTCTTTTGCTAAGTATCGCAACCCTTATTTTTCCTTCGTTGTATTCAAACGGCGAGATTTCCCCCTTGTCGAACTTTTCGTATATGAAAACCAGATAGTTCAGAGCCGTTCCCTCTATTTCGAATGAATTACCCCTCTTCATGTAACCGATTATCTCCTTTACCGAAATTCCGGCATACTGGGCCACCGCATCCAACCCTACGTACTTGTCATCAAACACCGTATAGCCGTCGGCATAAGAATCGCAAAGGGACTTAAGGTCATCGGATTCCTCAGGATCGGTGGTCGTATAGTTTTTCCTTATCAACGCATAATTGGAGGAAGAGGGATCGATCCTGATGACCCGCGCCTTTACTACAGGTTCGCTGCAAATGAAGGCCTGCTTGTTGTCTTCGTAATATTTCAGGCACTCCCCACCGGTTATGACCGTATCGAGATGCGATTCGAGATAACTGTTCTCGTAACGGTATCCCAAAAGCATTTTCTTGAAGTCCTCAACATTTTCGGTTATATCCTTTTCCGGCTTGGAAAGTTGTTTTTCGGCTTCCATGAGCAAAAGATTACTCAGCGCCCACGAGTTGACATACCGTTCGGCCATCTTGGTGCTGTCTTCCGGGGAAGTACCAGCGGGAATTATTTTTCGCAAATCGCTTCTGTAAAGTATCCGGTTTCCCACCTTTGCCACTTTATCACGGTTCGTGAAAGAACGGAAATAATTGCAGGAAGGCAATATCGCGAGCAGTACCAAGGGCAGCGCAAAAACCGCCCTTCTTATACTCATTGGGGCACGAGTGATCTTTCCCATGATGGAAAAATTTTATCTTGAATAGTTCGGAGCCTCCCTGGTTATCGTGACATCGTGTGGATGGCTTTCTATCTCTCCAGCAGAAGTTATCCTGATGAACTTGGCTCCCCGCAAATCGGATATGTCGTGCGCCCCGCAATATCCCATGCCGGAACGGATGCCACCGACAAGCTGGTAAACGACCTCCGCGAGAGTCCCCTTATACGGGACCTGGGCTACTATGCCTTCAGGGACGAGCTTCTTAACATCTTCTTCCATATCCTGGAAATAACGGTCCTTCGACCCCAGTTGCATGGCTTCGAGCGAACCCATTCCTCGATAGGACTTGAATTTCCTGCCGTTGAAGATTATGGTTTCGCCCGGCGACTCCTCCACCCCTGCGAAAAGCGAACCCGCCATGATGGTATCTCCGCCTGCGGCAAGAGCCTTTACGATGTCACCGGAATAACGTATTCCTCCGTCAGCTATTATAGGCAGCCCCGACCCCTTGAGGGCGGAATAGACGTCCATGATCGCGGTTAGCTGCGGAACTCCGATTCCGGCGATTATCCTCGTGGTACAGATGGACCCAGGACCGATTCCTACCTTGACGGCATCTACCCCACACTCCTTCAATGCTACCGCAGCCTCGGCCGTAGCGATGTTACCGGCTACTATCTGTATGTGTGGAAACGCATCGCGAATCTTTTTTATCATCTGGAGAACACCTTCGGAATGGCCATGCGACGTATCGAGAACTATGGCATCCACTTGCGCGTCGATAAGCCTTTCGGCTTTGGAAATGCTGTCCGACTTGATCCCTACGGCAGCCGCCACCATCAGGCGGCCCTTGTCATCCTTGCTGGCGATCGGGTTGTCCTTGATCTTGCATATGTCCTTGTAAGTGATCAACCCCAAGAGAGTTCCGTCGCTGTCCACGACAGGCAGCTTCTCCACCTTATGCTTCTTCAATATCTTGGTGGCCATGCGGGTATCCGTATTCTTAGGAGCCACGACAAGATTCTCCTTCGTCATCACTTCCGAAACGGGGGTACCCATGTTCTCGAGGAACCGGAGGTCGCGGTTGGTCAGTATGCCGACCAGCTTCCTATGTTCATCCACCACAGGCAGTCCACCTATATGATTGTCTTCCATCATCTTGAGAGCATCTCCAACCGTCGCGTCCCCCTTGATGGTGACGGGATCGTCTATCATCCCGTTTTCAGCGCGCTTCACCTTGCGAACCTGGGCACACTGATCTTCGATGGGCATGTTCTTGTGGATTACACCTATGCCTCCTTCGCGGGCCAGGGCGATAGCCGTCTCGTATTCGGTCACCGTATCCATCGCAGCGGATACTATGGGAGTACGGAGCTCAATCTCATGAGTGAAACGGGAGGTAATGTCGACTTCCCGTGGAAGTACGTCGGAATGGGCCGGAACGAGGAGGACGTCATCAAACGTCAGTCCTTCCGGCATTTTACTGTTATCAATCATCTTGTCTTGTATTGTACTTTATTAAAAGGCAAAGATATGAAAAATTACAATAATTTTCCCTGCCAAGTGTCCCTCTCTTCCATTCTCTTATCCAACATTCTGAGAATATCCACATTACGTATCAATCCCCATGGCGTTGCATTGACAAATCTCGGAGGGACTTCTCCTATAAACCTCTCTATCAAGAATCTCTGATCGAGCCTTTCGAGAAAGGAGATGAAGAAATCGATATATTCGTCCAGGCTCCACGTCACGAACTCCCCGGGATGTCCGGAGAACTCCTTTTCCATGGCGGTGCCCTTTACTATCTGCAACTGATGGAATTTCAGCGACTGAACCGGCAGCCCGTTTATTATCGAAGCCTCGTCGAGCATCATTTCCTTGCTCTCTCCGGGCAGGCCGAAAATAAAATGCGCGCACTGTTCGATCCCGTATCCGGCTGTAGCATTGACCGTATTTACAGCACATTGAAAATCGTGCCCGCGATTGATCCGAAGCAAGGTTTCGTCGAAACAGGATTCGATCCCGTATTCGATTATTACGACATGCCGTTCGGAAAGCTCCTTCAGATAGGCCAGCTTAGCATCGTCCATACAATCAGGCCTTGTCCCCAGGACGATGCCGCGCACCCCGGGATGTGCAAGCGCCTCCGAATAGAGGGCCTTCAGCTTCCCGAGGGGAGCATAGGTATTCGAATAAGGCTGAAAATAAGCAAGGTATTGCGTAACATGACGGTAACGGACCTTATGGAACTCTATACCCTCGTCTATCTGTTCCGAGATGGATTTGTCCGGGGTGCTGTAAGAAGGATGGAATGCCCTGTTGTCACAATAGGTACAACCTCCCAGGCCGGCCGTACCGTCACGGTTGGGACAGGTAAAACCGGCATCTATGACGACTTTCTGAAGCCGGCAGCCATATTTTCTCTTAAAATAACCTGTAAAGGAATTATACCTGTGTCCGCCTAAATCCTGACGATTCATTAATGACAGCTTTTCTTTCGGCAAATATAAATATTTCCTATTTTTGCAATGATATGAAACGAACGATTCTCATTCTTGTTACGGTCGTTCTATGCATGACGGCCGTATCCTGCAACAACAAGGGTTCCGGGGAAAAAACGCCTGCCGGAGCCGACAGCGACTCCTTTTGCGGCTACGCAATAGGAAAACTTTCAGTAGTGCAAATCAATACAAAACCTGACTGGGATGCCGAATCGGCGACGCAAGCCCTCATGGGAATGACCATGGAGGTCAGGGACTCTTCAGACGGGTGGCTGGAAGTTACTACTCCGGACGGTTACGAGGGATGGTGCCCCGCCATGAGCGTCTGCAGGATGGACAGCACGCAATATGCCGTATGGCTTGCAAAACCGGAATATGTCGTGAACGTCCATTACACATTGTTTCGCAGGGAACCTTCCGAGACTTCCGAAGTAATCAGCGACGCCGTCATGGGAGATATGGTCCTAAAGGGGGATCCGGTCCTCGATGCAAACGGATATGCAAGCATAGTAACGCACGACGGGAGGAAAGGGTTTGTAAAGGAATCGGCCGTCATGGACCGTGAAGGGTGGCTCGATTCCCGGGAAGCGACACCAGGCAATATAATCGCTACCGCAAGGGAGTTCATCGGTTTCCCGTATGTTTGGGGTGGAACTTCCGTAAAAGGAATGGACTGCAGCGGATTCGTCAAGACGGTATATTTCATGAACGGGATAATCCTCAAACGTGACGCATCGCAGCAGGTCAAAACCGGGACCGAGGTCGACATCGCAAATGGTTTCGACAACCTTCAGGCCGGCGACCTGATTTTCTTCGGGACCGAAGCCAAGGGCGGGGAAAAGGAAAAAATATCCCACGTCGCCCTTTATATCGGGGATGGCGAATTCCTGCATTCCTCGGGAATGGTCCGTTACGGCAATCTCCGCAAAGGAACCACCGATTACTACGAAAGGAAGCCACTTCGTGCACGCAGAATCATCGGAAACGAAGACAAGGGATTGGGAATTGTCACCATCAAGGTAAAACAGGAATAAACTATGTCTCAAAAACAAAACAGACGCGATTTCATAAAGACCGCCGGCGTACTTACGGCGGCAGCCATGATCCTAAATCCCAACGATCTTTTCGCCCGCACTCCGGTAGAACAACGGAGGAAGGGAGGAAGCAAGAAAATGCAGCTCGACTGGGAAAATTTCACTGGCCAGATGAAGTATACGTTCACCATTTCCGGTTGTTCCAGGACCAGCACCCCGATCGTCATAACAAGGATCACATGGGACGGATACAAGGGATACGGTGAAGCGGCAATGCCTCCATACCTTGGCGAAACGCAGGAGTCGTGCAACCAGTTTCTGCTTAAGGCACGCCCCGTGCTCGATAAATTCGACAACCCCTTCGTACTGGACGACATATTGCCAGCCATCGACAAGGTAACCACAAACAATTGCGCCGCAAAGGCCTCCGTCGACATAGCACTGCATGATCTGATCGGCAATATTTTCGGACAGCCGTGGTGGAAGATATGGGGCTTCAATCCTGAAAAGACCCCGTATACCAGCTACACGATAGGCTATGATGCGGACGATGATATTCTTAACAAGAAAATCGAAGATGCCGCATGGGCCAAGATAATAAAGGTAAAACTCGGAATAGGCGATGCCCAGGATAAGAGGATGATAAAGATGATCCGCTCAAAGCTTAATACCCCTATCTGTATCGACGCCAACCAGGGATGGAAGGACAAATATTATGCACTCGACATGATAAACTGGTTGAGCGAGCGCAACGTAGTGATGATAGAGCAACCTATGCCGAAAGCATGGCTCGATGAGACGGCATGGGTTACTGAACGTAGTCCTCTGCCTATAATAGCCGACGAAGCGTGCCAGCGCCTCACCGACATACCACATCTGAAAGGAGTTTACAGCGGCATCAACATCAAGCTCATGAAATGCACCGGCATGCGCGAGGCCCGCGAGATGATTTCACTGGCGCAGGATTTCAGGATGAAACTGATGGTGGGCTGCATGACAGAGACTTCCGTAGCCATTTCCGCCGCAGCCCAAATAGCACCTAAAGTCACGTGGGCAGACCTGGACGGTAATATACTTATAGCTAACGACTGCTTCGACGGTATGAAACTTGTAAACGGTAAAGTGACGTTATTTGACAAACCGGGACTCGGACTTACCAAGAAACCGGATATTATCAATTTGTAATTTTTACATATATTTGCAAAGATTTATTTAAAACCTCCCGAATATGAACCTTAGAGTCATCAAGAAAGACATAGAATATGTCATAAACGATTTCATATCAGATTGCCTTCTTTTCACCGATCTGCATCCCGACAAGAACCCCGACAAAGTAAACCGGATCGTAATGGAAGCGGTCGGCCTCGCCAATACCCTTTTCGACAAGGTTAACCATCCCGACAAGAGCGGGACTGTCAAGCTCAAAACCCAATACAAAGCCATTTACAAAGAACTGCTCACCTCTGTCGACGGATACTACAAGCGTCTCAGCGAAATCGCCAAGGAAAAATAATCATATTAACCCTGAAGTAAAATGAAAAAAGGTAAAATAACCGGTTGGGGAATTGCCATTGCGGTAATACTGATCCTGGTATTGTGGGGAATCGGAGTCAACAACAGGCTCGTAAGTCAGGAAGAGAGAGTAAATACTGCATGGGGCAATGTAGAAACACAGTATCAGCGTCGCTCAGACCTTATACCAAGACTGGTTTCCACGGTACAGGGAGCCGCTGATTTCGAAAAAAGCACCCTGGAAGCCGTCGTAAGTGCACGGGCATCGGCCACTCAGACTAAAATCGACGCCAGCAACCTTACCGAAGAAAACATAGCGCAATTCCAGAAAGCGCAGGACGCATTGAGCAGCGCCCTGAGCAAAATGCTCGTAACCATAGAAAGATACCCCGAATTGAAAGCCAACCAAAACTTCCTCGACCTTCAGGCCCAACTGGAAGGGACTGAAAACCGCATCGCCGTTGCCAGAAGGGATTTCAACGAATCGGTAAGGGTATACAACCCTATGGTCCGCCGTTTCCCCAACAACGTAGTCGCAGGGATGTGCGGCTTCAAGACGAAGGCTTACTTCAAGGCGGCAGAAGGTGCCGAGAACGCTCCCGACGTCAACTTCAATTTCGGGAACAAAAACGGGGAAAAACAGGAATGAACAAAATCGTCGTCACGTTTGCAATCATTTCGCTGACGTTCTTTTCCTGCAGCATGTCCGCTTCGGCGGCGAACCCGCAGGACGACGAACCCCTGACCGGCACGGTCATCGGAAGGATAAACGTGAACGGTTGGAAACGTTACAACGACCACTCCATGGTTTCGATCTCAAGATTCCCGAATAACATATCCGAATTCGGCAAACTCGAAAGCCAGGTCTCCAATACTCCGCAGGGTGCGGTGACCATGATGATAATAGCCATATCCATGCTTCGCAAAGACGAGGATTTCGGTTCCGAATGCATAGCGGAAATAGCGAGCAGCGCAAAGGGTACCTCGGTCTCCCTGATGAGAAGCATCGCCGCATACGAATATTATCCGAGATTATTTTATAAGGGAGCGACGGCGGACAATTCCTACGCTCCCTTCTCTCCCACCCGGGTCGACGTTTACGCGGACAAGAACAGTTACGCAGTAAACGGGCAGCTGACCCTCTACGTCAGGGCCGGGGGAGAAAAGACGAACATACCGGTTGTGGTCAGGAAAGTGGGAAACACTTATAAAGTAACGGACTTCAGCCATTTAGCATTACATTCCCCAAATGGCCACCGATGAAATAATACACAATCTTGCGAATATAGGAGAACATACCTCCTGCAGAAATTTCAAGATCGAAACCGGAAGCGGGTTCAAATACATGGAAATCAGGAAAGGGGAATCCTTCCAGACCAAGTCCACCACGGAAAACTACATATTCTTCATTCTCGAGGGAGAATGGTCCATAACATGCAACGAATTCGCGGCAAAGGATTTCAAGAACGGCGAAATGATTCTTATTCCCAAGACCGCTTCGTTGAAGGTTTCTATCCTGACGGACAGCAAGATTCTCGTATTCAAGTTCGACACCATCTCCAGCGGATGCGACCGCTTCGCTCTGCAGTCGTACGAGGAATACTGTGCCAACGTGCGTTACAACTTCAACCCGACTCCGATCCGTAAGCCGCTGGATACGTTCCTCGACCAGATGGTATACTATCTCAACAACGGCATGGATTGCGTGCATCTGCACGAGATAAAGGAAAAGGAGCTGTTTCTCCTGCTGCGGAAATTTTACCAGCCGGACGAACTCGCCGACTTCTTTCATCCCATAATCGGCAAATCGCTCGATTTCCGCCAATTTGTAATGAGAAACTACGAGAACGTGAAATCCGTCGAGGAACTGGTCAAACTGTCGATGTACGGACGCAGTTCCTTCTTCTCAAAATTCAAGCGGGAGTTCGGAATGAGCGTAAAGGAATGGATGCTCAACCAGAAGTCGAAACAGGTCCTCCTTAAACTTTCAGACCCGGATGTCACGGTAAAGAGCGTGATGGACGAATTCGAATTCGATTCATACGAACAGTTCAACCGCTTCTGCAAGAAACATTATCACAATACCCCTTCGGCCCTTCTCAAAGTCCTGAAGAGAAAGCAATAGGCGGTTTCGCCTAATACAGCCGGTAACTCCTGAGCTCCGCGCGGTATTCGGCTTCATGCCCCCCGCAAAGCGAGTCGAGCAATTTGTGGAATCCCGCTCCGTGATCGTGATGCTTCAAATGGCAAAGCTCGTGCAGGCAAACGTAATCTACGAGCCGTTCCGGAAGTCTCATCAGGTGAATATTGAGATTTATGTTGTCCCGCGAGGAACAGCTCCCCCAATTGGAGATATTGTTCTTGAAGGCGAGCCTGTTGTATTTGAAACCGTGCTTTGCGGCCAATCCGGCCATTTTTTGAGGAAGCACCTCCTTCGCTTCCCTTCGCAGTATGCGCTGGTATGCGCTGCTGAGCAGCCTCCCCTCTACCGAATCCTTTTCAGGCATGGAAGGGAAATCGGCCGGAAAAGTTATCAGAGCGGAATCGGGAGTCATCTTTACACGCACCATGGGGCGCTTCTGAGCCAATGTCCGGCGGCGGGTCGAAACCACGTGGCTGTTGCCTTCGACATCGATGGCCCCTTTGAAAAGGAGATTGTCTTCAGATTGACGAACCGTGACGGTTCGGTTCAGGGTATGGAGAACCGTACCGTCCCCGATCAGTGGAATTCCCTTGCCTGAAGATTCGGCCTCGGCCTCGCGTCGGCGCTGTTTTTCCTGCATCTTCATTATCCAAGGCTTTTTCTCCCTGAGGAAACGGATCGCAACAGGGTAACGCAGCAGCCACGGGACGCTCACCGTAACACCCAACCTCGGATGAACCGAAATTCGAAGTTCGGAAATGCCGGGAACTTTTCTCAAATGTATCCGACCGATGTCAGGATCGTTAATAAATTTATCCATAGCCTGCAACAAATTTAAGAATTAAGTTGTTCAATAAAAAATAATTCATACCTTTGCACACCCCGAAAAATGGGGTGAATCATAATTATTTACCAATTTATCAAAAATGATGGCGGAATATCTTTGCGCAGACAAAAAGCAGGAGATTTTCTCGAAGTACGGAAAGTCTAACGTTGACACCGGCTCCGCCGAGAGCCAGGTTGCTTTATTTTCCTACCGTATCGGCCATCTTACCGAACATCTGAAGAAAAACAAGAAGGACCACGTTACCCAGCGTTCTCTTAAGATGTTGATCGGCAAGAGGCGCCGTATTCTGGATTACCTTCAGGAAACGGACATCGAGCGATACAGGAACATAGTGAAGGAACTCAACCTTCGCAGATAGCAGGAAAATATCAGTCGGGAGGTTGTCAGAATCCATTATTCCGACAACCTCCTTTTTTGTAGACATTTATTAACAAGATGAACATAGTAGACAAAACAATCACATTGTCCGACGGTCGGACAATCCAAATCGAAACCGGCAAGCTGGCCAAGCAGGCCGACGGTTCCGTCGTAGTCAAGATGGGCAACACCATGCTGTTGGCCGCTGTTACCTGCGCAAAAGATGCAGTCGAAGGCACCGATTTCATGCCGCTGCAAGTCGAGTACAAAGAAAAGTTCGCCGCTGCAGGGCGTTTCCCCGGCGGTTTCATGAAGCGCGAAGGTCGCGCCTCTGACTACGAGATTCTCGTTGGACGCCTTGTCGACAGGGCATTGCGTCCTCTTTTCCCCGAAGACTTCCATTCCGAAGTTTATGTCACCGTCAATCTGATTTCCGCAGACCGGACGGACATGCCCGATGCACTGGCAGGGCTTGCAGCATCGGCGGCCTTGTCCGTAAGCGACATTCCCTGGCTCGGACCTATTTCCGAGGCGAGGGTCGCCCGCGTAAACGGTGAATTCGTAGTGGATCCGACTTTCCAGCAGCTTGAAAACGCCGACATCGACATAATGGTCGGCGCCACATACGAAAACATCATGATGGTCGAAGGCGAAATGAAGGAGGTTTCCGAAAAGGAGATGCTCGATGCAATCAAGTTCGCCCACGAAGAGATAAAGAAACAGTGCGTTGCACAGAAAGAACTGACCGAGGCCGTAGGCAAGAGTGTGAAACGCACTTATTGTCAGGAAACGAACGACGATGCGGTCAAGGAAGCCTGCGAAAAGTTCTGTTACGATCGTTGTTATACCATTGCCAAGACGATGCCGGGCAAACTCGAACGGCAGGATGCTCTCGACGCCCTGAAGGAAGAGTTCATGGAAACCTTCCCCGAGGAGGAGCGTGACGACGAGAAGACCATAATGGTAAACCGTTATTTCGCCGCCATCGAGAAGCGTGCGATGCGCAACATGATCCTGAACGAAGGAGTCCGCCTCGACGGCCGTACTCCCACACAGGTCCGCCCTATTTGGTGCGAGGCAGGTTACCTTCCTGGAGCTCACGGTTCCGCGATATTCACACGTGGCGAGACCCAGGCGCTGGCGACCGTAACACTCGGCACCAAGCTCGACATGAAGGAAACCGACGATGTCCTGCAGCAGGATACGCAGCAATTCGTCCTGCATTACAACTTCCCTCCTTTCTGCACGGGTGAAGCCAAAGCGCAACGCGGACTTTCCCGCAGGGAAATCGGGCATGGAAACCTCGCATGGAGGGCATTGAAGCCCGTCGTTCCCATCGGTGACGAAAATCCTTATGCAGTACGCGTGGTATCCGATATTCTGGAATCCAACGGTTCGTCTTCTATGGCAACCGTATGCGCAGGTACCCTTGCCCTTATGGATTCAGGTCTCAAGATCAAAAAGCCCGTGGCAGGAATCGCGATGGGATTCATAGACGATCCGGAAAACAAACGCCACGTCGTATTGACGGACATACTGGGTGACGAAGACCACCTCGGAGACATGGACTTCAAGGTAGCCGGCACGAAAGACGGAATAACCGCGACCCAGATGGACATAAAGGTAGACGGAATGCCTTACGAAGTCCTGGAAGCCGCTTTGCAGCAGGCAAAGGAAGGACGCGAACATATCATGGGTGAAATGATGAAGTGCATCAGCGAGCCTCGTGCGGACTTCCGTCCTAACGTACCACGCATAATCCAGATACGGATTCCGGGCGACTTCATAGGAGCCGTCATAGGAACCGGTGGAAAAGTCATACAAGAGATCCAGAAAACAACCGGAACTACAATTACTATAACCGAAGAGGGAGAAGAAGGGGTAGTTGATATCTTCGGTGAGAACAAGGATGCGATGGATGCAGCCCTTGCACGAATAAAAGAGATAACTGCAGTACCTGAAATCGGCAAGGTTTACCACGGCAAAGTTGTTTCCGTACTCGAATTCGGTGCATTCGTGGAAATACTTCCCGGAAAAGAGGGACTTTTGCATATCTCAGAGCTACAGTGGGGCAAGACCGACAGGGTAGAAGACATTCTCAAGGAGGGTGACGAAGTCGATGTCAAACTCCTCGAAATAGATGAAAAGACAGGAAAAATGCGTCTTTCCCGCCGTGCTCTCCTGCCTAAGCCTGAAGGATACGTAGAACCGGAGATCAGGCCTCGCTCTCCACGTTCAGGTGACAGAAGGGACTCCCGCGGAGGGGACAGGAGAGATTTTCACCGCGGTGACAGGGATTTCAGAGGCGGAGAGAGAGGATACCGCAATGATCGCCGCGGCGACAGGGATTTCCACTCAAACGACCGCGGAGGATACCGTAACGACCGCCGTGACAATCGGAACGAACACAGCAATAATCCTCAAAGGGGCAACAGCAGCCCATACGAAGAGACATATTCGCAAAACAACTCTTCCGACGAAGAACTTTAAAAGTAGTACTACATGTAAAAGGAGCGGCCCCGAACGGAGTCGCTCCTTTTAGTTTGTGAACATCTGCATCTCAATTCTTTCGCTTTGCCCTCTTCAATGCTTCGTTCAATAAATACTCTATCTGGCTGTTCAGACTGCGAAAATCATCAGCCGCCCATTTCTCAAGGGCTGCAAATGTTTCTGGATCTATCCTTAACACAAAAGATTTCTTGTCTTTTCCTGCCATACTCTATTATTGGTACAAAGTCCCGGCATTGACTACCGGGGTGGCGGCACGATCGGAGCAAAGGACGACAAGAAGGTTGCTGACCATGGCAGCTTTCTTATCAGGGTCGAGATCCACTATTTCCTTTTTCTTAAGTTCGTCGAGAGCCATTTGTACCATCCCGACAGCACCCTCTACAATAGTCTGGCGGGCCGCTACTATCGCAGTCGCCTGCTGGCGTTGAAGCATGGCGCTGGCAATTTCCGTGGCATAGGCGAGGTAGTTTATGCGGGCTTCGATTATTTCAATACCGGCAATGGCCACACGCCTGCGTATGGATTCTTCGAGTTCGCGGTTCACCTCCTCTCCACCTCCGCGAAGTGTCAGAACGTCCTCTTTCGTCTCGAGGTTATCGTACGGATAGCGTCCGGCAAGCTCGCGTTCCGCAGCTTCGCTTTGGACATTCACGAATTTCAGATAATTGTCCACATCAAACGAAGCCTTGTAAGTATCCTTTACCCGCCATACGAGAACTACACCTATCATGATCGGGTTGCCGAGCATGTCGTTGACCTTAATGGTTTCGGTATTGAGATTACGTGCCCTGAGAGACAGGTTCTTCCTGACGGTAAAAGGATTGACAAACTTAAAACCGTCATCCGCGATGGTACCCCAATACTTGCCGAAGAAAGTTACCACCTTGGATTCATTCGGATAAACGGTAGTAAGCCCGAAAAGGCAAATAAAAGCGCATATCATGAGTACCACCATCACTACGTCTAGGACGACACTATCGAATTCTACGAACGAGACGATACAGAGTATTATTACGGCAATAGATACGATCAACATCAGCCAGCCGCTGGCCGGATGCAGAAATTTCTCCTTTGAAGGATTGTCATTGATTTTTGTCATAATATGATATTATTTTGATATCACAAAGGTAAATGTTTTTTTTAAAATATGAACTATCTTTGCAAGAATCAAATGGAATTTCTCAAAAAAAATGAAAAAGATTTTAACAACTCTCCTTTTTTCGGTAATCTGTATCGCATCTTTTGCACAGATACCGGGTAACGATTTCGGTTACGACGAATACAATTCCAGACGCAGGGACCTGTTCAAAAAATTGCCCCCGATAACAAGGCAGGACATAGTCTTCCTCGGGAACAGCATAACCGACGGTTGCGAATGGAACGAACTGTTCGGGAACTCCCATATCAAGAACCGTGGAATAAGCGGAGACCATGCCGAATGGATGATTGACCGCCTGGAAGGGATTTGCAAGGGACAACCCAAAAAGCTGTTCCTGATGATAGGAATCAATGACCTTGGGGCACACGTTTCGGCGGATTCTACGGCAATGTTCGTTATCCGCGTACTGGATTCCTTGCAAAGCGGCACCCCGCGCACAAAGATATATCTTCAGAGCATTCTGCCTAACAACGACAGCATCCGCAGGAAATCGGCCTTTCTGATGCCGGAAATCATCGAGGTGAACAAGCAGATCAAAAAGGCAGCCGAAGAGAGGGGCATAACATATATCGACCTGTATTCGGTAATGGTGATACCGGGTACCATGGAGCTGAATCCGCTGTATACCTATGACGGATTGCACATGAACGGTACCGGATATGACGTCTGGAGAGACGCCATGATGAAATACGTGAAATGAAAGGAAAACATGTTTTAGGGAAGTTGGTACTGGCTTTGGTCTCAGTATCAATGTTATCCGTTGCAGGCAGCAATACCTTTGCTGCACGGAAACCGAAGAAATATGTCGTCACCTCTCCCGACAAGGAGTTGAGAGTCGAGATCACGGTAGGAAGCAGCATCGGGTATACTCTGTACCGGTATGGCAAAGAGGTCATTTCTCCTTCGCGAATAGCGTTGGAACTTGGGGACGGTACCATTCTAGGCAACGCCGAAAAACGCGCCAGGCTTACCAAAAGTACAGTCCGGGATACGATCAAAACTTTGTATTACAGGCAAGGCAGTGTCATAGAGTACTATAACCAGATCGACCTGAAATTCCCGAAGGGGTTCGGATTGCAATTCAGGGCATACGACAGCGGAATAGCTTACCGATTCTACACCACCTTGAAAGGCGATCGCAACATCATTTCGGAAACAGCCGAATTCAATTTTCCGTCGGACTACAAATGCTGGATGGCCTTCTCCAACGGCAAGGCGGACAATCAATTCAAGACTTCATTCGAAAACACCTATACAACAGTAGGGCCGGTCAGCGGGATGGACGGTTCTAAAATCGCCTTCACTCCCACCCTGTTCGACATAGGGAACGGCGTGAAACTTACGATTACCGAATCCGACATCGAATCTTATCCCGGTATGTTCTTGAAAGCCGACGGCCAAGGCGTTAAAGGCGTGTTCGCCCCGGTTCCGGCTAAGACCGAAGTTACCCCTAAACGGGGCGAGGAAATCGTAGCCGAATATTCTTCAATCATAGCAAAAGTCAAGGGAGCGAGGACATATCCATGGCGTATAATGTCGATCGCGGCTTCCGACAAGGACATCCTGGCCGACAACCTCGTCTATCTCTTGGGAGGCGACTGCAAACTCGTCAATACAGTTTGGATCAAGCCCGGCAAAGTAGCATGGGATTGGTGGAACGGCTGGGCACTGACGGGAGTCCCGTTCAAAGCCGGGATAAACAACGAAACGTATAAATATTTCATAGACTTCGCCGCCGCAAACGGCATAGAATATGTCATTCTCGACGAAGGTTGGAGTCCCCCGAAAGGACAGGACATAATGACGTCAATCCCTGAAATAGACCTCGAAAATCTCGTACGCTACGCCGACTCAAAGAATGTCGGACTGATCATCTGGACCGTCGCCTATGTGCTCGACAAGAAACTGGACGAGGCCTGCAAATATTACGGCGGAATGGGAATCAAGGGAATGAAGGTGGATTTCATAGACCGCGACGACCAGAAAGCCGTAGACATGGTCGAACGGATTGCCGCCAAGGCGGCCGAATACCACCTTATCATAGATTTCCACGGAATGTTCAAACCGGCCGGCTTGAACAGGCGCTATCCGAACGTCCTCAACTGCGAAGGCGTTTTCGGCGAGGAACAGGTCAAATGGGAAAAGGATTTCGTCCATCCGGAATACGACGTTACTTTCCCCTACATCAGGATGATGTCCGGACCCGTGGACTATACGCAAGGTGCCATGAGGAACGCCACTAAGGAGAATTACCGTCCCATATACTTGAAACCTTCGAGCCAGGGAACACGTTCGCACCAGGTAGCAGCCTACATCGTATTCGACTCTCCTTTGGTGATGCTGTGCGATTCCCCTTCCGAATATATCAAGAATCGGGAAACCACCGATTTCATAACTTCGATCCCCGTCGTCTGGGACGGAAGCAGGGTCCTTGACGGCAAGGTAGGCAAGAATATCGTCATGTTGCGTTGCAAGGGAGATTCCTATTATGTCGGGGCGCTCGGCAACTTGGATGAGCAGGATCTCTCGGTGAACCTCTCCTTCCTTCAGAGGGATAAAAAATACACAGCCACGATTTACGAAGACGGGATCAACGCGGACAAAAACGCAGAGGACTATTCCATCAGAAATATCAACGTCACACACGACAGCGGTCTGCAGATCCACCTGATGCCGGGAGGCGGATATTCGGCCATCATAAAACCAGCCGTAGAGGTCACGGCAAAATAAAGGGCTATCTATAATCGAAGGAGGGCGACTGAAAGATTTCAGTCGCCCTCCTTTTTTGAGAGACTGCCTGTGGCTACAAAAGTTATCAATAATCTTCTCCGACAGGTCGGACGCTCAGTGCTTCACCCCTGTTGAAGGTATCCTGTTCGTAACTGTGACCGAATTCCCCGTCAGCATTGACGATGCCGCACGCGGTATCCATGCCTCCGTTTACGAATCTCAATGAGGATGCCCAGAAATCTCCCCTGACTCCCATATTGCGGAGTTCTCCGGTCTGCGAGTCGCGTGTACCGGTAGCCGGGAAGAAACCGACATTAGTATAGTTGCCGTAATCGAACGGTTTCGTAGTTTCTATGTATTCAGAACCGTAGCAGTATCCGACGGCCACCTTGTAGCCGGCCGGAGACGGATCGTAAATCGTCTTAACGGAAGAGCACTGGTTCTCATGCTCGTAATAACCGGCCCCCCAAAGCAGGGCGTTGTCGTAACGTACCGAAATATCCTCTATGTCCTGGCCATTATAAACATCGATATGGTAGGTGAACCAATCCACTGGAGTAGTCATCTGGGAGTATTTACCATACCAGTAATTATAATTCAGCGAATGGGTGTTGGAGATCAACGTCATCGGGTGTTGGATGGCAAACTGGAGATTGACTGCATAATTGCTCGTGTTACCATATATCGAACCTGAAATATAATCGTTGTCCTGTACCGGGTATGTTCCGAAAATTCCGTTCTTTTCATTGTTTTTGCTGTTACCAGAAAGGGTGAAGACATTGGTTCCGTCCTCGTGTTTGGCATTGTAATAGGTACTGGTATTGTCGCTTGCAACCGTCGAAATGTTGCCGCTGACGAACGGATCCTTTCTCCCCCATTGGTAAAGGGTGTTGGTGGTTCCCGCAGGAACGATGTCTATATCCTTCTCCGCCTGGGAATATGTCCCGTCGGCGGAATTGCCGCTGATGTTTTGGGTAACACGGAAATCGAAGTTTCTGGAAGAGTAGCATACGAACCTCCTGCTGCGTTCCACCGACCCGAGATTGACATCCATTATTTTCGTCTGGTATGAAGAACTCGTAACCTTGGTGCCGAACCATCCGTAAGAGGTTTCTTTATAACGTGCCGTATTGAACGTGGTCCCGCCGTCGCCGTGCATCGAAATGCCTTTGACGAAAATGGTGGTATCCCTTCCGGTATTGGGATCGTTATACGTATAATCTTTGCTCGGCAGGGTGCACCAGATATGCCAGCTCCACCGGATCGTACCGTCGGCTCCCTCCAGCGCTATGACTGCATTGCCGGGGGTTATTTCGTCCCTGGGTACGGTCTTGAACCTTATGTAATGGTTGGATGTCAATTCGATGGTACTTTCGTCTATCAATCCCTTGACGTCCTCCCACAGCAGGACGGCTTTGCACCCCGTAGTGTTCAACTGCGCATTCGAGAGGTAAGTTTTTCCGTTCTTATATTGGTAATCCACGAAATAGCCGTTTTCACTGATCCCGTAAGAATTGTTCTTGATCACGCCGTCATCGCCGTTCCCCATTACATTTGCAGGGAAACAGTAATATCCGGCGCAATTGATGACATAGCAGTTCGCGGTTTCGCCTTCGGCGGAGTTCGTATATTCTTCCCCGGTAGTGAGATCTATAGGGGTTGAACCGTTATAATTGAGAGCTTGTATGTTGCGCATGGCATAGGCGGAACCGCATGTGAGTACCGAATCCTTGCCTTCGCGGGCGGCGGCGGTAACGGTAAAGGTACCGTCTCCGTTGACCTTGTACGAGGCTCCGTCGGGCAGGCCGCTGATGGTATAAGGGACATCCTCGACTACCGGGCTGCCGTTGCCATTGTCTTTGGTCCTCGTGCTGACGACCTTGTAGACCGCATCGTTGCAGTCGTCTCCAGGCATGGAAACCGGAATCACCGTCAAGGTGTAGTAAATTACGTTGGCATCGAGAGTGAGGTTATAGGCATAGACCTTTCCCATCTCCCAAACCTTTCCGGAGAAATCGGCGGTAGCGGTGTTTTCGCTGCCGTTCATCACATAGGTGACGGTAAGCTTCGCGCCGGAAGGCAATGTCTGGGGAAGCATGAAAAAGAGGCTGTCAGAAGCATCGTTTATTTCGACCGATGAGCCGGAAACGGTGTGCGAAGTGGAAAATGTGAAATCGTCCTTCGTACCCGAAAGATTCCAGGCATTACCGTCCATGGCTAAAGTTCCGTGGTCATATACATTGGAAATCTCGACTTTCCTTATGGTTATCTCGGCGCCGTAGGTTTTGGCGTTGAAGCGGACGCCGGAAAGCACGTGATGGAAATTCATCGGAACCGCCTGATGATAGCTGCATGATATGTCGGTGGAATCGGCTGTCATGAGGTCGATCTGGTTCGCGAGTTCTTCAGGAACCGTATAGTCTATTACGGGAGCTCCCGTGGTCGTGGAACCAGAAATCTTCATGAAGTCCGATACCGGGGTTCCGTTGGTCTTATAATCCATATAAGGTGAATATGCGAAAAACGAGATCGCGTATGATGCGGCCGGCCAGTAATACTCCTTATCCGACGGACGCCATTGGCCGCCGATGTTTTCCGATTCGATATTGTACATGAAATCGGGCGTGAGAGCCGACTTCGCCGAAGCCCAATTCTTTGAGTTCGGATATACATATGCGAAAGTCCCGAATGAACCGTATTGGGAGATTGCATCGACCCTGGCCCCTTTGGTAGCGACCTCTTCACCGTCGAATGCCGTAACTTCCTCCTCTATGTTGACGGAATCGGCATCGGTACTTATCATGCTCGATTTAGTCAGCGCATTCCAAGATGCGGACGTGACATCTGCGGTAAAGCCGATCTGTGTCTGCGAAACGACCTCGGAATCCGGGGTATCGTTGATGCAGGCGGCGGAAAGCAATGCTGCCAGCGCAATCACCGCTATCCTGTTTGCCGTATGTTCGAGTATCTTGATCATCATTTTTGTCTAAGGAACCGGAAGGGGAACATTCAACCCCTTCCGGTCAGGGGTGCGGAACTTTGTCCGCGTTATTGTTCTTCGATTCGAATTACATGTTAGTGCTTGGTTCGCTGACATTAGTCCAGTCGGTAACCGAAGGAGTGAAGGTGATCATATTCAGGACTTCTTTCCCTCCTTCGTCATAGCCGGCGCCTTCTCCGAAGACGAATGTGTAAGTATAGTTCTTTGCGGCTTCCCAATTGACGGATACCGGTATGTAAACCGTACCATCGTAATAGACCACGTCTGAGTTGTGATCTTTGACCTTGCAGGTTATTGCGAAGCGTGCCCCGTTGTTTTCCGAAGCCGGTGTCCATGCCGCTGTAGTCTGAGGAGCGAGAATCAGGTGGCCATTGTCAGCCATTACGTTTACTGCAGTATCCGTAAGGGAGAATGAAACTACGCTGAGGCCTGCGGAATAGTCGGCTGACGTTGCACTCTCAGGAACGGAAGATACGCCTGCGAAAGTACAAGATGTCTGGTTCTTGACGTTCTGGACGGCTATGCCGGTAACGGTTACGTCGATTACGTCGGTCGCCGAATTCTTTACCATGAAGTTGATCTGCGAAAGCGCATGCTTGAAGACCATCGGAACGCTTCCGGAAGTAGGAGTTCCGTCTGCGGAGCCGTTACGGTCGTCCTTGGTGGCTCCGACACATTCCGCATATAATATGTCTTCCTGGGCGGTGACTGTCTGAGGAACGGTAATTAGCAAGCTCTGTGCTGCAGAAGTCACGTTAACCGCGAAGTTGTCGTCCTTTGCCGGAGCATACGCATAGAAATCTATTCCGGTTTCGGTGTCGCTCGGCCAGTATTTCTTGTATGAGGAATTGGCGTAATCCCAAGTTGTGCCATATGTATATTGAAGATCGGTCATGAAAGCCGTGCTCCCCTGGAAAGCGTCTACATAGAAGGAAGTCCAATGCGACTCGAGCGAAGTTCCGGTCAGAACCGTACCTTTCGTTGGAACCGGAGAAAATGCCGAGAATCCGATCGCTTCTTCGGAAGGAGTTTCGATAAGTGAATCCTGTGAACAGGAACTGAGAACGAGTACAGCTGCAATTGCTGCGAATGTGAGAATCTTTTTCATAATAGTTTGTTTTTTAATTGTTTTCATTATTTTATTGAATTTATTTTCTTCGTCGTCATGAGAAATGCGATCCCCTGCACAGTTGCAGCCTTCGCCATCCGTGAGGACGACGTTCTGCAGTTCGACTGCGTTCGTGTTTTCCAGTATGTGATTTACAGAATTACGCATTGCTCCGAAAGTTGTGATCTTTCTTCGCGTTGCGTCAGGATCGTACGACGGAAAGCCATGCTCTTTTTTCTGCGGAATGGCCGGAGCCTTTCTGCAAGAAACTTCAGTGCATGACATGACACATGAAGTACGGTGTTTAAAAATTTCTTTTCCATTTCAGCAACAGGAAAATTGATCTTTTTTTCTTTTCGGTGACAAAGGAACAGTGATTTTTCTACCCGATTGTTATCATTTTATTCCGTTTAGTTTACGTTTTATACTTTTTTAACAAAAAGCCCCGCATCTCACGACGCGGGGCACGACAAAATTATGATAAGATTTCTTGTATGGTTTCCTTAGTAATCTTCTCCTACAGGCCTGACACTCAATGCTTCACCCCTATTAAAGGTGTCCTGTTCGTAACTGTGGCCGAATTCCCCGTTCGCATTGACGATGCCGCACGCGGTATCCATGCCCTGATATACAAATCTCAACGAGGATGCCCAGAAATCTCCCCTCACTCCCATGTTATGGAGTTTGCCGGTTTTCGAATCCCTCGTTCCGGTGGCAGGGAAGAAACCGACGTTAGTATAGTTGCCATAATCGAATACTCCGGTCAGATAGAAGAAACTGGAACCGTAACAGTATCCTACGGGCACCTTGTAGCCGGCAGGGGATGGATCGTATATGGTCTTTACGGACGAAAATTGATATTTATGTTCATGGTAACCAGCCCCCCAAAGCAATGCATTGTCGTAACGTATATCAACATCATCATAGTCACTGACAACATCAATGTGATAAGTGAACCAGTCAACCGGAGTGGTCATATCAGAATAATTATTCCAACTATAATTATAATTCAATTGGTGGGTATTATATATGAATGTCATAGGATGGCGGATGGCAAACTTAAGATTGGTAGGGTATTTGCTATCCATATCTCCACCGTCTGGAATATAACTGTTATCTTGTACCGAATAGGTTCCGAAAACTCCGTCGCTCTCGTTTGAATCGCTGCTTCCCTCAAGTGTGAAGGTATTGGTTCCACCCTCGTGTTTGGAATTATAATACAAGCTGGTGTTGTCGCTTACATAAGTAGATATGTTGCCGCTTATGAACGGGTCCTTGCGTCCCCACTGGTAAAGGGTGTTGGTGGTTCCGGCAGGAATTATGTCTACATCAGTTTCATTCTGAGAATATGTCCCGTCAGCCGAATTCCCCGTCACATTCTGGACTGCGGTGAAACCGAAACTGCGCGAAGGATAACATATGAACTTCCTGTTTCGCTCCACGGAACCGAGATTGACGCTCATTATCTTGGTCGCATATGGCGTAGCTATCGTATCATAAGACGTATGTGGCAAGCCCCATCTATCATACCAAGTTACAGGGCCTTCGCTATAACGCGCCGTGCTGAATGCGGTACCTTGATCATCATGCATCGAAACACCTTCGACCGTAAGCGTGGAATCCCGTCCGGTCATTGGATCCGTATATGGGTGGGATCCTGTCGGAAGGGTGCACCAGATGTGCCAGCTCCACTTGATTATACTATTTCCCCCTTGAGTTCTTAGTGCTATGACTGCATTGCCCGGAGTCATTTCGTCTTTCGGCATGGTCTTGAACCTCACGTAATCGCCGTCAAGTGTAAGATCCTGTATCAATCCCTTTGCATCTTCCCAAAGAAGTACCGCTTCACATCCGTTGGGCGAGATCGATGCCCTTTGTCCGCTACCGGAATTGGTAGTGAGACTGTTGCCTTCGTAATTGATGAAATAGCCGTTTTCATTTATTTTATTATCATCCGAATAAATAATGCCGTCATCCCCATTCCCCATCACGTCGACCGGGAAACAGTAATAACCCGCCTGGTTTATCACGTAGCAGTTGGCGGTTTCCCCCCGGTTGCCGTTATAAACAGCACCTGTCGTCAGGTCGATTGGGCCGGTCAGGGAATCCAACGTGCGCATCGCATAGGAAGAACCGCAAATTATGGTGGAATCGATGCCTGTACGGGCAGCGGCAGTTATGGTTAAGGTGCTGTCGTTGTTTTTGGTATAAGTGACTCCGGAAGGGAGGCCGTTGATGGAATAGGGAACGTTCTCAACGATAGGATTGCCGTTGCCGTAATCCGTGGTCCTGGTGCTCACCACCTTGTAAACCGCATTGTCGCTGTTGTCCCCCGGTGCCGAGACCTGGGTAATCGTAAAGGTGTAATAAATCACGTTGGCATCGATAGTGAGGTTATAGATGTAAATCTTCCCCATCTCCCAAACCTTTCCGGAGAAATCGGCGGTGGCCGTATTTTCAATACCGTTCATCACATACGTGACGCTGAGGGTCGAACCGGAAGGCAACGTCTGCGGCAACATGAAAAAAAGGCTGTCCGTAGGATCGTTTACCGCGACGGAAGTACCGTCGACGGAAAGATCGGTCGGAAAAGTGTAATCGGATTTGGTACCGTAAAGGTCCCATGCATTTTCGTCGATCGCCAGGGTGCCGTGGTCGTAAACATTCGAAATGGTGACTTTCTTGATCGTAATGTCCAGGCCCTGGGTCTTGGCATTGAAGCGTACGCCCGAAAGGACGTGGCGGAAAGTCATCGGTACCGCCTGATGGTAGTTGCCCGGAACGTCTATGGAATCGGCGGTCATCAGGTCTATCTGGTCGGCTATCTTCGCAGGAACCGTATAATCAATCACGGGAGCACCGGTGGCGGTAGCTCCGGATATCTGCATGTGGTCGGACACCGGATCGGTACCGCCGACCATATAGTCGACGTACGGGGCATAACCGAAGAATGAAACCTTATAGGTGGCGGCAGGCCAGTAATAAGTCCCGTCGGAAGGACGCCATTCGCCGCCGATATCCTCGGACTTCAGGTTGTACATGAAGTTCGGGGTCAGGCCGCTTTTCGCCGAACTCCAGTTAGAAGTGCTCGCATATACGTATGCGAAAGTACCGAAGGAACCGTATGTGCTTATGGCATCGACCATGGAGCCTTTCGTCACGACCGGCTGGTTGACGGTAACGTCCTCCCTGATAAGGAGGGAATCGCTGCTGTCGGTAGGTATGTATCCGGATTTGGTGACGGGAGTCCAGTTGTCTTCGGAAATAGCGGTCTTGAACCCTATTTCATCCTGCCCGCCGAAATCGTTCCCGGTTTCATCCCTGACACAGGAGACGGGAACCGTCATGGCCGCCATGAGAAGCATCGTCGGGACAAGCAATCCGATGTTTTTAAATCGCGTTTTCATTTTTCTGTCTTTTTTTTGTAGCCGGAAGGGGAACATTCAACCCCTTCCGGCCAGGGTATGCGGATCCTCTCCGCAAAATGCTATAATCTATTAAATTACATCGTGACCGTCTCTCCGGTGGCATCGGTCCAAGCAGTGACAGTAGGTACGAAGGAAATAACGTTCAGGACAGGGTCGCCGTTATCGTCGTAGCCGGCACCCTTTCCGAATACGAAGGTGTAGGTATAATTGTAACCAGGGACCCATGCTACACTTACAGGTACGTAAACCGTCCCGTCGTAGTAAACCACACCTGAAACAGTATCTTCTACCTTGCAGTCTATGGCGAAACGTGCGCCGGTATTACTACTTGTGAGATTCCATGCAGCGGTCGTCTGTGGAGCGAGAATGAGATGTCCGTCGTTTGCCATGACGCTTGAAGCGCTATTTGTCAATACGATGGCTGACCCGTTCAGTCCGGCCGAATAATTAGAAACGTTCGAATTAGGACTGGAAGAAACCGCAGCAAACGTGCTGGTAACTTCGTTAAGGACGTTCTGTACGGTTATGCCCCTTAATGTAACCTTGATTATGCTGGTCGAATCGTTCCTGGCACTGAAGTTGACCTGCGAAAGTGCGTGCTTGAATACCATAGGGACTCCGCCGGTAGTAGGGAGGGAAGCACTGTTATCACCATCGCGGTCGCTCTTGGTCGCGTTGAGACACTCGGCTACGAGGATATCCTCCTGGCTTGCATTGTCTGTAGGAACGGTGATATCCAGGGTCTGGGCACTGGATGATACGCTTGCTGACAATTCGTTGTCGGAGGAAGAAGTGTAGGCATAAAAATTGATCTTCTTGGTTTCGTCTGAAGGCCAATATTTCTTGTCCGTCGAATGGGCATAATCCCATGCGCTACCGTAGACATAGGAAATATCGTCCATGAAAGTCGTAGTGCCTTGGTAAGCGTAAATTGTGAATTCCTTGTAATAAGGATTCAAAGTTGTTCCTGTAAGGACAGTTCCCTTGGTAGGAACAGGAGAGAATGCCGAGAAGCCGATGGCGTCTTCGGCGGGAGTTTCGATGACCGAGTTCTGTGAACAAGCGGTCAGAGTGAGCGCAGCGATGGCTGCTAAAATAATTACCTTTTTCATAATAGTAGATTGATTGTATTATTTATTGTAAATTACATTATAATGTCTTCGTTCACATCCTCCCAGTCGTTGACGCCGGGTTCGATGCCTCCGCCTTCGGAGATAGGCTCAGGGATGTAAATCCCGGATGCGTCGATTATGAGGTGGACGTGTTTCTGGTCCGGATAGCTGTCCATCTGGTCAGTCACGTCGAAAGTGGCGTAGAAGTTTCCTCCCGGCGACCAGATGTAAAGGGTGAAGTAGTTCTTGTTCGAAGATCCGGTATCGTGTCCGAAAAGCGTAAAGGAACCGGTTACCTTGTCGCCCGAGATGGTCGCATCCAGAGGAAGCACGTTCTTTGTGGTTCCCAGCTCTCCGGAGCCCAGGAACATGGAACCGGCTATGCCGGAAATGGCCGCCCCGCATTTCGTGGCGAGATTGATGTTCTCGATGTTTATGACTTCGTAAGTATATGTCAGAATGGCCGAGTCGGGCTGGAAATAGACGTAGTTCACCTGATTCTCGAGAAGTTTCACGTTATCGTCCATGTCGCGGTAAAAATCCGTAGGGCAAAGCACGACATCCTGGTCCTCGTCGGCGCTGGACCTCGGCAGGCTGGCTCCGGCCCCGAACGAAGTCTCCTGAAGGGAGGTCGTCCTGGTGTAAGCCTCGTATGTGTCGAAGGAACTTTCGTCCCTGTAGAGGATGGTTTCGGAATCGTTGTTGAAGCAGATCACGTTGTAATTTCCCTTAGGCACTTCCACCTCACCGCCGTTCGCCTCCATATCGAAATAATAGAATGTGGTGGGATCGTTCGCGTCGTAGAAAGCCACGTGCGAACCGGACGGGGACTCCGGGGCATTCGCCCAATCTATATTCACGACGACTTTCGTCAGGTGCCTCGAATCGTAGCAAAGCGTCTTGTGTATGCAAGAGGAGGAAACCCCCGCGGCGATAACCATCGTCGCAACAACTCCGAAAACATGCAGATTCATCTTTTTCATAGCCGTTCCCTCCTATCTGTTATGGTTCCTGCATCCCAGGACATACACGAGAGAGATCTGCGCTCCCGTGATCCCGAAATAATTCCTCTTCATGGTTTCCTGCCAGACATAATCGCTGTCGACAGGTTTGTAAACCATATATTCTCCGGTATAATATCCCACGGAGATACCGATATCCAGATTCCATTTCTTCGCTATGGGAAAGGCATAACCATAAGTTATACCGGTACCGTAACTCAAATAGCTGAGATTTCCGGTCTCGCTTTGGAAGGCGCTGTTATTGATCCAGGAGCCAAGTTTGCCGGCTTCGAAGTCATATGTATTTCCAAGGGCATATACCCCGATGTGGTGGCCGTGCATCGCATCGCCGTCATAGCCGCCGAACCATTTGCGCAACTCGAGGGCGCCACCGTAAATTCTGTGGTACCAGTGGATATTGTCATCCTTCCACCAAGCGTATTCCCATTGTCCCTGCAGGGACCAACGGTTCCCGAGATTCACTTCGATTCCCACGTTAGGGGTAAGAGCCAAATCGTAAAGCAGGTTGGTCTTTACCCAAAGAGGACAATTCCAACACTCTTTCTTTTCCGGGACAGAGACGGGCTCGAGCTCGGGTTCGGGCTCAGCCACAGGTTCAGGCTCCGGTTCAGGGACAATTGCAGGTTCGGATTCCGGTTGCGGCTCAGGCTCAACGACAGGTTCGGGCGCAGGGGTAAGCCACGTAAGTACGAGCGAAGCGAAACGCAGTCCGGGATATTGCAGCTTTGTGTAATCCTCCAGACGGGTGATTCTTTCGTCCTTGCTTTCATTCACAGCCGCATAAGCCATAGAATGGCTCTTTAGATAATTTTCAAGCGAAACTATACGGTCATGGGACAACCGCCTGTTGATATACAAGGGACCTTCTGGAGAGACGGAACCAATGAATGCCATGGAAACGATCTCCGCATCCGGATCCGCCGTAAGAGTATCCAGAAGTGCAGTGAAGCGTGCGAGTTCCGCTCCATTGTCCTTATAGGATACATCCAGCCTGGAACCATTCAGAACGTAATAGACCTTTATCGAATCGCGATGCCCGATCTTCCCCTCGCACGTGGCACTTTCCTGGGCGAACAACCCGGCGAGAGGAAGAAACAGCACCGCGGCGAACGCGGTCCAACGTTTCAAACAGTAGAATAGTATATTCATCTTTAAATAATAATCATAAAAAAACCTTTTGAGAACCCGGTTATACCCCGAATTTCCTGTTGCTGATAGAGATGGGGGCATGATGGTTGAAAAGACGCCATTATTTCCCCGGATTCTCAAGAGGCTGTTTTTCTTATCGGAGGAAAAAATACATTCCTCCAAGTTTATCAATAAAGTAAAATAAGTATGTCAGCAACAGGCATTACTTTTTTGTCGCTGCAAAGGTATTCCTACATTTTTGCAGTGAGTTATCAAAAAATTTCGTTTAGTTCACGAAACCTACGTTTCCAACTCTTGATAAAAAAATGATCCGAGGAAAACTCACTTGATGCCGGATTTGGCATTAGCCCTGGAATCCCTGTAATAATTAACGAGTTCAGTAGGCGTACAATGATATTGTCTCTGGCAAAACCTGTTGAATGCAGGATAAGAAGGAAAATCGTATTCGTATATTATATCCTTTATCGTAACCTCAGGGTCCTGAATTCTCAGAAGTATTTCGCGCGACAACTGTTCAAGCATCCAATCCTTTGCAGTAATCCCGAATTCCTTCTTGAATTTTGCATAAAAGGCACTGTGGCTCAAATGAGAAGCCTCGACAAGGTCGTCCACTGTCTTTGCACTCTTGAGTGAGTTCATCATTTGTTCCCGAAAATTCAAGGCGTTTCCGACCAAAGGGTGGAACAGATCGCCTATTTCCTCGAAAGAATAAAATCCGTACAGATAAATGAACAGTTCTTTCTGTTTCATCTCTTGAAGGTGGGCACAGTCTATCCCGTTGCGGAGACAATAAACCAGAAGATCCAGGTATGCCGTAATGGGATATCTTACGGGAGTAGCCTTGAATTCATACCTGACTGTCTGGCAATAAGGTTCATACTGCTGTAAAACGAACTTGTCGCAACCGCTCGATACGTGTTCGAATCCCATTGTCACCATCTTGCAATCAGTCAACGCCTCTCCGTGAAATTCCACGGACTTCGGAATTACGATCATCTCGTCCTTGTGGAAAACCGTACGGCGGAATCCGCTGCGCACTATACTATAATCGCCATCGAGGAAAAAAAAGAGATAATTGTTATCCATCGATTCGAAACCGACAGAATCTCCAGCCTTTATTTCTTTGTAACAGAAACCATTGTCTGAATCAATCCTGAAATTGCGGCAATTGACATGCTCCTTCATACTGAGCACATCGTGAAGCATCTCGAATTCGGCCATAGCTGCAAGTGTTTGATAATGCAAATATAATAAAAACCGGCCTCGAATAACAAGTGCAAGGCCGGTTTAGGAAATGTGATGTGTGGAATATAAAGGAATGTGATGTTTTTACATAGCGTTTAGCGAATTCAACGGTGCAATTATGTTTCTTTCGTATGATTTCAATGCAACTATGTGCCGGCATTCGGCGCGAAGCGAATCGCGGCACGCTGCAAACGCCTGCTTTTCCAAATCACCTATCGGCTTGTCCGGAGGAGATTTCAACTTAAGGGGGTTGATAGGGGAACCGTTCTTCCACACCCTGAAGTCCAGGTGCGGGCCTGTTGCAGTTCCGGTAGCCCCGACATAGCCGATGACCTGTCCCTGACGTACTCTTGTTCCCACCCTGATGCCGGTGCCATAACGGGAAAGATGCATGTATGCCGTGGTGTAGACGCTGTTGTGTCGAATCTTAACGACATTTCCGCCTCCCCCTCCCCATCCCCGTTTTATAACAGTTCCATCCCCGATGGATCTTACGGGCGTACCTTTGGGAGCGGCATAATCTATACCCGTATGCGGACGGTAAATGTGATAAACCGGATGGTATCTGTGATACGAGAACCCGGAGGAAATACGCGAAAATTTGAGAGGAGCCTTTAGGAAAGCCTTCCTCATGCTGTTCCCGTCGGAATCCCAATAAAGATTACCGGTAGTATCCCCCCGCTCCTCGAAACGAAAGCACTCGTAATTCTCCCCATCGTGAATAAAATCGCAATAATGCACGTCCCCTATATCCAGGGTATCGCCTTCGCATGTCACGAGGTCATAAATCACCCGGAAGGAATCTCCTTTCCTCAAGCCGAAAAAATCTATGGTCCATGAATAGATGTCGGACAACTTCAATGCGAGAAGCGGCGATACGCCGGCAGCCTCAGTATCCTGCCATAGGGAATTCATTATTTTGACCTCCGAATATTGAGGCACTATGGAGACATCGTGCCTGAAAAGCCTTGCACAGACGGAGTCCTTGAAGCAGAAAATCACCGTGTTCATCCTGTCGATATCATAAAGCCAATATGCCAGGCGGGGCGGATCATCCGGCGTGCAATACGCGTGATATTCGTTACCGGCCTTAATCCTGCGTACATCGAAATATTCTCTGGACGCATCCATAGCCGAATCCTGGGCATTCTGACCTACTCCGTAACCGTTCATAATGAATCCGAAGCTGTCACCGTTCCTGATAATGCCATTGGAGATATCGTAACCCGAGTCGTCTATTCCGTATGCGTTGAGATTTGAGACCGCAGTAGTGTCCATTTGCCCTCTTCCACTTTTTGGAACCGGTTTCGAAGAAGCCTTACATCCTTGCAGAAAAGGTACAAGTAAAATGAAGACCGGTAAGGGAAGCAAGATGGCTATTCTGCGAAAATAATCCATTATCAAGTGACTATCTTGGTTTTCGGGTGCAAGTTAACAAATTGTTTATAAAATGGTGTAAAAAAATGGAATAAAATGTAAAGAAGTGGAAAAATTAACTTACTTTTGCGTAACCGAAATAACGCAAACGGCACTACGATGGTCAAATTCATAGGAGAATATGGAGCCAGGATAGACGACAAGGGCAGAATGGTCTTCCCTGCCGCTTTCAAGGCACAGATGGGTGGTACCTGCGGCAAATTCGTGGTTAAGAAGGATTTGTACGCAGACTGCCTTGAAATGTTCACCTATGAAGAGTGGGAAAGGACATCAGACGATGTAAGAGAGAAACTGAATTTCTTCAATCCGGACGATGAAAGGTTTTGGAGAGGCTACATGAGCGACCGCGCCGTTGTCGAGCCGGATGAAAAGCTGTCCAGAATACTCGTCCCGAAGAAACTGCTCGAATCGATCGGAGTAGTGAAGGACGCCGTCTTTTTCGGGAGTGACCACAAAATCGAAATTTGGGCGAGAGAGAGATACGAAGCCCAGAAAATGAGCAATTCCGACTTCGTTGCACTCGCCAGAAGAATACTGGGCAACAAAAATGTCTGAATACCATACACCCGTTCTCCTTAATGAGAGTGTAGAGGCTCTGGCCATAAAGCCTGATGGAATTTACGCTGATGCGACTTTCGGAGGCGGCGGCCACAGCCTTAAAATCCTTTCCATGCTCGGCCGGAAAGGACGCCTTATAGCTTTCGACAAGGACTTCGACGCCTTGGCCAACGCTCCAGCAGACGATCGTCTGATATTGATACATAATAATTTCAAGTACATCCACCACCTTTTGAGGGCCGAAGGTTACGGTGAAGGAATAGATGGCATAATCGCCGACCTTGGGGTCTCCTCGCACCAATTCGACACAGGAGAAAGGGGATTCTCCTTCCGCTTCGATTCCAAGTTGGACATGCGAATGAATTCACTCCAGAAACTCACGGCACAATCGGTGTTGAACTACTATCGCGAGAGCGAACTGGGAAGGATATTCAACACATACGGTGAGGTCCCCGACGGTTACCGGCTCGCCGGAATGATTTGCACCGCCCGCAAAGTTTCTCCGATCGTCACGACTGGGGACCTTTACAGCGCCATTTCGAAGGCCCTGCCGAAATTCTGCGAGCACAAGACGCTGGCGAAGATTTATCAGGCTCTAAGGATAGAAGTCAACGGGGAGATGGATGACCTGACGGAATTCCTTAAAGAGGCAGCCGGTTCGCTGAAAACAGGCGGCAGGATCGCAGTAATCACATATCAATCCCTCGAGGACAGGATCGTGAAAAACGCTTTCAGGAACATTCCATTCCAACCTTTGATCAAAAAGCCGGTAAAACCGGAAGAATCAGAAATAGAAGGTAACACGAGGGCACGCAGCGCAAAATTGAGGGTCGCCGAAAAAACCGGGGAGGAAAAGATATGAGCAAGGGCGGCCTGATAAAAAAGATTTTCAACGGGGACATACTCGTAACCAAAGGACTTAAAAACGAGATTCCCTTCATACTGCTGATCTGTCTTCTCATAGTACTGATCATAGCCTGGAGCCTTTTTGTAGAGAGCACCCTTGCCAGAGAGGAGCGCCTAGAGAGGGAAGTCGGTACACTGAAGATAGAATATACCCACAAAGATTTGGAACTGACCGGTTTCAACCAGCGTACCAAAATAGAGAAGATGCTCGAGGATTGCGGTTCGGACCTTCATGCACCGGAACAGCCGGCAAGACTAATAAAGATGGAGAAACAGAGATGAGGAACAGAAAGAACAATCTTAAGGTCAGCATCACCAAACTCGGCATAGTATACATTGTCGTAGCCATTCTCGGGCTCGTAGTGATAGGAAGGATAATAGACCTTCAATTCATACACAAGCCGGACAAGAACAGGTTCGGCAACAACTTTCGTTACGACGTCATAGACGGGAAGAGAGGGGACATTCTAGCAAGGGACGGCAGGTTTCTAGCGGTATCGACACCGCAATACGAAATAGACATGGACTGTACGGTCTCGGATAAAGATACCTTTGACAGAGATGTTGGGAAACTTGCGGCCGATCTCTCGACTATATTTAACGACAAAACGCCTAGATATTTCGAAAGCGAAATGGTCAATGCAAGGGAAAAGGATAGAAAACACATCAGGATAGGTGACCGACTAGTCTCTCACCAGGAATTGCAACAAATACAAAATTTCCCTATTTTCAACCAAGGCCGCTTCAAAGGCGGCCTTAAGGTTGATAAAAAGGAACGCCGACTCTATCCATACACTACGCTTGGAAGAAGGGTACTCGGCTATTCCCTCGATAATGCGGAAAAGACAAAGGTCGGACTCGAGATGTGCTATGATTATGTTCTGAAAGGCAAATCGGGAAAGCGCCCGATGATGAGAACCGAGAACCATCAATGGATACGCGACTTCACGCAGCCGGAAATTCCTCCAGAGGACGGGCTAGACGTTTTGACTACAATAGATGTCGACATACAGGACATAGCTGACCGGGCACTGAGGGAACAGCTCGCAAAGAGCGACCAGTTGCAGGGAGGATGCGTCATAGTCATGGAAACAGCCACAGGAGCCATCAGGGCCATGGTCAACCTGCAAAAATATGAGGGGGACTTCTCCGAACGGATAAATTTCGCCATCAACAGAAAAGGGGAACCAGGATCCGTGTTCAAGCTAGCAACGCTGATCTCCCTGATCGAGCAGAAAGGACTCAAGCTGGACCAAACGATAAAGGCTCAGCCACACTGGATATACGGTGGACATGATTTCGAGGATCACTATCTTAATTCATACAGCACGATATCGGTCCTTCGCGGATTCGAGATATCTTCAAACAACGTTTTCAGGATTCTGGCCACTACCAATTACGAGAAGGATCCGGAAGATTTCATAGGCAAACTCAACGATTTGAAAATCAACTACAATTTCGATTTCGACCTCGCAGGGATGGAAAAAGCGTACATAAAATCGCCGGAAGACCCGACCTGGAGCCCCGTCGACCTGCCGCAGATAGCTATGGGATACACTGTCGAGCTTACGCCTCTCCATACGCTGAATTTTTACAATGCAGTGGCAAACGGGGGAAAGATGATGAAACCCTATCTGGTTTCGGCTTTCCTGAAGGACGGGCATCCCGTAAAGGAATTCAAACCCGAGACGATCAGCGTAATATGTCAAAAATCAACTATAGACACGGTCAAAAGGGCCTTGAGGGGAGTCGTAACGGACGGTACAGGAAGATTCACTTTCAAGGGATGCAAGGTCCACGTATCAGGGAAGACTGGAACTGCACAGATTGTGGATCCTGAAACCGGGGAATACGTAGACAGGAACGGTTACAGGCAGCATCAGGCGACATTCGTAGGTTTCTTTCCTAGCGAAGCCCCGAAATATTCGATGATCGTCGTGGTCTATTCCGAAAAGACCAGGAGCAACTTTTACGGAGCGTCATGGGGCGGCCCTGTTTTCCGCAGGGTCGCAGAACAGATATATGCCTCCTCGCCTGAATGGCAGAAAGCCTATTACGAGAAACCGGGAGATGTGGATTACCTGACATCCCTCAAGGACAAGGCACCGGAGGATACTGCGGCTGCCGGAGTTCCATGCGTCGTAGGAATGGGATTGAAGGATGCAATGTACATACTTGAGAACAGGGGATTCAAAGTAAATTTTAGCGGCAACGGGAAGGTCATCGCACAAAATCCGCCCGCAGGAGCACAAGCTACCGGAAAAGTAGCCCTCATGCTAGAACATGATTCCAAGGACATTAATTGAAAACAAAGATGCTGTTATCCAAATTACTTGAAAATACAGGATTTACAACCGTAAAGGGAAATGTGGGACTCGAAATAGGAAGCATAGTATTCGATTCGCGCAAATGTTTGCCCGGTTCCCTTTTCGTCGCTATAAATGGATACGAACAGGACGGGCACAAATATATTCCCGCCGCCATAGCTGCAGGAGCATCTGCGGTCATATATCAGGAAGGTGAAGCTCCAGAAGGGGTGGCTGCCGTAAAAGTCGAAAACTCGCGAAAGGCACTCGCCGTCGTTGCAGCCAACTTTTACGATCATCCGAGCCGCAAATTAAACCTCATCGGTATAACCGGGACGAACGGAAAAACCACGACGGTAACATTGCTTTACCATCTATTCACCGGACTCGGATACAACTGCGGCCTCCTTTCCACCATAGAAAACCGCATCGGCAGCGAAAGGATTGAAGCGGACCACACCACTCCGGATCCAGTTGAAACGAACTTCCTGCTTAAGGAGATGTGCGACCGGGGATGCGAATACTGCTTCATGGAAGTTTCCTCCCAGGCCGCAGGTCAGGACCGTACCTACGCCCTCGATTTCCGCGGTGCCATATTTTCCAACATCACTCATGACCACCTGGACTATCACAAGACCTTCGCCGAATATCTGCGTTGCAAGAAACTGTTCTTCGACTACCTGCCGAAAACAGCCTTCGCACTGACAAACGTCGATGACAGAAACGGAGAAACTATGGTCCAAAACACCAGGGCGGAAGTATATACATACTCATGCCGTACGGCAGCCGACTTCCAGTGCAGGATCCTCGAAAGCGGCATGGACGGTATGTTGCTGCGCATGAACGGACAGGAAGTCTGGACACGTTTTATTGGGACCCACAATGCATATAACCTGGCTGCCGTATACGGAACTGCGATCCTGCTCGGAGCAGATAGAACGGAGGTCCTCGAAAACATAAGCCGTCTGGAGCCTGTAAAGGGAAGGATGGAATATATCAAGGGCCCTAACGGCGTAACGGCGGTAGTGGATTATGCCCATACCCCAGACGCCCTCAAGAACGTATTGGGAACTCTCAGGAACATAAACCGGGAAACTGTCCTGATCTGCGTTTTCGGATGCGGTGGGGACCGAGACAAGACAAAACGTCCGGAAATGGGCGCAATAGTATCGCAATATGCAGACAAGATGATCGTTACAAGCGACAATCCCCGCACCGAAGATCCCGAAGCCATAATCGAAGACATCAAGGCCGGAATCCCCGTAACGGCGAAAAAGAAGGCCCTATACATAGCAGATCGCAGGGAAGCCATACGCATAGCACTGATGATGGCTCCGAAGAATTCGATCGTGCTGATAGCGGGAAAGGGGCACGAAGATTACCAGATAATAGGAAAGACGAAACACCATTTCGATGACAGAGAAATAATAAACGAAACTTTCAATATGCTTTAACTGCCATGATTCAGCCTGCTTTCATATATCAGTTGTTCGAATACCTGAGAAGGCACTCGGCGGATTTTCCGGGATCCGGCCTGATGCAATACATATCTTTCAGATCTATAGCGGCGGCGATAGTCGCTATAATCTGTTCCATGCTGATAGGCAAACACATGATAGCCTATCTTCACCGCAAGCAGATCGGCGAGGAGATCAGGGACCTCGGCCTCGAAGGACAGTTCCGCAAGGAGGGCACTCCAACAATGGGAGGGCTCATAATCGTGATTTCCATATTGATTCCTGTCCTCCTCTTCGCCAATTTGAGCAACATATACATCCAGATGCTGATAGTAACCACCATATGGCTCGGAGCATTGGGATTCGCAGACGATTACATCAAGACTTTCAAGCACAATAAGGACGGTTTGAAACCGAAATACAAGTTGATGGGCCAGATAGCCCTCGGGCTTTTCATAGCCTTGGAAATGTGTTTCAATCCGCAGGCCAGGATAGTAGTTACCCATCACAGGACAGCCGAAATTACCGAAGTGGCTGAAACGGGGTATTCAGAAGTAAAAACCACCGAAAACAGTAAAGAAGACCGGGAAGAAACAATCGAGATAGGAACCACGAAAACCACGATCCCGTTCGTAAAATGGAACGAATTCAACTACCGCTGGCTCTCGCCGTTCAAGGGAAAGTTCGGCACATGGTTCATGTGGTTCATCTACTGCCTTGTCATTATATTCATAATAACAGCCTGCTCCAACGGCAGCAATCTTACCGACGGGATGGACGGTCTTGATGCCGGAGTGTCAGCCATTTGCGGAGCGACCCTTGGAATCCTCGCATACCTCAGCGGCCATACAGGCTATTCCCAATACCTGAACATAATGTACATACCGAACAGCGGTGAAATCGCGGTCTTCATGTCGTCAATGCTCGGAGCGCTGCTGGGATTCCTGTGGTACAACTCCTACCCCGCCCAGATATTCATGGGGGATACCGGGTCGCTGACCCTCGGAGGAATAATAGGGGTATGCGCCGTCATCATAAGGAAGGAACTGCTCCTTCCCATCTTGTGCGGCATATTTCTCGTCGAAAGTCTGTCGGTAATCATTCAGAGATGCTATTTCAAATCAACGAAAAAGAAATACGGGACCGGAAGAAGATACTTCAGGATGGCGCCACTGCACCACCACTACCAGAGAACAGACATACCAGCCAAGCTGAAGTCGCCAAAAAATCCTATCCCGGAGGCCAAGATAGTGGTGAGGTTCTGGATCGTCGGATTGATGCTGGCAGTATTGACAATCGTAACTTTGAAAATCAGATAATGGAAAGAATCGTAATACTGGGAGCAGGCGAAAGCGGCGTAGGAGCCGCGGTCCTAGCCAAGACGAAGGGTTTCGAAGTGTTCGTTTCGGATCTCAGCACCATAGGTGAAGAGGAAACGGAAACACTGAAGAAGTGGGACATACCTTACGAAGAAGGTGGTCACACCCTGGACAGGATACTGGATGCCGGAGAGATAATTAAAAGCCCAGGGATCCCGGAAAACGCCCCTGTGATACAGGCAGTACGCAAGAAGGACATCCCCGTGATTTCAGAAATAGAATTCGCAGGCCGTTACGACAAATCCAGGAAAATATGCATAACGGGCAGCAACGGCAAGACGACCACCACTTCCATAATTTATTTCCTTCTAAGGAATGCGGGGCTGAACGTGGGACTCGCCGGCAACATAGGGAAAAGCTACGCATACCAGGTAGCTACCGAGAAGCATGATTATTACGTATTGGAATTAAGCAGTTTCCAACTCGACGGAATGTACGAATTCAGGGCCGACATCGCCGTCATCCTCAACATAACCCCCGACCATCTGGACCGTTACGGTTTCAAGATGAAAAATTACGTAAATGCGAAATTCCGCATAACGCAGAACATGCGTTCCGAAGATTGCTTCATATTCTGCTCCGACGACGAAGTGACGGTAGGACACCTGAACGAAATAGTGCTCCAATGCAAGAAACTGCCTTTCTCACAAGAACAAAAAGAGGAAGAGGGAGCTTACGCAATGGACGGAGAGATGCATGTCAACGTCGAAGGGGAAGAATACAGGATGTTCCTCGACGAGCTTTCCCTCCAAGGCAGGCATAACATTTACAATTCGATGGCAGCGGCAATTACGGCCAAAGTCATGAAAATAAGCAACAAGATTATCCGTGAAAGCCTGATGAGCTTCAAAAACATCGAGCACAGGAACGAATTTGTGCGCACCCTTCACGGAATAACATTCATAAACGATTCAAAAGGGACAAACGTCGACGCTACATATTACGCCTTGGACTGTTTGAAGGCCAACGTTATATGGATCGCCGGAGGAACGGACAAGGGCAACGACTACTCCGAACTGTACGCATTGGTGAAAGAAAAGGTCACGGCTCTCGTTTGCCTCGGCATGGACAACCGCAAACTTCACGAAAGTTTCGGTAACATGATTCCGGTTATCGTCGATACCAGAAATGCCGAAGACGCTGTAAAGGCGGCATATGAACTCGCGAAACCGGGCGACACGGTGCTGCTTTCACCATGTTGCGCAAGTTTCGACCTGTTCAGGAACTACGAGGAACGCGGCACGCTTTTCAAAAAGGCCGTAAACGAACTCAAATGACTATATGACAGAAGATAAAACCATAGGGAAAAACATTTCAAAGGGGAAACGGGAGTGGAAACCGATGCAGGGCGATCCGGTAATCTGGATCATAGTGCTGTTACTTGCCGTCACGAGTATAGTGTCGGTATTTTCCGCCAGCAGTTTCCTGGCCTCCTCTAGGGGAATAAGCAAAATAGACTGTCTGTTCGATCAACTGAAGAGCGTAGCCTTGGGGCTGATAGCCCTATACGTATGCTACAGGATACCGTTGAAATTTTACCGCTCGATAAGTTTCATACTCTTCGCTCTATCGCTTATACTATTGGTACTCACGTTTTTCATCGGTGCAGAAGTCAACGGGGCGGTCCGTGGAATCAGGATCGGCAGCCATACGATCCAAGTATTCGAACCGGCCAAAGTCGCACTCGTACTCTATCTGGCAAGAGCCGCAGAAGTATTCAAGATAGACACGTTCTGGGATTACTGTCTCAAGATGCTGCTTCCGATAGTGCTCGTCTGCAGTCTAATCATAGTCAACAGTTTCAGCACTTCGATGCTCATCGCGGTATTAGCCCTTTTGATCCTTCTCATAATAGGTATAAAGCCATGGTATCTTCTAGTCACCATCGGAGCCGGCGCAGCCGCCCTTGTTCTCCTGTTCGGAGCCTACAAGGCACTCGACAAGAAGCGGGACGATTCCGGTAAAAGCAAAGTGGAGAAGTTTTTCAATCGCTTCGGGACAGCCGAAGACAGAATAAACGGATTCGTTTCCGGAAGCAGGAATGAGATCAACGGAAGGACCAAAGTACTTACACAGAAAGAACTCGACGATATACGACAAAGCGAGAACGCCAAGATCGCGATCTCGGAAGGCGGCATCATAGGGAAAGGTCCCGGAAAGAGTACCCAGAGATACTCCCTTTCCATGGCTTTCTCCGATTTTATTTACGCATTCATCGTCGAGGAATACGGACTGATCGGCGGCATTTTGGTGTTGCTTTTCTATTTATGGTTTTTCTACAGGTGCATAATAATCACCAAACGGTGCAAGACGACATACAGCTCGATAGTCGTAATGGGATTGTCGTTGCTAATAGTAATCCAGGCCATGCTTCACATCTTGGTAAATGTCAGACTCATCCCGATTACAGGACACACCCTTCCCCTGATAAGTCACGGAGGGACGGCATATCTTGTGCTCTGCGGGGCGTTCGGAATAATTTTATCGGTCAGCCGCACCCTCGACAATACCGCACAAAAAAAAGTTGAAAAATGAGTAACGACATAAGAATAATAATAAGCGGAGGAGGTACGGGAGGACACATTTTCCCCGCCATATCGATAGCCAACGCACTGAAGGAAAAGAATCCGGCAACTGAAATACTGTTCGTCGGAGCTTTGGGAAGAATGGAAATGTCAAAGGTCCCGGAAGCGGGATACAAGATAGAAGGGCTGCCGGTAACCGGGTTGCAGAGGAAATTCAGCCTCTCCAACCTGGTTCTTCCGTTCAAGTTGCTGCGAAGCATTGCATTGGCTCGCAACATTATCCGCAAATTCAAGCCCGACGTCGCCGTCGGGGTCGGAGGCTATGCTTCCGGGCCTCTCCTTTGGGCCGCCTCCGGCATGGGTATCCCGTGTCTCATACAGGAACAGAACTCGTTTGCCGGCCTGACGAACAGGAAACTTTCGAACAGAGTACAAAAAATATGTGTCGCATACGAAGGGATGGAAAAATATTTCCCGAAAGAAAAAATCATACTGACCGGAAATCCGATCAGAAGCGTGATCGATAAATGCGATGAGAGCCGGAAACCAGAGGCAAGAAAATTCTATGGCCTTGATCCCGGGAAAAAAACTGTATTCGTCGTGGGCGGAAGTCTAGGATGCAGGACGTTGAACGAAGTAATGGAAAAATGGGTAATGGAAAGGGCGGCATCGGCCGGCTATCAAATCCTATGGCAATGCGGAAAGGCATACAAGGATTCGGTGGACACCTTCATGGCGGATAAAAAAGGCCGAAACGTCGTCTATTCTGATTTCATAAGGGACATGGAAAAAGCATACACAGCAGCCGACCTGGTAGTCTCCAGAGCCGGAGCGGGAACGATTTCTGAACTCTGCGTTGCAGGGAAGGCGACTGTTTTCGTACCTTCGCCCCTGGTTGCCGAGGACCATCAGACACATAATGCGATGGCTCTTGTCGGTAAGGGAGCTGCCATTATGATAAAGGATTCCGAAGCATTGGAAAAGCTGGTTCCATGCATGGAAGGGCTGTTGAACGACCCCGGGAAAATACGGTCGCTGGAAGAAGCCGCCGGAGCGCTGGCAAGAAAGGACGCGGCACAAGCCATAACAAACGAAGTAATTAAATTGATAAGAAAATGAACAGGATAGATAATGTTTACCTAATAGGCATCGGAGGCATAGGAATGAGTGCCGTAGCCCGTTACTACAAACACAGGGGTATCATCGTAAGCGGTTACGACAAGACGCCGAGCAAACTCACGGCGGAGTTGGAGGAGGAAGGAATCAAGATCCACTATCACAGCGATGTTTCATTGATTCCCAAGGACAGGGAACATACCCTGGTAATATATACGCCGGCTGTCCGCAAACTTTTCGTGGAATTGAAATACGTCAATGAAAACGGGTATACTGTAATCAAGCGCAGCCGGGCTCTTGGAACCATAGCGGACAGGAACGAATGCCTCGCCATTTCAGGTACCCACGGAAAGACCACAATCTCTACCCTTCTCGCTCATATCCTCACCGATTCAGGCGAGGGCTGTTCAGCTTTCCTTGGTGGAATTTCCAAAAACTATCACACCAACCTCCTGCTTTCGAAAAATCCGGTCCTGGTGGCCGAAGCCGACGAATTCGACCGATCATTCCTGCAACTGCATCCCGAGATCGCAGTAATTACTGCGACCGACGCGGACCATCTTGACATTTACGGGAACGTGGACAACATGCGCAATGCATTTGCCGAATTCGCATCGCAGGTGAAAAGCGACGGATATCTAATAATGAAAAGGGAACTGCCCGTCGACAGGTCGCAGGTTACAGCCAAGACATACGATTACGCTTATGATACGCCTTGTGACTTCTATGCTTCGGATATCGTTCCACAGGATGGAGGGTACTTCGAATATTCCATCAATTATCCGGGAGGGAAAGCGGAACACTGCAGAATGGGGATACCGGGCTGGATCAATGTGGAAAACTCGGTTGCGGCATTCGCTGCGGCATTCCTGCACGGGGTTGAGCCTGAAAAGATAAAGAAGGCATTGTCCTGCTTCGCCGGAGTGGAACGCAGGCTCGATATAAAGGTCAATACCCCTTCAGTAGCTTACATAGACGATTACGCACACCACCCGAACGAAATCGCAGCCGCCATAAAATCGATAAGGGAAATCTTCCCCGACAGAAAGATCACCGGCATATTCCAGCCACATCTGTATTCAAGGACAAGGGATTTCGCAAAGGATTTCGGAAAAGTCCTGAGCAATCTCGACGAATTGATCCTGCTCGATATTTATCCAGCCAGAGAATTACCAATTCCCGGTGTGACATCCAAACTCATCTTCGACGAAGTCAAACTCAGGAGCAAGGTTCAGATAAACCGTGTGGAGCTTATGAACGAATTGAAAAAGAGAAAATTCGACGTACTGGTCACATTCGGGGCAGGCGACATTGACAGATTCGTGGAACCGATAGTGCAATATATTTCAGACATGACCAAAGAGGAAGAGGAAAGAAAAAAAAGGAATGGTTAGACGCATCCTGACATACGTTCTGATGGCGATCGCCACTGTATTACTTGGGGCATACTTCTACTTTACGACCAAACTTGAGCGGGAGAGTGCGGCAAAACGCATCTGCAAAAGCATTGAGGTAGTCATAGCAGACAGTACCGAGAACCGTTTCGTGCACAAGGATGAAATAATAAACACGGTACAGGAGACTTTCAAGGTCAGGGGCAGGAAGCTATACGATGTTAACTGCGGTGCGATCGAAACCCTGTTGAACACGACGAGTGCGATAAGGTCGAGCGAAGCATACGTAACGGATGACGGCATCCTGCATATAACCGTACGCCAGCATCGCCCGGTAGCCAGGATACAGACGTCGGGACTGGGATTCTACATCGACAGGACAGGATGGATATTCCCTCTTCAGGACGATTACTCCTCGTATGTCACCATAATAACCGGATACATTCCTATAAAGGTGGACAAATATACCAGAGGGTACCTCAAGGGCCGCGACAAGAAATGGATGGATAACCTTCTGCCTTTTGCCAACTTCATAGCGGACAGTAATTTCTGGAGTGCCCAGATAGAGCAGGTGGAAATAGCACCTGACGGGAATGTCATAATCTTTCCAAGAATAGGGAAACAGACCATTGTGTTCGGCGGATTCGACAGGTACGCCGACAAGTTCGGCAAACTCGATGCTTTCTACAAGGCCGTCATACCGGAAAAGGGATGGAACAAGTATTCGGAAGTAAATTTGAAATATAAAAATCAGATAATATGCAAGTGATATGGATAGCAAACAGATTGCAGCGATAGATTTCGGCACGTCAGCGACAAGAGTCCTGCTGGCCGAGAAGTGCGATACGGGAATAAACATATTGGGATTCAGCAAGGTTCCTTCCGAAGGAGTGAAAAGGGGAGCAGTAGTCAACATACAGAAAGCCTGCGAAACCCTGCAGAAAGCGGTCGACGAAGTCAGGGAGCAGACAAACGTTGAAATAGATGAAGCAATGGTTTCGATTTCCGGGCCCCTGAAGAAATGCGAGACGACAATGGTCTCCACAACGAGGGCTCATCCCGATAGCCTCATCACCGACATTGAGATAGAAGAACTCATAAATAACGTCATACACTCCCAGGAAGAAGAAGGGTCAGAGCGGCTCAACGTCATTCCACAGAAATATGACGTGGACGACATGCTCGGATACAGCAGGAACGGCGTCGTGGGGATGAGCGGGAAAAAGATAAGCGGATATTACAGGATCGTTACCGGAAAGAGTTCCCTGATCCGCAACATAAGGGATGTCCTTGCGCATGCGAACATAAAGCCCACACTGATATTGCTTTCTCCAATTGCCGCCGCATGCTCGACGCTGTCCAAGGACGAGAAGGAGCTGGGCGTAACATTGCTCGACATCGGTGCAGGCACTACGGAATTGCTGGTGATCAAGGATAACATAATACGCCACGCAGCAATAATTCCCTTCGCCGGCAACTCGGTCACATACGACATACGCACATCTACGGGGGTATCCTTCAACAACGCGGAAATAATGAAGGTGAAATACGGTTGCTGCGTAGAGAACCTCGTCACCGAGAACAAGATCATAGTGATCCCCGGACAGGCCGGGAAGCAGGACAAGGAGATATCGTTCAAGAACCTTGCGCATATAATCGAAGCCAGGATGACCGAAATATTCGAGGCCGTATCCTACGAAATAGAACAATCCGGTTTACAGGGAAAACTCCCGGGCGGGGTGGTCATCACCGGAGGGACGTGCTACATGGAAAGGATCCAGGAACTTGCGAACCAGATCCTCGGATACAACATAAGGCTCGCCTCCCCTGACCTGCAGCGCATACACACCAATAGGTTCGACGAAGCCGTTTACAGTCCGAATTCTTCGGTCGATACCGGGCTAGCCCTGTATTACTTCGAGAACCGCAAGAGAATAGAGGAAAGCGCCGACATAGAAGTCCAATACATAAGCCGTCCAAGCACCCAAACCGACCTTTTCGGATATACAGACGAAAAAGGCAATGGGAAGGATACCCCAAGAAAGGTAAAAAAAGAGTCCAGGACCCGGGATAAAAAGGAAAAGAATACGAGAAAGGGCGGATTCAAGGATCTGTTCGACGATATTTTCAAGAGCGACGACAACGAAGCGTAAAAAGGCAATCGGATATGGATAAGAATGAACCTATTATAAAAGACCTGAACGATTATGACGATATGGAAGATATAAAGATAATCCCGAACGACTGGAAGAAGACCGAATCCATAATAACCGTTATAGGAGTCGGAGGAGGGGGGAACAACGCAGTCACGCATATGTACCACGCCGGTATAAAGGAAGTGAATTTCATGATATGCAACACCGACAAGCAGGTTTTGGAGGACAGCGACGTTCCCAACAAGCTCCAGTTGGGAGAAGTCCTTACCAAAGGTCTCGGAGCAGGTTGCGACCCCGAGACGGGGCGCAAGGCCGCACTGGAATCCCTGAAGAAGATCAAGGATTTCCTGGAAGGCAGCACCGAAATGGTATTCATAACATGCGGCATGGGAGGCGGTACGGGAACAGGGGCGGCACCCGTCATCGCCGAAGCTGCGAAGGAAAAGGGGCTGCTGGTCATCGGCGTCATAACGCTCCCGTTCAGGGACGAGGGCCCCGCAGCACGCAACCGTGCCATAGCAGGGCTGGCGGAAATGAAGAAGCATGTCGACAGCCTCCTGGTGGTGGACAACAACAAGCTTTACGAAATTTACGGCAAAGACAAGTTCTTCGAAGCTTTCCCTAAGGCGGACGAGGTCCTGTGTACCGCCGTAAAAGGCATAGCCGACATAATCCACAGCCACGGACACATCAACGTCGACTTCGCAGACGTGAAAATGGTTATGAAGAACAGCGGAATAGCACTTATTGGCATCGGCGAGGGAGAAGGCGAAGGAAGGGCGTTGAAAGCCGTCACGCAGGCGTTCACGTCCCCCCTTCTCAACGAACTGGACCTCAGCACCGCACGCAGTGCGCTGGTAAACATAACTACCGGGGACGGAGACGACAGCATGAAGATGGAGGAATTCTCCCAAATCATGGACTATATAAACGATTATACCGGCAATGCCGACAATTTCAAGCGCGGGGTCGTCAAGGACCATAATGCGGGCAGCAAGATAATGGTCACTGTCATCGCCACCGGCTTCGAGATGACTTCCCTGCCTCAATTCGTCCAGATCGACAGCAAGGACAAGATTTATCTCAAACCGGAAGAGGCCGAAGGGATGTACCAGACAGGTGCTCCTATCCAGAAGACGCTTCATAACGAAAATACTACGCCGAACGTCCATTTCAAGCCAAACGAGAAGCCGGCATTGATAGTAGGCGAAGACGACAGCATAGACAACCTTGAAATCGAACCGGCATTCAAGCGCCGCGACAGGATGATTCAATACAAGTAAAAAAACCGACGATATGGAAAAAAGAACAAGAGTACGTTTTGCACCGTCACCTACCGGCCCCTTGCACATGGGCGGTGTCCGCACGGCTTTGTACAACTACCTTTATGCGAAAAAACATGGCGGTGATTTCCTAATCAGGATTGAAGACACGGACTCCAGGCGCTTCGTGCCGGGAGCGGAAAAATACATAATCGACTCCCTGAAATGGTGCGGCATAATTCCGGACGAAGGAGTGGACGAAAATGGGAACGTAGTATCCGTACCTTCCCCTAAACATCCCCACGCTCCATACAGGCAATCCGAAAGGAAGGGCATTTACCGCAAGTATGCGGAACAACTCGTGGAAACGGGCCATGCATACTATGCCTTCGACACCGAGGAAGATCTGGACAGGATGCGTAAGGAGTGCGAATCACGCGGCGAAACCTTCATATACAACTGGCAGAATCGCGCCTCGCTGGTCAATTCGTTGACATTGCCGCCAAGCGAGGTGGCAAAGAGGCTGCAGGACGGACATGAATGGACCGTTCGTTTCAAATGTCCGGAAAACAGGACGATAAGGATGCACGACCTTATCAGGGGCGACATAGAAGTCAATTCTTCGATAGTAGACGACAAGGTCCTCTGGAAAGCTTCCGACGGGCTGCCTACCTATCACCTGGCCAACATAGTCGACGACCATCTCATGGATATAACCGAAGTCATACGCGGTGAAGAGTGGCTTCCTTCGCTCCCGTTGCATTATATGCTCTACGAGGCATTCGGGTGGAAAGAGGTACAGCCGCGCTTCGCGCACCTTTCCCTTTTGCTGAAGCCGAGCGGCAAGGGCAAACTTTCAAAAAGGGACGGTGACAAGCTCGGGTTCCCGGTCTTTCCGTTGAAATGGATCGGGGAAGACGGTACCGTAACCCGCAGTTACAGGGAGGACGGATATTATCCCGAAGCCTTCGTTAACATGTTGGCGCTGCTAGGATGGAACCCTGGTACCGAACAGGAAATATTCACTATGGACGAACTAATAAACGCATTCTCGCTCGACAGGGTCGTAAAGTCGGGCGCAAGGTTCAATCCAGAGAAGGCTAAATGGTTTAACGAACAATATTTACGCAAACAAAGCACTTCAGACCTAGTTGCACAATTCCGCGAAGTAGCTGGCGAGAATTTGAAAGGCTTTTCCGACGGGTATGTCGGAAAAGTCTGCGAACTTGTCAGGGAAAGGGTCCACTTCGTAAACGAACTTTGGGGCCAGTCCTCGTTCTTTTTCGAAGCGCCGGCCGAATATGACCCTGCAAGCGTAGCAAAGTTCTGGAACGACGCCACCGACAAGAGCGTCGTTCCGGCTCTCGCCGAATTCATCTGCACGGTGGAACCTTTCACCAAGGAGGAACTGGAGAAAAGAATACCGGAATGGGTCGCATCCCACAGCGCACCCGATGACAGGAAAGCTCTCGGCAGGAATATGAATACGCTGAGGCTCTTCATAGTCGGGGCATCGAACGGGCCTTCGATAGCGGACATAATCATTCTGATAGGTAAAGACGAGTTCTTGAAGCGCGTCGGGAACGCAGTGAAAATATTGAAATAGAGCACAAACTCATAAAATACATAAGATGAAGATCATAGGATTTGCAGCCGACCACGCCGGCTATGAACTGAAGGAATCCCTGAAACTCTTCCTGAGCGACCAGGGTTACGGAATAAAGGACTTCGGTACGCACAGTACCGAATCCATGGATTATCCCGATGTGGCACATCCTCTCGCAAAGGCGATCGAGAACGGAGAGGCGGATTTCGGAATCGCCATTTGCGGCACGGGCAACGGAATGGCCATGACCTTGAACAAACACCAGGGCATACGCGCCGGACTCGCATGGATACCGGAGATCGCCTCACTCGTCAAGCGCCACAACAACGCAAACATCCTGGTCCTTCCCGCACGCTTCATTGACGGCGATACGGCAAAGAAATGCGTAATGGCCTACATCGACGGGAAGTTCGAAGGAGGAAGGCACGAACGCAGGATAAACAAGATCCCTGCAGAATAAAAGATAAAAACAATGCCTGCGGTGCCGAATCCTCAAATCATAGACAGGAATTTCAACGGGACAGTCGGAAACGACCTGGAAGATTATCCCGACGGCCTGGTTTTCGTGATCGACAAGCCATACCGGTGGACGTCTTCGGATGTCGTACGGAAGATGAAATTCGCATTGCAGCACCATTTCCGAAGGAAGAACATAAAGGTCGGACACGCAGGCACCCTGGATCCGCTTGCCACGGGGATTCTGCTGATCTGCGCAGGAAAGGCGACAAAATCGGCCGGCACGTTCCAGAGCCACGACAAGGAATACGTCGCGGAATTCCAGTTCGGAGCCACAACGCCAACCTTCGACCTCGAGCAACCGATAGACAAACGCTATCCCGACACCAATGTGACCCTTGCCGGATTGGAAAAGGCCATATGCGGTTTCATAGGCCGTCAGAAACAGATCCCTCCCCTGTTTTCAGCCAAGATGGTGGAAGGCGTCCGGGCCTATCAGATCGCCCGCGAAGCGCAGGCAGCAAGGAATTCCATACCGATGCCGGCGGAAAAAGGCGATACGGACGTCAGGATGAAGCCGTCGGAGATAACAATAAGCGGGATGGAAATACTCTCTTTCGGAACCCCTGCAGAAAAAGACGACAAAAGATCCAGATCCGGCAAATTCGCGGGAGCTCCGGACCGGTTCTTCGATTTCCAGCATCCGGGAGACGCTGATCCAGATCTTCCGACCGCCAGCATACGGATCACTTGCAGCAAAGGCACATATATCCGTGCCATCGCCCGCGACCTCGGCCTGGCGCTCGGCACCGGAGCCTACATGTCCGCGCTTATCCGTTCCGCTTCAGGCAACTTCAAAATCAAGGATGCACTGCTACTGGACGAAGCGCTGGAACTGCTGTGCCGCCGGGAAGATGACGATGCGCAAAAAAAAAGAGGATAACCTTCCGGTCATCCTCTTCAAAAATATTGTCGTGCCGTTTTTACCAACGGCGAACTAATATTCGACTTTCAATATTCCTCCTCGTTGAAAAAGAAATCCTCCTTCGAAGGATAATCAGGCCAAATGTCTTCAATACTCTCATAAGGTTCACCATCGTCTTCCAAATCATTAAGATTTTCAATTACTTCGAGAGGTGCGCCTGAACGCTGGGCATAGTCGATAAGCTCATCCTTGGTCGCTGGCCACGGAGCGTCTTCAAGTTTAGATGCAAGTTCAAGAGTCCAATACATATTGACAAAATATTAAGTGTTACTTTCCACTTAGGGGCTGCAAAGATATAAAATTTTTACATATGCAAATCTTTTCTTCACAAATAATGCAAAGTCCGCATTAAACACCTTATAATCAGCTTGTTTACTCCGGAATCCACAACTCTTCGCCTACGGAAGCCATAGCACACAATTTTCTTGCCATGACGAACAGGTAATCGGAAAGGCGATTCAAATACTTGGTCGCCACAACATCCTGGTCACCTCTGGCAGGGATATCCATCGCGGAACGTTCGGCACGGCGGCAAATAGTACGTGCGACGTGACACTGGGCAGATGCAACCGGTGCGGACGGAAGGACGAAGGCCTTTACCTCCGGTAATTCAGCAGTATAAGCATCGATCCTTCCTTCCAGGAAGAGTATCTCGTTTTCGTCGAAATCCTTAAGTCTCTGGACCGGCTTGTCGGCTGCAAGATGGGAAGCTATGCCCATAAGCATGGACTCAATGTGGCCGAGTTCGGCAGCGACTGCATCATAAATGCCTTTTGCATTGTCGGCAAGTAATTCCGCCCTCAGCAAACCTATTGCGGAAATCAGCTCGTCGACATCTCCGTAAGCCTGAACTCGCGGATTATTCTTGAAAACCCTGGTTCCGCCCACAAGCGAGGTCGTACCGGTGTCTCCTGTTTTAGTATAAATTTTTGGCATGGCAGATATTATAAAATCCTTATTCTGCAAGAGTCGGATGCGCATTGATTTCATCCGATTCTATACGTCCGTCCCTGAGACGGACTATCCTTCTGGCATACAATGCTATGTCCTCTTCATGCGTTACAACGATCAATGTATTGCCCCCCCTGTAGACCTGTTCGAACAGATGCATTATGTCGATGGACGTTTTAGTATCCAGATTACCGGTAGGCTCGTCCGCGAGAATAATGGAAGGGTCGTTTATCAAAGCCCTCGCCAATGCGACACGCTGCTTTTGCCCTCCCGAAAGTTCGTTAGGACGATGTTCCATACGTTGTTCCAAACCTACGCTTGCAAGTGCTGACTTGGATTTCCTGAATCGTTCTTCCTTTGGAATCCCGGCGTAAATCAACGGCAAAGCAACATTTTCGATGGCTGTATAACGCGGAAGCAAATTGAAGGATTGGAAAACGAATCCTATCTCCTTGTTTCTTATACGGGCGAGTTCCCTGTCTTCCATTTCGCTTACATCCGTATGATTAAGTATGTACCTCCCGTATGTAGGCGAATCAAGGCAGCCGAGTATGTTCATGAGAGTGGATTTCCCGCTTCCGGAAGGTCCCATTATCGCGACGAATTCGTTTTTCCTTACAGCCAGATCAACTCCATCGAGAGCCTTCACCTCCTGGTCTCCCACACGGTAGATCTTGCTAATCCCTTCTATTCTAATCACTTCTTCCATAATCTTACTTTCCTTCAAGGTACTTTCAATGGGGATACGAATTTAGCAATAACTTGGGAAGAATTGAAAATATTAGTATAATTGTAACGATTTTTGGTGAAATTCTATGGCATACGAAAAGATAGAGAATTACGATAAAAATATAACTGACGAACTTGCAGTTCATTACAAGAGAATCCTCGAATTGATCGGAGAGGATCCTTCGCGCGAAGGGCTTGTGAAAACACCCGAAAGAGTGGCCAAGGCCATCCAGTTTCTGACAAAGGGATACGAGGAAGACGGATCTTCCATACTTCGCTCGGCTATGTTCAAGGAGAAATACCAGCAAATGGTAGTTGTAAAAGACATAGAAATTTACTCCATGTGCGAACACCATATGATGCCGTTTTACGGTAAGGCGCACGTGGCGTACATCCCAAACGGCTTCATCACCGGACTCAGCAAGATAGCCCGCGTAGTTGAAGTCTATGCCCGCAGGCTTCAGGTACAGGAGAGATTGACGGTCCAGATAAGGGACTGCATACAAAACACCCTGAATCCACTCGGAGTAGCCGTTGTAATTGAAGCTGCCCATATGTGCATGCAGCTCCGCGGCGTTCAGAAACAGAACTCGGTGACCACCACTTCCGCATTTACCGGGACTTTCCTCAAGGATCCACGCACTAGAAACGAGTTTCTGACCCTGATATCCACAAAAATGCACTAAACCATGAAGATCATCATAGCAGGGGCAGGGGAAGTGGGAACGCACCTGGCGAAGATGCTGGATTCCGATGTCCACGACTTTACGGTAATAGACAGCGACGAAAGCCGTTTGGAAACCGTTCAGGAAATGACTGATGCCCTTACCATTTGCGGAAGCCCCACATCCATAGACATACTGCATCAGGCTGGAGTCGAAAATGCGGACCTTTTCATTGCGGTCGTTCCGGCGAAGGAACAGGATGCCAACCTCGTTAGTGCGATGCTGGCGAAGAAGATGGGAGCCAAAGTCGTCACCGCCAGGATAAACAACGAAGAATATCTGAACCACGAAAACAAACTATATTTTACCGACCTTGGGATAGACCTGCTTTTTTATCCGGAAAGGAACGCCGCAAACGAGATAATAGATCTGCTTAAAAAGACGCGTACCAGCGAAATAATGGATTTCGCACACGGCAAACTGCAGCTGGTCGTTTTCAGGTTGGAAGAAGGAGCGCCACTCATAAACAAGTGTCCCAAGGATTTCAATTATGCCAAAGGGGATCTTTCATTCAGGGCAATCGCCATATCCAGGAACGGCGAAACTCTGATACCCCACGGCGATACCAGCTTCAGGAAACATGACCTGCTATACGTAATAGCTAAGAAGGAAGGCATCGACGAATGCATGAAATATTCCGGAAAAGGAGATATCCCGATCAAGAATCTCCTAATCCTAGGCGGCGGACGCATCGGGGAAATGGTAGCGCGAAAAATGGAAAACATCGCAGATTTCGTAAAGATAATCGAGAAGAAGAGGGATCGATGCGAATACCTCTCTGAAAAACTGAACAAGACGATGATTTCGTTCGGAGACGGGCGTAGCGAAGACCCGTTCCAGTCCGAAGGCGAAGAAAAGTTCGACGCATACGTGGCAGTGACTTCGAACTCCGAGATAAACATACTTTCCTGTATAGAAGCCAAAAGAAAGGGAGTAAGGAAAACCATAGCCGAAGTCGAGGACATGGATTACATAAAACTTGCCGAATCGATGGGCATCGATTCCGTGATAAATAAGAAACTGATAACGGCAAGCAAAATCTTCCGCTTCACCCTGAACAACAAGGTAAGATCCATAAAATGCCTTACCGGGACCAATGCCGAGATGCTGGAGTTCGTGGTAAACCCCAACAGCCCAATAACAAAAGCGAAGCTGAGCGAACTGGAGTTTCCAGAAAACGCCATAGTCGGCGGGGTAATTCGCGGCAACGAAGCATTCATCGCCATCGGGGATACGGTATTCAAGCCTTATGACCGTGTTGCCGTCTTCGCATTGCCCGATGCATTGAAAAAGATCGACAGATTCTTCATATAGACCGTTCATCCTATCTCAATGTGAGACTTTCCTTCTGCTGAAATAGTGGGAAGCGGTGATTCCATATGCCTTCAAACAATATTTGTTCATGGCCCGTTCGTCCGAAAATCCCGAACATGACGCCAGTTCCGTCAGGGTCACGGGCATTCGCGACACATCTGTCAGTATCTCGAATGCATAACGGAGACGATATTCGTTCACATAACTGTAATATCCCTTAGCATATTTTCCCAATGTCTGTGATACGTAGGTCCTGTTCATTCCGGATTCAGCCGCAATCCTATTCAGACACAGTTCCGGATCAAGGAACAGCTTCCCGGACTTCATTACGTCGTCGATAATTCGAAACATCTCCAGGCCACTTCTCTTTTTGGGGCGGTCAGCTCCTCGCTTTTTCGTTCTGAACAACCAGAGCAGCATCGAATGTTTCCTCTTTCCCGTTACTGATAATATAAATACGTTTCCATTCCCCCGGAGTCCTTCCAGTATTGCATTTAAAGGCATTGGTGAAAGACGACATGGAACGGAACCCGCATCTTTCACAAAGATCCCCAAGGCTGATGCCCGGTTCTTCCTTGATCATGACTATGGCATCCCTGATCCGGAAATGGTGGACGAACTGTGTAAAGTTAGTGTACATGATCCTGCTTATAGCACGCGACAGATAAGTCTTGTTTGTTGAGAGATGCGCCGCAACGTCATTGATTCTTATGTCTGGGCTCAGATAATGCCTGGACGATTCCATATATTTTATAAGACGTTCCACAAGCAACTCAAGATGGGCGAATTCCGGATCCGCACCGTTTCCTGGGGCAGACGGTTCCTGCAATTCGAAGGCATCGTCTACGGTCTTGAGATATCCTGGCACCTTAAAGTTCCTTCCAGTAATTGAAGTTACAATTATATAAGTTTCTGAGATCAGCACCACCACAATACCTATGGTGGTGTTAATAGAAAACGAGAGAGCTATCACAATGCAAAGCAATATTCCCGTCTCCACCAAACTGTTCCTGTCCTTATAGTTCACGAAGGACGAACAGTCCTTCGCGACCGTACTGAACAATATGAAATACAACAAGGCAAGGGAGATTATCTTGAAATATACTGCATAGTGAGAAAATAATATTGTCGAAAACGACGAGACGGCAGCAACGACAAGAGAGATGAAGTACGGCAAAGGTTTCCAGCTTCGTGGGGAAATTCGCATGCAATCAGCCATTAGGAAGGGAACGAACAGGCAGTAGCAACAACCGGAGAGGGAAGTTGCGCTCGGATGGAATCCCCCGACGGAACGTAAAAGGATAACGGCAGATACGAACAACTGTAACACCGAAGAAAACATAAGCCGCAGTAAGCTCTTCCTCTTCTTACCGTTTCCACAATGATTGTGTGAATTTGCAATAATTAAAAGCAGTGCTGCCGCAACCATGCTAAACAAGGCTGAAAAGGCCACTGCCCCATCGACTAATCGTTCCATAGTATTCAATTATCAGGTTAAGTTTACATATGCTAAGTTAGGATGTATGCTCAAACAAAAAAACCTTAAAACTGGCAAAAAAGCCGGTTAAAAGGTTTTTTCAACTCGAATTAAAAAATAGTTATTTTTTAATCGTGTCAAATCCCTTACCATAGACACCTGTGACGCTTCCTACTGAAAGGAAGGCATTCCTATCGATCTCCTTTATGATATTAAGGATTCTGTTGCATTCGGCTTTTCTAACTACGACCATCAGGACTTTTGATTCCTCTTTTGTGTACCAGCCTTCACCGTTCAAAACGGTAACCCCTCGGTGTTCCTCCATTATAATCCGGTCGGCTATCTCAGCATATTTCTTGGAAAGGCAGACTATCTGAACCGATTGGCGGGAACCAGACAGGGTAAGGTCGCAGACGTAACTGAGTACTCCCGTCATTATGTAACCATAGACAATGGTCGCTATCTTCGATCCGAAATTTTCCCCGTCCGGTATGAGCAAGGAAGAAGCGATTATGAATACATCCATTATCAATATCATCCTTCCTGGTTGGATAGAACGGTATTTATTGACAATCAGGGCTATGATATCCGTTCCTCCTGTGCTGCCACCTTGAGTGAAAGTCAATGCTATGCCGAAGCCGGACAAAGCCCCTCCTATGATGGTGCATAATAGCTTGCCGTTCTGCAAGGCGATCTCCCTGATGAACTGCTCGGAAATGATTAACGGCAGAAAACGCAAGAGCAGCGAAGCGACTATGACGGCATAGACCGTCTTGATGCCGAACCTGTTACCCAACACCTTCAATCCAATTACCAGAAGAACTGAATTTACTATAAAATAGAAATAACTTACATTGAAGCCCGTGGCATATTGCACGATGACCCCGAGGCCGGTAATGCCTCCGCCCACGAGCCTGTTGGGAATAAGAAAGACCACCCACGCAAGGGTATAGCATAACAACCCGAACGTAATGATCGCATACTCCTTCAGGACTCGGAGGGTATTTTTACCTTTTTGTTTTTTGTCCATCCCGGATCAACTCCCGCTTTTATCTGTTCAAAACCCTTCCCGTAGACACTCATCGTCTGAGCCACGGACAGGAAGGCGGAAGGGTCTGTATCCTTCACTATCCGGGCAATCGCCTGAAGATTGTACTTCCTGACGACGACAATAAGCACCTTCCCCTCCTTCTTGGAATACCATCCGGTCGAGGAGAGTGCAGTTACACCCCTTTGGCTTGCATTTATTTTGTCCGCGATCTCCGCAAACTTATCGGAGAAAATCAGGATCAATACGGATTGCTTGTTGCCCGTCAATATCAAATCCAGTATATAAGAGAAAGAGACCATTTGGATGTAACCGTAAATAACATCCTCGAGTTTCTTCCCCGGTATGAATATGACGGAACCTATTATCACCAGGTCGCAGACTAGAAAAATGTGGCCCGGGGAAACTTCCTTGAATTTATTAATTATCAGCGCTATTATATCGGTTCCTCCTGAACTTCCGCCGTTCATGAAAACAATGGCGATCCCTACTCCTGCCATGGTGCCGCCGAGGAGAGCATTAAGAAACTTCTCGCCGATATCTGTTGTCCATGGAATCATGGGAAGCAGCTTGAAGCATGCCGTAGCCAGGATTATGCAATATACGGTTTTGAATCCGAAGCCCTTGCCGATTATTAAGGTTCCTACGGATAAAAGCAGCACGTTTATGCCAAGATAAACCCATTGTACGGGAAAACCGAACGCATAGAAAAGAATGGTTGAAAGGCCGGTCACTCCGCCTCCTGCGATTCCCTGAGGGATCAGGAATGCAGTCCAACTAAAGCAATAAAGTACCATCCCCAGCGTCATAAAGACGAAGGACCTTGCCTCCCGGAATATTCCTTTCGAACTCATATGATCAGAACACGATGTTTATTATCCTGCCGGGGACAAATACGACCTTACGCACGGGTTTGCCTCCTAACCAATGTACGGTATTCGGATCCGCAAGAACGATATCCTCCGCTTCTGATTCCGGGATTCCCTTTTCTAACGTCAGTTTGAAGCGGACTTTCCCATTGAAAGAAACCGGACATTCGAAAGTATCCTCCTTTAAATACTTTTCTTCGTACTTCGGGAAAGAGGCATATGATATGCTCTCCTCGTGTCCAAGCCTTTCCCACAACTCTTCGCAAATGTGAGGGGCGAATGGGGATAGTACTATCACCAGGGGTTCCAGAATAGCACGTTCCCTGCAATTCAAGCTGCCAAGCTCGTTGATGCAAATCATGAATGCGCTGACGGTCGTATTGAAGGAAAACGACTCTATGTCGCTTTGAGCCTTGCCTATCAGCTTGTGAAGGGACTTCAGCTCCAGGGATGTTGGAGTGTTGTCCGTTACGGCAAGCACGTCACCCTCGAAAAACATATTCCAGAATTTCCGCAGGAATCGGTGGACTCCGTCTATTCCCTTGGTATTCCAAGGCTTGCTTTGTTCGATCGGGCCAAGGAACATTTCGTAAAGGCGCAAGGTATCGGCTCCGTACTTTCTGCAGACATTGTCGGGGTTGACAACATTGAACATCGACTTGGACATCTTTTCCACAGCGGAGCCGCAAACGTACTTCCCATCTTCCAGAACGAACTCGGCATCGGCATATTCCGGCCGCCATTTGCGGAAAGCACCTATATCTAGTACGTCGTTCTTCACCATGTTTATGTCCACATGTATTTCGGTGGTCCGGTATTTATCCTTCAGTCCGCAGGAGACAAAGGTGTTCTTTCCGACGATCCTGTAGACGAAATTGGACCTCCCCTGAATCATACCCTGATTTACAAGTTTCCTGAAAGGTTCGTATTCGCACACATACCCCATATCGTAAAGGAACTTGTCCCAGAACCTGGAATAGATCAAGTGTCCCGTGGCATGTTCGGTCCCTCCGATGTAAAGGTCTACATTACGCCAATATTCGTTCGCATCCTTGCTGACCAGGGCGTCGCAGTTGTGGGGATCCATATATCTCAAGTAGTATGCACTGCTTCCCGCAAAGCCAGGCATCGTACTTGTTTCCAACGGATAACCCTTGTAAGTCCAATCTTTGGCACGTGCCAAAGGCGGCTGTCCGTCTTCGGTAGGCTTGAAATCGTCTATTTCCGGAAGCTTGAGAGGCAGGTCGGCCTCGTCCACTGGCATCGGGATGCCGTCCTTGTAATAAATCGGGAACGGTTCCCCCCAGTATCTCTGCCTTGAGAAAATGGCATCCCTGAGACGGTAATTTACCTTTCTGTGCCCGATGCCGTGTCCCTCGACATAATCTATCGCGGCCGGAATGGCCTGTTTGACACTCATTCCATTCATGAATCCGGAATTGCACATTATGCCCTCTTTGGCATCGAAAGATTCGCTGGAAACGTCGCAGCCTTCTATGAGAGGGACTATCTGAAGATCGAATTTCCTTGCGAAAGCGTAGTCGCGGCTGTCGTGAGCCGGAACGGCCATGATAGCCCCGGTTCCATAACCAGCGAGAACATATTCCGAAATCCAGACCGGAACGTTCTTGCCGGAAAGCGGATTAACCGCATATGAACCGCTGAATACACCCGTGACCGTATGGGTCTCTGATATCCTTTCGCGCTCCGTCTTCTTTCCCACGTAAGCTATGTATTTCTCGACTTCATCCTTATGCTCTGGGGTCGTAAGTCTCTTCACCCATTCGCTTTCGGGCGCAAGCACCATGAAAGTCACCCCGAAAAGGGTATCGGCACGAGTGGTGAAGATGGTCATGTCGTAATCTATGGTGCCGTTCGAAACCTTGAACAATATTTCACACCCCTCGGACTTTCCGATCCAGTTTCGCTGCATCTCTTTCAGGGAATCGCTCCACTGTATCTCTTCCAGTCCCTTTAGCAGGCGTTCGGCATATGCACTGACACGCAATTGCCACTGTTTCATTTTTTTCTGCTCGACAGGGAAACCGCCACGCACCGAAAGTCCCTCCTTAACCTCATCGTTGGCCAGCACCGTCCCGAGCTCGGGACACCAGTTTACGGCCGTCTCGCCCTGATAGGCTATCCTGTAATTCATTAGCAAATCGGATTTCTCCCTTTCGCTCAAGCCATCCCACTTCCCCTCTTGCCTTAATTTCCCGATAAGTTCGGAAATCGGCCTCGCCTTGTCCTGTTCGGCATCGTAATACGCATCGAACATTTTAAGGAAGGCCCATTGTGTCCACTTGTAATACTCCGGGTCGCACGTACGGACCTCGCGGTCCCAATCGTATGAAAAGCCTATGTTATCCATCTGGCGGCGATAGCGGGATATGTTCTCTTCAGTGGTTTTATCCGGATGCTGTCCGGTCTGGATCGCGTACTGCTCCGCCGGCAGGCCGAAGGCATCGAATCCCATGGGATGAAGGACATTGTATCCCTTGAGCCGCATATAACGGCTATAGATGTCGCTTGCTATGTATCCGAGGGGATGGCCTACGTGCAGTCCGGCTCCCGAAGGATACGGGAACATGTCCAGAACGTAATACTTTGGTTTCGAGGATTCGTTATAAACTTTAAAAGTTTTGTTTTCGGCCCAATAACGCTGCCATTTCTTCTCAATAGATTGAAAATCGTATTCCATTGCACTTTATGCATTACATATCAGGCGCAAAAGTAATAAAATTAACTGTTCGGCCGAACCGGAATCCCCGGAGTCATCTCTTTTCCAGCCTGAACTCGATCGGAAGCGAGATGCTGGCACGTATTTTCTTGCCCGATACTTTCCCTGGAATCCACTTCGGAGAAGCCTTTACGACATCCATGGCCGCATCGTCGAGAAGTTCGTTCGCGCTGCTTTCCACCTTGACGTTGGAGACGGAACCGTCCTTCTCTATTATGAAGGAGACTACGACTGTCCCCATGACGCCCTCCTTGACAGCCTCCTTAGGATATTTCAGATATTTATAGACCCAGTCCTTCAGGAAGAACAATTCGTCGGACTTGAGGAATTTCGGCCTCTCGTCACACTCCGAGAATCCGTATACGTCGCCTTCCGTCTCATTTTCGGGAGCCTTCATTACCGAAGAGGCTATGGTATTCACGTCCGCCGAGGATTCCAAGAAAAGATCCACATAACTGCACATCTTTCGCAGTTCAGGATACGGGACCAGATCAGGGACATCCCTTGCCGTACCGCTCTCTGTATTACGTCCGGTGGTAAACAGGACTATCGGAATCCCGCGGTCATAAAAGGGAAGATGATCGGAAGGCAATATATTCTCGTCGGTGACGAGAGGCACCTTTGCCACCATGCGTGAGGCCGTACTGTCCATGAGCCTGTTCAGATCGACCCTCGACATAGGGCTGAAAATACGGAAAGGGCTATCCCCGTCACCTCTTCCCATCAGGTCTAGCGAAACCATAAGCTTGACGTTACTCATATATTTGAAAGACCTGTTTGCGAAATACCAGCTGCCCGCAAATCCCCTGTAGGAAGAGCCGAACCCGACGAATATGACCGAACGGCGGAAATATCCCTCTCCGGAAGCGACATAACGGGCGATTTCTATCAATGCTGCCATTCCTGCGGCATCGGAACCGGCCCCTTGATAAACCAGGGTATCGCTATGTCCGTTGTTGTCGAACACATGAACCCCCAGACCATCAAGATGTGTTCCGACGACTATATATTCATTTTTCAGAACGGGATCACTCCCTTCCACGATCCCGAACACGTTCTCGGAATGTACCGGTCCACGAAGGGAATCGTTAATAGTGAATTCATCACCTATCGGTCCGGACAACATAGTGACCCCTACCTCGGAAAGGCGCGCGGAAAGATAAGCAGCGGCAGTCTTTTCTCCCTCGCTTCCAGCCTCGCGGCCCATCATGGACGCCGATGAGAAATGTTCGACATAACGCCTGAGATTGCTCTCGCTCGCGACTTGAGCCCTTACGGCCACGGCCGTAAACAAAGACAGCAGCATTACTGCTGCCGTCAAAAAATTCTTTTTCATTTTCACTTCTTATAGAATGGCAGCTTTACCACCTGTGCCTTGAGCAACCTGTCCCGGACTTTCACATAGACTTCGCTCCCGGCCTTATACAGAGGCTTATCAATATAACCAAGTCCTATGCCACATTTTACTGAAGGTCCAATCATGCCTGAAGTGACATGGCCGATAAGCGTCCCGTCTTCCATACAAATATCATAGCCCTCACGTGGTACTCCCTTGTCTATCAGTTCAAAACCTGCAAGACGGCGGGTAATACCGGAGGACTTCTGGTCAAGAAGGAATTGACGGTCCACGAAGTCTCCCTTTGCATCGTTGAATTTCGTAATCCATCCGAGTCCCGCTTCAAGAGGGGAAGTCGTATCGTCTATATCGTTTCCGTAAAGGCAGAATCCCATTTCCAGACGCAACGTGTCACGTGCACCCAGTCCTATGGGCTCTATGCCGTACTCCTTTCCCACCTCGAAAATGGCATCCCATAGCTTCGGGCCGTATTCGTTCAGAGCATAGATTTCACATCCGCCGCTTCCCGTATAACCCGTAGTAGAGAAAATAACGTCAGGGACTCCGGCCACTTCGATCTGCATGAAGGTGTAATACTCCATGTCCTTCACATCTTCCTTGCAGAGCTTCTGCATTACCTCCAAAGCCTTCGGCCCCTGGATCGCGAGCTGGCAGACCTTGTCCGAAACGTTCACAAGGTCCATCCCTATGACCATACCGAATTTAGGGGCATGACTGCAGAGGTTGTTCCAGTCCTTTTCGGTATTCGCGGCATTGACCACGAGCAAATACCTGTCCGGATCGAAACAGTAGATGATAAGGTCATCCACGATTCCACCTTTTCCGTTAGGCATGCATGAATATTGTGCCTTTCCGGGGACGAGTACCGAGACATCATTGGAAGTGACATATTGCAGGAATGGGGTCGCTTTCTTGCCCGTCACCCATATCTCCCCCATGTGCGAAACGTCGAAAACCCCCACTCCGTTCCTCACCGTCACGTGTTCATGAGTTATGCCTCCCGGATATTGGATAGGCATGTTGAATCCCGCAAACGGTGCCATTTTCGCTCCGAGTGCCATGTGTTTTTCAGTAAATACAGTCTGTTTCATATATGAATTTCATTCAATCCTGATCAAATTCTGATTGCGTTTGTAAACGCATACATCTTCCGGTTTATAGTTGTTGTAAGGAGATAGTTTTATGACGGAATCCGCTTCCTCCCTGCTGTCGAATCCGGCGACGAGGACGACGTAATATCCGCTAACGAACTGCGTTATAGCAGGCTTCAGGCCATCGGATGAAAACTTCCGCACCATTTTCCTGGCATTTCCCAGAACCGAGAAAGTGCCTCCGGCGATATAATAAGGACTTGTAAAAGCCTCACCCACTTTTACCTCGGGTCCTGTAACGCTATCGGTTCCGGCAGTGGAATCAGCAATTATGCTGGCTACGCTGTCGGCTAAGCGACGCGAATTTTCCATTTCTACACGAAGAGCGGCAAGATCCTTTGAGGTAGGCTTCCCAAGAGACGAGCGCACCTGGTCACATCCAGCGGCAAGCAGGACAAAAAGTGTCAGAATGATCGGTTTCAATTGTCTCATCCGTAGTAAAACTCATCTCAGCTATACAAAAGTAGCGCATTATGCAGCAATTTCAAAAAAAATGTATCTTTACGATATTATTGGATTATAGTACATGGGGAAGTTCAAGGATTTCTTACGCGCGATCACAAACATTTCCGAAGATGTGGATGTGGAAGCGGCGAACCAGGCGATAAGGAAAAACATCACGTTCAGGGGCCATAACGTGTATATCCTCGCTTTCGCCATCATAATCGCATCCATAGGGCTTAACATCAATTCAATTCCGGTCATCATAGGTGCGATGCTCATTTCGCCTCTCATGGGCCCTATCATAGGATTCGGCCTTGGGCTCGGAACCAACGATACGAAACTTATAAAGTCTTCCCTCATAAACCTGACGGTAATGATGGCCATTTCCATCCTCTCTTCCGCCATCTATTTTGCACTTTCACCTCTCAAGATGGAAAACCCGACCGAACTTCTAGCCCGTACCAGACCAACCATATACGACGTGTTGATAGCCCTGTTCGGCGGTTTCGCAGGCATTTTCGAGATGTCCAGGAAAGACAGGTCCGGCGGAACGGTAATTTCCGGAGTAGCGATCGCGACAGCCCTCATGCCACCATTGTGCACCGTAGGTTACGGGCTCGCAACATTCAGATTGAAATATGCTCTCGGAGCCTTTTATCTCTTTTCCATAAACAGCATCTTCATAGCATTGGCGACTTACGTGACCGTCAAATTCCTTAAATTTCCGCAGGTCGTTTTCAAGGACAGGCAGAAAGAGAGAAAACTTAAACGTAACATAGCCATCATTACCATTCTGATCATGATTCCAAGCCTCTTCACGGCTGTCATGGTAGTGAAAGAAAACAATTTCAACACTTTGGCAAGCAAATTCGTAAAAGAAAACAAGTCCATAGGGAAGGGGTATATCTACGACTACAAGACAAATGCTACCTCCAGACCACCTACAATAGAAATCTCGATGGCTGGGGAGATATTGTCAGATTCCGACAAGGAACATCTTTTTGAAGCTGCCGAAGATCTTGGTCTTACCCGCAAGCAATTAATAATTAAAGAGAACGCTTCTTTCAAGAGGGAAAATTATATGTCAGGCAACGAGCTTGTCGAAGGCATTTTCCGCAGAAATGAGGCGGAAATCAAGAAACGCGAGAGCACTATAATGGATATGGAGAAGCAACTGGACGAATACAAGAGCAGGGACATACCGTATAGCCAGATTTCCAAGGAGATCACAGCCCAGTATCCCGGCATAGATGAAATATCCATAGCCAGGGGAGCTCAGGTCAAAACCTCAACTTTCGAGCCCGACGAAGAAATACTTGTCAACATAAAATGGGTCAAGCCTGCTTCTGCGGATGAACTATCTAAAATAGAATCCTATCTCAAGGTCAGGCTGAACTTTGAGAATGTCAAGATAATATCACAGCAGGAGCCTTGATGGAAAGGGCTTGGTCAATATCGATCCTGTTTTTTTGCATATCCTTAGTTTGCAATGCACAATCCGTACGGAACGATACCGTCAGCATGGTGTTCGTGGGAGATATCATGCAACACACATCACAACTCGAAAACGCCTTGGAATGCGGGGGAGATTCATCATACGATTACTCCTCATATTTCAAGTACACAAGACCGTATCTGGAATCCGCCGACATCGCGGTAGCCAACATGGAATTCACGGTAGGCGTCAGGCCTTACACAGGTTATCCATGTTTTTCCGCACCCGAATCGCTTGCAGCTGAAGCCAGTAAAAACGGTATCGGCCTCTTCCTGACCGCCAACAATCATATTTGCGACAAAGGCAGGAAAGGCCTCGACAGCACGATGGCAATCTATGGCAGGAACGGATGGAAATATACCGGCATATATCCAGACAGTTCATCTGAAAGGATAAATAATCCCGAAATCATAGACATAAAGGGGATCAAAGTGGCCTTCATCAATTTCACATTCGGGACAAACGGGAACCGGATACCGGACGGCTACGTAGTAAACGTCGCCGACACTGCAAGCATAGCTGCCGCCCTAAAACGGGCTGCAGAGGATAGTGCGGACATGATCGTGGCGTTGCCTCACTGGGGAACGGAATACAGCACTTCGCCTTGTAAGGTGCAAACCGCACTTGAGAAGTTCCTGTATTCGCACGGAGTCGACATAATAATAGGATCCCATCCCCACGTCGTGGAACCGGTATCTGTCTCGAGAGACAGTCTTACGGGTTCAATAAAGCATATAACTTTCTTCTCCCTCGGCAACTTCATTTCAAACATGAGTGCCAAATACACGCGGATCGGCGCATTGGCAATAGTAAAAGTGGTAAAATGGGATAACGGCGGGGGAATTGAGATACTTCAACCCGAAGTTCACTACCTTTGGTGTTGCAAAGCCGGAAAGCTCGAAAAAGGCTACACCGTAGCGCCCATCAGTTATTTGCTGGAAAATTGCAAATCAATCTTACCCGAAGAAGAATACTTTAAAATCGAATCCGAATGGGAACAGCTTGGCAAAGAGTTGAATTTAACCTACAATAAATGATAGAAAAGAAAATCAATCTGGTGGAAATAGATCCAGTGGAGATTTATGGTGTCAACAACCGCATTTTCGATCTGTTCTGCTCCTATTTCCCGAAAGTCAAGGCCGTCGCACGCGGGACCCAGATTACCGTCAGGGGGACGCAAAAGGACATTTCCATGTTCGAAAGTAAACTCAATGGACTCATAATGAAAAGAATGAGCAAGACATCCCTGACAGATTACGACGTAGAGGAGATGTTTCGGAACGACGGACAACCGGCCGGGACAACAAATCCGGTCGACGGGATTACGGCCAACGCAAACGATTACGTAATCTGTTACGGAAACGAAGGGAGGGTGATAAAGGCTCGCACCAGGAACCAGAAAAAGCTCGTGGAAGAGTATTACAAAAACGATTTGCTCTTCGCAGTGGGCCCCGCCGGCACCGGCAAAACATATACCGCGATAGCCTTGGCCGTAAGAGCATTGAAGAACAGAGAAGTAAAAAAGATTATACTTACGCGTCCCGCAGTGGAAGCCGGGGAAAGGCTTGGGTTTCTCCCGGGTGATCTCAAGGAAAAGCTGGATCCCTATCTGCAACCCCTTTACGACGCATTGAAAGATATGATACCGGGGAAAAAGCTGGAAATGTTCATGGAGGACGGAGTGATTCAGATAGCGCCTCTCGCATATATGCGCGGACGTACCCTAGACAAGGCCGTCGTCATACTTGACGAGGCCCAAAACACTTCGCTTGGACAGTTGAAGATGTTCCTTACCAGAATGGGATTCGACGCAAAATTCATTGTAACCGGAGATGCCACGCAGATAGACTTGCCGGACAAGAAGGATTCGGGGCTTCTTCGCGGTATCGAACTCGTCAAGGGCATACAAGGGATCAGCGTGATCAATTTCGACAAGGAAGACATTGTTAGGCACCCTTTGGTCACCAGGATAGTGGAAGCATTCGGGAAAGCCGAAAATGACTCTACTTCACATTAGACCATGTCTTCAGGGTCCCGTTGTCGTCGTAAATGAAAAAGGCGGATATGTCATTAATGTCCGCCACAGCTTTCTGCGCCTTTTCAAGTCCTATCACCATGAACCATGTGGAAAATGCGTCGGCAGTGGTTCCGTCGCAAGCTATTACGGTAGCACTCAATAGATTATGTTGTACTGGGTAACCTGTTCTGGGATCTATTTCATGTGGATACTTCTTTCCGTTTTCGACATAAAACTTGCGGTAATTGCCTGAAGTAACAATTCCGCAGTCCGTGACATCCACAGTCGACTGTATATCCTTTCCCCTCTCCTGGTTCCCTTCTTCGGGCTTTTCAATCCCTACACGCCATTTCGATCCCTTTGAGTTCTTACCTTTGCACACTATCTCTCCTATATCGACAAGATAATCGGACACACCGTAGAAATCCAAAATACCTGCGAGCCTGTCACACGCATATCCCTGAGCTATAGCATTGAAATTAAGTCTTATGCGAGGATCGGACTTGATCAGGTAATAACGTTCCCCACCATTGTCTGCCACCGTGTCCAATTTCACCTTATCCATTCCCACGAACGTTAAGATGGAATCTACCATCAAACTGTTAACATTCTCCCTGTTCCTGAATCCAAACCCCCATACGTTGAAGAGCGGGCCACCGGTAGGATCGAAAGCTCCCCCACTTTCCTTCCATATCTCGTAGGAACGCTGGAACAGGTCGGCATACATTGCGTTTACCTCGATTGGAGCGGTAGTTTGAGCATTATTGACCTTAATTAGCAGCGAACCTTTGTTATATCCGGAAAATGTATTGTCAATCGACAAAAGCTCTGCACGCACAGAATCTTTCAGAGCGCCGACACATTTTCTGCCTGCGGCAGGCATCGAATAGGTAATATGGAAAGTACCTCCCTGGGCATATCCGTCTATAGAAAGGTATCGGCTCCCGGAGGAACAGGAGCATAAAAAGAAAAGCACCGTCACCGACAGCACGCAAAGAACCGAGATATCTACCTTATTATTCATGAAAAGGGATAAGCAGTGGCACGATTTTAGTTCGAACAATTGCAAATATATTAAAAACCTTCACTTGTTCAAAGTGCAAAAAATATGCATATTTGCAAATGAATTATGCAATTGCTTCCTATCGAAATGAAAAGAACTCTTCTTGCAGCTTTCGCGGCATTTATCCTGATTTTTCCCCTCGCATCGTGCAATAGCGATGATTCGAGCACATCGTTGACCATGTCAGGATCCGTCACATACGACTTCCCAACATATGTTATCACAGGGAAAACCTACTATTCAACAATTTCCGGCATATCCGTTCCCGACACATGCAGTTACATGTGGTACGTTCCCCTCAAATCCACCGATTCCATAAGAACGCGCACGCTTCAGTTCACGATTCCCGATACACTGTGCACCTCGTCGGTACTTGGAGCTGCAAAGGCGAATGGATATTACAGTTCCACAAAGACTGTCTCCTTCACGACCATAGACCCGTCCCTGAACGGTTCCATTACGGGCGTAGGTTACGAAAACAACGGTTCTTTCAGGGATCCGCGCGACAACAAGCTATACTACACGGCCCACATAGGGGACTTGGATTGGATGGCATCGAATCTCGCATACGAAGGTGCGGGACACTCCTATGAGGATCAGGATGCCCTCCAAACAATACTTGGAAGGCTTTACAGCTGGAACGAAGCAACGGGAGGAGAATCCGGATCTGGCCTTGCAGGCGGTCCCCGCGGCATCTGTCCAAAGGGATGGACCATCCCTACCAAAGAAGACTGGGAAGATCTTGCTAAAGCCTTGAATAACGGTACCGAGCTTCCTTTCTTCGATCTGTGGGACGGCATAGGGGGAACGGCGACGGCAGACGCATATCTTAACGGAGACCGTTTCTGGCCATACTCTCCCGACAACCTTCACACGAACAAATTATATTGGAATGCACTCCCTGCAGGAAATTTCACCTATGCAGGCGATACCTTCGCAGGGTTGAGCGATTACGGCTTCTGGTGGACGGCACTAAAAAAGGATAACGGAACGGCATATTACAGGTACATATATTACGATACCGACACGTTCCCTACCAATTCCGCGGATCCTGACGACTTTGGAGCATCCGTTCGCTGCGTGAAGCTGCACGAATAGATCGAAAAGCCTGTTTTTAACTGATGAAATCTGAATTCACTGAAAAACTTTCAATACTCCTGCTGACGCTTTGCACCAGCATTTTTTCCTTTGCCGGAATCCCTCCCAGACCGGTTCCTCCACGTCTGGTCAACGATTTGGCAAATGTCTTTACGCAGGAGCAGGTGGATTCGCTCGAAATGCGTCTGGTCGCGCTCGACGATTCCACCTCCAACCAGATAGCCATAGTAACCGTAAACTCCCTGGAAGGAGAAACTCCAGCCGACTATGCGCTTGAGATTCACCGTAAATGGGGAGTCGGACAAAAGGACAAGGACAACGGGATAGTAATTCTTTACAAGCCTAAGACACCAAGCGGAAACGGAAAAATCTCCATATCCGTCGGATACGGACTCGAAGGAGCCGTACCGGATGCCATCGCCAACAGGATCATAACCCAAGAGATGGTACCCCACTTCAAGAAAAACGACATATACGGAGGGTTCGAAAGCGCCCTGGACGTGCTGACCCCTCTGGTTTCAGGAGAGATCTCCGGGTCAGAATACTCAGGCGAAGGTGGAGGCGGTTCCCTCTCCGGAATAATATCTCTTCTGGTCCTGTTTTTCTTCTTCCCTGTAATTTTCATCATATACCTCGTCATCAGGGGAATACGGAGGGCTATCATGAGAAAACACGGAATAACGCCTCCGGAAGACTGGATCGACCGCTCAAACAAGGGAAACAATAACGACAGATGGCATAACGGAGGATGGGGATCCGGCGGAGGCGGCTGGCTCGGAGGAGGCGGAAGCGGAGGCGGCTTCGGCGGAGGTTTCGGTGGCTTCGGCGGAGGAAGCGCAGGAGGAGGCGGAGCCAGCGGAAGCTGGTAAACATACCATCGTTACCTGAATGAAAATCTCAATCCTGCAGTCAATGTGAACGTCTGTGGGTTCTCTTTTCTGGATGTATGGAAAGAACTTCCGTCATCGGGATAGAAGTCGTAGGCGGGCTCGGCAAACAGTCCGATTTTTTCGTTGAAGTTGAACTGAAAGCCAAGACTTGCTGATGCGGAATATTGCATCTGCTTTACATGTATCCTGTTGCCATTATTAATGGCATATATGCATTTTTCCGCCGCAACGCCCGCGGAAAGGTAAGCCGAGAAATAACGGGTGTTTAAAAATGACCAGCCTACCTTAAGCGGAACGCCGAGATAATGGAACACCTGCTTGGAAGTGACGACTGAACTTCCATTAAGAACGGTAGTTCCAAGTCTTGTATAGCAGATTCCGGTTTCGAGGAACAGGCCGAAATCGAAATAATCCCTGATGGAAAACATATATGTGACGGGAATTTCATATAGGTATGTATAGTCCACACCCTCGAGCAAAACCCGCGAACTTTCCTCGGAAATCGACTTGAGATAATAATCATATACTCCACCGCTCTCTAGACCTGGGGTAACGGAATTGCAATCGGATGCAGAGGCAAAATCCATAGATTTCATTCCGTAACTTCCATTCAGGTATGAATTTCCATATGCGAAAGACAATGCCTGACGTGATATTACTTTCTTCTTTCCCCTGCGTGTTCCGCCCTCCTCCTCGAATTCCATCAATTCTTTTCCGGTATACTTTTCCGGCTTTGATCCAGGGGTCGCTTCAAGTTTCCCCTTCGCTTCCGGAACGGAGTCCCCTGCTTCACCAGTGACATTTAAGGTTATATTTACGGTCGTATCATTTACCAACACTTCCGAAAAGCATTTCGGACTGACAACGGTTTCACCGCCAAGTACGGCATTTTCGGCTTTTCCGGGAATCTCGACCTTAGAAGGTCCCTCAACCTTTGCTGCGGACGCAACCGTGATATTTTCCCCTAAGGCAGGGACAGCAGTCGGGTGAGGATTGCGAAGGATAAAGACCAATGCTATGCAGGCAGCGACAGCAATGGCACCTCCCCCCCAGGCAAGCCACTTTTTTAACGGACGCCGGGAAACGGGCACAGGGACTTCGTCGAGTTTAGACCAGTCGAAAGAACCGGTCCCTTCGGAAGAATAATCCCGAAGACGATCCTTAACCTCGCCTATCCATCGGTCTTCCCGTTCATTCTTCTCCTTTGACATATCATCATTATTATTAATCGGCATTTTCATTCCAATATCCACGAACCATGACCGCGAGTCTTGCTTTAGCCCTGGAAAGCTGGGAAGTCACCGAAGACGGCCTGATGCCGAGTTTTGCGGAGATCTCAGAAGGTCTCATCTCTTCAAAGACGGACATGTTGAAAACCAGCCTAGTCCCTTCGGGCAAGTCGCCGATAAACCCGAGCAGCACCTTCTCCGGTATCCCGTCTATCTCCTCTACAGTCGGTTCGTATTTCACGGGCAGAACAGCCACGTTACTGCAATCCCTCAAAACGTCTTTCCGGCGGTATTGTCCGAGACATTGATTCATGAAAATCCTGCGCATCCATGCTCCGAGGGAACCTTCCCCTTTCCACCTGAATTTGTCGAATGAACGGAACACCTTCACGAATCCATCCTGAAGCATGTCCTTAGCTTTCTCGGAATCGCTGCAGTAACGTATGCATACGGACAGCATTCTGCCCGCATAGAGGCTGTACAACTCCGAAAGAGCGCTTCTGTCCCCCTCTCTGCATCTGTCCGACAATTCTTTCTCGTTCATCGTTCACGGGATACGTAATAATTAATGCAAAGAAAGCCTTATTGCTGCAAAAAGAGAACATGTTTATTATATTATTTGCAGCAATAACATTTAATTTGCATTTCAATAATGTAAGCATTTAATTCGACTGCAGGAAAAAAATGAAACGCATAGCATATCTGTTATTATGTATTATCCCGTTCGCGTCGCTGAGTTCGTGCGCACTCGAACCGGGAGGGATGGATATTGATCCAAAGCAAAATCTTTATCTTGCAACCACCGTCAGAAACGACACATTGGGCTTCAATTACGCATTCAGGAGCGACGGCGGGTACAACTTGTTTCCAATCTCCCTTCCCCAATCATATACTCCGGTCGAAGGGCAGAGGGTAATGCTGATAGGATACTGCGCATATTCGCTTAACCTCAACAAAGGCGACTCCGCATTCCACGTCAGCCAGATTGAAGATGTACTCACGAAGCAGATAACAGACCTCACAGGCACTGGACCAAATGCCAGGCTAGAAATGGGTAAAGATCCGATCACTCCCGTAGAAATATGGAAAGGGGGAGGTTACATCAACATTACTTTTCAGGTCAAAAGCACTAATACGGTGACTCACACAGTCAATCTAGTATATGATCCGGAAGATCAGGATAACCTGGAAGAAGGGTGCATACGGCTGTCGTTGCTGCATAACTCCAACGGAGACTCCGGACCCGGAGACATTATGGAAGGGATCGTCTCCTTCAAACTCGGAGACGACCTCCCTAAAAAATACGTTATAAAAGCTCTGACCCTCGACAATACCGAGAAGGAGGATATCCTCGACCTTTAAGCGGTTCAGAACCGCTTGAAAAAGTCGTTCCCCTTGTCGTCCACAAGTATGAAGGCTGGAAAATCCTCTACCCTTATCTTCCAGATCGCTTCCATGCCGAGTTCCGGATATTCCAGGCATTCGACGCTCCGTATATTGTTCTTTGCGAGGAGAGCAGCCGGACCTCCGATCGAACCGAGGTAGAATCCTCCGTACTTCTTGCATGCATCGGTAACCTGCTGTGTGCGGTTCCCCTTAGCAATCATTATCATACTTCCCCCATGGCTCTGGAAAAGGTCGACATACGGATCCATCCTGTTTGCGGTAGTCGGGCCGAATGATCCGGAAGGCATCCCTTCAGGGGTTTTCGCCGGACCTGCATAGTATACCGGATGGTCCTTGAAATATTGGGGCAAATCTTCGCCCCGGTCAAGGCGCTCCTTGAGCTTGGCATGGGCAATGTCACGCGCCACAATTATGGTGCCCCTAAGTTTCAGAAATGTGGAAACCGGATACTTGGAAAGATCCGCAAGCACCTCCTTCATCGGACGGTCGAGGTCTATGTCCACTCCCTTGAGGCCGGAACCGTTCCGGTACCTTTCAGGGATCAGGGAAGCCGGATCGTCGTCGAGCTCCTCGAGCCACAACCCTTCACGGGTTATCTTGCCCTTGACATTGCGGTCGGCACTGCATGAAACCCCCATCCCGACGGGGCAGGAAGCCCCGTGCCGCGGAAGTCGTATGACGCGGACGTCGTGAGCATAATATTTGCCTCCGAACTGCGCTCCGTAACCGATCCCGTAAGCCGCCTTCAGCAAATTCCCTTCCATTTCCTTATCCCTGAACGCCCTTCCTCCTTCGTTACCAGTATCCGGCAGCGAATCGTAGTACTTTGTGGAAGCTAGTTTGACGGTTTCGAGATTCAGTTCGGCCGATGTACCGCCGATTACGAAAGCCATGTGGTAAGGAGGGCATGCCGCGGTCCCGAAAATCTTCATCTTTTCCACCAGATACTTCTCGAGAGTTCCGGGATTCAGCAAGGCTTTAGTCTCCTGGAAGAAATAGGTCTTATTGGCGGAACCTCCTCCCTTTGCGACGAACAGGAACCGATATTCGTCGCCGTCAACGGCATGAAGGGTGATCTGGGCAGGCAGGTTGCATCCCGTATTCTTCTCCCTGTACATGTCGAGCGGCGCATTCTGCGAATAGCGGAGGCTGTCCCGGGTAAACGTATCGTAAACGCCGTGCGATAACCGTTTCGCATCGCCGCCACCGGTGTAAACGTTCTGTCCCTTGAAGCCGTGTATGATCGCAGTACCGGTATCCTGGCAAAAGGGAAGCTTCTCCTCGCAGGCGACGCAGGCGTTCTGGAGCATGATCAATGCAACCGCCTTGTCGTTCTCGCTCGCTTCAGGATCTTTTAGGATCCCGGCAACCATTTCGTTGTGTCCGCGGCGAAGTTTGAACTCTATTTCGTGAAATGCCCTCCTGGAAAGCAGGCGCAATGCCCGCGGGTCTATGACTAGAATCCTGTGGCCGTCGAATTCGGATTCCCTCACATAATGGCTTGAAATCAGACGGTATTTGGTATTATCCCTCCCGAGAGGGAACATTTCCTGGTATTTGAAAGATATTGCAGACATGTCACTCATTATTTTTTTTAAGTAGATAATCCTTTATGAATCCGTTTATGTCACCGTCCAGGACCCCTTGGGTATCGGAAGTCTCGTAGCCGGTACGGAGATCCTTGACCATCTTGTACGGATGCAGGACATAGGACCGTATCTGGGACCCCCACTCTATCCTTTTTTTGTTGCCTTCGATGGCCTCCTTCTTTTCTTCCCTCTTTTTGAGTTCGAGGTCATAAAGACGGGATTTCAAAATGCGGAGAGCATTCTGGCGATTCTCGAGCTGGGAGCGGGTCTCGGTATTCTCGACAACTATTCCCGTTGGAATATGGGTGACCCTGACACCTGTCTCCACCTTGTTCACATTCTGTCCGCCGGCACCCGAAGATCTGTAGGTATCCCACTCTAGATCGGAAGAGTTTATCTGTATATCGATGGTATCGTCGACGAGAGGATATACGAAAACGGACGAAAAAGTAGTCTGGCGTTTGCCTTGGGCATTGAACGGCGATATCCTTACAAGCCTGTGTACGCCGTTTTCGGCCTTCAGATAACCGTATGCATATTGACCTTCGAACTCTATGGTCACAGACTTTATACCGGCCTCGTCGCCGTTAAGCACCTTTGCCACCGTAACCTTGTATCCGTTCCTTTCGCCCCAGCGGATATACATCCTCATCAGCATCGCGGACCAGTCGTTGGCTTCGGTGCCGCCTGCACCGGAATTTATCTCCAGAAGCGCACCGAGGGAATCCCCCTCCTCACCGAGCATCTTTTTTATCTCCAAGTCGCCCATCTTGCCTTCGATCTTCCGAAGGGACTCTTCCTCTTCGGCAGAAGTATCCTCGGAGGATTGAAGCTCGGCTATCACCTCCAGATCACCGTACAACGAAACCACTTCATCATAGGAATCCACCCACGAACGAGTGGCAGCGCCCTTTTTCAGAAAAGCCTCGGCTTTCTTCGGATCAGACCAGAAATCAGGAGCAAGCGATGCGTCCTTTTCCCTCTCCAATTTTTCCCGTTTACCGGCGATGTCAAAGATACCTCCCCAACGTCTCCAACCGCTGTTTAATATCTTTTAACTGTTCTTGAGAAATCATATCAGTCCTTTTATTTGATCATATCCGTAACCTCTCGAGAGAGCGTATTTTATAAGTTTCGAACGCTTCATCGGATCCCCTTCCAGACTCTTCGACTTCGCGGCAAGCATTTTCTTCAATTTTCCTCCTGCCTTTTCTTCATCTATCCCGCCGATCGCACGCTCTATAGCCTGCGAAGATACTCCTTTTTTCCTAAGGGCGAAAGTTATCTTGGCCGGCCCCCATCCGTCCAAAGCCGACTTGTCCCTTGCAAACGCAGCCGCGAAACGATCTTCGTTTAGATATCCTTGATCTTGCAGCTCCTTAAGTATAGCCTCACGGTCCACGGCTTCCCCGGACGAATTTGCAAGGCGGGAAATCTTGGCAGAGATATCGCTTATGCAGTATTCCCTCATGCTACATAGCCTCATCATCCTTTCAAGTATACGTTCGCCATCCATCAGAAATAGTATCCAAGACTCAGATAGGCACCGAACTTCTGCAGGTCGGACCAATGGAAATTTAGGGTCAACGGTCCGAAAAACGAATCGTAGCTATAGCCGATTCCGAAGCCATAATGCCCGGAATCCTCCAGAAAATCATAATAATTACCGGAAGATTGCATGTAATTGGCCATTAGGGTGAGATAATTCCCCTTACCGAAATTGACCCTCATATCGATCCTCGGAATGAATGTCAACCTGTCGGTCACTATGACGTTATGGGTCCCGACAAAAGGCATCTGCTGTGATGAATATTTGCCTTCCTGGTAACCGCCGATCATATTCATATGCGATGCCGGAATCTTGCTAAGCGTATCCGAAAGACTGAACGGCATGACCGATGAACCGTACATCTGGAAAATCAGGGCGAGCCTGCCGCCAATCGGGAAAACTTTCTTCCATCTGAAAGACAATGATTGGAATGAATTGAAATCCACTTTATTCTGAAAGAAATCCGGATAATAGGAATATTCTATGAAGAAATCGGTACCGCGTGTAGGGAAATAAGCCTTGTCGTAACTGTCGAAACTATAATTTACGAACGATGAAAGATAGTCGTAATGACCGTCATTAGTGGTCTTATAAACGCTCGGAAGCCACAAACCGGTATCAGCAAGCGCATTATTGTAATAATAATTCTCATAGCGCATACCGAACAACAACTTGGACCGCTTGAGATTCTTCGTCTGGAAACTGAGTTCTGCATTCACATGGCGCATCTGTATGTTAGTCGCCCGTGATTCGTTCTCGTATATGTTCAAATTGGACTGTTTAAACGAAGCCCCTATATTGACCTGTGCCAAATTCCTGAAGGTGTACGCAGCATTGACCTTGTAAAAAGAGTTATAACTGAGCCTGGCTGTAAGATCGAGTCTCGGACCGTAAAGTTTCAGACGATCCAGCGAAACATTCAACAGCATCGCCGCAGTCTCCTCCGAATCGAACCTGAATCCGAAATTGAAGGTATGGACCAAACCGGGAACGAAAGTAATTACCATATGGTAAGGTTCATGGCTGCCATTCAACGTATAAGTTACGGATTGGAACGCTCCGGTCATATAAAACATTCTAATGGCTGCATCGATATCCTTACCTGAAATCCTGTTTCCATTGAGAAGGTCGGTTTTTCTTATGAGCCACGTAGCATCCTTGGCATCCAATCCCCTGACCTCTATGTCGGCGACCTCTACCGAATCGTGATCGATATTGATGGCCTTCGGTGCCTTGGAACGCACGTGCGCAACCATCGAACGGCTCGAAGATTCACGTTCTTTAAGACTCCTGGCCAGCATCTCCAAGTCGCCTTTCTCCCTTACGGCCGCAACGTAACCACTGTCCCTCATGGCATTCATGGTAGGTATGTCGAAATCCATAGTCCCGTACATCTCCACATCCGGCGTTATAAGTATGTCGACATCCTTTACGTTTTGCTGGTACTTGTTCCTTTCCAGCAATTTGAGCATGCCGCTCACCTCATCCAATATGTTGTTCACCTTATTGGGCTTGTTGCTTTTCTTGTAGTGCAGGTCAACTCCGATTATTATGTCCGCACCCATTTCACGGGCCACGTCAACCGGGAAGTTGTTAAGGACACCACCGTCAACGAGATACATTCCTTCGTATCTTACAGGTGCGAAGTAACCCGGTATTGCCATGCTGGCGCGTATTGCCCTCGCGAAGTTACCGTTGTGGAAAACCACCTCCTTCTGACCGTTCATATCTACCGCGACGCAGGCGAAACGAACCGGAAATGAATTGAAATCCACTGAATCCTGATATCCCACAGAAAGTTTCGTGAAAAGATTGTAAAGATTCTGTCCTTCCACGAGGGCCGGGGGAATATTTCCCAGAATGGCATCGGTAAATGTACGGTCATCCTTGTTCTTCAAATCCTCCCTGAATGACTCCGCATTCTTGAAAGGCACGGACAGCAGATATTGTTCCTTCTCCTTTTTCTGTTCGTAGTTTAGATTTTCCCGAGTGAACCTGTCTGAAATCAAGTAATCCCAATCCTGGGCTTTTACGAGCGAATCCATCTCCTCAGCATTATAGCCAAGCGAGTAAAGTCCGCCAATTATGGAACCCATACTGGTTCCCACAACCATATCGACCGGAATTCCCAACTCTTCCAGATACTTGAAAACCCCGATGTGTGCCACGCCCTTCGCACCGCCTCCTGAAAGCACGACGGCTACGGTAGGCCTTTTAAGGGCTTCCCCCGGACGGAACCCGAATCTGTTCTGCGACAAGGCGGGGAAACAGGCCATCAATATCGAAACCGACAACAGCGATATTTTGCTTGACATCTTACGCTTCATCTCCAAACATCATTTTTTATCCTTTTCGTTCCTGCTTCCTGATAGCAATCCGCAAGCAGCAAATATGTCCTGGCCCCGCGACGCACGTATGGTAGTAGTTATGCCCTGCCTGTTAAGTCTCTCCATGAAAAGGTTCATGGATGCATCCGAAGAGGGCTTAAGCGGACTATCAGGTATAGTGTGGAAACGGATGAGGTTCACACGGCATTCCAAACCCCGCAAAAGCCTCACCACGGCATCGGCATGCTTCTTGTCGTCGTTTACTCCCTCGAACATTATGTATTCGAAACTTACCCTGCGTTGTCCGGTGAAATCATACCGTTTAACCAGTCCAACGACATCGGCTATTCCGTAAGCCTTTTCTACCGGCATCATCCCGGCACGTTGGACGGAATCGGGAGTATGCAGGCTGACCGCAAGGTGACACCGGCTTTCCTCAAGGTACTTCTTCAAGGCAGGCAATATGCCAACAGTCGAGACCGTTATTCTTTTCGGACTCCATCCAAAACCCCAGTCGGAAGTAAGTATTTCTATGGCTTTCTTTACATTGTCATAATTATCCAAAGGTTCCCCCATACCCATGAATACGGCATTGGTAAGCTTCGGAAACTCATCCACACTAAGGAATTGGTTCATGATATCGGCAGCAGTCAGATTGCCGTGAAAGCCCTGGCGACCGGTCATGCAGAATTTACACCCCATCTTACAGCCGATCTGCGATGAAACGCACAAGGTGAAACGGTCATTCTGGGGAATCATGACCGTTTCTATGTAACGTCCTTCGTTTCCCGCTGGGAAAAGATACTTTTTTGTACCGTCTTCAGAAACCCTGACCTCCGAAGGAAGGACCCTGCCGATCCGGCAGTTTTCTTCGAGTGCAGCCCTGGCCCGTTTGCTTATATTCGTCATGGAATCAAAGTCCACGCTCCCCTTAGCATACAGCCACTCAGCTATCTGAGAAGCCGTAAAAGAGGGAAGATTCAGAGTATCGGCAATCCGTCCGAGCTCCGAAAGGTTACATCCTAGCAAGGTCGTTTTCACAATGCAAAATTAGAACAAAAAGGGCAGGAATTGAAAAATAATATAGTATCTTTGTTGTGTGCGTAAGCATGTTTTTGATTTATTATTAATAATTTAGGAATTATGGCTACTGAGAAAGAGAAGAAAGTGGAAGCGAATGCAAGCCCTACCGGCACAGAGAACAGCGAAAAGATGAAAGCCCTGCAGGCCACCATCGACAAAATACGCAAGGATTTCGGAAAGGGGACAATAATGAAGCTGGGAGAACAACCCAATGCAGATGTGGATGTCATACCCTCAGGTTCCATAGGATTGGACCATGCGTTGGGTATCGGAGGCTATCCGAGAGGTAGAGTAACTGAGATTTACGGGCCCGAATCCAGCGGCAAGACGACTCTGGCGATCCACGCGATCGCCGAAGCGCAGAAGAAAGGGGGGATAGCAGTGATAATCGACGCCGAACATGCATTCGACCGCACTTACGCCAAGAATCTAGGCGTAAATGTGGACACATTGCTAATATCCCAGCCCGACAACGGCGAACAGGCTTTGGAAATAGCAGATAACCTTATCAGGAGCGGGGCCGTAGACATAATCGTCGTGGATTCTGTAGCTGCCCTGACACCAAAAGCTGAAATCGAAGGAGAGATGGGCGACAACAAGGTCGGGCTTCAGGCGAGACTCATGTCCCAGGCGATGCGCAAGCTTACGGCAAACATCTCCAAAACCAATACCTGCTGCATTTTCATAAACCAACTGCGGGAAAAAATAGGCGTGATGTTCGGGAATCCCGAGACGACCACAGGCGGCAACGCTCTCAAATTCTATGCATCAGTCCGAATCGACGTACGAAGGATCACGCAATTGAAAGACGGCGACTCCGCTACCGGAAACCGCACCCGCGTAAAAGTCGTGAAAAACAAGATGGCCCCTCCTTTCAAGAAAACAGAATTCGATATTGTCTTCGGAGAAGGAATTTCCAAGACAGGCGAAATAGTCGATTTAGGGGTAGAACATAATATAATACAAAAGAACGGTTCATGGTTCTCGTACGGCGATACAAAGATCGGCCAGGGCAGGGACGGGGTCGTAAAAATTTTGAAAGACAATCCGCAGCTATCCGACGAAATAGAAGAGAAGATCCGCGAAGCGTTGAAGAGTGTAAAGGACGAATAGCATAATGGAAACAGTACTAAGCGGAATCCGCTCCACCGGACACATGCATCTGGGCAACTACTTCGGGGCGCTCCGGAATTTTGTAAAAATACAGGATACATACAATTGCTTTTTCTTCATAGCAGACCTTCACTCGCTGACTACACATCCGCATCCAGACGATTTCCACGCCAACGTGAAAATCATTCTTTCGGAATATTTAGCGGCCGGACTCGACCCGGAAAAGTGTGCCCTGTACGTACAGAGCGACGTACCGGAAATAAGCGAACTCTACGTCCTTCTGAACATGATAGCTTATGTCGGGGAACTAGAGCGTACGACGACTTTCAAGGATAAGGTCAGGCTGAATCCAAACAATGTCAACGCCGGCCTCCTGACATATCCCGTGCTTATGGCTTCCGATATTCTCTCCCATCGTGCTAATTGGGTACCTGTCGGAAAGGACCAGGAGCCGCATCTCGAAATCGCCAGGGTGCTCGCCCGCCGTTTCAACAACACATACGGCGTTGAACTATTCCCGGAACCATATGCCTTCAATTTCGGTCACGACCTTGTCAAAGTGCCGGGTCTGGACGGCAGCGGGAAAATGGGGAAGAGCGAAGGCAACGGTATTTATCTGATAGACGACGACAAGACAATAACACGGAAAGTCATGCATGCGGTCACCGACAGCGGCCCGACGGAACCAGATTCCGAAATGAGTGAACCGGTAGCCAATATATTCACTTTGATGAAATTGGTTTCGGATCCTGACATAGTAAGGCAGTTCGAAGCGGCATATGCCGACTGTTCCATACGCTACGGCGACCTGAAGAAACAGCTCGCAGCTGACATATGCAAGACCGTGGCCCCGATACGGGAACGCATAGGTTCCATATACAATGACGACGCATATCTCTCGAAAGTGGTCGCCACTGGACGCGACAAAGCACGGGCATCAGCTTCCGCAACCCTCAAACTTGCACAACAAGCAATAGGATTCAGGACCTTCTAACCTACCTGCGAACCGTTCATCAGGTTCCCGTCGGGTTCGACTATCCTCATGGTACCGTCCGGCTGTTGGGCCATAAGAATCATGCCGTTGGATTCTATTCCCCTGATGACGCGAGGTTTAAGGTTGGCAAGAATGCAAATCTGCTTGCCTGTCATCTGCTCTGGAGGATAGCTGCCGGCGATACCGGAAACTATAACCCTTTCGTCAAGTCCCGTATCTATGGTAAGCTTCAGTAGCTTGTCCGTATCCGGTACCTTCTCTGCCTTGATAACGGTAGCGATACGAATATCCATCTTCTGGAACTCCTCGAAGGTGCATTCCGGCTTGGCGGCTAAAGGACGCTTTTCGATCTCTTCCTTTGCACGCTTTTCATTGGCTTCCTTGGCAGAGGCAAGCTTATCCATTTGCATCTGTATGGCGTCGTCCTCTATTTTTTCAAACAGCAGTTCCGGTTCTCCAAGCTGATGGCCTGCAGGAAGAATTCCGGTACCGTCCATGCGATCCCATCCTAATGGCGCGGTGTTCAAAATTTTATCCAGCTTCACAACGGTGAAGGGCAGGAACGGGGCGAAAACAATGCTGAGATCCGCAGAAATCTGCAGTGCCGTATATAGGATGGAAGCCGTACGATCCATATCGTTCTTAGCACATTTCCAAGGCTCGGTATCGGTAAGATATTTGTTCCCAAGTCTCGCCATGGACAACGCAGCGGTAAGTGCATCGCGGAAACGGAAGTGTTCCAGAGAATTCTCAACTTCTCCGCGGATCTGCGGGATATGCGCCAACGTATCTGAATCAATCTTTTCCGGTTTCAGGTTGCAAGGGACTTTCCCCTCGAAATATTTTCCGGTCAGCACGGCGACACGGTTTATGAAATTGCCCAATATAGCGACCAACTCGCTGTTGTTCCTGGTCTGAAAATTCTTCCAGGTGAAATCGTTGTCCTGTGTTTCCGGAGCATTCGCGCAAAGCACGTAACGGAGCACGTCCTGTTTCCCCGGGAAATCCTTGAGATATTCGTCCAGCCAGACCGCCCAGTTTCGGGAAGTGGAGATCTTGTTGCCCTCGAGGTTCAGGAACTCGTTCGCAGGGACATTGTCGGGCAGGATATAACCGTCCCCGTAACCTTTAAGCATGGCCGGAAAGACAATGCAATGGAATACTATGTTATCCTTTCCTATGAAATTTATCAATCTGGTATCCGGACTCTTCCACCATTTCTCCCAATCGTTGGGCAAAAGCTCCCGAGTATTCGAAATATAACCAATAGGTGCGTCGAACCAGACGTAGAGCACCTTGCCCTCAGCCCCCTTCAATGGAACAGGGACTCCCCATTCGAGATCGCGGGTCACGGCTCTCGGCTGCAGGTGGTTGTCAAGCCACGATTTGCATTGGCCGTAGACATTGCTTTTCCATTCCTTGTGATCTTCGAGAATCCATTTGCGCAACCAGGGCTCATATTGATCCAAAGGCAGATACCAGTGTTTGGTTTTTCTCTTGACAGGCTTTGAACCGCTGATCGCGCTGTGCGGGTTTATGAGTTCGTCTGGGCTGAGCGTCGACCCGCATTTCTCGCATTGGTCACCGTATGCACCTTCAAAACCGCATTTAGGGCATGTCCCGACTATATAACGGTCGGCAAGAAAGGCCTTGGCTTCGGTATCGTAATATTGTTCGCTTTCTTTCTCGATGAACTTCCCGTCATTGTACATTTTCAGGAAAAACGCCGAAGCCGTCTCGCCATGTATCTTGCTGCTTGTTCTGGAATAGATATCGAAACTCATCCCGAAATCCTCGAAGGATTTCTTGATGACAGCGTGATATTTATCCACTATGTCCTGGGGCGAGCACCCCAATTGGCGGGCTTTTATGGTGATCGGAACCCCATGTTCGTCGGATCCGCATATGAAAAGGACTTCCCGGCCGCGCATCCTGAGATAACGAACATATATGTCGGCCGGCACATAAACACCGGCAAGATGTCCAATATGCACTGGGCCGTTGGCATAAGGCAAGGCACATGTCACAAGAGTCCGTTTGAAATTGTCCATAATCCTATTTTTTTGCGGCGTAAAGATATAAAAAACCCGGCTACTACAGAAGATTCATAATGATAAAGAACATGGAAACGTGAAGGGCTTTTTTAATTTGGCGCAGCGCCAGTTCTATATGTTTTTCAACCGTGCGACGGGATATGCCCATTTTTTGGGATATCTCTTCATTTGTCATATTGCCCATGCGACTCATCTCAAATACCTGTCTGCGCCTTGAAGGCATTCCTTCCACTATATGGCCGATACGTTCCTTCATTTCGTCGACGCTGATTTTCTCGTCGGCAGCAATCGCACCGTCTTCAATGTTAGCATCCGGGATCCCTGCACATTGGGAATTCCATCTCAAACGCATATAATTATATATGGAGTTGCGGATCATTACCAGCACGTAGCTGTTTACGGAAACCTCTGGATTGACGTTTTCGCGCCGTATCCATAATTTCATGAAAGCATCCTGAACTATATCTTCGGCTATCGCATTATTTTTTAGCAATCCCTTGGCGAAAGAATAATAGACGTCGTAGTTCTCTTCAAAAAGTTTTCTGAAGCATTCCTTGTCCCCATCCTTAATACCCTGTAACAGTTTCTTATCGTAAAAGATCATCGGAGTCCGCAAATACTTGATTAGCAAAAGTAATAAAAAAAGCATAGATATCACTGCTTTTCACTTTGGAGCCAAAAGTTGTCGATTTCGTTTTTTATTGTTTTTCTATGGGACATATTACGTACGTTTGATATTTAAAGTGTACTTATACTGTAACAAATCGAAGCATGGATAACATTAACGAGAATGACAAAACCAAACGGGCGATAGAACTCCTGAAACGTTACATGAAGGACGAATGCAACGGGGATGAAATCGCATGGATTCAAAAATGGCTTTACAATAACCTTAATTCCCGTGATTCCGACGACGTTTTTGAGAGAATTGTCTCGGAAATGGATGTGACCGGGGACATAAAAGCCAAGGAGAGGGTCAGAATGCGTCTCGAACGTTTCCTCGACGAAAGCGGAATGCCGAGCCGACACCGCAAACGCAATTTCTGGAAGCCTTTTGCAATCGTAGCAGAAGCATGCGCCATAGTAATTCTCGCAGGAGTTTCGATATGGCTGTATCATAAGACGGATAAACCGGAAAACTTCGTAGAGATGTACTCACCATCCGGCGAAACGCGCCACGTCGTTCTGCCGGATGGTTCGAAGCTGTGGCTTAGGGCTGACAGCCGTATCATATATCCTGAACAATTTCGCGGCAACACGCGATGCATATATGCATGCGGCGAGATTTACGCCGAGATAGCCAAGAACCCCAAGCGCCCGTTCATCATAAAAAGCGACGGCGACGAAGTAAAAGTACTCGGCACTAAATTCAACCTCAAATCCTATAGCGAATCCGACGATGTTGAAGTAAGCCTGCTCGAAGGATCGGTACAATTGTCGGTCATGTCGTCTTCAAAAGGAGAACTTAAATACCTCCTGTCTCCGGGGAATACGATAAGGGTAGAGAAAAGCACCGGACTTTCCGAGCGTTATAACTTCGATGTGGACAAATATGTCTCTTGGAAAGACGTCCGTACGTTCTATTTCATGAATCTCACTCTCGAGGATATAGTAAAGGAACTGGAATACGGTTTCAATACGAATATAGTAATACGTGACGACGAATTGCGCGACGTACGTTACTTCGCTTCGTTCGTCAACGGGGAAACCCTGCAGCAAATACTTGCTTCGCTCAATGCAGACAAGAAAATGAAGATCACCTATGACCATGGAATAGTGATTCTTTCAAAAAAATAATACAAATAACAACAAATAATTCAATATAACCTGAAATGAGAAATAACCCGATCATTATCGTAAAACTCAGAAGTATCCTTATGGCAGTTGTCATGCTGTGCCTGGCGACAGGACTATCGGCACAAAACATCGACATAAAGATAAAGGACGCACCCATCGAAGTGGCTCTGAAATATCTGCAGAACAATTACGGATATTCGTTTTCCATCAAGACCGACGATGTGGATGTAAAACGTGCGATTTCGATAAACCTCAAGGATGCTTCGATCGAAGACGTACTCGCGAATTTGTTCTCCGGACAAAACGTCGAATACTCGGTCAATGAAAAGACCATTTTAGTGGTTCCCAAGTACATGCAATCCAATAAGTCCAAGTCGCATATCCTGTCCGGAATCGTCACAGACGAAAACGGGGAAGTACTTGTTGGTGCCTCGGTCGTGGAAAAAGGAACCTCAAACGGCACCACCGCCGATCTGGACGGTTCCTATCGGCTTAAACTGCAAAGCCGCGGCGATGGGAACGTAATCTTTTCCTTTATGGGATACAGGGATAAGGAGGTGAAATTCACCTCCTCGAGCAACATAATCAATGTCACGATGCATCCCGCAATGGCTGAAATAGACAAGGTGGTGGTCGTAGGTTACGGTACACAGCGCAAAGCGAACCTGACCGGATCAATAGCAACCGTCGATTTCTCGGAACAGGTTGACAGCCGTCCTACGATGAATACCTCCTCAGCCCTTGCAGGCCTTGCTGCAGGACTTCAGGTAATGCAGAGCTCCGGCCAGCCCGGATCGGATGGCGCGACGCTGCGTATCCGTGGCAACGGCACGTTGAATTCCAATTCCCCGCTCGTATTGGTGGACGGCATAGAATGGAGCATGGACAACATAAACAGCAACGACGTCGCAAGCATAACCGTCCTCAAGGATGCATCCTCGACAGCAATCTACGGATCCCGGGCAGCAAACGGCGTCATCCTCGTCACCACAAAAAAAGGGAAAGGAGCCTCCCACATAACATATTCATTTTCCGGAATCTTCCAAAGCCCATATAACAAACTGGCTTGGGTAAGCGATTATGCACAGCACATGGAACTGGTCAACGAAGCAGCAGACAACATAGGACAGGCCCACATTTTCTCCGATTCCAGCATTTCAGCCTGGCTCGCTGCGGACGCCAATTCCAACGGGACAAACGAATACGGTGTGAAGAATTACATATCCTACCCAAATACCGACTGGTTCAAGGAACTGTTCACCACCGGTTTTTCGCAGGAACACAACATTTCAATAGATGGAAGCACGGACAAGGTCAGTTACATGTTCTCGCTGGGTTATCTGGACGATAACGGCGTAATGAACAAGTTCGACGAGATCGATTCCGGCACTGAGAAAGTCGACTTCAGGACCAACATGGAAGTGAAGGTGAACAAATGGCTCAAGGTCGGAACGCGCACGTTCGGCATGAAGCAGGATTACGGATTGGCCAACATATCGAATGCCTTCTCCTACCTTTATCAAACCACGCCTGGCATCTGGCCCGGAACTCCCGACAAGTGGGGACGGCCTGCGGATACCGCGGAAGAGTCGTCAAGCGCAAACAATCTTTTCGCACAGATGGCAGGTCCGGCAGGGCATAACACCGTCTACCGTCTGAACACATCATTTTATGCCATAGCAGAACTTATGAAGGGCTTGAACTTCGAGGTAACAGGCAACTATTCGCCGATTTTTCAGGACGTGAACCGCTACTCGCGTAAAAACGGCAAATGGGATTATACGACCGATACCCGTTACAGCGAATCGAATCTCGACAATGCGACCAACAGCAACAGATTCTCAATGAATTACCGTACCAACACGCAGATGTTGCTGCGCTATAACAGCAATTTGGGAAAGGACCAGGAATTCGGGGCTTTGCTCGGCTTCACGACCAACTATTACAAATCCCGCAGCTACAGTGTGACGAAAGTAGGTGCTCCGGACTGGAACGTCACCGAAATGTCCTCATATACCGACTATTCATCTTCAAGCAGCAGTACATCGGAATGGTCCCTCATGTCTTTTTTCGGACGAATCAATTATGCCGCCAAGAACCGTTACCTGTTCGAAGCAAACCTGCGCTACGACGGATCCTCCCGCTTCTCTTCGGATAGCCGATGGGGATTGTTTCCATCTTTCTCCGCCGGTTGGCGCATCAAGGAGGAAAGTTTTCTGAAAGACGTCGACTGGCTTTCCAACCTGAAGATACGCGGTTCATGGGGCATCACCGGCAACAACAATTCCGGAAACTATGCATGGCAAGCCACTTACAATACTGTCAATGTAGTAGTTGACGGATCCGATACAATAGGCCTGCTACAGACCGAACTGGGCAATTCGTCCCTGAAATGGGAGACGACCTATACCACAGACCTCGGAATCGACTACGGCATGTTCGAAAACAAACTGTCCGGAGAACTCGATCTTTATGTCAAGGATACAAAGGGCATCCTGTTCCGTCCTTCCATTTACGAAACAATGGGCGAAGTAACGGGATCATATTCCAATATCGCGGCCATACGCAACAAGGGAGTCGAACTAACCCTGAACTACGGGGACAGGATCGGACGGGATTTCAAATACAGCGTAGGGCTGAACCTGGCATACAATGTGGGAGTCGTTACGAAATACAAAGGCCAACTCGAAAAATATTGGGAAGATAACGGAGACGGAACGAAAACTTATGTGAACAACATCAGCGATGTCGCGGAAAGCGGATTCGGAGGCCGCATACTCGAAGGTCATCTCTTGGGAGAGCACTACATCTACAAGACATACAGCGGGACAGGCAAGGGATATGACGGCACCACCCTCGACATAAATGCCGGTCCAAAAGACGGCATGATAAGGACCGAGAGAGACATGGCCTGGGTCAAGGCGATGATAGACGCAGGATATTCCTTCAGGGGAGTCACTACCGTTTCAAAAGACCAGTTGTGGTATGGAGACCTGATATACGCCGATACTAACGGCAATGGCAATTACGGCGATACAAACGACATGAGTTTCAACGGCCACATCAATACCCCCAAATGGAACGCCGGCCTGAACATTTCAATGTCATGGAAAGGGTTCGACCTCTATGCACTCTTTGCAGGTTCATTCGGGTTCTACCTTACTTGGACTACGGAGTATTACAATACCACCAAAGTGACGAACGGACACGGTATTTCAGAGAGGATAGCGGACGACCACTATTTCTATGATCCTGATAACCTGTCAGACGAAAGAACAAACATCAACGGCACATACCCGAGGTTCATGCTGAACGATGACCAGGGCAATTCGCTTGCAAGCGATTTCCGCGAGTACCGTGGAGACTATGTCAAACTGAAGAACCTCCAATTAGGTTATACCTTGCCGCAAAACATCACACAAAAATTCGTGATCAACAAAATGCGTCTTTACGTTTCTCTTGAAAACATATTTACGATAACCGAATATCCCGGCCTCGATCCTGAAATCGGCACCACCATAGGATACCCTCTATCCCGCAACGTAAGCCTGGGAGCACAGATCACATTCTAAGTCAAATGAATAAAATCATGAAAAATCATATCATAATATCAATCGCAATAGCCACGCTGGTGCTTTCGTCCTGTTCGGGATTCCTGGATACCACACCTACCGACGCCATTTCGACCAGTTCGATGTGGACCTCCGAAGATAAGGCAGATGCAGGCATGGCAGGCCTCTACTACCCTTTGTACAAGACCAAACTCACACGCACGCAAATCCGTATGGAGGATTACGACGGCCTTAACCGTACCGGAATAGAGGGAATCGGATTCACTTCCGACGAATATTCCAGCAATTATCCGTTGACATACCTTTCCAGATCCACCAAAATAAGCGGTGACTTCCAGGTAAGGCTGGAATGGAAAATCATCTATACTGTAGTCCATGCCTGCAACGACGCAATAGCGAACTTGAGCAAGGCCGGGCTCGACACCGCTAAATATGAACGCTATCAATGCGAGGCAAGGCTTTTGAGGGCATGGGCTTATTCTCGCCTAAACATGCTCTACGGCGGCGTACCAGTTTATCTCGAACCGGTTACAAACGATGAATGTACACGCGTGCAATCTTCCTTCTCGGAAGTATGGCAAGTGGTGATCGACGATTGCACGTACGCGATAGAAAACGAGTATTGTCCCGACAACACTTTGACCAGCAATTACGGACGCCCCTCAAAGGGATTGGCTTACGCACTAAGGGGAATGGCTTACATGTGGCTTGCAGCCAATAAGGAACCTGTAATAGATGCATCATCCACAGGACTTTCCGACGATGAAATCAAAGACTATTATGAGGATGCGGCAAGCGATTTCGAAGAGGTTGAAAAATGTGGATACGGGCTTTGGAACGGGACGTGGGGTGATTTCTTCTGCGAAGCGAACGAGAAGGACAAGGAGATGATTTTCCCGTTGCAGTTCACTACGGACGTGGGGTATTGCCACAATTGGCAGCAAGTAATAGGTGCGACGGACAATTACATAGGTTGGCAACAATTGACCCCTGACGCCGATTTCGTAAACAGCTATGAGAATGCCGACGGTACCGATTTCAAATGGAGCGAAGTTCCCGGAATGGAGGATTGGGACGGACTTTCCGTCCAGGAGCGCGAAGTATACTTCCTGCGAGACAGCCTGCAAGACATCGAGGCTGACATTGCGGACTTTGATGCGAGAATAGCAGCGGCTACCACCGATGATGAGAAGGACTATCTCAACACCCGTAAAAATTATAAAACCACACTCAAGACAAACCGCGACGAAGCCATAAAACGTATAGGGCAGGACGTATATGACAAATATTACCTGAACATAGGCAACGAGGCGCGCCTCAAAAAAGCCTATGACGACCGGGATCCACGCCTGAAACAAGCAGTCATTACACCATATGAGGAGGTCAACTCATATTCTCCGTACAACGAGCCCTTGAGGGTTCTCACGAAACAGTTGCGATGGCCATTCGCGGGACAGGACCTGACGACCGACGGTGCCGACCTTTGGCCCAACAGGCGTTCATCATTCTTTTATATCTGGAAAAAATACAACGTACTCGATGCATCCCTGCCAGGAGGTACTGCTGGACGTCAACGTTGCGGATACGATTGGCCTCTGGTGCGTTATACGCAGGTGCTTCTCGAGCGTGCTGAGGCATTGTGCCAAATCGACAGGCTGAGCGAAGCGAAGGACTTGGTCGACCAGATACGTTCGAGGGCGGGCATGCCCGGCATCGCACTGGGAACAAAAGAGGAGATGCTTGCACAGATCCGTTACGAATCACGGGTGGAACTTTGCGAAGAAGGGGTAGATTATTTCAACGAGATCCGTTGGGGGACATACAAGGAAACTAAATTCCAAGGTGAGGACATCAACCGCGGCAAAAACTGCTGGGGTGACGGACAATACGAATATGCATGGTATTATACCGATTACATGTGGCCTTGGTCTATTCCGGACTGGGAATCCCAGAAAAACACCAATCTCAAGCGCCGCGACGGCTGGTTGTATTAAAAGAACTACAAAAATAAGATAACTTGCACTACCATAATCGAATCTTAATTACCCTGCTGTCAGGATTGTCGTTTCTTGTCTTGCTTACCGCTTCATTCCCATGCATCGGTAAGAACGAAGCCAAGGGCAAATCCAACCTAAGGGATGAAGCCGACGACAAGGCCGACGACCCGTCGGGCACCTTCGACTATTCAAAGTTGGATACGATGGGCCACCCGCGCCTTATAATGACCGACGCCGACTTCACGAACCTTCGCACGAAGGTCACGAACGACAGGTTCTCCAACAAGACCCTATACAAAATGCATAAGATGGTGATGGATCTCGCCGACACATACGTGAATTCGACCGAAACCATTTCATACACTTTCGACGCCGCAGGCAAACGAATACTAGGCCAGTCACGGCTGGCACTATCCCGGATTTTCGCCTGTTCATACGCATACCGCATGACCGGCAGCGCCAAATACCTGAACAAAGCCGAATCCGACATGCAGACGGTCTGCGACTTCCAGGACTGGAACGCTTCGAGGCACTTCCTGGATGCCGCAGAAATGTCTCTCGCCGTAGCGATCGGCTACGACTGGCTCTACTACGACCTTTCCTATGAAACACGCCTCAAGGCCCACAGGGCCATGGTCGATTATGCCCTTGGACAGGCACCCGGACATACATGGGACGGCAACTGGAACCAGGTATGCTACGGCGGGCTCGTAGCCGACGCCCTCGCCCTTTACGAAAAAGACAAGGTAATCTGCGCGAAAACCATAGAAACCGCCCTTAAAGCCAACGCCGTAGCCATGGAAGATGCCTATTCGCCTGACGGGAATTATTCTCAAGGATATATGTATTGGGGATACGGCACAACTTACGAAGTGATAATGCTCACCATGCTCCAGAAAATATTCGGCTCGACAAACGGCCTCGCCGATACGGAAGGGTTCAAAAAAACCGGCGAATATATCCTCTTCATGGCAGGCACCACGGGCAAGTGCTTCCCCTACTCCGATTGCAGCGTAGGCGAGTACGCCAAGTATGCGATGTGGTGGTTCGCGGCACAGGAAAACGACCCGTCCATGCTGGTCAATGAAATGCGCCTCTACAACGACGACAAGTACACCGATGCGGAAGAAGTGAGGCTGCTGCCAATGATCCCGTGCATCGCCATGAACATCGACAACCTCGACGACATAACCTCAAATCCGCCGAAATCCCACATCTGGTCCGGAAACGGGGAGACTCCGGTCGTCCTAGTACATACCGACTGGACTTTCAGCGATACGGACAAATACCTCGGCATCAAGGGAGGCAAGGCAGCTTCGGGCCACGGGCACATGGATGCCGGCTCCTTCGTTTACGATGCCTACGGAGTGCGCTGGTCCGAAGACCTCGGCATGCAATCGTATGCTGCCCTCGAAAACGCTCTGTCCAAAGCAGGCGGCAGTCTATGGGACAAGAAACAAAATTCGATGCGCTGGCAGGTCTACAGGCTTAATAACCTAGCCCACAGCACACTGACAGTAAATGACTCGGACCATCGCATCGACGGAAAGGCAACCATAGAGAAAGTGATAGACGAAGATGGGGAACTGGGCGCGAAACTGGACATGACGCCCGTCCTGAGCGACCAGCTGGCTTCGGCCGAACGCACCGTAAAGCTAGTCGACGAAACCGACCTGTTCGTCATAGACCGTTTGACAGCCCTTAGGGATAAGGATGCCAACGTGCAGTGGCGCATGATGACCGGGACAACCGTCACGGTGGAAGACGGCGACATAAAGCTTACCTCATACTCTTCCGACAAGACGATGTACCTTACGGCAACATCTTCCGATCCCTCCCTTTCAATCACCTATACTTCATGGGCCGCCAAGGGCTCGAAATCATGGGACATCAGCAACAGCGGAAAAACCGTCGCCGGATACACCGTGACCATCCCGGCGGGAACCGAAGTCACCCTTACGACAAAACTATCAATAACAAGACAGTGATGAAAAAGACTATTTATACGACCGCATTTCTCATATCGCTTTGCATCGCATTATCCGGATGCTCGAGCCGTCCAAATGAGGAATCGATGGACACTCTCATAAGCAGAGTCTTTTCCCTTGCAGGAAAACAATATGCCGCCATGTCACGCAATCTCGGCGAGGGAAAGTTCCCACGCACGTTCGAAGGCGGCGATTCGCTCGTAACTTCAGATTGCAAATATTGGTGCAGCGGTTTCTATCCGGGATCGCTCTGGTATATTTACGAATATACCCGTAACGATTCCATCCGGGTCTTGGCCGATAAATATACCAAGATGTTGGATTCCAGGAAATACAGTACCGCTAACCATGACATCGGGTTCCAGCTCAATTGCAGTTATGGCAACGCATTGAGGATTACCGGCGACTCATGCTACAGGGAGCCTCTCTTGACCGGGGCCCGTTCTCTTGCGACCCGTTTCAACCCGATCGTCGGCTGCATACGAAGCTGGGACTTCGTAAGGAAGGGCTGCGACTGGAAATTCCCCGTCATCATAGACAACATGATGAACCTCGAACTGCTCAATGTGGCAAGCGACCTGATGAAAGATCCCGGGCTTATGCAGATAGCAGAAAGCCATGCCAATACGACAATGAAAAATCATTTCCGCAAGGATTACACAACATACCATCTCGTCGATTATGATCCGGAAAACGGTGCGGTGCGCTCCCGCCAAACGGTCCAGGGATATTCGAACGGTTCTGCATGGGCGCGCGGACAAGCATGGGGGCTTTACGGCTTCTCCATGATGTTTCGCCAGACTCATGATGCCGAATATTTGAGACAGGCCGAAAACATAGCCCGCATGTTGCTCAAAAGGCTGCCGGACGACGGCATTCCTTTTTGGGACTTCGACGATCCGGCCATTCCGAATACCGTGCGTGACGCTTCGGCAGGTGCCATCATGGCTTCCGCCTTAGTGGAAATAGCTTCCCAAACCAAGAACAAGTCACTCGGCAAGAAATGCCTGGAGATGGCTGTAAAACAGCTCCGTACCCTTGCCGGAAGCGACTATCTCGCCAAAGAGGGTGAAAACGGCGGGTTCCTGCTGAAACACAGCGTCGGATCCAAACCCGGCAACAGCGAAGTCGACGTACCGTTGACTTACGCCGACTACTATTTCCTCGAAGCTTTGCTCCGATACAAAACTTACATAACCAATGATTAACAAAAACACTTTTATCTTAAGATTCTTATCCGTTCTTCTCACAGTGGCGGTGCTCTCGTCCTGCGTCGAGAATAAGTCGGGGACGGATACGAGCATTACGATCGACGTATCAGATGTCACATCGACTTCCGTAACGATAAGTGTCGCTCAGGAAGGCACCACTCCCCAATCGATCCGTATGGTCGATGCTGTTTCGATGGAAGTCCTGAATTCGGCAGACGTGAATGTAGAGGACGAATCCAGCTTAAGTGCATATCTGAGAGATAACGGCACTGCCATCACGGTTCCTTACTCGAAAACGGTGACAGGATTGGATCCCAATACCGAATACGTAGCCGGGGCCGTCTGTTTAGATGCTGATTCGAAAGTAACCTGTGTCAAATATGTTACATTCACGACCCTCTCAAGCGAAACGAGCTTCAAGGAAGAGGCCGACGATAAGGCCGACGACCCGTCGGGCACCTTCGACTATTCCAAGTTGGATATTATGGGGCACCCTCGCCTGCTTATGTCTGCCAACGATTTTACGGACCTCCGCACGAAGGTCACGAACGGCAGGTTCTCCAACAAGACCCTATACAAAATGCATAAGATGGTGATGGATCTCGCCGACACATACGTGAATTCGACCGAAATCATTTCATACACCTTTGGTGCCGCAGGCAAACGAATACTAGGCCAGTCACGGCTGGCACTATCCCGGATTTTCGCCTGTTCATACGCATACCGCATGACCGGCAGCGCCAAATACCTGAACAAAGCCGAATCCGACATGCAGACGGTCTGCGACTTCCAGGACTGGAACGCTTCGAGGCACTTCCTGGATGCCGCAGAAATGTCTCTCGCCGTAGCGATCGGCTACGACTGGCTCTACTACGACCTTTCCTATGAAACACGCCTCAAGGCCCACAGGGCCATGGTCGATTATGCCCTTGGACAGGCACCCGGACATACATGGGACGGCAACTGGAACCAGGTATGCTACGGCGGGCTCGTAGCCGACGCCCTCGCCCTTTACGAAAAAGACAAGGTAATCTGCGCGAAAACCATAGAAACCGCCCTTAAAGCCAACGCCGTAGCCATGGAAGATGCCTATTCGCCTGACGGGAATTATTCTCAAGGATATATGTATTGGGGATACGGCACAACTTACGAAGTGATAATGCTCACCATGCTCCAGAAAATATTCGGCTCGACAAACGGCCTCGCCGATACGGAAGGGTTCAAAAAAACCGGCGAATATATCCTCTTCATGGCAGGCACCACGGGCAAGTGCTTCCCCTACTCCGATTGCAGCGTAGGCGAGTACGCCAAGTATGCGATGTGGTGGTTCGCGGCACAGGAAAACGACCCGTCCATGCTGGTCAATGAAATGCGCCTCTACAACGACGACAAGTACACCGATGCGGAAGAAGTGAGGCTGCTGCCAATGATCCCGTGCATCGCCATGAACATCGACAACCTCGACGACATAACCTCAAATCCGCCGAAATCCCACATCTGGTCCGGAAACGGGGAGACTCCGG
>JALCST010000006.1 GCA_022653675.1 Bacteroidales bacterium | reverse complement strand
TCGTAATCGGTGCCTTCCACGGCGTTGAGATAGGCCGCCGCATAAACTCCGAAAGGCATCAGTATCTCATAGAAACGGCTTTCGGTCTGGGAATCGAGAACGCTTATGGCATTCTTGCAATGTTCAAGGTAGGAGTCGTCGCCGAACTTGTGCCATGCGCAAAGCAACACGTATCCCTGCCCTCCGGCTGCATCCTGTTCGCAAGGCAGGCTGTTGACTACTCCTCGCATGTTTCCGAAATCGAAATAGGAATAGTCGTAATCCTGTTCCATGATCCCGTCGGCTTCTGCAAACTTGTCGGCGATGCTCTTCTGGATGTCATCTGCGCCGTCGACTCCAGGGAAGAGGTCGCAGACGCCGTAGTAAAGGATATTGGGCAACACATTGTACCACCAGTCGGTCGCATAGCCTGAGGTATTGTTCACCATTATGTCCCAGCCGTTCGAAGAGGCATAATAATTTTGGAGCATCTTCACATAATCGTAGCCGTCCTGGCATGTCTTGTCTATGCCGACAAGGCCGGCTCCGAGGACGGCCGCCATGGTATTTATGGCCTCGTGAGACGAACCTCCGGACTTGTCCTCGCCCTGGCGTATGTCGCCGACGGTAGTGAACAATCCGAAAGTTTCCCCTCCCGAATTCTTATGGCTCTCATCAAGCCATATCAACGGACCGACGGAATTGCTTCTGTTCCAGTCAAAGACATAGGCGTCGTAATCCTTTGCCTTTTTTTCCCAGTCGAGCATACGGTAAGTGGCCGGCATATCCGGCATCTGCTTGATTTTGTTGACCGTAACCTGGGTGATGACGTCTCCGTAAGTCAAATCGCCGGTTCCGTCTGCCGTATTGCCGTTAACGCAAGATGCCAACAGCATGAGCGGCGGCAGGGCGAGCAAGGCTTCGATCGCTTTCATACTTTTCTTTTTAAAAAACGGCGGGAGAACAGTCCCCCGCCGTGAACAAATCTAATCCAACCTATGATGTGATGTCTTTACCTTGGAACTATTCCTCATCGCCATAAAGTTTGGCAACCTGACCTTCTGTAAGCGCAATGTTGTAAACCTTGAGTTCATCTATGGATCCGATATAGGAATCCCAGCTCGCCGGTTCATGCGCCCAATCCCAAGACCATGTCAGGGCTTCGTCGTAAGTTGTACAAACGCCTATGAGCAAAGGCAATTTGGTGGCATAAGACGCGACACTTCCGGAAATACCCGGTTTGGTGGTATTGGTCCATTCCTTGGTAAGTACGCCGTTGATGTAAAAATCAACCTTCTCGGCGTCTAGATCCATGGTTACGACTACATGCGTCCAGCTTCCGTTAGGAACCGAATTGGCGTTTTCGTTATCCATGTCGACGCACCCTTCGGTTGTCTTGACGGTAAAGAAAGGCTTGTTCTCTGTCTGCAGGCAAAGTTTCCACGTATTCCAATAATTGTAGGAAATGATGTAGTTGCCTGCACGGGTGGAATCAGGTTTCAACCAGCAAGCTATGGACAGCTGTTTCCCTTCTAGGGCCGATGCTACGTAGTCGTCTATTTCGAGGTGAGCCCCGTTGCTGAAATACATGGCCTTGCCTACTTTTCCGTCGATAAACGAAGGAACATTCGTGGCAGTTCCGAATATCTCAGAAGGTCCCTTTTCCAGCGTTGCCGTCCATGAATATTTGCCTGATGTCTTCAATGATGTTCCGGTCCCTTCATCGAAACTGAGTCCGAACGTAAGGGCGTCAGTTGGAATGACGTCGTAAGCGGTACCGGCAAAAGTGGATGCAGCGGCGCGAAGCTGGACGACTAGATTGTCGACAGCGGTCTGGGTCAGGGTCGACGTGTCGGAAATTGCATCTTCGACGGCAGTCAACGTGGACTGGAAGGAAGTTATGGCCGATTGCGGGTAATCCGCAGTCGTAGCATTCTTCAGTACGGTCTTGCAGGAGTCGATCACGGATTGCAGCTCTGTAAGATCAGCCTCTTCCGTTCCTGTCTTGTGACAAGAAGTGAAACTTACAGCCATAAGAGCGAAAGCTGCAAGCAGAATTGTTGTTTGTTTAAAAAGTTTCATGATAATTGTTTTTTTGGATTGTTATTCAGTATTTGTTAATCGTTTTGCAAAGCTTTGTTCGTTTCGGTCTCGGCCTGCGGAATAGGGAAATAGAATCTGTCTCCGCTCCATGTCAGATCGGAGCCTAGTACCGATTGGGCATAATCGTTCCCATAACGCATGACATCGAAGAAACGGTGGAATTCGAACCCGAGCTCCTTCCGGCGTTCGTTTCTTATTACATCTCGCAGCCCCGACTGGGTCGTTGCGGTCGTAGGAGCTAGTCCGGCCCTTTCGCGTATCCTATCCACTTCGGCAGCTGCAAAAGCGACATTGGATGAACCGAGTTCATTCAATGCTTCAGCCTTCATTAGAATCACATCGGCATAACGTATTATATGCTGCGGTATGGTGCTCTGGCTTTTGGCATATGTGGTCGAAAGGTCTTCGTCGTATTTCTTGACGAGATATCCGGTAGCCTCGGACCATGATGACGAGAACGTGGTATCGTTGAACCAAGGATGTCCGTCACGCCCGATAGACGCATCCAGGCGGGGATCGGTTTCACCGGAAACGGTTTTTTCGGTAAAGCAGTCGACATAGGCCTGTGTCGGGGCGTCGAAATAGTAACCTCCTTCCCATGAAGGGGAGAACCAGACGTCGAGGTTGTCGCCGAGCGAGACTTCCGTATTGTTTACATATCTTATCGCGAATATGGATTCTATGCTGTCCTCCGCTCCGGCCTTGAACAGATCCCCGTAATTCGACAACAGCCCGTAGACGTGAAGGTTTTCTATCGAATCGATATCCTCCAGACAATCCGCGTAGTCCTTCTGGAACAGCTTCGACTTGGCAAGCAGGGCGAATGCTGCACCCTTGGTGGCACGACCCGTCTCCGTTGAATAGGAAACGGGAAGTACGGAAGCGGCATAAGACAAATCCTCGTCGATCTGCCCGTAAATGCTGTCCACACTGCTCAAACCGACGTTTATCGTGGCAGAAGAGGTTTGGGGTAGAAGTTTCAACGGCACTTCCCCGAATATGTTGACCAGATTGAAGTAGGAATACGCCCTCAGGAACTTTGCCTCTCCGATATACCTATCGCGCGTTTTCTCGTCTATATCCATTCCGGAAACATTGGCGATCACGTTGTTGGCACGTGCGATGGTCTCGTAGGTACTCTGCCAGAAAGTGCTTATGCAACCGTTGTCCGCCAGCGCCGAGAAATCGTCTATATCGTTTATGTCCGCTTCGTCGCCGGCATTTCCGCCTTTCACGGCATCATCTGAAGCTACATCCCCGAATATCCATAGGGTATTGCCGTAAAGCGAATTGTAAACGGCGTTCACGGCCATCTCGGCCTGGGACGAGGAAGTGTAATAATTATCGGATGTATAATCGCCTTTGAGCTGCTGATCGAGAAAACTCTCGCAGGAGCTGGCCATAGAGACCGTCATCAGCGTTAAAACAGCAATGAATATTGTTCTTTTCATAATGGACTTGATTTAGAAAGTTATGTTAAGGCCGACGGTATAACTCTTCGCTACAGGGTAAGTGCCCCAGTCGATTCCGTTAGCACGGTCCCCTTCGCTCGCAGAGTTGGTGCTGACTGTCATTTCAGGATCGAGTCCCTGATATTTCGTCAGGGTAAAAAGGTTGGTGCCAGCCAGGTATACCCTCAGGTTTTCGATACTCCATTTTTCGGGAAGCTTGAAGGTGTAGCCCAACTGGACATTCTTCAGGCGCAGATAGGAACCGTCTTCGAGAAAACGTGAAGAAACCCTCACATTGTTGGATTTGGCGGACCAGGAAGCGCGAGGCTGGGTATTCGAAGTGCCCTCGCCCGTCCAATGCTCGTTATAGTACCTTTCAGTCACATTGAATCCCCTGTAGAATCCTTCTATATCGTAATTGACCTGGGAGAAGATCTTCTGTCCGAAAGCGCCCTGGAAGAAGAGTGACAGGTCTAATCCCTTATAGTTTCCGGATGCATTCAGACCGACGGTAAACTTCGGGATTGCGCTTCCCATATAGTATCTGTCCTTTGAATCTATGGTGCCGCTTTCGTCCTTGTCGGCATATTTCACGTCGCCGGGCTCTATGTCGCTTCCCTGGTATGCCGATGTCAGGATTTCGCCCTCGTTCTGAAAGATCCCCACCATCTTGTAGAGATAAAACGAACCTATCGGATGCCCCACTTCGGTCTTGGTGGCATAAATGCCGTTGTCGACACGGCCGCTGAGAATAGGGGATTCGAGGGAAAGCACTTCGTTGTAAAGGTAACCTCCGTTGAAAGTTATGTCGAACCCGCCGTCCTTGTAAGCCTTCCTGTAATATACTTCCAAGTCGACGCCGGTATTAAGTACGCTCCCATTGTTGACCCACGGGGTCGAAGCATCCCCTACGGAAAGCGGTAAGGCTTCCTGGACAAGCATATTGTTGGTTATCTTGTAATAGTAGTCCACCGATCCACCTAATGTCCCCTTGAACATGTCTATGTCGATGCCGGCGTTGAACTGGTTGCTGGTCTCCCATTTGAGGTTCTCATTCCCGAGAGTGGTCTGGGCGTAGCCGTTATAGGAATTGCCACCGAAAGTATAGTAATAGTTGGAAGAATATCTGTCGGCATAAGCGTAAAGACCTATGTTCTGGTTCCCTATCGACCCATATCCGAAACGCAGCTTCAACTTGTCAATGACGGGATTATCCTTGAGGAAATCCTCCTGTTCCATGTTCCAACCGGCAGAAACGGAATAAAAGGTGCCCCACCGGTTGCCCTTGCTGAAACGGGATGAACCATCCCGGCGTATTATGCCGGAAACATAGTACTTGTTCTTGTAGTTATAGTTCACATTAGCAAAGAACGAGAGCAGGCTGGAACCGTATTCGCTCTGGTTTTCATCGCTCACGCCTTGTCCCTTTCCGATATAGAGCAAATTCTCGTCCGTATCCGTGAACTGGCTGTCCGTCATGTAAAGTATTCCGGTGGAATTCCTTATGGCCTCGGTTCCCACCAGGTAATTTATATTGTTGTCACCGAAAGACAAAGCATGGTTGAAAGTGGAATTCAAAGTCCAGTTGGAGTTTTCAGTTTGGGTGAGGTCCAGACTGTTCGTGCTGTTTATACGGTTCTGTGTGCCCCATGTCTTGTTGTAGGCACGCAGCAGTGTGCTCTTATAATCGACCCCGAACGTGGTTTTCCAGAATATGTCCTTGGTGAAGTTCACTATCGCATTGGTAGTGGCAAGCAGGGACTTCATTTTTTGGGTCCTGTCGGTGTTCTTGCACAATCCTTCGGGGCTATAGCCGTCTCCGAAGAAAGTATTGTAAACGGAATCCCCGTAATATTCCGAAGGAAGGTCGACGTACTCACCGTCCGAAGCATATACAGGGATAGCCGGATTTCTGAACAGGGCGTATCTGACTACGCTGCCCCCTTCGCTCACATATCCGTCGCCGGAACTCGAAACCATCCTGTTGTTGGAATAGGATCCGCTTATGTTCATACCCACCTTCAACCAATCCTTGACCTTGGAATCCACATTCGACCTGAAGCTTATCCTGTTGTAATCGGTGTTCCTTATTATGCCGTCCTGGTCGTAATAGGAACCCGAAACAAGATACTGTGTCTTTTCCGTACCTCCGCTCAAAGACAATTCGTGAGATTGTATCGGAGCTAACTGGAATATCTCCTCAAGATGGTTTACATCCGGGAAATCCTTTGCATAGTCGCCTTCGATCAGAGCCCTCTTGACTACCGAAGAGGCGTTGTCCGTCGCCGCAGCCTCGTTGTAAAGTTCGATATACTGTTCAGTATTCGCCATAGGGGTCAGATGCCCGTGGGTCTGGAAGCCGGTCTGCATATTGTAGGATATCCGCGACTTCCCCTCCTTCCCGCTTTTGGTGGTGATAAGAACGACTCCGTTCGACGCCCTGGAACCGTAGATGGCCGCGGACGATGCGTCCTTCAATACGGATATATTAGCTATATCATTGGGAGATAAGCTATTCAACGCTCCCTCCACAGGAATTCCATCGACGATGTAAAGAGGGTCGTTGCTGGAACTTATGGAACTCGTTCCTCTGATCCTCACCGATATTGAAGAACCGGGTGCACCCGTCTGGGTAGCAACTTCGACACCGGCGACACGTCCCTGCAGCGACTGCTGGACTGTCGAAACCGGAACGGCCGTCAATTCGTCGCCGTTAACCTTGCTGACAGCCCCGAGCACATCCCTTCTCTTCTGAACGGAATAGCCCACGACGACAGATTCGTCAAGCATTTGGGTATCCACTTCCAATGCGACGTCCAAGACCGTCTGGCCCGATAATCTCACAGATTTGGGTTTATAGCCCAGATACATGTAATTTATCGTAGCGCCGGCCGGAACGTCAAGTTCATAGAATCCGTTTGCGTCGGTAGAAACTCCGGTCCTCGTCCCCTCGACATAAACGCTGACTCCAATAAGGGTTTCACCGCTTGCCGCGTCAGTCACGGTTCCCTTCAAATGCACCGCATCCTGCGCCGCCAACCCGGTCGAGACCAGGAGAAGCAATAGGAATATAATTCTCTTTTTCATAGTATTTATTTGTATGCTATTATTTTACCGTTAACTTCAAGTTTTCCGTCCCTCTTTTTCCTTATGCGGGAACCGGCAGGCAATTCGACTGCAAGTACGGCACAATCTCCTGGAACGACTATCTTGGAAGAATCCCTGACATTCCTGGCAAGATATTTCTTCGAAACCATATCGAAGATGTCCTTTCTTCCTTCGCCCGCCTTATAGGTTACCGCCTTCTCATCACCATAAGGATTATAATACAAGTATACGGGATAAGCCCTTTCGGCATAGAAGTCGGTGGCATTGCAGTTCAGCCTCAGTATCCCGCTTACATCGGTAGTATCTATTATGGCCCCGAAAATTCCGACCGGAGAAGTGCTGTAAACGCTGAACATGCTCTCCTTGGGGTTGTCGGGAGCCCACTTGGGCCCGTCTCCCAAAGCTACCGGATGGACCCCCTTGAGACCAGGGATCCCGTAACGGTCTCCGTAACTCAGTCCTTCATAAGAAATGACGGAATTGGTGTATTGCTGCATTCCGGGAAGACACTGGTTTGAATCGGGAATCATATCGGGGAAGAAAAGCCTTGCTGCATTCGCATCGTTCAACATCCATTTCCCGATGGCTCTCGCATACTCAGGATCATATTTCACCATCGGGACGAGAGGCCATGCCATATCTATGCTGTTCATGAGGAAGGCATAACCGCCTCCGTCCGTAGTGCTTCCCTGAAGTCCGCTGACATCGTATTTTCCCCACCTGCCGCAAATAACGCCCCAACCGGTACGGCCGGTGGAGCTGGAGCATCCGTCGAATACCCATCCGAGCATTTTGGCGATATCATAGGAACATCCCTGCTCGGCATTGAGCCTTGCGGCGGTATAAATCCCCATCGGCATGAGGATTTCATAAAACCGGCTCTCGTTCTGGCTCTCGAGGGCGGAAATGGCAGCCTCGGCATGCTTGAGGTAACGCGGCTCCCCGTATTTCTCATATGCCGCATAAAGGACATATCCATGCCCGCCCGCGGCATCCTGCTGCATGGGGATATCGTTTACCTTCCCCTGCATCGTACCGTAATCGAAATACGAATAATCGTAATCGCCGTCCAGGACCGAATCGGCCTTACAGAACTGTTCGGCTATGCTGCGCTGTATGTTATCGGAATTCTCGACTTTGGGGAAAACGTCGCATACGGCATAATAAAGCACGTTCGGGAACACATCGTACCACCAGTCGCGGCCGTATCCCCCGCCCAGTTCCGCGACATCCGGGCAGGTGTTGTTCATCATTATGTTCCATCCAGTCGCGGAGTTGAAATAATTCTGAACCATCTTGACGTAATTGTAACCGTTCTGATGGGTCTTGTCTATTCCAACAAGTCCGGATCCGAGAATGGAGCTCAAGGAGTTCAGGCTTTCGTGAAATTCCCCTCCGTTCCTGTGCGGCCCCTGTCTGCGATCGTGAATGGCGGTGTATAATCCGAAAGTTATCTGGGGAATGTTCCTCTGGTTGCTGTCTATCCATATCAGGCTTCCGGCCGGCTTACCGGAATCGAAATCGAAAGCATATGCATCGAAATCAATCGCCTTTTGCCTCCAGTCGAGCATCTTGTACGGTTCGGGCATGTCGGGCATCTGCGAAACCCTGGATATCCGTTTCTGAACTACGGCCGGGCCGTAATTCCCGCCCGTGCTGCAAGAAGATACCGCAATCAACGTCGCCGAAGCAAACAATACCGTAACCAATTTTATTCTTATCATACCTGTTTCCCTCCCGTAACGGGAGCATATTTCGTATCTATATCGTGAATTATATTCTGAGCCAACGGAAGTGAAAGAAGCTGCAGGGCGCCTACGATCACCATCGCATACCTCAGTGCGAAGTCGTCGGAGAAACATTTCGCCAGCACTATGAAAAGTACCATTCCGAAAGCCCTGCCTATGAACAATCCCACTTCGTGACTCATTATGTAAGCGTAACCGTCCCTTTTTTCTATCGCTGAAACTGCATCGATCGTCTTCATCATTGTAGGGAAATAAGCCAGATCGTGAAGAGGCTGGAACAGCACTTTGCAAAGGACGAATATTATGACGCCGACAGCCGAGAACATAATGCCGTTCACCAAAGTCCCGATGAAGAACACGAATAGCCCGAACCCGAATATCTTCATCCTGTCCTTAGGTTTGGCCACGCGTCCAAGTACATATACAAGAATGGCCGTCAAAGCCCCTCCTATTCCCTGTATCAATCCCAAGGACCCTTCGTTCCCCACGAATTTCATGACGAGTATCGCAGGGGCGGTAACCAGAAACCCTTGTACCATACCCTTGAGACCTGCCAAGGCAAGCATCTTTCTCCAAAGGATATGGAACTTCAGGTAGAAGAAATTCTTGCTTTCAGGGTTCTTGAAATCCCCCTTCGAAAGAGCTACGCATGCGCACACAGCTATTATCAAGGAAATCACGGTGATAACCTGATAACCCATGTTGACCGTAAACGTCCTGCCGAAAAACCTCTTTCCCCCGACACTGCCAAGAAACGTCCCGACGGCAAGCGGGATCAATATGCTCCAGAGCGAAAAGAAAAACGATTCGAATCCGAAGAAATAGTTCCTGTTGTCATCGTTGGTGGAATAGAGCGTCAGGAGATACCTGTTGGTCCAGAAAAAACCGGTGGACAACCCGAGCAGGAATCCCGACGTGCCCAGAATGACTATGCTGACGGACTTGATGAACATCATGCCCATCAACGACAGCGCTGACAAGATTATGCCGAAAGCATAAAGGCTGGTGGATTTGAATACCTTAAGCAGAAATCCGTTCACAACAGCAGCAAGAACCACTCCCACATACATGCATAGCTGATAAATCACGACATATGTCGGATTACCGGTGTTCCTCATGATATATGCCCCTGCAAAGATCTCTATAACTGGAAGGATCATTGCAAAGAGCAGATTCGTCACAAGCAGCGTCCTTATGTTCTTCGGCTGTTTCTTGAAATACCTTATCTCTCCGAATACGTTTTTCATCTGGTGCTTTCTTTACTGTTTCCTCAATATGTCAAGTATTTGCCTGACGGATAGTTCCGCACTGCAAATTACCTCGTCGCTCGCCCCGTAGAAAAGCTTGACGGTGTCGCCTACGAGATAATATCCGTTGGTGAACACCACGTTCCCGAAGAAGCCATTCTTCTCGTATTCGGCCATAGGTTCCATTATCGGTTCCTCGCTCCTCGCAATTACCTGGGAAGGATCATCAGGATCGAGCAGCAAGGCTCCGAGACAGTAGCGATTATTTCCGTCCGCTCCATGATAAATCTCCAGCCACCCCTCTTCGGTTCTTATGGGTGCGGCCCCGGCTCCTATTCTCGAGGAATCCCAATGTCCATCTCTAGTAACGGCAATGCATTTGTGATTCCCCCAATGCACCCTGTCTGGAGATTCGGCCAACCATATGTAATTTCCGCCAAGTTCCGGACTGCTCGGACGATGCAAGGCATAGTACTTGTCCCCTATTTTCTCCTGGAACAGGGCGCAATCCTTGTTATGAGGAGGGAATATCATTCCCTTCCTGTCCAGAGTCCTGAAATCCCTCGTCGCTATCAGACCTACGCCCACGGCGACAGGAGAGACTTCGGTAAATGTCAGGAAATATCCGTCTTCCATAGTAGCCACCCGACAGTCTTCTATTCCGAACGACTCCTGAAATCCCTTGCCGAAAATTGGCTTCACCGAAGGATCTTCATGAAAATGAACGTCGTCATCGCTGCAGAGCGGTCGAAGATACGACAAAGTCGTCAGGTAATCATTGCCCTTGTATTTTATCACGCGGGGGTCGGTAGCATCGAGTTGAGGGTCTCCCTTGTCAAAACTCAATACCTTTATCTCTCCCTTCTTGTCATATACCGGAAAACTTATTTTCCCTTTTTCCTGTATGGGTCTCTCGGCTACGCGCACTACAAGCCAGGTTTTTCCCTCCATCCTGAACACGCCCGGATTGAGCAGGCAACTTATTTCCATTCCGGAAATGCACGGTTTAAGATCCGAAGGTTTCAAAATCGGATTATTTTCGCTTCTTTTCGCTATATCCATAATCTGTTTCCTTATTTTTCGTTACAAAATTATAATTTGGAAGCATCAATCCGGGTATCCTATCCTTACAAAATATTACACAGAAATTACAACGATATGCCGTTATTGCATTTTTTGATAAATTTGACAGCAGATGTAAAAAACATTAACCGGTCATAGAATTGCGCTTAATAAATAAAGACATATGGGACTTGTTGATATTCCGATGAGAAGAACTATAGTTATACTGCTGTTCTCGATTCAGGCGATCGCACTTTGGGGGTCAGGTTACGATATCGACAAACTGACGAACAGCGACGGATTGTCCAACAGTTCCGTTAACACCATCTTCCAGGACAGCTCCGGACTTATGTGGTTCGGCACATGGGACGGATTGAACATATACGACGGCGAAGAGTTCAAGGTATTCAAGCCCGAACCAAACGACAACGGCAGCATAAGCAACAACATCATCCGAGACGTCATAGAACAGAGACCCGGCATAGAATGGATAGCCACAGACCGCGGAATTAACCGTTACGATGCCTCTACCGGACGTTTCGAGCGTTTCTTCTCGGACCTGAGGAACGGAGGTGTCACTTTCGAGCATTCGTTCCTTATTCTTAAAAACAAGGAGGATGTAATCTTCTCCATCGTATACGATCAGGGAACATATTATTTCGACGAGGAAAAACATTCCTTCATCCTTTTACCGGAAATAGGGAAAAAATACATCAAGAAAGCCTTCTTCGATGCCGACGACAACATGTGGCTTTACACCGAAGACAAAAGGATCCTGAAGGTGGTGTTCGAAAAAGGGCATCACGATTCCCCGGTCGTCGAGGCTCCGGTGGACATAAAGAGCCTTTGCAATATGGAATCCGTCTTCTATGACGCCAAAGGTAATACCATATGGATGCAGACTCCCGAAAAGGGATATGTGGCTTATGAAATAACCGAGGGGCTGCTTTCCGACTCTAATTCGGATTTCTACAGGGAAACGGGCCCAATAAATGACATCGCTTTCAAGGATACGTACCAGTTGTTAGGCACAAGCCGCGGTCTGTTCCATTTCAACCCGAAAGATAAAAGCCTGTCGTGCATACTCAATAATGTCCCCGTCCTGTCGGTCTTTGCCGGATCTCAGCAAATAATATGGGTTGGAACCGACATGCAGGGAGTATGGATCCTTTCACAAAGCAACGACAAATTCATAACTTATCCGCAAGGAGAGGCCGGCATCTTCAACCATTGCGCCGTCCGATGTTTCTACGAAGACGACCAAGGAAATCTTTGGGTAGGCACCAAAGGAAGCGGCATATACGTTTTCAGGCACAAAGAAGGGAAACAGGGACTCAGGGCACATTACGGAACCGAAAACGGAATCCTCAACAATTCGGTATATGCCATAGTGAAGGGTAAAAGCGAAATCTGGATAGGGACAGACGGAAGGGGAATCAACTACTATGACAATGCAAGGAAAAGAATATTCACCCTGGACATCCCGGATAGCCTTAGACAGGGCATAAACCTCTCTTCAATCTATTCTATACTGCCGCAGGGCAACGATACGCTGTGGGTAGGCACGAGCGGATACGGCATGTACCGTCTGACAATCGACCACAAGTCAATGCCGTATTCAATCAAATCATACAGGCAATACGTATACAGGGAGGGAAAACCTTCTCTGAGCAACAACATCGTTTATTCCATCATAAAGGACGATAGCACCCATCTTTGGATAGCTACCCGCGGAGGTGGCCTTAACAGGTTCGACAGGGTTTCCAGCACATTCCAGGTTTTCCATTTCTGGAGCAACGATTCGAGTTTCATAAGCAGCGACGACGTACTTTGCCTTTGCAGGGATTCCAGGAAAAGACTTTGGGCAGGGACCAGCATGGGACTTTACCAGTTGCTTTCCTATACCGGCAACAAGCCTTACTTCTCCCATTTTACGGAAAAGGAAGGTATGCCCAACAACACCATACACGGCATTATGGAAGATTCAAACCACAACCTGTGGCTCAGCACGAACCGCGGCATAGCAAAACTGATCACGGACAGCATCAACCAAGGTCACCGAATAATTTCGTACTATAAGAGCGACGGGCTTCAGGACAACGAATTTTCCGACGGCGCATTCTATAAAAGCCCCGGCTCGAACCTTATGTACTTCGGAGGGATAAACGGCTACAACGTTTTCAATCCCCAAGATATATCCAATTCATCATATATGCCGTCTCTGGTGATGGACGCCTTTTATGTGGATAACGAAAAGGCGATCCTCAACAAATACATCCAAAATGTAGGTGGGAAGAGATCTCTTTACATAAAATACAACAACAAATCATTCAGTTTCAGATTTATCCCAATAGATTATCTTACAGGGGACAAATGCGAGATTTCATATTTCCTGGAAGGGTACCAGAAAGAATGGATCAACCTTGGGACTTCGAACACAGTGGTGTTTTCCAATCTGAGACCGGGACATTACACTCTGAAGGTAAGGTGTTCCAATGCGGACAAACTATGGAGCAACAACCTTTACGTCCTTCCAGTCCGCATTAGCCCTCCATGGTATGCGAGTACCGCAGCAATAATATGCTATATTTTACTCTTCCTTCTGGTATGTTTCGGAATTTACAAATTCATATCCTATAAGATTTCGGTAAAGGAAAAGATACGCGACGAGGAAAACGACAAGAAAAAAATTGAAGAAATCCACGAAGCCAAACTCGTTTTTTTCACTAACATAGCTCACGAATTTTCAAATTCCCTGACACTCATATATGGGCCTTGCGAGCAACTGCTCATGGACAAATCATTGCCTTCCGACGAAAAGAAATATCTGAATGTCATCGAATCCAACTCCGACAGGATGCAATCTCTTATACAGCAACTCATAGAATTCAGGAAAGCCGAGAACGGCCATTTGAAGGTGCATATCGAACCGGTCGACATCGTTGAGCTCGCCAAATGCGAATCGGACTATTACCTCGACATCCTTGAGCAGAGACATATAATTTTCAATCTGCATTTCTCCCAGGAGAAAATCGTTTGGCCGACCGACAGGGACTGCTGCGACAAAGTCATCTTCAATCTTATTTCAAACGCGGTAAAATACACCCGTGAAGGGGAACACATTGACGTTTCGGTCTCCATAACCGACTGCAATTTTTTAAGGTTGGAAGTAAAGAACACAGGTATCGGGGTAAGAAAAGAGTACCAAAAGTCAATTTTCGACAGGTTCGAAGTCCTGAACAGATTCGAGAAGGAGGTATCCAAAGGTGAAACCAGTAACGGAATCGGGCTTTCCCTGTGTAAAAGCATCGTCGAACTGCTTAAGGGCGAGATCACGATTGACAGCGACGAGAATAGTTTCACTTCGTTCATCGTGACGTTGCCAGTTCTCGAATGTTCTCAGAACGGCACCGGAGAACAGCAGAATCTTAAGGAAAATAATGTGGAAAAAGATCGGATCAGGCAAATCAAGGAAGCCACGCAACAGTCACAGGGAAAAAACGCTAATATGGGAGAGTCCTTGGCTTCGCTTCCATTGAAAAAGGAAGGACTTGTACTGATCGTGGATGACGACCGGGAAATTAGAAAATTCATAAAGGACATACTTGGAAATAGATTCGACACAGCCGAAGCTTCAAACGGAAAGGAAGCAATAGACATGATGAAGAAAAAGATGCCGAACCTGATAATTTGCGACGTAATAATGCCTGTCATGGATGGTGTGGAATTCGTAAGGACCATGAAAAGCCAGGAACTCACCCACCATATTCCGATAATTCTCCTGTCTGCCAAGAGTTCCGTCGAGAACCAAATCGAAGGATTGGAGATGGGAGCCGATGCCTATCTGGGGAAGCCATTTCATCCAAGACACCTTAACGCCGTTATAGACAGTCTTTTAGATAGGGACAAAGCTCTGCTGGACTATAGTAAATCAGCATACTCGGCCGTCGAACAGTTTGAGGGCAATATCGTAAAAAAAGAGGACAAGAACCTTATCACATCTATCACAGAGGTAATTTACAATAATATCGACAGCGAGAAACTATCCATAGACCTTATTGCGAATGAAACCGCCATAAGCAAGATGCAACTCTACCGCAAGGTGAAGGAGCTCCTGAATATGACACCTACCGAGTACATAAGACAAATACGTCTTGAACAGGCAGAGAAACTTTTAAAGACCACTAACAAAACGGTCCAGGAAATAATGTACGAATGCGGATTCAACAGCAAGACGTATTTTTACAGGGAATTCTCACGTAAATATCATCTTACTCCTAAAGAATACAGAAGCAACAACGCCTGACGGTTTTTCATCTGCGCTTCCTGTCAGAAAGAAGCATATCCAAATGATAACGCCTGCGATGTGCAGTTTCCTTGCCATAATATATAGCTTCCTCGGGACACACATTAACACAACCCATACACGCGATGCATTTGTCTTTCCAAGAAGGCTTATGATTCACCATATCAATGTTTCCCATCGGGCAGGTCTTGTAACAGACATAGCACCCGGTACACTTTTCTTCATCCAGGGTCATCAGTTTGCAATCGATATGATTTACAAATATCTGATTAATAATATAGGTACGGGCTAATCCCAACAAACCGTGCCTGACATCACGTATGCCTTTTTTGCATTCCAACACGTTCACGGAAATGTCAAGCAACCTTTTCTCCGCAGCATCTATCTTACTCATCGCCACATCTTCCGGATCGATCTTATACTTCGGTATGTAGGTATTCGGCATTATCACCGACCATGCCGAATCGAAATAGTAATGACGGCGAAGGCGCTCCATCGCAGTTCCAGCATAATTGCGGCAAGTGCATATGACGTAACGATAAGCACTCGGGGAAATCATGCCGTCCAGCCTTTCGAGAAAGTGAATGACTGGCTGGGGAACATACCATGCATATAAAGGAAGGACGATTCCGACACTTGAGTACTTTCCCGCAGACCGGGGCATCCTGCAATCGAGGATAAAATTGGATATATTCAAAACCTTTTCCTGAATCAGAAACGAAAGTTTTTCGGCGACCCATTTCGAATTACCGTTACCGGAAAAATAATAAATCATTGATCTTTATTTTGACTCGTTTATGGATTTTTTAAATACCTAAACGGATTTTACGATATTTTTTGTTGAGAATAATGGACGAATAGTGTATTTATTTGGACATTATAAGTATTTTTATGATTTTGGACTAAATAGATATAAAATAGTACATATTATCAAGTTTTTAGAAAAACACCCTCTATTTTTGTGTTGGGTTTCGGAAGAGAAACAGCAACTTCTCGACGAACCAAAACAAAGTTAAACAATTTTAAAATCATTTATCATGAAAAAGTCTCTCTTCACTGTCGCTTTTGCAGTCACAGTTATTGCATCGCTAGTATCCTGTTCTCGTGATACCGTCCTTGATTCCGTTTCGTCGCAATCTCCTACCAAGGTTTCCCTAGTTGCCAAGAATTGCAGTTCAAATTACAACGTCATCACACTCGAAGGTTCAAACGCAAGTTACTTTTATGCTTATGCTCCGACCACGTCAGTTAACCTAAAAGCCGAAATCACTCCTGCCCGTCAGATACTCAATGTCGCGGTTCCTTCTTCAGACAACGGGACCGATGAAGATGTGATCGCAGCAAAAGCATTAACATCCAGCACATCGCAAGTGGATCTCAACTTCGAGCACCTACTGTCACAAATTAAGTTCACCGCACATACCGACTCTCCGGCATTACACGTGGACATCAAATCAGTAGGTATTGAAAATATATATTCGGAAGGGACATACGACTATGATTCCGAATCCTGGACTATAGATGCGAATTCAGATAATGCAACCTATTATACTACAATTAATACTTCTGTCACCAACCAAACCGTCGACCTTTCAGGCAATGAGGCTCTGTTGCTGATTCCTCAAAGTGGTCTCGAAGCTTGGAACAAATCCGCCGACAATTCCGGAGCACGCATAGCAGTCCTGTGTAAAATCAAGGACAACAGCGGTTTCCAGATTTATCCGGCGACAGATGATCCGTCAAATGATGAAGACGGTTACGCAATGGTTTATCTTCCGATATCCCCGGATTGGGTTTCAGGCGAAAGCTATACCTATAATCTGGTCTTCGGAGATACATCAGCCGCAACATCCGTCTACGACGCCAACGGATCATCCATTCTCGATGGGGCTGGCATATCGTTCGATCCTACCGTTTCGAGCTGGACTGAAATCAGTTCCGTCTCGAATATGTAAAGAGGCTGTCTGTAGAATCGATACAGGGGGTAGTCGAATAGAGAGACCGACTCCCCCTTTCTTTTGAAAAACTCAATTAATAAACAAGGTTAATTTTATTAAATAAGTATTGCACCCTCAGGCTGCGCCAAAGCGCAGCCTTTTTTTTACCTGGATTTGCGCTCGAATCTTGCGACAAACGCCAGAACCACGATTGAGAATATCAAGATGCCCAAGGCAATGCGAATTTTCATCTTTGGCATCAGCTCGCTGAAGAAGATTACGTAAAGCACTACGGCAAGCGCGGCCAGAGCGATTATGCTCAAACATATGTCCAAGGCAAGACGCGTGGACCGCTCTTCACTCAGCTTGCGAAATGAAAACAGCCACGACGGCGGAGCGAAAAAGAGATATCCGCCGGCTGTTACGCCGAGAACTGCAAGCATGGATTTCCATGCGGGAGACATCGGCACAACCAATGCCAATGCAACCGACACAACTACAATCGCAGCACCAAAAACGCACTTAAGACTTGTACCTTTCATAATTTCAAGCGCAAAGTTAAAAAAGACAGTAACATTTCCTTCCCCATTCCGTCTTTATTGTGTAGCTACGAAGAAAACAAATGATTAAAATTGCATTGGATATGAAAAGATTTATTTTAGTGGCGTTGTTATGCATCGCCACTGCGACAGGAACTTATGCACAAAGAAACATAAGCGGAATATACGGAAGGTTTGTACACGCCAAGGGGGCTGAAAGCGTAAACGTAAAGGGGTTTCTTTGCCGGTGGGCATCGGGCATTGCCATGCGTGATGCCGACTGTGACATGAAGGACAAGGAAGACAAAGCGGCAATGAGAATGATGCGCAATGTTAACAACATCTACGTTCTCGACGTTTCCGAATGTACTGACAACATCAAGGACGAATTCAGAAACTGTATCTCGCGTCTCGACGATGCCGGCTACGAACTGCTTATGGAAGCCACCGACGGCGATGACCAGGTAAAGATATACGTCAAAATGCATGATGAAGACATACGCGAGTTCCTGCTCTACAGCATCGGGGACGATCCATGCCTCGTAAATATCAGCGGGAGATTCAGGAATGCAGACATACAGGATCTCGTCGCATGTGCCACGGAAGAGAAGAAAAACCGTTAGGATGACTGCTGCGGAGTTCAAACAGCTGTTCCTCCCCCTGGGAAAGAGATTCTACATCACGGCTTACCGGATGCTGGGAAACTCGCAGGACGCAGAAGATACCGTTCAGGACGTCTTCGTGAAACTCTGGGGAATGAAAAACAGCCTGAGGGGGATAAGGAACCCGGAAGCATTCGGTGTAACTATGACAAGGAACATCTGCATCGACAGGCTCCGCAGTGCAGAGAGAAGGCACACCGGACACGTCCGGGCAACAAGCGGCGATATACCTGCGGAAGACAATGCTTCGAGCCTCGACGGAAAGATCAAGATGCGCAGGATCAGGGAGCTGTTGGCAAGTTTACCTGAAAGGCAAAGAAAAGTGTTCGAACTGAGATACTTCAATGACTGCGAATTGAAGGAGATCGAAAAAATCACTGGATTGGGAGCTGTAAACGTGAGGGTTTTGATCTCCAGAACAAAAAAAATCATAACCGAACAATTGGAAAAGGAATTTGCAATATGAAACAGGATAAATTGAAAAACCTGATCGACAGTGAGAACGGGCGAATAGAGATCCCGGAAGGATTCGAAGACCGGCTCTCCGACAAGATAGACAAGCTGGCGGCAGAGGAAGCAAAAGCATCAAGCACAGTTAAACACCCGGCCGTAAGGATAGCATTGCGCTGGATGTCGCTGGCAGCTGCCGTCATAATTATCGCAGGTTCGGCCACCTGGCTCATAAGGCACTCGACACATGATGTCGAACCGAAAGATACCTGTGCCAACACCGAAGAAGCATACGTTGAAACGCAGAAAGCCCTCGACATGATCGCACAATCATTCGGCAAGGGTATGGAAAAAGTCGACGAATCGGCCGACATAATAACCGATTCAAGAAAAAAGGTTGAAACCGAATTAAAAATAAGACTGAAATAATATGAAAAGTTTGAAATACATGGTTGCGGCGACATTGCTTGCAATCGCAACTCTGAACGCAGGCGCTCAGAACCAGCTTTACAATAAATATTCATCCACGGAGGGAATAACCAAGATTTACATCTCTTCCGCAATGTTCAAACTCCTGGAATCATCCACATCGAACCAGACTACAGTTGAAGTCGGGGACAAGGGGAATGATCTCGATGTTTCCAAACTGGCCGGGAAACTCTCGGGTCTCTACATCCTGAACACCGATAAACCTGAAATATCCAAAAGGCTTTCGGCCGATTTCATGGATATGATAAAAGGAAAGAAACTCGAGATACTCATGGAAGTCGAGGACGAAGGAGAAATCGTGAAAATGTATTCCGAACACACGGACGGCCATATCACGGACTTCTATCTATACTCTTACGAGAACGACGGCGAATGTACGGTAATGCACATGCAGGGTTCTCTGACGGAAGGGGATCTGAACGAAATCATGAAGAGCGTAAAATAATCATCCTAACGCCACGTCGAGAACCATCATAACTACGAATCCTATGATGACACCCCACGTACCCGTGTGGGTGTTTTCATTCATATTAGCATCCGGGATCAGATCTTCGGCCACTACGAACAGCATGGCACCGGCAGCAAACGACAGGAGCCATGGTTGCATTCCTGCGATACGGGATGATAAAAAATATCCAATAAGTGCAGCTACCGGTTCGACCGCACCGCTTCCCACCCCGTACCAGAAAGATTTTATCTTGCTGCCGGTGACCTTGTACATAGGAAGTGAAACCGCAGCGCCCTCGGGGAAATTCTGGATCGCAATGCCTACAGCCAATCCCAAAGCGGCAAGATAAGCGGCGGGAGTACCTGCAAGAGCGGCGGCACCGAAAGCAAACCCGACAGAAAGTCCTTCAGGAATATTGTGTATCGTCACGGCAAGAAAAAGCTTAGCCGCCTTTCCGATCGACGAATGCGGCCCCTCCTCCAAATTGACTCCGGGATGGAAATGGGGAACCACATGATCCAGCAACACCATGAAAAGTCCCCCTGCAATTATTCCTACAGCCGAAGGGAGCCAATTCAATCTTCCGTAAACAGCCGAAGCCTCAATAGAAGGTATAATAAGGGACCAAACCGAAGCCGCAATCATTATCCCGGCAGCGAAACCGAGAAAAAGCGCATTTGCCTTGCCGCTTATGTTCCCCCTGACCAGAAAAACAACCGCAGATCCCAATGTCGTCATCACGAATATGATGGCAAATCCAAATATCGTCAATGCCAAATTACTCATGACATCGGAATGCCAGCCTGGCTTCTGTAAACTTCATAATCTGTTACAAGTGTTTCGGGACGTATCCTCTCGTGCAAAATTAATAAAAATGGCTTTTCTGCCCCGCATTTTGTTAATTTTGTCAAACATAACGTAACACCAAGATGTTATCGGAGATAACAAGGGATACCATAGTCTGCGTGACGGGAATATGCGGCCATCTCGGTTCCGTAATCGGTGCAGAATTGTGCAGAAAAGGTTGCAGGGTACGCGGATTGCAACATGACAGCAGAATTCCCGAACTTTTGCAGGGACTTCCGGTCGAATATTGCAGGGGAGATGTAACCAGCCCCGATACACTTGGCAGCTTTTTAAGACATGACGGAAATGAAAAGCTCTGCGTCATTCATTGTGCCGGCATCATTTCAATAATCGGAGGATACCAGGAGAAACTGCACCGCGTCAACGTGACAGGCACCATAAACATGGTCGACGCAGCGATACGCAACTGTGCCGATAAATTCGTATACGTGTCGAGCGTCCACTCCATCGCCATCCCCCAAAAAGTAAAAGTAATCACCGAGACCGAAGTATACCATCCATCCGAAGTAATCGGCGACTATGCAAGGACAAAATGCGAAGCTACGGCATATGTGCTGTCCCAAAAGGGCAAACTCGATGTTACCGTCGTACAGCCTTCGGGAATAATGGGGCCCTACGACCTTGGGAGAAACGACCTTGTGGCATTGATCGCCAGCGTCGCAATAGGGAAAAGGCGCATTGGCGTCAACGGTGGCTACGATATGGTCGACGTAAGGGATATAGCAAAAGGAACCATAAGTGCGCTCACAAATGGGCACAAAGGTGAATGTTACATACTTTCAGGTCATTACGTTTCCATACCAGACATAATGAAAATTTCGCTCAAAGCCGCCGGAACAAATGGCCGGATAATCGTACTTCCCCTGTGTTTTGCCCGCATAGCAGCCCCCTTCGCTTGCCTTTATGCAAAACTGACCGGCAAAAAACCGCTTTTCACCCCTTACGCAATCCATACGGTAGCATCGGCAGGCAACTTCTCCCACGCAAAAGCCACGGAAGAATTGGGATTCGACCCTCGGCCCATAGAAGAAACCATAGCCGATACAGTAACCTACCTTCAAAAGCACAATCGGTCTTTTTCCGATCCCAAACTTGCGGGATAAGAATTATTTATTACTTTTGCATTCCCGATCAACCGGGAACCGGAGCTCCTTTCGTCTAGTGGTTCAGGACTTATGATTCTCAGTCATAAAAGGATGGTTCGAATCCGTCAAGGAGTACAAGACAGATAAAGGAAGGGTGGCTGGAAAGATTTCCGGTGCCTTTTTTTTATGGAATAACGCCGAATCCAGAAAAAAATTTCAACTCACCGAGACAATAATTTGCATTTACGAAATCTATGTTTACATTTGCAGTGTATTAATAAACTAATACACCAATAGAGGTAAAAAAATAAAAAAGTAATACAATGATAAGTATTGAAAACCTGCAATTCGGTTACGGTAAACAGACGGTGTTCAGCGATATCAGCCTGACTTTCCTCGAAGGCCAGACATACGGGTTGCTCGGGCGGAACGGGGTCGGGAAAACCACCCTTCTGAAACTGCTTTCCGGACTTCAGGAACCAAAGGAAGGAAAAATTGAAATCGACGGCATGAACCCATGGAAACGAAATCCCAACATGTATGCGGAAATGTATTTTCTCGAAGAGAACGCAATTATTCCGAACGTCAGGATCAACGACTATGCAAAGAGCATTGGGGATTTCTATCCTCATTTCGACTATGCTGAGTTCCTTGAAATCGCAAATAATTTCGAGACAAGCGTGGACGTAAAATACAGTGCACTCTCCTCGGGTCAGCGCAAGAAAGCCCTGATTTCCCTTGCATTGGCATTAAACACTAAATATCTGTTTCTGGACGAACCTTCCAATTCGCTCGACATACCTTCAAAACTGCAGTTGAGGAAATCAATTGCGGCCCACTCTTCGGAAGGACATACGGTCATAATATCCACCCATCAGGTAAGGGATCTCGAGGATGTTATCGACCCGATAGTAATTCTTGACAAAGACTCCGTGCTTCTCGATGCTTCATTAGCTGAAATTTCCAAGAAAATCACATTCAATTACGACCCGACGGAGAACAAAGACGCACTTTACAGCGAACCGGTATTAGGAGGTTATGTAAACCTTCTCAGCAACGCAGGAAACTACGAAAGTAATGTAAACATCGAAGCCCTTTTCGACGCTTTCCACACGAAAAAGGAACTTTTCAGGGCCATATTCCGGGACGATTACGACGCATCCTGCGGCAAAAGCCGGGAACAGTATGCAGCCGGCAGAACGGAACCTGGAGAAGAGCCTGATGCAGATCCCCAATTTTAAACGAAAGAACGATGAATGATACTGTAACAATAAGGACAAACGGTACTTTCAGCCTCAAACGCTTCGGAAAGTACCTTAAAAAGGATTTTCACGATTATTTCACGACATATACGATCTCATATATCTCAGTCATAGGAATAACGATAGTCTTATGGCTCCTAAATCTTCTTTCGACCTCGGCTGCAGGGGACAAAAGCCCGTTCATGATACCTCCTGCCGCCAGATTAACCAAGATAGCATTCTGGACGATCCTGTTTTCCATAATCGCGGTAACCGTGGTCTATGGAAAGAGGAACATGCCCGGTTATGCCATACACAGCATAATGCTGCCGGCATCATCCCTCGAAAAATTCATAAGCATGGTCATAATCCTTCCGATTTTCACTTTTGCCCTGATTTTCATCTCTCTCGGACTTGTTGACGGACTTCTTTCCCTATTCGGATCCGGAATATACAGCCCCGGGACCATTTTAACGACGGAACACTTCTGGAAAAAATTCCTGGACATCTTTTTTCTCAATTTCGCAATCCAGTCGTATTTCGTATTATGCAATTCCATCTTCAAAAAGCACAAGATCGGCTATGCAATCCTTATATTGATCGGAGCCGGACTCCTGTTCTCCATAATAACCACAATCATCGTAGCGACCAAGTCCCCTCTGGCTGACTTTATCGAAAAATCAATATCAGGATCGGCTACGCTGGTATTCAACGGCGATTTATCGTCATCGGCCGATTTCGAAAACCTGGAAGTTTCCGTAAAGGCTTTCAGCATAGTATGCAAATGGATATACTACCTGCTTCCTTTCCTTTTCTGGGGATTGACGTATCACAAGATGCGCCAGATAAAATACTGAAAATGCCATGGCTATGGAATTCAATCAGCAAAACCCGATTTACCTTCAGATCGCTGATGTTCTATGCGAGAAGATACTTTCGGAGGAATGGGTTCCAGGAGACAGAATACCCTCAGTCCGTGAATACGGAGCCGCTCTTGGAGTCAATCCGAATACTATAATGAGAAGCTACGATTATTTGCAGTCAATGGATATATTCTACAACAAACGGGGCATAGGCTATTTTGTCGCCGACAATGCGAAATTCACCATCCAGAAAAGGCAGAGGGAGCACTTCCTGAACAAGGATCTCCCTATGCTGATAAAAAGGATGAAGCTGCTCGGTATCACTATTGAAGAGTTCGCTTCGCTCTGGGAAGCTGTCTAATACCACAATATCACAAAACCGAGAGCGGGCTTGCGGTTCCAGAGGTATACCATGTCTCCCTCTATTTTCAGAACCGAGACATTTTTGTATGTCCTGCCGCAATATTGAGACAAGTCATCAATGCCACTCTGATAACAAGTCACGTTGACGCTGCCCCCTTCGACAGGCTGTTCGGAAAGCATAATGTCGACATATCGTACCGCATCATCTTCCTGTATCCGGGAGGTCATTTCCGAAGGATTGACATAGACTTCCCCCCCGCTAGCACTGGCGGAAAATACGGATTCGCCCGAAACGTAAATACCTGGCATATCCGAATTCCCTATGGTTTCCTGCTGCCCTATTTCAGCCTCCGAAAGCTCCTTGTCGCACGAGACGGCCAACAATGCCGAAGCCGCTGCGACGATTGCCAACATGCAAAATCCCGATTTCATTGGACTTTTCATTTATCCTGTAACTGTTATGTATTTGACTAGATATTCGGTATTGCCGTTCGAATCCAGGATCTTGGCGACTATCTTATGAGTTCCTTCTGAAAGTTTCAATCTTACCGATGAAACAGACTCTCCGTCTACAGTCCAGCTGATATTCTTTACTTCGTTGCCTACGTTCTTGATTCTCAATTTAACGAGATCGGAAGAGGTACAGGTGTCCGGAAGCCCGTCGTAAGAAGGCTTACCGTCCTTATTGCCGTATTCGGTGACGGCTGGAAAATCATACGGTCCTGCAACAGCCTTTCCGTCGACCATCGCCGACACCTCGAACAAATAGGAGGTACCGGGCTGCAATCCTCGAAGATTCACATCGGTAACCCCGTCGGCCAATGCGTAAGTGACTACATGGCCGCCCGATCTTTCCCGGCATACGGCCTTCCATGATCCATATCCCCCGTCACTTGTCCAGGATACCGTAGCATCGTATTGCCCCATATCCCCACATATATCGTAAGCTGCAGGCATTACCCTGACCCAAACGGAATCGCAGGCATCCGTATTATAAAGATTGCAGGCCCTTATCACCGTTGTACCGGAATCGACTCCATAAACGATGCCATCGTTTACCTTTGCCACGCAAGAGTTTCCGGATTTCCAACTTAGATCGGTGAGTACGGATGTGGAAGGCGATTGCACGAAGGCGACGGTATCGCAACAATTCATTCCGACCCTTAAGGAATCCGGAAATATGTTGAGGGTTTCGACCTTTTCCTCGTCATTTGCAAGGTCGAAAACCACATTCTTGCCGGCCAGTGCTATGTTCACAAGGAACAGAGATGTACCATTTCCGTCCCAGTCCCTTAATGCAGGGTCTGATGCGGAAAAAAGTTTTGTCTTACCTCCGTTTCCAGGAAAAAGCCAATAGGAAATAAGAGAGTTCGAAACCGCCTTCAGTATATCGACGCATGGCCTCGAGGAGTAGGCGTTAATCATATTGCTACTCCACAGACTTTCGCTTGACTCGGATTCATCTATGTGGTAAACCAGCATTCCGGTGGCGCTGCAACCCTGACAATTAAGAAGATAGTAATCCCATTTATTGTTAGCGGAAGCCGAACGGTTGTCAAACAGAAAAAATTCGCCGTCCGTCGGCGACATCAAAATATATCCCTTACCATCGTAGATGGGTTCAAGAGAATAACTGCCTGCTGCATTAAGCAGAACAGGCTTCGCCCATCCCAGCATCCATCTTTCCAGCATTCCATAAGAAGGAGGTGTACAGCCATCGTTAAGATAACAGCCGGTATCCATTACGGAAAAGACTCCTACTCCGTCATCGTATCCGTTTTCATTGTAATCAGTATCATACAGATCGGGAAGCCCTATAACATGCCCGAACTCATGGCAGATGGCCCCTATGCCGGCCATATTGGTACCGGAAAATCCCCTCAATTCCGAAGAGCAAGCATAATCGCAAAGCTGTACCCCGTCAAAATAGACGTCGGCATCAGCCGGAACGTTGTATCCCGGGTAGATTGCCCATTGATGAGGCCAAACCGAGTTTTCTGGTCCGCCCTCGGCTTCATTGTAACCGGCATAATAGATGAAAACGTTCCTTATTACTCCATTCCCGTCGGCATATTGAGAGAAATCGACGTCGTCATCAGCGAGTCGACAAGCTTCCAGCACCATCCTGGCAGCATTCGCGTCGTCGTCCCCTCCATAATATCCCATATCCCGGGAAAGAGTATACGGACCTGCGACATCGAAAACAGGATTGAACTGGCCGTTCGAACAATCCTCGAAATAGTCCTTCGCACTGCCGGTACCGCCGTTTTCAGAATATCCCGATTCATTCAGCATGTTATAGAATGAATTCTTTGGATCTGAAATTGAAAACCGGACATCCTGGTAATTCACAAGTATGACGAGCGTCCTGAAATTTCCCTTCTTTTCACCTCCCCAACCTCCGAAGGAATCGACATCCGGGATATCGCTTGCAGTAATGGAATTAAGGGCTGAAGTCATCCTGCGACCGGAAAAAGTCACGTAGGAATCCATTGCTCCCCTGTTCAGGGGAATCAGACCGCGGCTTGCCTCCGCATAGTGCCTTTCGCGTGGGGACATACAGTCGGAAGGGCGTACTACGACGCTGCTCTCTATGATTTTCCCGTCCGAAGCAAGTTTTCCGAAATAATAATCCCCGTTTTTACCCTGGACAATGGTGTACCCATCCTTTGTCCTCGTATAATGAAAGAATTCGTCTCCTACCCTTTCGAAAGTTATTACGGTACCGTCGCTTTGGCGCGAGGTAAAAAAGCCGCGTCTCGCCGGAATGGCGAAAGCACTCGCGCAATAAAGCGAAAAAAATACATATGCGACCAGGAACCGAACGTTATTTCTCATTATAAAATGAATTAATAATCTGGATCTCCTCCTTCTTCTTCAGATTCGTCATCGCCGAAATCGGAAAGGAATTGTTCTTCACCTGTCATGCGCAAGGCGCGATCGACTACAGATGAACTCCATACATCCCCATTCTGCTCATAAGTGATCTTCAGCGATGCAAGATAAACAGAGAGAAGTATATTGTCTTCCCTTATTTCGAAATCATCCATGGCAACCTCGAAACCGTGCTGTTTGAGAAAATATCTGAGCCTGTCCTCGAAAAATATATCTCCCTCCTTGAAAATATTGATAAAGAAGAGGTTTTTCCCATTCTCACGGTAAACCGGAATCATTCCTCCGGGAAAGCAGAAAGGATATATGCCGAGACCCGATTCCCTTGCCAATATAAAATAAATGGAGGAAAGAGTCAGGGGATTCCCCTCACGGCTATCCATTACCATATCTATCCTGGCAAGGGATTCGAGAGGTTCCCGGTTCATTGAAATGGAAAATTTCAAACGATTGAAAAAAATATGATTGAAGATCCTCACATTCTCGATAGCGGTCCTTTCGTCGTTTATTTCACAAAGATAGTCCAGGGAAAGACTGGTTACCTTATCGTAAAATTCCTGTTTCGAACAATATGGATTCAACAACGAAGAAAGAATCGCGAAGCCTTCTTCCAGATCGTTTTTCCCGCTGTCGAAATAGCGCTCGAATTCCTTTAACCTGAATTCGGCATTGAGGTAACCGTATTTTTCTTCAATGATGTCCTTATGCTCGGGCATTTCCTCCTCGAGGTCCCTGAGATCCAGAAGCACCTTGTCGCCCCGACTGAGCATACTCTTGTTGACGGCCTGTATCACAACCTCGTCCGGATCATCGAAAAGGGCGACAAGATTATGAAGTTCCTTGTCCTTCACCATCGATCAATCCTCGCATAGCTTTTCAAGGACAAGCTTGATAAGCTGACTGATGAATGGCTTGTAATCCGGCTTGCTCTCCTTGGCATAGCGATTTGCAATGACACAGCAAACGGTGGCGGCATCATGCCCCATCAATGCAGCCATCCCGGCTATCGCCGAACTTTCCATTTCTATGTTCGTGATCCTATAGTCTCCGTACCTGAAGTTCTCAAGTTTGGGTATGTAATCGTCAATAGATGCCTGAAGCCTGACGGAACGGCCCTGTGGACCGTAAAAGCCCGGAGCGGAAACAGTCATTCCCTTTATCGTCACATCCCGGAACTTGTCGACCAGTTTCCGGGAAGACCGCACGAAATACGGCGTCGCCAAGCGGTCGCTCCATTTCATATATTTCATGAAGGCCTGCTCCATGGCTGCATCGGTAACGTTTTCACATCCCTTATACCAATTCAGGACACCATCGAAGCCGATGGAAACATGTGAAAAAACGAATCCTCCCAAAGGTATATCAGGCTGAATGCCCCCGCAGGTTCCCAAGCGAAGTATGGTCAGGCGGCGATGCCCCTCTTTTGGCATGCGGGTATTAAAGTCGATATTCGCCAATGCATCGAGTTCAGTCATTACTATGTCTATGTTATCCGTACCAATACCGGTGGATATGACGGAAATACGCTTGCCGCAATAGCTTCCGGTAACCGTATTGAATTCGCGTGAGGATATCTTGGGTTCCAGACTTCCACTATCGAAATTTTCTGCAACCATGTCCACCCTGCCGGGATCTCCGACGAGAATGATGGTATCGGCTATATTTTCAGGCTTCAGATGAAGATGGAAAATGCTTCCATCGGTATTGATTATAAGTTCCGATTCCGGTATTCTATTCATTTTACATGATATTTAATTAGTTGCCAAAGATAGCTATATTTTTTACATTTGCATATCAAACGGGATGTCATCATGTTCAAACATATTGAAAATTATCTGATTATAATCACTTTCCTTTTAATCGGATCTCTGATTTTCCTTCCCTTCTGCTATGGATTCGACGTTGGGTCAGGTGGCGAAATGATAAAGACTACCATAATGTTCAGGGAACAACCTGTCTACATAACTTTCGTCGCTACCATATCAGTGCTCTGCCTTGTATCCCTTTACTATTTCAAGAAATATCTTTTCCAACTCCGCCTAGAGGTCATTTCGTTTCTTCTGCTATTGATCTTCAACATAATATTCATTTGCAACTTCTTCAAGATGCATGGCGAGTGGTCATATACATGGTACTCTATTTTCCCTTTGATTTCATTGATATTGACCGGAATGGCGATTTACAGGATGGTATATCCCGCAGGTCCGGGATCCGCTCCCCGCAAACCAGAAAAAGACCCTCCCGTTACCTGCCGAGGAAAAAAAAGGGGAATATTACTGTAACCAGAGCATAAAACTGAAAATAAGTTTTATCCTATCGTAAAGGGCTCGATAGTCTATGATGTCGGGGTCGTCGGTTGGCTTCATGGTGTAACGGTTTATGCCACTAGTGAACATTACTGAAGGGATATTCTTCCGGGAAAACTGGTAATGGTCCGCTGAAGCATAAAAAAGGGCCGTGAAGTCCCTGCTGCCGTAATAGGTATAATCAATGCACATGTCCAGCCCTTCGCGAAGGTTTATGCGCTGAAGCGCGACCTTGTAGCTCTGCGGGAAAATGGAGTTGCAAAGAGCTATGACGTATTTGGGATTGTCTGATGGAGGTTCGAGGGATGTCCCTATCTTGTCCATGTCTATGACGCATTTAATATCCTGTGGATCTATCCCCATATTCGAGACGAAATGCCTCGAGCCCGCCATATCCAGTTCCGAACCGTCGAAAGCTATGAACAAGATGTTCGTATTGAGACACTCCTCTCTTCTTGCGAAAGCCGCCATCATCCTAGCCAAAGCCAGCATGGCCGTCAATCCGGATGCATTGTCATCTGCGCCGTTGTATATTACATCTCCTATCTTTCCGATATAATCATAGTTTGCACAGACGATCACATATCTTTCACTGTAAAACGTGGCGGGCAACAGGGCTACGACATTTCTCAATGGGATGGTATCGCATTGCACGAAATCCCAACTGTCCCTCGAGTAGTGGTAATAAGGGAAACTATGCGTAAAGGTAGTACTCCCGAATGGCCTGAGTCCTATCTGCTTGAATGTTCCGCTGATAAACCTCTCGGTAAGCTGGGCGCCGACACTCCCCGAAGCCCTGCCTCCGGAATAATCGGAAGCGACTGCAGAAAGACAGAGTTTAAGTTGAGAAGGGTACGCCATTTGCGAATATCTTTCCGAAGTAACACTCTGTGCAAAAGTCGGAGCAGCCATAAAAACAAGTAAAAGCAAAAAATGATTTTTCATTTTTGTTCAATTGCAGCTGCAAAAATAGTATTTTTGTGCGGACAAGACGATAAATGATAGACGGATAAATAAAGGTATGAAGTTAAAAACAGCAATTACGACCGTAATAGTTTGTTGTTTGAGTGTCCTGCCCGTCAAAGCCCAGTATGACCGAGACATGTTCCTTTCCAGGGGAAGGCAAGCTCTGATAAACGGCAAATATGCCCTTGCAATAGAAAATTTCAATATTCTTGCCCGTCTCGACAGTACTGAATACAACGCGTATTTCTTCAGGGGCATAGCCAAATACAATCTCGGCGATTTCAACGGAGCCAGAATGGATTTCGACCGTTCACTGCATTTCAACCCCATATTCACCCCGGCCTACCATTACCGCGCCATCACGCTCAGCCGGCTAGGCAAATACGAAGAGGCCCTTGAGGACCTGCAGGAAGCCGTGGATCTCAGGCCCGGATACAACGATCTTTATTTCAGTCGGGGGGTAACCTACTTTCTCTCCCAGCAGTTCGACAAGGCAATCGGAGATTTCGACATGTATCTGAGACATGAACCCGAATCTACAGACGCCTATCTGGACCGCGGCGCATCATACCTGTTTCTCGGCGATACAATCAGAGCGATGCAAGACTACGACAAAGCCGTCTCCATAGACAGGTTCGATGCCGACTGCTATGTCAGACGTTCCAGGATATACGCCTTGAAAGGCAATGACGATGCCGCGATCTCGGATTTGAACACAGCCATAAATCTTGATTCCTCATATACGCTTGCACACTTCAACCGTGCACTCCTGCTATACGGGAACAAGGATGTGAAAGGGGCTCTAGCCGACCTCAACAAGGTCCTTAAGGATGATCCGGGCAATGCCCTGACCCTTTACAACCGAGCACTCATACTGGCCCAGATGGGAGATTACGAAAACTCCCTGAATGACTTCGACAGGGTGATATACATAAATCCCAACAACGTTCTGGCCTATTTCAATCGGGCTTCCGTATTCCTGGACATGGGACGCTGGGCGGATGCGGCAGAAGACTATACCAGAGCCATAGAACTTTATCCCGATTTCGCCAAAGCCTATATGAACCGTTCCTACGCCAACAGCATGATGGGGCATAAAAAAGAGTCGGAAAGCGATTACAAGACCGCACAGAAAAAAGTCCAGGCCTATATGATAAGGACCAGGGATTCGGCCGGCGCGGCTTTATTCGCCGACACGAACAAACAGTACAACAAGCTAATATCCTTCGAATCAGACTTTTCAAAGAAAAATTTCGATAACGAACTACTCCAGTACAGGGATGTCGATATAAAACTCAAACCCCTGTACAGGATCACTCCTGGTAGCAACGATAACAACGCCCTGTTAATTAGCGAGAATCTAAACTATCCAAGGCTGAACCGGTTCCTGTCCAGCCTGCCTGTGAAAATGGTATTCTCGGCAAACAAGGTCAATTACAGCATAAATACCTATGGCAATCTGTTGGGAAGCGGTTCTCTGGGAGAAGGCCGGGACAGCAAAACTCTTTTCACGAGAGCGATCTTCGAAGCCGAACGCAAGCAGTTCAACACCTCCATGGTTCTTTACGAACAAGCACTCCGGAAAGACAGTTCAGATGCATTCATCTATATAAACCGCGGTGCCCTCCAGGCCGAAATGATAGATTTCATATCGTCTATGGGCAACAACGTGCCCGTGATATCCCTATCTAACAGTAATTCCACACATACCAGACTGCAGGAACAGGTTTCGGAGAACTACGACTACACGGCCGCCCTCATGGACATGAAGCGTGCTGCGGATATGATACCGGATTTCCCGTATGTATACTATAATCTGGGAAACCTGTACACGCTTTCGAACAATCTTCCTGAAGCCATAGACCAATATACCCATGCCCTCAAACTCTACCCGTATATTCCGGAAGCGTACTACAATCGTGGACTGGTACTCATATATTTGAAGGACAAGGAAAAAGGTTGCATAGACATATCCAAGGCCGGGGAACTTGGTATTTCGGACGCATACGCCGTCATAAAGAAATACTGCGAAACAGAAAACAATCAATAGGAACGGCTGAGATGCTCCTTCAATGCCGCTCCAGTAGGGAATTCAGTATGCTGCGCCAACTCTTCCGGCTTTCCTGCAAAATCCAGGTAGCCTCCGGCCGAACCTGCGTCTGGACCGAGATCGATGACCCAGTCCGATGCGGCGATCACATCCAGATTATGTTCGACGACAACTATCGTGTTTCCACGGTCTACGAGGGCATTGAACGAATCCAGAAGTTTTTTTATGTCGTAGAAATGAAGGCCTGTAGTGGGTTCGTCGAAGATGAACATTATGGAGCCTGATTCGCTCCCCTTCCCGAGAAATGAAGCAAGTTTTATCCTCTGGCTCTCGCCACCGCTCAGCGAAGAAGAACTTTGTCCCAACTGTACATAACCGAGTCCGACATCCTGCAGAGGCCTCAGGCGTTCAGCAATCCTTTTCGCAGTCGGATCGGAATGCGAGCCGAAGAAATCGACCGCCTCGTCCACACTGAGATTCAGGACGTCGTTTATGTTCTTCCCGTCGAACTTGACCTCGAGGATATCTGGCAGGAAGCGTTTGCCTCCGCAAGCTTCGCAAACCATCTTGACGTCGGCCATGAACTGCATTTCGATCTTGATCACTCCTTCTCCCTGGCATACCGGACAGCGACCTCCGTCTATATTGAAGGAAAAATGGGAATGGCCGTAGCCGTTCATCCTGGCATAAGGCTGTTCCGAGAACAGTTTACGAATATCATCGTAAACCTTGAGATAAGTCACAGGATTGGAACGGGTGCTCTTGCCGATGGGATTCTGGTCGACATATTCGATCTGTGTTATACGTGAAAGGTTTCCCTTCAACTCCCTGAAAGCACCCGGGCGGTTTCCGACTTCGTTCAACCGTCTGTAAATCGCCGGATATAGTATGTCTCCCACAAGGGAGGATTTGCCCGAACCGGACACTCCGGTGACGGCAGTAATGCATCCGAGAGGGAATCTGACATCTATGTTCTTGAGGTTGTTATTCGTCGCCCCGGATACTTCGATATAAGAACTCCATGTACGTTTGTGATCCCTTATTCCCATGGTGCGCTTCCCGGTCAGATAATCGGCCGTCAGCGAACGGGTTGCGGAAGAAATGGCTGAAACCGGCCCCCGGTAAACCACTTCCCCTCCGTTGATGCCGGCATAAGGACCTATGTCTATCAGCCAGTCGGCCGACTTGATGATCTGTTCGTCGTGTTCCACGACGATCACGGTATTGCCTAAATCCCGCAAACGCTTGAGTACGGCGATAAGTTTTTGGGTATCTCGCGAATGCAAACCTACGGACGGCTCGTCTAGAATGTACATCGAGCCTACCAGGTTGTTGCCCAATGACGTTACGAGATTGATTCTCTGGCTTTCCCCTCCACTTAGAGTATTGGATGAACGGTCGAGCGTCATATAGGGAAGTCCTACTTCTATCATGCATTGCAACCTTGAAATGATCTCCTCCACGGGCTTTTTCGCAATCGAAGCGTCGTGTACGTCGAGTTTCCCCTGAAGTTCCATGAAAAACGAATACAGCTCCTCCACCGTCATGGAGCACAGTTCGGCGATATTCTTACCCCCGACCTTCACCCATAGGGATTCCTTCCTCAGGCGGGTTCCCTTGCAAGCAGGGCATTCCGTTTTGCCGCTGTAACGCGCCTTCAGGTAACGAAACTGTATTTTGTATTTCTGGGAATCGACCCATTCGAAGAAACGGTTTATGCCGGTAAAATGTTCGTTTCCGTTCCAAAGCAGGTTCTTCTGTTCCTTTTCCAGTTCGCGGTAAGGTCTGTGAACAGGGAAATCCATGTATCCGCGCATTACAACCTCCTGCCTGAAATGGTCCATTATCTCTCCATGCCAGCATGCTACGGCACCCTGATAAACGCTCAAAGATTGATCGGGAATAACGAGACGCTCGTCGATCCCCATCACCTTGCCGAATCCTTCGCAAGCGGGGCATGCCCCCAGGGGATTATTGAAATTGAACATCCGTTCGCTCGGCTGCATGAAACTCATTCCGTCGGCTTCGAAAACGTTGGAATAACGGCGCAGTTCGCCGTCATGCCATACGGCTATCCTCCCTCCACCCTTTTCGAATGCGGTTTGAAGGGAATCGAGCATTCTCGAATACAGATCATCGTCCTCTGGAGCGATTGCGAACCGGTCCACAAGGAGCCAAACGTCAAGACCCAGATAACTTCGCATCGACTGGAGGACATCGTCCATCTTGACGATCTCCCCTTTCCCCGCATCGAACAGCCTGTTGAACCCTTCGCTCTTCAATGCCAGGATCTGTTCTACATCGGATGCGGCATCGGACCATCCGATGTCGGATAAAAGCATCGTCACCGTTCCTTTCGGGAAACTCAGCATATCCTTTGCCACACCCTGTGCGGTATCGCATTTGACCTCCCTGCCCGTTACCGGGGAGTAGGTGCGCCCGATACGGGCAAAAAGCAGACGAAGGAAATCGTTTATTTCCGTGGTAGTACCGACTGTGGAACGGGAATTGACCGTCGTAACTTTCTGCCTTATGGCTATGGCTGGCGGAATGCCCGTTATGATATCCACATCCGGTTTTACCATACGTCCGAGAAATTGTCTCGCAAATGAAGAGAGGCTTTCCGCGAAACGCCGCTGGCCCTCTGCGAATATTGTGTCGAAGGCGAGGGAGGATTTGCCCGAACCCGAGATTCCGGTGATAACAACCAGCTTGTCCCTAGGAATATCAAGAGAAACGTTCTTTAGATTATTTACCCGTGCTCCCCTTATATGTATGAATTCATCCTGCTTCATTGAAAATTAGATATCCTGCTAACTGACGATACACCTCTCATTTTCTTTATTGTCTGTATGACTTTATCTAATTCCCTGTTACTGGGAACCGCCAGCCTGGCGGTCATTTCGAGGGAGCCTATCTCCGAGCGCCTCTGGGAAGGGACTATGTTGAACGAACGAACGGAAACGTTGAACTGCCCTATTGCTGCAAGCACCTTGTCACCTATGCTGTATTCCCCGTCAATTACCACCCTTATTGCAGTCTGGAAAGAGCCCGATGTAACGTTTTCACGCCATCTTACCTTTTGAATGCGATACGGATAATTTTCTATGAGCCTCGAGGCGTTGGGGCACGACATCCTGTGAATCTTGATACCGCCGTTCACCGTTACGAAGCCGAATACCTCGTCGCCGTAGACCGGATTACAGCATTTCGCCATCTTGTAATCCACATTGCCGAGACCGTCGCCTATGAGCAGATAACCCCCGTTGTCCTTTTCAGGTTGAGGCAGGATCTTCCCTTCAGAAACAACTATCCTCGGACTTTCCTTGCCGGAAGTGATGAACTCCTTCACATCGGCGAAATCTATGTCCCCGTTTCCTATCGCCGCATATATCTCATTTATGGTCTTGAGATTGTGCTTCTTCATGAAACGATGCATCTCCTCGTCGCTGATTTCAAGCTTCGAGTTCTTCAGCCTCCTGTCCAGGATCTCCTTGCCCGCAGTAGCGAGCTTGAACTCATCCTCCTTGAGTTTCTGACGGATCTTGCTACGGGCTTTGGAGGTAACTACGAAATTCAGCCAGTCGGAAGTGGGATTTTGATTTTTGTTCGTTATTACCTCCACGACATCCCCCGTCTTGAGTTTTTCGCGTATAGGGACTATTTTCCCGTTTACCTTTCCGGCGGAGCACTTTATGCCCAGATTGGAGTGAATGTCGAATGCGAAGTCAAGCACGGTGGAACCTTCGGGCAGTTTTCTAAGGTCTTCGTTGGGGGTGAATACGAATATCTCGTCGAATTTGAATTCGTTCAACGCAGAATCCTGCAGCGTATCGGGTGATTCGAGCATGTTGCGCACGCCGGCAAGCCATGTGTCGAGTTCGCTGTCCCTTTCGATGCCCTTGTAAAGCCAATGCGCCGCATTGCCCTTCTCCGCTATCTCGTCCATCCTGACAGTACGGATCTGAACCTCCACAGCGATTCCGTTCCTGTTCTTCACAGTAGTGTGCAGACTCTCATATCCGTTAGGCTTAGGATTGGTTATCCAGTCCCTGAGCCTGGCAGTATCAGGTTCATACTCTTCGGTAACAAGGGAATATACCTTCCAGCACAGCATCTTTTCCTGCTCGGGCGGGGAATCTATGATGAACCGGATTGCAAATACATCGTACACCTTCTCGAACGGCACTTGCTGTTTCTGCATCTTCTTCCATATGCTGTATGCGGTCTTGGTACGGACTTTCAGGGTATACCTTATGCCTTCCTTGTTCAATTTGTCGCGAAGGGGCATGACAAAATCGTTCACAAGTATATCCCTATCCTTCTTGGTAGCTTTGAGGCAATTTGTTATCGTACGGTACTGTTCCGGTTCCGAATATTTGAATATGAGATCCTCAAGTTCGCTGTTCATTCTGTAAAGCCCGAGTTTGTGGGCAAGCGGAACGTAGAGCATGGCGGTTTCCGTGATCTTCCGCATCTGGCTACCTTTCGGCAGAAGCTCCAGGTTGCGCATGACTTCGAGGCGATCGGCAAGCTTTATCAGCGTCACGCGCGGATCTTTGGAATAACTTACGATCAGCTTGCGGTAATTGTCGGCCTGCAGACGCGTATCCTTTGGACGTATGCTGGAAATCTTGTTCAGATTGTCAGCCATGCCGAGCACATCCTGGGGATACTGTCCATCCATGGAAGCCCGGAGGGCTGGATTGAACCTTGTCGCCTCGTGAATGAATACCGAGGCTACGGCATCGGCGTTCAACCCTATCTCGTCGGCTACGATCTGGGCGACCCCAATCGGATGCTCGACAAAGGGATGGTTGTTGCCGCGAACCATGCCTTTCAGGGATTCGCAACATTGGCCGCAGGCTTTAATTATCATATTCTTCTCTTCGACCTTGTACCCGCCGGCAAGTTGCATGGCCTGTTTGGGAATCATAGTTTCATTCATCTCTTGCCTCCTTTGGTTTTTATTTCCGTCCCCACGCCCTCCATAACTTTTTTCAGTGCGTTCATCTCATCTCGTGCCTTTGCTGCATTTACGAAATCCAACTCAGCAGCAGCCGATTCCATACGATTCGCAGACGCCTTTATAGCTTCAAGCAGTTGCTTCGGCGACATGGAATTGATGACCGGGTCATTCATAAGCACCCTTGCTCCCTCTTCCGGAGTTGCAGGCTCCTCTTCGTGAGAAGCATAAAGTATATTGCGGTTCTTAGTCTCTATCTGTTTCGGAATTATATGATTGACTTTATTATACTCCTTTTGTTTTGCTCTGCGGCGGTTCGTCTCGTCAATGGTCTGCCGCATCGAAAATGTAATCGTGTCGGCATACATAATCACCTTGCCGTTCACATTTCGTGCCGCACGGCCGGCTGTCTGCGTAAGCGAACGGTCACTGCGCAGAAAACCCTCCTTATCAGCATCAAGTATCGCCACAAGGGACACGCTCGGCATATCTAAGCCTTCACGCAACAGGTTAACGCCTACCAGCACGTCGAAACGCCCTTCCTTGAAATCCCCGATTATTTGCACGCGGTCTAGGGTCTCCACATCGGAATGGATGTATCTGCTACGTATCCCTATCTTGGAGAAATAACCGTCTAGTTCTTCAGCCATTCTCTTTGTCAAAGTGGTCACCAGAACCCTCTCGTCCACTTTGCTTCTCTCGCGGATTTCCTCCACCAAGTCGTCGATCTGGTTTTTGGTGGGGCGCACCTCCACCGGAGGATCCAGAAGTCCGGTCGGACGTACGACCTGTTCCACCACGAGGCCTTCGCTGGCCTGCAATTCGTATTCGCCGGGAGTAGCGCTGACGAACAGCCTTTGCCCTATAAGGTTCTCGAATTCGTCGAACTTCAGCGGGCGGTTGTCGGCCGCAGCCGGAAGCCGGAATCCATATTCGATCAGCGTAGTCTTCCGGCTCCTGTCTCCCCCGTACATCGCACGAACCTGGGGAAGGGTGACATGGCTTTCGTCGATGAAGGTCAAAAAATCCTTGGGAAAATAGTCGATCAGACAGAACGGCCTCTGTCCCGGCTTCCGTCCGTCGAAATAACGGGAATAATTTTCGATACCGGGACAATAGCCTATTTCCTTGATCATCTCGATATCGTAATCGACACGTTGGCGGATGCGCTTCGCCTCGAGGAAACGCCCTTCGTTTTCGAAGAACGCCACCTGCTTCAGCATGTCGTTATGAATCTGGACCAGTGCATTCTTAATCCTCTCCTTTCCTGTCACGAAATTATTGGCGGGATAAATGGTTATCTCGCTCATGAATTCCATCGTAGCGCCGCTGACCGGATCGATGGTCTCGATGCTTTCTATCTCGTCCCCGAAAAAAACCACCCTCACAGCATAATCGCCATAGGCCAGGAAAATGTCTACCGAATCACCCTTTACCCTGAACGAACCGCGCTTGAATTCCCCCTGATCACGGGAATACATCGCGTCCACGAGGGCATAGAGGAACTTGCTACGGTTCTCCTTTTCCCCAGTATGCAATTCTATCGTAAATTCATGAAAATCCTCCGGATTACCTATACCGTACAGACATGAAACTGAAGAAATGACTATTACGTCACGGCGGCCGCTCAGCAGAGAACTTGCGGCATGCAGGCGAAGTTTGTCTATTTCGTCGTTTATGCTTAGGTCTTTCTCTATGTAGGTATCGGTAGTAGGAATATAAGCTTCTGGCTGATAATAATCGTAATAGGAAACGAAATATTCGACCGCGTTGTCAGGAAAAAAGGATTTGAACTCACCGTAAAGTTGTGCGGCGAGGGTCTTGTTATGGCTCAGAATCAATGTCGGGCGTTCAAGCCTCTGGATAGCGTTCGCCATAGTGAATGTCTTGCCGCTGCCGGTGACCCCGAGCAGTGTAACACTTTTCATTCCTTGTTGGAAGGCACTGCATATCTGGCCAATCGCCTCGGGTTGGTCCCCAGTGGGAGCAAATGGCGCCTGTAACTTGAAATTCATTGCTGAGGTATGATTTTTGCTGAATGCAAAGATACTTAATTAAGAACAATATAGTATCTTTGCAGTGCTTTTGCCAAGGACATGTTCGAAATGAAAATGCACGATCACAGCACTTTCCGACATCAAAATAAAGAGAGCAAGAACTTGTTTTACAAAATTTAATTACAAATAATCATTATGGAAATTTACAGTATTCACGCAAGAGAAATTCTCGATTCAAGAGGTAATCCCACGGTTGAAGTCGACGTCACTCTGGCTTCGGGCATCAAGGCTCGCGCAGCCGTGCCATCAGGTGCATCGACAGGCGAAAACGAAGCCCTCGAACTCCGCGACGGCGACAAGAGCCGCTATATGGGCAAGGGAGTCCTCAAGGCAGTCGAAAACGTCAACAAGATCATCGCCCCGGAACTGGTAGGAATGAGTTCCCTGGACCAGGTAGCCATAGACAGGAAGCTGCTTGCTCTCGACGGTACCGATACCAAGAAGAATCTCGGTGCAAATGCCATCCTCGGAGTATCCCTGGCAGTTGCCAAAGCGGCGGCGGCCTATCTCGACCTCCCTCTTTACAGATACATAGGCGGCGTCAACGCACACATCCTTCCTGTTCCGATGATGAACATCATCAACGGAGGCTCGCATTCGGACGCACCTATTTCCTTCCAGGAATTCCTTATACGTCCGGTAGGCGCCCCTTGCTTCCATGAAGGGCTGCGCATGGGGAGCGAAATCTTCCACAACCTCAAATCCGTGATCAAGGGAATGGGACTCAGTACCGCTGTAGGCGACGAAGGAGGCTTCGCGCCTAAATTCAAGAACACCGAAGAAGCTCTTGACAGCATAGTGAAAGCCATAGAAAAAGCAGGCTACAAACCTGGAAAGGATGTAACTCTGGCCATAGACTGCGCAGCCAGCGAATTCTTCAAGGACGGCGTATACGATTACACCCACTTCGAAGGCCAGAATGCGGCAAAGCGTACGCCGGCGGAACAGGTGACATACTTGAATGAACTCGTCGGCAAATATCCAATCGATTCCATAGAGGACGGCATGGCCGAAGACGACTGGGATGGTTGGAAACTTCTCACCGACGAACTCGGAAAGAAGATCCAGTTGATAGGCGACGACGTCTTCGTAACCAACGTAAAATACCTGAAGAAGGGCATCGAAATGGGTTGCGCCAACAGCATTCTGATCAAAGTCAACCAGATCGGTTCCCTGACAGAGACCTTGAACTGCATCGAGCTTGCCCACCGCCACCATTACACGACAGTCACTTCCCATCGCTCCGGCGAAACCGAGGACACTACGATCGCTGACCTTGCTGTTGCGACAAATTCCGGACAGATAAAGACGGGTTCCATGAGCCGCACAGACCGTCTTGCCAAATACAACCAGCTTCTCCGCATAGAGGAGGAACTCGGCGACAACGCACAATACGGCTGGAAAGAATAACATTTCCAAAACAATATAAAAAAGGATGGCTGAAAAACAGCCATCCTTTTTTCTTGAACCGAAGTTAATATAGCTCTACTCTGCTGCCTTCAGCCGTTCCGCATTTTCGGCGACTTGAAGGGCATCTATGCATTCCTGTATATTGCCGTCCATGAAAACAGGAAGATTATACATGGTCCAGTTTATACGATGGTCGGTCACACGGCTTTGCGGATAGTTGTACGTGCGGATCTTCGCCGAACGGTCGCCGGTCGAGACCATGGTTTTGCGCTTTGCGGAAATGCCGTCGAGATATTTCTGGTATTCCAGGTTATACAGACGGGTACGGAGTTCGTTCAAAGCCTTCTCGAAATTCTTGTTCTGGTTGCGTTCGTCCTGGCACTGGACTACTATCCCCGTCGGGATATGTGTCAGCCTTATAGCAGAATAAGTGGTGTTAACGCCCTGTCCGCCCGGTCCCGAAGCACAAAAGATATCCTTACGCACGTCATTCATATTCAGATCGACATCGAACTCCCCGGCCTCCGGGAAAACGGCTACGGAAGCGGCGGAAGTATGTATCCTGCCCTGCGTTTCCGTCTGAGGTACACGCTGGACCCTGTGGACCCCGCTTTCGTACTTCATCGTACCGTAAACCTTATCACCCGATATCTTGAATATTATCTCCTTATATCCTCCCATAGCCCCAGCCGAGAAACTGGTCACTTCAATTTTCCACCCCTTGATCTCGCAATATTTGGAATACATTCGGAATAGGTCGCCGGCAAAGATTGCGGCTTCGTCGCCTCCGGTACCGCCCCTTATCTCGATTATCGCATTCTTGCCATCCTCGGGATCTTCAGGAATCAAAAGAAGCTTTATCTCCTCTTCCATCCTGGGCATTTCGATATCGAGAACCTGGATCTCGTCGCGGGCCATCCCCCTAAGATCCTCATCCTTTTCGTTGACCAGAATATCCTTTGCGTCGGAATAGTCGCCCAGCATCTTCCTGTACTTCTCGCCGGCGTCGATAATTGGTTCCAGCTCCTTGTATTCCTTGCTTATCTGCACGAACCTCTTCATGTCCGACATCACGTCGGGTGCAGCCATCTGACGCTGCAAATCCTCATATTTCTCCTTAAGGCCCGAAAGTTTATCGAGCAGCGTGGTATTATCCGCCATATGCTATTGTTCCCATTTCAAATTCAACGCACAAAAATAATAAAAAAGACAATGTTCCCCCCCACTGCAGAAAGGAACATTGTCAATAATCGGACCCAGCTTAATATTCGGCCAGAATCTCCTTGACCATCTTAGGCTCTAGACGCCCGTATACCTTGTCGCCGATCATGCAGACAGGTGCAAGGCCACAGCATCCCAGGCAACGAAGGCAATCGAGGGAGAATTTGCCGTCGGGAGTAACCTCGCCGACCTTTATTCCGAGCTCCTTCTCGAACTCCCTCAACACATTCTCCGCGCCGCGTACGTAGCACGCAGTTCCGAGGCAAAGTGAAATCGGATGTTCGCCCTTAGGTTTCATCGTGAAAAACGAGTAGAACGAAACGACCCCGTATACCTTGACCAATGGAACGTTAAGGTTTTGGGCAACGACCTTCTGAACCTCTTCAGGAAGGTACCCGAGGGTATTCTGTGTCTCGTGGAGCACGTTGATCAATTCACCTGACTTGTTTCCGAACTTTTCGCAGATATCATTGACCTTCTTGATAGTACAATCGTTTATTTCTATTTTATTCATATTGTCAAACTATTATATTCTGTGTCTGTCAAAGTAACGGGTATGGAGAAGTTCGTGTGCACGGCCTGCAAGAGGCTTGCCAAGGAATTCCTTGTAAACTTCGGCCAACTGCTTGTTCTCATTGGACCTGCGGCATTTCTTATTTTCGTCTTCGCGATAAATGGCGTTGTGACGTGCTATAAGAATGTTCGAATCCCCATGATGGAAAGGCTGTCCGGCACCTCCGATGCATCCTCCCGGACAAGCCATTACTTCGCATGCCGCCAAGTTGTACTTGCCGCTCTTTACCATTTCCACAAGCTTGCGGGCATTGCGGAGTTCATGGGCGACAGCCACATTGACGGGAGTTCCTGCAAAATCTATTGTAGCCATGCGTACACCCTCGAAACCGCGGACTTCGTCGAATTCGACCTTTTCAGGTTTCTTGCCGGTCACGAGTTCATAAGCGACGCGCACCGCCGCCTCCATGACGCCGCCGGTATTGCCGAAGATGACCGCGCCGCCGGTGGATTCACCCATCGGAGCATCGAAATCTTCGTCCGGAAGAGATTTGAAATCGATGTTGTTTATCTTTATAAGGCGTGCAAGTTCACGTGTGGTTATCACTATGTTTACATCGGAATCCCCGTCCTTGCTGAATTCGGGACGCTGACGTTCGAATTTCTTAGCCACGCAAGGCATAACCGAGACGACGACGAGATTTTCCCTCTTTATGCCGAGTTTGTCGGCATACATGCTCTTAGCCACCGGACCGAACATCTCCATAGGAGATTTCGCAGTGGAAAGGTTATCCAGCATTTCAGGATACTCGTTCTCGCAGAAGTTGACCCATGCAGGACAGCATGATGTGAACAGCGGAAGCTTTACGCTCTTGTCCCCTTTTGCGACGCGAGTAAGACGGTCGACGAGCTCGCTGCCCTCTTCCATTATGGTCATGTCGGCAGCGAAGTCGGTATCGAATACGTAGTCGAAGCCAATGCGGCGCAAGGCAGCCACCATCTTACCGGTAACAAGCGTGCCCGGTTCCAGGCCGAATTCTTCGCCCAGGGCCGCACGTATGGAAGGTGCGGTTTCGACAATTACCGTCTTGGTAGGATCGGCTATAGCCTCGAGAACCTCAGGGTTGTTGTTAACCTCAGTCAAAGCTCCGGTCGGGCAAACGGCGACGCATTGGCCGCAAAATACGCAATTGGAATCCACGAGCGGACGCTCGAACGCGGTGGCGACCACGGCATTGAAACCGCGGTTTATCGCTCCGATAGCTCCGACCGATTCAACTTCGTTGCACATTGTTTCACAGCGGCGGCACATTATGCATTTGTCCTGGTCGCGATTGATGGAAGGCGAAGTGGACTTTTTGTAATGGCTCTGCTTGCAGTTTTCGACGAACGGAAGTTCATGAACTCCCATCTCGGCAGCCAACTTGCGAAGTTCGCAGTCATCATTTTTGGCGCAAAGCAGGCAATCGGCAGGATGATCGGACAGGATCAACTGCATTACCGTTCTGCGGGCATTGAGCACGCGAGGCGAATTCGTCTTTACAACCATGTTAGGAGTGCAGGTCGTAGCACAGGCAGGAAAGAGACGCGGGCCCCCGATATCCACCACGCACATGCGGCAGGCACCCGGATTATTTATAACTCCTACATCCGGAAGTTCCATGTAACACAGCGTCGGAATCTTGATTCCGACCTTTTCTGCAGCTTTCAGGATGGTCGTCCCCGGTTCAACTTCCACAGGGACATTGTCTATCGTAAGTTTTATAAGATCCATATTCTATATCTCCTATTGAATTGAAATGGCACCGAATTTACATTTTTCACGGCAGGTACCGCACTTGATACACTTCGACTGGTCGATAGTGTGCGGAGCGCGTTTTTCACCGCTGATGGCATCGGCAGGGCAGTTGCGCTGGCAAGCGCCGCAACCGACACAAATGGCGGGATCGATGTGATATTCCATCAGGTTCTTGCAAACTCCGGCAGGACACTTGTGATCGCGTACGTGAGCGACGTATTCGTCCCAGAAATTGTCCAGCGTGGAGAGGACCGGGTTCGGAGAAGTCTGGCCCAGTCCGCAAAGAGCCGTATCCTTAATCACATGGGCGAGATCGCGAAGCTCGTAAAGATCGTCCATGGTTCCCTTGCCATCGCATATCTTGGTCAATATTTCCAGCATGCGCATATTTCCTATGCGGCAAGGCGAGCATTTCCCGCACGATTCGCCGACGATGAATTCAAGGTAAAACTTGGCAACGGCAACCATACAGTTGTCTTCGTCCATCACTATCATACCTCCCGAGCCCATTATGGATCCGGCAGCTTTGAGATTATCATAGTCGATAGGCACGTCGAGGTGCTTTTCGGTCAGGCAGCCGCCCGAAGGGCCACCAGTCTGTACGGCTTTGAACTTCTTGCCGTTCTTCATGCCACCACCGATATCGAAGATGACTTCGCGCAGGGTCGTTCCCATCGGAACCTCTATGAGCCCTACGTTATTTATCTTGCCAGCGAGGGCGAAGACCTTGGTCCCCTTGGAAGTAGCAGTTCCTATGCTGGAGAACCAGTCGGCACCCTTCAAAATTATTATGGGAACGTTGGCGAACGTTTCCACGTTGTTTACGTTCGAAGGCTGTCCGAGATAGCCGTGGACTGCAGGGAACGGAGGTTTGAGTGTAGGCTCGCCGCGTTTGCCCTCCATGGAATGTATCAGCGCAGTCTCCTCACCGCAGACGAATGCGCCGGCACCGTAACGGAGTTCAACATCGAAGTTGAAACCGCTCCCCATAATGTCATTACCGAGTAAGCCGTATTCGCGGGCCTGTTTTATGGCGACTTGAAGGCGATGTATGGCCAGAGGATATTCGGCACGCACGTAAATCAACCCGTGCTCGGCTCCGATGCAATAACCGCAAATTGCCATAGCTTCGAGGACGCTGTGAGGATCACCCTCAAGAATGGAACGGTCCATGAATGCACCCGGGTCTCCCTCGTCGGCATTGCAAATCACATATTTCGGTTTCGCGACGCTCTTGGAAGCGATCGCCCATTTCTTTCCGGTAGGGAACCCGGCGCCTCCACGTCCGCGAAGGCCTGATTTCAGAATGATGTCTATTGTCTGTTCGGGTGTCAGTTCGGTCAGGACCTTTCCGAGAGCGGCATACCCGTCACGTTCTATTGATTCCTTGATGTTTTCAGGATCTATGAAGCCGCAATTGCGAAGTGCTATGCGCACTTGCTTCTTGTAGAACTCCATGTGTTTATCATCGGATATGTGCTTGTTCGTGTCGGGATCGAGATAAAGGAGTCTCTGTACCTTGCGGCCCTTCAGAATATGCTCCTTGACGATTTCCTCGGCATCTTCGGGTTTGACCCTGGTGTAAAAAGTGTTGTCGGGAATGATTTTGACGTTGGGTCCCTTTTCGCAGAACCCGAAGCATCCGGTCGTAAGAACCTTGGCATCATTCTCAAGCTGATAAATCTTGAGTTGTTTGTTAAGTTCCTCGACCAGTTCGCTTGAACGTGATGCGCGGCAGCCCGTACCGCCGCATACCAGGATATAATTCTTATACTCAGCCATAACTATTTGTTTTCGTGTTCTTCAATTGTCTGGAAGCTGACAGGAAGAATTCCGTCTATGAGTTCCCCTTTGACGATATACTTGTCAACGATTTCTTCGACTTTTGCAGCATCGACGTGGCCGAAAACGACCGGATCCTTGCCGGGTATGCGGACTTCGACGGTAGGTTCCGCATAGCAGAACCCCATGCAACCAGTCTGAGTGACTATGGCAGGAATCTTGTCCTTTTCAATTTTTTCGACGAAGGCGTTCATGACGCCTCTCGCGCCGGCAGCGATTCCGCAAGTAGCCATGGCGACCCTTATCTGGATCATTTTTTCGGGATTGGTACTCTTCTCCCGGATGGAAAGGTCTCCGGCCATGTTTTGTTTCATTTTGCGCAAATCGTCAAGAGATTTAATCTTATTCATTTCGCTATGTTAATATTTATATAGTTATAAATTTATTTACGAAAAAATAATTCGTAAAAGTACTTACTTTTTAACTGATTCCAAAATATTACGCCACTTTTATGTATCATTGTTTAAACCGTCAATGGAGTTTTTTACGAAATCCTGGATCGAGCCGAACATCCCAACCGTTATGCCATCACTTCCCAAAGCCTTAATAAGGTCATCGGTACTTATCTTGAAGGATTTTCCATCCAATTCATAATCCAAAGCGATATCGACACATGGATTCATGGTAACGAGCATTACATATGAATTGGCTACATCCCCGAGAGGAGGCCTGTCTATGTTGCCGTAACCGAAAGTAGCGGTGACAACGGTCCCCTTCCCTACCTCAGACATGATGTCGAGGCGGCCTCCGCTCTGCTCAGCGGATTCCTTTAACAGCGGAAGGCCGAGTCCCACCTTACGGGTAGTGCGGCTTGTAAAGAAAGGATCGGTAACACGCTTTAATGTCTCTGGAGACATACCTTTGCCATTGTCGGAAATTCTCAGAGTCAACAGGTCCTTTAGCGTATCTATTATGATGGCTATTTCGACCCAAGTTGCATTGGCCGAGATACTGTTCTGGACTATGTCCAGTATGTGCATAGCAATATCGTTCATACTATTTCCACCTTTCTGCCCCCTTCTCCCCGCAAAGCCATGCCAAGCTCTTTCAATGTCGGTCTCTCCATCGTGAAACGGCAACTTACCGTCGCGAAATCCTCCGGATAATGCGCATCAGAGCTCCTTATGGGATTATACCTTTTCAAATACCGATTGTTCTCCATGAATTGTCTCCACCTGCAGTTTTTAGAAAATTCTATGCATTCTATGTCCAAGTCAGAGGGGATGAATCCGAGCTGGGATATTATGGAGTATCCGGTACGATCGACATGGGCCGGATAGAAAATGCCGCCTATCGAGTGTACGAACCTCTCGCATTCGTTTATGCCTACGTCTAACGCATTGATTAAAAGATAGGGAGCCTCGAAAAGAATTTCTTCTTTTTCGTTTACCACAAGCTGGTAACCGAACTTGTCCACGTCGTTCCCTATATGTGGAAGGTGAAGGTCGAGGAATTCCTGCAATTCGTCCAAAGGCTTTCCTTCCTCTACGAGAGCTATGCAATGGACCTCTTCGCGGGTATTCAATTCGGCACCGCAGAATACGGTTATCCCTTCCCTTTTCGCAATCGGCAGTATTTGCGCACACTGCAGGGTGGAATTGTGATCGGTTACGGCGAAAAAGTCATAATGCTCCTCAACCGCCTTACGCACCATGAACGCGGGCGTCATCTCAATATCCCCGCACGGGGAGAGGAGAGTATGGTTATGCAGGTCTCCCTTAAAGGTTCTCACTTCCCTTCGATATAGTCGTAAAGCTTTCCGCTGAACTCAAAGCATTGTTCGGAAGTCCCCAGCACCGGTATGCCCTCCGCTTCGGAAGCGTCGGCGGTCTCCTCTTCCGGCTTTATGCCCTTGACCAGGACTATTGCAGCCAGATCCTTCAGCGATGCTATCGCCATAACGTTCTTGTGCGCCTGAAGGGTGACGAGAACGCTCCCTTCATGAGCGAATCCCATTACGTCGCTAAGGAGGTCGGAGCAATACCCTCCCTTGACCTCCCTGCCGAGTCCGGAAGCCCCGGAATAGACCTTCAAACCGAATTTTTCAACGATGTCTTTAACTGTCATACTTCTTCCCCCAGATTTTTTCCATTATGTCGACCACGTTCTTGACTTTGAGCGAGCCGCTTTTTTCATATTTGAGCTGCATGAAAATACAGTTTTCTATAGTTCTTTCCCCATTGACTACATCCTCGGCAAGCGCCTCGCAACTCGGTGCACCGCAACTTCCGCAATCGATACCCGGCAATTCCGCCCTGAGTTTGCGCACCGTTTCCATTTTTTTGATCGCAAGGTCTATATCCGGCCCATAGCGCTTGACATCCCTGGGCTCCACCTTTCCCAGCAACATAGAATCACCGCAAAGTTCGCGGTATTCGTTCAGCATCGGTATCTTGTCGGGCAGGCTTTCCGATTTCCTGTGCATATCGGCGGTGATCTGGAACCTGTTCCCCCTAACAAGTATGCCGCCTGAACACGATTCGTCGCACGCCCTCAATTCCAGGAAATCGACGCCGTCAAGTTCGTCGTTCTCCGTTTTTTCGAGTATCTCCATCACATGCCCTATGCCGTCTATCGCCATGGCATTTATGTATTTCTTCATCGCGTGTTTTTCACCGCGGGTAGTTGACCAGCGCATGCCGTTGCGCGAAACCTCGAGGCTGACCTTTATCCCGTTCTCCTTGAAATCCTTCCTCTTGTACTTCAACAGCACTTTGTCGTGCAGCAGATCCATATTAATACAACCGGTTACGGGTGTGGTATAGCCTCCGACCGGCGCCTTTATTGAAGCGATCTTCGCAACGCAGGGAGTCACATAGAATATTCCCACCTCTTCGGAGGGAATGCCCGCATTTTCATATTTGCGCTTTACATACTGGGCAGTAACTTCCAGCGGGGGAATGTATGGCGAAAGATTCATTATCAGAGAAGGGAAACGGACCTGGATCAGACGTATCACGGAGGGGCAATAAGTTGAAATTACAGGACGGACCGTGGAATCCGGAATATATTCGTTCAATTTTTCGGCAACCAGGTCGCATCCCTGTTCAACGGCGCGCACTTCAGTAAAACCAAGGTCGCCTATTATATCGGTTATGGTCTTCTGCGGAATTCCATCGCCAAACTGGGAAAAAAACAGCATTGGAACCAGAAGGATCCGGTACTTGTAATTGAAAATATTCCCGAAATCGTCGTCCATGACCTTTATGGCCCTGTGCTCGCAAACCTGATAACATCTAGAACATTCGATGCACCAATCCAGATGCAGTCTCGCCTTGCCGCCGGAGACCCTCAATGCCTTCGTTGGACAAGACCTCATACAATGCGAACATCCGACGCAGACGTCGGTAAGTATCTGTAATCCTCTATAATACGGACAAGAATCAGCCATCACTCGAATTTGTTATACATCGTCACCTTAGTTCCTTTTCCCACTACGGACTCTATGTCCAGGGAATCGGTGTTATCCTTCATGTTGGGAAGTCCCATCCCGGCTCCGAACCCCATTTCGCGAACCTCGGGGGAAGCGGTCGAATAGCCTCTTTCCATGGCCCTGGGAATATCCGGAATTCCCGGACCCGCATCATCAAGTACGATCCTTATTCCCTCTTTTTCTATATCTGCTGTGATAACGCCATGATAAGCGTGGGCCACTATATTGACTTCCGCCTCGTAAAGGGCGACCACAACATGCTTTATGACATCGGGATCAACTCCTATTTCCTTCAGAATCTTTTTTATCTGCGACGATGCGTATCCTGCCCTCGCGAAATCCCCCCCCTCGACATTGAACTGAAGCGTCATACTAATACACCGGCTTTAGACCGGCGCCGTAAAGGATGCCGGAAGTCCTGAAAACTGAATAAGGCGTTGAAATAATCATGATGCCGTTTTCATCGGCAAGTTCGACCATATCATCGGTAACCTGCTTTCCGCGGGCGAAGAGCAGGTACTTCAGGTCCGACATTTCTGCGGTACGCATGGCCTGCACATTGGCAAGCCCGGTTATAAGCAGGAAATCAGTTATACGCAAAGTCAGCACATCGCTCATGAGGTCGGATGCGAATGCATAATCTACATTTTCATCTATGTGCCTTTCCCCACAGACGACCGTACCTCCCGTAAGCCTTACTATTTCCGAAAGTTTCATACTCGCAGCATCATTATGCTCACAAAGATAGAAATAAAAAAATCATTTTTATAGTAACTTTGCCGCCATTATGAATACAAGCAGGGAAAAGCAGTTGAAGGCCTTTGAAAGGCTTCTAGACATAATGGACGAGTTGCGTGTGAAATGTCCGTGGGACCGTGTGCAGACTACGGAAACACTGCGTCCGATGACCATAGAGGAAACTTACGAACTGAGCGAAGCCATCCTGGAGGGCGACGTTCCGAACACCGAGAAGGAACTGGGAGACGTGATGCTCCACATAGTGTTCTATTGCAAGATAGCATCCGAAAAGGGCGACTACGACATAGCAGACATGATCAACAAATTGTGCGAAAAGCTGATTTACCGTCACCCTCACGTTTACGGCAATGTAAAGGCCTCTACGGCCGAACAGGTCGTACAAAATTGGGAGCAGCTTAAGACCAAGGAGAAAGGTGGCAACAAGACTGTTCTGGCAGGTGTTCCCTCCCACCTTCCGCCGCTGCTCAAAGCCTATCGCATGCAGGACAAAGCACGCGCTGTGGGATTCGACTGGGAGAAAAAAGAGGATGTGTGGCCCAAGGTAAAGGAAGAGATTGGAGAATTCGAAACCGAGATGAATTCCATGGGAACGGTGGTAGCCGATGCCAAGGCGGCAAGCAAAGCGGCCGTTGCAGCAGCACTCGACAACGGGTCGGATCCCGAAGCGGTGAAAGTGGCAGACGATGCACAGAAACAGGCTACGGCTAAAGCGGAAGAGGCTAAGGACAAGGCTGAAAGGGAACTCGGGGATGTACTGTTCGCATTGGTCAACGCTTCGCGCCTGTACGATCTGAACCCCGACACCGCACTCGAAAGGACATGCAGGAAATTCAAGGACCGGTTTACATACGTAGAACTTCAAGCCAGATCCAAAAATCTTGAAATCAAGAATATGACTCTTGCCCAAATGGACGGGCTATGGGACGAGGCTAAAGAGAAGGGACTCTGATGGGCGACTGGAGGGAAAGGACGGAAATGCTCGTAGGCGGAGAGGGGCTCCGCCGTCTCAACGAAGCGCATGTGGCGGTCATCGGTCTCGGTGGAGTCGGAAGTTTTGCCGCAGAAATGATATGCCGCGCAGGTGTTGGACACCTGATCCTTCTCGACAGCGATATTGTTGGAATGTCGAACAAGAACCGCCAGCTTATAGCCCTCGACAGTACCTTGGAATGTAAAAAGACGGAGGTCATGGCAGAGAGGCTACGCGACGTCAATCCCGGAGTCGAACTGGTCCTCATAGAGGATTTCCTGACAAAGGATAACGTCCCTTCGATCCTTGGAAAACACAAGATAGATTTTCTCGTGGACGCAATAGATACACTGACGCCTAAAATCGCATTGATATCATACTGTCTCGATAAGAATGTCAGGATGGTTTCATCAATGGGAGCAGGAGCCAAATTCGACGCCACGAAAATAAAGCTGGCCGACATAAGCGAATCCAGGAATTGCCCTCTGGCTCACATGCTCCGGAAACGCCTTCGCAACATAGGCATAGTGAGAGGGTTCGATGTAGTATACTCGGAAGAGCTCCCGGACAGGAATGCAATCGTCACTCTGGCCCCTTTCGAGGAACGCAACAAGAAATCCCAGGTAGGCACCCTGTCATACCTTCCTGCCACATTCGGCTGCGTCTGCGCCCAGGCAGCCATAACCTATCTGTTGAACCCTGCAGAACATGACATGAAATGATAAAGCCTGCAAAAATTATTTTGTCAAAAACAAAATATGTGTATATTTGCAGTCCCAAAAAGAAGGGAATGGTGCGGTAGTTCAGTTTGGTTAGAATGCGTGCCTGTCACGCACGAGGTCACGGGTCCGAGCCCCGTCCGCACCGCAAAGGTCGCCATAATCCGGCGGCCTTTTTTCGTATCATTTGAAGAAAGAGAAGTGTACGTTGGAATATTTCTTTTCCTTGACGAAATGAGGATCGCCGGTAAAGGAATAAGTCTCCGGATGTTCGAGGATGAAGTAACCGCCGGATGCGAGCATACCCGCCGCGAATACACGGTCAGGGAGGGTATCCAAACCTTCGGTAGCATAGGGAGGATCGGCGAAAACGATGTCGAACTTTTCATGGCAGATGCCGAAAAAGTCGAATACGTTATAACGGACCACGCGTATGGAAGACAGGCCGAATCCTGAGGCGGTACGTTTGATGAAAGCCGCATTGGCCGGATTCATGTCTACGGATATTACCGTACGGGCTCCCCTCGATGCGAACTCGTACGAAATGCTTCCTGTACCGGAGAAAAGATCAAGGACCGAGAGTGATTCGAAATCCACCTCGTTATTAAGGGTATTAAAAAGCCCCTCCTTGGCAAAATCCGTCGTAGGCCGGCAAGCATATCCTCTAGGAGGATAAATGGGTTTGCCTTTAAGGGAACCTCCTATTATTCTCATGGCATAGGTTGTTCCATAAGGATGTCGGTCTGTTCGGCACCATGAAAATATTCCAGCAATGCTTCGCGCTCTTCGATTGTCAGTGGAGATTCGAAATAGAGGTTAGACATCTCGGGATTGAACTGGAACAGGCGAATGGCAGAAAAAATGAAATACTCCGCGGTGACAAAATCGGACGCTGGAAAAGTATTGCACATCTTAAGTTCGTCACCTTCGGCTATGACCATATGCACCTCGTTCCGCTTCGGCTCGAAATCCACCAGTATCTTGTTGTGCTCCTTTACGAGTCTCGAATCCATAAGAAGCTTGTAAACCTCAGGGAAACTCTCTTCTTCGGAAACTTTTGATGCGACCGGTATGCCATAAACGAGGACTGCCTTGTAAAAAGGCAGTCCAACATATTTCACCGTGTGGGGTCCGCTGTTCGGGAATAATTCCGATAGTCTTTCAGCGGCTTCCGCTTCCACGAAAAAGTCGGAAGGAATCAGGGTATAAAAGATCACTACTCCCAGTTACCTGCGTTATTGTTAGGATTGTCTATGCTTCCCACCATAAGTCCAGGATAACGATCCGTATCTGTACGCTCTGCATTAAGATTGATTATGAGTTGTCTGTCCATTCCACGAAGCAAACCGTCGAAATCCGCGCCCGGGGTACGATGGATGCCATAAGGCATGCATGCCTCAAACAAAGGGACGTCGACACCCGAAACGACTTTCACCACAGCCTTCATCTGAACGGGGAGACTATCGGAATAAGGGACATATCTCAACGCCTCAACTTTGAAATTCGAACGGTCATTGAAAAGAGTATCCTTGACATGAATCTTTATCGTTTCACGCTTAACAAGGTGCCTTGCCACTGCGAGCGAGTCGTCAAGGGAACCGATCTGCTTGATAATGGTCATATCTCCGTCATTGTAAAAGTCAATCAGTGAATCTACAGCAGGAGCATAACAACTGTGTTCGGCCTTATAAGCTACCTGAAGAGTGCGGATATCCTTAAGTCGCTGGATGCCTACTTCCTCCCTCGCAGCCTGTTCCTTATTGAACTTAGCCGGCTGCATGATGCTTGTGGTAAGGAAATATGCAAGCAAGATTATTATAATAGGGAAAACCGCATAGGTCAGGATTTTGTTAAACGTATTCATACGATTATTTTGATTTATAATTATTTCCTATATATATGTCCGCGTTGTTTTTAGAGCGTACAAAAATAAAATAAATATTTAGTCCTTGCAACATATTTTTAACTTTGCGGAAACAAAAAGATCGAAAGGGGAAATGGATCAAACGTCAGGTGTCTGCGAATTGGAAAGGTTGCTCGAAGAAAAAAGCGACATACTGCTTGTCGGCCATTTCAATCCGGACGGGGATTCGATAGGCTCCATGGTTGCAATGCATTCCTATCTAGATGCCAGGGGCATTCGTTCCACGATGGTCGTACCAAGTTCGTTCCCCGAATTCCTGCATTTCCTCGACCCCGAAAACGAGATAAGGGATTTTGTCAGGCAACCCGACGCCGCCTTAAAGGCAATAGAAGGGAGCGACCTTTTCATTTGCCTGGATTTCAACAGCATGAGTCGGGTGGAAGGACTCGAGGGACCAATAAGGCGAAACGGCTCCCCACGAGTAGTCATAGACCACCATTTAGGTCCTGAACTGTCCGACTTCGTACTTGCATTTTCGAAGAGCGACATATCATCGGCCTGCGAAGTGCTGTTCGAAGTGCTCATGAAGATGCCGGACATCGACGGCAAAGTCTCGAACCTTCCTGCACGTTGCATAGAAGCCCTATACACGGGAATGATGACAGACACCAACAATTATGCGAACTCAGTCTTCCCAAGCACCATGGACATGGCATCTATGCTCCTTAGAACCGGACTGGACAAGGAAAAGATACAGAGTGCGGTCTTCGACAACTTCAGCGAAAGCAGGATGCATCTGATGGGCTACATGCTGCAAAAGAAGATGACCGTGCTTCCTGAACAGCATACGGCATATATGATCCTTACGAAGAGCGAAAAGGACCGTTTCAACTACAAAGAAGGCGACACAGAGGGATTCGTCAACCTGCCTTTCGCCATCAGGGGAGTGCTCGTCACCGCCCTTTTCACGGAATCGGATTCCTTCATAAGGGTATCGCTGCGTTCCAAATGCAGTTTCTCGGTAAACGAATTTTCGAAAGCCTATTTCAACGGAGGGGGACATGCAAAGGCTTCCGGCGGGAGACTGTACATGCCAATCGAAGCCATACCTCATTATTTCGAGAAATCAATCGAAAAATTCATCGCCTCATATCAAGGCACGCCTTTTGATAAGTAAGGTAATGATTCGAATCAAATGAAAAGGCTTATCATCATACCGGCATTGGCAGTCGCAGCAACTTTGATTTTTTCCTGTAGGGAGCAGAACGCGGCAAGCACTTATGCTACCGAGGAATCCTCCATCGACTCTTACGTATATAAAAAGTTTGACAGCACAGCCGTACATCATTACAACGGCAGTACGCGCGTTACGCTTACAGAAGCCTCAGAAGGAGCCGATTCACTCGAGCGGGGAGATTCGACCTATTTCTATTGGGCAGGTTATATGTTCAGCAACGGACCGGGGACATTATTCAGCACCAACGACCCCAAAGTTTCGTCTGCATATCAGGACACTGTCCCTGCAGGCGTAAAACTAGGCGAAACCAGCCTGATACCCGGTCTCGAAAACGGCCTGATCGGAATAAGGAATGGAGAAGAGGCATATATCGTCTTCTCCGGCAAATACGGATTTGGAGAGGACGGAGTGTATGATGTAACTCCTCTCTCGGCATTGATCTATCATATCAGAATCAAAGACATCATCAAAGAAAAGAACCAATTATCCCAATGAAAAAGATCTACAATTTCATTCTTCTATCCTTAGCGATGCTGATCCCTGCAATTTTCGCTGTTTCATGCGAAAAAGTTGAGAGCAGCACAAGCGATGAAATCCAGCAACAGATTCTCGATGCCTGGATAAGAGTAAACCATCCCGATGCGAAGGCGAGTGACAGCGGCCTTTACTACCTTTCCTCTGACGAGGGCGACGGAATGCAATTGAAAGATTCGCTCTATGTATTCGTAAAATACAAGTGCAGGACACTTGACGGAAACTACACTGATTATAACTACGAAGATTTGGCAAAGCAGTTGGGTGATTTTTCCTACTCCACTTACTATACATATGACATCTGGTATATTTCCGGATCCACGCTGACCGACGGGATAAACGAAGTCCTGAGAACGATGAAAGTGGGAGGTTCGGTGGAGGTCGCAATACCTCCGGCACTGATGGAGAGCAATACGGTAAGTTATTATTCGCTCTATTATTACAGCGACGACGATGATGCTAACGAAAACCTTATCTATGACATACAGGTTATAAACGCCGTGGATGACATTTACCAATATCAGATAGATTGCCTGGAAGCCTACAGGGATGCTAATTATCCGGGCATCGATTCTACTGCGAATGGATTTTATTTCATCAAGACCAAATCAGTGGATTACTCCGACAACCCGGAAGATACGCTGACGGAAGACGAATCCATAAACGTCTGGTATGTCGGCCGCACCCTGGACGGTTTCGTGTTCGACACGAACATCGAAGACACTGCGAGGAAATACCGCTTTTACGACTCCGACGACACATATGACGCCGAAAGCATCTCATGGCAGGCTGATGCCGACGACCTCGCCTCCAACAGCAGCATAGTAACCGGCTTCGCCAAAGGTCTGACCATGATGCAGCGCGGTGAAAGAGCGATTGTCTTCTTCGATTCTAACTATGGCTACGGGGAATCCGGGAGCAGTTCCACATCATCATCAATTCCAGCCTATACGCCTTTGGTATATGAGATTTACGTTGAACCTGAGGACGACTAGATCATATTGCAATGCTCGACATCAATATTAAGGAACAACTCATATCTCTTTTACATTCGGAAGTCAAACCGGCGCTCGGCTGTACCGAGCCGGTCGCCGTCTCCCTTGCAGTAGCAGCCGCCAGCGAAAGACTCAAAGAGATAGGGATCGAAACCGACAGAATATTCGTAGAAGTCAGTCCGAACATCATGAAAAACGGCATGGGAGTCGGAATACCGGGCACAGGTATGGTGGGACTGAAAATAGCAGCCGCGCTGGGAAGCGTGTGCGGGAAATCGGCATACAAGCTAGAAGTTCTAAAAGACGTCGATAAGGAGGCTGTATCGAAGGCAAAATCACTGCTGCCTTATGTTACCCTGAGGGTTTCTGACAACGGCATACTGCTTTACATACGCGCCATTTGCTACGGAACCGATGCCGAAGGATCGGAACACTCCGCAAGAGCGATAATCGAATACAACCATGATTCGATAGTCCTCGTCGAAAGGGACGGCAAAGTACTTTACGCAACCGAAGAGGCCAAGGGCGGAATAACGGTAGGATCCGAAAAGGAGGAGCACCCTAAGACCCCGGGATTGAAGGAAATATGGGAATTTGCTACGACAGCCGACTTCGAAGAGATAAAATTCATCCTAGAGGCTGCCAAAATGAACAATGCACTTGCAAAAGAAGGCATGAATCATTGCTACGGACTTCAGGTCGGGAGGACTATAGCCTCGGAATCTAACAGTGAAGTCTACGGAAACGGGGTGTTTCGCTACGCTATGGCTCTGACGGCTGCGGCATCCGACGCAAGAATGGCCGGCTGCCCGCTTCCGGCAATGAGCAATTCGGGAAGCGGCAATCAGGGAATAACCGTCACCATGCCGGTCGTCGCAGTCGCCGAAAAGATGGAGGCCTCGGAAGAACAACTTGCAAGGGCTTTGATAATAGCCCATCTCACGGCTATACACATAAAGAGTCATCTCGGTAAACTCTCGGCACTGTGCGGATGCGTAATAGCATCTACAGGAGCGTCATGTGGAATCGTATACCTTCGCGGAGGATCGTTCGACCAGATATGCTATGCGGTAAAGAACATGATAGGCAACATAACCGGCATGGTGTGCGACGGTGCGAAAACAGGTTGCGCCCTGAAGGTAGCTTCTGGAGTCTCCAGTGCCATGCAGTCTGCTATCCTCGCACTCAACGGCATATGCATCTCGTGCAACGACGGTATAATAGATTCCGATACCGAAAAATGTATCGAAAACCTGGGAGACATAGGATCCAAGGGAATGGTGATGACGGATAATATGATCTTAAGGATAATGGAAAATAAATAGAAGTTTTTTAGAGAGCCTCCGATAACATTTGTTATCTTTGGTTCCGTTAAAAAACTTAATTATGATTACTTTCATAGTATCCGTAGTTCTACTGATATTAGGTTTCATTTTTTACGGAAAAGTAGTCGAACGCCATTTCGGAGCCGACCCAAAACGTGAAACGCCTGTCAAGCGCCTGGCGGATGGCGTGGATTACAAGGAACTGAAGCCATGGAAAATATTCATAATCCAGTTTCTCAACATAGCGGGCCTGGGTCCTATTTTCGGAGCCATCCTCGGAGCCGCATACGGCCCGATGGCCTACCTGTGGATCGTTGCAGGATGCATTTTCATGGGCTCGGTCCACGATTACTGTTCGGGAATGCTTTCGCTGAGGAATGACGGCATAAGCCTGCCTAACGTGGTCGGCAAATACCTCGGGAAAACCGTGAAGGTGATAATGACCATACTCACAGCCTTCCTCCTGCTCGCAGTCGGCACTTCATTCGTCAAGGGGCCGGCCGACCTTCTCCACGCCCTCACATCATGGAACAGCAGCATATGGCTTTACATAATTTTCGCATATTACATAATAGCCACCCTTTTACCAATAGATAAAATTATCGGAAACATCTATCCCATATTCGGCGTCATCCTAATTTTCATGGTTCTGAGCGTCGGAACAGCGATGCTCGTCAAAGCCGGACAGGGAAGCGTTCACATGACCGAATTTACGGCAGGAGCCTTCCACAACTACCACGCCAGCCCTTCGTCCAACGTACTTTTCCCTATGCTGTTCATAGTGATTTCCTGCGGGGCTATCTCGGGATTCCACGCAACCCAGTCCCCATTGATGGCCCGCTGCATGGGCAGCGAAAAATACGGACGTCCTATCTTCTACGGAGCGATGATCCTAGAGGGCATAGTAGCAATGGTATGGGCCTCGGCAGCAATGGCTTATTACGGATCTCCGGAAGGACTTAACGTAGCCGCCTGCAAAGGCGTCACCCCTGCCATACTCGTAAACCTAATATGCAATACCTGGTTGGGGAAATTCGGAGCTGTCCTGTCCATACTCGGAGTGGTAGTTTGTCCAATAACGTCCGGAGATACCGCTTTCAGAAGCCTGAGGCTCGTAATAAGCGATGTTTTCAAGGTTAAGCAGAAACCGATCATCAACAGACTGATCATAGCGGTCCCGATCTTCGTCCTAGCATACATGATTTGCGAACTCGATTTCTCAACCATATGGAATTACGTAGGCATCATGAACCAGATGCTGGCTATGGTTACCTTATGGACTATTTCCTCATTTTTCAGACAAAGCGGGAAAAGTCACTGGATGTCCTCAATTCCGGCCATGTTCCTTACGGTGGTATGTATTTCCTACATCTTCATAGCCCCCTACAAGGCCGGCGGCCTATCCCTCAATCCTGTAATAGGCTACAGCGTCGGCTGTGCTGCAGCTATAGCATTCATGGTACTGCTGCTGACCGACAAGCGCAAACTCGCACCGGAGAATTAAAGAAAATCTAATGATTTGTACCCCACCGCGGAATCGAACCGCGATCTAAAGTTTAGGAAACTTCCGTTCTATCCGTTGAACTAGCAGGGCGAACCGTTGAAAAAACAAGGCCGCTCACGCAGTCTTGTTGATGATCTGACGTCCGCGGTAATAACCGCATTCAGGACAAACGTGGTGATACATTACAGTAGCACCGCAGTTGGAACAGGTGGAAAGCTGCGGAAGTGCGACCTTGTCGTGAGTTCTGCGCTTGTCTCTACGCTGTTTCGAGAGTTTTCGTTTCGGATGTGCCATAATTCAAATATTTTAATCGTTTTAATTTCTCAATTTTTCTTGTCCAGCAAATCCTTCAACCCGCTGAAAGGATTCGTCGTCTCTTTGTCTTCCTGGTCCTCTCCGCTCAATTCGCGGAGCTTCGCCATCATCTGCGCGTTGCATTGGCCTTCAGGATGCACCTTCTTTATCGGAACGGAAAGGCAGAGATGATCGTAGACGAACTGGTCCAGATCGAGCTCAGACTCCCCTTTGTCCAAAACCAGCACCTCGTCGTCCTCGGGTTCCCCGTCAACCGCTGTGAACTTGACGGTAAGGTTCCTGGTAATGTCGACGTCTATCGGAAGGTCGTCAAGGCAACGGTCGCATTCTACGACCAAAACTCCCTTCATGGCACACACAACGCCAAGATAAAGGCTCTCCTTCAGCACTTCCACGTTGACCTTGACGGAAGCATCCTTGATATCCCGGTTCCCGAAAGCCTTGAAAAACGAGCCGTCGACGTCGAAATCGAAGCTATGCCTTCCGGCGGACAATCCCCCGATCGGGATAACTATTAAAGATTCATTCCCCTCCATGGTCGCGCGAAATGGGTTGCAAAGTTATAAATTATTTTTACAAAAGCGATTTTATTCTTCGTTTCTGCTCTGGCGCTTGCGGGCGCTCTCGTCCAAAAGGATCTTGCGAAGCCTCATCGATTTAGGGGTGACTTCGACGAGTTCGTCGGACTTTATGTATTCCAGCGCCTCCTCGAGGGAAAAAATGATCGGAGGAGGGAGGACTATCTTTTCGTCTGAACCGCTAGCACGCATGTTGGTAAGTTTCTTGGCCTTGCAGATATTGACCGTAAGGTCGTTCTCCTTGTTGTGTTCGCCTATGACCTGCCCTGCATATACATGGTCCCCGGGCTTCACGAAGAACCGGCCCCTGTCCTGGAGCTTATCCATGGCATAGGCATTCGCCTCCCCCGTTTCGTGGGCGATCATGGAACCGGTATTACGGCTTTCAATGTCACCTTTGTACGGTTCGTAATCCTTGTACCTGTGAGCCATTACCGCTTCACCCTGAGTGGCCGTCATAAGATTGCTGCGCAACCCCATAAGGCCCCTGGAAGGTATATCGAAATCAAGATGGGTACGGTCGCCGCGGACCTCCATGTGCACCAAAGCCCCCTTACGGCGAGTGGTAAGCTCGATGGCCTTGCCCACGAACTCTTCCGGGACTTCGATCGTAAGGTTCTCCACAGGCTCGCACCTTTGGCCGTTGATCATCTTGTCCAGCACTTTGGGTTGTCCTACCTGAAGTTCGAACCCTTCGCGGCGCATCACCTCGATCAGGATCGAAAGGTGCAGGACGCCTCGCCCGTAAACCAGGAAGGAATCGGAACCCTGACCTGGTTTTACCTTCAAGGCGAGGTCCTTCTCCATCTCCTTCTCGAGACGTTCCTTGATATGGCGCGAGGTAACGTATTTGCCCTCCTTTCCGAAGAACGGGGAGTTGTTTATCGTGAAGAGCATGCTCATCGTAGGCTCGTCCACGGTTATCGGCGGAAGCGCTTCGGGATTTTCCCAATCAGCAATGGTATCGCCGATCTCGAAGCCTTCGATTCCGACCACGGCACATATGTCGCCGCATTGCACCTCGTCGACGTGCCTCTTTTCAAGCCCCTCGAAGACCATCAAGTCCTTTATCTTTTGTTTCTCGATTATTCCGTAACGCCTGCAGAGCGATATGTTCATATCGGACTTCAACGACCCGCGCGTCAGTTTCCCAACCGCAATGCGTCCTACATAAGGCGAGTATTCGAGCGAGGAGATCAGTAGCTGTGGCGTTCCATCGACCACTTTGGGTTCAGGTATCTCGCTCATTATGATATCCATGAGAGGCTGTACGTTCTTGGTAGGCTTACGCCAGTCGAGAGACATCCAACCCTCTTTCGCGCTTCCGTAAACCGTCTTGAAATCCAGTTGGTCTTCGGTGGCGTTCAACGAAAACATAAGGTCGAAGACCTCTTCGTTCACCTCTTCGGGACGGCAATTGGGCTTGTCCACCTTGTTTATCACTACGATGGGCTTCTTGCCCAGTTTTATGGCCTTCTCTAGCACGAACCTCGTCTGGGGCATGCATCCTTCGAATGCATCCACCAACAGGAGGACACCGTCCGCCATATTCAGCACTCGTTCCACCTCACCGCCGAAATCGGCATGGCCCGGGGTATCTATAATGTTGATTTTGCAGCCTTTGTAAGGGACAGATACGTTCTTTGCCAGAATGGTGATCCCCCTTTCGCGTTCCAAATCATTGCTGTCCAGAATCTCGGTGCCCATACTTTCCGCATTGCGGATGATCTTCGACTGCTGGATCATCCTGTCGACCAGAGTCGTCTTGCCATGGTCCACGTGGGCGATAATTGCTATATTTCTAATATCTTGCATAAGTGGCGCAAAAGTAGAAAAATAATAGAGAAAATCTGCATTTTTTCATACTTTTGCGGCATGCCAGAGAAAATAATAATCCTTGATTTCGGATCCCAGGTCACCCAGCTCATCGGGCGCAGGATCCGCGAAATGAGCGTTTACTGTGAAATCCATCCATATGACAAAATGCCTTCCATCGACGATTCCGTCAAGGGCATAGTGCTTTCGGGGAGCCCATGTTCAGTCAGGCAGGCGGATGCGCCGGACATAGACCTGAGCGACATAAAGGGTAAAGTTCCAATGTTAGGCATCTGCTACGGAGCCCAGTTGCTTGCCAGGAAATACGGCGGCGAGGTGGACGCTTCCCTGGCAAGGGAATACGGAAGGGCCGAACTCAACGTTACCGACGGCTCGTCGCCTCTTTTCGCAGGCATACCGCAGCGCTCGCAGGTATGGATGTCGCACGGCGACACCATAGCAAAACTGCCTGCAGGTGCGAGGGCCATAGCGTCTTCAGACAACATAGCCAATGCCGCCTACTGTTTCGAAGGGGAACGCACCTATGCGGTCCAGTTCCATCCCGAAGTGTTCCACACGCAATACGGCCCGGAAATCCTGGAAAATTTCGTGAAGAAGATATGCGGCTGCAGCGGGGACTGGACGGCGGATTCGTTCATAGACACCACAGTAAATGAATTGAAGGCCAAGATAGGCGAAGACGACGTAATACTCGGCCTGAGCGGAGGCGTGGATTCGTCCGTCGCCGCCGTTCTGATGCACAAGGCCATAGGGAACAGGTTGCATTGCATTTTCGTGGACAACGGCCTGCTCCGCAAAAACGAGTTCACATCGGTCCTCTCATCCTACAAGGGTATGGGGCTCAATGTCACGGGCGTCGATGCAGGCAGGGAGTTTCTTGACGCCCTGAAGGGAATAACCGATCCGGAACTGAAGCGCAAGGCCATAGGAAAGACATTCATCGATGTCTTCGACCGCGAGGCCGGCAAGGTCAAGGGAGCGAAATGGCTGGCTCAAGGCACAATCTACCCTGACGTGATCGAATCCACCTCCGTAAACGGGCCGTCATGCAAGATAAAGTCCCATCACAACGTAGGCGGACTTCCCGCAAACATGCATCTCAGGATCGTCGAACCGCTGCGTTCGCTCTTCAAGGACGAAGTCCGCAGGGTCGGCCGTACGCTCGGTATCCCGAATTCGCTTGTCGGCCGCCATCCCTTCCCGGGGCCTTCGCTCGGAATCCGCATTCTCGGAGAAGTGACCCCTGAAAAGCTCGAAATACTTCGCGGCGCCGATGCGATCTACATAGACCTGCTTCACGAATGGAAATGCGACCGCCCTTCGGCATCAGACCCCCGCACACGTGCGGACAACCTGTATGACGCGATATGGCAGGCCGGAGCGATCCTGCTGCCCGTCAAGAGCGTAGGCGTGATGGGCGACGAACGCACATACGAATATACGATCGCACTGCGCGCGGTGACTTCCACCGACGGGATGACCGCCGACTGGTATCCCCTCCCCTACGATTTCCTCGCACAGGTTTCCGACGACATAATCAACAAGGTCCGCGGAGTGAACCGCGTGGTCTACGACATTTCGTCCAAGCCGCCGGCCACAATAGAATGGGAATGACCTCGGAATATTCAATCCAGGATTTTCTGCCCACCTCCGTCAAGGAGGTCAGGGCGCTCGGCTGGGACGGACTCGACGTGATACTCTTCAACGGGGACGCCTACATAGACCATCCCTCTTTCGGAGCTGCCGTGATAGGGCGCGTACTGCAACAACAGGGTTACCGGGTGGCGATCGTCCCACAACCGAACTGGAGAGACGACCTCCGGGATTTCAGGAAGCTGGGGGCGCCGAGGCTCTTCTTCGGAGTGACTTCGGGCAGCATGGATTCGATGGTAAACCATTACACCGCAAACAAGAGGCTGCGCAGCGACGATGCTTACACTCCCGGCGGCAAGGCCGGTTTCCGTCCGGATTACTGCGTCACCACCTATTGCAAGATCCTGAAAAGCCTCTTCCCTAATGTCCCCGTAATCGCCGGAGGAATAGAATCTTCCCTGCGCCGTCTCACCCACTACGACTACTGGAGCGACAGCCTCATGCCGTCGATACTCGTCGGCAGCGGGGCGGACCTGCTCGTCTACGGCATGGGGGACAAGGTCATAGTAGAAATAGCGAAGGCGTTGAAGAACGGATACAACCAGCACCTGCTCAGGAAAATACGGCAGGTAGGATTCATGGCCGACCAAGCCTATGTGGACCGCCTGCCGTCCGAAGAGGTACTGCGCCTCCATTCGTTCGAGGAGTGCAAGGCCGACAAGAAGGCCTTTTGCGAAAATTTCGTAAGGATGGAGGTCGAAAGCAACAAACTGAAGGAATCCAAGACCATAGTGGAGCCTTGCGGCGATGGGTACGTAGTCATCAACCCTCCGTTCACCCATCTGACGCAGGAGGAGATCGACAACAGCTTCGACTTGCCCTATACCCGCCTGCCGCATCCCCGTTACGAAGGCAAGGGAGCCATCCCGGCCTACGAAATGATAAAGTACTCGGTCAACATCCATCGCGGATGTTTCGGAGGTTGCAGCTTCTGCACAATTTCAGCACATCAGGGGAAATTCATATCGTCGAGGAGCGAAAAATCCATACTCTCGGAAATCGATAAGATCAAGCGGATGCCCGGTTTCAAGGGTTATATTTCGGACATTGGGGGACCTTCGGCAAACATGTACGGCATGGGAGGACGCGACATCACGCTTTGCGAGAAATGCGTAAGGCCTTCCTGTCTCTGGCCGCATCCCTGCGGCAACCTCGACCGGAGCCATGAGAACCTTCTGAGACTTTACGAAGACATAGGTAAGGTCCCAGGGATAAAAAAGGCATTCGTCAGCAGCGGTATACGCTACGATCTCTTCGACAAGGAATCGGGCCTGAAATACCTGCGCGAGGTAATCGTGAACCACACCTCCGGCCGCCTAAAGGTGGCTCCCGAACATACCGAGGACCATGTCCTGAAGCTCATGCGCAAGCCTTCTTTCAAACTCTTCGAACAGCTCGACGAGGAATTCAACCGCATCTGCCGCGAGGAGCATCTCCGCTACCAGCTGATCCCCTATTTCATCTCGAGCCATCCCGGTTGTACCGAAGAGGACATGAAACACCTTTCAGCTATTACCCGATCGCTGAATTTCCATCTGGAACAGGTCCAGGACCTGACCCCGACCCCGATGACACTGAGTTCGGTGATGTTCTACGCAAAAATGGACCCCTATACCGGGGAAAAACTATACGTCGCCAAGGACCAGGACGACAAACGACGCCAGAAAAGCTGGTTCTTCAAATACTGACGTTCCCGACGTATATCACCGCTATTCCGCCTGCAAGCGGAATGAAGCGGGGCTTCGAAAATCCGCTTTCCGAAAGGATGCCGCAGAAATCGCCGTATTGGGGGAAAACCTCCACTGTCTCCGAAAGATAGTCAAAAGCTCCGGAACGGCCCGTTACCTTCCTTCCTATCAGCCTCATGACATGATTCTTATAGAAACGGTACATGCAGCGCCATACGGGGTTGCGCGGCATTGCGAACTCCATGACGAAGATCTTTCCGCCCGGCCTTATCACCCGGCGCATTTCGCGCAGGCATTTTTCGAGATGCTCGAAGTTCCGCACGCCGTAAGCCACGGTCACCGCATCGAAGCTCGCATCCGTGAAAGGCAGGTCTTCTGCATTGGAAACCATCAGCCGCGGCTTAAACACAGAATTTATTCCGGAAGTCCCGGCTGCCGCGCGACATTTCTCCTTTATCCTGCAGCGAGTTCCAGCTACTTTGCAACGTGCTTTATCTATCTTCAGACGCGCTTCGGCAAGCATCTTTTCGGAGATGTCGACTCCGGTGACATTGATCCCCTTCTCGTAAAGGGCAATGGAGATCTCGCCGGTGCCGCAGGCGACATCCAGGACTTCCGAGGCATCAGATTTAACAACTTCCGAGACCAGGCGCCTTATCCAACGCCTGTCCTGACGGAACGAAGCGATATGGTTGAAACGGTCGTAACCGTGGGAGAGACCGTCGAACATCTTGGCAACCGCCTTTTCGCTTTTGTCTATCTTTTCCATTCCGGCAAAGATAGCATTTCGGATATTAATTTTGTTTGTTCATGAAAACTTTATAAATTTGTTCAGATTATAACAATTAAAAACTAAACAGTTATGTTAGACAAAAAGATCGCAGACCTAATAAACCAACAGGTCAACAAGGAATTCTATTCCGCCTACCTTTATATGGATTTTTCGAATTATTATTACGACCAGGGACTTGACGGTTACGGCAATTGGTTCAAGGTCCAGTACCAAGAAGAACGCGACCACGCCATCCTGATGAACCAGTACCTGCTAAACAACAGCTACAGGGTCACTTTGGAAGCAGTCGCGAAGCCGGACATGAAGATCACCTGCATAAAGGATCCCCTGATATTTTCGCTTCAACACGAACAATACGTAACCGGCCTGATCAACAGCATTTATGAAGCGGCTCGTCAGGCCAACGACTTCCGCACCATGCAGTTCCTGGACTGGTTCGTCAAGGAGCAGGGCGAGGAGGAGAAGAACTCGGAAAACAACATCAAGAGATACGAACTGTTCGGCGACGACCCGAAAGGACTTTACCAGCTCGACAGCGAGATGGGCACGAGAATCTATGCGGCCCCGTCGCTGGTGATCTGACCCTTCCTGAGCGCAGCACTTTTCTTTCAAAGTGCTAGTAATCTAACGTTTACAGTCCCGTCATATCCGGAAATATGGCGGGGCCGTTTTTGTAAATAGCTGGACGTCACGGTTTAGGGAAGAAAGTGCTGCGCTCAAAACGTCGCGGTTCGGTTCCCGCTTCCGGGAAATCGGCTTTGGAGACCGGTCTGGGGCCTGTACGGGAACCGAACCGGAGGCTGGGTCCGCGGGGGAGTCCGCGACGGGGAACCCGGTGGGTATCTGCCGGTGACCGGCCCCGGTTCGGCCATCCAGACTTTACCCAAGTAAAAAAATACACAGCAAACGGTACACATATGCAAATTATTATTTAACTTTAAGCATTGAAAGTCAAATTAATCCTATGAAGCGTTTCTCTCTTGCCCTCTCTTTGATCCTCGCATTCCCCCTGATCTCATACGCCCAGACCGGCAAGATCCTCGGAAAATTCAATACTCCGGGAGACTTCCCTACCGGCGTCTGCTACGACGGCAAATACCTGTGGCAGGCGGACCGGGGAACCGACAAGATCTATTGCACCGACGCCAATACCGGAAAGGTCGTCAAAACCATCGAATCGCCGGCCTACTGGCCCGCGGGGCTGACCTGGGACGGGAAATACCTGTGGAACGCCGATTTCAGGGGACGCACCGACATCTCCGAAGAGAGGGACGGGATGATCTTCCAGATCGACCCTGCAGACGGCACGATAGTGAAGACCTTGCGTGCACCCGGAAGTTCACCGAAAGGGCTCGCTTGGGACGGGAAATATCTCTGGATGGTGGACGATGTTCAGGACAAAGTCATCCAGTTCAGCTCTTCGGACGGCACCGCCATAAATTCATTCAAGTCGCCGGCAAAAAATCCGAAGGGGATCACCTTCGACGGAAAGTATCTCTGGATATCCGACAGCGGAACCGACGAGATTTACATGGTGGATCCGAAAACCGGATACGTCATAATCATCATGGACGCACCCGGAAACTGCGTATACGGAATCACCGTCAGCGGCGATTCGCTCTGGGCGGCGGATTACAACGACGACATGATCTGCAAACTGAAAATCAGGGACAGGACGCCTTTCATCCGGAAGGACAGGCAGACCCACAAGGTCACCTACCACCATGCGGTCACCTGCTTCGGCCCCGGTAAGATCAAGACCCTCGACGTCAACATAGCATTACCTGAAAACAGGGTCAATCAGGAAATAATAGGGAAAATCCGATATAACATCAAGCCTTCGGAATTTCCTACCGACCAGTGGGGACAGAAGACCGCCCTTTTCGAATTCAAGGATATCAAGCCGGGCGAGAAGACCGACATCGAAGTTACTACGACCGTCAATACGTACGACGTACGCTACTTCATATATCCCGAATTCGTCGGCTCCCTTTCCGATATCCCGCGGGATATCAAGGACAAGTATCTCGCCGACGACGACAAATACCAGATCAACAGCGAGACGGTCCGGAAAGCCAAAGACGAGGCCCTGGGCGGGGAGACGAATCCGTACTGGATAATGAGAAAATTGCACCAATACCTGATAACCCACCTGTACTACAATATGGACGGCGAATGGGACACCGCACCGACCGTTCTCAGGAACGGCTCCGGTTCATGCTCCGAATACACATTCGTCTACATAGCCCTCTGCCGTGCCGCAGGCCTGCCTGCGAGATACGTTGGCTCCACATGGTGCCACGAGAACAACGCCTACATGGACGAGGTCTACCACCGATGGGTGGAAGTATATCTTCCCGGCTACGGGTGGGTGCCGACAGACCCGACCCACGGGGACAGGGAACTTCCGCGCGACCAGGCGTTCCCGATAGGGTACGTCAGCAATGCGGCCTTTATTACCACACAGTCCGGCGGCGGTTCCACGACCATGGGATGGACCTACAACAGCAATGAGACTTATACGACAGAGCCGAAGACAAACCTGAACATCATAAATTACGCCGATTGGGAAACGATTGACAATTGACGTAAAGAATCTTCACAATAACCTTCGCTATTTAGCCTAACTTATCCAAAGCCCCGGAACAAATGATTTTCGGGGCTTGATTCTTACTGACTATCTGTCAGTAGTAAGCTTCGGGCACACACTTTGAGATTGCCTGACTTGACAACTTATAATATCAAATCAACAATGACAATGAAAAACACAATATTTTCCGGCACCGTCGAAAAGGCGTCAAAAACGGTAAAAAACTGGTGGCTCCTGCTTGCAGCCGGAATAATCCTGACTGGAATGGGAATCGCTACGTTCTTCTTTCCAGGTGAAAGCATGAACATACTAAGCATACTATTAGGCATAGTCATTCTGACAGGAGGCATAATACAATTGATATTGGCCATAACGACAGGCAATTACTTCCTAACTCGCGGGTACATTGTAGTTGGAGGAATATTGAGCGTAATCCTGGGCCTGATTTTCTGTTTCGAATCCAGAACGATGGCCGACAGTATATTTCCGGTTCTGATGGCATTATGGATGCTTTACGAAAGCTTCATGATCCTGGGAATGGGCAACGAATTAGCGATATTCGGCATCCGTGGTTCCGGATGGGCCATATTCGGAGGCGTCCTTATGATGTCGGTCTCAATACTCGCACTTATAAGCCCGTTCGCATTCGGGAAAACGCTGCTCGCAGTATTCGTAGGTACGGCGCTGATAATAGACGGCATATATGCCATTCTTGGTTCGCTGCTTCTGAAAGACATCGAGAATACCCTCTCAGAAGCGAAGAAGAGTCTTTCAAATGAAAATCCGGTGGAAGACGCCAAAATTGTGGAATGATAAGAGATCACTCTGTATCTAACCGCATGGGGTTAATTATACTAAAGCCGAACGGCGGAGACTGCGTATCCAAAGTATAGCTCCTAGAGTCTGCAGAACGCCGAAAGCCATATAGATTATGCACAATGCCGGGAATCCGAAAATGTAAAACTCGACGCTTATCCAAAGCATAAGGATAATGCCGCACGCCAAGCTCATCCACTTGCCCGCAGCCTTGTTCCCGTGAATGAGAACGATCGCTACGGCATTCGGTATGCAGTTGGCACAAAGCAAAGCTACGCCCGGCCATGTCAGATTACGTAGCATAACGTCAAACATGGGAAGTTTCTCCCGCATTGGAGGAAGCATACCTTCCATCCCAGCGAAAGAGCAAAACATGCCGAGGGCACCGGCCAATGCTCCGATGCCGATAAAATAGGACCAGAACAACTGGATTCCGCGTAAGGTTTTTGGTTTCATGATAGTCATTTTATATCGAGCCGCATTATGTAATCGTTCATGTAGAAACCGTTGCCGATCGGGAAATCGCCGCGATTCACCTCTTTCATCCCCTGTTTCTCGTAGAAGCCGCGGGCGGGATTGTGGCGGTTGACATTCAGTTCCATACCGCACGCCCCTTCGCCATGGCTGGAACGCACGAATTCGATCGCCTGGCGGAACAGGGCGTCGCCTATGTGAAGCCCCTGGAATTCCGGCAGCACATAGATTTTCTGCAGATGGAAAAGGTCCTTACCATCACGGGTTACGGAGACATAACCGCAATCCGCACCGTCCCATGACGCGATGAAGAATTCGTGCCCCTCTTCCATCTGTTTCCGGAGGTTCGCGATGGAATACATCCATTCCATCATGTATTTTATCTGTTCCGGCGTAAGTATGTCACGATAAGTGTGAGGAAATACCTTTCCGGCAAGTGCATGGATCAGGGCGCAGTCCATCTTTTCCGCTTTCCTGATCGACATTCTGTCTGCTGACATGATTCCGATATTTTGACAAAGCAAAGTTATAAACATTCGTTTATTGTATCTTTGCAAAACGAAATGACTTTTACGGAAAGCATAACCGGACTGGACGGGAAACTGTTCCTCATACTTAACGGAGCGCACGCCAGGTGGCTGGATCCCGTGATGATGGTATTTTCCAACCGCGAGATCTGGCTGGTTCTCTACATCGGGGTGCTGGTCTTCATATCGAAGAAGAAGGACCTGAAGACGATGCTGCTCGCACTCGCCTTTATGATCCTGACCGTGACGGTCACCGACCAGGCCTGCGATTTCATCAAGATGGCTGTAGGCCGCCTGAGACCGAGCCATTCCCCACAGTTGAACGGCATAGTGAACCTGCTCGAGGACAGCGGCGGCCTCTACGGATTCCCCAGCAACCACGCCGCCGACGTATTCGGCTACGCAATCCTCACTTCGATGATTCTCAAATGCAAGCCTTATACGGCCGGCATAGTCGTGTGGGCCGCCCTCGTCTCGTACAGCCGCATTTACGTGGGCAAGCACTACCCGCTAGACGTACTTGCCGGAGCGGCGCTCGGCATTGCGGCAGGATTTGCGATGTACCTGCTTTTCGTATGGATCAGAAAAATAATGTTTGGAAAGGATAAAAAACGACATGCTATATATAATTGACAATTGCACGGACCCTTACAGGAACCTTGCAGCGGAAGAATATCTTTTCAAGGGGAAAAGCGAACCGGTTTTCAGGCTCTGGAGAAACGACAGGGCGGTCATCGTCGGCAGAAACCAGAACACCGCAGCCGAAGTCAACCGGGAATACGTAAGGCAAAACGGCATTGCCGTGGTCCGGAGGCTGAGCGGAGGCGGAGCCGTTTTCCATGACCTTGGAAACGTAAACTTCACTTTCATAGATAACGTAAAGCGCGATGAAGACACTTCTGAGATGTTCCGCAGGTATACGAAGCCTATAATAGACGCTCTCGGCTCGCTCGGCATCGAAGCGAAGCTCGAGGGTCGCAACGACCTGACCATAGAAGGCAAGAAGTTTTCGGGCAATGCGATCGCCATAAGCGGGGGACGCATCCTGCAGCACGGTACACTGCTGTTCAGTTCGTCCTACGGCGAAATGACCGGTGCCCTGAAAAACCGGAAGGAAAAGTATTCCGACAAGGCAGTTAAGAGCATTCCCGCCAGAGTTACGAACATTTCCGAGCATATGAAGCATTCCATGAAAGTCGAAGATTTCATGGAATATCTCGAAAACCGCATCGCGCAGGGGGAAGGCAGATATTCTTACGATGCGAAAGACGATGCCGCCATCGACCTGCTCTGCAGGAAGCGCTACCGTACCGACGAATGGAACTACGGCAAATCCCCTAATTACAACGTTTCCAACGTTTGCAAGTTCCCGAGCGGCCTATACGAAGCCTACTATGACGTCAGCCAAGGCAAGATCGGGAATCTGCATATTTACGGCGACTATTTCTTCACCCTCCCGACCGAAGAATTCTGCAGGCATCTTGAAGGTTGCGATGCAAACGAAGAGAGCCTGAAAGGAGGAATCGCCGCTCTTCCGTACGGCGAATATTTCAAGGGCATGACGATTGGGGAGCTGATCAGGCTTCTCCTGCCATGAATTTCGAACCGGAAGTTAAAAAAAGAGGATGGCTGATTTCGTTTCAGCCATCCTCATATGTGCGACAGTCTCAATAATTATTTCTGGCGCTGTTTTTCCTTACGAGATACGAGCTGCTTGTTGATTACATCGACGCAATCGACGACGGCATCCTCGAACCGCGAGGCGCTTCTCTCGACTATGATGTCGTTTCCGGGGATACAGACTCTGATCTTGACATTCTTGTTGGCATGGTCAGAGATGAGGGAAAGAGTGACGTCGGTTCTGACGATATTATCGTAGAACTTCTCAATCTTGCCCACTTTCTTGTCTACGAAATCGAGCAGTTTCTGATCTGCATCGAATTTCACCGATTGAACTTTAATTTCCATTTTTACCTCCGTTTTTTGCCCTTGGATGGGCGTTAAAGTATATCTTTTTCAGCTTCTCGAAGCTATTGTGGGTATAAACCTGTGTCGCGGCAAGGGAACTGTGCCCCAATATCTCCTTGATGCTGTTCAAATCCGCACCTTCATTCAGCAATCCCGTAGCTAGGGAATGGCGGAGGACATGGGGGCTCTTTTTACCTGTGAACCCCTTCACCCCGCTCAACTCGCGCCTTACCGAATTGTCAACGAACTGCAGGTACAACGGGCGGCCCCTGTCGGTCAGGAAAAACATCCCTGTGGTATCATCAGGGAAACGCTCCTTTACCCTCTTCAAATATAATACAATCTTTCCTACAATACAAGGGGGAACGGGAATTTCACGGGTTTTGTCGCCCTTGCCCAGGACGGTGAAAATGCCGCGCGATTCGTCGAAATCTCTTTGCCGCAAGCCGGCAAGTTCGGCACGCCTCATTCCGGTAGCATACAGCAGAAGCACCATCGTATAGTCGCGGTAGGCATTGAAATCCATGGCTCCGCAGGCCAATTCCCCTTCCCGTTTAGAAATATAGCCGTTCATGACATCTTCGGTATAGAAGGCCGGCAACTTCTTTTGCTGCTTCGGACGATAGACCCTGTTTATCGGATTATCCTTCAACTCTCCGCGCCGGACGAGCCATTTGCAATAGCTGCTCAATGCGGAGAGCTTAAGATTCATTGTGCGCGGGCTTATCCCCCTGTCGAGTTCGGACGCTGTGAAAGAGCGGATATTGTCCGCATCGAGGGAGGCAATTTCCTCTTCCGGCGTACATTGCCCATCGCCGTACAGGTAGCCGTAGAACTTGTCCATGGCATCCCTGTAAATGGCGCAGGTCCGTTCGGAATATCTCCTGTTTACCTTCAGATACGTTATGAACTCATCCGAGCGTTTCATTTCAAATCATTCCAGCAAGTCGTCGTCCACCAGGTTCGGCATCGTCACCTTCAGCATAGGGTTGCGTTTCATTTCACGTTCCATTGCGAACATGGCGCCCTTGTTGCGGGCCCAGCTGCGGCGTGCGATCCCGTTGTCGACATCCCATTGCAGCATGCAGCGGATATGCCTGTCGGCATCTTCTGTACCGTCAATAACCATACCGAAACCACCGTTGACGACTTCGCCCCATCCTACTCCTCCGCCGTTGTGCAGCGACACCCATGTCGCCCCTCGGAATGAATCGCCAATGACATTCTGGACTGCCATGTCGGCAGTCAGGTTTGATCCGTCGTAAATGTTAGAGGTCTCGCGATACGGGGAATCCGTACCTGAAACGTCATGGTGGTCCCGGCCAAGGACTATCGGCGCGGAAATCCTTCCCTTGCGTATGGCATCGTTCATTGCAAGGGCTATTTTTATGCGGCCTTCCTCATCGGCATAAAGGATCCTGGCCTGGGACCCGACGACGAGACGGTTCGCACCGGCCTGGCGGATCCAATGTATGTTGTCCTCCATCTGATGGCGGATCTCCTTGGGCGAATCGACGGCAATGGATTCCAATACTTCGGCGGCTATCCTGTCGGTCTCGGCGAGATCCTCCGGCTTCCCCGAAGTGCATACCCAGCGGAACGGCCCGAAGCCGTAGTCGAAATAAAGAGGCCCCATTATATCCTGGACATACGAAGGATAGCGGAATTTGCCGTCCGGTCCCATTATATCCGCTCCCGCACGCGAAGATTCGAGCAGGAAGGCGTTCCCGTAGTCGAAAAAATACATCCCCTTCTCAGCCATGCGGTTTATGGCAGCCACCTGGCGTTTCAGGGATGCCCGGACCGCTTCCTTGAATCTGCCGGGCTCTTCGGCAAGCATTCTCTGGCTCTCTTCCAAGGTATATCCGGCCGGATAATAGCCTCCGGAAAGGGCATTATGCAGGGAGGTCTGGTCCGAACCCATGTCTACATAGAAATCCCTTTCGGCAAGTCTTTCCCATAGGTCCACTATATTCCCCTCGTAGGCCAGCGAGACCGATTCCTTTGAGGCGCTAGCCCTGCCGGCACGGTCGATCAGTTTGTCAAGATCGGTGTAGACTTCGTCTACCCACCCTTGAACACGGCGTTTTTCGACCGCCTTAGGGTTGATCTCGGCTATTATGCCGACCACCCCTGCTATTCTAGCCGCCTTGGGCTGTGCTCCCGACATTCCACCTAGACCACTGCTGACGAATATTTTGGTACGGTCAAGATCGTTGTTCCTGCATTTGAAGCGTGCCGCATTCATCACGGTAATGGTCGTCCCGTGTACTATGCCCTGGGGCCCGATATACATGAACGAACCGGCCGTCATCTGTCCGTACTGCGATACCCCCAGGGCGTTGAAACGCTCCCAATTGTCCTTGCTGGAATAGTTGGGAACCACCATTCCGTTGGTGATCACGAGTCTCGGAGCCTCCTTGTGCGAAGGGAACAACCCGAGCGGGTGGCCACTGTATAAAACGAGCGTCTGCTCGTCTGTCATTTCCGACAGGTATTTCATCGTAAGCCGGTACTGTGCCCAATTCTGGAACGCCGCCCCATTCCCGCCGTAAATGATAAGTTCGCGAGGATGCTGCGCAACAGCATCATCCAGATTGTTGGTTATCATCAGCATTATCGCTGCCGCAGCCCGGCACTTGCAGGGATAGTCCTCGATAGGATGGGCCTTGATCACATAATCCGGACGATAACGGTACATGTAGATCCTTCCGTAATCTTCCAGCTCCTTGCGGAATTCCGGCAGGAGCACGCGATGGAATTTCGAAGGAAAATAACGCAATGCATTGCGTAGCGCCAGTTTCTTTTCCTCCGGCGTCAGGATATCTTTACGCCTCGGAGCATGGTTCACATCGGTCTCGTACTTCTTGGGATCCGGCAGATAATCCGGAATCCCTTCTTTGATTTGTTTAGCTAATATTTCATCCATAAAAGTATTGTTTATTGGAAAATTTCCATAAATTTGCACCGCTTTTAAGAAAAGGAGGTGAATCTACAATGATAATAGTACCAGTTAAGGAAGGTGAAAACATCGAAAGGGCTTTGAAGAAATTCAAGCGTAAATTCGACAAAACAGGTACCACGAGGGAGCTGAGAGACAGGAAGACTTTCGAAAAGCCTTCGGTGAGGAGACGCATGGCCATCAAGAAAGCCATATACGTACAGCAGATGCAACTCCGCGACGAATAAGGATTTTGTAAAAAAATTACAAATAAAAAACCGTTTTCATAGCTGTTGAGGGTTCCATTGTGAAATGGGCCCTCTTTTTTATTTTGAGCTATTAAAACAGTTTTCAATTATTCTTGAGTTTCCGTATTCACGTTTATCAATGGTAGAGTTCGGCGGCGTTGGAGGAATAACTGGTATCGGGCTTATCATCCATATCGTTGTATATCCGGTCTACCTGAAGGTTCTTTTTCCCCACAGCCATGCTGTCTATGAACCAGATACAGTCGTCATAGGTGCGGTTCATATAATCTGCGACATCGTGAGTGTGATCCTTTACCCTTGTCATGAAATAGGGATAACCTTTTTTGTCATATTCCTTGACGAGGTGGCTCGAACCGAAAAGCCCTAGATTGAAGAACTGGAACTTGTTGTAGAAAACCAATCCGTCCTTGGTGCCATGATAAAACATAGTCGGTGCCGGAGCCATATCCGCATATTTCGGCGAACCTTTCTTAGAATAAATGCCACCGGAGTACGAAATTACTCCCGCGAACCTGAATCCTTCCGGAAGGACGGAAGAATTTCCGAGGCCGTTGCAAAGCTCGTAATTGCACTGAAGGGCCGTGATGGCACCGGCGCTGCTGCCCTCCAGTATAATCTGCTTCGGATCTATCCTGCAACTCGAAGCATTGTCTATCAAATATCTTACGGCATCGAAACAATCGTCCGCGGCATATTCGACGGCAGCGTAAGCCGGTTTTATCATGCTAAGAAGGCCACCCTTCATCTTATATCCCCTGAGGTATAGCCTGTAGTCTATTGCTGCAACCACTATTCCATGGTCGGCCAACCTTCTGCAATACCCGACTATATCGGGCCTAAGCAGCGAGGAAGAGGCGAAACCGCCGCCGAAAACGTATACCACGCACGGGTGGACTGGTTTGTCGTCGGCCGGCATGTACATATACATGACCAGATCTCCCGTATCGCGTTTGCAGTAAGGTATGCAGTAATCATAGGTCGCCATGCGGACCGTATCGTAAGTTATCATCGCTACGGTGGAATCCGGGGAATAATGCCTTACGGTATCGATCCGGATCCTTACGGGTTGCGCACAAGCCAATGCTGCAGTCACAAGCATTGTTACAAGTAATGAGAAAACGCGTTTCATAATATGTACGAATTTGTCTATGCAAATTTAACAAAAATGGAAGACAATTCGTTTTCTCGTTATAAAGTGTAACTTTGTATACAATCAAGTAACATTTATGGAACAAAAACTCTTTACAGAATTCCCTCCCGTTTCGACTCAGGAATGGGAGAGCGTCATCGTCAAGGACCTGAAAGGAGCTGATTACGATAGGAAACTGATGTGGAGGACACAGGAAGGTTTTTCGGTCAGGCCCTTTTACAGGAAAGAAGATACGGACAAACTGAGCGGATTGGACCGCGCTCCCGGAGAATTCCCTTACATGAGAGGTACCGGGGAAAGCAACGGCTGGCTGATACGCCAGGATTTCGATGCGACGGGAGACCTCGGCGAAGCCAACCGGTCGGCTGTCGACGCCCTTTCGAAAGGGGCAGAAGCGATAGGGTTCGACATAGGACGGGAGAGGAAGATGACCATCGGGGATATGAAGGAACTTCTCGGAGGCATTGACTTGAAGAGCACGGAAATAAATTTCACAGGCTGTTCTCCTGAAAACGCTTCGGCGGTGGAAGCATTCCTGTCGTTTGCAAATGAAGCGGAAATACCGGCGAGCGACTTGGAGGTTTCGTTCGATTTCTCCCCCCTCCACGATCTCGTAACCGCAGGAACTATAAAAGACGAAGCTTTCGACAGGCTGGCGGAGATCTTGAAAGGCCTCGAAGGATATCCCGGAATCGACGCGATATGCGCTAACGGCTACGATTTCAACGATGCCGGGGCATCCATAGTACAGGAAACCGCATTTGCACTCGCATGCGCTTCATATTATATTGACGCATTGAAAGGGAAACCGGGAATGACGGCCGGCCTCGTCGCATCGAAGATACGGTTCAAATTCTCGGTAGGTTCGAACTATTTCATGGAAATAGCAAAATTTCGCGCAGCAAGGGTGCTCTGGGCCGAAATTTCGGATAAGGCCGGCGCAGTCGGCGACGGCCGCAAGATGGTCGCCGACGCCGTTACGAGCAGGTGGAACCAGACCCTGTACGATTCCTACGTCAACATGTTGCGCAATACCACCGAAGCCATGAGCGCTGCCATCGGCGGAGTCCACTCCCTGACAGTCATCCCTTTCGATTCGGCATACAGGAAACCGGATGCATTCTCGAACAGGATAGCCCGCAACGTACAGATAATACTTAAGGAAGAATCCCATTTCGACTTCGTGGCCGATCCAGCCGGCGGCTCCTACTATGTCGAGGAGTTGACCTCCTCCATAAAAGATGCGGTGGAAAAGCTGTTCAATGCGACGTGCGGCGGCGGTGCCGATTTCCGCTCCGGATTCGAGGACGGCACGATCCGCAGGGAAATCGAAGAGGTAACGGCGAAAAGGGACGCGGCAATCGCAAAGGGACGCGAAGTGTTCGTGGGAACCAACGCTTTCCCGAACTTCGAAGAGACCGAATTGAAAAACGCACCGGCCGTTCGGAAAGATCAGCCGACCCGGCCGCTTAGGTTCTACCGGGGTGCCGAGCCGTTCGAGCGGCTACGTCTCGCCACCGAAAAGTCCGGCAGGAGGCCCGCCGTCTTCATGCTGACTTTCGGCAACCTCGCCATGTGCCGGGCAAGAGCACAATTTTCCGGTAATTTCTTCGCAACGGCCGGATTCAAGATAATGGACAACAACCGTTTCGATTCGATAGAAACAGGAGCAGCAGCCGCACTGGAGTCAAAAGCCGACATCGTCGTCGCCTGCTCTTCGGACGAAGAATACTCGGAAGAAGTACCTGAAATCGCCAAGTTGCTCGGAGGCAAAGCCGTCCTGACGGTCGCCGGCGATCCTGCCTGCCGCCCCGAACTCGAGGCAGCCGGCATAAGCCACTTCATAAGCATACGTAGCAACATCCTCGAAACCCTTCACGGATACCAGGAAGAGCTCGGCGTCGTAAAATAAAAATCTGACATAGAAGAATATGAATAACGATATTTGGAACACACCTGAAAAAATAGGGGTAAAGCATCTTTATACTGCGGAAGACCTGGAAAACATGGAGCACCTCGATTACGCGGCCGGAATCAAGCCGTTCCTTAGGGGACCATATTCCACCATGTATGTCATGAGACCTTGGACCATAAGGCAATATGCCGGTTTCTCGACTGCGGAGGAATCCAACGCCTTTTATCGCAGGAACCTGGCGGCGGGCCAGAAAGGACTTTCAGTCGCATTCGATCTCCCCACCCACCGCGGCTATGACGCCGACCATCCGCGCGTCGTCGGCGATGTCGGCAAAGCTGGAGTCAGCATATGCAGCGTGGAGGACATGAAGGTCCTATTCGACCAGATCCCGCTCGGAAAGATGTCCGTTTCGATGACTATGAACGGCGCCGTACTGCCCATACTGGCTTTTTACATAGTGACGGCGCAGGAACAGGGCGTGGCACTGTCAGATATGCAGGGCACCATCCAAAACGACATTCTCAAGGAATTCATGGTTCGCAACACATATATCTATCCGCCCGAATTTTCGATGCGCATAATCGGCGACATATTCGCCTACACGTCGCGGAACATGCCGAAGTTCAATTCCATATCGATCTCCGGCTACCACATGCAGGAAGCGGGGGCGAGCGACGACATCGAAATGGCATACACCCTTGCGGACGGTCTGGAATACATACGTACCGGGATTAAGGCCGGGATAGATATCGACGCATTCGCCCCCCGCCTTTCGTTTTTCTGGGGCATAGGGATGAACCATTTCATGGAGATCGCCAAGATGAGGGCCGCAAGGATGTTGTGGGCCAAGATAGTCGATGGATTCAATCCTAAGAACCCGAAGTCTCGCTCTCTTAGGACACATTGCCAGACATCGGGTTGGTCGCTTACAGAACAGGACCCTTTCAACAATGTCGCACGCACATGTATAGAAGCCATGGGAGCGGCTTTGGGAGGGACACAGTCCATGCATACCAACGCGCTGGACGAGGCCATAGCGCTGCCCACCGACTTTTCCGCAAGGATAGCGCGCAACACCCAGATTTACATACAGCAGGAGACCGGCATATGCCGTTCGATTGACCCGTGGGCAGGTTCATATTATGTAGAAAGCCTTACCAACGATTTGGCACACAAGGCATGGGAACACATAACCGAGATCGAGAAACTAGGAGGGATGGCCAAGGCCATTGAGACCGGAATCCCCAAATTGAGAATCGAAGAGGCCGCGGCAAGAAAACAGGCGCGGATAGACTCCGGGGAGGATGCAATAGTGGGCATCAACAAGTACCGCCTTGAAAAAGAGGCTCCGATAGACATTCTGAACGTAGACAACACCGCAGTCCGCGAATCCCAGGTAAGACGCCTGAAGGATCTCCGCGCAAGACGCGACGGTTCAGCCGTGGACGCGTCTCTAACCGCAATAACCGAATGTGCAAGGACCGGCAAGGGCAATTTGCTGGAACTGGCCGTCGAAGCCGCAAGGGTACGCGCGACACTTGGAGAAATATCAGATGCCTGCGAAAAGGTCGCAGGCCGTTATAAAGCAGTAATTCGCATGAACACAGGAGTATATTCGTCCGAAGTTAAAAATGACGCCGAGTTCGGGAAGGCATGCGCCATGGTGGAGGATTTCGCACGGCGCGAAGGACGCCAGCCGCGCATAATGATTGCGAAACTCGGGCAGGACGGCCACGACCGCGGGGCAAAGGTGGTAGCCACAGGCTACGCCGACTGCGGATTCGACGTCGACATGGGACCTCTTTTCCAGACCCCGGAAGAAGCGGCCAGACAGGCTGTCGAGAACGACGTTCACATAGTAGGCGTCTCCTCACTGGCAGCGGGGCACAAGACGCTGATTCCCCAATTGCTGGCCGCGCTCAAAAAAGAGGGACGCCCGGACATCATGGTAGTCGTAGGGGGAGTTATCCCTCCTCAGGATTATGACGAACTTTACCGCGACGGAGCAGCGGCCATCTTCGGACCGGGAACACGCATATCCCTCTCCGCAATAAAGATGATTGAGTTGTTGAACGCGAAGCGCGCGAACGCCGGAAAGTAAATCGCAGAAGCGCCGGATCAGAACTCCCTTCCTTCCCGGTATGCCTCCTCCACTTCGTCCAGGAAGACGAAGTTCTTCGGATGCCGCGGTGTAGGATTTTTCTTGCGGTAATAGAGCTGGATGCGCCTGAGATCGAGTTGGGAATCATCGGAGAGCTCGAAACGTTCCCCTGCACTGATGGTTTTCGTCTTCCAATCGAACCAACCGAGGTAGACCGGTACTTTTGCGGCTTTGGCTATGGTGTAGAACCCCGTCTTCCATCGTTTGACGGGTTTCCTCGTCCCTTCCGGAGCTATCCCGAGATAAAGTGTGTCGTGGGTCGAGAAAGCCTTTATCACGTTGCGGATCGTAGCCATGCTGTTTTTCCTGTCAATAGGGATAGAGCCACGCACCAGGAGCCACCTTCCCAGCCGTCCCTTGAAAAGTTCCTTCTTTATCATAACGTGTATATCCCCCCCTATCGTCCTGTAATAATAGAAGGCTATCACGAAATCCCAAATGGAAGTATGCGGAATGCCCAGGATAATGCATTTCTTATCCGCCGGGAGGCCTCCTACGCCCTTCCACCCAAGCAACCTTATAAGGAATTTACTGAATCTGTGATTTATCATATGTTTTCCTCTTCCGTATTCTCAACTTCGGTACGGAGGTAGGTCCTAATGAAATTTTGCCTGTCGGGAGTATTGTCTCCCATATAGAACTCCATGAGTTCGTTTACGGAATCATCCGGATAGAGTTTTACGAGATCCAGATGCATGTCCTTTCCGATAAAACCCCTGAATTCGGAAGGGGAGATTTCGCCGAGCCCCTTGAATCTCGTTATCTCGGCATCAGCACCTATCTTTTTCACGGCCACATCCTTTTCGGCGCTGTTATAGCAGTAAACGTTGTCCTTTTTGCTCTGCACCCTGAAGAGAGGGGTCTGAAGTATGTAGACATGCCCCTTCCTAACCAGTTCAGGGAAGAATTTCAGGAAAAAAGTCAGCAAAAGCAGACGGATATGCATTCCGTCCACATCTGCATCGGTCGCAATGACGACCTTGTTGTACCGCAGATTGTCGAGGTCTTCACCTATGTTGAGGGCGGCTATCAGCAGGTTGAACTCCTCGTTTTCGTACACTATCTTCTTTTTAGACGCCTTGAAACAATTGGCAGGTTTTCCACGCAGGCTGAATACCGCCTGCGTATCGGCGTCGCGGCTCGTGGTAATCGAGCCGGAAGCAGAATCTCCCTCCGTCAGGAATATGGTAGTCTCCTCGGCAAGGGGATTTTTGTCATTATAGTGAATGTTACAATCGCGCAGCTTCTTGTTATGTAGGGAAGTCCGTTTAGCCCTTTCTCGTATGGCCTTGCTTGTCGCGACATTGGACTTGCGTATGTTTTCGGACTCCTGGATCTTTTTCAATATGATGTCCGCTACGTCGAGATTCTTGTGAAGGTAGTTGTCCAGTTCCCGGGTTACGAAATCCACGACGTAGTTGCGCACGGAAGGACCGTCTTTGTACATCTCCCTGCTTCCGAGTTTGGTCTTCGTCTGGGATTCGAATATGGGATCCTCCACCTTCACACTGACGGCAGCTACAATGGACTCGCGCGAATCCGCCGGATCGAAATCCTTTTTGAAGAAGTCCTTGAACTCCTTCGCCACTGCCTCCCTGAAAGCCGAAAGATGGGTGCCTCCCTGGGTGGTGTTCTGTCCGTTCACGAAAGAATAGATCTCCTCCCCGTAATTCCTCCCGTGGGTCAGGGCTATTTCTATGTCATCCCCCTTCAAGTGAATCGGGGGGTAAAGGGCATTGTCGTCCCCAAGTTTGTCGTTTAGCAAGTCCAAGAGTCCGTCCTTGGACGAAAACTCCTTTCCGTTCAAAACGAGGGAAAGCCCGGGATTCAGATAGGAATAATCCCGGAGACGTCTTTCTATGTAATCGAAATTGTATTGGTAATCGGTAAAAAGGGAATCATCCGCCACGAAACGGATAAGCGTGCCGTTCTTTTCGCCGGTGCTTTCGTTCGATCTTTGGCTCAGCAGCTCCCCCTTCGAAAATTCAGCACGGGTCGTGATACCTTCCCTGAATGACTGTATGTAAAAATCGCTGGAAAGCGCATTAACGGCCTTGATGCCAACTCCGTTCAGGCCTACTGCCTTATGAAAGGCACGGTTGTCGAATTTTCCTCCGGTATTCATTACGCTTGCACATTCGACTACTTTCCCGAGCGGGATACCCCTCCCATAGTCGCGCACCGTAACGGTTCGGTCTTCTATGTTTATGATTATGTTTTTCCCGTACCCTTCGCCGAATTCATCCACGGAATTATCTATCACCTCCTTTATCAGCACATAAATTCCGTCGTCCTCGCTTGTGCCATCGCCGAGCTTTCCTATGTACATGCCCGGCCTCTGCCGGATATGTTCGTTCCACGAAAGGGTTATGACATTCTGCTCCCCGTAATTTTCCTCTCCGGCCTTCTTCTCCGTTCCGTCCTGCATATTCGTTATATTTTCCGACAAATTTACTTTTTTTATCTTTACATGCTGAAATTCCTCTTCCAGCCGACTCAAAATTCATTCCAATGCAAAAGACTCCGTTCATAATGGCTTTCCTACTGCTTTCCGCAGCGATAAGCAGTGCCCAAAACGTAAGTGAAATCAGAATAAACCAGCTCGGATACCTGCCCGACGGCATCAAGACCGCGGTATACATAAGCGAAAACCCGGACATGCCGCAGGAATTCGCCTTGATAGACGCATTGTCGGGCGATACGGTACTCGTATCGCGAACCGGCAGGCCGGAAAGCGGATACGGTAAAATGGAAGCGGTCTGCAGACTGGACTTCAGCGGCTTCCGCAAATGTGGCGCATACCGTCTGGCGGCCGGCCGTGCATCGTCGCCAGTTTTCCCGATAGACCCTTGCGTTTACGACGGCACCGCAGACTTCATCCTCAGATACATGCGCCAGCAACGCTGCGGGTTCAACCCGTTCCTGCGCGACAGTTGCCATACCAGGGACGGCTACATAGTCTGGAGCGGGGACGAAAAAAGAGACAGCACCAGGATAGACGTAACCGGCGGATGGCACGATGCCGGCGACTGTCTCAGATACTCCGCGACGTCCGCACATGCCGTTTATCTTATGATGCAGGCCTTCCTGCGTAATCCAGGAATTTTCGGGGACTATGTGAATGCAAACGGGCTGCCGGGAGCGAACGGGATCCCGGACATAGTGGACGAAATCAAATGGGGGCTCGACTGGCTCGTCAAGATGAACCCGCGGGACGGGGAGATGTACAACCAGGTGGCCGACGACCGCGATCACATCGGAATGAGACTGCCTCACGACGACGAAGCCGACTACGGTTGGGGAGCCGGCAACGGCCGTCCCGTATACGCTGCGACCGGAAAGCCGCAATGCAGGGGAAGGCACGGAAGGATGAACGATACGGAAGGCGTGGCATCCACGGCAGGGAAATTCGCTTCCGATTTCGCTCTAGGCTCCAAGATTATGGAACCCTTTTATCCTGATTTCGCCGATTCCCTGAGGCATAAGGCTATAGCGGCATACGAAATGGGAAGGAAGATGCCAGGCGCCTGCCAGACGGCATCGGTCCTTTCACCCTACATCTATGAAGAGACGGATTGGGCGGACGACATGGAACTCGCTGCTGCAGAACTGTACCGCATGACAGGGAAGCCCGGATATATGAAGCAAGCCGAGGAATACGGACGTATGGAACCCGTTTCCCCGTGGATGGGTGCCGATACGGCCCGTCATTATCAGTGGTTTCCATTCATAAACTTCGGACATGCCGTTCTCGGAGTTACATTCGGCATCGGGGAATTCAAGGGATATATGAAGGAAGGCCTCTCCGAAATCGCCGTAAAATCGGAAAACGATGCTTTCCGCCACGGAATCCCGTATATCTGGTGTTCGAACAACCTTTCGGCGGCGGCATTAGACCAAATGGTCCTCTGCGACGACAAGGTACAGGCAGCGTCTTTCATGGACTGGCTCTTCGGCTGCAACCCGTGGGGCACCTCAATGATCGTTGGACTACCGCAAAGCGGGGACTTTCCTTCACAACCACACTCCTCCCTTCTCTTTTGCGGAGCCGGAAGGCCCGACGGAGGACTTGTGGACGGACCGGTCTACTCCACCATATTCCATTCCCTGCGTGGCGTAAGAACGGAAGGAGGTGAAGATTATGCTGAATACCAACCGGACAGGATGGTTTACCATGACTCCATGCACGACTATTCCACCAACGAACCGACTCTGGACGGCAGTGCGGCATTGTTTCCAGCTTTGGCCGAATTCCAGAACGAAGGGTTGAAGGAGCAAAAGGGACGTTTCTCACATGACGGCAATCCATTTTTCGACGGCCGGGGAAGAAACGTAATCGAAAAGGGAGGCATAGTCAGAACGGACACGTCGAAGAAACACATTACACTGATTTTCACCGCTGCAGACAAACGCGACGGAGAGAAGGCCATACTCGGGACATTGAAAAAGGAAGGCATCCGCGGCTATTTCTTCTTTACCGGCGAATTCTATGAAAAATTCCCCGATACCGTAGAAAGGCTGCTGAAAGCGGGGCATTACATAGGCAGCCACAGCTACGGCCATCTTCTCTACATGCCTTGGGGAAAAAGAGATTCCATGCTCGTCACCAAGGAGGAATTCGCAAACGACATAGTAAAAAGCTACGGATTGATCCGTAAGGCGGGAATCAGAGACAGCATGCGTCTTTTCGTCCCTCCCTACGAATATTACAACGAAACGGTTTCATCATGGGCGAAACAATATTCCCTGCATCTTATCAACTATACCCCTGGGAGCGGAACGAATGCGGACTATACGACTCCCGACATGAAAGGATACCGTTCCAGCCGCTCAATTTACGAACACGTAATGAATATGGAAAGGGAACATGGGTTGAACGGATACATACTTCTGGTACATTTCGGTACCGAAACCACAAGGACCGACAAATTCTACGACAAGTATTTGGACAAACTGATAAGGGAACTGAAAAAGCGCGGCTATACCTTCTGACTGAATTTGAAAACTACTTCCCGTAACCGTCCTTCAGGCTATAGTTCCATTTGTCGAAGTAGAGATTTCCACCCCGCCATTCGACCTCGCCCCGTTGGAAATCGACCGTCTCGCTGCGAGGATAAATCTTAGCGGGATATAAATCCCCTCCCCACCCGTCGTTCACGATGAGGCGGTAAGCATCGAGACCGCGAGTATAAAACAGGTAATCTTCCGGATTGTCCCTGACGTCTCCGCGCCCCCTTCCGAAACTCACGTCCACGGGAATCCATCCAACACCTTCAAAATAGGCTTCGCTCCAGTCGTGAAGGTTGATTTCCCCGGGATGAAGCATCCAGCCGCTCTGCCAACGTGCGGGGATGCCTTCGCATCTGCACATAGTGATGAGCAACATTCCCACCTGTCCGCAATCCCCGTGACGGTTGTCGAGAACATACTCGGGAATATCGTCGATCGTGGAATACTCCCTGGCCGAAGCCCATGGGAAATTGTCGACTATCCAGCCGTAAATCAAAACCATCTTGCGGTAAGGGTTGACGATTCCTGCGGTCAGCGAGTCTGCAATATGGCGGATCCTCGGGCTGAACACTATGTGAGGAACCTGTTCGGCGGTGAATTCCCTGTATTCGGCACTGCCCTTGTCGTACGGCTTTATCTTGTCCGCATCGAAATCGAACCAACGGTTGTTGGCCTTATAGGAATACTCGCAGGTAAAGACCGTGGGTTTGCCGGAATCCGCCTTTTTCTCCATGTAAATGGTCTTGTGACGATAGGAATCGGGCGAAATTACGTAATCATGCTCGGAAGCGGAAACAAGCTTGACATCGAATTGGGCATCCGGAATATCCGTACGCGGATAAGGTAGCCACGCCCTGACGGTTTCTCCCGCGGGAACGGCATCGGCATCGACGGAAAGCTCGTACCTTATGGTATGCTTCACAGGCATTACGTATGTTTTTCCCGAGGATTTTACGGCGGCTATTACCTCATGGAGATATCCGTCCAGGAATTTTTCATAACCATCCACCTTCGGTAAGGAGACGTTGACGCTGTCATAGACGGCCTTCGCACCCTTGTCGATACGGAACAGGTTCCTTCCGGCATTGCGGAAATAGCGTTTATGTCCGTCTATCACCATGGTTTCCAAGGCCCCGGAAGCCTCCCATCCTTTCATCATTCCATCGGTAAGATTCGGATAATAAGGCTTGAGATAATCGCGAATATAGGCTTCATCGCGGTTGAAGTCAATTGCAAGTCTGTTTTGGAAATCGGCCAGCGAATCGTAACCGTAAGTAACCTGAACTGAATCCGCTTCCGGAGATTTTCCCCCTCCGGAAGAAAAATGTCCGCAGCCCGTAAGGACCGCGGACATCAGTATGATCGCTGCGAACCGTCTCATTTTTTCACTCTTTCGCCGTATGCCCTGTCCACGGTATTCACCGTGATAACATCATCCTGCTGTATGAACAGAGGTACCATTATCTTCGCCCCGGTTTCAAGGGTAGCTTCCTTAAGAGCATTTGTGGAAGCGGTATTGCCTTTTACCGCAGGTTCGGTATAGGTTATCTTCAGCTCCACGTAGGTAGGCATCTCGCATGTGAGCGGACGTTCCTCTTCGGGAAGATACATCATCTCCACCGTCTGTCCCTCCTTCATGAGATCCGGATTGGAAATCATCTCTTCGGGAAGCACGATCTGTTCGAAAGTCTCCGTGTGCATGAAGTTATAGCCGGAGGCATCCTTGTAAAGGAACTGGTAAGGACGGCGTTCCACGGTCACCGGCTCGATCTTTTCGCCCGCCGTAAAGGTATTCTCGAGAGTTTTGCCGGTTTCCAGGTCACGGAATTTGCTCTTTACGAAAGCCGGGCCCTTGCCAGGCTTTACGTGCTGAAAATAGATGAGACAGCACGGATGTCCGTTAAATTTGAAATAAAGTCCGTTTTTAAAATCACCGGTATCCATAAGTACGATTTATATTAATAATTATTTAATAATGAGTTGCAAATATAGCCAATATGGAAGGATTATCATAAAAAAAGTTTACGGACGGTGTCAGCCACCTCCTGCAACTGGGTCGCAGGCGTCGACGTAGCTCCGCTTATCCCTACCGAGTCCCCGTTCGCGAACCATTCCTTGTCTATCTGGCCGGCATTGTTGATCAGGAAAGTACGCGGGTTGACCTCCCTGCAAAGATCGTATAGCACCCTCCCGTTCGAACTGTCGGCTCCAGCCACGAACAGTACCATGTTATGCGATGCGGCGAATTCGGGGAGATGCATGTACCTTGAGCGGACATTGCGACAGATGGTGTCGTGAACGACAAGGGATACGGGGTTCTTCGAACGGATCAGGCCCGTAATACGCCCGTATTCTTCCGGATCCCGCGTAGTTTGCGAAAAAAGTTCCACAGGCTTGGAAAAGTCGATCCGTCCGATATCCGACTCCGACTGTATCACGATCGCATCACCGCCGACCTGCCCGGCCAGACCGTTGACCTCGGCATGCTCCCTTTTCCCGAAAATGACTATCTGGCCCCCTGTCTTTCTTGTGACGGAATATGCGAGACGGATTTTCTTCTGAAGAGCCAGGACCGCAGGACAGGTGCAATCGATCAACTTGATTCCGTTCGCCTTCGCCGTCGCGTATGTTGAAGGCGGCTCCCCGTGTGCACGAATTAGTACGGACGTATTCTTCAGCTTCCCGAATTCATCGTAGCCGATTATCCTCAATCCTTCCCTGTTCAGCCTTTCGGTCTCGTAACTGTTATGCACTATGGAACCTAGGGAATAGAGAGAACCGTTCTCGTTCAAGTACTTGTCGGCGTGGTAGACAGCCCTGACAACGCCACGGCAGAAGCCGGCCCTCGGATCGATTTCAACCGTAACTTTCATTTTTGTGGCCATCTTTCACGCAGGATTCCCTCGAGCCAGTCCATTTCATCATCCATCGTCATATAACTATTATCCAATACTATGGCATCATCAGCCTTGCTGAGCGGATGCACCGTACGGGAAGAATCCCTTTCATCCCGTTCCTTCAGGTTGTCCAGAACCTCGTCGAGAGTGGCTTTTTCACCCTTCTCCTCCATTTCCCTCAACCTGCGGCCAGCCCTTATCTTCTGTTCGGCCACCATGAATATCTTAAGATCTGCATAAGGGAACACGGCCGTACCTATATCCCTGCCATCCATTACGATCCTCCCTTTTTTACCGTAAGAATGGAGGATATTGTCCACGTAGGAACGTACGAAAGGCAGTTCCGCCACGTTGCTGACATACTCAGAAACCCTAAGGGTACGTATTCTCCTTTCCACATTCTTGCCATTCATGCAGGCATGATATTTACCGCTTTCCGCCGATGGCTTGAAGGAGACCTTAAGTACCTTTAAAGCCTTGCGTAGCGCCGGTTCATCGATAACACCCCTATATATCATGCCATTGTCCAATGCAAAAAGCGTAACTGCCCTATACAATGCACCGGAATCCAGATAAAGAAAACCCAGCTTGCCTGCTATCAGTTTGGCAAAAGAACTTTTCCCCGTAGAGGAATAGCCATCTATCGCTATTATGATATCCGGTATCGGCATAGGTTTTGCTTTCTGCAAAAATACTACAAAAATCTTATCTTTGCATTTAAGTTATAATCACATAACAAAATGAAGATCCTTATTATTGATGATGAAAAAAGCATCAGAAACACGATGAAGGAGATCCTCGAATTCGAGAATCACGAGGTCTCCCTCGCCGCCAATGGGAAAGAGGGGTTGGATGCGGCTCTGAACGGCAATTTCGATGCGATATTCTGTGACATCAAGATGCCCGAAATGGACGGCATAGAGGTTCTCGACAAGTTGGCTGAAGCCGGATGCGAATCGGCCGTCATAATGATTTCAGGACATGGAGACATCGATACGGCAGTGGAATGTATAAAGAAAGGAGCTTACGATTTCATCCAAAAACCACTGGACCTCAACAGGATACTGATTTCCCTGAAAAACGCGACCGAAAGGACTTCCCAAGTAAAGACCATCAGTACGTTGAAGCGTAAGATTCCGGGAATCCAGGAAATGATCGGAGAGAGTCCGGCCATAATGCACGTGAAACAGATGATTGACAAAGTCGCGCCTACGGATGCCAGGGTTCTGATAATGGGAGCCAATGGCACAGGCAAGGAGCTAGTTGCCAGATGGCTGCATGAAAAGAGTCCGCGGGTCAACGAGCCTTTCATAGAGGTGAATTGCGCCGCAATACCATCCGAACTGATTGAAAGCGAACTTTTCGGCCATGAAAAGGGAGCTTTTACTTCAGCAGTCAAACAGCACAAGGGGAAGTTCGAACAGGCCGATCACGGAACACTGTTCCTCGACGAAATCGGGGACATGTCGCTTGCGGCCCAGGCGAAAGTGCTCAGGGTACTTCAGGAGCGCAAACTTTCCAGGGTAGGCAGCGACAAGGATATAACAGTGGACGTGCGGGTCATCGCGGCCACCAACAAGAACCTCCACGACGAAATAGAGAAGGGCAACTTCAGGGAAGACCTGTTCCATAGACTCTCCGTCATAGTAATGACAGTACCTCCGCTTGCGGAACGCCGAGACGACATACCTCTTCTCGCCAATTATTTTCTCAAACAGATCTGCGAAGAACAGGGAATTCCGCTACGTTCCATTACACCGGACGCAATAGAGCAGCTAAAGGGACAGAAATGGACGGGAAACATACGTGAACTGCGTAATGTAATCGAAAGGCTTATCATCCTTTGCGGAAATACAATAACAAAGGACAATGTCATAACATACGCTTCGCCGGTAATTTAACACAAAACAAACATCAATCATGAGTTTAGTAGCCATCGTAGGACGGCCTAACGTAGGCAAATCAACCCTTTTCAACCGTCTTGTTGGGGGACGCGAAGCTATCGTAGACGGAACTTCCGGAGTAACCCGCGACAGGATTTACGGAAAATGCGAATGGTGCGGCAAAGAGTTCTCGGTCGTCGATACCGGTGGATTCACCTCGGACGATGCCGACGTATTCGAAGCCGAGATCCGCAAACAGGTTCTTATTGCCATAGAAGAGTGCGACCTCATACTGTTCATGGTAGAAATAGGCACTGGAATAACATCTACCGACGCCGAGATTGCCGGAATCCTGAGGAAATGCATGAAACCCGTCATAACCGTCTGCAACAAGGTTGATTCCGGAGAAAAGATGTACGATTCCTACGAATTTTACTCACTCGGACTCGGAGATCCCTTCTGCATCTCATCCGCAAATGGAAGCGGGACGGGCGATCTTCTCGACGAAGTCCTTGAAAGGCTTCCTAAGGAAAAGATCGCAGCTGAAGATCATCCCGGAATACCGAGGATAGCCATCGTCGGCAAACCCAACGTAGGCAAGTCTTCGCTCACCAACGCCCTCCTGGGAGAGGATAGGAACATAGTGACTCCCGTCGCAGGCACCACCAGAGATGCCGTCTCGAGTTACTATAACCAATACGGACACGAATTCATGCTCGTCGACACCGCCGGCCTGCGGCGAAAATCCAAGGTAACTGAAGATCTCGAATTCTATTCGGTAATGCGTTCCATAAGGGCAATCGAGAATTCCGACGTCTGTATTTTGATGATAGATGTCACTACGGGGATAGAAGCCCAGGATATGGCTATCTTCAATCTGATAATCAAGAACAAGAAGGGACTTGTGGTAGCAGTGAACAAATGGGATCTGGTAACAAAGGAAAACAACTCCGTGAGGGATTATACGCAAACGATCCTGGCCAAGTTCGCCCCGTTCAATGATATACCCCTGATATTCACGTCCGCACTCGGCAAACAGCGCATTTTTGACATAATTGAAGCTACCTCAAAGGTCTGGGACAATTATTCCAACAAGATACCGACATCCAGGCTCAACGAAGCCATGCTGCCTGAAATAGAAAATTATCCTCCGCCGGCATGGAAAGGCAAGTTCGTTAAAATAAAATATATAACCCAATTGCCTTCACCCTCTCCGTCATTCGTTTTTTTCTGCAACCTTCCCCAGTATGTCCGCGAGCCCTACAAGCGCTTCCTGGAAAATACGCTGAGAAAGAACTTTCCTCTCACCGGTTGCACGGTACAAATATTCATGCGCCGCAAGTAACGGCCGGAAGGTCTATTATGAAAGCCGCCCCGCCGAAAGCCGAGGTTTCGTAGCGTATTGAACCGGACGATTGCTCCACGATGCTGCGACAAATCGCAAGCCCCAAGCCGGTTCCGCTTGACTTTGTGGTGAAATTCGGCTTGAACAGCTTGTCACGGTTTTCCGGAAGAACGCCGGGACCGTTGTCTTCGAAAACTATTTCATAGAAAGTTCCGGCCCGCCTTATGGTAACCATTACTACGCCTATTTTTATGCCTTCATTCTTTATGGCCTGCATGGCATTCGAGAGAAGATTTACGAAGACCCTTAGCATTTGTGATTTACGGGCCATGACCATTGCATCCTTCACCTTCTCCACCATTTTCACCTTGATCGAGTCGTCATTGTTGTAAAGTACTATCTCGTCTCTTAGCAAATCGTTAAGATTGAGTTTGGACACCTCTTCGTTGTAAAACTTCGCAAATGAAGAGAATTCAGTAGCCGTCTGGGAAAGGATTTCTATCTGCTCGAGCAAAGAGTCGAACACCTGGTTGAGCTTGTCCTGCCATCCGGGATAATTGAGTTTCTTTAGTCTCATCAGCTGTTGTATACTCAGACGCATAGGAGTCAAAGGATTCTTTATCTCGTGTGCTATCTGGCGAGCCATCTCTCTCCAGGCTTGGTCCCTTTCCGTTTTTGCCAGACGCTTGGTGCTTTCATCGAGATCGTCTACCATCTTATTGTAGGAAGTGACCAACATTCCGATTTCATCATTGCCCTTGTAATCGATATGCTCCACCTTCTGGGTCACGTCGTAACGCTGCATCTTGCGACTGATCTCCTCCATAGGCTTGGACAACGAATTCGATACGGCAAAACCTCCAAGAAGAGAAGCGATGAGAAGCAGTAGATATATGTTTATTATGGCGGCCACTATATCCGAAACACTGTCCTCCATATCCTCCATCCTGGAAAAATAAGGGATGTTCACTATCGATACCAGCAACCCTTCGGCATTGAAAATAGGGGCATAAAGGGAATAATAACGTATGCCGGCTATTTCCTCCATCAGGACACACCTCTTCGCATCGTTGTTTATTATCATGTTATAGGCTTCGGGATTGATGCGGCAGCCAAGCAGATAATGCTCGAACACTTCCGCCTTGGTAGTTCTGACAAGAAGGCCGTGCGGATCGTAAAGGTTTATGTCCGATTGGGTATTGTAGGCCACGCGTTCCATCGCATCGAATAGTTCCGAAGTGTTTATGTCGTTATAGCGTAGGGCATATTTGCAATAATCTGTAAGAGTGGATTGCACGGTCTGCAGTTTTTCCCTCATCTGCTGCCGGTTCACATTCCTGGTCTGGGATAGCGAAAGCATTATGCTTCCGATACCCAGGCACAGGAGCGAGAAGACGAGTGAAACGCTAAGCAGTATGGTTATCCTGCTTCGGAAAGAGTGTCTCGGCAGGTAGAACATCTTGTCCCTCCTGGCCTTGCCTGTCATCAGCAATATTATGATCCCGTAGAAGAGGAGAAGATAGGAAAACGTCACCAGAAAAGGCAATATGGATCTCCGCTGACGGCTGATCACAATGATGTTATCTTCCGAAACGCAATTTATGAAATGGACATATCCGTTGTAATTCAACTTGAAATAACCTTTCCTGATTTCGTGCCTGAACGTTATGGGATAGTTGTAATTCCCTTCGAAGCTTTGGAGCCTTCCGTTTATGTAATCGGCATGGGAGTAATAGCGCGGAAGTTTTATCTTGTCATTCTGCTTGTAGGCAAAAAGCTGCAGGGGATAGCCAATGTCATCGCGTATATACTTAGAATCTATCTCGATGAAGAGCCTGGAAACCTTCGGCGAATTGTATCTGAAAACGGTAGGATATGTGAAAACGCCTATATATCCGATCCTCCCGTTGTAGTTGTTCATGAAATAAAAATGCGAATTGGGAAGAACCGGGGTCCCGTATTTTTCTATTTCGTCCTGATAGAATCCGAAACAGTCTATCGGAGTGGAATTACGTTCCACCTTAAGCAGATCGTGTTCTCCGCAAGTCGTTACGGTAACATTGTAATTCTGCATCAGAGGACCTTCCAGATACCTCGCCAGAAGCCTTTCCCTGATAGTGCCGTTACTTCCGGAATAGCCGGACAACATCTCTATTACCTTGTCCTGTGCTATATTGCTTTCCTCTTCGCAAAGTTGCAGCTCCAGGGTCAGGTCCCTTTCTATGCTGAGCTTGTTGGTCCAAACCCTGTTCTGTTCGTATTCCCTCTTCAATCCGAAAATATTGACGGCCAAGACAAAATACAATGTTACCAAGCAGCTGAAAATTAATATATTGCGAACGGAAAACAAGTTTATCTTCCTGGTCGCCCCGAACAGTGGCATGATCATCTGCAGGGAAAACAGCAGCATCGCCAGTAGCAGGGCGTATGAAAGGTAACATATTATGGAATAAAAGTTTATTTCGGCATATCGTGAAAGGTCCAGGACCAGAGAAGAATTCATCAAAAGGGAACGGAGCGTCATGTGGATATAAACGCACAATACCAAAGGGACACCTATGAGCAGGACCCTTATTATTATCTTTACCGCCTTGCCCCCTCCAAAGAACTTCCTTTCTATAGCTCTCTTCGTCAGGAAGAGTATATAGACCATCACGGCGACATAAAGGTTGCTCAAAAGCAGATTTCCCAACGAATGGAACATCGTGCTATCCGCATAAAGGATTGGGGAAAAAAACTTGGTCTCGGCACCTATTTTGACCGAAAGGAACACCGCAAGCATATTTACTATGCTCGTTACCGCAAATGCGACGAACATCGAAAGTATTGAGCGTTTCTTGATATGGTAAGCGAGTATAGCCACGACCGCAAGCATTAAAGCCAGCCACCGAAGGATATAAAGGGAAGAATACCTGTGCTGCGAACTTAGGAAGGATATGGTAAAAAGGGCATCCCCTTCGATTCCTTTTACCAGCGCACCTTCGGCAGAATTCAGTTCCATGGTAGTAAGGTGCTTATCCAGATGCAACTTAGGGTTGACTTTATATGTAAGGGTGGATTTTTCGTTGAGATTTTCGTTCTTTATCAACACACCTGCAATTATCCTGCTGCCATAACCGGAATAGCACTTCACCACATACCAAGCTGAACCGAGATTCACATATTGCTCCCTATTCCCTATATAGGCGAGGGGGGTGGAATACAGGTTGCTGCTACTCAAATAATTCAAACGGTATCCAACTGGAAGGATATCTATCTCGTCATTACTTACCGGAAACCTGTTTATCCACGACTGGAGCGTGTCGCCGTAAAAAGGATCGCTGTTATAACGGTACAAAACCATGTCGTCGGGGAAATTGTCGAACGAAATCCACTGGTCCGGAGGCATCTCGCCGGCTTTTCTTACGTATTTCTCAAGTATTCTCTGCCTTGCGTGAAGGTGTGACTCCAATTTGCCTGCAGCCCTGTTGCAGTTCACGGATTCGGGAGAAACCATAAAGGATACGACAAACAGGATCGCCGCAACGATTCCAATGCAAAGAGCTACATTTTTCTTGATAAAAGAAACCGTATCCTTAAAATTGAATTTCATATCAGAAATCTACTGGTGGTGGTAAGGTTCGCCTTTAATTATGGTCATAGCGCGGTATAACTGCTCCAGGAATATGACTCTTACCAATTGGTGCGAAAAAGTCATTTTCGAAAGCGACACCATTTCGTCTCCCCTGGCATACTCCCGTGCCGTAAAACCGTATGGGCCACCGACGGCAAAGACCAAATCCTTGGAACTGTGTACGAAGAAACTCTCCAAATGTCGTGCCCAACTGACGCTGTCATAGGCATTTCCATTCTCATCGAGTAGAACGAGATGGTCCGATGGCTTTATTTTTTTCAGAAGATCCTGTGAATCTTTCAGTTCCACTACTTCGAAATTCACATAACGTCCTATGCGGGCGGCATAGTCGTCCATCCCGGTCTTCAAATAAGAGTCCGTAGTCTTACCCTTCAGCAAAAGCGTCACCTTCATATCTAGCCCCTTCCACACACAAAAATAATAATTATTTGGCTTGGTTTTTGCTAACTTTTCATGATATCTACTTAAGATGGCATAATGAAGAAATTCCTTTTTGCAGCTTTGATGGGGATGTTCATTTTCGCACAAACTGGGTCGGCCCAGCCGCAGAGTGGACAGGATGTTTTCGTACCCATCTCCAAATATCTCGAGTCAGGTCAGTACGACAACCTTGCAGCATGGTTTGCAGACAACCTGGAACTCGATGTATTGGGAAACGTAAACAACTGCAGTAAGAATCAAGCCAAATTAATAATGAAGACTTTCATCGACGAATATACGCCAAAGAAATTCATAATATTCCATAAGAGCGGAAAAGCGCCGATGAAATATGCCATAGGTTCCCTTCAAGCGGGTGGAGAGACTTTCAGGGTCACCATATTCGTTCGCACATCAGAGAACGGGAAAAATTACATACAACAGTTAAGAATAGAGAACGATTGAGCAGCATTTATCAATAAATGCACAGTTTCCCGATGTAAACGCCCTTGCAACCTGTCTGGGTTACCATTACATCTTTACCGTCAAGGTTCTTAACAGGATATTCCTTCTTCAGGAATGTATGGGTATGTCCTCCTATGATGATATCTATATCCCGGCTGTTGGCAGCGACGATACAATCGGAAGGATGTTTGAAGTTTCCACCGTTGAATCCCAGATGGGATAACAGAATTACCAGATCGCATTTCTCCCTTTTCTTCAATTTCTCGGCAATCGAGTTTATGGTATCGACAGTAGGAAGCAGTTTAAGCCCGACAATATCCCCGGGCGAACAAACCGAAGGCAGAGAGGTAGTTGTGGCACCTATTATGCCTATCTTCATTCCTCCCCTTTCCACGATAGCGTAGGGTTTTACGAGCCCTTCCAGGGAAGTCCCCGTAAAATCCCAATTGGCACAAACCACTTGGAAATCGGCCATTCCTATCCTTCTGGCTATTTCCGAGACCCCGTTGTCGAATTCGTGGTTGCCCAAAGTAACGACATCCGTATGCAGGATATTCAAAAGTTTTATCTCGATATCCCCGTGACCGACCATGAAGTAAGGGGTACCCTGGCTGAAATCTCCCGCATCGAGGACCAGCACGCGATCCCTTCCGTATTTTTCGAACTGGGAATCGTAAAATTGAAGGCGGCGTTCCACTCCGCCCATACCCTTATACTCCCCTACCCTGAAAGGTTCGATCTGACTGTGAGTGTCGTTAGTATGGAGAATAACAAGTTTTTGTGCGGAAACCACCGAAGGGACAAACAGAAATACGCAAAACAAGAGTATGACTGCCGCATATCGTATAAAATATCTTTTCATCTTTGATCCTCCTTTTTTTCATCCATCCCAGCCAAAACAACCCGTCCGTCTTTCACAGGATCAACTTCCTTCATTTTTCCGGCATCGAAATATCCTATCAGAAGATCGCGCATATACACTCCCGTATTTTCCACAGACTCGGCGTAATCCTTCACGAAGATTCCGTCGCCGCCATCCATAAGGAAATCGACGGTAGCCACATAATAATCCTTTCCGTCATCGATAGGTTTTCCTCCTATGATGACACTCCCAACTTTCTTTCCTTCGACCGATATTCGTACGCCACCCATGGGCTGGATACCTATCGATACGATGTCGGATATCATCCTGCGCAAATCGGACCCCTTGATCTTAGCAACGATTACCATATTATTGAAAGGCAATATGGAGTAAATGTCATAAACGCGTACCGCACCTTTAGGCATATCCGTACGGATACCCCCGAAATTAAGAAGTGACATATCCACACCATGTCCAACCTTCTCCGCAGCCGATTCACGCAATAAGTCAACCAGGAAATCGGACAATGTACTCTCCGGCGGATGGCACCTCAGCTCGGAACGGGTGTAAAAGACGATCCTCTTGAGCGGAGAAAGAAGTGAATCATAGCTGTCAATAAGATTAGTGGCTGAACTGTCGATTATCCTGTCATAAGTCGAATCCATGGGAATCCTTTCCCATGCCAGCCTGTAGTCCCCGCTACTCCTTGTTGTCTTGCCTGTGGAGCCGCACGAAGCCATCGCGAGCATCGTTACAGTCAAAACAGCAAAGGGATAAAAGTTTCCGTGTCTCATCAGTTTTTATATTTCATCCATTTGAACATATCTTTCCACGTGGCTTTCTTCCCGTAAGATAGAATCCCCACTCTATATATCTTTCCGGAGATCCATGCTGTACCGATAAACGTCAGAAAGAGAAGCACGAGGGAAAGAGTAAGCTGCCATGCGGGAACATTACCGAAAGGCAGACGCGCGAGCATCACCATAGGCGATGTCCATGGTATTATGGAACACCATACGGCCACAGAGGCATCGGGATACTGGAATGCCTGCAGCATCACGAAAAGACCTATTATCAGCGGAGCCGTAATTGGTATGGTAAGCTGCTGCGTATCCGTCTCGTTGTCGACCGCCGAACCTACCGCAGCATACATCGATGCATAAAGCATATATCCCAGGATGAAATAGAGCAGGAAACATCCTATCAGGTAAGGGAAATTTATGGCCTTTATGCTTTTGACTATGCCCGCCATCTCGGAATCGGGATTGCTGAGCTGCTGCTGGATATTGCTTCCCAAGTCCGTTCCAGATGAGACCACGACCTGTTCCATTCCCGGCCGGGCAACGGGAGTTTTGAAGAAATCGACCCCGACTATGGCCTGGAACCCTATTATCAGGACTGCCGTGAAAACTATCCATATCAGGAACTGCGTCAATGCCACAAGTGCCACCCCGACTATCTTGCCGATCATCAGGTCCACCGATTTGACGGAAGATACGATGACTTCCACCACCCTGGATGTCTTCTCCTCTATGACACTCCTCATGACCATGCCGCCAAACAAAACTATGAACATGTATATCATGAAGCTGAGGATGTAGGAAACTACCATGTAAACTTCGACGCTGTCCTCCTTCTCACCCTTTTTCGTTATGGTTATCGAATTGAATTTAACGTCGGAAGATATGTCGGAAAGTATCTTGTCAAGGTTCACGATGTCGTACTTCCTGAGTTTGTAATCCTCCACCTGCTTTTTTACTGCATCCGATACGGCGTTCCTGACATCAAGGCTCAAAGGCTCCCTGCTATAGGAAACTACGGAAATATCCCCTGCGGAATCCAGCGGGGAAATCAATACCAAGGCATAGGCACCCTCCTTATCGGAAAGTCCCCCCTTTAGGGATTCTATGTCCGAATCGGCAGGCTGCATGTCGAAAGTCATCTCCTCGCTGTTCTTGAGTGCGGGAGCTACTATCCCGCTACGATCAACCACATTGATCACGCGGCCTTTTTCCCCTTTGCTGGTATTCATTATGAGTACGGGGATGATAAAACAGGCGGCAAAGAAAACAGGGGTCAGGAGGGTGATCCATAGGAAGGATTTCTTCTTTACCCTCGTGGAGAATTCCCTGCCGATGATTATGTTTATGGTTTCAAGATGTCTCATGATCTTCCTTTTAGCTTACGAGTTTGATGAAGATGTCGTTCATGCTCGGTATAACTTCCTCGTAAGAGGAGATTTCGAGCAGGGAATTGAGGGATGAAATGACCTCCCTCTTCGGCGCCCCTTCCGAAACATCGATGATCTTGCGTCTCATGCCGTGGTATTCGTCATCTGAAGACTGGGCATAAAGCTCCGATTCCGGCAGATCCGTCTCCTTTTCTGACTTGTATGTAACGGCAACCCTGTTGAAGCCGTACTCCCTCCGGATTGCGTCGGTATTGCCCGTTACGACGAGCTTGGACTTGTTGATCAGGGCGATATTGTCACAAAGCTGCTCTACAGACTCCATATTATGGGTGGAAAGCATTATGGTCGCCCCTTCATTTTTAAGATTCAGTATCTCGTCCCTGATAAGTTGGGCATTCACCGGATCGAACCCGCTGAAAGGCTCGTCGAGAATCAGCAGTTTAGGCTTGTGTACCACGGTGCTTATGAATTGTATCTTTTGGGCCATGCCTTTGGAAAGTTCTTCAACTTTCCTGTTCCACCAACTCGTGATCTGGAATTTCCTGAACCATTTGTGCAGTTCGGTTATGGCATCCTGACGCGACATACCCTTGAGCCTGGCGAAATATATGCATTGCTCACCAACTTTCATTTTCCTGTAAAGGCCCCTTTCTTCAGGAAGATAGCCTATCCTGCGTACATCATCGTCATTCATTTGGTCACCGTTGAACAGGACGTTGCCCGAATCAGGTTTGATGATGCGGTTGATTATTCTGATTGTAGTAGTTTTGCCGGCTCCGTTTGGGCCCAGAAGGCCGAAGATTTCCCCGCTGGGAACATCTATTGAGACATCGTTCAGGGCTGTGAAATTCCCGTATTTCTTTACGATGTGTTCGCACCGGATAATTGAATCGCTCACGGTAAATCGTATTATGCGGCTTCGACCGCAATTAGTATGTTGATGACAAAAGTATTGAAAAATATTGTCTTTTTCAAACCTCTCGCTAACTTTGGGGAAAGTAGGGAAAGATGAGGGGAGAGAGAAAAGACAAATTCGGGAGGGCCGCGGCAACAGGCGTCGTAGCTCTCGTTTTTTTTGTGATAGGACTTCAGTCCGCACTGTTTATGGTAAAATTCCTGGCTCCGGAGAAAGGAGGGTTTGCTCTTGAGGAAGAGGAAACGGTTTCCGAAAAAGACCCCGTGCCTTCCGGAGGCAAACATGAATCACGGAATTACCGACAAAACAGTGGAAGCGATCGGAAAAGCCGGAGCGAGGGCCGGTCCGATTCCCGTAGGGGGGAAACTGCGGCCAATGAGGGGACGGCCGTGCGGCATGTGGAATACGAACCGTTCCCTTTCGACCCGAATATCGCCACGCAGGATGAATTCGAACGGCTCGGGTTGTCTTCGAGACAGGCCGCTTCAATCATAAGATATCGCGAAGCCGGAGGCAAGTTCTTCAGCAAGTGCGATTTCAAACGGATGTACACGGTCTCTGATTCCATGTATACCAAGCTAGAGCCCTACATACGGGTTACCGCTCTCGACCTGAACTCCGCCGACTCCGCACAGCTCGACGCATTGCCCGGTATAGGTCCCTATTACGCTTCATCGATCCTCAAATACAGGAAATCGCTGGGAGGGTATTCCGACATCGGGCAACTTAAGGAGGTCAAGGGAATGAGGGAAGAGACATATGAACGCTTAAAGGAGTGCGTCAGGATCGATTCATCCACTTTCAATCCTCTGGACATATGGAAAATGAGCAGCGATTCTCTGGCAAAGCATCCTTACATAGGGACCTACGCCGCAAAAGAAATAGAGCGTTTCAAAAGGACTTGCGATACGGCGGAGTGGACTATCGGCAACCTGATCAGGAACGGCATACTCACTCTTTCCCCTTTACGACGAGGACAATTTCGCCCTTAGGAGCATCGGAAGTGAAAAGGTCGCGCAGCTCGGCCAATGTTCCGCGGTGGGTGGTATCGTGTATCTTGGATATTTCACGGCACACAGCCGCAAGGCGGTCATCACCGAATGATATGCACATTTGGGAAAGGGTCTTCACCAGACGGAACGGGGACTCGTAAAAGACCATAGTCCTCTTTTCCTCCGAAAGTTCCGCCAAACGCGTCTGACGTCCTTTTTTGACCGGCAGGAACCCTTCGAAGCAGAAACGGTCGCAGGGAAATCCGGAATTAACAACGGCCGGTATGCACGCCGTAGCTCCGGGAAGGGTTTCAACCTCTATCCCCGCTTCGACACAGGTGCGTACGAGAAGAAACCCGGGATCGGATATGCCAGGCGTACCTGCGTCGCTGACAAGGGCGACATTCAGACCTGCAAGTATCCTGTCCCTTATGATACCTACAGTGGCGTGCTCGTTAAACTTGTGATGGCTCTCGGCATGGGTGGTAATTCCGTAACGCCTGAAAAGCACGCTGCTTGTCCGGGTATCCTCGGCTAGAATAAGATCGGCATCCTGCAACACTTTCACTGCCCTGAAGGTCATGTCTTCAAGGTTCCCTACCGGGGTTGGGACTATATACAGTTTTGACATATTTTGCCTATCTTTGGTTGACGCAAAAATAGGCAAAATGTTTCTGGAAAACACAAAAAATGCTGGTTCCATTGAGGTTATCTGCGGTTCTATGTTTTCAGGCAAGACCGAGGAACTCATCAGGCGACTGAAGCGCGCCAAGTTCGCAAGGCTGAGAGTAGAGATATTCAAACCAAAAATAGACACACGTTATTCGGACGAAGAAGTAGTATCGCACGATTCGAATACCATCGTTTCCACTCCTGTCGATTCTTCAACGGCAATCACCCTTCTAACAGGAGACGTGGATGTGGTAGGCATCGATGAAGCCCAGTTTTTCGACAAGGGAATCGTAGATGTATGCCTGCAACTCGCCAATAACGGAGTGCGCGTCATAGTTGCGGGTCTCGACATGGATTTCAAGGGAAAACCTTTCGGCCCGATGCCCGACCTGATGGCGGTAGCCGACGAAGTAACGAAAGTCCATGCCATTTGCGTCAGATGCGGAGACCTGGCGGAATTCTCCCACAGGAAAAGCGACAGCGACAAACTGGTCGTTCTCGGCGAACAGGACATTTACGAACCCCTTTGCCGCAGATGTTACCTGGCCTGCACCGACGTTAGCGACGAGAACGGCGACTCATCGGGACCTCTCTGTTAGAAATATTTCAATATCCTGACTCCCTGGTTGATTCCATATCCGCTCGAAGCATAGGCTATCTCCCCTTCGGCATTGCCTATCACAACCACTGGATATTCCCTCTGCAGGTGCAGTTTAGAAGTCAGCTCTTCGAAAATACTCCCGCCTTCGTCAACTCCGTAAACCGCATTTCCCGGAAGCATGCCATTTTCAGCTTCGGCAGCCGACTTCCTGTCATCGCAGTAAACCCTGAACGGTGCCTTCACTCTTTCGAAATCTCCCCTCATGACTGCGAAATCGTTCATCAGATGCGTTGAAGGTTCGCTCCCCGAAGCGAGCAACAGAACGACGGAATAACCCTTGCCTCCGAAAAGCTTCGCAGCCTCGGCTGCGGGAATATAACCTACAGGCAGGGAAGCAGCGGATTCTATTCTGAAATCCAAATCCCTCTCCTTCCCTTTTTCTATGTTGAAGGAACGGATTGACGAGACTACGCTTCCGTCTGAACGGCGGTTGCCGGTAACGAGGAAATAGTTGCCGGATTCGAGCCGGACCGGCTCCCTGAAAATATGGCTGCACCGCAGGTTGTCGCCCATATCCCCTTCCGAAGATCCTCCCAGGTCGAGAAGCCTCATTCGTCCGCCTTCCAGCTTGGAGAGGGTGAAGTTTATATAATATTGAGGGTCTTCCACTGCGCCTCCCTTGCAGGTAAGCATCAGCGAACCGTAATCGGATGGATCGTGTTCGATTCCCTTTCCAAGTTCCACGGTAATCCATTTCCCGTCCTCGAAAATTTGTGGTTTCCCATCCACGGGACTGAGCCTGGAAGGGATGCGAAGGGTCCTGGCGGCAGCCACGTAAAACATCTCTCTCGAGACGGAATCGCAAACCCCAAATCTGGCGACAGCTTCGGGAGTCATGAAGACGTCTCCCCTGGTAGTAGAGTTATCTACCCTCATGGATCTCACGGCTTCCGCAAGTTCGTCCGCATTCCCGGCACCATGGGATCCGAGCCAGCCCGAAACGGCTTTCCTCCACGAAGTCAGTTCCTCAGTCCCTATTCTCGGCGACACTATGTACGAGGCGGCGAAAGCCGGATCATAACCGGCCCTGCAAGAATCGGTTCCGTACCACAATGTGTGCGAGACGAGCACATCCGCCTCGGCATCCTGCAAATCCTTGTCGCAAAGAGAATTAAGCAGGCTAACCGCAATAGCAAGATATCGACGTCCGGCGAGGGCGGCACCGTTTAGGACTTCAGGTATCATCCTCCAGTTGCCGCAAGAGACCTTCACGGCACGGTCAAGGACTGAAGGATCGAAAACCGAACGGTCGCCGAGCATGACCGACTTCATACCGGAGGTATCCGACGCTGACTCGAAATCATATCGGGACATTGCTTCGGAACAACTTTTCGGGAAAGCAGATACGAACGCCTCCCTGATCGTATCCTCATGCGCGATCCTCTCCCTGTTCCGCCTCTCTTCGGGAGAATCCATGTCCCTCGGGAACGGGGTTCCTGCGGGAGGGACGATTTCATGCCTTTCGAAATATTCGTCCCCCTCCTTTCTGTCCAGCGCGACCACTATCACGGACGTGTCCGACGGATTGGCCTCGACGATGCCGTAGTTTTGCGTCGCAGGATCGGAAACACGTATGATCCAATCGCCTTTACCCATGGAAAAACAAGCTTCCCCCCTGGAATCGGTCTTTCCGGTAAAGACGGTATGGTATTCGGCATAGTTGTAGACTTTATAAAACACATACGCCCCAGCGACGGGTTTGCCCTCTACGTCGACGGCCTTCACGGCAGGCCGGGCGACGGGAGCGTAATTGGCAGTAGCGTTGATGCGTGCCACGAGCGAATCCTGAATTACGATATCCTCTTCCCCGGAATATTTTCCGAAAACCTTCACTTCCATATACAGTCCCCTGCCGGCAGAATATGTGAACCACGCCTCGTCGAGGCGCGGTGCCGGTTCGCACGCCCCCATGTAATGCCACTTCCCGTCAATCCAGACTTCCAGCCATGCATGGTTGTCGTCGCAATGCGCCCAGCGGGGAGTATAGACCTGGCGGGCGGGTATGCAGACGGAACGCAGGGCGGCGGCGGCAAATACGGTCTCCTCACCGCATCTTCCGTAAGCGCGTTTCATCAAAGCCTCGGGAGAAGCCGTACGGGCATCCGTAGGCTGGTAGTTCACATGCTCGTGGCACCAGTGGTTCACTTCGAGAGCCGCCTGTTCCATGCTTTTCCCGGCAACCCTCTTGCAAAGTTCGTCGTAAAAATCCACGCGCGACATGTCGAGAGATTCGTTGTTTATGCGCAAGGGCATGACGTAATGCCTGAAAATGTATTCCGGTATGGAATCTCCCCAAGGCATCCTTCTCCTGGCTTCGAAAGTCTGCCTTACATTGCGATAGAAATAATCGCCGTCATGCAACGTGATGTCGCCGAGCGGGGAATACGCGTAGATGAACTCCATGGCCTCCCTCTCTTCAGTCGTAAGGTGCCTGCCGAAGACGCCGAAACTGGCGCTATCGTTTGCAAGAAGCTTGCGGCGGCTTGCGAAATCCTTACCGACCTCCATGCGATACGAACGGTTTGAAATGAGATGCCCCCTTTCGCCTGTACAGGAAACAAGAACGGAAATCGACGCCGCGACAATCAGAAAACGACAAAATTTCATATATGATGCTTTAAAATCCGAGTCCTACGGTAATCATTGCGACGTTGGCCGTCTTTCCGAGGTAAACGGCCTTCGGAGAGAAGAGGAAATCGTCGGAAAGTTCCGCATAAACGGTCATTCCCTTGCTGAGGAAACGCGAATACTTTAAAGCGGCTCCGGCCCTGAACTTGCCTGCGGTGAAATATTCGTATTCCCGCTCGAGATTGAAATCGGTGGAACGTACGACCAGGCTTACGGCCGAAGGGTTGTTGTATGTGCCGTCGGACTTCATCTCTCCGGAACCGGCACCATAACCCAGATTAAGGGCGAACGAACATATTCCCTCCTTCCCGATCATATTGTAGGTTCCGGACAAGCGGCCGTTAATGCTGGCAATCTCCCTGTCCCTGTAATTAGGGTATACGGAGGTACGCGACGCGAGGTAAAAGGCATCGGCACCGGCTTTGACGGTGAAAACGGGATAATTGCCCCGGATTCCGAAGTCCCCGGCATATTCCAAGCTTCCGTTTGCGGATATGCGGTCACCTACACGGTTGCTGCCGTAATAGTACACGGTCGTCACGGTATTGTCTGTCACCATGTTGTAGATATCCTGATTGTTTTGCAGAGTCGCATAAAGCCATTTAAGGGTCAGCGCATGCATCGAATTCCCCTTGCGGACGCCAATCCGGCCGTTATATTCCGCCTCCATGCCGGAATGCTCGTAATACATTATGCGCGCACTGGAAGTGGAACCGAGATAGCCGTTCCTGCTGCGCAACGAAAATTCGTTGAACCAGTAGGCATCTCCTAAACGGAAGCCGAGCTGCAACGATCCACCCTGAAGCTGGCTGAGTTCGGGAGCCTTGTAGGACGAAGAAGTCACCCCCGATTCTCCGAACAGTTCCCAGTCACCGAAGAATCCGCCGTAATCGATCAGGGAATAATAGTTGTTGTCCGTGGTACCCTCGACTTCGAATTTGGCATATTCCACACGGCGGCGGTAGTAATAATTCAACCCGATATCGGCGAATCCGAGGCGATATTTCGCACCTGCGGTGAACTTCATATCCATAAGATTGTCCACATACCGCAGGTCTTTCGTCTTCGCGTAATCGACGGCATCGTAGTCGGCCCTGATCCCGATTGAGAGATCATCCGTAAGATCGCATCCTACCCCGCCAGACAAGCTGTAGGTCTCCTTGAGTTTCGGGCCCCGGGTAGTGTCGGAATATTCCACTATGTTCACCGAGTTGAAATAGGGATTTACGAAAGCGCTCCCCCCCATGTCCTTTCCATGGAAGTAATCGTACGAGACGCGGCCGTAAAGCACGGTTTTCGGATTGAGCCTTACGAAAGACTCGCTGCGCCCTGCGCCGCAATAGCTGTCCGGACTTCCATCGTAATTGACGAACGAACCGTTGGACTTGGTGCCGGAGACTTCGACATAAGTCATATCTGAAACCGGCAGGACGCCGAGTCCGGAAGCATTCTGGGAAGTAAGCCAGGCATCAGAAAACTTGACGTAATCGAAGTCGTTCAGGTGCTTGTCGCCGTTCTGGGCATAAGAACCAAAGGAAACGACGGCTGAAAATAGAATGATTAATGCGAATTTCCTGTTCATGGTCATTTCCTTAAGGACGACCTGGCTCTCTGGTGGAAGTCGTTCGTCGAATTGTTGGTATCCTGATAATATATTTCCGCCCCGTTGGCTATGGAAGCTTCGGCATCTATCCCGCTGGGATCGGTCGAGCCTCCGGCTATATCGGAGGTGCCCAGGGAATATCCGTAAACGAGTTTGCCTTCGTTTTCCGGCAAGGCCTCGGTCCGCTCCTTGTCCACATTCCTGTATACGGTATATCCCTGCTGGGGAGTTCCGGAAATATAGCCGGCATCAATGGAAGGCAGCAGGCGCTTCAGATTGTTCGCCGCACCGTAAAGGAAAACCTCGACGGCGTCGAGAACCCAGTCGTTCGGCAACTTCTTCCTCAGCATTGCCTTCGAAGAACTGTTGTTGTAGTAATTCTCGTTGTTTGAATCCGTATAGAAATCCGCAGGGGTGCAATCCTTGGGAGAAAAAATCACGAAGCCGGGAGAAACCTGGGAGAATGACCAAGCGTTCCCCTGCGCCCAAAAATACGCCTTGAGATAGTGTGAAACCGGAATATTCTCGCTCGGGGCCGGATGGTATGTCGTATTCGTGAAAACCGACGGGTCGTAGGTCACATAATACGAGGAATCGCTCAGGTCGACGGAATTGCTGTAGGTCAATGTATTGTCATTTGCATTGTTGAACGCGATCACGATCTGGCCGAAAGGTTTGATGGTAAGGGACTGCTCGAGGGTAAAGAATGCCGGGTTGATGAGCGATACGTCCTCGGAAGAGTACCACAGGTCGCCCTCGGAGTCGTAATCGGCATTGGTGGAAGAACTTGCATTATATGGTTGTACGGCAGCGAGGCAGAGATCGTCGACTGTAGCGGGCTCATCGGAATTGTTATAGATTATGCAATACTTGTCGTAACTGTAGGCGCCCGACCCGTCGTCCTTCTGGCATCCTCCGTAATACAGCTCCTTAATCACGAGCTGATGGGAAACGGAGGAGACGAGATCTATCTCCATGCTTTTTCCGGAAGCCTCCCAATCGGGACCGACCGCAACCGAGGCGGAATTGCCGTTATAAATGGTCATGATGCCTTCTGCCGTACGGACATCGGTTGCCGAAGCCTTGTACATCCCGGCGGCCACCTGCATGGTAGCCACCCCTTCCGAATCGGTCTCCGCGGTATAGGATGCTTCAGTATTGACGCTGGTTACGGTCACGCCGATTCCCTTGGTTGCGGAATAGTCGCCTGCCGGATAGACAAGCCGGATCTTAACGGCGTATGTGCCGTATTCTTCCTTTGCACTGCCCGGTTTGAACAGGCTGTCAAGTGAGCAGGAAGCTGCCAGAAGGCATACGGCGAATGCCGCAAGAAGTGCCCGGAACCCATATGACGGATATCTTGTTTTCATCTCCATTTCAAATTAGAATTTAAGTCTCAATGTCATCCCATAATAGAATACGGGGTATGAGTTAAGGTCAAGCAGCGTGGTTTCGGTATCGTTCCAGCTGTTGGTGACATTGCTAAGGTTGCGGAAGAAATTATTCGCATAGAAGGAGAGCGAAGCCTTGTCCCCTATCTCCTTGGTCACGCTGATATTCGCGCAGAGATATGGGGAGACCACATTCTTGCGGAAGAAATAATTGGTATTCGAGCGCCGGATAAGGGAGGTGAGATAGTTGTAAAGGGTCGTATCGTTCTCCTTAGCCCAGGCATAGGAACCGACTCCGTCTCCAAGGAACGCTATCTTGTCTGTCGGATCGTCAACGCTCACGTAATACAGGGGATAGGTCGCTGCATAATTCCTGTCTGTCGTGTAATCGCCGTCCAGAGGCGTATAATCCGAACCGTCGACTTCGTATGTAATTTTGCTTCCGGAATATTCGGAAACATACTGCTGGCTAGTGTAAAGGGATCCCTCTATTCTCAGCGAGAGTATCATGCGGACCGACGGGATGTGGGTCGTGAAGGTTACGTTCGTCTGCAGCTTCTCGATGGCGCTACCGTTGCTAGCCCCGGACTGGGCGCCGGCATAATAGCCCACGTATTTGTAAGGCGAACCGTCGGACATGGTTGTGCTCAGATATCCAGCCTGTATCACTTCGCTGTGGCCGCTGTAACTGTAATATGAACCGTCGAGACGTATGGAAGTCATGATAGGCCTTATCATCCCGAAGTCCACGACCCATTCGATACCCTTGCGGATATAAGGGACGGTCTCGTTAGTGGTGGTCACCGAGGAGCTGAAGGTCTTTCTCGTCACCGCATCTACCACGTAATCGGCATATTTGCCTGTCACATCGGCGACCGTCACAATGCCAGTGCTCCGGTCCACCAGGTAACTCCTGTTCGCCGAAGGGATTTCGCACCCGGCCAGATTCATCTGGGAGGTAAAATTATAGGAAAAGGGCGTATAATCCTGTTGTTGCACGTAGGCATCGAAGGTCCGGTTGTAGTAGGCGGAAATGGAAACGGTGGTACCACCGAGATCGGCCTCGAGCCCCACTTCGGACTGGTGATTTCGCTGCCACTTGAGGGAAGAATTGTAATTTATGGTCTGGGGCTGGATATAGTATGCATAATATGCGCTCCCGTCGGCCAAGGCTCCGGGGGCGAAGGTCAGTATGTCCTTGTAACTCGGCGTCGGATAAAGGATGTTGAAGCTCGGCAGCTTGACGGCTACTCCCCAGCTCGCCCTGAACGACAGGGCCCTGACGAATCTGTCCTTATCATAAGTCAATGCCGTGTATTTCGCATTGAACCTCGGGGACAAGCTGTTGACCGTGCCGTAGCTGGAATTGCTCACGAAGGTCCATTCGGAACGTATGCCCGCCTTCAGGTCTAAGAACCCCGACCCGGCAGGGATTATCACATTGTCTTCAGCATAGGCGGCGAGGTTGTTCATGAATGGGATTTCATCATAAGGGTATGTGCGCCACGTCGGGGCCGTGCCCAGGTCGTCATAATTGATCCCCTTTCCCAAATTGCCGCTGCCGGTGAATTCCAGGCCCGCCTTGAACCGGTTGTTGACATTGCCGAACGTCTTGGCCAGGTTGGCCTTCAGCTTGGCGCTGTAATCCAGCGGACGGCTGTCGATCCGTTCGAGTTCGTACCAGTATCCCGCAGGGCGGAGAATGATTTCCGCATTCGGATTGACATCGTATGCGGTCGAGACGTAATAACCTTCCTCCTTTCCGTGCAGGGCACTGCTTGAGGATGCGCTCGACTTGTTCGTGTTGATGCTCTCGTCGTCGTCGCTGAAAACTGCGCTGGCGCTGAACTCGACGCTTGTTATCCAAGGCCTGTTGAGAAGCCAGTTCACATCCACATTGCCTCTGAGTGTATTGTCTTTTATTTTGGTATAGGTCTCCTTGAAGGCATCCGGATCGGCTTCGCTGTCGTATCCGCCTATGTTTCCCGTTATGCCTGCCGTGAAACGCACCGGCTCGGAAGTACCGTTCCTGCCGTAAAAGGTGTTAGAATAGATCAGGCTCACGTTGTTCCTCTGATACGTGGTGTACGGGGAAGCGATATCGCTGTTCGCCTTGGTGCGTTCCGCACTGAAGTTCAGTATTCCGCGTTTCCCCCCGAGGTCGAATCCCTTTCCGAGGGAGAACTGCTTCGTGTTAGGGTCGGTGGAAACTGTGAATACGAAAGGCGAGGTGCCCTTCTTGGTATTGACCTTCACTATGCCGCTGCTCATGTCCCCGTATTCCACCGAGGGCACACCGGTAATGATTTCTATGGATTCCACGTTTGCCGAAGCTATGTTCTTGGTGGATACTCCTGCCGTCTTGAGGAAGTTGGAGTTGTTCGACAGTCTCACGCCGTCCACTTCGACGGCGGTGGAAAAACTGGAGTTGCCGAGCTCGCTCGTCATGACGCCGGACCTGATGGAAAAACGCGAAGCGCTTTCGCTGGTAGAGGTCAGGTTGTTGCTCGCCGACGTGACCCCTCCGGGCAAGAGCGCCGAAAGCTTCGAGACATCGGTCATCTGCATGTGGTCGATAGCCACCCTGTCGATAGTCCTCGTAGTAGTGGTCGAAGAGGTATTCTCCTGCGCCGTGACCGTCGCACTTGCAAGAGTAAGGTTATCGGGGTTGAGATAAAATGTCCGGTCCTTCAGATCGCCCTCGATATCTACGTAGAACTTCGCATCGACGTAACCAAGGCAGGAAATCTCGACATCCAATTTCCCTTTGGGAACGTTCTTTACGACGAATTCCCCACGTTCGTTCGCAACCGCCCAAAGTTCGCAACCGGGCAGGGCGAGAGTTGCGAATCCGACGGGGGCTCCGGTAGACTTGTCCATTATTTTTCCGGAAAAGTCGAAACTCTGGGCCGCCGACGTAAACACGCATAAGAAAACCACGACGGTCGATATTATGATCTTTCTCATAAAGAGGATGTTTTAACGGGTTCAAAGTTAAGACAATTCTCTTAAAATATCCTCTACCGGCAAAAGGATGGGAAATTATCATTTTTCTTTCATCTCCTCGGCATAAATGGAGTCGAACCGGCTGCGAAGCCCGCCCCTGTCGGCAATCGTTTTCCTGAGTTCGGCGAGCCTGGCCCGGTTCGGGGATTTGTCCAGCCAAAGTTTAAGGTATCCCCCTTCGGCATACTTTTCGTCCAGATGCCTGCAAAACCTGCAGAACTGCTCATCCATGGAAAGCCCCTTGAAATTATCGAGCCCGTATTGCACAGTACGCCTGAGACACGTATCGGTATCCAATTCGCGATCGGCCTCCGAAACTATCTTCCCGTAAAGGCTGCGCGGCTCCTTTCCAAGGGAAGCCCTGTGGTCTTCCACCGCCTCTTTCATGATCTCGATTTGCTCCCGGGTGAACCACTCGGGAAGAACATTGTCGGCCACAAGAATACGTCCTGATACGATATTGTGCACAGCCCTTCCTTCGCAGATGCCAAGGTCGTGGTATGCCGCTACTACATAGCACATATCATGGTCAGCACCGTACAACGTACACAATTCTTCGCTGTTACGGATGACATTTTCCACATGCCGCCTCGTATGGGCGCCATCGAAGGCGTCATAACGGGGAAGAATCTCCTTTTCAATATATTCTTTAAGTTCCATATCATTTTCTGATCTTCAGGCGTAGGCTGTTGGTTACTACGAATACGCTGCTCAAAGCCATACATGCCCCGGCTATCATCGGGTTCAACATAAAGCCGTTGATCGGGTAAAGGACGCCTGCGGCGACCGGGATCGCCAGGACGTTGTAAAAAAATGCCCAGAACAGATTCTGTCTTATCGTAGAAACCGTAAGAGTCGAAAGCCTTACGGCTTGGGGAATCTTCCTCAGGTCGGACGATATTATGACCATCTTGGCGACGTCTATCGCTATCCCGCTTCCTTTTCCCATGGCTATACCTACGTCTCCCTGCGCCAACGCCGCACTGTCGTTGATTCCGTCCCCGGCAACAGCTACGGTCTTCCCCAAATTCTGAAGTTTCCTGACATATTCGTATTTCTCATTCGGAAGCACTTCCGCAGCATATTTCTCTATTCCGGCCTGCTCAGCAACGATTTTAGCCACGGCATCGTTATCGCCGGTCACCATGTGGGTTTCGATTCCCCTGCTTTTCATCTCGCGAATGGCATCCACAGACGTGGGCTTTATTCTGTCGGCTATCCCGAATACCGAGACCGCACCTTCGCTATCCGCGGCAAGAACCGGAGAGATGGCCCTGCCTTTCCAAAGAGAATACTTTTCCTCCAGTTTGAAAGGGACTTCTATTCCGTTCAGGTGCATAAATTCGGAATTGCCTGCATAATATTGCTTACCTCCTATTTTCCCCGAGACGCCAAGCCCGGTCGTACTTTCAAAGCCGTCAACCGCCATAGTACTTTCATTCCCGAAATATTCCATTATAGCCTCCGCCAACGGATGCTCGGACAACCTTTCCAGATTAGCCACCGCAGCCGTCACTTCATTCACGCGTTCAGGGTCTCCAACCGAATAAGCTTCGGACACATGGGGATTGCCTTCAGTTATGGTCCCGGTTTTGTCCAAAACCACGGCATTTATTTTCCGCATCGTTTCGAGGCTTTCTGCATCCTTTATAAGGATACCTTCGTCAGCTCCGCGGCCGATACCTACCGTAACGGCTGTAGGGGTTGCGAGCCCGAGAGCACACGGGCAAGCGATGACAAGAACGGTCACGAAGGAAAGCACGGCATAAGTCAATGCCGACCCCTCCGGACCGAAAATAAGCCAAAGTGCAAAAGACAACAAGGCAACGCCCATGACTGCGGGAACGAACACCCCAGCTATCCTGTCCACCAGTTTCTGTACCGGAGCCTTGCTGGACTGGGCCTCCCGGACGGTCCTGATTATCCGGGACAGGACTGTAGTTCTCCCTATCGTGGAAGCAGTAAATCTGAAGGATCCCTTCTGGTTGACGGTTCCGGCGAAGACTTCGCTTCCACCACTTTTTAGGACAGCCATGGGTTCGCCCGTCAGAAGGCTCTCGTCAACATAGGAAGAGCCGTCGGCGACGATGCCGTCCACAGGTATGTTTTCACCGGGCTTGACCACTATGGTATCCCCGACTGCCAACTCCGAAATGTCCCTTTCGACCTGCATTCCATCCACTTCCACCGTAGCCTTATTGGGCTGTAGAGCCACCAGCCTGCGGATGGATGATGAAGTGTCGTATTTGGCCCGCGATTCCAGCAACCTTCCGATGAGTATGAAAGCCACCACTACAGCGGAAGCTTCGTAATAAACATGCGCTTCTAGTCCGCGGGAAGTCCATACCTGTGGGAAAACGGTATTGAAAAGGCTGAAAAGATACGCCGTACCTGTCGAAAGGGCGACAAGGGTGTCCATCCCTACCTGCCAATGCTTTATCTGCCTCCATGCGCTGACGAAAAACTGCCTGCCGAACCAGAAGACGGCTACGGTCGCAAGGGGCAGCTCGATCCACTTGGAAGCCGGCCAACGCATGAATGCCATCCCGAGTACCGCCACAGGTACAGCGAGAGCAGAAGCCCATATCACATCCTTCTTAAGATCATCATATTCCTTCTTTTGCGCCCGACGCAATCGGTCGGGATCATTTTCTTCATCCTCTGTAAGCAGATCGTAGCCTGCATCCTGAACGGCCTTGCGCATTTTGGATGGGGAAGTCTTCTTTTCTTCGTATTCCACCTCGGCTTCGTTCGCAGAGAGGTTGACCACGGCGTTCACCATGCCGTTGCAGGATTTGAGCGCCTTCTCGACGTGCATCGCACACATTGCGCAAGACATTCCTTTTACCGGAAAAGTTCTTTTTATTATCTTCATATTTCTATTGTCCTATGTGATTTCCCCGCAATCAAATGCCTGTAGCGGTCCAGCACTTCGTCGACTATGTCGCTCCAGGAACGTACTATTGTACATGCCGCATTTTCCCCGGCTTTCCTCAAAACCGTCTTGTCGGCCAAAAGGGATCTTATGCGTGAGGCATATTCGGCCGCTTCTGGTTTCGCAAGGAAACCGTTGAATCCGTCGCTTACTATCTGTGCGGCATCCGCTCCGACCGAGAAAAGTGAAGGGGTCCGGAGCGCTGCGGCCTCCCTAACGACCAAAGGGGCATTGTCGTAAAGGGACGGGAAAAGGAAAAGATCGGCCGAGGCATAATAATCCCTTATTGCCGCACGATCCACCACAGCCCCTGTAAAAGTGCATCGGTTTCCGATATTCAATTGTTTTGCCATCTGTTTCATCTCCTCGGCGGCATAACCCGTTCCGACAAAATACATCTTCCATTCGGAATCCTTCAGCAAGGCAAGTGATTCTATTATTAATTTCGTATTCTTCTGCCAGACGTGCTGCCCCACGAACAGAAGCACATTGTCGTCCGCCCCTATTCCCAGATGTTCCCTTGCAGACGATCTGACTTTCACAAGGTCCTCGCTTGTAACAAGGTCGCTGCCGTTGTCCATAACCACCAGAGGGCCTTTGTAACCGTATTCACGTATAGTATCCTCCACGGCAGCCTGTGGAATCCATACCTGGTCGGCCGATTCATAAAACTTGACTATGTACTTGACGATCATGTCCAGGATAAAACGGTCCGGGATTATGCTTTTGAAATCATCCCGGTATTTCGAATGAAAAGTAGCTATGAACGGTATGCCCTGTCTCTCCGCGACCTTATGGGCAAGGGCGCCGGAAGCGAACGGAGAATGGGCATGGATTATGTCGAACGGCACGGAATCGAGTTTGTAATCGAAAGACCAATCAAATCGCGGAATTCCCATGCGATATGGATGCCTCGTAGGTACGGGTAATGAATGGTATGTATAAACCGGATATGGCTTATTATCGTAGTGATAGCCGGGAACCTCCGCCGTCACGACACATACCCTGCGCGTTTTCTGCCACATCCAGAATGCATAGTTCTCCATCGTGACGGCGACCCCATCCATGATGGGAGGAAAGCTGTCGTTAAACAAACCGATATTACCCATAATCAAATTTGTATCAAATGTTTTGCTATTGCCGCCTTGACCAGTTCGACGGAATTTGAAATATTGAGATGTCTGAAGATATTGTTCTTGTGTGTTTCCACAGTCCTCATGGAGATATTCAATTGCCTGGCGATTTCCCTGCTTGTCATACCGGCACAACACAAGTCTATTATTTCGAGTTCCCTCTTCGTAAACATGTCCTTTCTCTGCGTCCTTTCACTGGTGATGGATTCGATTATCCTGGCTATGTCCCTTCCGAAATAGGATTCTCCGTCAGCTATATATTCTACTGCCGTGATTAGTTCGGACGCCGGCACCGACTTGCTTATGAAACCGTTGATCCCGACGTTCATGGCCTCCATGAGCGTGATCTCGCTGCAATTGCTCGACAACATCAGGATTTTCACATCAGGATACTCCCTTCTGAGTCTTTTTGCCACCTCGATGCCGGACATTCCAGGCATTATTATGTCTAGAAGCACTATATCGGGCGATTCTTTCTCCAAAAGCTTAAACAGAGCGTCATACGAAGAAGCGGTTCCAACGACTTCTATCCTGTCGCTTTTCCTGGAAATGACAGAAGAGATGCCTTCCAGCATAAGAGGATGGTCATCGACGACAATTGCACTTATTTTCTTGGCAGATTCAAGATAAGTTTCTTCAAACATGGTTATTTCCTCTTTTTAGCAGCTTCCGGAGAAGCCGGTAGGATAAAGGTGAATACCGAGCCCTTACCCTCTTCGCTTTCGACAAGAATGATTCCTCCACATTTTTCCACCATCTCCTTGCAAACTTCAAGTCCTATGCCGCTTCCTTTTTCCCCTTCGGTTCCGTCCGTAGATTCTACCTTATCCAGATTGAAAATCGTTTCCAGACGTTCCGCGGACATGCCTACTCCCTTATCGGCAACGCTTATCCCTGTTCTCCCACTCTCATCCGCATAGGCTGAGACAGTTATCGTACCACCTCTGCGCGAAAACTTCACTGCATTGGACATGAGGTTTCTCATTACGATGGAAGCCATTATCCTGTCGGCATATATCGAAATATGGTCTGGAATATCGCTCTTTAGGGATATTTCCTTATTTTTCAACGATTCTGCCAGCAATCCGGATACTTCGCGAAACATTGACACCACCTTGAATGTGGCAGGCACATATTGCATGTTCCCGGTCTGAAGTCTCGTCCAAAGCAAAAGGTCATGAACAAGTTCAGACTGGGCCTTGGCCGTTTTCACGAGGACGCCGCATTTTTCCGACAATTCATCGTTACTTTTTATGACGGGATCTTCGCAAAGGCTTTGGAGAGCCATTTCCTGGGCTACCGCAGGGCTTTTCAAGTCATGGGAAATCACGGAATAGAATCTATCCTTTATGGATTCCATTTGCTTCAAAGCCTTGTTGTGTGCATTCATGGACCTGTTCAATATAAATAGCATCACGACCAACACCGAGAGTAACAGAAGACTGAAAACAAAGATAAGCAAACGGATCCTGTCGTGATCTTCCTTAACCTTGAGAAGCGCTATCTCATTTTCTTTCTGCTGATTATCATACTGTACCCTGAATTCGTCCATCTGGCGCCGGCTGTTCTCGTTCATCACGCTGTCACTTACGGAGACGTATTCCTCCACATCACTGAAAGCCTTGGATGGAGCGGAATTCGTATCCTGAGCCTTAAGAGGCACGGAAAGTATCAACGGGATCAATATGCAAACTATTCCGCGCATATGTTCAATTTTCACTTATAGAAGCGTAAAATGTCAAGACGATATTTCCGACAGTCGCAGTAATTTTCGCATTGGTGCTCTTCGCAACGGCGGTAACTTTTCCGTTATCATCCACTTTCAATACTCCAGGGACAGGAGCATCCCACGTTACCGCAGATACGGGACTCTGGTCGCCGGCACTATCCGTTTCATAGGTAACCGAAAGCTGCACCTCATTCCCCACTTCCATCTTATATGCCGACATTACCGCTGAGACCTCATCTCCGTTGCACAGAAGATGCAGCTTGCCGAAATAGACCATCGTGGATGCAGCCAGGCCGTTACCGTTCAATACGGAAACATTCAGGAAAGACGAATAGTTCATCGAAGCCGTTATGGTCACATTGCCTTTCTGGTCCACGGTACCATACGAACCGTTGCTTCCGGACCACATCAGATTTGTCCCTTCGGTCGCATAATCCGGATAGAAGACCGGAGTGATCTTTACCGTCTGTCCGCTGTACGATCTGTTTTCGGCTGTCGCATCATTTATCAAAGTGATTTTCATAACCTTGTCCGACACCGATACGATGCAGGACGCCGTAAACCCGCCTTCATCCGTAGTAACGGTGATGTCCGTCGAGCCCAAGGATTCGTTGACCGTTACGGTCCCGTCATCCCCTACAGTAGCCACGCTCTCGTCGGAAGAGCTCCATTTGACACCGGTATTATCCGCATTCGGGGGATAGACAATGGCCGAAAGTGAAAAGACGGAGTCCTTGACCGCCTCGATGGATGTCTGGGACAATTCCACACCGGTGACGCCGACATATTCGTCACCGATGTCTACCGATGCCGATGCCGAAGCGGCCCCGACTTTTGCGGTAACCGTAACGGTAGAGTTGCTTTTCAATGTCTTAAGCAATCCGCTTGAAGATATAGTGGCTACGGAAGGATCGGAAGTGGTCCATGTAACCGCCGAAAGAGGCACCTCGGACATGGTGCCGTTGGATATTTCCCATAGACATTGCAACTGCATCTCGGTATTTCCCTTGGCCGAAAGGAAATTCATTCGTTCTCCATCCCTGCCCACCGCTATTTCGCCCACATAAACCGTGGAATAATCTGCAACCCCGTTGGAAGACATGGCCGCTATCACCGCCACTCCGGTCTTATTCGAAGGATTGGCTACGGTAGCCGAAGCTGTAAGGCTTCCGATTGCATCAGGTACGACGGATACCATCGATTCGTCAGAACTTGTCCATGTGATATCGGTTCCGCAATTCGCATCATCAGGTTTATAAGAGGCTTCAAGTCTGACCGTTTGTCCCGGGTAAAGCCTGTCTTCAGTACCGGTCTCCGGATCGGCCGAAACGGAGACCGAAGTCACCGGATTGGATTTCACCTCCACGACCACATGTGACGATGCCGAGTATCCACCGTCGAGGGTAACGGCGGTAACCGTAGCATCGCCTTCGGCTAAACCGGTTATAGTGGCATCGGGCTGACCGTAATCGTCCGTACCTTCACTTGAAACGGCAACCACATCCGGCTTGTCTGTACTCCATGTCAGGGATTTGTATGTCGCATTAATAGGGGAAACGATCGTTCGCAACGTAGTATTTCCACCTTCCTGAACGGAAACTGTATCGAAAACCATGCTGATTCCGGTCACATGAACGACGGAATCGGAGACGGTAACCGTGCAGGAAGCCGTAAAGCCGCCATCTTCGGTAACCGCATCCACGGTAGACTTACCCTTCGAAATTCCCCTTACAAGTCCGGCGGTATCCACCATAGCCACTTCCTCATCGCTGCTGCTCCACGTTACGTTACGGTTTTCTGCATACTGGGGAGTAATGGTGGCCTTGAGTTGCAAACTGTCTCCCACTACCATGTAAGCCGCACTAGGATCTACAGATATACCCTTCACTTTCAATGATTTTTCGATGATCTTCACAGGTATTGAAACGGATGTGAAGCCAACCACGGCAGTCAGGGAAGTTACGCCTGAGGAAGAGCCGTAGACGCAGCCTCCGGAGTAATATGCGACAGAACGGTCGGAAATAGACCAGTCGACATCCGAATCCGGAACCTTGCTGAAAGAAGCTACGGATTCGTTCCATTCGCAACTTACGGCACACATGTCGTCCGTCTCCATTTCGAGCGTATCCGTAATTTCACCGTAATCCCCGAAAATGGCTATCCGTCCGAAATACACTTCCGAAGTGGCATCGACTCCATTTTCCGACTCGACTTTAACTTCCGAGGACGATGAAAGGTTCCCGGCATTTACAACGGTCGCAGTAGCCTCAACGTCATTCGAGGAGGAAGCCGAAACGGTAACTTCGCCGTCGCCGGAACTCCAGTTTAAACCGGTCATGTAATTGGCATTGGCAGGGTCGATGGAAGCGGACAACCTTACGGTCTGGCCGGAGTAAAGGCGGGATTCGGTATCGCTTCCGGGTTCCGCAGCAATGGAAATGCTTTTTAAATAAACCGTGTCGCGGCGAACCGAAATCCAGCATGTATCCCTGCACAGGCTGTTGTCCACGGACATCGCAGCTATATAAGTGTCACCTTCGCCCATTCCTATTACCATTCCGTTCTGACGGACATATGCTATGCCGGCATTTCCGCTTATCCAGAGAAGATCCTTCACCGTGGCATCTTCAGGGTACACGTTCACATTCAAAAGAAGGCTGTCGGACATCGGGGAGGTGAAATTAAGGACGGTGTCCCTGACATCGAAACTTACTCCTGTAACATCCACGGTATCCTTCAGAACCTCGGCGCTGCAACCGGCGGACTTGCCGCTGCCGTCGTTGGCAGTGACGGTTATGGTGCTCTCCCCCGCTTTCAGAGCCTTGGCCAGAACCTTTGCCGTACCGGACATGGATACCTGCACCACCCCTTCATCGCTCGAGGCACAGGTCACACTCTTGTCGTGAGCATATGACGGGGATATCGAGACCAGCAGGGTGTCAGTATCACCTATATTCATCGTAAGCGAATTATCGCTCAACGAAATACTCTTTACGGACGCGTAACCAGAAACGGTTACCTCGCACGACGCCGTCTGGTTTCCGCCGTCAGAAGACGTGCCTTCGGTCGTAGCGGTAACGGTACATGTCCCTTCTGCAACTCCGGTCACGTTCCCGTCATCATCTACCACCGCTAATAAAGGATCGCTGCAGGACCAGCTTACGCCCTTGTCGGTAGCGTTCGAAGGGGAGACCGTCGCGCTCACGTTCGAAGTCTGGCCTATGCATATGGTCATGGTGGTCGGTTTTACGGAGACCGATTCAACAGGAACTTCGGCATCCTCGACGGTCAGACTGCAATTCGCCCAATATCCGTTCACGGAAGTAGCCGTAACCTTGGCTGTTCCCGCCTTCACGGCCGTCACTTCCGCTGAAAATCCGTCATCCGACACGCTTATGCCTGCTATTCTCTCATCATTGGATTTCCACGTCAGGGACTTGTCGGCAGCATCTTCAGGCAGCACGGTAGCCGCCAGTACGAACGAATCCCCAACTACCAGGACACTGTCCGTCACATCGAACGATACCTTGTTGACCTTAACTGCCGGATCGGTAACGGTCACATTGCATTTCGCTGTATATGCACCGTCCACCGTCGTCACAGTTACGGTGGCTTCGCCGGGAGCTACTGCTGTCACGAAACCGGATTCGACGGTTGCGACATCCGTATCGCTGCTGCTCCAGTAAACCGCAGGATTACTGGCATCCACAGGCAACACGGTAGCCGTCAATGTGACCGTTCCCGAAACCGCAAGTTCCACCGAAGGTCTGTCAATGGAAACCGCAGAGACCTCAATGGTTTTTACACATCCTTGTGAAAGGGAAAGAACGGCCGTCAAAAGTACTGCGGCCTTCACCATGTGAAAGGGAAAGCCCTTTCTGCCTGAAAACATACGTGATAAGAGGAACTGTAACATATCTCTGATCGAGTGCCAAATTCGCACCAATATACGTTTTTTTTACGGAAAACGGTTAAAAGTCTTACACATACTGACAACACCTGACCAAATGTCTTCCGCAGCACCCGATACCGATGCTGGCTTGATAATTGAGGGATGTCGCACCGTAAACACGAAAGATGGCAGAAGACAAACTCCAGGAAAAGTACGTTATGATGACCACGCTGCCGGTAGACAAACTTGTCAACAAGATGTCTGTGCCTACCATAATAAGCATGCTCGTCAGCGCGTTCTACAACATGGTCGATACCATTTTCTGCGGCCATCTGGATACGCAGTCCACGGCAGCCATAGGAATCGCCTTTTCATACATGGCGATCATCCAAGCCCTCGGGTTCTATTTCGGCCATGGTTCCGGAAACTTCATATCGGTAGCACTCGGGTCGAAGGATTACAAAAATGCTTCGAAGATGGCTGCCACGGGTTTCTATACGGCATTGGTCGCAGGTGTCGCACTCGGCACCGCAGGCCTCATATTCCTCAAACCGATCTCCTCGCTTCTCGGAGCTACCGAGACTGTCCTTCCTTACGCAATGAACTACATGAAGTTCATAATGATAGGGACTCCCTTCATAATGACTTCGTTCGTCCTGAACAACCAGTTGAGGCTGCAGGGTAACGCCATGTCAGCCATGGTAGGCCTCATATGCGGAGGCGTCCTGAACGTAATACTCGACCCTATTTTCATTTTCGGGCTGAAGATGGGAGTCATGGGCGCCAGCCTTGCCACGGCCATAAGCCAGTTCGTCGGGTTCGTGCTGCTGATGGCCGCCACAGAGCGCAAGGGAAGCATACATATCCGCCTGCACAATTTCACGCCAACAAGAAAGATGTACAACAGCATGATTTCCGGCGGCCTGCCATCGCTCGGACGACAAGGCCTAGCCGGTGTAGCCGCCCTGCTTCTGAACAGGGCAGTCAGCGTTTTCGGTGACTCCGCACTCGCCGCCTTTTCGGTCGTGATGCGCATCGTGATGATAGAATTCGCCACCTTGCTCGGCTTCGGACAGGGGTTCCAGCCGGTATGCGGCTTCAACTTCGGGGCGAAGCTGTACGACCGCGTCAACGGCGCCTTCCGCTATACGTTGAAGGCTGGTGGCCTGATCTTCATCGCACTCGGCATCGTCAACATAATATTCGCCCCTCAATTGATAAGCATATTCCGCTCCGAGGATGCCGAACTGATCAGGATCGGGGCACAGACGCTAAGGTTCCAGAGCCTCGCATTCCCGGCCGTAAGCTTCGTAAGCATAACCAGCATGCTCCTTCAGACCACCAATCGTGCGGTCCCAGCCACAATCCTCGCCATGACGCGCCAGGGCATAGTCTTCATTCCGATACTGCTACTCTCATCCAAATTGTGGGGACTGACCGGCATTGAACTTTCCCAACCCATATCCGACGTGATCTCGTTTTTCATCGGCATCGTTTTCTACGAACAGTGGAAAAAGAGGTTCGGAGTGGGGAAAGCTATTTAAGCTTGATTTTAGCGATGACAAAGTTGCCATCCTATCTATCTCCGTCAAGATATCAGTATTACCGCGGATGCAGGATTGCTTCAAGCGAAAAAAAGCGGAACCAATATCAGGGCACAAACGTTTTTTTTCATATCCATAGTTTTTGAGCAATTCAAATATAACATCTCCATCTCTAAATAACAAATTCTATTACAGTTATTTGCGTCTTTAATTATTTGACTGTCAAGTGGAATGGATGCTGGTTAAAACGTTTCAGTGAAAATGTCCGGGGAAACGTATTGGTTAGGTCAGACCAGGTCGCAGCAGAATTTCATCGTAGGTAAATCTGGCACAACCATTTCATCGCATATAAATCTGGCACAACTATTTCATCGTAGGTAAATTGGGTACCGCCATTGGCAATCAGCAAGTTAGCTGTATTTGAGATTCTGTTTCGATTTTCGATTGGCAGACTCGGTCTCCAAAATCGGCTCGGGAAACACCTGTGAGGCCTCTTTCCCCAATTTACCTACGGTGAAAGCTGCCCTGAGATGTGAAAGTCGGCGAGCACAGCACTTTTCTCCCTAACACCTGTCAATAAGGTACTTGCGTAGAGTACTATGGCCGCATTCCGCTATGCGTCTCTCTTCTAAACAGCAGATTACAAGCTGATTGAAAGAAAAGTGCTGCGCTCTTTAAGACTGTTTCCATAGCCGCCAATAATTTTATCGTAGGTAAATCTGGCACTACTCTTGACAACCAGCAAGTTAGCCATGTTAGGAGCCACGTATAGATCATATATCGCCTGGTTCAGTTCTCAAAATCTGGCCAAGAAACACCCGTGAGGCCTGTTTGCCAAATTTACCTACGGTGAAAATCGTTCTCTGGAGTACATGTCTGATTTCAGCGTAGGTGAAAATCGCCTTGGAGGTTTTAGGGCTATTTTATCGTAGGTAAAAGCGCTTTCGATGAGCGGCATGGAGCCTATGTTATCGGATGTGCATTTCAAGCGCAGCACTTTTCTCCCTAACGCCTGACCCCAAAGCATTTACACAAGACAAAACTACAATATCCCCATATGTGATGTCCTCCTAAAAAACAGATTACAAGCCATTTGAAAGAAAAGTGCTGCGCTCCCGCAAAAACCCAACCGGAGCTTCGGTTACCACGTAGACTCCAGACTACTTTCCAAGACCGATTCTCCAAAATTAGGAACCCAACCGGAGGTTTGACAAAAAAGGGCTTAACATTTTAAGTGGTTTGGTGCAGGCTCAGCCTTAGGGTTGCGTCGTTACTGTACAAATATATTTTGCTTTTAGAACACCTTTTGTGAAACATATAAGCAAAAAAAAAGTAGCAAGTATATCAGAATGGTAACGGCAATGGGGAAAAACGGGGAACGGGAAATATGGCGTTTATGCTGCAAGCGGAAAAGGATCTTTTCGGATACGGTGAAACGGAGAGGGAAGCCAGGGAATCTTTTCCGGACACGATCGACAGCAAAAAGGATTTCCTTGCATTCCCATTCTTTGACACAAGCTCTTTTGTCAGGGAGCTTGGGATAAAACCATCGTTGAAGCGCAAATACAAACGACGCATTGCATTTGCCGGCGACAGGCAGAAGAATATCATACAAAGGAAATACAACGCTATAATGGGCAGATTTGACTCCGTGAAATTCCAAGTTGAAGTTAACGGCATTTACTACGATATCGCCGATGTATCGATATTTCGTCTTGGTTAGGTAATGGGTAATAATGGAAAGGGTTAGCGTAGCTAAAGGACTTACTCCTGGATTTTAGTATTAGTAATAACAAGGGGGTAGAACATCGAAATCGGGCAAAATGCTGGAATCGCCAATTCAATACGATCTTGAGACAAGAGACTTCATTATTTCGTTCGATCGAATCCAAATGGACGGATCCGCGAAAGGCAAGTTTGTTTAGGGAAGAAAAGTACAGAGGGGAAAACGACGAAAGGTGATTCAAGGATTTTAATGTCACGATTATCAAAAAAAAGGACATACATGGTTTTCCATTCATGATCCATTTATTCCCAAGCCCAGGTATAATATAATCTTACTAAATGGAGTAATTACTTAAGTGATAAAACAAGGAAGAAAAGAAGAAGTATAAGAAGAAGAAAAGTCCGGTTAAAGTGCACTCCAGAAGTCGGGTTACAATGGCCTGTAAAGTCCTCGAAAGCGTTTTTAACTTTCACTTCAAAATAATCCGGAAATATTTGGAAAAGTCACGGAATGACTGTAACTTAGAACACCTTTACATATTTACCCATAAAACTATTCCAACCAATAATAACAACATCTATGAAATCGAAATCACTACTAATCTTATTCTGGTGCATGGCTATTGGCGCATGCACTACGTTCAATGAGGACGAGTTGTCCACTCCCACCCAAATGATGACGGATCATCACAAGGCATCCGAAATCGTCGTCGACCATTCCGTTCTGGGGAGAAAGCTCGAAAATCCTTATTCCATCGGTGCGATGCGGGCCGCCTGCGAAGAGCTTTACCCAGCCACTCGCGGCAATACGGCCGCCATCGACAGCGCAATCACTCCCAACTATCTGTATGTAAGAATGCTGCCCGAGGATTCCCTCGAATTCAACAAGATCATGGATCTGGATTACGAGTATTACGACTATCCATTGGATTACGAGGTACTCGGAGACCCGAGCGATTATCATGACCCGTCAGTACCGCCCGATGAGTTCACATGGCAATATACCGTCGTACCCATAGACGACACGCTGCCGAAAGCCGTCAGGTATGAAATTCTGGACACGTGCCTGATCCCCGATAATGAAAGTTCCGCTACGGCTTCCAAAGAAGGGATCGACCTCAGGCAGGTCGAACAAAGATCGTACGACATAACGAATCCGGACGAGAGCGAAAGCAGTTCCGGCGGCTCTTCCAGTTCGTCAGGCTCCTCCGGCTCCTCCAGTTCCACAGTATCGAATACCGGCAAAATAATGTTTTATTCCGACCTGGCCCGTTCGTCTTCGCTTCCGGTAAAGGGCATCAAGGTGAGAGCAAGAAGATTCCTCAAGATCCGTACCGGCTTCACCAGGAGTGACGGGACCTATACCATCGCGGGGTTGTCAGACATCATAGGAACCCCGCGGTTCGAATTGAGGTTCGTAAACGAGTACGGTTATAATATGGGTTATGGCTTTGCACTGATCATGCCATATACCTATAACATGAAGCAGACGAGAAGCGTCACCCTGGACAGGAACAACGACGCCGACAAGAAGGCATGGGCGCTTGCGGCCATCAACGATGCGGCTTACGACTGGTACAGGCGCTGCGATAACGAAGGGATAACCCCGCCGCCAGGCGGCATGCGTGTCTGGGCACTCGAAAGCTTCGAAGGGGCATCCACCCTCATGCTTCACCATGGAACGCTTCCATACACGACACTGTCGGATGCCGGATTGATATCCCTGATGGTTTTCGCACCGGTGACAGGTTCTGGAGCCACCGCAATAACAGCCGGTGCATACGTCCTTTTAGATCTGTTGGTTGATCTTTTAGGCCCGGACATAACGATATGCGATATAGAAAACCGCACTTACGAAAGCATCTACGAAGACGTTTGCCATGAGTTCTCTCACGCGAGCCATTTCCGGAATGTCTCGTACTCCGGTATCGGGATGGCATGGTGGGCCGACGTGATGGATTATGAAGCGAACTGCATCGTGGCATCTTCTTTCAATGATCCGTACGGGACAAAGACATCTTCGGGTAACGGCAAATGCGGCGTGACCGAAATGTGGGCTACTGCGGTAGGTTATATCATGGAATATGAAAAGATGCTTAACAATAACCATAAACTGACATCTATATATAAATGCCCAAATATTATAGCTTCTTATTGGTTTCGGCCAGGCATAGTATGGGATCTATATTGCAATAACATACTGTCACTTAACGAAATCATGTCGTGCATGACCTCCGACGTCGATGACATTGCATCGCTGAAATCAAAACTGATGCTTAATTTTACATCGAAGTCAGTGCCTATCGATACCACATTTGTACATTACGGTTTTTAATTTAGACCAAATGAAAAAATTACTTATATTTATCTCCATGCTGGTTCTGCTCTGCTCCTGCGATCCGGAGAGTCTTTTAAATCCACCATACATAGGAATCTGGTATGTTCAGAACAACTCTACCCAAAACTTATACATAAGGGCTTCCACTATCAACTTTAAATCAGATAGCATTTCAATTGATGCGGGAGATAGTGCAATCCTTGCAAATGGTAGGGCTCCATATGAAGATCAACTGTATTTCGACCTGATTGCTCACACTCGCCTTCCAAACGATAATACTTACGTTGAATTCTACAGTGACCCAGAATTCAAATCATTGATTAAGGGCTGGTACGAGTCGGAAGCTGATAACCCCACAGGACATAAGTTCCTGTTCTCAGAGTCATCGTGGACCGCTCGTTCATGGCAGCAGGACCTAAATGGGAGGAAGAACTACTACACTTACCACACCTGGACCTATACCGTCACCGACGACGACCTGAAGGCGTGGGAAGCGGGGCAGTAAAAACATAAATGGCGTCTCCTCTTTTGGCATGGCCCCGGAAGTTACACGAAAGACCTCCGGGGCCATGTCATTAATTGGAAGCCGCAGATATGGCGATATTGCCATTTGCCCGCTCGTTCATGAATATCGCCACCAGGATTACCCTGGCACTGCGCGATGGTTTTCCCGCAGTGGTGGTCCAACCGGAAGTTTGACAAAAAAATAGATTCCACAAAACAGCCCTTTAGTTATCTCAAGGGCTAGTTTATCAAATTTACCTACGATGAAAAGCGTTCCCGAAAGGTGAGGACCATTTCATCGTAGGTAAATTGGGTACTACTATTGGCAATCAGCAAGTTAGCTGTGTTTGAGATTCTGTTTCGATTTTCGATTGGCAGACTCGGTCTCCAAAATCGGCTCGGGAAACACCTGTGAGGCCTCTTTCCCCAATTTACCTACGGTGAAAGCTGCCCCGGAGATATGAAAATAGGCGAGCGCAGCACTTTTCTCCCTAATACCTGTCAATAAGGTACTTGCGTAGAATACTATGGCCACATTCCTCTATGCGACTCTGCTCTAAACAACAGATTACAAGCTGTTTGAAAGAAAAGTGCTGCGCTCCGTCATAGAGCGTTCAGGATTAGTAGTGACTAAGCTTAGTAATTAGTGGCGGCTTGGATTAGCAGCGAATTGGGCTCAGTAGCGCCCGGGCTCCGGAGAGAAGCTGAACTTTGTGACCCGCTCGGGGTTCGAACCCGAGACCCCAACATTAAAAGTGTTGTGCTCTACCAACTGAGCTAGCGGATCTTCCCCGAAAAGGATTTCACGTTTATTCGGAAGCCGTTCATCCTTTCAAGGGGTGCAAAAGTATCAATTTTTTATGACTATGCAAAATTTTATACTTCTATAGGCTTGTACTTAGGTACGAGAAGTTTCATTACGACCCAACCGATAATATATGCGACACCGCAAACGCAGAAGATTATGAAGTACCCGGATTCTATACCTCTGAACCCCATGAACTTCATATTCACTGCAGCCGCATGGTCGAAAAGAGCCCCGCTAACGCGGTTGATTATGAAGGATCCTACTCCGCCGGCCATTCCTCCGATGCCCGTCACCGTGGCGATCGCACTCTTCGGGAACATGTCTCCGACCGTGGAGAATATATTGGCACTCCAAGACTGGTGGGCTGCCCCGGCAAGCCCTATCAATACGACGGGTATCCAGACGGAGATGTGCCCGAGCGGCTGAGCGAACAAGACAAGCAACGGTACGAAGGCGAAAATCAGCATGGCACGCATCTTTGCCTCGTAAGGGTTGATACCTAGCTTCCTGACGAAGATGGAAGGCAGGTAGCCACCGACTATCGAAAGCAGGGTTATAGCATACAATACGAAAATGAGCATCTGTGCTTTGGGCATATCGGAAGTAAGTCCGTAAACGGAGCTAAGATAGGCCGGTATCCAGAACAGGAAAAACCACCATACGCCGTCGGTCATGAATTTTCCGAAAGCGAAGGCCCATGTCTGTTTGAAACTTAGGCATTTCCATAATGAAATCTTCTTTGCGTCACGTACTGCCGTATCCCCGACGCCGGCAGCCTTGTCGGCTTCGGAATCCTGCAGGATATAATTCAGTTCGGCTTCGTTGACATGTTTGTTCCTTTCCGGCTTCTTATAGACAAACACCCAGATTCCCATCCAGATGAATCCGAGGGCGCCTATGAATATGAAGGCCATCTCCCATCCGAATTTCACTGCTATGGCGGGTATCGTCACGGGAGCGATCAGCGCACCGACGGTCGCACCGGCATTGAAGAGGCTCGTAGCGAATGCACGGTCCTTGCGCGGGAAATATTCGGCGGTGGCTTTTATCGCCGCCGGGAAGTTGCCAGCCTCGCCTATCGCAAGGACAAGCCGGGCGAAGATGAAGAGCGAAACGCTGACCGTCACTATTTTGGATATGTTATCCATAAGAGCTAACGCCGCCTTTGCCCCAGCGAAATTGAATATCCACGTTCCAGTGGCAATACCGGAAGTGGCTATTCCGCAGAACGCATGCAAGCAAGCGCCTACCGACCATATGCCTATCGACCACAGATAACCTTTCTTGGTGTCCATCCAGTCAACGAAGCGGCCGGCGAAAAGCATGGCGATCGCATAGAAAATGGAAAACGTGGAAGTTATCTTTCCGTAATCATTGTTGGTCCAATGGAATTCGGGAGCTATGAAGTCTTTCCATGTCAGGGAAAGGACCTGCCGGTCCATATAGTTTACCGTCGTCGCGAAAAAAAGCATGAAGCAGATGAGCCAACGGTACGAAGTCATCTTGCCGGCCTTGTCGGAAATTCCCATTTTATTGTCGTTTCAGATTCAATTTTTTATTGGATTCTATAACCTTGAATGCAAATATGCATTTGTCCGTGATCGCCTGCCAGTCTCCTGAAGCTATCACGTCCTTCGGAAACAACCGGGAGCCCATCCCGACCGCAAACGTTCCCGCCTTGAACCATGCGGAAAGATTCTCTTCCGTAGGTTCCACAGCACCGGTCGCCAGTATGTTGGCCCAAGGCAGGGGAGCCTTTATGTTCTTTACGAAGGCCGGGCCTCCAACGCATCCGGCAGGGAAAATCTTGCAGACGTCGCAGCCGCACTCCTCGGCATCGCCAATTTCAGTCACGGTTCCGCAACCAGGAATATATGGAACGCAATGCCTGTTGCATATCCTGGCGACCTCGGCGTTGAAGCAGGGACCGACTATGAAGTTGGCACCGAACTGCATGTATATGGCAGCAGTGGGAGCATCAATGACGGTGCCCGCACCTAAAATCATTTCGGGGCACTCCCTTTCCGCATATTTAGCCAATGCCACGAACACCTCGGATGCGAAATCACCCCTGTTCGTGAACTCGAAAAGCCTTACTCCCCCTTCGTAGCACGCCTTTAGGACGTGTTCGGTTATTCCTATGTCGCCGTCGTAAAAGACGGGAACCATGCTGCGTTCCTTCATCGTATGCAGCACTTCCAATTTTGTGAATCTTGCCATGATATTGTTATTGTTTAGCGGGAAACCCTTCCGGATGTGTCCCCACTCATTAATTTCTCCACTTCCGGAACGGTGACGAGATTATAGTCACCGTAAACGGTATGCTTGAGGCACGACGCCGCAGCCGCGAAATCCAGTGCCTTCCGATCGTCGCCGTAAGTGAGCAGGCCGTAAATAAGTCCTCCCATGAAGGAATCGCCTCCGCCGACCCTGTCGACTATGTCGGTGATCTCATATCTGCGCGACTGCTTCAACGTCCCGTCGGAATAGATGCAGCCGCCCCATGTGTTTATGTTCGCATTGACCGAACCTCTCAGGGTTATGGCCACTTTCTTCGCACGCGGGAACTTCGCCATCAGTTGCTTGCAGACGCTTTCGAACTTCGAGGCATCCACTTTACCGGCAGTGGCCAAAGCGTCGAAATGTTCGGGCTTGATCCCAAACACCTTCTCGGCATCCTCCTCGTTGCCGAGGATAAGATCGCATCCGGCAACGAGGTCAGGCATGACCTCGCCGGCACTCTTGCCGTATTTCCAAAGATTCTTGCGATAGTTCAGGTCGCAGGAGACGAAAACGCCGAGCCTGTTGGCCACTCTAACCGCTTCCAGGCAGGTATCGGCGGCCCCTTGGGATATGGCCGGGGTTATTCCGGTCCAATGGAACCAGTCGGCTCCCTTCAGGACCCTTTCCCAGTCCACCATACCCGGACGTATCTCGGAAACGGAGGAGTGGGCGCGGTCATAAATCACCTTGCTAGGACGTGCGACCGCCCCTGTCTCGAGAAAATAGATTCCGAGACGCTCTCCGCCCCTGATTATGTTTCCGGTACGGACATTGTGCCTCCTGAGATCCGCAATGCAGGCTTCCGCGATGTCGTTCTCGGGCAGCCGCGTTACGAACTCGGCATCGATGCCGTAATTGGCGAGCGAAACGGCCACATTGGCTTCCCCTCCGCCGAACGTCGCATTGTAACTGTCAGCCTGACAGAACCTCTCGTAGCCGGGAGTCGCAAGGCGAAGCATTATTTCTCCGAAAGTGACAACTCTTTTCATGATTTCAACTATTATGACACAAATTTAGTCATTTTTTATAATTGTCGTGTGCGTGCACGAAAAGATGACAAATATTTTTCATATATTTGTCTGCAATTAAAAGCGCCATAAATGGAGAAGTACAGCAAAATCACTATAAAGGATGTCGCGAAAAAAGCCGGCATATCCAAAGGCACGGTCGACAGGGTCATCCACAACAGGGGCGAAGTATCGGAAAAGAGCAAAGAGAAGGTTATGAAGGCTATAGAAGAACTCGGCTACGAGCCGAACATCTTCGCCTCCATGCTTGCCTCGAACAAGGAACACCTGGTCGCATGCCTTATGCCGCAATTCCACGAAGGGGATTACTGGGCCATGTCGAACGAAGGCGTAACAAGGGGAATAGAAATGGCCAAACCATTCAATGTCAAAGTAATACCATTCTTTTACAACCAATACGACATAGAGTCTTTCAAGGCATCCTGCGAAGAGGTCATTAAGAACGACCCTTCCGGAGTGGTTCTCGCACCGATGTTCAAGAACGAGACACGCAATTTCGTGGAGAAACTGGCCGAGAACCGGATTCCCTACGTTTATATCGACTCGAAGATAGAAGAAGACGACTATTTCGCATATTTCGGGATGCCGATGTACCAGAGTGGATATCTTTGCGCCGACCTTCTGACGTTGGGAAAGAATCCGGGGAAAGCCGCCGTGGTACGCATCGTAAGGGACAAGAACCGGCAGTCGGACCCTACCGTAAACAGGCGTGAGGGATTCATGGACTATATGTCGGAGCACTTCCCCGACTGCGAGGTGCAGAACGTTTTCATTTACCCGAACGATACCGAGGGGATAGAGTCCACCTTGGAAAAATTCTTTTCGGAACATCCGGATTTCAAGCACATAGTGATGTTCAACTCACGGGTTTACCTTATTACCAATTATCTGGAAAAGCATCCCGATCCCGATCGCAGGGTATTGGGCTACGACAGCCTCAAAAGAAACCTCAACGCTTTGAGGACAGGCACCGTGCAGGCTCTCATCACCCAGCATGCCGACATGCAGTCATTCTATGCGATACAGGCTCTTACGGATTACATAGTCCTGAAAAAGACTCCGGCCAAGAAAGACAATTACATGCACATGGACCTTCTCACCCGCTTCAACATCGATTACTACTAATAAAAGATCACCCCAACACAAATCAGAGCATAACTCTTCGATAGCGGAGATGCAGGAGGAACATACTGAAAATCAGCGCATCACCGTTCAAAGCGTGATTTAGAGCGTGACTCCCGTCTTGAAGATGGCGAGTTCCCTGAACCCGTTGTACTCGTTCCTGACAGGGGCGCCCGATGCGGCTGCAAGCACCTTGTCTATGAATTGAGGCAGCAGCGCATCGAAAGAGTCGCCATCGATGATACGGCCGGCATTGAAATCCATCCAGCCCGGCTTATGTTCGAAGAGAGGCGTATTGGTAGATATCTTCATCGTCGGGACGAACGTCCCGAAAGGGGTTCCGCGGCCGGTAGTGAATAGAACCATCTGGCAGCCGCTGGAAGCCAATGCCCCTGCCGCCACCAGGTCGTTGCCGGGAGAGGACAGCAGGTTCAGTCCTTTCGTCTTGAGCCTGTCCCCGTATTCCAGCACGTCGCGGACAATGCTTCTCCCGCTCTTCTGTGTGCAACCCAGAGATTTCTCCTCGAGCGTGGATATTCCTCCCTCCTTGTTCCCCGGCGAAGGGTTTTCGTAAATCGGCATCCCGTTGCCGATGAAATACTTCTTGAAGCCGTTGATCATGGAAACGGTCTTGTCGAATACCGACTTGTCGGCACAGCGGTTCATTAGCAGAGTTTCGGCTCCGAACATTTCCGGGACTTCGGTCAAGACGGTGGTGCCTCCCTGGGATACGAGCCAGTCGCTGAACCTGCCTACGAGGGGATTTGCAGAAATGCCGCTGAATCCGTCGCTGCCGCCGCATTTCAGGCCTATCCTGAGATCACTTGCAGGGCACTCGGTACGCCTGTCAGAGGAAACGACGATGAATATTTCGCGCAGCATGGCCAGGCCGTATTCGATCTCGTCATCCACCTTCTGCGTCTCGAAAGCCTTGATGCGCGAAGCATCGACAGGGCCTACGAAATCCATGAATTCTCCAAGCTGGTTATTCTCGCATCCCAGCCCGACGACCAGCACGCCGCCCGCATTGGGATGCAGCACCATGTCGCGCAATACCTTGCGGGTATTCTGAAAGTCGTCCCCGAGCTGCGAACAACCGTAATCGTGGGGAAATGCGACCACCGCATCCACCGAACCCGCCCGGCCGGAAATCTCAGCGTTGAACAGCTCCGCCAGCCTGAGACAGGTGCCGTTTACGCACCCCACGGTAGGTATGATCCATATCTGGTTCCTGATGCCGACCTCCCCGTTTGCACGCTCGAATCCCCGGAAGGTCCGCGGCTCCGACGCGGGAATCTCTTCCAGATCGGGACTATAGGAATATTCGAGCAAGCCATCGAGACCAGTCTTAAGGCAATTATGATCTACGAGACCTCCTTTTGGGACGGCTTTGGTAAGATGTCCTATCGGGAAACCGTATTTGACCACGGTCCCTCCGGCCGGAAGGTCGGACAGTGCGAACTTGTTGCCCGCCGGGATATCTTCGGCCAGAATCACCGCCCGGCCGTCGACATTTAACGAAGTCCCCTTGGAAAGCCGGTTGACTGCGACGGCGACATTGTCCTTACCGTCTATGCGTATGTATTCGGCCATGGCACAGGAATTAAAGTATGCTTTCCACAGCTGCTTCCATACTCTTTTCCTGAATGAGGGCGATATCCCTTTCTACCAGTTCAGTCAGGCCGGGGATTTCGTTCAGGTCTTCGCCCCAGATGTTTTCGGCACCGAGAACTCCCTTGGCAAGGCAATCCAGGCACCCCTTGGACCAAAGATCCTTGAGCAATTCCATTATCGCGGGATCGTCGTTCGGAACGATCGTGTCCTCTCCCCTCTTGCCTCCCCTGTAATATGTGATGATCGCCGCGAGCCCGAGCACGAGTCCCTCGGGCAGCTTCCCGTTGCGTTCCAGGTAAGTTTTCAACCCCGGCAGGTCGCGGGTCCTGTACTTCGGGAAGGAATTCAGCATTATGCTGGTCACGAAGTGTTTTACGAACGGGTTGCAGAAACGCTCGTGTACGTCGTCCGCGAATTTCTTAAGCTCGTCGTGAGGAAGGTCGAGCGTCCCGAGTAGTTCGTCGTACATTACCTTGTTCACGAAGCGGCCTATAAGGGGATCCTCGCAGCATTCGCGTACGGTGTCCAGACCGCTGAGGTAGCCTACCGGCGAAAGGACCGTATGGGGGCCGTTCAGCAGGGTGACCTTGCGCGCATGGTAAGGGGCCTCGGACGGGACGAACTTGACGTGCAGCCCGGCCTTGTCCGCGGGGAATTCCTTCTCCACGCTTTCGGGAGCTTCGATGACCCATAGATGGAATATCTCGGCCTTGTCGACCAGGCGGTCGTCATAGCCGATAATCTTCAGGAGCTCTCCGATATTGTCCTTCGGATAACCCGGCGTGATCCTGTCGACGAGCGTGCAGTAAACCCCGCAGGCTGTTTCGAACCATTTGCGGAATCCGTCGGGAAGTTTCCATGAGTCGATATATTGCTCGATGCATTTCTTCAATTCCTTTCCGTTCAGGAAAATGAGTTCGCACGGGAAAATGATGAAGCCCTTCGTCAAATCCCCATTGAAATATTCGTAACGGTGATACAGGAGCTGGGTCAGCTTGCCAGGATAGGAAAGAGCCGGCCTGTCGCCCGGTTTGCATTCCGGATCGAATGCGATGCCGGCCTCGGTCGTATTCGAGATTATGAATCTCATGTTAGGGTCTTCAGCCAATTTGAGATAAGCGTCGAAATCTTCGTAGGGATTTATGGCACGGCTGACGACATCTATCATTTCGATGCTGTTCACCGGTTTACCTCCGTCCAATCCCTGAAGGTTCAGGTCATAAAGCCCATCCTGTTCGTTCAGGACGCCGGCCATACCCTTCGCGATCGGCTGTACCACCACCACAGATGCGTCGAAACCTATTCTCCGGTCCATATTCCATATTATCCAGTCGGCGAAGCCACGGAGGAAATTCCCCTCTCCGAACTGGATCACTTTTTCGGTGTAGCTCTTTGCGGCTACGTTTTTTCTGTTCAACCTTAACATATTCACATTTATTTTTTTTGTTTTCGAATACAAAAATAACATTCGCACACAAAAATAGCAATTATTTTCGTGCACGTACACGACATTCCGATTTTTTATTAAATTTGCATGTAAAAATCACGCTAATGAAGAGTTTCATAAATAAGGATTTCATGCTCACCTGCAAAACCGCACGGGAGCTTTTTCACGGGAGTGCCGAGGGAATGCCTATAATAGACTATCATTGTCACTTGTCACCCAAGATGATAGCCGAAAACTACCAATTCAAAGACCTGACCGAAGTCTGGCTCGGCGGCGATCATTACAAGTGGCGTTGCGAGCGGGCGAACGGAGTGAGCGAAGACTACATAACCGGCAACAAACCTTCGTTCGAGAAATTCATGAAGTGGGCGGAAACCGTGCCTTACACGATGCGCAATCCTCTTTATCATTGGACGCATCTCGAACTGGCGAGGGTATTCGGCGTCTACGACCTGCTGAACCCGGGCACGGCCCGTAAGATCTACGACGAATGCACCGCGATGCTGCAAACGGAAGGGTTCCGCGCCCAGGCGTTAATGAAGAAATTCGATGTCAGGACGGTCTGCACCACCGACGACCCAATTGACAGCCTCGAATACCACAAACAGATCATGGAACATCCTTTCGGGGTAAAGGTGATCCCCGCATGGCGGCCCGACAAGGCCATGGCGGTCGACAATCCCGAAGAGTTCTCCAAGTACGTAGAAAAACTCGGGGCCGCCGCCGGCATCGACATCCGTTCGTACAGGGACATGCTCGATGCGTTGCGCAAACGCCACGAATTCTTCGCCTCCATGGGCTGCAAGCTTTCGGACCACGGCATCGAGACGTTCTATGCTTCGGACTATACGGACACGGAGATCGAAAACATATTCGCGAAAGCCATGAAAGGCGAAATGCCGACAGCCGAGGAGACGGACAAGTTCCGCAGTGCCGCCCTCTACGATTTCGCGGTCATGGATGCCGAATCGGGTTGGGTACAGCAATTCCACATAGGCGCCATAAGGAACAACAACAGCAGGATGATGAAGGTCCTCGGCCCGGACACGGGATATGACTCCATACATGACCTGCACTGCGCAGCCGCCGGTAACAAACTGTTCGACCGCCTCGACGGCGAGGGTAAGCTGGCGAAGACCATACTTTACAATCTCGATCCGCGCGACACGGAAGTTCTCACTACGATGTGCTACAACTTCCAGGACGGAAGTTGCATAGGGAAAATGCAATACGGTGCGGCGTGGTGGTTCCTCGACCAGGAGGACGGGATACGCAAGCAACTCAACGCACTGTCGGAAGTCGGCCTGCTCAGCCGCTTCGTCGGAATGCTGACCGACAGCCGCAGTTTCATCTCATATCCCCGCCACGAATATTTCCGCCGCATACTCTGCAGCGTCATCGGCGAGGATGTCGAATCCGGCCGCCTGCCCGAAAGCGAGATGCCTTTCCTTCACCAAATGGTCAAAGACATATGCTACAATAATGCCGACAGGTACTTCGGTTTCTAAATTAATTACAGATGTTTTTAACCAAAAGGCCGGCCCGTATCGCTTCGGGCCGGCCTGCTTTTTATCCGGTGAGGATCATATTCTCTAAATCGGAACCACTAAAAATTATATCCTACCCCTATGCCAAATAAAGACACCCATGTCAAGATCGAAGAAGAAGGATTGAGGTTGTACGATTCCGCATAGACGGAAAAGTGCCTGAAATCAACGCCGACACTCGTTGAACAGAATTGGTAGGCTGTGACCCCGTTAATCAAAAAAAATGAAGACCCTGTCTTTACCTTGATGAAGGGGCTTCTCTTATCATTCTTAAAATTATATTTAACGGTCAAAGCCGGATTGAACAGAGCTCCGTCGGAAAATAAACATCCCATATCGAAACCAACAAATAACCCATCCCCCCAGGAATAACCTACGTTTGCCGAAATTTCTCCGAATAACGGACTACTGTTTGCTATAACTTCAGTTGAACCTGAAGAATAGAGAAAAGAACCTTCAAACCCGAAATGGGTTCCCCTCTTGTAATTATAGTTGTATGCGACGCCATCCGTATGGGATGGACCATCGTTTTTCCCCTGAGCGCTTACATTCAACGAAAGCGCAAGACACAGGAATAAAGCACATACCCTGATTGAACGATTCATAATATTATTTTTTGTGATAAATGACAATGTATCTAACATTTCCAATAAAATATTTATCGTAGGTAATTTGGGTACTACTGCTGATATTCAGTAAGTTGAGACAACAAAAAGCCCCCGTCGTTTTTCGGTCGACAACTCCGCATTCCAAAATCGACCTTCCGGATAGCCAGGAGGCCTCTTTACCCAAATTACCTACGGTGAAACCACTAAAAATTATATCCGATCCCGATGTTACATAAATTTATCCACGTCAAGACTGAGGATGTAATATTGATGTTGTAATACCCCACATAGACGGAAAAATGTCTGAAGTCAACGCCTACACTCGTAGAACAAAATTGGTAAAGTATTGGATTATCAAGGTCTGGGAACACATTGGATCCGACCTTTACCTTGACGAAAGGGCTCCGCTTATCGTTTCTGAAATTATATTTTAATACCAAAGCAGGATCGAGGAATAAAGCCTCACTTGAATAGAGACATCCAAGATCAAAACCGGCATATAATCCGTCTCCCCAGGAATATCCTACGTTAGCCGCAAATTCTCCCCATACCGGAAGGTCTCCCAAACCCTCAGGCGATTCTGTCAAGCCTGAATAATAAAGAAAAGAACCTTCAAACCCGAAATGGGTTCCCCTCTTGTAATTATAGTTGTATGCGACGCCATCCGTATGGGATGGACCATCGTTTTTCCCCTGAGCGCTTACATTCAACGAAAGCGCAAGACACA